>DASZQV010000039.1:0-181042 GCA_035549495.1 Rhizomicrobium sp. | reverse complement strand
GTGGCGCCGTGCAGCGGCAAAGTCCCGATGGGCGCGACCAGCGTGTCGGCGTTCTCGGGCGGGCCGGGGTCATAGGCCGTGCCGGCGGGCTCGACCGGCGTCACCAGCCCGCGGAACTTCGCCGCGTTCTCGGAGAAGCCCCCGGCCGCGCTTTTGCCCCGCCGCTTGGGAACCATGCCGTTGTTGTGCGCCATGGCGCCAATATAAGGCCGATGGGAGCTCTATGCGAGCGAAGCTGCACACATTGCTGACATGGCCGGAAACCGCCCCAATCCGGCCGCCACTTGGGGTCGCTTGTCAGGCGTGATAAATCGCTCGTTGCATGACTATCGGGCATTTGAATGCACGGGCCGGACAATATCGAGTTTCTCTCGGGCTTCTTGCCGCGTGACTACGAGCTGGTGTTGCGCGAAACCGCTTGTCGCTGGGAAAATCACTATCTCGTTCTCATCGGACGGTATTTGGCGCAACTCCATCGTGCTCAGCTGCTTTTCCGCGATATTAACGACAACAACATCATGTTCCGGGCCAGCGATGGTTATCCCGTTTTGATTGACAACCCCCGCCCCAACGTCTGGGGCCTCAGTCCCCTTGTAACGCTGGGAGATTTTTTCGCTCCTTTCGTGTGCATGCCGAAGCCGCAATTCGAAGCTTTGCTGCTCGGCTACTGCCTCAACGCCCAGCGGCTTATCGACCCCCTCATCGACAACTACAGCGCCGACCTTCTTGCCTCCATGGGCGGCTCGGTGCTGTCCATCACTAAGCCGCTGCTCGGCAGTTCCTTCGAGATGATCGCGGCAGAGCTTGTGCTTACTGCCGGGACCGATATCCCGTTCGAGCGCCAGCCGTCAGCGGTTCTGGAGAACTGCGGCTTGCTAGAGATCGTCTGGACGGTGTTGCTGCTCTATTCGTTCGGCGTGCCCGCTCGATCGCTGATGAGCGCGCTGGCCGAAGCGGGCCGCAATGTCCAAGCATGGCGGAACCTGGACAGCGCTTTCGTCGTCGGGGCGGACGGATCGCTGCATCTTCCGCCGGACTGGCAAGTGCCGGAGGGCGTGCTTCTCGATGCGATCAACAAGGCCCTGAAGGAGCGTTCAGACGGCTCATCTTCCTTGTCCTTTGCACCGAACCCGCATCTGGGTGTCGTGATGGACTTGGCGGCAGAGAGCCAAGGGCGATCCTGGGGTTGCGATCTCGCGAAATTCTGGATTCAAGCTCTTCATTGCGTTTCGCGCGCGCTCGACGGCAGCGATCCCGTTGCATCAATTCAAGCCGCGCAGATCGCTCATGTCGTGTTTCAGCATGTCGTTTTCGCCGATGACGACCGTCTCGATCTGCTTCAGACCTTGCGCTGCCACGATGCGCGGCGCAGCTGGTATTGGCCTGAAGGCGACATCGACGCGAAGATCGCGCCGCACTACTTCCTCTTCCGCAACACGGAAGCAAACACGCTTTCCAAATCCGCTTTTAGAAATGGAGCCGTCGGCGATCCGCCGGAGCCTTTTGCCCTTCACGCCGCTTTCGACGCCATCGAGCACGACAGAAACCTCGTAGGCAAAAGTGCGAGGCTCGCAGGGACGGAGATGCAGAAGCCGATGCCTTACGCCACCGCCCATTGCCTGAATGGCGGCATCACCAGAATGCGCAGGATGCATACCGCCATGAGAAGCATTCTGACTGCGCAACCGAAGGTCTGCTACACATTCGGCTGGTGCCCAGTCGACACGATACGCGCGCTCGATTCCGCAGAGGCTAAGGCGTTCGAGACACCTCCCAAGGGCATGCACGATCTGATCGCGACGGCGAATTTCGAGATCGGAAACGACGAGGGTTTTCGTAACCGATTCATCGAATGGGCGGCTCAAATCTGGGGAGAATCCTGGTATATGCCGTTCGATCCTTTGGGCTCTCCCGGCTTTCGGGTCATCATCGCTGCGGCGCGGAACGAGCACGGCGTCGGTGGGGACATCATCCGCGCGGGATGCGGACAGGTCGTCTTTCAAGACGAAACCCCGTTGTCGAGCGGATTGCGGTACCAGATCATCGAACGACTCTGGCCAATCCCAGGTCGCAAGCCTTCGGGGCATGAGGGGGCGGAAATCTGATGCCCAGCGCCAACAGGCTGATTCTCGATAGGGCCCTGGTCCTAGAGATATTGGCGAACAGAGCCCTTCGGCCCAGCGATCCCGCCGGGCATCTACTTGACGCCATCGTATCCGCGCTGGGCGAGACTGTGTTCATCGTCGATGCTTCCCAAATCAGCGCATTTTCCCAGCTGTTTGCAGCTATGGCCTCGAACACCGTGAAGTTTCAAATCCTAAACGGCGACGAGAGCCAGTCGGCATCTATGTCCGCTTCGGCGGAGAGCGCCGCCAAGCTTCTCGCGAACGGCTACGTGCGTGCCGAGGTCGACACATATGGGTTATCGAAAGGGAGCCGCAATCAGCCGGGCGAAGACGTCAGGTACTGTCTCTGGCTCCATGCCTTGGCAGGATCGCTTGGTGCGGGCATCATGCTTCATCCACGCCGCGTGGCGTTGTTGCAAGCGGTTCTCGAAGCGATGGGATATTCGGCGCAATCCGACAGTCTGGGAGATCGGTCCGCAGCGCTGACGCGCCGACGATATGTCGCAAGTTCTGGTGGCGGCGAGATGGTCGTCTGGTCACTGGCAGCGGCGGAAAGCGAGATCGGCGGCAAGAGCGACCCAGGAGCGGCGTCCGACGTGTTCATCTCTTATGCGCGGCCCGACCGGGAGATCGCCGATGCTTTGGCGAAAGATCTCGCTCGGCGCGGATATACAACTTGGCGTGACGAAAATCTGGCAGGGTCGGACAATTTTCGCGAAGCCATCCAGCATCACCTTCGGAACGCCGGATGCGTGGTCGTGATCTGGACGCCGCGTTCGGTGATCTCGCGCTTCGTCCGCGAAGAGGCCGACGATGCGCTGCGACGCGGAAAGCTTATTGCGACACGAACACGCGATCTGACCGTTTTCGAGATCCCATTGGGATTTCGAGAGCAGCAGACCGAGTTTATCGACAGAATGGATAAGGTAGAGGCAGCCGTGGCGAAAATATGCGGACCGCGGGTCGGTACGCAATGATTGTTGCTATTGCCGAGATTCAATGCCTTCTGCCCGATATCACAGGGATAGGACACGCATGAGAGCACTCTGCATTGCGGCAGCGATGGTTTTATCCGCCACCGCCGCCGCTGCCACGCCGGTCACGATCCACGACCACGACGACCTCGCGCTCGCGCCCCGGGGCGACCGCGTGGTCGACATAGAGGCGCTGGATCCCGGCAATCTGGCCGACGACCCGCACGGCAAGGTGGTGCTGCGCGATACCGCGGCCGGCAAGGTGCTGGCGAGCTTCGATCCCTGCAAGACGTGCAAATATTCCGACACCACCTTCTCGCCCTCGGGCGACGCCTTCGCCTTCGTCGCCACCGACCGCAAGAAGGGCACCGCGACGCTCTATGCGGTCGAGGGCGCGAAAGCCAAGCCGCGCGCGCTCGCCGTGGTGAAGGGCGTCGCCAACACGCCGCGCTATTCCCACGACGGCACGCGCATCGCGCTGCTCGTCACCATCGGCGCGCACAAGCTGACCGGCGCGGTCGAGGCCGGCGCCGCGCTGACGGGCGAGATCGGCGAGAGCAACGACGAGCAGCGCATCGCGATCCTGCCGGCCAAGGGCGGTCCGCTCGCGCTCGTCTCGCCCGGCGACACCTATGTCTACGAATACGACTGGGCGCCGGGCGGCTTCGTGGCGACGACGGCCAAGGGCAATGGCGACAACAATTGGTGGATCGCGACCCTGGACTTCATCGGCGAGGACGGCGCGCTGCGCAATATCGCCGCGCCCAAGCTGCAGATCGAGCTGCCGCGCGTCTCGCCCGACGGCAAGACCGTCGCCTTCATCGGCGGGCTGATGAGCGACTGGCAGTCCATCGGCGGCGACATCTACACCGTGCCGCTCGCGGGCGGCGAGCCCGGGAACCTGACGCCGCAGTTCAAGGGCTCGTACCGCGCGCTGGCGTGGCGGCGCGACTTCGGCGACGACGGCCAGGTCCACATCGCCACCGCGGCGATCATGGACGATTCCTTCGTGCTCGGCAGCGTCGACGGCGACGGGATCCATAGCGGCCATTCGGTGCCGGCCACCGCGCGCTCGATGGGGGTGAAGGGCGCGGCGCTGTTCATCGGCGGCATGGAGGCCTTCATCGTCGAGGACTTCAACCACGCCTTCGAGATCGCTGTCGATCGCGGCCGCGGCCATATCGAGCGCCTGACCCACGACAACGACGCGCTGGCCGAGAACGTCGCGGCGCGCAACGTGCATTGGAGCAACGAAGGCTTCCAGCTTCAGGGCTGGCTCGTCGGCCCGAAGAACGCGGACCTTTCGAAGAAATATCCCATGATCGTCATCGTTCATGGCGGGCCGAGCTCGGCCTATACGCCGCATTACATCGCCGCCGGCGGCCAGCACGGCTCGAGCTTCGACTTCGCCTATGAGCTGATCCAGAAGGGCTATTACCTGTTCTATCCCAACGATCGCGGCTCCTACGGCCAGGGCGAAGCCTTCACCCGCGCCAATGTAAGGGATTTCGGCGGCGGCGATTTGCGCGACATGCTCGCGGGAATCGACGCGGTCGAGAAGATCGCGCCCATCGACGACGCGCGGCTCGGCCTCTACGGCCATTCCTACGGCGGATGGTTCTCGATGTGGGCCAACACCCAGACGCGCCGCTTCAAGGCCTTCGTCGCCGGCGCCGGCATCGCCAACTGGACGAGCTATTACGGCCAGAACGGCATCGATCAGTGGATGATCCCGTTCTTCGGCGCCTCGGTCTATGACGACCCGGCCGCCTATCGCGCCTCGTCCCCCATCGAGTTCATCAAGGGCGCCAGGACGCCGATGTTCCTCTATGTCGGCGAGCGCGACGTCGAATGCCCGGCGCCGCAATCGCTCGAATACTGGCACGCGCTCAAGACCGTCGGCACGCCGGTCGAGCTGCACATCTATGCGGGCGAGGGGCACCATTTCCGCAAGCTTAACGATCTGAAAGACCTGCGCGGGCGCATCGTCGGGTGGTATGATCGCTACCTGAAGCAATGAGGTGACGGGCATGAGGGGCAGGATCTTGGCGGCGGCGGCGCTGGCGGTCTCGGTCTTCGCGACGGGGGCGGGGGCGCAGCAGATGGGCGGCATCGGCGGCGTCGGCGCGCGCGAGGACGATTACGGCCTCTCGAACCACGACATGCCGCACGACGTGGCGCGGCCGGTCAGCAAGGACGCCGTCGCGGTGGCGCAGGACCTGCGCCTCAAGGGCAAATGCGACGTGGCGGTGCCGATCCTGCGCCGCATCTCGATGCGCGACGGCTCGGAGATCTCGCAGCTCGATCTCGGCCTGTGCCTGCTCGATCTCGCATCGGTCGAGAAGGATGCCAAGAACGCCGCCGACATGCGCGTCGAAGCGGCGCAGTGGATCGTGCGCGTGGCCGATACCGGCTTCGCCAAGGCGCAGGCCAAGGCGGTGGCGCTCTATCTCGACGCCGTCGGCGTGGCCGCCGATCCCATCGAGGCCGAGAAATGGGCGATCCTCTATCACGGCAACGCGATGCGCTTCGCCGTCGGCCTGCCCGACATCGCGCCCGACCTCGCCAAGCGCCTCGACGCCGCGCTCGACGACAAGGCCCGCGCCCAGGCCGAGAAGCGCGCCCGCGCCTGGGCGCCGGTCGCGACCGCGAGCGCGGACGAGTAAGCGGCGTACAAAAACGTAGGTTGCCGCCGTCCGCTTGCTGCGAAGGTGGGAAGGTCCTACACCGTGGCTGCATGGCAACCCTTGTACTTTCAAAGGAAAAAGCCCTTATCTTCAGGATTGTCCACGGGGACAATCTGGCCTCCGTGCTGGCGGATGGCTGTCATTGCCGGCTCGCGCACAAGGCGGATATGTACAAATCGGAAATCAAGAGCTGATCGAACGACGCGTCTCGCGAGCCGTGCCGTGTGGACCTGGCGGAACTTTGAGCGACTATGTCCCTTTCTATTTCACGCCCTGCACGCCGATGCTCTACAACATCAAAACGGGTTTGGGGGTGCCGAAGCAGCCGATGGCCGAGATCATCATTCTCGTGTCGTCTATTCCCAACCTGATTCGGTTGAATATCCCGTTCGTTTTCACGGATCGGCACGCTTACCTGAGAGCGGCGCAATTTTCCGACAATCTGCAAGATTTGGATTGGATCATATGGGAAACTCTGCGGGCACGAGATTTCCGCCGGGACGATTCGGACAAATTCGAGAAGTACCAGGCCGAGGCCTTGGTCTATCGGCATGTTCCTACTGATGCCCTATTGGGGATAGCCTGTTATGACGATTCGGTAAGGGACGCCGTCCAGTTGGCCGCTGAACAAAATGGGGTGACCGTGCCTGTGAAAACTCGCGCGGGGTGGTATCCATGATCAGGTTTACCGAAGGGAATTTGCTCGAGGCAAACGCGGAAGCGTTTGTGAACACCGTCAATACGGTCGGCGTGATGGGCAAAGGTATTGCCCTGATGTTCAAGGAAAAGTTCCCGGAGAATTATCGGGAATACGAGCGAGCTTGTAAGAGCAGACTGGTGCGCACCGGACATATGTTCGTCACCGAACGCCATAGCCTCGTCGGTCCAAAATGGATAATCAATTTTCCGACCAAGCAGCATTGGCGACAGCCGTCTCGGCTGGAATGGATCGAAGATGGTCTGAAGGACCTGCGCCATGTGCTTGCCGCTAGGAACATTCGATCTGTCGCCGTTCCTCCACTAGGCAGCGGAAACGGTGGTTTGAATTGGCCTCAGGTCCGTTCATTGATTGTAGCGGAGCTGGGCACGCTGAAGAATGTCGACGTCGTCGTTTTCGAGCCGACTCGCGAATATCAAAACGTAGCGAAGCGTGAAGGGGCGGAAAAGCTTACGCCGGCGCGCGCGCTCATTGCCGAACTCGTTCGTAGGTATTCCGTGCTTGGTATAGAGTGCACTCTACTGGAAATTCACAAGCTGGTGTATTTCCTCGAACGGTTCATCCGAATGTTTGGTGCAGAACCGCTCGGCTTCGAATTTGAAGCGAACAGGTACGGCCCTTATTCGGACAAGCTGCGGCACATGCTGAATAGCTTGGATGGAAGCTATCTGCATTGCGAAAAGCGGCTTTCGGACGCTGGTGCATTCGAGCCAATTCATTTCGAGGATGCAAAACGCGATCTAGTTTCGGCGTATCTGACCACAGTGGAAAGGGGCTATCGCACAGCGCTGGATGCCACCACCCGCCTCATTGACGGATTTGAATCGCCGTTGGGAATGGAAGTGTTGGCAACCGTTGACTGGATAGTCGATCAGCAGCGTACCCGTCCCGAACTGCAGGAGATCAAGGCAAAACTGGCGAAGTGGCCGGGTGGCAACCTTGCAGCCGAACGCAAACTCAGGCTCTTCGAAGATCGGATTATTGGGATCGCCGTGCAAGCCCTGTCCGCATCGGAGCTTGCCGTAAATTCCAGTACCTAGGCGAGCAAGCTAGGCCGCCTCACGAAAGCGTAATCCGCCCCGCGATTGACAGCGGCGAGCCCTTGTGCCAATTTTTTGGCATGAGCACGCCGCGCAAGCGCAAGGACTCTTCGTCGAAGGACGGGCCGCCCAAGGACGGGCAAAAGGACGGCTTCAGCCGCCGCGAGCGCGAGATCATGGACGCGCTCTATGGGCTCGGCAAAGCCAGCGCCGCGCAGATCCTGGAGCGGATGGACGATCCGCCGACCTACACCGCGATCCGCACGCATCTGACGATCCTGGAGAAGAAGGGCCACGTCCGCCACGTCAGCGACGGCACGCGCTACATCTACGAGCCGCGCGTCGCGCGCGAGCAGATGGGCAAGCGCGCGATCGATACGGTGCTCAAGACCTTCTACGACAATTCGGTGGAGCGCGTCGTCGCCGCTCTGCTCGACCACGAGGACATCGCGCCCGACGAGCTCGACCGTCTCGCCGAGCTGATCGAAAAAGCCAGGGAGGAAGGACGATGAGCACGCTGTTCGCATCGCGCGCGCTCCTGTTCGCCGGCGAAAGCTTTTTGGCCTCGACGCTGCTCGTCGGCGTCGCGTGGATGGCGTCGCTGCTGCTGCGCCAAGCCGCGACGCGCCACCTGATGTGGCTCACCGCGTTCGGTGTGTCGCTGATGCTGCCGCTCGCGGCGCTGGTCGTGCCGCCGGGGATCGCCATCGCGCATCGCGTCGCCAAGCCCGCGCCGAGCGTTCCCATCGCCATCGACATCGAGATCCCGGCGCAGGCCGCCGTCCCCGGCATGATCCCCGCGCCGCCGCCGCCGCGGCCGGTGCTGCCGGAACTCAGCACACGGAATATCGCCGTCGCGCTGTTCGCGGTGTGGCTCGCGGGCTTCGTCTGGGCGATGGCGCGGCTCGGCGCCGGCGCGTTCGGGCTCTCCGCGCTCAAGCGCCGCAGCCGCCCGCACGCGCTCGCGTCCCAGGACCTGCCGCGGCTGAGCGGCGGCCAACGCGAGTGCGAGCTGCGCCTCTCCGACGGCGAGGACGGCCCGCTCACTTGGGGCATCTTCCGGCCGGTCGTGCTCTTGCCGCGCACGGCGACGCAGTGGCCGCGCGAGCGCCTGCAGGCGGTGCTGCTGCACGAGCTCGCCCATGTGCGCCGCCGCGACAGCCTCAGCCAGCTCGTCTCGCTGGTGGCGTGCGCGCTCTATTGGCCCAATCCGCTGATCTGGCTCGGCGCGCGCGCGCTGCGCCGCGAAGCCGAGATCGCCGCCGACGACACCGTGCTGATGCTTGGCATGCGGCCGTCGGACTATGCCGGCGCGCTCTTGCGCGTGGCGAGCGAGGCGCACGGCCATGCGGTGGCGCTGTCGGGCGTCGCGATGGCTTCGGGCTCGGCGCTCGAGGCGCGCGTCAAATCCGTGCTCAAGCCGAACCAATCGCGAAGAGGAGTGACTGCGATGGATTTCTGGAAGACCGCTTCGCTGGGCCTCGCGCTCACCGCCTTGCTCGCGGTCGCCCGCCCCGGCCTCGTCGAAGCCGAAGCCGCGAGCGATCCCGCGCCCGCGGTGATGGTGCAGCCGGGCGAGCCCGCCGACGCGGTCGATCCGGTGACGCCCGACGCGATGGACGACGAGCGGCCCGCCGATGCGCCCGGCGACGTGGGCGTCCAGCCCGGCGCGCCGTCGCGCGATCACGTGGTGGTGCGCATCCATCGCCGCGGCCATCGCGACCGCGTGGTGCATGTGAACATGCCCGACCAGGCCGAGATCGACCGCGAGGTCGCGAAGGCGCAGGCACAGGCGCGCAAGGCCGAGATCGCGCTCGCCCGGATCGAGCCCGAGATCCAGCGCGCCATCGCCTCGGCCAAGATCGACGAGACCGTCGCGCGCGCGCTCGAAAGCGCGCATGTCAGCGAGAAGGTCGCCCAGGCGCTCGAGAAGGCGCGCAGGCAGATCGCGAAGGAGACCGCGCATATGAACCGCAGGATCGTGCGCGTCCAGCAGGAGCGCGAAGACGCCCGATCCGATGCCGAGGACGAGGCGTCCGATGCCGCCGATGAAGACAACGATGCGCATGACGACCAGGGCGACGACGAGGGCGACAGCTCGGGCGACAATCAAGGCGATGGGGGCACCCCGCAATAGTTCACGCCGAGGAGGGCACAGCCGCGCGCAACCGGGGAACGGGGCGCGCGGTTTTTCTTTTGCGTCCTGCGTCAACCGTGTCGTCCGGCGAACCTTTCCAGTCCCGGAGGGCCCGGCTAACCTCCTGTCGCTTTCCGGAGGGGAACATGCCCGGCACGAACACGCTTCTGCTCGCGGTCGCCGTCTGCGTCGCGACCGGCGCCTCGGCCGCGTCGTACGAGACCTTCACCGTCCCGCATGCGACGAACACGGACGCGACCGGGATCGACGGCAAGGGCAACGTCTACGGCTGGTGGGACGACGGGACCTTCAGGCACGGCTTCGTGCGCGCCAAGAAAGGCAAGATCAGGAAATTCGATGCGCCGGGCGCGGTCTCGAGCCAGACCAACAGCGCGGATGCGAAAGGAAACGCGACCGGCACCTTCTCGGACGGCACGATCCAGCACGGCTTTATCCGCAACTCCTCCGGCGACTTCACCGTCTTCGACTACAAGGGCGACATCACGTTTTCGACGGCGATCAACAGCGGCCTGACCGCGGGGTACACCCACGTCTCCAACGGCGATCCGGAGGTGGGCTTCCTGCGCACCGCGAGCGGCAGGTTCAAGACGTTCAGCGTGGCGGGCGACCCGGACATGCAGCCCGCCGCGGTGGCCGCGGACGGCACGGTCGCGGGCTCGGTCGAGTTCGACACGTCGCCCCATTTCTCCGGCTTCGTCCGCACGCCGAACAAGAAGATCGCGGTGTTCAACATCGTGGAGTCGTGCCCGACCGAGATCACCGCAATCAACGACAGCGGCACCACGGCGGGCCAGTACGAGGACGTCCACGCCATCCGGCACGGCTTCGTCCGCTCGGCCTCCGGCACCGTCACCAGCTTCGACCCCACGGATTCGCGCAACACGCTGGTCTATGCGGTCGCCGCCGACGGCACCGTCATCGGCGCGTATCAGAAGCAGGACAGCGTGGTCCACGGCTTCGTCCGCGCGCCGAACGGCACGATCACCAGCTTCGACGTCCCGAACGCCCAGAGCACCTTTCCGCAAGCGATCAACGCCAAGGGCGAGATCGCGGGCTGGTGGTGGACGGCCGTCGGCGCACCGCGGCAAGGCTTCGTGAGGAAGCCTTAGACTTCCGGCGTGCAATTTTTCCGGCGATGCGGCTCGCGCTTCCGCCCGATTGCGCTCACGCCGCGCGCCGCACCGCGAACTTCGGATAGTGCTCCTCCATCATCCGCTCGCGGAACGCGATCAGGGTCTTGTGCGCGAGCGCGTGGGCGCGCAGGCGCGTCTCGAAGAACGGCGTCATCACGCCCGCGACGAAGGCGAAGGCGGTCGCGTCGACGCCCGACGGCGCCGGTCCGAACAGATATGGCTTGTTGCCGAGCAGCGCCGCCAGCGCCGAGAGCGAGCGGCAGCCGAGCTCGGCGATCTCGTCCGGCGAATGGCGCCCCAACCCGTGGCCGTGCAGGGTCTGGCGCACGCGCTCGCGCCCGGCTTCGGCCGTGCCGGCAGGCGCGCCGTCGAAGAGCCGCGACGGCCCCTTGGCCCAGTTCGCGTCGTCGAGCCAGCGCGCCGCCAGCAGCGCGAAATAGAGATGGTCCTCCAGCATGCGCTCGACCGCCCAGGCGCGGGCGCGCAGATCGGGGGTCAGCCCGCGGTCGAGATCGACGCCGTATTTGCGCTCGATGTGGGCGCGGATGAAGGTGGAGTCGGCGACGCGCACGCCCTTGTCCTCGATGAACGGGATCTTGCCCTTCGGCGCCTCGGGCGGCTTGGCGCGGCTCTTCACATAGGAAAGCCCGGCCATCTGCAGCTGGACCTCGGTCTTCATCACGAACGGGCTGGGGTCGGGCAGGTCGAAAGCGGGGCCGAAGCCGAACAGCGTGATCATCATTTCCTCCGTCTCGGGCCCTTTCCTTACTGCCACGCTCCTGACAGCATGGTGTCAGCAGCCTGACAGTATGGTCCGGGCATGACAGAGACCGTTTTCGACCGCTTCCCGCGTCCGCCCTGCGCGGAGCTTCTGGGCGCGAAGCTTCTCGCCCACGACGCCAAGCAAGGCTGGGCGCGGTTCTCGTTCGAGGGACGCGCCGAGTTCCTCAACCCCGCGGGCTTCGTGCAGGGCGGATTGCTCGCCGCCATGCTCGACGACACGATGGGGCCGACGGTGCTGCTCGCCTCGGAAGGACGGCTCTACACCGCGACCATCGACATGAACGTCAGCTTCCTCGCGCCCGCGCGCGCCGGCACGCTGACGAGCGAAGGCCGCGTCGTGCAGCTGGGCAAGACCATCGCCTTCATGGAGGCCGTCATCTCGGATGCGGCGGGCACCAAGCTCGCGCGCGCCACGGGCAGCGCGCGGCTCGTGCCGGTCGAGAAGCTTCCGCGATGAGGCCCGCCGACCGCCTGTTCCGCATCATCCAGATCCTGCGCCGCCGGCGGCGCCCGACCACGGCGCAGGAGATCGCGGCCGAGCTCGAGACGTCGCTGCGCACCGTCTATCGCGACATCGCGCAGCTGATGGCCGAGCGTGTGCCGATCCGCGGCGAGGCCGGCATGGGCTATGTGCTCGAAGGCGGCTTCGACATGCCGCCCCTGATGCTCACCCCCGACGAGATCGAAGCGGCGATGCTCGGCGCGCAATGGGTGATGAGCCGCGCCGACACGGTGCTCGCCCGCGCCGCAGGCGACTTGATTGCAAAAATAGGTGTCGTGATCCCCGAGCATCTACGCCCGCTGCTGATGGAGCCCGCGCTCACCGCCACCAGCCATCGCCCGATCCAGATCGACGCCATCGACATGGCGCGGGTGCGCGCTTCGATCCGCACCCAGGGCAAGATCGCGCTTGATTACCGCGACGAGAAGGATTCGCATTCGCGCCGGATCATCTGGCCGATCGCGGTCAGCTATTGGGAGACGGTGCGCCTGATCGTCGCGTGGTGCGAGCTGCGCCGCGGCTTCCGCCATTTCCGCACCGACCGCGTGCTGGGCGCGGAATTCCTGGATCTGCGCTATCCCACGCCGCGCGCCCGCCTGCGCGCGCAATGGCGCAAGGAGATGGAGCAGGACAGCGAACGCGACGCGGAACGCCGCGCGCGGCCGCACGCGATGTCGGCCCGAGTGGAATGAGCTTCATTTTCGCGGCATTTGAGCCAAAGCCAAAGCTTGCGTGACCGGAAAACCACGTTCGCGGCTTCTCGGCACCCATGCGCGACACCTTTCGACCGATTTGCACGTTAATCCGCGAAGGGAGGGTCAGAGGTGAGTGTGTGACCATGATGATCGCCAAGGCAATGCTCGAAGACGGTGACGACGACGATATCCCGGCGACCGGGCGGGTGATCGGCGCCCATGCCGACTATCGGCGCGAGGATTTCGTGTTCTCGCGCACGCAGTCGCTGGAGATGCGCGGCCTGAAATGGGAAAGCCGGCTGAAGCCGCTGAAGCCCTGGGTGCCGAATTTCGCGGCAAATCTCGCTTTCGCGATCTTCGCTTAAGCAGGTTTTACGGGCCTCAGGAAGGTGCGCCGCTCGCGCAGGATCAGGCGGCGCGTCTGTGCCAGCGCGAAATTCCGCCGGGCGTCCGGATCGGTCGCGAGCCGCGCGCGATAGGCCTCATAGGCGGCCAGGCTCTCGAAGCCGATCATCGCATGCGCCGTGTCGTTGGTGCCTTCGTGCGGCATGAAGTAGCCGATGAGATCGCCGCCGCAGGCCGGAATGATGCGCAGCCAGGCGCGCGCATAGTCCTCGAACGCGTCCCTCTGGAACGGGTCGATCTCGTAGCGGATGTGGCACACGACATTCATGCTTCCGTCTCCATCGAATTGTCGCAGACACACTAGCGGTTGCCGGAGGGGTGACGGTTCGATTATCATCGAAGGATGAAAGAGGGTCCGTCTTTCGCTCCCGTTGCGGCGCTGGCCGGCGACCCCGCCCGCGCCAACATGCTGGCCGCGCTGATGAGCGGCAAGGCGCTGACCGCCAGCGAGCTCGCCGCCGAGGCGGGGATCGCTGCGCCCACCGCGAGCTCGCATCTGGCCAAGCTCGTCGAGGGCGGGCTCGTCGGCGTGGTCGCGCAGGGGCGGCACCGCTACTTCCGCCTTGCCGGCCCCGACGTCGCCGACATGCTCGAGCATCTGATGGGCGTCGCCGCGCGCGCCGGCCATATGCGCACGCGCCCCGGCCCCAGCGATCCGATGATCCGAAAGGCGCGCATCTGCTACGACCATCTCGCGGGCGAGATGGGGGTCGAGATGTTCGACGCGCTGCTGCGCGCGCGCCGCCTCGCGCTCGCGGGCGACGACGCGGTGCGCGTCACGCGCAAGGGGCAGGCGTTCTTCGCCGAGCTCGGCATCGACACGGGCGAGGCCGCGCGCCGCCCGCTCTGCCGGCTGTGCCTCGACTGGAGCATGCGGCGCAGCCATCTCGCCGGCCGCCTCGGCGCGGCGCTGCTTGCGCGCATGGAGGATCTCGGCTGGGCCTCGCGCGCCAAAGGCAGCCGCGCGGTGATCTTCACGAGGACAGGGGAAGCGCGATTCGCAAGGACGTTCGATGTCGAGCTTTGACAAAGTTTGACACGCGTTCTAGGTTTTTTCGCATGAACGTTTCGCTGACGCCCGCGCTCGAGAAGCTCGTCCGGGACAAGGTCGAGTCCGGCCTTTACAACAATGCGAGCGAAGTCATCCGCGAGGCTCTGCGCTTGATGAAAGAGAGCGAGGAGCTCCGCCGGGCGAAGCTGAAGAGGCTCAGGGCGGCGCTGGCGAAAGGGGAAGCCGACTACGCCGCCGGACGCTACGCCATCCTCGAGACCGAGGCGGACATAGACGCGCTGTTCGCGGAGCTTTGATGCGCCTCGTCCTTCTGGCGACGGCGCGTGGCGATCTGAAAAGCGTCGCGCGTTATAGCGAGAAGGAATGGGGCCGCGCCCGCAAGTCGCAATACATGGCGGCGCTTCGCGCCCGTCTCGTGGCGCTGCTTGAGCATCAGAAGCTCGGCATAGCGCGCCCCGACCTCGGCGCCGGCTATCGGTCGCTGCTCGTCGGCAGCCATGTGGTCTTCTATCGCCTCGCCGCAAGCGAGGTGCGCGTCGTGCGGGTCCTGCACCAGCGCATGGACCCCAAGCGGCATTTGCCTCAGCCTCTGGGTAAGGACAGGGGAAGCGCGATTCGCTAATACCAACGGGCGTTGTCTTTGATCTTTTTCGTCATGGCCGGGCTTGCCCCGGCCATCCAGATTCCTTCGGAAAATGGCCGATTTTCCGGATGGCCGCCTCAAGGGCGGCCATGACGAAATGAGTCATTGATGAGGTCCGTTGGTATAAGCTCTTCGCGGGCCGAGCTTGGGGGGCTTTCATGAAACGCGCCGAATGGATAGGCGGCGGGGTGGTCGTCGTCGCGGCGGCGATCGGCGTCGCGACCTATTTCACCCAGCCGCGCGTCGAGGTCGTGCTGAAGCTCGCGCCGGCGCTCGAAGCGGGCGGCCATATCCCCGAGACGATGGCGTCGCTCCGCGCCGCGGTCGAGCAGCGCGCGGACGGGCTCGGCACCCGCCGCGCCACGGTTCGCATCGACGGCGACCGCTTCGTGATCGCGCTGGCGGGCGTGTCCGATCTCGATGTGCCGCGCCGCGCGTTCGGGCCCATGCCCAAGTTCGCGATGCGGCTCGTCGATGAGGACGCAAGACCGTTTTCGGACGCCCCGCGCGTTCCCGCCTGGGAGCCGAGCCAGCCGTCCCTGGCGCTGCGCGGCAGGGTGCTGCTCACGGGCGACCACATCCGCGACGCCAGGGCCGATTTCGACCAGCGCAGCGGCCAGCCCGTGGTCTCGATCCGCTTCGACGATGCCGGCACGGCCGCCTTCGCGCGCGTGACCCGCGCCAATGTCGGCAAGCGGCTCGCGATCGTGCTCAACGGCCGCATCCTGACGGCGCCGCAGATCATGGAGCCCATCACCGGCGGCGCGCTGCAGATCACGGGCAATTTCACGACCGCCGACGCGGAGCGCATCGCAGGTCTGCTCGTGCTCTGCGGCTACCGCGACCTGCCGGTCACCGTGGTGGAGGTTCGCAAGACCGGCTGAGGCGCTACTCCTGCGCCTTCAGCATGGCCTGCGCGTCGGTCGCGGCCTTCTTCGCGCCGGCGAGGTCGGCCGCCGCGATGCCTTCGCGCGCCTTGGCGGCGGCGGCTTCGAGCGCGCTCTTCTTCGCCGCGTCGGCCGCGTCGGGAATGGCGCCGTTGCCGGCCTGGGCGCAAGGGTTGATCTCCTTGGCGTCGAAGCCCTGGCCGCCCGCGCCGACCAGACAATTCAAGGTGTGATGGAGATGGGCATGCGCGGTTCCGACATCGGCGGCCGCCGCGGCATAGCCCGCATGCTGCTCGGCGTTGACGATCTCGGAATGGCCGTCGGCGAAGGCGGCCGTGCACGGCAGAGCGAGCGCGGTGGCGATCGCGGCGCCAGCGAGCATGTGACGGATACGGGTCATGGCGGTCTCCCTTTCGGTCCGCCATGACCTTAGCACGAATTCAGCGAATGGAGGCGAGCTCGGCCTGGAGGTCGCGCGAATCCGGGTTCTTCACGCCCGAATCCAGGATCGTGCCGACGCCGACCCGGCGGCCGTAATAGTCCGCATTCCACTCATGGCGCGGCTTGATCACCGAGCCGTTGAAGGTCAGCCCGCCATAGGCGCCGGTCGCGGACGTCCACACCACGATGTCGCCGCCATGGCCCGAGGTCGCGCCTTCCGCGCCGGAGCTGAGCGTGACCGCGGTGATGCCGCCGCCGGCGCCGATCTTGAACTCGTCGTGCTGGATGCCGCGCAGGGCGCGGTCGCTCATGATCAGCATCACGATCTCGGCCTTCTCGAGCCCGATCTGCAGGCCGAACGACGCCGAGCCCATCGAATAGAACGCGGGCGAGCTCCAATGCCCGCCGTTGCGCTTCAAGAGCACGCCGTTGCCGCCCTCGGCGCCGAAGATGAAGCCGCCCTTGACGAGGGCGGGGACGATCAGCACGGCGCGCGCGCGGCTCAGCATGTTGTTCGCCTGGGCGAAGGCGGGATCGCTCTTCATGTGCTCGGCGACGCGGGTGGCGTGGCGCACCAGCTCGGTCTCGTCGGAGGCGAAGGCCTGGGTGGCGCAAAGCGAGGCCGCGAGCGCGAGGCCCGCCGCGAGATGGGAAATCCGCATCGTCTATCTCCAATCCAAAGGAATGTTCGAGCGTCCAACGTCCGGCGCGGCGGAAGGTTCAATGTCTCAGTCGTCGACGTCCTTGTCGCAGCTCGAATCCACGCCCCACAGGGTGCCGGCGCTCTTCTTCAGCACGGCCTGGGTGCGCTTGGTCATCTTCGTGAAGAAGACGATGCCGGTGCGCTCCTCGATCTCCGAGATCGGCACGGCGTAGCTCGGCAGGTCGGCGCTGTCGAGCTTCTGGTTCGGCAACAGCATGCCCAGCGCGCGCTTGTTCGTGGGATCGTAGATCACCTTGAAGAACGCCTCGGGCACGCGCACGCGCTTCTTGCCCGACGGGATCCATTTCTGCTCGTCGCCGAAGATCGGCCCGGTGACGATGTAGAGCTCGGAGCGTCCGCCGCACAGCAGCCAGGCGCGCACGCGGGTCTCGAGGTCCTTCCAGATGTTGCGGTTGAAGCCGACGCCCACCTGCGGCGCCATGTTGGTCATGTTGAAGCTCTCGTCGGTCATGGGCTGGCTGGACTTGAAGTCGCCCGCCGGCGCCTGGTGGCCGCGGTCGAAATTGGTGCTGTTGTAGTCCTTGGAATGCGGGCCGTCGGGGCCCACGACCGGCGCCGTGTCGTCGTGGAAATTGTTCTTGCGGTTGGCCTTGCCGCTCAGCCAGTCGAGCGGCAGGTGCTCGATCACCCAGTCGGGCGTGCGCGTCTCGGGATTGTAGGCGAGGGCGTAGCCGGTGTGGCAGACCGCGATCGGCCCGTTCTCCGAGCCGTCGCTCTTCATGCTCGGCAGGCCGGTGACGGCATAGCGCTGCTCGCAGGCGGCGAAGCTGCCGCGGTCGGGGGCTTGCGGCGGCGCGGCGGCGCCCATGCCGCCGGCGATGGCGAGCGCCAGCGCCGCGATGCGGAGCGTGCGCATGTCACACACCTTTCGACTTGTCGGCGGCGGCCTGGGCGGCGGCGGCGTGCTCCTGGGCTGCGGCGGCATGCATGGCGGCGGAGCGCTGGGCGGCGCCCGATCCGGTGTTGCTCGCCTGGATGCCCTTCGACACCGCATAGCTTCCGGCGCTGATGCCGAGCAGGCCGAGCACCGAATTGGGGATGTTGACGAAGGCGCCGGCCTCGACCGACAGCAGCAGGAACAGGCCTGCGATCACGAAAGTGAAGAGCAGGAACTGGAAGCGCGACAGGCTCGCCTTGGTCGAATCCGGCTCGGTCAGCACCTGCGACAGGTCGATGCGGCCGCGCAGGATCAGCCAGAACACAAGGAACGCGGCGCCCAGCACGATGATGGTGAGCACGATGGCGATGAAATAGGCGAGCGAGGTCCATTGCGCATTCATGACGAGAGTCCCCTTCCAGCTGAACGCATTCGGCCGAACTTGCCGGCCAGATAGATCGAGTGGCTGCCGGCGAAGAGCACGAGCAGCTCGTTGGGCACGTCGGGCAACGCCGTCGGCGTGGGCGACCCCGGCGCCTGGGTCGCGGCGAGCGCGAGCTGCGCATAGGCGACCGTCGCGAACAGGAAGCCGACCAGCAGCTGGACGCGCTCCGGCGTCGGGCGCGGATCGGCGTCGCTATGGGTCAGCATGCCCGCAAGGTTGATCCTGCCCGAGACGCAGCGCCAAACCACCACCGCCGCCATGGCCACCAGCCAATAGAGCAGCGCCTTCTCCACCAGCGAAGCCAGCTCGGGCAGACTCATGCCCGAATTAACCTTCGGTTGTGCCGAGTCGTCAATCGCCCTGGCTGTGCATAAGTGGGGATGCGGAACATTCTATAGTAGATTATAAGATGCATCTGAAGTGTTGACATCTGTTTACAGAATGGCTAGGTTGTCCCATCCGAACAAGGAGATCGAAGCAGCGATCGCTTACGCGGAATCGCGAGGCTGGCGCGTGATCAAGAGAGAGGGCCATTGCTGGGGCAGGATGCTTTGTCCGAAGCACGACCGGGACGGATGCCAAGTGTCGATCTGGAGCACGCCCAGGGTGGCAGAACATCACGCCAAGGCCATCGTCAGAGCCGTCGATCGCTGCACGCACGACCACCGATGACGAAGACGTTTGAGTTCACCGTCGTCGCCTCCGGCCTGGATCCGGCCGCGGAGGATTTCGAAGACCGCTTCTTCGATGCGGGGTGCGCTGACGCGACGATTTCCTTTCAGAAGGGGCTGATCGTCCTGGAGTTCGATCGCCTCGCGAAAAGCTTCTCGCATGCGCTGATTTCCGCGTTCGAGGACGTGCACAAGGCAGGCGCGAAGGTCGAACGCTTCGAGCCGGACTATCTCGTCAGCCTTACCGACATCGCCAATCGCACCGGTCTGTCCAAGGCTGCGATCTCGCTCTATGCGAAAGGCGAGCGCGGCGACGCATTCCCTTTGCCTATCGCGCGGGTGACCTCCGAGAGCCCGCTCTGGGACTGGGTCGATGTCAGCCGCTGGATGGCCGCCCACAAGAAGCTGCCACCCGAGGACGTGCTGAGAGCAAGGCTGGTGCGGGAGGCCAACATCGTCCTGCGCCACGACGCGGCGCCAAGGGCCAAATTCGCCGCGCGGATCGAGGCCCTGGCGACCGCTTGAGCCTCTGCCCTTGACGCCCGCCCGGTCGCACCCCACCTCAAGACGGGAGGAAGCGATCATGGCCATGAACCAGACTTCGATGCCGGCGGCGGACAGCGACACGCGCATCATGGCGATCATCGTCTATGGGCTGTATCTTGTGGGCTGGCCGTGCCTGCATCTGCCCACGGTGGCGGGCCTGATCCTGGCCTATATCAAGCGCGACGACGCCCGCGGCACGATCTGGGAATCCCATTTCGACAACCAGATCCAGGTCTTCTGGATATCCCTCGTCGGCGGCGTCGCGGCGATCGCGCTGTGCCTGACGGTCGTGGGCCTGGTGGTCGGGCTGCCGATGATCGGCATCCTGGTGGTGTGGTTCCTCTACCGCACGATCAAGGGCCTGATCCGCGCGATCGAGGGCCGGCCCTACAACGGACAGATCGGCTAATCCTCGAAGCGGCGGATGCGCGCGGTCGCGTGGAGCGGCGCCTCGGGCTTCGGCCGGCTGAGGAACCAGCCGATGATGCTCACCACCAGCGCCACCGCGAAGGAATAAGGCACGAAGCCATAGATCATGTCGGGCACCGTGGCGGCGGTGTGGAAGCTGCGCCCCATGCGCGCGCCCCACAGCATGCAGGTGCCGATGCCGTCGGGATTGATCTCGCAGCCGTCATAGCGCGAGACATAGACGGCGAGCATCGGCAGCACCGGGGTCAGGATCGGCAGCAGCACCAGCGCGAGCGCGCCCATCAGCGGACGGCGCGCGGCGAAGCAGGCGACCGCCGCGATCACCGAAAGCACGATGGTCAGCAGGATGTCGGTGCCGACGCTCCAGGCGAGCGCGAGCGCGTCGCGCAAGCCCCCGCCCAGCTGCATGCCGCGGCAGAGCTCCGCCCCCGGCGCGCATTGCGCCGCGAAGCCGACCCCGCGCACGATCCACACCAGCAGCGACGGGCCGAGCAGCACCGCCACGCACAGCGTGAACACGATGAGCGCCAAAGGCGGCTTCTCGCGATGATCGAAATCCAGCCCCTCCATGGCCTTATATTAAGCATTTCCCGCGTGACCGTGCCCGGAAAACCGCGCGCATGATTAACGGCGGTGTGTTGAGCCCGCGAATGTGGCCCCGCGCGCCGATCAGGCGCGCAAATGTCGGTTTTACAGCATAAATCGCTTCACCCTCGGCGTGCGCGGCTTATAAATCTCCCGTCGCACCGACTGGGGATCGCCATGCGCCCGGCTCCGCTCATGCTCGCCGTGTCGCTCGTCACAGCACCCGCCGCGGCGCTCGACTGGACCCATTTCCGCTTCGACGAGCGCCACACCGGCTTCCAGCCGCACGAGACCCAGCTCACCGACAAGACGGTCAAGTTCGCGCATTTCCTCTGGCAGGCCGAGCTCGGCGGCGAGCTGGTGTTCGGCTCGTCGCCGGCGGTGGTGAAGGGCGTCGTCTACATCGCCAACGTCAACGGCTTCCTGGTCGCGTACGACGCGAAAGGCTGCGGCAGCGATTTCTGCGAGCAACCGCTCTGGACCTCGACCTATCTGGCGCAGATCGTGGACTCGCCCGCGGTCGCCAACGGCGTGCTCTATATCGGCTCGCAGACCGACGACACCTCGAACGACGGCAAGCTCGACGCCTTCGCGGCCGCGGGCTGCGGCGAGGGCGAATGCGCGCCGCTGTGGCAGGGCGATGCGGGCCGGGACTCGATCCTGGAGTCGTCGCCCACGGTGTGGAACGGCGTGGTGTTCGTCGGCTCCTATGGCGGCAAGCTGTTCGCCTTCGACGCCGACGGTTGCGGCCAGGCTTTGTGCCAGCCGCTCTGGACCGGCAAGCTCGGCGGGCCGACGGAATCGACGCCGGTCGTCCATCGCGGCGTCGTCTATATCGCCGCCGACGACGGCAAGCTCTATGCGTTCAAGGCGCGCGGCTGCGGGCGCCGCACGAAATGCAAGCCGCTATGGACCGCCGACATCCACGGCTCGGCCTTCGTGTCGTCGCCGGCGATCGATGGCGGCAAGGTCTATGTCAATTCCGATCACGCGCTGTCGGTGTTCGACGCCGCGGGCTGCGGCCAGGCCGTCTGCGCACCGCTGTGGCAGGCGATCGACGACGACGATTTCTTCGGCGGCTCGCCCGCGGTGGCGAACGGCCTCGTCTATGTGCCGCTGGAATCGCAGCTCAACGCCTATGACGCGGCCGGCTGCGGCAAGAAACTGTGCAGCGCGAAGTTCATCCTGGAAGGCAGCGGCATGCAGGACGCGATCGGATCCGCGCCGACGGTGGCGGGCGGCGTCGTCTATGCCGGACGCAATTCGGGCGAGGTGCTGGGCTGGCCGGCCGCGGGCTGCGGCAAGACGGCCTGCCTGGAGATCTGGAAAGGCTTCACCAACGACCCGATCGTCAACTCGTCGCCCACCGTGGTCGACGGCCACGTCTATATCGGCGGCTCCGACCACGGCTTTCACGGAAGACTGTACGTGTACGGACTTTAGGCGGAGGTCGACGGCCGCGCCTTCACGCGCTCGAACCACGCGGCCACGTTCCTGTTGTCCGGATTGAGCGGCTGGCCCACCTGCGTCCCGAACTCCAGGAAGCAGAACAGATGGATGTCGGCAAAGGTGAAGCGCGACCCGCAGAGCCAGTCCTTGCCGGCCATCTGGCCGTCGAGCCAGGTGAGGCGGTCCTGCGCGATCTTCTTCAGGCCGTCCGCCGCTTCGGGAACGCAGACGATGCGGTTCTGGAACAGGCGCAGGCCCTGGCTGAAGCGGAAGCCGTTGGTCAGCGGCTCGACGATGTTGAGGTCGACGCGCCGCGCCCACATCCGCGCCTCGGCCTTCTCCTTGGCGTTGCTGCCGATCAGCGGCGGGGTGGGGTTGGTGTCCTCGAGATATTCGCAGATCGGCAGGATCTCGCAGACGAACGAGCCGTCGTCGAGCTCCAGCGCCGGCATCTGGCCGTGCGCATTGCGCGCGAGATGCGCCGCCTCGCGGTTCTCGCCCTTCATCAGGTCGATGTCCTGGCTGGGGATCGCGATGCCCTTTTCCGCCATGAACATGCGCACGACGCGCGGGTTCGGGCCGATCGAGTTGTAGAACTTCATCGCCAATCTCCTTGGATTTTTTAATTGCTATTAACGGATCGTAGGCAGGCGGTGATATATCGTCAAACACCGCTGGCGCGCTTCGGGCGTGGCCCGCGACGGAAGCTTTTCGATGCGCAGGATCTTCTTCGTCGGGCTGGGATGGACCCTCATCGTCGTGGGTCTGGTCATCGTGCCCATGCCTTTGCCGATCCCGATGATCGGCTTCGGGCCGGTCCTGATCGGCTCGGCGATCCTGAGCGCGCATTCCAAGTCGTTCCGCCGCGGGCTGGCGCGGCTCAGACTACGCTTCGCCTGGCTGTCGCGGCGCTTCGATCATTTCACCGAGCGCGGGCCGCAAGCCATCCGCCATATGGTGCGGCGGACCCGTCCGATGGTACTGATGCGCCATGCGCGGATGCGCGCGCGGCAAAAGAGCATCTAGCTTGGCGATCCCGTTCGACCGTTCCTTCGATGCGCCTTACGAGACGCGGCAGCAGGTCAGCCCGCTGATCGCGCGCGTGCTCGCGCAGAATCCGGGGCCGTTCACCTTCAAGGGCACCGGCGTCTATGTGGTGGGCGCGGGCGACGCCGTCGCGGTGATCGATCCCGGCCCCGACAATCCGGCGCATGTCGAAGCGCTCAAGCGCGCGCTCGACGGCAAGCGCCTCACGCATATCCTGATCACCCATACCCATAGCGACCACTCGCCCGCCGCGGCGCCGCTCAAGGCATGGTCGGGGGCGAAGACCTTTGGCTTCGGCCCGCACGGCTCGGGCAAGGCGGAGGAGGGCGTGAAGGTCGAAGAGGGCGGCGACATGGCCTTCGTGCCCGATGTCGCGGTGCGCGACGGCGAAATCATCGCGGGCGACGGCTTCACCTTCGATTGCGTCTACACGCCGGGACATACGTCGAACCATATGTGCTACGCGCTGCGCGAAGAGAAGGCGCTGTTCACCGGCGACCACGTGATGGGCTGGTCGACGACGGTCGTGACGCCGCCCGACGGCGACATGGCGGCCTATATGGCGAGCCTGAAGAAGCTGATCGCGCGCGACGAGGCGGTGCTCTATCCCACCCATGGCGGCCCGATCCGCGATCCGAAGCCGTTCCTCCAGGCCTATCTCGACCACCGCCTCGAGCGCGAAGCGCAGATCGTGGCCTGTTTGCAAGGCGGCCTCGACACCATTCCCGCCATGGTCGCGCGCATGTATGCGGACGTCGACAAGCGGCTTCATCCGGCGGCGGCGCGCTCGGTCCAGGCGCACCTGATCCAGCTGGCGCAGGAGGGGCGGGTCGAGGCAAAAGACGGATATTATCGTCTCTTGACTTGATCGCTTACCGGCAGTAATCTTTCGCCATGACTAGGGTCGTGAAATTCGAGGACGTCAAAGACCGCCTGAACGAGCTCGTCCGCAAGGCCGAGGCCGGCGAAACCACGACCATCACCCGCGACGGCAAGCCGGTGGCGAGCATCGTACCGATCCGGACAAAGCCAAAGGGCGGAACGGATTGGGAAGCCGGCTATCGCTTCATGGAAGAGCATGGCATCGACTTTGCCGTTGGCGAGCTGCCGCCGGACTGGGACGATCCGCTGCCGGAGGACTTTCTGATCACGCCGCTGCCCGAGGATTACGGCAAGCCGAAGTCGCCGAAGAAATGAAGCTGCTGCTCGACAGCAATATCGTCCTTCCGGTCGTGCGCAGAGAGCGCGAAAAGCTCAGCGCGCATATCAATTTTTTGCTGGATGCCGGCTCTAACGACATCTTCGTCAGTGTCGCAAGCCTCTGGGAGATCGCGATCAAGGCGCGACTCGGGAAGCTTCCTTTGCCGGCGCCGGTCCAGGATTTGCCGGTCATGCTGTCGGAGTTCGGATATGCGCTTATCCCTGTGGATGTGCATCACGCCATCGAAGAGCTCATCGATCAGCCCGATACGAGGGACCCCTTCGACCGCATGCTGCTCGCGCAGTGTCAGGTCGAGGAGATGCGGCTGGTGACGACCGACCGCTCGCTTGCGCGGCATACACTCGCCTGGGGCAATGCATGACCGCGCTGCTGCTCAAGCCCGCGCTTGTGTGGACCGACGGCGAGAGCCGCGACGGCTGGCAGGTCCGCATCGAGGGCAATCGCATCGTGGCCGCCGGGAGCGAGGTCGATGCGCGCGACGCAACGGTCGTCGATCTTTCCGGCGCGACCTTGCTGCCGGGCCTGATGGATCTGCATTCGCATCTGCTGCTGCATCCCTACAACGAGACGCCGTGGGACGATCAGGTGCTGAAGGAGAGCGAGGCCTATCGCACCGTGCGCGCCGTCAGCCACGCCGCGGCGACGTTGCGTGCCGGGTTCACGACGCTGCGCGATCTCGGCACCGAAGGCGCGGGCTATGCCGACGTCGCGCTCAAGCGCGCCATCGCCGAGAAGGTCGTGGCCGGCCCGCGGCTGTTCGTGGCCGGGCGCGCCATCGTGGCGACGGGCAGCTACGGTCCGGCGCGCGCGAAGTTCCGCCCCGATTGCTGCTTCCCGCAAGGCGCCGAAGAGGCGAGCGGCGTCGACGAGGTGGTGCGCGCCGTGCGCCACCAGGCGAGCCACGGCGCCGACTGGATCAAGGTCTATGCCGACTACCGCGCCGGGCCGGGCGGCGAGACGGTGGCGACGTTTTCCATCGACGAGCTGAAGGCGCTGGTCGAGACCGCGCACTCGCTCGGCCGCCCCGTCGCCGCGCACGCGACCGGCGACGAAGGCATGCGCCGCGCCGCGCTGGCACGCGTCGACACGATCGAGCACGGCTATGGCGGCACGCGCGATACCTTCGCGCTGATGGCCAGGCACGCCATCGCCTACCTGCCGACGCTCACGGTGTGCGAGGCGCTCGGCGACTATTTGGGGCAGCGCGAGCGCATGGAGGACGCCGCCAACGCGTTCCGCCTGGCGCGCGCCGAAGGCGTGATCATCGGCTGCGGCAGCGATGTCGGCCCGTTTCCGCATGGCGAGAATCTGCGCGAGCTCAAATGGATGGCCAAGCTCGGCATGAGCGCGAACGAGGCGCTGCTCGCCGCGACGGCCGTGAACGCGAAGATCCTGCGCCGCGCGCACGAGCTCGGCCAAGTGGCGCCCGGCTTCCTCGCCGACCTCGTCGCCGTCGACGGCGACCCGTCGCGCGACCTGGACGCGCTGGCCCGCCCGCGCTTCGTGATGGCGGATGGCTGTCAAAAGCTCTTCAAATAGCTCCGCACCCGCTCCGCGTTGCGGCCGTAGTCGGACGTGCCGATGCGGCTCTTGGAGCGGATGTCGAGGCGGGCGCCGAGCGAGCCCGCGGGCTGCACGCGCACCACGATGTCGTCGGTGAAGCCGAACCACAAGGTCGTGTCGGTGGCTTCGATGCGACCGGTCTTGTCGTCATACGCCACGATGTCCCAGCCCGCGCGCTTGGCCCGCTCGAAGGCGCGCCAGAACAGGATCTCGGCCGGGTGCTCCCTCGGGATCAGCACGGCATAGGGCTTGATGTCGGGATAGGCCTTCTTCTGCAGCTCGGCGACGGTGGTGATCTTGCCGTCGAGCACGACCTTCTTCGGCCCGTCGTAATCGGGCCCGTTGGTCGCGCCCTTGCGCAGGGGCAGCAGCGCCCGGAACGGCGGCGCATATTCGACGTCGGTGGAGATATCGTGGATCGGCGCCGCGAAATAGGCGCGCTTGGCGTCGCTCAGGGGCGACCACAACAGCAGCACCGCGCCGATGAGCCCCGCCATGCCGAAGCGCCAGGCCTCGCTGTTGTTGTTGCGCAGGGCCGAGGCGAGCCAGTAGGCGCCCGAAGCCGCCGCCAGCGCGCCGATGGCGACCGCGGCCGCCAGGATCTCGAACCCGGTCGGGTATTCCCAGAATTTCAGCCGCGTGCCGAGCGCGGCGACGAGCGCGATCGCAGCGGCGACGACGAGCGCGCCGAAGGACAGCCGGGCGGCGAGAACGCGCGCGCTCATGCTTTCGCGGCGGCGGTCGGCAGGGTGTGGCCGCGGAAGCGCTCGCGCAGCGCGGTCTTCTGGATCTTGCCCGTCGCGGTGTGTGGGATCTCCTCGACGAACACGACGTCGTCGGGCATCCACCATTTGGCGATGCGGCCGGAGAGAAAAGCGAGGATGTCGTCGCGCGTCGCGGCCTGGCCCGGCTTCAGCACGATCACCAGCAGCGGGCGCTCGTCCCATTTCGGATGCGCGATGCCGATCACCGCGGCTTCGGCGACCGCGGGGTGTCCGACCGCGAGATTCTCGATCTCGATGGTCGAGATCCATTCGCCGCCCGACTTGATCACGTCCTTGGCGCGGTCGGTGATGGTCATGTAGCCGTCGGGGTCCAGGGTCGCCACGTCGCCGGTGTCGAACCAGCCCTCGGCGTCGAACGCGTCGGCGCCTTCGCCGCGGAAGTAAGCCTTGGCGACCGCGGGGCCGCGCACCTTCAGCCGCCCGAACGCCTTGCCGTCGCGCGGCAGCTCGCGGTCGTCGTCGTCCACGATCTTCATCTCGATGCCGAAGGGCGGATGGCCCTGGCGGCATTTGTAGTCGAGCTGCTTCTCGTAAGGCAGCGCTTCGATATGCGGCTTCATGGTGCCCAAGGTCCCCAAGGGCGACATCTCGGTCATGCCCCAGGCATGCACCACGGTGATGCCGTATCTGGTCTCGAAGGTCTCGATCATGCTGCGCGGCGCGGCCGAGCCGCCGATCAGCACGCGCTTCATGTCGGGCAGCGTCTTTCCCGTCTTCTCGAGATATTGCAGCAGCGCCAGCCACACCGTCGGCACCGCGGCGGTCATGGTCACGCGCTCGGTGGTGAGCAGCTCGCAGATGGAATCGCCGTCGAGCTTCGGCCCCGGCATCACCAGCTTGGCGCCGGCCATCGGGCCTGCGAAGGCGAGCGCCCAGGCATTGGCGTGGAACATCGGCACCACCGGCAGGATCGCGTCGCAGGCGCGCACGCCCATCGCGTCGGCCTGGCCGGCGATGAAGGCGTGCAGCACGTTGGAGCGGTGGGAATAGAGCACGCCTTTGGGATTGCCCGTGGTGCCCGAGGTGTAGCAGAGGCCGCAGCCGGTGTGCTCGTCGAACTCCTTCCAGGCGAAGGTGGGATCGGCGTCGGCGATGAAGTCCTCGTAAGCCACGAGGTTGGGGATCTTCGCATCGGGCAGGTGCGCGCGGTCGGTCAGGCAGACATAGAGCGCGATCGACGGCACGCGCGGCGCGATCTCCTCCACGATCTTGGCGAAGGTGATGTCGAAGAACAGGACCTTGTCGCCGGCATGGTTCGCGATATAGGCGATCTGGTCGACGAACAGGCGCGGATTGAGCGTGTGGTAGATCGCGCCGATGCCGGCGATGCCGTACCACGCCTCCAGGTGACGCGCGGTGTTCCAGGCGAGCGTCGCGATGCGGTCGCCGAGCCCGATGCCGTGGCGCTCCAGCGCGTGCGCCACCTTGCGCGCGCGGCCGGCGATCTCGCGGTAGGTCGTGCGCACGATCGGCCCCTCGACCGAGCGGCTCACGACCTCGCGCTCGCCGTGATACAGCGCGGCGTGGTCGACGATCTTGTGGACCAGCAGCGGCCAGTCCTGCATCAGCCCGAGCATGATGTCACCCTCTTTGCCCACGCATCATAAGGCGCGCGCGGCGATGGGGAAGGGGCTGCCGCGTTGACGCGGGCTTCCGTTCCCGGCCAAATCGCGTCTCCTCCCTGGGCGATTTGCCGCCATGACCACACAGAAGCTCAAAGTGCTCGACACGGCGCTGTATTCGCTCGCGACCGGGATCGGGATGCGCTGGATCGCGGTGGCGGCCGCGGTGGGGCCGTCGTCGCTTCCCTTGTGGATCCTGGCGCTGGTCGTGTTCTTCGTGCCCCTGTCGGTGGCCACGGCCGAGCTCACCGCGCGCTTCGACGCCGAGGGCGGCATCTATGCCTGGACGCGCGACACCCTGGGCCCGCTCGCGGGTTTCCTGTGCGGCTGGTTCTACTGGATCGGGCTGATGCCCTATTTCGCGAGCATCCTCTATTTCCTGAGCGGGCTGATCCTGGCGGCGTTCCACGGCGATCCGTCGAACACTCTGCTGTATATGTCGATCTCGGCCGCGCTCACCTTGGCCGTCACCTTGCTGCAGCTGGCCGGCCTCAACTGGGGCAAATGGCTGCCCAATTTCGGCGCGGCGGGCGGCTGGATCGTGCTCGCGATCATCGTCGCGATGGGCGCCGCCATCGGCGGGCGCGGCGAAGGCGCCACGGACTTCCTCCATTCCTCCTATATCCCGCCGGCGAGCTTCGACACCGCGATCCTGTGGGGCACGATCTTCTTCGCCTATTCGGGCGTCGAATCCGTCGCCTTCCTGCGCAACGAGATCGAAGGCGGCATGCGCACCATCATCCGCGCGCTGATCGTGCTCGGCATCGGCTCGGTGATCGTCTACATCGCCGGCACCGCCTCGTTCCTCGTCATCCTGCCGAAAGAGGCGCTGACGCGGCTCGCGGGCTTCCCCGATGCGTTGCGCGCGGGACTCGATCATCTCGGACTGGGCTTCGCGGCGCCGCTGGTGATCGGGCTGTTCGCGCTGTCGATGATGGGCTCGTTCACCGGCTGGTTCGGCGTCGCGGCGCGGCTGCCCTTCGCGGCCGGGATCGACTCCTATTTGCCCAAGATCTTCGCCCGGCGCGACCCGCGCACCGGTGCGCCGGTGCCCGCGCTGCTGCTGCAGGCGACGCTGACCTTGGGCATGGTCGCGCTCAGCCAGACCGGCTCCGGCGTCGCCTCGGCCTACGACTTCCTGGTGGCGATGAGCGTTCTGGGCACGACCTTGCCCTATGTCTTCATGTTCGCAGGCTATCTCAAGGCGGTGCGCCTGCCGCCCGTGCCCGGCGCCTGGGCGCCGCCGGGCGGCATGAAGACCTCCATCGTGCTCGGCTGGATCGCGCAGGTCTCGACCTTGGTCGCCATCGCCTGCACCCTGGTGCCGAGCTCGTCCGATGCCAACCCCTGGACGGGGCTGATCAAGATCGTCGCGGCGACGGGCGTGATGACGGTGGTCGGCTTCGGCGTCTATTGGAACGCGAAACGGGCGCGCCCCGCATCGACCTGAACCGCGCGGTTTGCTAGACAGGCGCCGCTTCAGACGAGGGGTTCGCGATGCGTAAGATCCTGGCCGCGACGGCCATGCTGTTGGCTGCCGCCGGCGGGGCCAAGGCCGCCGACACCGATCTCGCGGCCTTCGCGAACGGCGCGCTGGTCGAAAGCGCGACCTCGAACTATGGCGGCGGCTGGCAGGCGATCTGGCTGCTCGACGAGAATCCGGCGACGGGCTGGACGCATCTCAAAGGCGTGGCCGGTCCCTACACCATCGTGATCTCGCTGCCCGAGCGCTCCGAGATCCACGCGCTCTCCTTCGACACCGCGAACGCCGAGAACCCCGGCCGCTCGGCCAAGGCGATCGACGTGTCGGTGTCGGACGTCTCGGCGAAGGACGGCTTCAAGCCGCTCGCGAGCGTGACCTTGAAGCCCGCCGCCGACAACCAGCGCTTCGCGGTCGCGACACCCGGCACCGGGCGCTGGATCAAGCTCGTCCTCAAGAGCAACAACGGCGACGCCGACTACACCGAGCTGATGAATTTCCGCGCCTTCGGCAAGGCGCTCACCGACACGCCGCTGAAATCGGTGTCGGGCACCTATCGCAGCCTGGTCTACGGCGATTTCCATTTGAAGCAGGACGGCGCGCAGCTCGGCGGCTGCTACGAGCACGACGAAGGTCTGGTGCAGGGCGGGCTCGAGGCGCATCTGATGCGGCTGACCTGGTCGCAGGCCAAGGGCACGAAATCCGGTCCCGCCATCATGGTGCAGTCGCGCGACGGCAAGTCGTTCAAGGGCTTCTGGCGCGACGCCGGCAACGAGGACTGGCACGACGATTGGGACCTGAAGAAGATCAGCGACACTGTCGGCTCGTGTCCGCATTGGAACGTGAAGGCCAACGTCGTCGCCGACGGCTTGGCGGCGAGCGGGCGCGTGCGCCTCTACGGCATCAATTTCGACAGCGACAGCGACAAGCTGCGCGCCGACGCCAAGCCCGCGGTCGACCAATTGCTCGACGCGCTCAAGACCCATCCGGCGTGGAAGGTCGTGATCGAAGGCCACACCGATTCCACAGGCGCCGCGCCGCACAATCTCGATCTCAGCAAGCGCCGCGCGGCCTCGGTCAAGGCGGCGCTGGTCGCGGGCGGCGTCGATGCGGCGCGGCTGTCGACCGAAGGCTACGGCCAGACCAGGCCCGTCGCCTCCAACGACAGCGAGATCGGCCGCGCCCAGAACCGCCGCGTCGAGGTCGCGAAGCCGTGACGGTCGCGCGGCGCGAGAGATGTCATGGCCCGCGAATGCGGGCCACCCAGGTGACATCGGCCCGTGGATTTCGCAAGTTCCGCTTCGATCTGGTGTAACAAAGACCGTGCAGAATCCAACTGGGTGGCCCGCATTCGCGGGCCATGACAGTATGGGCGGAATTTCCCGGAGCCATCCATGCCTCTTTCCAACTCCCAGATGCGCGACGTGCAGTCGGTGCTGCACCCCTATACGAACCTGATGAAGCTGCGCGAGACGGGGCCGATGATCCTCGAGCGCGGGCAGGGCTGCCGGGTCTTCGACGAGCATGGGCGCGACTATATCGAGGCGATGGCGGGGCTGTGGTGCACGGCGCTCGGCTGGGGCGAGAATTCGCTCGCCGACGTGGCTAGCCAGCAGATGCGCAAGCTCGCCTTCGCGCACATCTTCTCGGGCCGCAGCCACGAGCCGGGCATCGCGCTGGCCGAGAAGCTGAAGGAACTCGCGCCGTTCCCCGCGGGCAAGGTGTTCTTCGCCAATTCCGGTTCGGAGGCCAACGACACCCAGGTCAAGCTCGCCTGGTACGCGGCCAATTCGCGGGGCAAGACGAAGGCCAAGAAGATCGTCTCGCGCATGAAGGCCTATCACGGCGTGACGATGGTGGCGGCGAGCCTGACCGGCCTGCCCAACAACCATCGCAGCTTCGACCTCCCGTTCGACTTCGTGAAGTTCGCCGACTGCCCGCATTATTACCGCAGCGCCGAGCCCGGCGAGAGCGAGCGCGATTTCTCGCAGCGCATGGCGGCCAATCTCGACGCGCTGATCCAGCGCGAAGGGCCGGAGACCATCGCCGCGATGATCGCCGAGCCGGTGATGGGCGCGGGCGGCGTGATCCTTCCTCCCGACGGCTATTTCGATGCCGTCACGAAGGTGCTCGACAAATACGACATCGCGCTGATCGACGACGAGGTGATCACCGGCTTCGGGCGCACCGGCGAATGGTTCGGGGCCACGAAATACGGCTTCGAGCCCGACAGCATGACGCTCGCCAAGCAGCTCTCCAGCGCGTACTTGCCGATCTCGGCCATCGTGCTGTCGCCCGAGCTGACCGAAGCGGTCGAGCAGGAGAGCGGGCGCATCGGCATCTTCGGCCACGGCTTCACCTATACCGCCCATCCCGTCGCCGCCGCGGTCGCGCTCAAGACCATCGAGATCTATCAGGAGCGCGACATATTGGGGCATGTGCGCCGCATCGCGCCGCTGTTCCTGAAGCGGCTGCGGGCGTTGCGCGATCACCCGATGGTGGGCGAGGCGGACGGCGTCGGGCTGATCGGCGCGGTCGAGCTCGTCGCCGACAAGAAGACGAAGAAGAGCTTCGATCCGGCGAAACAGGTCGGCGCCACGGTCAACGCCTTCGCGCTGGAAGAGGGCCTGATCACGCGGCCGATGCTGTCGGACCGCCTCGCCTTCTGCCCGCCGCTCGTCATCGACGAAGCCGAGACCAACGAGATGTTCGACCGCTTCGAGCGCGCGCTCGCCAAAGGCCTCGACTGGGCGACGCGCGAGAAGCTGTTCGCCGCGTGAACCTGGTCGAAGCCCTGCCGTCGCCTGCGGAGTACATCGCGCTCCGCGCGGCGATGGGGTGGGGCGCGGTCGACGAGGCGACGGCGGCGCAAACCCTGGCGGCGGCATCGTTCACGCTTTGCCTGCGCGACGATGCCGGCGCGCTTGCCGGCCTCGCGCGGGTGATGGGTGACGGCGTGCTCTATTTCTTCCTCGCCGACCTGATCGTGGCGCCGGGCTGGCGCGGCGGCGGCCATGGCGACACCTTGATGCGCGCGGTGGTCGGGCATTTCGACCGCGCCGCGCAACCCGGCGCCACGATCACGCTGGTGGCGATGGCGGGGCGCGAGGCGTTCTACGAGCGCTTCGGTTTCGTTGCGACTCCCGATGGCCCGTTCGGGCAGGGGATGCATTATGCGAAAGCGCTTTGAGCTTTTCCTGGTCGCGTCGCCGCTGCCAAGAAATGTTTGATCGTCTCGCGACGTCGCGGGCGCGCTTAGCCGCCCTCAATCCTCGCCGCGCGCATAGACCAGCGTTTCGCCGTCCCAGACCTCGAGGCTTCGGTATTCGCGCTCCTTCATCGCGTGGGCGAGGATTTTCGCGTGCATCTCGGTGGGCGCGGGGGTCGTGACCTTGGCGGCGAGCGCGCCGTGTCCGTCGCGGAAGCAGATCTCGTAATTCGTCATCGGGCGGTCTTTCGTTCGTGCCGCCCCACCCGCGCCTCACTCTTTAAAATCCGCGTTTGAAAGTCGAGTGACAAACGGGTCATCGCTGTCGCTATTTTTCTCAATGTTTTCAGCATTTTCATGGGAACCAATCCGCGCCCCCGGGCTTATCGGTTCGAGCCGCAGAAGGAGACCTGAAGATGCCGACGACGGGACCGTTCACGCTTTCGCCGCTGCCCTACGACGCCGACGCGCTGGAGCCTTCGATCGGCGCCAAGACCGTGGGCTTCCACTATCACAAGCACCACCAGACCTATGTCGACACCTTGAACAAGCTCGTCGCGGGCACGCGCTATGCCGACATGCCGCTCGAGCAGATCGTGCGCGCCACGGTGGGCAAGGAGGGCGACGAGCAGAAGATCTTCAACAATGCCGGCCAGGTGTGGAACCACGATTTCTATTGGAACTCGCTGTCGCCGACGCCGACGCAATTGAGCGGCAAGCTGAAGCAGGCCGTCGAGCGCGATTTCGGCGGCGCCGAGAAGCTGATCGAGGCGCTCGCCACCGCGGGCAAGGAACAGTTCGGCTCCGGCTGGGCGTGGCTGGTGTCGAAAGGCGGCAAGCTCTCGGTCGAGAAGACGCCCAACGCGATGAACCCGATGGCGAAAGGCATCAACTGCCTGTTCACCGTCGATGTGTGGGAGCACGCCTATTATCTCGACTATCAGAACGAGCGGCCGAAATACCTCCAGGAGGTCTTGAAGAACCTACTGAACTGGAACTTCGCGGCCGAGAACCTGGACAAGGAAGACCACGCGGTCCGCGCGGCGGCGGAGTAAGGGTTAGTCGCAGTCCATCACGGTGCGGCGGTTCTGGGGTTCGCGCGCACCCGGGCCGGTCGGCACGAGCGGGTCGGCGAATCCCTTGCCCTGCGCGACTATGGTCGCTTTGAGGCCCAGAAGCGCGAGATAGGCCTTCACGGAGTTGGCGCGCCGTTGCGACAACGGGACGGTTTTTCCGGCCTTGCGCTCGTATCCTGCCGTGAGTTCGGCGCCGTCGATATGGCCCGTCGTGATGCAGCGCTTGGATTTCATCGCTTCGTAGTTGGCCGCGGCCGCCTGGACGACCTCGGCCGCCTTTTCGGTGAGCTCGGACTTGTTGTAGTCGAAGAACACGATGAACGTCCGGACGCCCGTCACCGATGGCGGCTGCTGCGGCGGCTCGGGGCTCATGGCGGCAACCGGCGGAGGCTTGGCGGCCGCGGCCTGTTCGGCCGGGCACAGATTGAAGCAGAAATCGGCCCTAAGTGCGGTTTCGACGTCCGGCTGCTGGCCGAATTTCCGGGACAGCTCGATGCCCACCTGCTTGAAGGCCTGCTCGACATAGAGGCCGGGCGTCTTCATCCAGCGCGACAGCGACAGCGCATAGGGTGAATTGTTGCCGTCGCCGTCCGGCGCCACGTCATTGGCCTTGGTCGAGAACGCGATGAGCGCGCCTTCCGGCGCCGACATGCGTTCGAGCCCGCGCGTCAGCGAGCCGCGGTCGAGACCTTTGACGCTGCGGTCCCACGGATTGTCGCGGCACGCGTCCAGGATGAGGATCGTCATCCCGTCGGGCCGGTCGCCGAGCACGCCCAGTATCTCGTCTGCCGGTATCGTCAGATTGCCGAGGATCTCGCGGCGGACGCGCGGCGTCATCTGCGGAAGGTCGGGGCGCACGAGCTTCGCGCGGGTCGGGATGAGATAGTTGTAGCCGTCGACCTGAAGCCCGTGGCCGGAATAGTAGATCACCGCCACCGCGTCGCTCGATGCATGGGCGACGGTCTCGGCGAAATCGGACAGCGCGTTCTGCATCATCGGCAGGTCGGCGTCGGTCACTTGCGTGACCTTGAAGCCGAGGCCATTCAGCGTTGCGCCGATCAGCCGTGCGTCGTTGCGCGGGTTGCGCAGGTCGTCCTCATAGCCGCTCTGAGCGTGGCCCGGATCGAGCCTGCCGTCGCCGTCGTAGTCCGAATTGCCGATGACCAGAGCATAGCGCTCGGGCTCCGCGGCCGCGTGCGCGAAAGAGCAGAGAAATGCCGCGAGCGCCGCCGCGAGCAGCCGGGCGATGCGCGCCTTCACAGCTGCACCAGCAGGCTCGGGTCCACGTGGCGCCCTCTCCATTTCATCCGCCAGCACAGATGCGGCCCCGTCGCGCGCCCGCTGCGTCCGATCTTGCCGATCTCCGTGCCTGCCGCGACGGTGTCGCCCTCGCGGACGGCGATGTCGGAGAGATGGAGATAGACCGAGATCAGGTTCTGGCCGTGATCGAGGAAGATGCAGTTTCCTTCGTAATAGAAATCGCGACGGGCGAGCGCGACGATGGCGCTCGCGGGCGCTACGACCGGCGTGCCCGAGAACGCGGCGATGTCGACGCCGTAGTGGGGAACGCCCGACCGCCTATGGCCGGCAATGACGAGGATACGCTGCGCACCCCAGGGGCTGGAAAGACGTCCTTTCGCCGGCGCTTGGAACGTGTCTGCGAAACCCGTCTGGCTCGAGCGGCTGGCAAAGGCTGCCTGTTTCAGCGCGAGCTCGTCCTGCACCCGCCGCCTCAGCGCCGCACGATCGGCGCCGTGCAGCGAGCGCTCGAACGACGCGACTTCGTCGTCGATGGGGATGTCTTCGAACAGGTCCAGCCCGCGCGCCAGTCCTGCGACCGTCTGGGTCTGATAGGTGCGCGGCGCGACCGCCAGATCACGGCGGAGCGAGCGGCCGGCGCCGTCGGCGATCCCGAGCCGTGCCGTGCCGGGTGCGTCGCGATCGAAGCCCAGGAAGAACCGCCCGCGCGTGTCGGCGCGGATGTCGATGCCGTCCAGGGTCACCGCCGCGTCGGGCGCCGTACGGCCGATCACGCTGCCGCCTTGGACCAGCGGGCCGGACAATGTGAGGTCCAGGGCTTCCTGGGCGCGCCCCGGGCCGACGCCTGCCATGGCGCCGGCCATCGCCAGCATTTTGCGTCGTGTGAACGCCACAGTCCCACCCCCGGCGCGCAACCTAGAGAGGATCGGGGCCAAAAAAAAGCCGTGCGCCGGGGTGTTTTCGCCGGCAGCTCTGTCGCAGCCCCATCCCGCTTGACGTTCACGTAAACGGAAGCCAATAATTAAGAACTGAGAAATTGTCAGAAGGCGGGGCCGGAGCGGTGCCTTTGGTCGCGTGCGCCCCGAAAAGGGAAGATGACGACGACCAATATCCACCAGCCCAATCGCACCTACACCATTCGCCAGCTCACCAAGGAGTTCTCGGTGACCGCGCGCACCTTGCGCTTCTACGAGGACGAAGGGCTGATCGCGCCCGAGCGCCGCGGCCAGACGCGCATCTATTCCAACCGCGACCGCGCGCGCATCATCCTGATCCTGCGCGGCCGCCGCGTCGGCTTCTCGCTCGCCGAGATCCGCGAGATCCTCGACCTCTACGGCGTGCATGACGGCGGCATGACCCAGCTGGTGCACAGCCGCAAGAAGTTCGTCGAGCGCGTCGACACGCTGGAGAAGCAGAAGATCGACATCGACGAGGCGCTGAAAGAGCTGCGCCGCGGCATCGCCCAGATCGACACCTATCTCGCCGCGCAGCAGCAGGCGGCGGAATAGACGATGACCTACGGGCCTTACGAGCAGATCGCGGTCGCGGTCGATGCCGGCATTCTCACGCTCACCCTGAACCGGCCGGACAAGCTGAACGCGTTCACGGCCAAGATGATGAACGAGATGATCGACGTGTTCACGAAAGTGAACACCGACGACGCGGTCGGCGCGGTGATCGTGACGGGCAGCGGCCGCGCGTTCTGCGCCGGCGCCGATCTGTCGGCGGGGGCCGCGACCTTCGACGCCACGACCAACCCGGCGCGCAAGGAGCGCGACGCGGGCCCGGTCGAGACCGTCGATTGGAGCGACGAGCGGGTGCGCGACGGCGGCGGGCGGGTGACGCTCGCGATCTTCGAATGCCTGAAGCCCGTGATCGCGGCGGTGAACGGCGCCGCGGTCGGCGTCGGCGTGACGATGCAGCTGCCGATGGACATCCGCCTCGCCAGCCGCGACGCGCGCTTCGGCTTCGTCTTCGCGCGCCGCGGCATCGTGCCGGAAGCGGCGTCGAGCTGGTTCCTGCCGCGCCTCGTCGGCATCTCGAAAGCGCTGGAGTGGTGCTATTCGGGCAAGGTGTTCGGGGCGCAGGAGGCTTATGAGGCGGGTCTCGTTTCCGAGCTGCTCGACGGCGAAGAGCTGATGTCGCGGGCGCGGGCGATCGCGCGCGAGATCATCGACAACACAGCGCCGGTCTCGATCGCGCTGATCCGCCAGATGATGTGGCGCGGGCTTGGCATGGACCACCCGATGGAAGCGCACAAGGTCGACAGTCGCGGCATCTACGCCCGCGGCGCCTCGGCCGACGTGCGCGAAGGCGTGAGCTCGTTCCTCGAGAAGCGGCCGCCGCATTTCCCGATGACGGTGTCGACGGGGATGCCGCGCTATTTCCCGTGGTGGCCGGAGAGGAAGTACTCGTAAGTCACGCGCTCGTTATCGCGCGCGCGCCGGCCGGCGGCTAAGCTCTCCCGCGACGGGGGAGCTTCGCCATGACCAGTCTTTCGCCGCTTGCGGCCATCCTGCTCGCGGGCGTGATCGCCGGCACGGTCGACATCGGCGCGGCGTCGCTGATCGGCGGCCGCGATCCGGTGTTCATCAGCCAGTACATCGCGGGCGGGCTGCTCGGCAAAGCCGCGCTCGAGGGCGGGATGCAGACCGCGGCGCTCGGCGTCGCGCTGCAATGGGCGATGTCGATCGTCATCGCGGCCATCTATGTGATCGCGAGCCGCACTCTGCCGGTGCTGCGCTCGCAATGGCCGGCGATGGGCATCCTCTACGGTATCCCGGTGCAGCTGGTCATGACCTGCGTGGTCGTGCCGCTCTCGGCCTGGCACCGCCCGCCGCACTTCGTGCCGGTGCCGTTCCTCGAGAACCTCGCCGCGATGATGGTGTTCGGAATCATCGTCGCCTTCTTTGCCTCGCGGGCGCGGGCGCAGTAGCGTTCGCCCCTGCTTCAAGGGGGCTGCCATGAAGACATTCGCCTGCGCGCTCGCCGCGCTCGTCGTCGCCACGCCGGCCTGGGCCGACGATTCCTCGGCGGCGCTCGGCGCGGGCGGGCTCGTGTTCCTGAAGCAGGCCGATATCCGCATGGCGCGCGAGGATCTGTATCTCAGTCCCAAGGAGGTCCGCGTCCGCTACGAGTTCGCCAATGACGGCGCGAAAGACGTCGACACCATCGTGGCGTTCCCGCTGCCCGACATCGACGTGCGCGAATTCTGGTACGAGCCGCTGGGCACCACGCTCGACCGCCAGCCCGACTTCATGGGCTTCGCGCTCAAGGTCGACGGCAAGCCGGTCGCGGCGACGCCGGACGAGCGCGCGATGCAGGGCGGCCGCGACGTGACGGCGAAGGTGCGCGCGGCCGGCCTGCCGTTAAACATCGTCGGCCGCGCGCTGGTCGACAGGATCGAGAAGATGCCCGTGGCCGAGCGCAAGCGTCTTGCCAAGGACGGCATCCTGGAGATGGACGGCGACGATGCGCATCCGCGCTGGATCGCCAAGACGAGCTTCTGGTGGCGCCAGCATTTCCCGGCCCGCAAGACCGTCGTCATCGAGCACCGCTATCAGCCGGTGACGGGCCAGTCCCTTTTCGGCGCGAGCGAGATCAAGGACGGCGCCAAGGAGTTCTGCATCGACGCGGCGACCGCGGCGTCGGTCAAAAGCCGCGTCGCCAAGCTCGATCCGATGACCGGCCAGTACCTCCGGGCCTATCGCACCGAATTCGTGCTCAAGACGGCGTCGAACTGGAAAGGCCCGATCGGGCATTTCCGCCTGACCCTGGACAAGCTCAAGCCGGACAATCTTCTGTCGTTGTGCTGGGACGGGGCGCTCAAGAAGACGGGCGCGACGACGTTCGAGGCGGCGCGCGACGATTTCGCGCCCGCGCGCGACATCGAGCTTCTCGTGCTGCAGTAATTCGCGTCAGTGACGGCGCAGCAGCGCCAGCACGCGGCGCAGCCAGCCCGGCGGGACCGGAGCCGCGAACGCCGTCCGCGTCTCGCCTTCCGTCCCATACCGGCCGACAACCAGATGACCCAGCATCGTCATGCCCTTCAACTCGAGGAACATACCGTACACGGAGTATATGACAATTTGCCTACCGCCACAACGTGACGATGGTTTACCATTCGCCTTATTGGTTAATCGAGCGTTAACCGGCTAATGCCCGCCGCCGGGCTGCACGTCGCGCAGCGGGCCTTGGGCTTGGCCCGTCGGCGCCATGCGGCGGCAGGTGGCGTGGCCCTGGGCCCAGCCGACGCGATAGGCCTTGTCGGCGTCGTAGAGCGCGTCGTCGCGCACCGTGTCGCCGCGCCGCATGTTCGCCCCTTCCGCGTTCGCGGTGGCGCAGCCGTCGTCATAGCCGGCGCGGAAATTCGGCTGGTGGCGCAAATTCCTGTCCGCGCGCGTCTCGAAGAACATGCAACCGCTGAGAAGCACGGCAAGCGCGAGGACGAAAAGCCGGGAAGGCCTGATCATGGCGGGGTCCGCGAAGATGGCCTTGGAACCTATGACCTTTGGAACCTAAAGCCAAACGCCGCGCGCCTCACCTCGACAGAAGGCAGGAACCGAACCGCGCCCGGTCGCGTTTTCATCAGCGGTGCCGGAAACGGCCCAGGAAACGGGATTGCCGCCATGGACCTGATCGAGACCGTCAAAAAGGCCGGCGACGCCCTGGTGGGCGCGGCGAGCTCCGAGCCGGACATCCTCGCCGCGCTGAAGCGCGACCACGACGAGGTCGACGAGATGCTGAAGTCGCTCGTCGACAGCGACGACGGCGAGGAGCGCAAGGATCTGGTGCGGCGCATCAAGCTCGCGCTGGTGCCGCATGTGAAGGCCGAGCAGAAGGTCGTCTACGACGCGGTGCTCGCGCTCAAGGACGAAGAGGCCAAGCGCGACGGCGAGGAAGGCTATATCGAGCACAAGCTCGCCACCGACACGCTGTCCCTGCTGGCCAAGATCGGCGACGCGAATTCGGCGGAGTTCTCCGCGGCCGCGAAGGTGCTCAAGGAGCTGATCGAGCATCACGTCGAGGAGGAAGAGCGCCACATCTGGTCCGACGTGCGCGACAACTTCACGCCCGACCAGCGCGCAGAGATGAACCGCGCCTTCCAGAAGGCCAAGAAGCGGGTGCGCATCAAGGCATGAAGGGAACTTTCCCGGGGCCGCGCCGTTAAGCAACGGAACGCTCAGGGGAACTTCATGCGCTCCATACTGCTTTGGCTCATCGGCATTCCGCTTCCGATCATCATCATTCTCTGGCTCATCACCGGTCACGCGTGATGGCCATGAGCGAAACCATCGTCATCGCCGAGGAAGGCGATACCGGCACGGGCCGCAAATTCTCGTGGGGCCTGGTGTTCGCGGGCGCGGCGGCCGCGACCGCGGTGACCTTCTTCCTTCTGATGCTGGGCGCGGGCTTCGGCCTGCTGCTCGTGCATCCCACCCTGCACGCCGTGCCCGCGTTCCTGACCGCCGGCGCGATCTGGTTCTTCGCCGCCCAGGCCTTCGGCTTCGCGGTCGGCGGCCATCTGACCGGACGCCTGCTCGGCCCGATCGCGGAAAGCCACGCGCAAGAGGAATTCCGCGCCGCGGCGCACGGCTTCGCGTCGTGGGCGGTGACGGTGATCGCGACGCTCGTCATCGTCGCGCTCGCCGGCATGGCGGCGGCGAGCAATTCCGGCATGACCGCGGGCTCGCTCTATGGCGCCACGGCGGCAAAGACGGGCGACGTGACGCCGACCGGCTATCTCGTCGACAAGCTGTTCCGTCCCGGCGGGCCGGGGAGCGATTCCGCCCGCGGCGAAGCGGCGCGGATCCTCGACGCAGGCCTCGCCCGCGGCGAGCAGGTCGCGCCCGAAGACCGCGACCGTCTCGCCGTCATCGTCTCGCGCCAGGCCGGCATCGGCCGCGACGACGCGATGACGCGCATCGACCGTCTCGAGCACGACATGCAGGCCAGGACCCGCGAAGCCGCCGACATCGCGCGCAAGACCGCGAGCTATGCGAGCCTGTGGATCGCGCTGTCGCTCCTGTTCGGCGCCATCGTCGCGTCCGCTGCCGCCGTGATGGCGCGCAACGAGGACGACCGCCGCTCGCTCCTCGCAGCTTGAAAACCCGAAGGGAGGCCATCATGGCTCGACTGAAGCAGAAGAACACCCGCGATCTCGACAAGCGCCTCGACGCGCTGCGCACCGATCTCGATCAATTGCAGACCGACGCGAAAGGCCTCGCCGGCGACGCCGCCGACGTCGCCACGGGCCAGGCGCGCGCGGCGATCCGCGCCGCCGAAAGCGTGGCCGAGCGCGCGCTGCGTCTCGCCGAGGAAACCGCGCGCGGCTTCGGCGGCGATCTCGAGCATTGGACCAACGACAATCTCGACGTGGCGCGCGGCAAGGTGCGCGAGCAGCCGCTGGCCGCGCTGCTGCTGTCGCTCGGGATCGGGCTGTTGTTCGGCGCGATCTTCCTCAAGAGCTGACGGCGCGCTGCAGGTCCTTGAGACGGGCGGACAGGAATCCCACAATCCTGTCTGCTCGTGCAAGTTGTAGAATTCGACTTATCGAACGCGGAAGACCTTTATCCTACATGGTCTAAGTATCGATATTCGTTCGCGTTTTCTCGCCATAAACCACTTTAAAGTTGTCTTCTTATCGAACGCAATTTGAAGTATAGGATAATACTCCTCGCACGCACTGGTTGGTGTGCGGAAAGGAGTACCGGATGTTTTGGACTCAAGGGGCGACAGAGGCGGCATCTTCGTCCCGGCTCACGCCGGAGCGGGCGGGCATCGCGCAAGCCATCGTCGCGCATGCCTATGGCATAGAACTCTACGACATGCGCGCCGACACGCGGCGCGACAAGCGCGCGGCGCTGGCGCGGCAGATCGCGATGTATCTCTGCCATGTCGTCTTCCGCATGACGGTGCACGACATCGCCATCGCGTTCCTGCGCAGCAAGAGCACCGCGCATCACGCGCTCAGCAGGATCGAGGAGCTGCGCGACGATCCCGAGCTCGACCGCACCTTGCAGTTCCTGGAGTCGATGCTGCGCAGCGCGACCGGGAGGCCGGCATGATCGCCGAACGCGAAGTGTGCCGCGAGGCGCGGCGGATCTTGCGCAAGCTCGACGGCGAGACGCGCAGGCTGGCGCGCGGCGGCAACGGCAAATATCTGGTGTGGCGCGGCGACAAGCCGGAATCCTCGCACACGACCTGCGCGCAGCCCATCGTCGCCGCGTTCCTGGCGCGCGACTGGGTCGTTGCGCTCGGCACGAATCCCGAGAGCTATCGCCTGAGCGAGGCGGGCGCCGCGTGGCTGCGCCGCCAGGAGGCCGACGGCGATCCTTACGCCGCCCAGCACCAGATCCGCGTCAAGCGTACCATCGTCGACGAAGAGGGGATCGAGCGCATCGTCACCGCGAACCGCGGCGAGTCGCCGCTCGAGCGCCTGCGCGCGCGCGGGCTGATCGACGCGGCGCAATTCGCGGCCGGCGAGCGGCTGCGGCGCGACTACACGCTCGCGCAGCTCGGGCCGCGGCTGGGCGTCGATCTTTCGGCGCATGTGATGTCCGGCACGCGCGGCGCGCAACGCGAGGCGCTGATCGCCGACACCGTGCTCGCCGCCAAGCAGCGCTTCGCCCGCGCGATGGAGGCGGTGGGTCCGGGGCTGAACGATCTCCTGTTCGAGGTGTGCTGCGCGCTTGCCGGCCTCGAGGAGAGCGAGCGCGCCTTCGGCTGGCCGACGCGCGCCGCCAAGGTCGTGCTCGGTCTCGCCCTCGACCGCCTGGCGCTGCATTACGGCTTCGTGGTCACCGCGCCCAACCGCGCCAAGATGCGCGGATGGCGGATGGATTAGAGGAGCGGCAGCGTCGCCAGATGCGCGTCGAGCGCGCGCCGCACGAAGTCGGGCATCGGCGGCGGGTCCCGCCAAGCCTCACGGAAGCGCGCGACGGTCTCGCGGGCGGTGTCGAGCACGAGCTTCTCCGGCAGGCGGGCCTTCGCGGCGAAGCGCTCGAACTCGGGAAGAGTGACTGCGGCGAACGCCTTCGAGTCCGTGACGTTGAGCGCAAGCCGGTCGCCCTTGATGTAGCCGACGGTCGACACGAAATCGTAGGCCGGCGAGAGCTTGGCGTTGCGACCGTCGGGATAGATCAGCGACCAGTTCTTCAGATGCATGTCGCCATTGCCGATCAGCACGGTGAAGGCGAGGCGCCTGACGAACTCCTCGATCGCGTCCCGACCGTCTTCGGTCCACAGCACGCGCGCGATGCTGCGATAGTTCTTCTCTTTGTATTTGGCTTCCGGATAGATGCCGAAGACCTGGGCGAAATCCTCGATGTGCACGCGGCCGCCGTCTTCCGTGCGGTCGAAGCGCTCTATGGCGAAGGCGTTCGCCCCCGCGGCCGTGATGCCGTCCGGCAAGCCGGAAATCTCATCGATCGGAACCAGCTTCGTGCGCGGCACCTCGATGCCGACGCGCCGCGCCAGCTCCATCATCGCGAACTCGTTCTCGGGGACGTCGGGATAGATCGTCGACGGCAGCTTCACGATCCACGACCCGCCGGTGCCGTCCATGCGGATCGTCCATCCGCGCTGCTTCTTCTTCACCGCGGAGAATTTGAGCTGCACGCCGGCGAGCGAGAAATGCAGCGCGCCGCCGTCGCCGCGACGCGCGCGCGGCCGGGGCGCGGCCGGCTCCGCGCCGGCGATTTCGCGTCCGTCCGCCGGCAAGAGGCGCAGCGCGCCGGGAAGATCGCGGCCGAGCGCCCGGATGAGCGCGAACTCCTGCTCCGGCTTCACGCCGGCGCGCGCGGCGAGATAGTCGCCCATCGGTCCTTCGGGCAGCAGGTTGGAAAAGAAGGGCGGCAGGCGGCGGCGCCGCGGCTCGCTGTCGGCGATGAGCCCGCCGAATTCGTCCTTGAAGGCGAGGCCCAGGGTCGGCCGCCCGGGATCCTCGACGTAATCGCTCGCGAAGGCGAACAAGGTGTGATCGCCGGGCAGGCGCGTCAGCGTGCCGATGCGGCGCTCGCCGATAAGGACGTCCAGCACGACGATGTCAGACATCGTCGTCGTCTTCGTCGAGGCCATAAGCGGGGCGGGGCGCGCGCGGCTCGGCCGCTTCGCGCATCGCGTCGTCGTTCAGCTTGCGCAACTGCGCGGTCAGCCAGTCGAGACTCCTGTGCGCTTGCTCGTCGAGCGGCGCGTCCGGGTAGCCTTTCGAACGATCCTGCAGGCGGCGCAGCACTCTGGATATCTTGTGCGCGATATTGCGCAGCCCCTCCGACGCCTCGGCGTCGAGATGCTGGGTGCGCAGCGCGGCAATTTCCCTGCGCATCGCGGCAAGCGGCGTGCTTCCTCCCGGCCGCCGCGCCGCGCGCTCGGCGAGGAGCGAGAGGTTGTGCAGATAGGCGTCTAGCACCGGCTCCAGGCCTTTCCTGCCGGCGGCGCTGCCGCGCGCCAGCGCGTCCACCGCAGGCACGATCTGGCGTGGCACCAGGGACAGCTCGAGGTCGAGCGCGCGCGCAAGCTGGATCAGGCTCGAGGTCTGCAGATCGACCGCGCCGCTTTCGATGCGCGAGATGTGGCTCTGCGGCACGCCGGCGCGTTCGGCGAGCGCGCGCTGGGTCAGGCCCTTGGCCTCGCGGGCCGCCTTGAGCGTCCGCGTGATCGGCATCAGATCGGTCGTCATGATATATTTAACCGCATCACACTCAATGCCAAATATAAAGTAGTATATCGGTATCTGTCAACAGCCGCTGATGTATTTAAACGCATCGGATCGCTTTTAGGATATACTATTATATATCAAAGCCGCATCAGATACCGATGCATCCCGTCCAGCACAAGCTCGCGCTTCTGGTTGTGCACGGTGGCGCGCATGGCCACCACGCCCGTCGTGCGCTGGCGGGTGAGCTCCGCGATCTCGAGCGCGGGATAGAGCGTGTCGCCGGGATAGACCGCTTTGAGGAACTTCGCGCTCACCTCGACGAAGCCGATCAGCTTCTCGCCGATGACATGCGGGAACAGGCCGGCGCCGGCGGCGGTGAAGCTCAAGACCTGCAGGCCATGGGCGAGCGGCGCGGGATGGCCCAGCCGCTTGCAGTATTCGACGTCGTAGTGGATCGGGTGGTTGTCGAGGCTCACGGTCTGGAACGCCGCGAAATTGGCATCGCCGATCGTGCGCGAGGGCAGGCGGAACACTTCGCCGACCGCGAGCTCGTCGAAGCCGCGCAGCGGCACCATGTGCCAGGTTTCGAGATCCGGAGACTCGCTCATGCGCGCCAGACTAGCGCGCGCTGGGTTCGCGGCCTATCCGCCGTCGCCGCTGCGCAGATGCGCGCGCCCGTTCGCGCGGATATCGGCCTTGACCTTGGCGAGGCTCGTCAGCGCGCCGTCGCGCACCCGGTCGAGCACGGTCGCGCCCGCGGCGCAGGCGCTGGTGTTGAAGCGGCAGAGATTGTGCGGGTCCTTGAGGCTGGGCGAGACGTTCTCCTTCGCCCAGTCGGCGACGGCGCCGGTCATGCCGGTGTCGAGGCTCGCCGGCCGCCCGAAGCCCAGATCCGGCTCGTGCGGCATCAGAAGGGCCACCAGTCCCACCCAGAATATCGCGCGGAAAATCATCGCCGACCTCTGCTCGCCAACGTCGCGAGGACCTTGAGACAACGCGCTTTGCCACTCGCTGAAACCAATCGGTAAAGTTCGATATAGTTCGGTTAACGCGCGCGATTGCCGGTTTCAGCCACAACGCCGCGTTACGCGAATGGATGCATGTCGAGGCAAATTCGCGTCGAATTCGTCGAAGGTCTGATTAAAATTTTATGGATCGGGCGCGCGCGGGGAAAGGGATCGGTGACGCGGCGCGCGGCATGGATCGGGCGCGCGCGGCTTAAGCCGCCGGTGACGCCTAAGCCGCAGGCAGGGCGATCGTCGCCGTGAAGCCTTCGCCGCGCGCGCTCTCGATGGCGAAGCTTCCGCCATGCGCCTCGGCGAACGCCTTCACCAGGGTGAGGCCGAGACCCGCGCCGCCGGTGTGATCGGTGGTGCCGCGCCCGCCCTGCTCGAAGGGGCGCAGGATGCGCGCGATGTCGTCCTTTGCCACGCCCGGCCCGTTGTCGGTCACGCTGAGCAGCACGCGGTCGCCCTCGCGCACGGCCGCGAGCGCGACGGCGCCGCCTTCCGGCGTGAAGCTCACCGCATTGTCGACGAGCTGGAAGATCATGCCCTGCAGCGCGTTCTCGTCGGCGTCGACCATCAGCCCCACCGGCGCGCCGCCGGCATCGAGCGCGATGTCCTTCTCCCGCGCGCGCGTTTCGAAGGCGCCATAGGCGGCCCACAGCATCGCGCCCGCGTCGAGCCGGCTGCGGCGCAGCTCGTAGCGCCCCGCCGACAGCTTGGTGAGGTCGAGGATCTGGTTGATCAGGCGCAGCAGGTTGCGGCCGCCTTCGTGGATCAGGGCGGCATATTCCTTCACCTGGTCGGGGCCGAAGCGGTCGGCCATCGACAGCATCAGGTCCGAGAAGCCGATGATGGCGTTGAGCGGCGTCTTGAGCTCGTGGCTCATGGTGCGCATGAGCGTGGTCTTGGTGGTGTCGGCGCTCGCCGCGGCTTCGTCGAAGCGCCTGGTGAGGTCGGCCAGGTACGACGCCTGCGCCGCGGCTTCGCTGCGCGATTGCGCCAAAGCCTTGGTCTGTTCCTCCAGCGCCTGCTCGACGCGGCGGCGGTCGGTCACGTCGGTGAAGACGACGACGCGTCCGCCTTCCGCGGTCGGGCGGTCGCGCATCAGGTAAGCCTGGCCGCCGGCAAGCTCCACCGTCATCACGCCGGCGGCGGCGCGGTGGACGGCGAGGCGCTGCGCGCGCCAGGCGGTGGTGTCGTCGGTGCGCACCAGCAGCGCGTTCACGGTCGCGCGCTCGATCAGCTCGGCGAATTGCAGGCCGATCGCCGGCGCCGCGGCGGGGAAGCCGTAGAACGACGCGTAAGAATCGTTGCACATCGCCAGCCGGTCGGCATGGTCGAAGAAGGCGAACGCGTCGGCGCTGAGCGAGACGGCGTCCTCGAGGCGCGACTGCGAATGGCGCGCTTGCGTCACGTCGCTCCACAGCGCGATCCAGCCGCCTTCCTTGGTGCGCCGCGCCTTGATCTCGACGATGCGCCCGTCGGCGAGCGCGACGTCGAGCGGGCGATACTCGCCTTCGCGAAGCTGCGCGCGGCGCCGCGCGATGAGCGCGGAGAGGTCGGCCGATTCGTGCGCCGCGATCTCGCCGCCCGCGACCTCGAGCCGGATCAGCTCCTCGTAGGAGATACCCACAAGCTCTTCGCGGCTCGGCAGCGAGCGGAACAGGTAGTTGAGATGGGTGTTGCAGAACACCAGCCGCTCGTTGGCGTCGAACACGGTCACCGCGACGCGCAGGCAATGCAGCGCCTCGACCAGCTCCGGCGCCGCCGATTCGCTGTCGTTTTCCTCGCGGAATTTGGCCGCCTGCGCGCTTTGCAACGTTGGGTCCCCCTCGACAGCCGCCGATTGTGCCCATACGCGGTTGCTGAATGGTTATGCGATTGCGGTGTAGCAGGGGGCCGAATCGGGCCAACATCGCTAACGAAGTATGAATTTCGGGGAACTTCAAACCTTGCGGATTAACGAACGAATTCGCGGCGCGTTGAGGGTTCGTTAAGTTTGCGGGACGACCATCGCGACCAAGAACCAGGGCAAGGCGTTTGAGGGTTAATGGCTGCTTACGAACAGCTCCACGACACGCATCGCGCTCCGGACCCGGCGCTGCGCAAGCTTTTCGTCAGTGTACAGATTGCTAAGGCGGGCATCGGCGCGATGCTGGCGCTGGCCTTCCTGGTGCTGGTCGGACGCCCCGACGCGTATGAGTGGATCGCGCTTTCGGGGCTGCTCGCGCCGGCCCTGCTGGCGCTGCTTGCGTTAACGCGGCTGAGCTTGGCGAGCCTCGAGCAGGCCGCGCTCGCGATCTTCGCAGGGTTGATCGCGTATCTCGCCGTGCTGACGGGGGGCGTGACGTCGCCCTTGATCGTGTGGCTGGTGCTGGTGCCCGCGGAAGCGGCGCTGGCCGGCGGGCGGCCCGCGGTGCTGCGCGCGGCCGGCGCGGCGGCGGTCGCGCTCGCGGTGGTCGCGGGCGTCGAGGCGCTCGGCTGGCTCCCCGCGTCGCGGCTTCCTTATCCCGCGTGGGAAGTCTATGCCGGCTCGATCTTCGCCGCCGTGGTGCAGGCGGGCTTCGTCGCGGCGGCCGCGCAGGATCGCCAGCGCGCGGCGGACCAGGCCGCGGCCGAGGGCGCCGCGATGTATCGCTTCCTCGCCGACAACGCGATGGACCTGATCACGCGTCACGGCGCCGACGGCCGCATCCGCTTCGCGAGCCCCGCGTCGCAGAGCCTCTTGGGGCTGGCGCCCGACGCGCTGACGGGCCAGGCGCCGGCGGCGCTGGTGCATCCGGAAGATCTGCGCGCGATCCAGGCCGCCTTCATGGAGTCGAGCTATTTCGGCCGCGCCGCGACCGCCGAGGTGCGCCTGAAGCGCGGCGACGGCTCGTTCGTGTGGGCGGAGATCCGCTGCCGCCCGGCGGCGCCCGCCAAAGGCAAGGCCGCCGACATCGTCGCGGTGACGCGCGACATCACCGAGCGCAAGGTGCACGAGCAGGCGCTGATCGAAGCGCGCGACGCGGCCGAGGCCGCCAACCGTGCCAAATCGACGTTCCTGGCCAACATGAGCCACGAATTGCGCACGCCCTTGAACGCGATCATCGGCTTCTCGGAAGTGATGACGCACGAGATGTTCGGGCCCGTGGGCTCGCCGCGCTATCTCGAATATTCGCGGCTCATCCATGAGAGCGGCGCGCATCTCTTGGAGCTCATCAACGGCATCCTCGACATGTCGAAGATCGAGGCCGGCAAGTTCGAGCTCTCGGAAGAGATCTTCGACCTGGAAGAGGCGGCGCAATCCTCGGTGCGCTTCGTGCGCCAGCAGGCCGAGCGGGCAGGCGTCGCGCTTCGGATCGCGATCGCGCCGGCGGCGCAAACGATCTTCGCCGACAAGCGCGCGATCAAGCAGGTGCTGGTCAACCTGCTCTCCAACGGCGTCAAGTTCACGCCGCGCGGCGGCGAGGTGCGGGTGAGCGCGAGCCTGGACAGCAAAGGCGTCGAGATCGCGGTCAAGGATTCCGGCGTCGGCATCTCGGCCAAGGACCTCGAGCGCCTCGGCCGTCCGTTCGAGCAGGTCGAGGGCGAGCATGTCCGCGCCAAGGAGGGCACGGGGTTGGGGCTCGCGCTGGTCAAGGCCTTCGCCTCGATGCATGGCGGCGAAGCGACGATCGAATCCACGCTCGGCGTCGGCACGACGGTGCATGTGCGCCTGCCTTACGCCGCGGTCGACGAGAAAGGCGCGCGCGTCGCCCCGCAGCAGGCCAAGATCATCCCGTTCAAAGGGGCGGCGTGAGCGCATAAGGAGGGGCAAATGAATTCCAGGAAATCCCGTTCGCCCAAAGCCGGCGCCGGGCGGCCCTTGTCCTTCGACGATATCGTGCGCATCCGCCACGAGCCGCCGACGCAGACCCAACCGCGGGCGATGCGCGAGTTCGCCGGGTTGAACGGTCTGTTCTTCGAACGGCCGGCGGGCCGCGAGCCGCCCAAGGCCGGATTCACGCCTGTGGCCGCCGGCATCGCCGCCTGGGCCTTGTCGGTGTCGCATCCCTACCGGCTCGGCCTGCCGCTGCAGCAACGCGAAATCCTTTCGCGCGCCCGGTCGTCCGGGCGGACGCACGTGTCGGCGCCGCCGCTCCACCATCCCTGGAATGCGCGATGCTATCATCCCGTGCCGGCCGCCTTCGCCGAGACCGTCGGCCGGAACGCGCGCGGCGAGCGCGTCATCCCGACCGCGCCCGACGCGCAGATCTTCGGCACGGACGACCGCAAGCCCTATTACCCCGACGCTTATCCGTGGCTGTGCATCGGCCGGCTCGAATCCGAGTCGGGAACGCCCATGGGCACCGGCGCGCTGGTCGGGCGCAATCTCGTTCTGACGGCACGGCACGTCGTCAGAGGCAACACCGCCGCGTTCAAGTTCGTTCCGGGCTATTACAACGGGCAGTCCACGCTTGGAAGCGCGTTCTTCTCGTGGGTGAAGACGGCGGAATACTATGAAGGGTCCGACGCGGGCGCCTGGGACTTCGCGCTGTTGAGCCTCTACCAGCCGCTTGGCGATCAGCTCGGCTATTTCGGCGTCCGCACCTATGACGACGACTGGAACGACCTCAACGTATGGGCCGCGGCCGGCTATCCATCGATGGCTCCGTTCAACAACGTCACGCCGTCCTATCTGATCGGCTTCTCGATCGACGACACCGACGACGACGGCGATGCCACCGAGCTGGACAGCGAAAGCCAGGACAGCTCGAAAGGAAATTCGGGTGGACCGGTCTGGGCGGTCTGGCCCGACGGTGCGTATGTCGTGGGCACGACATCGGCGAACTCCGAGACCGACTTCGGCATCTTCGGAAGCTCCTATTGGGTCATGAACGCTTCGGGCAAGGCCATGGTCGACATGATCGCCCTGGCGAGACTCCAGGTCGACACCGACATCCACGTGAAGCCGCCGGACGTCCGCCTCACGGGAGGATGAGCGGCCGGCTCAAGGCCCGCCGACGTACAAATCGAAATTGTTCACGCCGACGCCGCCCACCGCGGTGCGGATCGTGCCGCCTTCGCATTGCTGCTTGAGCAGCTTGCGCCCCTGCTGATCGGTCTCGAGCGTCATGTTGGGACCGCCGACCCACCAATTGTTGAAGCCGGTATAGGTCTGATGCCCCTGGCCGATGACGACGTCGCGGCACAGCACGCGCGTGCCGCCGGCTTCGATGTCCATGTCGCCGCGGATCGCGAAGTTGAGGTCCTGCGGAAGCCGCGCTTCGGCATTGGCGCCCAGCGCCGCGCCCGCGCCGATTTGCGCGCGGAACCAATAGCCCACGTCGTAGGAATTCTTTCGCCCCGCCATCACCGTGAGCCACGCATAGTGCTTGGCGGTGTCGATGGTGGTGGAGACGCCGCCCCAGGGCTGGCCGGGCGTCAGCTCGTATTGCTTGAGCGCGAAATGGAAGTCCTGGTTCAGATTGGGCACCGAGAACAGGAACTTGTTCTCGCGCAAGCTCGCGGCGTCGGCGTTCAGCGTCGCGCACAACAAGGCGGCCATGGCCAGGCGGCCGGCGTTCAGGCGTTTCATGATGTCCCCCATAAAGCGAACGATGTGCGTCTCGACCTTAACGCTAATCGCCGCGCTTGGCATCGTTCCATTTAAGGGTGCAGCTTAACCTTGCAATCGTTGCGCGCTCTCGCCGCACTGGTGCGCGACGGTGCGCGGAACTAAAGTGGCGCTTCCATCGAAGGGGGTTCATTCATGACGCATAAACTCGTTGCCGTCCTCGTGGCGGCAGGAACGGCGTGTCTTGCCGGCTGCGGAACCATCACGCAGGGGACCAGCCAGGACATCGCCATCAGCTCGACGCCGCCCGGCGCGCATTGCGAGCTGACCAAGCAGAACGGCATCCATGTCGCGACGCTCGATCGGACGCCGGGCAAGGTGCATGTGCAGAAAACCAAGCACGACCTGACGCTGACCTGCGATCTGCAGGGCTATCAGACCGCGACCGCGAACCTGAAGAGCGGCTACGGCATCGGCACGTTCGGCAACATCATCCTGGGCGGCGGCATCGGCTGGGCGATCGACTCGGCCAGTGGCGCCGACAACAAATATCCGGAGAGCGCCGCGGTGACGTTCGTTCCGGAAGGCCAGGCGGCTCCGGCCGCGCCCGCGGCTCCCGCGGCGGCGCCGACCGCGAGCAGCCCCTCGTCCTAGGCGAGGCGCGGTTTCCCTTGCGGCGCGGCTGCGTCTAGAACGGTTGCATGCAGCCGCGCCTCAAATCCGGGATCTTCGTCCGCGCCCTCATAAGACGCGCCGAAGTCGCCGGCGCCCAGGCCTATGTCGTGCGCAAGGGCGCGGAGGAGGCGGGCGCGATCTTCCTCAAGGTCGCGCGCCTCGACGGCACGGCGACCGTGCTGAACCAGGCCGTGAGCGGCGAGGGCGAGCGCGTCTGGGCGCGCCCCTTGGGCGAGCGCGTCGACGACGCCAAGGCCGCGCAATATCTCGAGCGCCAAGTGAAGTTCGATCCCGACCTCTGGATCGTCGAGATCGAGGACCGCGAAGGCCGCGCCTTCGTCGACGAGAAGGTGGTGTGATGCTCGCGCGCGCGATCGCCTTGCTGGGCGTGCTCGGCGTCGCATCGGCGGATGCGGAACCGCCGCCGGCCGCCGCGTTCCGCGACCGCGTCGTGAGCGCGGCCGGGCGCGTGGCGGGGCGCGACAGGATCGTGTTCCGCGACGATCTGGTGCTCGAGCTGACGACGCGCGCGACCGACCAGACCGTCTATATTCCGCTGGCCGACATGCTCGCGCATTGCCCGGCCGATTGCCGCGCGGCGATCGACGGCTTCTTCCAGCTCAACGCCCAGAGCATCGCGCAAGCCCGCGCCGTGCGCGACGCGCGCGACGCCGGCGCCGACGGGCTCGAGGAATACGTCCCGGGCGAGGCGGGGACGCGCACGATCATCGCGCGCAGCGGCCCCAACACCAACCAGAACACCGCCGGCGACGGGTTCGGCCGCAACAGGACGATCCCCATCGGCGTCGACGACTTCACCGAATATATGCGCGCCAAGCTGCAGCTCTATTCGCCCTATCCGGTCGTGCCGATCACCGAGCTCTACGGCTTCTCGATCGGACAGGGGCTGGGCGTCGCGGTGGTCCTGCCGGAAAAGCGGGCGATCTTCCCGTTCGCCTATGTGCACCGCTATTGCGTCATCGTTCCGGGCAGCTGCGAGATCGGCGTGCCGGCCTATATCCAGGCGCGCGCCCGCGAGCTCGAGGCGTTGCGGCAGCCCGAGAAGCGCAACGAGATGCTGGCCTTTCTCGCGCTCAAGGACGGCGCGGGCGGCTATCGCGACGCGATGAAGCGCAAGGGCGACGCGGCGCGCCCCGCCTTCGGCGATTTCGTCGAGGTCTGCGCGCTGAGCGAGCTGGCGCGGTGGACGCGCGCGCTGCGCTCCGATCCCGCCGACGCCGTGCCCGGATCGCCGGCCGGCTTCGCGCTTTGCGAGCGCGACACCGCGCATGAGATCGCGGGCATGGGCGCGGCCTATGAGGCGCCCACCGCGGCCGACGGCATCGGCATGGCGCAGGGCGACAAATACGAGAGCAGCAGGCTTCTGTTCGCCGATCAGTGGCGCCCGCTCGCGCAGCGCCTGGGCGGGCTGCTGGTGGCGGCGCCGGCGCACAACGCGATCGTCTTCGCCAGGGACGGCGGCGAGGCGATGGCCGCGGCGCTGCGCGACCGCGCGCGGGACATCAAAGCGCGCTCCGGCGCCGAGGCGCTGTCGAGCACCGTGCTGCGCTGGAACGGCAATGGCTGGAACGTCGCGCTCGACGACGACGCGGGGCGGTGAGCCGGTGCCGCTTATATCCGACGCTTGGCGCCGGACGGAGATTGTGCTAGCCTCCCCGTGGGAGTGCCGCCATGAAGCATGAGCTTATCGAGATCAATCCGAAAGTGATGGGCGGCAAGCCCGTCATCAAGGGCACGCGGCTGACGGTCGAGCTCATATTGCGAGAGCTTGGCGGCGGCATGCCGGTCGAGGAGATGTTGGCCCAACATCCGCGGTTGACAGCGGATGCCATACGCGCCGCTCAAGCTTTCGCGGCGGATTATCTCACCAGCGACGAGCCGATATTCGGCTGATGCGCTTCGTCGTCGACGAATGCGTGGCCTTTTATTGCCGGACCCAAGCCTGAGATTGCTGCCTGCCTGACCCCTACCTTGCCCCGCCGCGCGGCGCCTGCTACTCCCCGCGCCCCATGAGTCCGACGCCAGAGACCGAAGCCCGACGACGCCGGACGTTTGCGATCATCTCGCATCCCGACGCGGGCAAGACGACGCTGACCGAGCAGCTGCTGCTGCTCGGCGGCGCGATCCATGCCGCGGGCCAGGTCAAGGCGCGCGGCGAGGCAAGGCGCGCGCGCTCGGACTGGATGAAGATCGAGCAGGAGCGCGGCATCTCGGTCACTTCGGCGGTGATGACCTTCGAGTACGAGGGCGCGGTCTTCAACCTGCTCGATACGCCGGGCCACGAGGACTTTTCCGAGGATACCTATCGCACGCTGACCGCGGCCGACAGCGCGGTGATGGTGATCGACGCGGCGAAAGGCATCGAGGCGCAGACGCTCAAGCTGTTCGAGGTGTGCCGGCTGCGCGACATCCCGATCGTCACCTTCATCAACAAGATGGACCGCGAGGCGCGCGACCCGTTCGAGCTGCTGGACGAGATCTCCGATAGGTTGCAGCTCGAGGTCGCGCCGATGGTGTGGCCCGCCGGCATGGGGCTGAACTTCAAGGGCATACTCGATCTGTATACGGACGAATTCGTGGCGTTCAACGACGGCAAGGTCGACGGCGCGCTGAAGGAGGCGTTCGAGGAGGAGGTCGAGCTCGCGCGCGGCGGGCTCGCGCGCTTCGACCACGCCGCCTACCGCGAAGGCCACCTGACGCCGGTCTATTTCGGCTCGGCGCTCAAGCGCTTCGGCGTCAAGGAGCTGCTCGACGCGCTGACCAAAGAGGCGCCGCCGCCCCGCACCCAGGCCGCGCGCGGCCGCGACGTGCATCCGTCCGACGCCGACGTCTCGGGCTTCGTGTTCAAGGTCCAGGCCAACATGGATCCGAACCATCGCGACCGCGTCGCGTTCCTGCGCCTGTGCTCGGGCAAGTTCCGCCGCGGCATGAAGCTCAAGCAGTCGGGCACCGGCAAGCAGATCGGCGTGCACAACCCGATCCTGTTCTTCGCGGCGGAGCGCGAGACCGTCGACGAGGCGTGGCCCGGCGACATCATCGGCATTCCCAATCACGGCACCCTGCGCGTCGGCGACACGCTGTCGGAGACCGGCGACGTGGTGTTCACCGGCATCCCGAACTTCGCGCCGGAAATCCTGCGCCGGGTCCGTCTCGGGGATCCGATGAAGCAGAAGCATCTCGCCCGCGCTTTGACCTCGCTCGCCGAAGAGGGCGTGACGCAGGTGTTCAAGCCGATGATCGGCAGCCAATGGGTCGTGGGCGTCGTCGGTTCCCTTCAGCTCGACGTGCTCAAGTCGCGGCTCAACGCGGAGTACGGGCTCGAGGCCGATCTCGAGGCGTCGCCCTACGACACCGCGCGCTGGATCGGCGCTTCGCCGGCCGAGACCGAGAAATTCGTCGCCGCCAATCGCGGGCAGATGGCGCTCGACCGCGACGGCGCGCCGGTGTTCCTGGCCAAAAGCCAGTGGGAGCTCGGCTATGTCGCGCAGAAATTCCCGCAAGTGAAATTCGCCAAGACCCGCGAGCGCGCGGACGTCCAGGAAGAAAGCTAGGCGTTCCCTATGGCGATGAGGGCGGCGCCGGCGTCGCAGCGGTGACGGCCGAAGACACCACGTTCATCGCGCCCGCGGCGCCATTGCCCTTGCCGTATTCGAGCGAGTTGATCGCGCCGGCGTCCGACAAGGTCAGCACGATCTTGCGCGATCCGAACATGCCGGCCTTGGGGACCGCGAGCGCGTAGAGGCTGCCTTCGACCGGCACGGTCACCGCTGCGCCTCCGATCCAGACGTCTCCCGCCTTGAAATCGAGATGCGCGCTCGCGGTGTCCTGAAGCTTGATGGTCGTGAAGTCGTCTTTCGACTTGTCGGCGGCCATGTACGACGCCGGATGCCGGAAAAAGGACCATTTCACGTCGAAGCTGAGCTTGGGAAGCTTGTCTTTGAGGCGGTTGTAAAGCAGCCTGTCGCTGACCCAAGCGTCCTTGTCGCCGGCGGGATCGATTGTTTTCGCAAGCGCGTCGTTCGGAGCATCAGCGGGCGTGACGTCGGCGAACGGAACGCAGTTGCCCGCGTCGTTCCTTTTGTAGATGCGCGGGTCGCACGGATCCGTCTCTTTGGTCGATGCCGTGTAGAGATCGAGAACCTTCGTGTAGGTCAACGTCGCCGGCTTGCCGTCGCCGACCCACTTCGCCAGCGTGTCGCACTCTTCCTTGTCGTTCTCGTTCTTGTCGTTGTGCTTGATCCGGACAGGCGCGCTGAATGCAGCCGCGGCGCCCGCGATGGCCGTCCCGAGCGTGATGGCCGATTTGAGGATCGTCTCTCCTTGGCCGGTCAGCTGCGCGTTGATGCCTTTGAGGCGCCCGTCGTCCGAGAAGGTGAAGCTCGCATCGGCGTCCGCCCACTTCCTGTCGATGCTCGGCACGTACAGCTCGCCCGCCTCGGAGCTGTAGTTCGCCGAATACGCCGTGACCGGCGCGACCACGGCACTGCTGACCAGCAGCTCGTGATCGGCGTTGCAGGCGACGGTCTGCGTCACCGACAGCGTCGTCACCGATTTGGCGGGATAGTAGCGGTAAGTGACGTTCGGCAAGGTGCCGCACGCGCTCAACAGCACGGAAGAAGCGGCGAGTGCCGCGAAAGCGCGCTTGTGCATGACGGTCTCCCCCAAGACGTGTCCGTCAGTCTGGGAGAGAAAGGCCGTGGGTTCAACTGAAACTTGTTTAGGCGCTTCGCTCCCGCCAGTACCGCACCAGCCTGCGCGCGGCGTCGGGCGGGACGGCGTCGTAGTCGGCCGGGACCGTGCCGCCGGCGAGCAGCGCCAGCGCCGAGCACGCGGCGCGGTCGATGCCGGCGCCCTTGCACGCGACCGCCAGCGCTTCGCCGGTGGCGTCGCCGAGGATCGCGCGCGCGGTCTCGCGCGGCAGCGACAGATGGCCGGCGAAGATCTCGGCGAAGGCGCCGTTCATCGTGCGGCGCGCCGCAGCGACGAGGGACGCGGCGTCGGCGGCGGCCGGCTGCGGCTCGCCGTCGTCGTCGTCGAGCGCGGCGTTGCGCTTGAGGATATGCGCGCGCGTCGCCGCGTCGGCGTCGAGGAAGAAGCCGTTGATCAGCGCCACCGGCAGCTCGTCGTGGAAGGCGAGGCGCGCGGCGAGGCGGGCGCGGGTGCCGCGGCCGGCCTCGCGCGCGGTCTTCTCGAACAGCGCCTCGAAGGGGCCGCGCATCGCCTGGGCGTAGTCGGCCGGCCAGTCGGTCAAGAGGTCGGCGAGATCGTCGAGCAGCCCCGCGCGCCCGGCCTCGCCCTGAGCGGCGAGCTCGAGCAGATGGTTCAGGCGTTCTCGCGAAGACTGGGCCATGGCCTCTAGCATAAGGGGCGGCCCGTTAAGGTTTCGCTAGTTCCCGACCACCGCCCAATTGTCGGGATAGAAGCCGTTGAACGCGGTGCGGATCGCGACCGAATAGGCGCCCATGTCCTCGAAGACGATGAAATCGCCCGCGGCGATGCTGTCGGGCAGCGGCAGCGGATAGGGCAGCACGTCGAGGGTGTCGCAGGTCGGGCCATAGACGCGGAACGGCTTGTCCTCGCCCGGCACCGCGACGACGCGGTTCTTGGCGTCGAGCGACCACACCTTGTGGCGGTAATGCGCGGTCCAGCCGGGCAGGGTCAGCTCGTCGAAGCTGCCATAGACGCCGTCGTTGAGGTACAGGCTGTCGCCCTTGCGCAGGATCACCTGGGCGATCAGCGACAGGCCCTCGGCGATCAGCGCGCGGCCGGGCTCGCACAGCACCGGCGGATGGCTGGACCCGAAGGTCGCCAGCGCCTCCTTGATCGTGTCGAAATACCAGTGATAGGGCGGCACGTCGTTGCCCGGATAGGGTCCCGGGAAGCCGCCGCCCATGTCGAGCGCCTGGATGTCGAGCTCGGCAAGCTGGGCGGTGCGCCGCGCCATCTCGACGGCCTGCGCATAGGAGAACGGCGAGAGGCATTGCGAGCCGACATGGAAGGTGATGCCGGGCGCGGCGCCCGACTCCGCGACGCGCTTCAACAGCCGGGCTGCGTCTTCCGGCGTGGTGCCGAACTTGCTCGACAGCTCGAGCAGCGCGCCGCCCAAGGGCGTCGCGATGCGCACGAAGATGCGAAGCTTTTTGGGGTTCTTCGCTTCGGAGAGCAGCTTGTCGAGCTCGAAGTCGCAATCGACGACATAGTCGGTGACGCCGAAACGCTCGATCGCGGCTTTTGCGGCGCCGACCGCGCGCACCGGCGCCATGAAATGGCAATGCGCCTCGGGGAAGCGGGTCTTGATCAGCTCGATCTCGGGCAGCGACGCCGTGTCGAAATGGCGGATGCCGCCGGCCCAGACCTGGTCGAGCACCAGGGGCGCCGGGTTCGCCTTCACCGCATAGAGCGTGTCGCCGGGGAACTCGTCGAGGAAGCGCCTGGCGGCGGCCTGGAAGCGGCCGGGATGCAGCACATAGACCGGCTCGGCCGGCTTCAGCCGCTCGATGACCTTCTCGACGCTGGCAAAGCGCGGCAGAAGCGGCTCGACGCGCTCGTTCGCGGTCATTGGCAAAGCCCTCGGCTGGAAACGCCGCTTCTTTGGGCTAAGCGTGGGACGGGGTCAAGACGCCCTTCGAGGCTGGGCCGCGTCATGCTGAGGTGCGAGCGTCAGCGAGCCTCGAAGCACGCGGCCCGGCACCTCAGGATGACGTTTGGCTTACGGCCGCACGCAGCTCCAATCGTCGTCGGTCTCCTCGATGACGATGGTCACGTAGCAATAGCCGAGCTTGTAGTGGAAGCAGCGGCTCTTGACCTTGCCCTTCATCGGGATGTGGCGGATGTCGTCCTCGCCCGGGAAGTCGACATAGTCGCCGACGTTGGGGATCAGCGCGAACTCGGTCTCGTCGGCCTCGACGTCGACGGCGCGGTGCATGGTGGTGTTGTCGACCAGCTTGGTCTCGCCCTTGGGCAGGAAGCGGTAGTCGATGCCGTATTTCATGAGATGGATGTCCTTGTCGGGCGGCTCGCTACATGGTGGCCGACGCGCAAGGCAAGTCAAGGCGGGAAATCGCCCCTGCCGGCCCTTGTGCGGGGCCGGCAGGGGCCGGAACTTAAGGCGTCAGCTTGTAGATCGCGCCGTCGCCGTGGCTTCCGCCCATCATCGTCGTGCCGTAGAGCTTGGCCGACGAATCCATGGTCGCGCCCGCCAGCGGACGCTGGCCGTCGCTGCAGCCGCTCGACGGGCAGAAGGCGTAGAGGACGCTCTCGGTCGCCCCGCTCTGCTTCCACACCGCGCCCGCGCCCCCGCTGATCACGGCGGACGAGCCGCCCATCGTCGTGGTGCCGAAGATGTCGCCCGACGAATCCATCACGATGTCGCCGTTGGGATAGGCGCCGTCGGAGCATCCGGCGGAGCTGCAGAAATTGTGCTTGACGGTGCTGCACCAGAACGTCGCGGTGCCGCCCTCGGTGCAGCCGCCGGGATTGTTCAGCTTGAACAGCACGCCGTCGCCGGTGCTCGCCGGACCGTTGCCGCCGTAGTAGGCGGTGCCCCAGAGATTGCCGGCCGCGTCCTGGATCAGGCCGTTGGGACTCGAGCCGTCGGGGCATTTGCTCGCGCCGGTCCAGCAGAAATTGTAGATCACGCTGGACGTCCAGGGGTCGTTCCAAAGATCGGTCCCCGGGGCGAGCTTGTAGGCGGCGCCGTTGCTGGCGATGCCGCCCATGATCGTGGTGCCCCAGATGTCGTTGGACGCGTCCATCACCACCTGGCCGAGCGGATAGACGCCGTCGCCGCAGACCGTGCACGACGCCGAGCACGCGGCGCAGAAGACGTGGATCGCCTTCTCGGACCAGCTCGAGCCGTTGTTCTTGATCGCGAACACGACGCCGTCGCCTTGCAGCGTGCCGACGGAGCCGCCGCCCGCGAGCGTGGTGCCGAACAGGAGCGAGGTGCCGTCATAGGCCGTGCCGCCGGCGGCGCCCGCATAGGTCAGCCCCGACATCGGATCGTTGCCGTCGGGACAGAGGCCGCTGCCGACCTTGATGGGACAGAACGAATACATGCGCGTCAGCGTCCAGCTCCCGCTGCTCGGCTTGTTGAGGCGGAACACCGTGCCCGCGTTGTTGTGCTTGAAGGCGTTGCCGCCGCCGAACTGCGTCACGCCGTAGAGGTTTCCGGCAGTGTCGATGATCAGCGGGCCCGACGGCGTATCGCCGTCCGTGCAATCGGCCTGCTGGCAGAAATCGTAGAGCACGCTGTAGGTGCTGCTGCCGAGATCGTATTGCCACACCACGCCGGCGCCGTTGGCGCCGCCGCTGCCGACGCCATAGAGCACGTTGCCGGATTTCAGCACCTGCTGGCGCGGCAAGCCGTTGCACACCCCGCTCGGACAGGCCGAATAGAGCACCGTCTCGGTATAGGCTTGCGCAGACCCGACGAGGCCGGGTCCCGCAAACAGCGCCGCGGCCATCGCGGCGATCGTCCAGACTTTGTCCCGTAGTCTCATGGCTGCCTCCTTCAAGAGTACCGTCGCGCCCCTCTTAGGTAGCACCAGCTATATTTCTACTATGAAGAGAGTCAGCGCGAAGGCAAGCCGAAGGCGAAAAATGTGAACTCCGTGGCGCGCTTGTGTCGCGCGAATTAAATTCGCCGGATTGCGCCGTAATCGCGCGGCACGCTCTCGCCACGTACCGGCGATAGCCAGCCTCCTCACAAAAGGGAGGTTATTTTGCGCGCAGCTCGCGGATGGTCTTCCGCCCGTCCGCCGAGGGCTGATAGGGCGCGGTGATCTCGGTCATCGCGTGGCGGAACTGGTCCAGCGTGAAATCCTGGCGCACCTCGAAGGCGTCGAAGCCGGTGCGCGCCATGAAGGCGAGCTGGTCGGGCAGGAAATCGCCCACGGCGCGGATCTCGCCCTTGTAATCGTACCGTGTACGGAGCATCCGCGCCCAGGAGAACGGCCGCCCGTCGCGGAACTTCGGGAACTCGAGCACGACCGCGGCCAGCCGCGGCAGGTCGGCCTTGAGCACCTGCGGATGCTCGCTCGAGGCCAGGCGCACGCCCACGGGCGCGTGATGCGCGAACAAGCTCTCCTTCTCGCCCTGGAAGCGGGCGAGGGTGACGATCACGCCCTTCTCGTCCGGATAGGCCTTGCCGTCGGGGACGAAGAAGAACGGGTCGTCGACGAACCGGTCCTCCTTAATAAGCGGCATGGAGCTGTTCCCGGTAGGCGACGTTCTTGAACGGCACGATGCCGACGCGGCGATAGGTGTCGAGGAAGCGCTCGCCGGGATCGCGCAGCGAGAGATAGGCTTCGATCACGCGCTCGACCGCGCCGGCGATCTCGTCCTTGCCGAAGCCCGGGCCCAATATCTCGCCGATGCTCGCGTCGGAGGCCGCCGAGCCGCCGAGCTGGAGCTGGTAGAACTCGACGCCCTTCTTGTCGACGCCCAATATGCCGATATGGCCGGCGTGATGATGGCCGCAGGCGTTGATGCAGCCCGAGATCTTGATCTTCAGCTCGCCGATGTCGTGCTGGCGGTCGAGATCGGCGAAGCGCTCGGCGATCTTCTGCGCGATCGGGATCGAGCGCGCATTGGCGAGATCGCAATAGTCGAGACCGGGGCAAGCGATGATGTCGGTGATCAGCCCGGCGTTCGGCGTCGCCAGGCCCAGCTCCTTCAGCCGCGCATGGATCGCGGGAAGGTCCTTCTTGCGCACATGGGGCAGGACCAGGTTCTGCTCGTGGCTGACGCGGATTTCGCCGAGGCGATAGCGCTCCATCAGCTCGGCGAGCGCGTCCATCTGCGCATCCGTCGCGTCGCCGGGCACGCCGCCAATGGGCTTCAGCGAGACGGTGACGATGCAATAGCCCTTGGCGCGATGCGCGTGGACGTTGGTGCGCAAAAAGTCGGGATCGATCTGCGGCATGTCGTCGGGCAGGTCCTCGAACGCCGGCGGCGCGAAATAGGTCTCGATCCGCGCGAGCTCTTCGGCAGGAAGCTGCAGAGTGCCGCCTTTGCGGATTTCCTCGAACTCGGCGGCGACCTGGCGGCGCATCTCTTCGGGGCCGAGCGCGTTGGCCAATATCTTGATGCGCGCCTTGAAGAGATTGTCGCGGCGTCCCTGCTCGTTATAGACGCGCATGACGCTCTCGAGGAACGACAGGATATCGTCCTTGGCGACGAAATCGCCGACCACATAGCCGATATAGGGCGTGCGTCCCATGCCGCCGCCGACGAGCACGCGATAGCCCACCTCGCCGGCGTCGTTCTTCACGATCTCGAGCGCCATGTCGTGGAACTTGAGCGCGGCGCGGTCGTTGGGCGCGCCCGACACCGCGATCTTGAACTTGCGCGGCAGGAAGCTGAACTCGGGATGCAGGCTCGACCATTGGCGGATGATCTCGGCGATGGGGCGCGGGTCCTCGATCTCGTCGGCGGCGGCGCCGGCGAAATGATCGGCGGTGACGTTGCGGATGCAATTGCCGCTGGTCTGGATCGCATGCATCTCGACGGTCGCGAGCTCCGCCAAAATGTCGGGCACGTCGACGAGCCGCGGCCAGTTGAACTGCAGGTTCTGCCGCGTCGTGAAATGGCCGTAGCCCTTGTCGTATTTCCGCGCGATGTGGGCGAGCATGCGCAGCTGCTTGCTGTTCAACGTCCCATAGGGCACCGCGATGCGCAGCATATAGGCATGGAGCTGGAGATAGAGGCCGTTCATCAGCCTCAGCGGCTTGAACTGGTCCTCGGTCAGCTCGCCGTTCAGGCGGCGGGCGACCTGGCCGCGGAACTGCTCCACGCGCTCGGCGACGAAGCGCGCATCGAACTCGTCATATCGATACATCGAACAACCCTTCATCTCCCCCCGAGGGGGAGGTCGGCGAGCGCAGCGAGCCGGGTGGGGGTTCGGCGCGGGGCCCCCCGCCCGATCCGGCTTCGCCGGCTCGACCTCCCCACGAGGGGGAGGTTGATTCATTGGCCTGCTTGCCCAGATCGTCGCGCACGCTGGGGCCCGCCGCGCGGATGATCTCGCGCTCCTTCACCGGGCTGCCGTCGTCCTGCACGTCGAAGAGATAGGGGCTCACCACCGCGTTGCGCGCGACGAAATCCTGCGCGGCGGCCAGCGCCGCATCGGCCTCGGCTTGCGTGGCGAAGATTTCGCCTTCGGCCAGGCGCTCGACCCACGCACCCGCTTTCCAATAGAGCACCGCCCCGTCGCGCAGGCGGTTGGCGGTCAGCATCTGGGGCCATTGCTGGTGGTGTGGTGCGGCCATGGGAATAGGTCACACTTCCGGAGCGCCAATTCAAGCCTCTACATCGAAGATTTGTTATTTAATGACATATACACTAGATATGATGTTGTTCGTGTCACGCGCAAATCACGGCTGTGAGCGTATGAACCTCCATCTATACTGGCATCTTCGCAGAACGGAGGGGACGATGCCTTTTGCGAGCGTCACCGTGGACGGCCAGGACGGCCGCAACGTCTATATCGACGGCAATTACGACAGCCCGGCGCCGAGGAAGGCGCCCGGTCCTTTTTTCGTGGCGTCGGGATCGCATGTCTTCGAAACTCTCGACCGCCGGCGCCGCGTCGACAACCGCGCCAAGGTAAGGATCCGCCCCGACCAGGAAACGGCGGAGACGGAGTTCGACGCCGTCGATCCGCCCGAGGAGACCGAGGAGGCATGACGATGCGACCTGTCGCGCTCGCGCTGGCGGCGCTCGCCCTTGCCGGCTGCGCCTATCCGGTGCGCAACTATCCGATCGATCCCGCCGGGCCCAAGCCCCCCTATCGCATGACGAACCTGCCGCCGGCGGAGCTTGCCGACACGCTCGTGATCGTGACCGCGTCGGGCGGCGGCACGCGCGCCGCGGCGCTGACCATGGCGACGCTTCGGGCGATGGCCGATATCGCCCTGCCCACGGGCAAGCATTTGAGCGACGAGGTCGACGTCATCTCGTCGGTGTCGGGCGGCAGCGTGACGGCGGCGGATTTCGCGCTCTATGGCGTTCAGGGCTTTCCGACGCTCGAGCGCGACTTCATCCGCAAGGACGGCATCGGCCGGCTGCTCTGGGCCGAGCTCAATCCGCTGGGGCTCGCGCAGCTTTCGACCAACGGCCGCGAGCGCATCGATCCCCTGATCGACTATTTCGACGACGCGCTGTTCCACGGCAAGACGCTGGGCGATCTGGTCGACGGCCGGCGTCATCCCTATCTGGTGCTGAACGCGGCCGACATGGTCGAAGGCATGCCGTTCGCCTTCACCCAGGACACCTTCGACCTGATCTGCTCGGACGCGGCCAGGACCAAGCTCGCGACCGCGGTCGCGGCGTCGGCGGCGTTTCCCGTCGCGCTCTCGCCCGTGACGCTGAAGAACTATTCGCCCTGTCCCGCGCATGGCGCGAATTGGCGACCGGTCTGGGCCAAGGTCGCGACGGAGACCGACACCTCGAAGGACCAGGGCTGGTACGACAATCCCGCCCTGATGTCGCGCGCGCGCCTGGCGATGGACTATGCCGCCGGCAATTCGGCGCAGCATCCCAAGCGCTACATCCATCTGCTCGACGGCGGGATCGCCGACAATCTCGGCGTCACCGAGCCCTATCGCATGCTGGCGACGACGGAGGTCAAGCCGTCCTATCTCAACGCCATCGCCGGCGGCACGATCCGCAAGATCGTCTTCGTCATGATCAACGCGCGCTCGCAGCCGCTGTCGCCGCTCGACGGCACGCAGGCGACGCCGGGCATCGTCGACATGCTGCTGGGCACGATCAATTCCGGCATCGACCGCACCACCTTCGGCAATGCGCAGATGGTGCGCGCGCTCTTGACCGACACCTTCAAGGACCAGGCGCGGCAGGCGGCCGCCAATGGCGACGCCGACGCGGCGCGCAACTTCAAGACCGTCGCGGACAACACCTTCCTGATCCCGGTCGATTTCGACGCCATCGCCGATCCCGGTTGCCGGCTCGCCTATCACAGCATGTCGACCAGCTGGACGCTCGGGGGCGGCGAGATCGACGCGCTCATCAAGATCGGCCCGGCGCTGTTCGGCCAGTCGCCCGATTTCGCCCCCGCCATGACGGCCTTGGGCGGGCGGCCGGAGCACGGCTTCGCGAGCGTCGACGACGTCTGCAAGGGCCTGCCTGCCAAGTTGTAATCCGTCCGAATCTGCCGGACATTGGCGCGCTCCGAGGACGACGCCCCCAATGGCCGACGATCCGCAACCCGCCGGGAATCCGCTCGCAGGCCAGATCGCGCTCGGCCAAGGCGGCGCGCGCGCCGACGCCTTCCTCGACGAGCAGACGCGGCTCGCCCGCGTGCAGCGCGAGCAGATCGAGGAGGAGAACGCGACGCGCCGGCGCCTGCTCAAGATCGAGCATGCCAGCGCGCTGTTGAAGCTCGGCCTCGAGCTTTCGCTCGCCGCCATCGCCGCGGTGGTGATCGTGGGCTTGGGCGCCGCGCTGTGGAGCGCCGCGAACGACAACGGCTTGGTGGTCGAGTCGTTCTCGGTGCCGCCCGACCTCGTGCAGCGCGGCATCACCGGCGACGTCGTCGCGGCCAAGCTGCTCGACCGGCTGTCGTCGCTGCAGCAGCAGACGCAGTCGAACCGCGCCGCGTCCAGCTATGCCAACAATTGGGGCAGCGACATCAAGCTGCAGATCCCCGACACCGGCGTCTCGATCGGCGAGTTCAACCGCTCGCTCCATGCCTGGCTCGGCCGCCAGACGCGCATCACCGGCGAGATCTATCGCGTGGGCGCCGGCATCGCCGTCACCGCGCGCGCCGGCAATCGGGCGAGCCCCACCTTCACCGGCGGCGACGCCGATCTCGCCAAGCTGATGCAGAAGGCGGCGGAGTCGGTCTATCGCGCGACCCAGCCCTATCGCTATGCGGTCTATCTCGCCAACGTCAACCGCACGAAAGAGGCCGAGGCGCTCTATCAGCAGCTGATCGCGACCGGCGCGCCGATCGACCGCGCCTGGGCGCTGATCGGGCTCGAGAACATCTACAACAACCGCGCCGAATACCATCGCGCGGTCGCGGCGCTGGACCGCGCGCTCGACGTCAAGCCCGGCTTCGTCATGGGCTACATCAACCGCGCCGGGCTCGAAGGCCAGTTCCAGCACGACGAGGCCGGGCTCGCCTGGCAGCGCAAGGCGGCGTCCGTGCTCGGCGGGCGGCGCGATTCCGACATGAGCGAGATCGGCTGGGCGACCTCGAGCCTGCAGGCGCAATCCTCGCTCGCGGGCAATCTCGGCGACTATCAGGCGCAGCTGCGCTACGACCGGCGCCTGCAGGCGCTGCCCGATTTCAACAACTCGGTCGAGAACGCGCGCCAGAACGACGTGACGACCTATGCGCTGCTCCACGATCCTGCCGCCTCCGAAGCCGCGTTCGAGGCGCTGCCGCCGCCAACCAGCGACGCGAGCGCGCTGCAGCGCAACGGCACGCATGCGCTGGCGCGATTGCTGCTCGACCGGCCGGAGATGCTGCTCGCGATGCGCGTGCAGTTCGACGCCGCGCTCGCCAAGTTCGGGGCCATCGGCCCGGTGATCGCGAGCCGCCAGTTCTGGCCCTTCGCCGCTTACGCGATGGCGCTCAAGGGCGACTTCAAGGCCGCGCACAAGCTCGTCGACAAGACGCCCATCGACTGCAACCAGTGCCTGCGCGCGCGCGGCGGCATCGACACCTTGGAGCGCAATTGGGGCGGCGCGGAATATTGGTACGCCCGCGCCGCGCGCGACGCGCCGTCGGCGCCGTTCGCGTGGAGCGATTGGGGCCGCATGCTGTTGAAGAAAGGCGATCTCGACCGCGCCATCTCGATGTTCGCGACCGCCCATGCGCGCGGGCCGCATTATGCCGATCCGCTGGAGATGTGGGGCGAGGCGCTGCTGCGCCGGAACCGCGCCCGGGACGCGGCCGCGAAATTCGCCGAAGCCGCGCGCTATGCGCCGAACTGGAAGCGGCTGCAGTGGCAATGGGGCCTCGCGCGCGCGAGGTTCGCTCCATGACCGATATTTCTGCGTCCTCCCCCGCAAGCGGGGGAGGATGGCAAGAGGGACGCCCGGTGGCTGAGGAGACCGAGCACAAAGCGCAGCATCCTTCCGACGCCGCCGACGTCACGCCGATGGACTGCGACACCTGCATGATCGCCCGCGGCGAGGTCGCCGCCATGGCCAGGCAGTGGGACCGCGCCGCGTTCTGGTTCGCCCCCGCCGAGAAGCACGCGCCGTCGCTTCCCTTCGCCGACACGCGCTGGGGCGCGATGCTGCTGGCCAAGGGCGATGCCGACGGCGCGATCGCGAAGCTGGCGGCGGCGCATCGCAAAGGTCCGCATTTCGCCGATCCGCTGGAGCTCTGGGGCGAGGCCTTGATTGCCAGGAACCGCTCCGACCTGGCGCTGGCGAAATTCGCGCAGGCCGCGCGCTTCGCGCCGGACTGGTCGCGGCTGCACCGGCAATGGGGATCGGCGCTGACCTATCTGGGCCGCAAGGACGAGGCGGCCGGAGAGCTCGCGCTGGCAAAGGAGAAGGAACGATGATGCTTGCCGGTCTCGTGCTCGTCGCGGCCGCGCCGCTGGTCAACCTCCAGAGCGACGTCGACATGCGCGGGCCGCCGCAGAGCGTCTATCTGATCGAGCGCGAACTCGCCAAGGGCGAGGACAGCGGGCTGCACCTCCATCACGGCGTGGAGATGAACGTGCTCGTCCAAGGCACGGTGCGCGTCACCGTGCAGGGCCAGGCGCCACGCGTGATGCACGAAGGCGACAGCATCACGATCCCGCGCGAGACGCCGCACGACGCCGTGAACATCGGCGACGGCCCGGCGCGGATCGTCATCACCTATGTCGTCGACAAGGGCCGCCCGCTCAAGGAGCCGGTCTCGCCATAGACGGCCTCCCAGGCGGCGAGCAGCGCGTCGCGCTCCCGGGGCTCGCACAGCTCCGGCGCGCCGAGCGCCAGCGCGGCATGGAGCAGCGCGTCGCTCGCGCCGTCCCAGGGCGGAGCGAGGAACGTGTCGTCGTCCTCGTCGCGGAACGCCGCCGCGCCGTCGATCGCGCCGGCGCGGCGCCCGACGGCGCCGTGCACCGTCATCAGCGTGCCGCCGACGGGCGACTTCCGGCCGCCTGTCGCCAATGGCTGATCGCGGCCGGCGATCATCAGCGGGCGTTCCGGGCTGGCGAGAGCTCCGCCGCTCCAGCCGTTCCACACGCGCAGATAGGCGGCGTCGCAATCGGGATGACGCGCCGCGCTCAGCCGCTCGGCCGCGTCGCGCGTCAGCGCCGCCGCCGCGTCCAGCACCCGGCAGATCGCGTCGCCATGCGCGCCGAAGAGGATGGCGCAGGGCAGCTCCTCGATCGCCTCGACCGTGTCGGCGCGGGTGTAGCGCGCATCGGCAAGAGGTTGCTCGCGTCCGCGGCGCAGCACGCGCACGCGCCACAGCCTGCCCGGCCAATGCGTGACCAGGACCGCGTCCGGCGCCGCATGGACGACGATCCAGGGCGGCCCCGTCTTGCCCAGCCGCGCGCCGGGACGGGCGTCCTTCATCGCGCCGGTCTCGTCCTGCGCCACATAGACGAGACCGGTGACGCGGCCGAGCAACCTGTCCAGCAACGCACGCATGGCGCGTTCTACCCTGCGCCCCGCACTTGGCCTAGGGTGAGCCGAAGGGGAGACGGGCGTGAGCTATTACGACACCGCCTATCGCGCGCGCGACGCGGCGATGCGCCGCGAGATCTACGGCCGCGACATCGGCCAGCAGAGCTGGCTGACCGCCGAGCAGCAGGAGCGTTTCGCGCGCGCGGCCGGCTGGTCGCGCGACACGCGCCTGCTGGAGGTGTGCTGCGGCGCGGGCGGGCCGGCGCTGTTCCTCGCCGAGAGCCTGGGCCTCTCCGTCACCGGCATCGACAACAACCGCGCCGGGATCGCGGCGGCCAATGTGCGCCGGAGCGCGCGCGCGACCTTCCTCTGCGCCGACGCGGCGGCGCGGCTGCCCTTCGACGATGCAGGCTTCGACGCGGTGCAGTGCATCGACGCGATCAACCATCTTCCCGATCGCGCGGCGGTGCTGGCCGAGTGGCATCGCGTGCTCGCGCCCGGCGGCACCCTGGTCTTCACCGATCCCGTGGTGGTGACGGGCGCGGTGAGCGCCGAGGAATTCGCCGCGCGCGCGTCGATCGGCGCGTTCGTCTTCCTTCCGCCCGGCGAGAACGAGCGGCTGCTGCGCGGCGCGGGCTTCGAGGTCCTCGCCGTCGAGGACGTGACGGCGAGCGAAGCCGAGATCGCCGCCCGCCGCCTCGAGGCGCGCCAGAAGCGCCGCGCGGCCCTGATCGAAGCCGAAGGCGAAGCGGCGTTCGACGCGACGATGCGCTTCCTCGCCGCCGTGCACGCGCTCAGCGACAGCCGCCGCCTGTCGCGCTTGATGTATCTGGCGAGGCGGGCATGAGCGGCACCTTCTTCGGCCAGCCCCGCGCGCTCGCCTATCTCGCCTTCACCGAGGCGTGGGAGCGCTTCTCCTATTACGGCATGACCTCGCTGCTCGTGCTCTATATGAGCCAGGCGCTGTTCCTGCCCGGCCATGTCGAGCACATTGCGGGCTTCGCGTCGTTCCGCGCGCTGTTCGGCAGGGACGCGAGCGTGCTCGCGCTCGCCTCGCAGGTCTACGGCCTCTACACCGGCTTCGTCTATTTCACGCCGGTCCTGGGCGGCTGGATCGCCGACCGCTTCCTCGGGCGGCGCCGCGCGGTGATGGCGGGCGCGGTGTTGATGAGCGCGGGCCATTTCGCGATGGCGTTCGACGTGTCGTTCCTGCCGGCGCTCGTCTTGCTGATCGTGGGCTGCGGGCTCTTGAAGGGCAACATCTCCACGCAGGTCGGCCAGCTCTATGCAGAGGACGACGCGGAAGGCCGCGCGCGCGCCTTCTCGATCTTCTCCATGGGCATCAATGCGGGCGCGGTCGCGGGGCCCGTGGTGTGCGGATTGCTGGCGCAGCTTTATGGCTGGCATGCGGGGTTCGCGCTCGCGGGCGTCTTGATGCTGACCGCGCTGGTCACCTATTCGATCGGCTATCGCTCGCTGACCGAGACCGCGCGCGCCACGACTGCTGTGGCGCACGCGCCGATGACGGGGCGCGACTGGCGCGTGGTCGCGGCGCTGTTCGGCGTCATGCTGCTCACCGTGTTCCACTCCATCGCCTATTTCCAGAACGGCAATATCGGGCTCGTCTGGGTCAACAGTTACGCGGATTTGAGCGTGCTGGGCTGGCGCATCCCGCCGTCCTGGTTCCCCGCGACCGACGCCCTGGTCTCCATCCTCGCCGTCCCGCCGCTGCTCGCGCTGTGGCGCCGGCAGGGCGAGCCGGGAGAGATCGCGAAGATCGCGACCGGCGCGGCGCTCGCCTCGGCCGCGAACCTGGTGCTCGCCTTCGCCGCGGCGAGCTTCGCGCGCGTGCCGGGAATCTTGCCCGTCCTCTATGAAGTGCTGCTGGGCTTGGGCTTCCTCTATTACTGGCCGACCTTGCTGGCGCTGGTCTCGCGCGCGGCGCCGCCCCAGGTGAAAGCGACGATGATGGGGGCGGCGTTCTTGAGCCTCTTCCTCTCCAACATCACCTTGGGCCGCATCGGCACCTTGTACGAGACCATGAGCCCGGCCGCGTTCTGGCTCCTCAACGCCGCCATCGCCGCGACGGGCGCGCTGCTCGCCCTGCTGCTGCGCAGGCGCCTCGCGGCGATCTTCGACGAGGCGACGGGATGAGGCTGCTGCGCAACATCGCGATCCTGCTCGCGGGCGCCCTGGTGCTGCTCTATTTCGCCGCGTTCGCGCTGCTGGTCGGCTGGCAGCGCGACCTGCTCTTCATCGGCACGCAATACGGCGCCGCGCCGCTCGCGCGCGGCTACACCGCGCATATCGTGCGCGAGCATGACGGCACGGCGCTCACCGTGTGGGCGATGGCGCCCAAGCGCGCCGGCGCGCCGACCGTCGTGTTCTTCTACGGCAATGGCGGGCGGCTCTATCACTTCGCGCAGGTCGGCCGCGTGCTGAACGCCGACGGCTACGGCATTTTGCTCGCCTCCTATCGCGGCTATTCGGGCAATGCCGGACGGCCGAGCGAGAGCGGGCTGATGGACGACGCGCGCGCGATCCTTTCCGGCATGCCCGCCGCCAAGACGATCCTCTGGGGCCAGAGCCTGGGCACCGGCGTCGCGGCGCGCATGGCGTCGGAGGGGCGCGGCTTCCTGCTGATCCTGCAATCGCCCTACACCGCCGTGGTCGACGTCGCGGCGATGCGCTTCCCGATCTATCCCGTGCGCATGGCGATGTGGGACCGCTTCGACACGCTTTCCATCGTCGACAAGATCGAGGTGCCGGTGCTGATCCTGCACGGCACCGCCGACCGCACCGTGCCCTTCGCGATGGGCGGGATCCTCGCCAGCCGGCTCGGCGCGCGCGCAACCCTGGTGCCGATCGCGCATGGGACGCACGACCTGTTGCCGTCGGAGCTTTTGCCGCCCGCGCGCGCCTGGCTCGCGCGCCTGGGAGGGATGCGATGACCGCGCCGCCGCTGAAACGTCACGTCGGGGCCGTCGTCATCGGCAACGCGCTCGAGTTCTACGACTTCACGACCTACGCCTATTTCGCGGCGCAGATCGGCCATGCGTTCTTCCCGTTCAAGACGCCGTTGTTGAGCTTGCTCGCCTCGCTCGCCGCGTTCGGCATCGGCTTTCTCGGCCGTCCCGTCGGCGGCGTGCTGATCGGCGCCTATGGCGACCGCAAGGGGCGGCGCCCCGCGATGCTCTTGAGCTTCGGATTGATGGGCGCGGCCATCCTCGCTTTCGTGCTCATGCCGACCTATGCGCAGATCGGCGTCGCGGCGCCGGTGCTGGTGGTGATCGTCCGCTTCGTCCAGGGCATCGCGGTCGGCGGCGATGTCGGGCCCACCACCGCGTTCCTGCTCGAAGCGGCACCCCCCGAGCGCCGCGGCTTTTATACGGCGCTCCAATATTCCAGCCAGGGCGTGTCGACGCTCTGCGCGGGCATCGCCGGCGTCGGCCTCGCCAATCTCCTCGACGCGCAGCAGCTCCAGGATTTCGGCTGGCGCGTCGCGCTCGGCCTGGGCGCGATCATCCTGCCGTTCGGATTGATGATCCGCGGCGCGCTGCCCGAGACCCTGCATGACGGCGAGCCGCCGCCGGACACGCCGTCGCGCATCGACGCGACGACATGGCGCGCGATCGTGCTCGGCTTCTTCATGCTGGGCAGCGCGACCGTCGGCTTCTACACCGTGGCGTATCTGACGACCTATGCGTCGCAGTTCCTGCACATGAAGACCAACACCGCCTTCGCCGCGACCTTGGTGTTCGGCGCGGCCAACATCACCTTCAGCGCGCTCGCGGGCCATCTGTCGGACCTCTACGGCCGCAAGCCTTTGATGCTGATCCCGCGCATCGCGTTCCTGGTCGCGATCTGGCCGGCCTTCGCGCTGATCGTGCAGAACCGCGACGCCACGACCTTGCTCGCCGCGGCGCTGGTGCTGGGTGCGCTCGGCCAGATGGGCGTGACGAGCTTCGTCGCGCTCAGCGAAGCGCTGCCCAAGCATCTGCGCTCGGCCTCGCTGGCGACGACCTACGCGCTCGCGATCTCGATCTTCGGCGGCACGGCGCAGTTCAACATCACCTGGCTGATCGGCGCGACCGGCGATCTGATGATGCCGGCATGGTATCTGATGGTGGCGACGATCGTGGGCGTGATCGCGATGGCCTTGATGGACGAGACCGCGCCTGTGAAAGCGAAACGATGAAACGTGTGCCCCTGCGCCATGTGCTCGCCGTCTTCGTCGGCAACGGACTCGAGTTCTACGACTTCGTCACGTTCTCCTACTTTTCGGTCTATATCGGGCGCACCTTCTTCCCGTCGGGCAATCACGATTTGAGCCTGCTCGCGGCGCTGGCGACCTTCGGCGTCGGCTTCCTCACGCGGCCCGTCGGCGCGGTGGTCTTGGGCGCGATGGGCGACAGGGTCGGCCGCAAGCCCGCGATGCTCGCGACCTTCGCGCTGATGGGCGTGGCGATCACCGGGCTGGCGCTGACGCCGTCCTATGCGCAGATCGGCCCGGCTGCGCCCGTGCTCGTCATCCTGTTCCGCCTGCTGCAGGGCTTCGCGCTGGGCGGCGAGGTCGGGCCGACCACGGCGTTCATGACCGAAGCGGCCCCGCCGGAGCGCCGCGGCTTCTATCTCTCGCTGCAATACACGACGCAGGATTGCGCGACGCTCGCGGCCGGGATCGTCGGCGTGGTGCTGGCCGCGAACCTCAGCGACGCGCAGCTCACCAGCTGGGGCTGGCGCGCGGCGATGCTGCTCGGCGCCGCCATCGTCCCCTTCGGGCTGTGGGTGCGGCATCACCTGCCCGAGACGCTCGAGACGCCCACGCCGCCCGGCGCCGCGGCCCGGCTCGCGCGGCCGCATATGCGCCTGTTCGTGCTCGGCATCGTGATGCTCGTCGCCGGCACGGTCGGCAACTACACGCTCGGCTACATGACGACCTATGCGCTCGACACGCTGAAGCTTCCGGCGGCGACGGCGTTCGGCATCACCATCGTCAACGGCGCGGCCTATATCGTATCCCAAACCTTCGCGGGATGGTGGAGCGACCTCTGGGGCCGCAAGGTGGTGATGATCGTGCCGAGCGTGCTGTTGCTGGTCGCGATCTTCCCCTGCTTCTGGCTGATCGAGCATGTGCGCGGGGTGTGGGTGCTCTATGGCGCGCAGGCGGTGATGGTGCTCTTGGCGGGCGCGGGCGCGACGCCGGTGATCGTGGCCATCGCCGAGCTGCTGCCGGCGCCGATCCGCTCCGGCGCCATGGCCACGGTCTATGCGCTCGCGATCTCGCTCTTCGGCGGCTCGACCCAGTTCGTCATCAAGGCGCTCCTCGCCTGGACCGCCAACCCCTTCGCGCCCGCCTGGTACTGGTCGGCCTGCGCCGTTGCGGGCCTGGTCGCGATGGTCATGATGCCGGAAAGCGCGCCGGTGAAGAGGAAGTATAAAGGTCAAGCTGTTGAATAATATAAAGTTTTTTCAACGCACGTTTAAACGTTTATAGGCTATATATAAAGGTCGTTGGCGGCTGCCGGTAATAGCGTTCTGCGAACCTCCGTCGCTCAAGGCCGAGCTGCGCCATCTGGACATGAACGCCGGTGGCGCGCTCGCGTCGGAAGCGGTCGTGCCTTCGACGGGCGAAGGCCGCCTCTATCTTGCGCGCTCCTTGGCCGAAGAGCCGTTCGCCAGCTCGTTCATCGAAGGCGCCGCGACGACGCGCCAGGTCGCCAAGAAGCTCATCTTCGAGGGCCGCGCGCCGCGCACGAAGGACGAGCGGATGGTGCTCAACAACTATCAGGCCATGCAATTCGTGAAGGATCGCAAGGACGATCCGTTGACGCTTGCGATGCTGCTCGAGCTGCATCGGATCGTGGCCGACGGAACGCTCGACGATCCTGCCGACGCCGGCCGCGTCCGCATCTCGGACGACGTGCGCGTGGTCGACGAGGCGAACGGCGAAGTCCTGCATCAGCCGCCGCCGGCCAAGGATCTGCAGAAGCGCATCGAGACGTTGACATGGTTCGCAAACGCCAAGGCCGAAGCCGGCAATTGGATTCACCCCCTCGTGAGGGGAATGTTATAGATGACAAACCCAGCAACAGACTTCTACCTGGAAGTCCTGACGGATAGTCAGGATGTGATCGCTCGCCTCTTGGCGGATCAAATTGACTGCCAAGAGACGAGTCAGATCACGCTTTCACGAAAAGACGCCCTTTACCGAGCGGTGATAGTTCGCGGTACTGAGCTGCTCGCTACTTAAACCACTCGTTTTGTTCGATGTGTTGGGCAGCTTTGACGAGTACGAAGCGCGGATGATTGCCGCAATGGTTGCATGGCGGAAATTTCTTTCCGTACACGCAAGTTACTTCATGCTCTTGCGTATGATCGTCATCGTGGGTCACGCGATAAATGCCTGACCGCTCAACTTTGTCGCCGGGTTTGTACTCCGTAGCCATCTTGGCTTCTCCGTTAGTTAAGACGAAGTGCCGCTTGACTAACGGGGGCGATTCAGAGTCGATTGATCCCCATCACAGTGTCATCCACGGCGGCACCTCCGCTTGTGGAACCTAAGGGGCGGCGTTGCGAGCGCCGCCCTTGCCTTAGGCAGTCGGCGCCGAGTCCCATCTGATTCTACCTATGCGAGTCAATGGTTAGTTGGGCGCCAGCCTCTCCGCAACTTTTGTGAGGCGGTCAGCCCGCTGACGCGCCAGCCTTGCCAGCTTGCCTTCCCAGCCTTCTGGCGGGTTTCTGTGGGCCTTGGCGGGCTTGGCTAGCCGCGCCTGCCTAACAGTCGCTTCGGAGACGCCTAGGGCTTCGGCGATCTGCCCGCGCGTCATACCTGCCATGAGTTCTTCGGTTGCTTTTTTGAAGTCCATTGTATGCCACTCCGTTGACAACCTCGCCAGTGTATGCCATATTGGTTACACGATCAAGGACAACGGACATGGCAAGCGTACTCAACAAGGCATACTTCCACGACGAAGCGGCGGCGTTCGCAGCGCTAGAGGCAATCATGTGGCCGGAAGGCCCGATCTGCCCGCACTGCGGCGCCGTCGATCGGATTAATCGCCTCAACGGCGTGAAGGACAAAAAGGGCAACGCGCGCCTTGGCCTGTGGAAATGCTACCATTGTCGCAGCCAGTTCACAGTGCGCAAGGGGACGGTTTTTGAGTCCAGCCATATCAAGCTGCACCAATGGTTCCAGGCTGCCTTCCTGATGTCATCCAGCAAGAAAGGTGTTTCAGCCAATCAATTGCACCGCACGCTTGGATGCACGCTCAAGACCGCGTGGTTCGTGGCGCACCGGCTGCGGGAAGCTATGCGAGACGGTCGCCCCGCGATGATGGGCGGGGCTGGCAGGGTTGTGGAGGCAGACACGACGTATGTGGGGCCGAAGGAGCGCAACAAGCACATTGGCAAGCGCGACCCAAAGAATATCGGCGGAATGGGAAAAGAAATTGTGCATGCACTTGTGGAGCGAAATGGACGCGTGCGGTCACACCATATTCCGAGCGTGAACGGTGCGACGCTGCGTCCAATCCTGTTCGGCAACGTGGACACCAAGTCTACACTCATGACGGACACGGCGGGCGGCTACCTGCACGCAGGCAAGAAGTTCGCCCGGCACGAAATGGTGGACCACGGCAAGGACGAATATGTGCGCGGCGACGCATATACGAACACTGTTGAGGGCGTGTTTTCGATCCTTAAGCGTGGCGTAATCGGCACGTATCACCATGTGAGCCGCAAGCATCTTCACCGCTATCTCGCGGAATTCGATTTCCGGTACAACCATCGGATCGCGAATGGCGTGGACGACGAAGCCCGCACGACTGCATTGTTGAAGGCAGCGGATGGCAAGCGTCTCACTTATCGGGTCGCTGACAAAGCAGCCTGAGCCATACAGAAAGCCGAGACAGCTTGAGTTTCGTTTCATGCGCCGGCGCAAAAGACGCAAGCAGGACACTTGACAGGGGGAGTCCCTAGCGTGCGAATCTTCGGCGGGCGCCGGTCCGGGTTGAGGGTATCCAACCCCTTAACGTCCGTAAGGATGGTTGGCACTGCGAGCTGACCTAAAAGACCTTCGGAGTATACGGGCCGGTCGCTCACCTTCTTTCCCAAGGTGGCGGCGGCAATTCCCAGCTCTTTCCTTTTTGCCAAAGTTGAAGCGGGTATCCATAGAAGCGAAAAATTTCCTGTTGGTCTGGCGTCAGTTTTGCCTTGCTCCATGTCGGCAGAAGCTTCACGCCATATCCCGAATATCGGCCTGTCTCGTTGTTCTTAAACCTTCCCATGATGGGCTTAAGCAGTTTGGCGGCTTCCGGCAGGCACGGCCCGGACTGCTTATTGTCGCACGCGACGAAAAAAGAGTTCGCCAGCGCATCGGCCAATTTCAAGCCCGCGAGATTTTTGTGGAAGTCCTTGTCAATAAGATGCGGGTGAAGCGTTTCCCATTCCAAATCGCCCCAGGGAATCCACAGATTGTCATTTAGGCTTTGTTGCTTGATCCAATGGTAGTAGGCGCCGATTTGTCCAATTCGCAGGCCGCCGCGCTCACTGAATACAAGTTTTAAGCGGCGCGGTTCGCTATGATTTTGAACCGATCTTCGCCACACAAAGTTTGTGGCGCGCTCAAGCGCAAGCCGCGTAAGCCAGCAATAGAACCAATCCGGCACGGCCATGCGCTCGGCCCTGACGTTCCGATAACGGCGCATGTTTTTCTTGTTCGAGCAGACCACGAACCCCATGATTGGCTTTCCGGCCAGAATCTTTACGGCCTTGATTTTGTGGCTCGGCTGAAGGTTAGCGAAATGTAGATCCGGGATATGTGTGCGCGTTGCCTCTAGGATTTCTTCGATCCATAGGCCAATGTTTGGAATCTCAAATTTGGGCACGATTACGAGCGAAAGGATAAACCATTCGCTTGAGCCGGTCGGGTCAATTGCCAGGACCCTTTTGAGTCCCGTCTCCCCCGACTCGTCTATGTATGCTATGTATTCAAAATCAGGTTCTTGTGGATTCTCTGTCATGCCAAAGAAGCGCCCAGCAAAACGCCGGACTCAACCCCCGCTGGCGGACGATTTCAAGTCCGTGGCGAAGCGGCTGGGTTGCGATGAAAACGTGGGACGGTTTGAGGCCAAGCTAGGGAAGATCGCAAAGGCGACAATTAAGCGGCGGGACAAACAATGACTGATGCAGCAGCCCAGCCCAGCGGCCCGCTCGAACGGTGCGCACTTGGCCTAATCGGCATGGGAGGGCTTGTTGCCGCTGCGGCTATCAGCGCGCTACCAGATTCTCAATGCAGCGCTATAGCAGCCACTTACTATCATGCAATCGATTTCTTTGGCGGGGCCGCGATGGCAGGATTGTTAATCCTCGGATTGGCGATGCTTCCAATGCGAAATGCGCAAAGCGACGCCGCAGTTGCGTTTCGAGCATTGATCGCCATGCTCGCTGTGGGCGGAATTGTTGGCTTGTTTTTGGGTGTCTACGTATGCGAGCAGAACTTGAAACGTTCGATCCAAATCTGTTGGAAAGACGATTCCGCAGCCGCAGAGGCACGGCAAGGTGGAATTCTGGGCTGGTTTATGGACCTTTCGGACTGAACCTCGCATTCCCAACCAAGGGTTGGGTTTGTCAAAGGTAACATCGCCCTCGTGAGGGCGTTCATCCTGCACTTCATGCTGTCCTACGAGCATCCTTTCGTCGACGGCAACGGCCGCGTGGCGCGCGCTCTGTTCTACTGGCTGGCGCTCAGGGAGGGCTATTGGCTCACGGAATACGTCTCGATCTCCAGCGTCATCGCCGAGGCGAAAATCTCGTACGGCCGGGCCTTTCTCCACACCGAAACCGACGGCGCCGATCTGACGTACTTCCTCATATATCACGCGGATATCCTCAGCAGAGCCGTGACGCGGCTGATGGCGTTCGTCGAGCGCAAGCGCCGCGAGGTCGCCGCCTTCGAAAAGCGCCTGGGCGACAAGCGCCGCCCCGACGCCTTCAATCGTCGCCAGTCCTGGTTGCTAAACGAGTTTGCCCCGGGGGCGACTTTCGCGTGTGACCATCGAGGAACACGAGAAGCGCAATGCCGTAAGCTATCTGACCGCGCGTAAGGATCTCGAAGACCTCACCGCAGCCCGTTGCCTCCGGAAGAAAAAGGTCGGAAAATCGTCGATCTACACGCCGGTCCCCGACCTCATTAAGGCGCTCTCCACGCCTTGAGGTCACCCGGTTTCGAGGGGGAAGACATGATCATCCGCAAAGTCGCGCCGGCGTTGCTGGTGGTTGCCGCTCTGGCTGCGCCCGCCGCCATGGCGCGCAATCTCGTGCTCGACGACATGTTCAAGGAGCGCAGCGTCAGCGATCCGCAGGTCTCGCCCGACGGGAACTGGGTCGCCTATTCGGTGTCGCAGATGAGCGCGGCCGACGACGAGGACTATTCCCACATCTGGATGACGAGCTGGGACGGCAAGCGCCAGGTCCAGCTGACCGCGCGTCCCAAGGAGAGCGAGAGCAGCCCGCGCTTCAGCCCCGACGGGCGCTTCCTCGCGTTCCTCTCCGACCGCAGCGACGGCAAGGACGACGACGATGCCGTCGACCAGGTCTGGCTGATGGACCGCGCCGGCGGCGAGGCGCAGCGCATCACCTCGTTCAAGGGCGCGGTGGAAGACCTCGCCTGGTCGCCGGACGGCAAGCGGCTGGCGCTCATCGTCGACGACGAGAAGCCGAAAGCGAAGGACGGCGAGAACCCCAAGCCGATCGTCATCGACCGCTTCTATTTCAAGGAGGACATCACCGGCTACCAGGGCAAGCAGCGCAAGCACCTCTATGTGCTCGATATCGCCACGCGCAAGGCCCTGCGCATCGTGCCCGGCGAGTTCAACGAAGCGATGCCGGCCTGGTCGCCCGACGGCCGGTCCATCGCCTTCGTCGCCAAGCGCGCGCGCGCCGATTTCGACCGCGACGACAATTGGGACGTCTATGTCGTCGCGGCCAAGGCGAACTCCACGCCGCGCGCGCTCACGACCTTCGGCGGCCAGGACAACCATCCCGACTGGACGAGCTATCCGGCCTTCAGCCCCGACGGCAAGACGCTCGCCTACCTCCAGGGCGGACCGCTGAAGCTGATCGAGTACGCGGTGCATCATCTGGCCGTCGTGCCGGTCGCGGGCGGCGCGCCCAAGGTGTTGACCGCGGGGCTCGACCGCAATGTCGGCAATCCGATCTGGTCGAGCGACGGCAAGACCATCCGCTTCATCGTCGAGGACGACCGCGCGCAGTGGCTCGGCCAGGTCGCGGCGAGCGGCGGCGCGGTCACCCATGTCGCGGGCGCGCGCAACGTGATCTTCGCGCATTCCTCCGCCAAGGGCGGCCACGAGGCGGTGCTGCTCGGAACCCCGACCGCGCCGTCGGAGGTCTATGCGCTCGACGGCGGAAACCTTCGCCAGCTCAGCCGGCAGAACGAATGGCTGAAAGAGGTCGCGCTGGGCAAGGTGATCGAGACCGCGTTCAAGAACAAGGACGGCAACGAGGTCCACGGCTACATCACCACGCCGCCGGGCGGCGGCGCGCACAAGCCCGCGGTGCTGTCGATCCATGGCGGGCCCGTCTATCAATGGGATCTGTCGTGGGATTTCTCGACGCATCTCTTCGCGGCGAGCGGCTATATGGTGATCGCGCCGAACCCGCGCGGCAGCTCGGGCCGCGGCGAGAAATACTCGAGCGCCATCTATGCCGATTGGGGCAACAAGGACGCGAAGGACGATCTCGCCTCGGTCGACGACGCGGTCGCGCGCGGCCTCGCCGATCCGAACCGGCTGTGCGTCGAGGGCTGGTCCTATGGCGGCATGTCGACCAACTACGTGATCGCGCAGGACACGCGCTTCAAATGCGCGATCAGCGGCGCCTCGATCTCGAACATCCTCGCGGGCTACGGCACCGACGAATATGTGCGCGACTACGAGCAGGAGCTGGGCCAGCCGTGGAAGAACACCGAGGGCTGGATGAAGATCTCGTTCCCTTATCTCCACGCCGACCGCATCAAGACGCCGACCTTGTTCATGGGCGGAGACAAGGACTTCAACGTGCCGCTGCTCAACGTCGAGCAGATGTACCAGGCGGTGAAGAGCCAGGGCATCGAGAGCCAGCTGATCGTCTATCCCGGCCAGTTCCACGGGCTGACGCAGCCGAGCGACCTGAAGGACCGCCTCGCGCGCGACGTCGCGTGGTTCGATAAGCACTTGAAGAAATAGGCACGGGCGTGGGCATCGAATCCAGACCGCGGCACCTCGACGAGGCGATGGGCCTCGAGCGCGTGGTCGATCACGGAAAGTCCGGCCGCGCGACGATCCACTACCGCGCGCGGCCGGAGATGTGCCATTCCGGCGGCATCGTCCAGGGCGGCTTCGTCACAGGCTGGATGGACGCCGCGATGGCTTACGTCGTGATGGCCGTGACGGACTACGCGTTCTCGCCCTTGTCCTATGAGATCAAGGTGAGCTTCCTCGCCAGCGCTGGACCGGGGCTCGCGATCGCCGAGGCCTGGATCGAGAAGATGGGCCGCAAGACCGTCTTCATGGAAGCCACCTTGCGCAACGAAGCCGGCGAGCTTCTCGCCAAGGCGAGCTCTACCGCGAAGCTTGTGCCGGTGAAGCGGTGAGTGCGATTTTTAGCTGTCATGGCCCGCGAAAGCGGGCCACCCAGGCGCAGCATCTCAGCCATCCGCCAGATCGCGCCAGTCCGGGTTGCCCTTCTCGATCAATTCGAGCTTCCAGCGTCGGCGCCATTTCTTCAGGCGGCTCTCGCGATGAATTGCGGCGTGGATGTCGTCATGCGTCTCAAAATAGACGAGGAGCTTCACGCCGTACTTTTTCGTAAATCCGTCGGCGACGCCGAGCTTGTGCTCGCGAATGCGGCGGTCCAGACCGTTGGTCACGCCGATATAGAGCGTGCCGTTCCGCTTGCTGGCGAGAATGTAGACGGAATAGGCTTTCGACATATGCGAGACGGCATCTGGGTGGCCCGCTTTCGCGGGCCATGACAGGTTAGGATATTATAATCGACAATTGCCCGCTACCCCTCCCGCTCCCGCGCGCTCTCGTGCCAGCGATGCAGCACGAGCCATTCGAGGAAGGTCAGCGCGTAGAAATTCGCCACGCCCACCGCCGCCAGCAACCCGAGCGCTGCGAACATCTTGGGGATCTCGAGGCGGTTGCCGGCTTCGGTGATGCGCCAAGCCAGCCCCGTGGCGGCGCCGCTGCCGGCGACGAACTCGGCCACGACCGCGCCGATCAGCGCGAGGCCGCCGGAGATCTTCATGCCGGCCATGATGTGCGGCAGCGCGCCCGGAAGCTGAAGCCGCCACAGCACCTGCCAGCGCGAGGCGCCATAGAGGCGGAATAGATCGAGAAGCCCGGGATCGACCGAGCGCAAGCCCAAGGTCGCGTTCGACAGCACCGGAAAGAACGCCACGATCAGCGCGATGATCACCGCCGCGCGCTCGACATGCTCATAGCCCGTCCAGATCAGGATCAACGGCGCGATGGCGAGCACCGGCGTCACCTGCAGAACCACCGCATACGGATAAAGCGCCATCTCGGCGGTGCGGCTCTGGCTGAACGCGACGGCGAGCGCCAGCCCGCCCACGACCGCCAGCCCGAAGGCGAGCCAGGTGATGCGCAAGGTCACCCACAGCGACTCCATCAGCGAAGAGAAATTCTCGACGAAGGCGGGCCGGATCGCGGCGGGCGAGGGCAGAACGAACACCGGCACGTCGTAGTGGCTCACCGCCCATTGCCAGAGCGCGATCGCGGCGATGCCGAGCGCGACGGGAACGGTGTAGCGCGTCATGCCGCCGCCTCCGTCGCGTCTTTCAGCGCCGCCTGCACCTTGCGCGCGCCGTCGGCGAAGGCCTGGGTGAGGCGATAAGAGACGTCGCGCAAAGGCGGCGGCGACAGCTTGATCTCGGCGGCGACGCGTCCGGGCCGCGGCGTCATCACCAGCACGCGCGACGACAGATAGGCGCTCTCGAACACGCTGTGGGTGACGAAAATCACCGTCATATTGTCCTCGCGGGCGAGCGCGAGCAGGTCGTCGTTCAGCGCTTGGCGCGACAGCTCGTCCAGCGCCGCGAAAGGCTCGTCCATCAACAGCAGCCGCGGGCCCGCGGCGATGGCGCGCGCGACGGAGACGCGCATCTTCATGCCGCCGGAAAGCTCGCGCGGGTAGGCCTTCTCGAAGCCCTTGAGGCCTGCGCGCCGCAGCGCGCGCATCGCGCGCTCGTCCGCTTCGGCACGCGGCACGCCCTTGAGATCGAGCGCCAGCCGCGCATTGGCGAGCGCCCCGGCCCACGGCATGAGCGTCGGCTCCTGGAAGACGAAGCCGATGCCTGGCCGCCCGTCGGGGAAGGCAACCGTGCCCGAGCTCGGCGCCGCCAGCCCTGCGATGATGCGCAAAGCCGTCGACTTGCCGCACCCCGACGGGCCGACCAGCGACACGAACTCTCCCGCCGCGACCGCGAGGTCGAGCCGCGCGATCGCCTGCACGCCATTGTCGAAGGTCTTGGAGACGGCGGAGAGGGCGAGGAGCATATTCATTGTCATGGCCCGCAAAAGCGGGCCACCCAGGTGATACGGCTCAGATGACCGAGGTCTCGCATAGATCGCGCCATTCGACGTTCGCGGTTTGAATCAAGTCGATTTTCCACTGTCGCTTCCACTTCTTCAATCGTGTCTCGCGGTGGATCGCGGCATGAATATCGTCGAAGGCTTCGAAATAGACCAGTCGCGTCACGCCGTATTTCTTGGTGAAACCGTCGGCCACGCCGTCGCGGTGCTCCCGGATCCTCCTGTCGAGATCGTTGGTCACGCCGATATAGAGCGTTCCGTTTCGCTTGCTGGCAAGGATGTAGACGAAGTAGGTTTTCGACATCGAGCCACCATCTGGGTGGCCCGCTTTTGCGGGCCATGACAGGTGATGACTATATTCCATGTACTACTGCCTCTCCAGCGTGAACTCCATGTGGCCGACGTCCTTGCCGTCGTTCACCAGGTTCTCGACGAAGCGCAGCGTGTAGGCCTTCCGCCAGTCGAGCGTCTTCGCATAGAGGCCCTCGGACGCCATGGTGTCGAAGAAGGTCTTCCAATGCGCGTCGCTCATCGTCCCGATCTTGTGGAGCTTCAGCCCCGGCGGCTCGACGATGCCGTACGCTTTCATCTTGGCGATGGCCTGCGCGATCAAATCGTCGGTCATCTCGGGATTGTCGCGCTTGATGAGCGCGTTGGCGGGCTTGGGATTGCCGTAGAGATAATGCGTCCAGCCCTGGATCGTGGCGTCGACGAAGTCCTGGACGATGTCGGGCTTGCCGTCGATCCATTTCCGGCTCGCGAGCACCAGGTTCGCGGTGCCGGGATAGCCGTTGTCGGCGAGCAGGAAGACCTGCGGCTTGAACTTGCCTTGGCGCTCGATCGTATAGGGTTCGCTGGTGACGTAGCCTTCCTGGATGGCCTTGGGGTCGACCAGGAACGGCGCCAGGTTGAAGGTGTATTTGCGGATCTGGTTGTCGGCGAACCCGTATTTCGCCTTCAGCCACGGCCAGAACGCGCTCGTCGCCGCGTCCGAGATCATGATCGGCTTGCCCTTCATGTCGGCCAGCTTCTTCACGTCGCCGCGCGGATGGGTGATGAGGACCTGCGGATCCTTCTGGAAGATCGCAGCCACCGCCTGGATCGGCGCGCCCGCCTTGACGATGTTGAGCGCGATGAAATCGTTCGAGCCGATGCCGAAATCGGCGGCGCCGCCCGCCAGCATCTGCGGCACGTTCACGCTCGGCCCGCCCTGCACGATCTTCACGTCGAGGCCGCGCCTGGCATAGAGGCCTTCGGCCAGCGCCTCGTAGAAGCCGCCATGCTCGGCCTGCGCCTTCCAGTCGGTGACGAAGGTGATCTGTGTCGCGGCCTCGGCGCCGCTCGCGGCCAGGCACAGCAGGCCGAGCGCAATCGCGGAAATCTTCATGGCGGTCCCCTTCGTCAGGAGAGCTGCTTCTTGCGCTTGGTCTCGGGGCCCGCCTGTGACGCGACAAGTTCCATGACCGCGCCGAGCGCGTCAACGGTCAGCGCGAAGAACGCGGGATCGTCGAGGGTCTCGCCGCCCGCGGGCGCGGTCTCGACCAGCGCCGGGAACAGCGGGCCGTTGTCCGCGCCCCAATATTTCTCGGCCAGAGCGCGGTTGGTTCGATCGTAGCGCGCCATCAGCGCCTGCGCTTCGCGGTGCGGCATCGCGTCGTTGTGCTGGCCATAGGCGCGGTTGCGCTTCATCAGCGCGCCGTGGAGCTTGGCCTCGTCGAGGCCGGCCTTGGCGGCGGCACGCAGGAAATGCTGCACCGAAGGCGGCGCCTGCGGCGCGCGAGTCAGGGGCTTGAGCCCCGCATTGCGCGCGTCCAGCCCGAGCACGGCGAAGAAGTCCTTGACCGCGTCGACCTGCTCGTCGCCGCGCTCGCCTCCTCTCTCGAAAGGGCGCACCGCGATCGCGGCCCGGCCGAATTGCTCGGCCCATTCGTCGATCACGCCGAGATATTCGCCGCGATGGCCCATCTCCTTCATCCATTCGTCGAAGGCGATGGCTTTGCCGGCGGCGAGGGTCTGCTGATAGAGCCCCTGCAGGTAGCGGTCCTGGCGCTGGAGATAGACGACGATCTTCACGTCGCCCTTCCAGGCGAGCTGGCGCTTGATCTCGAGCGGGTTCTCGTACCAGAAGGCCTCGGAGCTGAGCACCTTGATCGGCGTCGGGTCGGCGGCCAGCTCCTTGCGCACCCCGTCCCACACCGACAGCGGGATCTTGTGGCGGCCCCGGATCGACCAGGCCAGCTCGTGATGCGCCATGCGGCCGTTGCGGCCGGCCTCGACGAAATTGACGCCCATCTCGCGCATCGCGTCGGCGCGCGCCAAAGCCCCCTGGATCGCCGACGTACCGGTCTTGTGGGCACCGATATGCAAGACGAGCACTGGAACACCTGAACTTATACGGAATTCGCGGGCACCCTAGCCAAGCCCCCATGGGATTACCAGCCTGAGCTTGGCGTTTTGGGGGTTTGCGTCCGTTCCGGTCACGCTCTAGGTTCGGGCAAAAGGGCGTTACGGCCCGTTCATCTCAAGGCCCGCAATGCTCGTTCTTCATATCGGCACGCACAAGACCGGCACCTCGGCCTTGCAGGCGTTCCTGGTGGCCAATGCCGAGGCGCTGCGCGCGCGCGGCCTGAACTATATGCGGGCCGGCCTCGGCCAGGCGATGGCGCATCACGCGCTGGCCTGGGGCTCGCGCAACTTCAAGGGCCGCGACAACGCGGTGTGGGCGGATTTGCGCGCCGAGCTCGCGGACAATCCCGACGCGATCAACATCGTGAGCTCCGAAGGGCTGTGGTTCGCCGATCCCGCGACCGTGGCGCCCGAGCTCGAGGGCGTGGGGCCGGTCAAGGTGATCGTCTATCTGCGCCGCCAGGACCGCTATCTCCAGTCGCTCTACAAGCAGGGCGTGACCAGCGGGCGGCGCTCGAAATTCGAGACTTGGCGCATTCAGCAGGAGGACCGCGGCGACTTCCTCACCGTGCTGCGCCAATGGGCCGACGCGTTCGGGAAAGAGAACATCGACGTGCGGCCCTACGACCGCCCCGAGGGACGCGTCGACGTGACGGCGGATTTCTTCGACGCCATCGGCGCCGACGTGCGCGACCTGCTCGACGCGCGCAATCCCGACGCGCGCTGGCGCCACAACCCGTCGCCGCGGCGCGAGCTGCTCATGCTGCTGCGCGCGCTCAACCGCACGCCCTACGAGCTGCAGCACGACAAGTTCTTCTGGGCGGTGGTGCACGGCAAGCGCGACCTGGTCGCCTCGGGCGACCTGCTCAGCCACGACGAATGCGCCAAGCTCGTCGAGCTCTATGCGGAGTCGAACCGCACGATCGAGGAAGAATTCTACGGCGGCAAGGTGCTGTTCCCGCCGCTCGAGGCCAAGGAGCCGCCGGCACCCTGGGGCATCGACGACGACGAGACCATGAGGATGACCGCGCATTTCCTCTCCAAGCTGATCGAGGCGACGCTCGCGGGCGCGGTCGTGCCCGAAGGGGAAGAGAGCAAGCGCTGGTCGCCTCAAAAGGCCGGGAAGAACAAGAAGAAGAACCGGCAATCCTCGAGCGAAGAAGAAGACTGAGCGCGCGATGCACGAGTTCAAGACATTCGTCTATCTGGACATGGAAAAGACGGGTTCGACCTTCATCTCGCGCCTGCTGAACAAATTCTCGACCGAGGCGCCGCTGGTGCAGTCGCATCACGAGCCCTTGGGCGCCGACTACGATCCGAAGAAGTTCTATTTCATCTCGGTGCGCAATCCGCTGGATTCCTATCTTTCGCTCTATTCCTTCGGCTGCCAGGAGCAGGGCAAGGTGTTCGCGCGGCTGCGCGCGCGGGGCTATCAGGACCTCTACGACGGCACCGCGGAGAGCTTCGCGCAGTGGCTCACCATGGTGATGAAACCGATGAACGCCAAGATGCTGGGCGACATGTACAACCGCGTCGGCATCGCCGAGCTGGTCGGCCTGCAGAGCTGGCGCTATCTGCGCCTCGCCGTGGGCGACGCCGAGGCGAAGTTCAAGGGCTGCGAGAGCCAGGACGACGTGCGGCGCATCTACGAAGAGAACAAGCTGCCGACCTTCGTCGTCCGGCACGAGAACTTCGTCGAGGATCTGTGCAAGCTGATCGAAGGCCCGCTCGCCTACGCCATCGGCGACGTCGAGGGCGCGCTCGCCTATGCGCGCGAGACCGAGCCGCTGAACGCCTCGACCCGCGTCGACAAGAAGGGCGACGAGGGCTTCCGCATCCGCCGCCGCCAGAAGGCCCGCCTCGCCGAGCGCGAATGGCTGATGGCGGAGCTGTTCGGGTATTGAGGGCTGCCGTCAGCATGGCACGCTTGGCGGCGCATATTATCGGCAGGCATTAACAAGCGACGTTCCCCGCTCGCCCTCCAGTAGACTGCATGCGACGCCCGCCGCTGCGGATGTCGCAAAACGTATCGGCGGAAGCGCTCAACATGGGCTGCGACGGGTTCGACGAGGCGCGCGGGCATTTCCCTTACGGCTTGCCGGCGGGTCGTTGAGGAGCCCGCTCGGTCGTCGTGCAACTTCGCATTTCTTCAAACTGCCGTGGAAGTTCTGTAATGTTGCGCCACGACCGACAGGGGGAAGATTCATGCGGACCGGTAAGACTTTGCTGGCCGGCGCGGCGTCACTGGCGCTGGCTGCGCTTGCGCCGCATTCGCCCGCCCGCGCGGCGCTGACGATCGCGAAAGCCGCGACCAGCAACGTCACCTGCGCCGGCGGTGTCTGCACCGCGACCGCGTCCGACGCCGTGCTCGACGTCGACACCTTGAAGCGGGCGCTGCGCGACGGCGACCTCGCCGTCAAGAGCGGCGCGCAAGCGCAGGACATCGTCTTCGCGGCGGAGTTCTCGTGGACGGCGGCGACGCGGCTGACCCTGGATTCGTTCCGCGGCATCGAGTTCCGCAAGCCGCTCACCGCCGAAGGCACGGGCGCGGTGACGCTCGCCACCAACGACGGCGGCGGCGGCGGCGATCTGCGCTTCACCGATCCCGGCCGCGTCGCGTTCTGGGACATGACGAGCAGCCTGATCATCAACGGCAAGACCTATACCCTGGCCGCCGACCTCGCGACGCTCGCAGCGAACGTGCAGTCCGCGCCGCGCGCCCATCACGCGCTCGCCGCCAATATCGACGCCGCGGCCGACGGCACCTATGCGCAGTCGCCGATCCCGGGCGCGTTCTACGGCGTCTTCGAAGGCCTCGGCCACAAGGTCGCGAACGTCACGATCGTCGCGCCGGAGCGCAACAAATTCCACTATGCCGGCCTGTTCGCGAAGCTGCAGAACGGTGGGGTGATGCGCGACCTCAACATGGTCAACTTCCAGGGCAGCTCCCTCAAAGCCAAAAAGGGCCACACCACCATCTGGGGGATGGCGCCGGTCGTGGGCGACGTCGAGGATTCGTCGGTGCTGAACTGCACCGCGTCGGGCCACATCGCGCTTCAGAACGTCGACAGCGGCGGCGGCCTGGTGGGCTTCGCGAAAAACGCGACGATCGCCAATTCTTCCGCCTCGACGACGCTCGCGGGCACGGGCGGCATGCAGGGCGGCCTGGTGGCGGAGCTCGCCGGCGGCACGCTCGTCGGCTCCCATGCCAGCGGCGAAATCGTGCTCACCGGCAGCAACGGCGAGTCGGGCGGGCTGATCGGATGGTCGAACGGCACGATCCGTAATTCGTCGGCGACCGGCGCGGTCAGCGGCTTATACTCCGTCGGCGGTTTGATCGGCTTCTTCGCCAGTGGCGGGCTGATCGATTCCTCCTTCGCGACCGGAAGCGTGAACGGGCAGGGCGGCAATGTCGGCGGACTGGTCGGCGCCAGCGACTCCAAGATCGTCAATTCCTATGCGACCGGGGCGGTCAGCGACGACGCCGCGCAAGGCGCGGGCGGTCTCGTCGGCATGCAGGACAAGAGCGTGATCGCCTCGTCCTATGCGATCGGGCATGTCGACGGCGGCACGGGCCCCACCGGCGGCGTCATCGGCGTCGACGCCAAGCGCAACGGCAACCAGATCACGAATACGTATTGGGATCTCGATACCAGCGGCGTCTCCGATCCGAGCCGGGGCGCCGGCAACAGGCCCGACGATCCGGGGCTGACCGGGCTGACGACGGCGCAATTCACCTCGGGCCTGCCCGCGGGCTTCGATCCGGCGGTTTGGGGCTGGCAGGCCGGCTTCAACCTGGAGTACCCTTATCTTCTGGCCAATCCGCCGCAGTAGAGGAGGGACGCGTGACCGTCGTCATCGAGGCCAGGCTCTACAATCGCAAGAACCAGGAGCCCCATCGCGCGACGCATTCCCCCGACGGCACGCATTACCGCTGCGCCTGGATCGAGGACAGCATCACCATCCACTCCGACGGCAACATCAGCTGCGGGCTGGACGATCCGCACGGCCAGCGCTCCTTCGGGAACATCCGTACACAGAGCGTCGCCGAGATCTTCGCCAATCCCGAATACCGCCGGGTGCAGGAAGCGCTGTGGCGCGGCCGGCGCTGCATGCAATGCGGCCACTACCGCCCCGAGCGCCGCCCCGATCAGCAGATCAACGCGCGGCCCGCGCTGCCGACGCGGCTGGTGGTCGAGACCACGGTCACCTGCAACATCCGCTGCCCGAACCTGCCCTGCTTCGCCAACAACGATCCGAACGAGACCACGCGCGACGAGAAGATGCTGAGTCTCGAGACCTTCTCGCGCATGGTCGACGAGCTCGCGCCCAACATCGCCACGGTGAACTTCTACAATTACGGCGAGCCCTTCATGAACCGCGCGGCCGAGGACATGCTGGCCTATCTGCGCGACAAGAACCCGGACGCCTTCATCGTCACCTCGACCAACGGCATCCCGCTCTCCAATCCCGCGCGCGCCAGGAAGGTCGCGGCGGCGAGGCCCAACCGCGTCACCTTCACCATCTCCGGCACCGACCAGGAGAGCTATGTGCGCTATCACATCGGCGGCAGGTTCGAGCAGGCCTTCGGGGGCATGGCGAACGTCTGCGCCGCCAAGCGCGAGCTCGGGCTTTCGCGGCCGCAGGTGGTGTGGCGCTATCTCGTCTTCAATTGGAACGACAGCGACGCCGAGATCGAGCGCGCGGTGGCGATGGCGAGCGAGATCGGCGTCGACCGGTTGAGCCTCTATCTCACCAACACGCCGCCGGGCTCGCGCTCGATCCGCTTCTCGCCGGGCAGCCCGAACTTCTGGAAATACAGCGGGCTCATCCATCTCGACGACGAAGGCGAGCTCAACCACATCTATCGCGTCGCGCTTCCCGATTCCGACGGGCTCTATCCGCCGGAGACGCTCGACAAGTTCGGCCGCATCCGCTGGACCAGCAGCCGCGCGCGGCTGCGCCTGCCCGCCGGCGGCGGCACCATGCGCCTCGCCGTCACCTCCAACCGCACCGGCAAGCTGAAGCAGCCCTGCATCTTGCACACGCCGTGGCGCCAGATCCGCATCCCCGCCTATGTCGGCCAGTGGAACGACGTCGAGATCCCGGTTCCCAGCCGCTTCCTCGAGCATCGCTGGATCGAATGCGAGCTCACCGTGCCCGGCCATTGGTATCCGGCCGAGAACCCGACCAGCAACGATCTGCGCTGCCTGGGCGTGATGGTGCGCGACGATCCCGGCCTCAACGCCGCCGCGTCGGCCGGCAGGACGCTCGCGCTGCCCGCCGCGCTCGACCCGCAACGCGCCGCCACCGCGCCCGATTACCTGCACGTTCTGCCGAGGCACGTGGCGTGACAGGGCCAGCCGGCGAACCCACCGAGATAGGGGGCTGGTGTCGGTTGTTTTCAAATTGGCGCGATAAACGCGATGTCATGGCCCGCGAAAGCGGGCCACCCAGCCGGGCCTTGCACGTCGAAGCCAAAATTGCTCGGAGTTTTTCTTCGATGACAAAAGCAACGTCACCTGGGCGGCCCGCCTTCGCGGGCCGTGACAATCTTGTTTGCGATTCCAATCGATAACAACCGACACTAAGGCATGATCCACGGAGCTTGAATCGGATGGGTCACCCTGCGGTGCGCGCCAAAGGCGCGCCTCGAAGGGCGACGCGCCGTTTCAATCCTTTTGGATCATGCTCTAATTTCCGTCGTCGTCGTCGACGTCGCCGTTGGGGTTGGCGGGCTGGGCGACGCTGGGCGGCGGGGGCGGTGGGGGCGGCGGCGCCGCGGGCGTGCGGCCGAACAGCCAGTCGAAGAAGTTGCGCCGGTCGCCGTGCCGCGGGCGGTCGCCGCCGTCGCGCTCGCCGCCGCTGCCTTCGACCATCGCATTGCCGCTTTCGTCGTCGCCGGTCGAGGGCGGCGTGTCGATGGCGGCCGACGCGTCGAACACCGTGTCCTCGTCGGTCACCGGCGCCTGCGGCGACGATTTGTCGAGGGGCGTCGACGCCTTGCCCTTCTCGGCCTCGGTCATCACCGCGCGCCAGATCTGCGCCGGCAGCGAGCCGCCGGTCACCGACTTCATCGGCGTCGAATCGTCGTTGCCGACCCAGACGCTCGCGACATAGTCGGCCGTGAAGCCCACGAACCACGCGTCGTGATAGTCCTGCGTCGTGCCGGTCTTGCCCGCGGCTTCGTGGGCGACGAGCGAGGCGCCGCGCCCCGTGCCTTCGCTCACCACGCCATAGAGCATCGCGACCAGGTCCTTGTTCACGTGCTCGGCGATGATGCGCTGCGGCTGCTTCGCCTCGCGGCGATAGAGCACCTTGCCATCGGGGCCGTCGACCTCGGTGACGAAGTAAGGCTCGACCGCATAGCCGCCGCTCGCGAACGCGGCATAGGCGGTGGTGAGCTCGATCGGCGTCACCTCGGACGTGCCGAGCGCGAGCGATGCGTTCTGCTCGAGCGGCGAGGTGATGCCGCAGCGCTCCGCCGCGTCGACGATGGTAGAGATGCCGACTTCCTGCGCGAGGTTCGCGGTGATGGTGTTGACCGAATGCGCCAGCGCCTCGGCAAGCGTGATCGTGCCATAGGCGCGGCCGCCGAAATTCGTCGGCGTCCAGCCGTCGATGTCGACCGGCTCGTCGTCGCGCACGTCCCACGGCGTCAGCCCGGCCTCGAGCGCCGCCAGATAGACGAACGGCTTGAAGGCCGAGCCCGGCTGGCGATGCGCCTGCGTCGCGCGGTTGAAGGTGCTCTCGGCATAGTCGGTGCCGCCCAAGAGCGCCACGACCGCGCCGTCGGGCTTCATCACCACGACGGCGGCTTCGCTCGCATGCATCTTGCGCCCGGATCTGCGCAGCACCTTGATCGTCGACGAGCGCGCGGCGTCCTCGATGCGCGGCTCGAGCGTGGTGTGCACGGTGAGGTCGGCGGTCGGCGCGATGCCGTTCACGGTGGCGCGCCGCATCGCCTCGTCGGCGGCGGTGTCGAGATAGAAATTGCGCGAATCCTGCACGCCGCGGTCGGCGATCTCGGCCGGCGTCGCGTTCGCCTCGGCGGCCTGCTTCTGCGTGATCGCGCCGGTCTCGACCATGGTCGCGAGCACGAGCTTGGCGCGCGCTTGCGCTTTCGCAAGATCGCGGCGCGGCGAGAACACGGACGGCGCGCGGGTGAGGGTCGCGAGCATCGCGGCTTCGGACAAGGTGAGCTCGCGCGCGGATTTGTTGAAATAGACATGCGCCGCGCCGTCGACGCCATAGGCGCCCGAGCCCAGATAGATGCGGTTCAGATAGAGCTCGAGGATCTGCGTCTTGGAGAGCGACTTCTCGAGCTGCGCGGCCTCGAACAGCTCGGTCCATTTGCGCGCCAGCGTGCGCTCCTGGCTGGTGAAGACGATCTTGGCGGTCTGCTGGCTGATCGTCGAGCCGCCCGCGACCCAGTGGCCGGCGCGGACGTTGCGCAACGTCGCGCGCATCAAGCCGCGCGGATCGATGCCGTGATGCTCGTAGAAGCGCCGGTCCTCCATGGCGATGAAGGCGGCGGGGAGATAGGCCGGCATCTCGGCGAGATGCAGCCGCTCGCCGATGATGGCGCCGCGATGGCCGACCTCGCGCCCGTTCTCGTCCAGGAAGGTGAAGGCGAGGGGGCGGTTCACGGAATAGAGGTCGGTGCGCGGATCCAGCGGCGGGGCGAAGGTGCCGAGCACCGCGGGCAGCAGGGCGAGCGCTGCCAGCGGCAGGGTCGCGACCAGGACGAGCACCGCCGCGATGCGCGCGATGCCGCGCCGCCGGTCGTGGAGCCAGCGCCCGATATTCTCCAAAGCGGTCAATAGAACGTCGCCCATGCCGGCGCGCTTCGTCGCCGAACTTTGGGGCCAATTCAAGGCCTTACGCGCGACGGGCGGGTAACGGGCGGTTCATGGTCGCGTGGCGGCCATAAGTTGCGGGATTTCCTCGCTGCGAAGCAGAACGATGCCGGGCTCCTCTATGGGTGCGGCGCGGTATTTCCCGCGCGCCAGTGCTTGGAACAGCGACGGATGCTCGCGGAACCGCGCCAGCGCTTCGCCGGGCGTGAGGCCGCGGAAATGATCGCGCATCGCGTCGGTGGAGATCGCGCACAGCATCTCGCCGCCCGGGTCCACGCCGGTGAAGACGACGGCCTGACGGTCGAAATCGTAGCGCGGCCGGGGATTGGGGAAGCCGAGGTCGAGACCGTCGAGCAGCGCGCGCGTCCAGCGGATGGTCTTGAGCAGGGCGTCGCGCGGCACCGGCGCGATCCCGCTCGCGCCTTCGATCAGCAATTGCCGCCACGCCTTTCCGCGCGCGATCGCCTCGTTCCAGGCGTCCGCGAGCTCGTAGCGGCGCCCGGTCGCGAGCGCCTCGAGCAGCGCTTCGGCCTGGCGGATGTCCTTGCCGGCCTTGGCGCTGCCGCCGCCGCGGCGCCGCGACACGATCAGCTTGTGGATCGCGAACCGCTCGGGCGCGGGCACGTTCACCAGCACGCCGTCCTCGTGCAGCAGCACCGCGCGCACCGGCTGATGGATGAGGAAGTCGAGGAAGCGCAAGGGCTGCGCGTCGCTCTGCAGCGCCGGAAGCCGTTGCGGCGCGTCGCTGTCCGCGCCGCGATTGGGGGTCAGCACGTCCACGCGCAAGCCGTTCTGCGCCGCATAGCTCACGCTCTTGCGCCGCTCGCTCGGATGCGGGATCGCGCGGAAGCTCGGATCGACCGCGCGCAGCACGTCGAGCAGCGGCGGGATCTTCTCGCCGACCGCGACCGAGATCTCCTTGAACTGGGCGATGTCGATGTCGCCGGTCTGCAGCGCGCTCGCGGCGAGGCGCCGGCCGAGCATCGCGGGATAGGTCTGGAACGCCACCGTGCCCACGAGCACGCCGCGCAGCCGGAACACGCCCGCGCGCGCCAGCGCCGCGACCGCGGCGCCCGTCTGCGGCAGCGCCCGCGGCATCGCGAAGGAGCGCACCAGGGTCGAGACCAGCGTCTGGCGACCGCGCGCGTCGTCGCGCGCCAGCCTGTGCTTGTGGATGCGATCCAGCAGCTCGGGGCTTTCCGGCCCGACATAGCGCTGCATGCGATCCTTGCCGCGGCCGGTCTGGAAATACCAGTAGCGCCGGCCCTTGACGGTCTTGGCGATGAAGCCGCCCGGCTCGGGGAAGGCGTCGGCGAAAGCCTGCGCCTCCACCTGCTGGAGAAGCTCGGCATAGGTCGTCTGCAGGACCAGCTCGGCCATGGGTTATACTCAGTCCGCGATACGAGTATAACCATGCCGGCGCGAAAGGCAAGCGGGTTATACTCAGTACGCAGGTTGAGTATAACTCACCTTTCCGCCGGGCCGGTCGATCGGCCGCCACGAAAAAAATCCGAAAAAAATTTGCGGGAGGGACTTGAACCGTCACGGTCCAATTCCCAAATCCCCCATATTCCCGCAATTGCATCCGGACCGGAACCGGCCATCATGGCCGGCGACGCCGTTCGCCTGCTCGAAAGCAGACCGATGAAACCCGCTATCGCCGCCGCGCTCGCCGTATCGCTGAGTGGGCCAGCCGTCGCGCAGGACCTGCCCGGCTGGTGCCGCTACGACCTGCTCGACGTGCCGCGCTCGGCGCCGAAATTCGAGGACTATGCGGTGCCGCGCGAGATCGTGCGCCATCCCGCGGCGCCGCGGCTCGCGGGCAACCGCGATGCGCGGATGTTCCGCACCAATCTGCGCAATGCGGTCAAGGACGCCGCCCATGACGGCCCCAACTTCGCCGGCCACTACACCATCGCGGGCTGGGGCTGCGGCACGGGCTGCATGAACTGGGCGGTGATCGATCTCAAGACCGGCACGGTCACCTTCGACGAGCGCATGCGCGCGCTCCAGAACGCCCGCGTCAGCTTCGCGCGCGACGACGCCGTGCAGGCTTACGCCAGGCGCCATCGCGCCACGGCCGATTTCGGCGTGCTCACCTACAGCGCCACCAGCAATCTGTTGATCACCACCGGCGCGCCGAACGAGAACGAGAGCCGCGACGGCGCCGCGTTCTGGCGCTGGACCGGCAAGCGCTTCGCGCGCGTCGCCTTCTATCCGGCGATCAAACTCTGCCGCAAACCCAAAGACTAAGCTTCGGAGAAAACGAGATGCCGCTCCTGTGTCCACCCGGTGGGCACGTCGACCCGCGTTCGGTGCGCATCGACGAACTGATCGGCAAGCAGTTTGCGTTGTGGGAGATCGTCGTGAGCAAACTTGAAGACGACAAGAACGGGATCAAGGCATCGAACGATTCCGAGTCTCGTGCCACGGACGTGCGCGTGCTGGCGCAGCTGCAACGTTCGCTCACCGAGCTGATGAAATACGAAGCGGCGCGCGATTTGCTGCGCTCCGCCAGGACAAGACATGAAGACCCGCGAGCCGAGATTAAACGTCGCATGGTTGAACTCGCAAGAGCCGCCGGTGCAAGAAACATTCCTGGAGAGGATGTCGGATGACGTCGCCGAACAGATTCTCAATTCCTGGCTCTTCTGGGCCCGCGACGAGCAGCTGCCGCCTCCCGGCGACTGGCGCACCTGGCTGTTCCTGGGCGGGCGCGGCGCCGGCAAGACCCGCGCCGGCGCGGAGTGGATCGCCGACGGCGTGGCGCATGGCGGGCTCAAGCGCGTGGCGCTGCTCGGCGCGACCTTTTCCGACGTGCGTGCCGTCATGATCGAAGGCGAATCCGGCTTGATGCGCGTGCTCGACACGGCCACCTACGAGCCTTCGAACCAGCGCATCAAATGGCCCAACGGCGCGGTCGCGACGGTGCTCAGCGCCGAGGAGCCCGACGGCATCCGCGGCCACCAGTTCGACGCCGCCTGGGGCGACGAGTTCTGCAAATGGGCCGACCCCCAGGCCGCCCTCGACATGCTGCGCATGGCGCTGCGCATCGGGCGGCGCCCGCGCATGCTGCTGACCACGACGCCGCGCAACATCGCGGCGCTTAAAACCTTGATGGCGGTTAAGAGCACCGTTGTGACGAAAAGCACCACCGCCCAAAACGCGCCCAACCTCGCCGACGGCTTCGTCGCGGATCTCGAGGCGTTCTACAAAGGCACGCGGCTCGGCCGCCAGGAGCTCGAGGCCGAGATCATCGCCGACGCCGAAGGCGCGCTGTGGCGCCGCGACTGGATCGAGCGCGGCCGTGTGTTCGAGGCGCCCGCGCTGACGCGCATCGCCGTGGCGGTCGATCCGCCGGCGACGCAGACCGGCGCCGAATGCGGCATCGTCGTCGCGGGCCGCGGCAAGGACGATCGCGGCTATGTGCTCGCCGACCGGTCGCAGGGCGGGCTCACGCCGCATGGCTGGGCCGAGCGCGTCGCCGCGGCGTTCCACGCCTTTCAGGCCGATTGCGTCGTCGCCGAGGTCAACCAGGGCGGCGACATGGTCAAGGCGGTGCTGTTCGACGCAGGCACGAACCTGCCGGTGCGCGGCGTGCGCGCGATGCGGGGCAAGAAGAGCCGCGCCGAGCCGATCTCGTACCTCTACGAGGCTGGGCGCGTGCATCACGTGGGCGTGTTCCCCGAGCTCGAGGACCAGCTCTGCAACTACGACGGCAAAGGCCAGAGCCCCGACCGCCTCGACGCGCTGGTCTGGGCGTTGAGCGAATTGTTCCCCACCGAGGCGCGCGCCGTGCCGCGCGCCAGATCGACGTGAATCGTCCTCCTCCGCACGCGGGGGAGGATAAGAAGGAGATTTACGATGAAGTTGGCCAACTGGTTCCGCACCGCGGCGCCGGAAGCGAAATCCGCCGCGCCCTTGATCGCGCTCGCCTTGGGCGGACGCGCGTCGTGGGGCGCGCGCAACTATGCGAGCCTGGCGCGCGAAGGCGTGATGCGCAACGCCATCGCCTATCGCTGCGTGCGCATGATCGCCGAAGCCGCGTCGTCGCTGCCGTTCCTGCTCTATGACGGCGCGACCGAGATCGAGAGCCATCCGCTGCTGTCGCTGCTCGCGCGCCCCAATGCCGACGAGGACGGCATGGCGCTGTTCGAGCGCTGGCACGCGTTCCTGCAATGCGCGGGCAATGCCTATCTCGAGGCGCTGACCATCGGCGGCGAGGTGCGCGAGCTGCACGTGCTGCGCCCCGACCGCGTGCGCGCCGTTGCGGGCGCGCGCGGCCGCGCCATCGCCTACACCTACACCGTCGACGGCGACATGACGACGATCCCGGCGGCGAACCTTCTGCACGCCAAGCTGTTCCATCCGCTCGACGATGCCTACGGCTTCTCGCCCATCGAGGCGGCTTCGCGCGCGATCGACATCCACAATGCCGGCGGCGACTGGACCAAGGCGCTGCTCGACAATTCGGCGCGGCCGTCGGGCGCGCTGGTCTACAAAGGTCCCGACGGCCAGCCCAACCTCACCGACGACCAGTTCGCGCGGCTCAAGCGGGAATTGGAAGACGCCTATCAGGGCAGCGGCAATGCGGGCCGCCCGATGGTGCTCGAAGGCGGGCTCGACTGGAAAGCGATGAGCTACGCGCCGGCCGATCTCGATTTCGCCGCCGGGCGCGACGCCGCCGCGCGCGAGATCGCGCTGGCCTTCGGCGTGCCGCCGATGCTGCTCGGCATTCCGGGCGACAACACCTATTCGAACTATCGCGAGGCCAATCTGTCGTTCTGGCGCCAGACCGTGCTGCCGCTTGCCGCGCGCACGGCCTCGCAGCTGACGCGGTTCCTGGGGGCACGCTTCGGCGAGGGCCTGCGCCTTGCCGTCGATGCCGACGCGGTCGACGCGCTGGCGCTGGAGCGCGAGAGCGTGTGGGCCCGCCTGGGCAGCGCGGGCTTCCTCACCCTGAACGAGAAGCGCCAGGCGGCGGGATATTCGCCGGTCGAGGGCGGCGATGTGCTCGGATAGGTCTGGACAAGGTCTGGAAGCTCGTATAGGTAGTAGTTAAGCTATGTATTAAGGTCATCGGGGACGGAGCTTCTTGCGACAACCGGCAAAGGGCGGAAATTTCGCACTTGAGAGATTTTATCTGGGAACCTCTTCCCCATCGGGGGCTTAAGACATATCTTAAGGTTTGGAGATAGGGTTTGACGCCGCAAATCTCCAAGCCGGGTCTGAGTGTTGGCGGTGCGTTGCCTGATGGCTACGTGTGGCTTCGGTCCGGACGGATGTGCGATGTCGTGATCAAGGAGACGGTGAAGAAAGAGATCGGCAAAAAAGCCAGCGCGGAACAGCGCGCCGGTCTCGAGGACATCGTGGAACGATACAGCGATGGTGGATGGAAAAATGTGCCCCCGAAGAAATACAACGCGAGCGAAGGCTGGTTCCCGAGCGCTCATGACAAGCGGATTCGCCTTGAAGCCTTCAAGCCCTGGGCTCTGCGAGCCTATGGTTTCTGCGAAGGATTCCGTGGGCGTCCCGCGTTCTTCATAACGGGCGTCGACACCAGCAAGAAGCAGAAATCGGCAAACCAGGTGATCCTCGCCCGAGCAGGTGCGGAAGCTGTGCGTTTGCATGATTGGTTGAAATCAGGAGGTAACAATGTTCCGCGAGGCTGACGATAAGGACTACGACGTTCTGCTCGTTGAGAATCGCTTCATCAGCGACGTCCAGCTCGTGATCGAGCGCGCGCTTGAGGCTCAGAGCGTGACCCAGGCCGAGCTGGCGCGCAGGCTCGATGTCAGCGAGGCTCGGGTGAGCCAGATGCTTGCCGACAACGGCAAAAACCTTCAGGCGCGAACCATCGCGCGCATCGCCCGCGTTTTGGGGCTGGAAGCCAGGATTGCGTTCGAGACCGCTGCCGCTTCCCGGTTGCTCGGCGGCGAACGCGTGCCGGCGTCGGTCGAATTCGATGCCTGGGTCCAATCGATCCAGGCGCCGCGTAAATTGGTGTGGGATATGCCTTGCAATGACGACGAGGTTCTCGAGGCCGCATGAACGCCGTTGCCGATAAGCCGAAGGGCGCCGCTGTGGCTTCCGTCACGGACCCGCGGAAATACAATGCGCTGGTGGCTGCAGCACAGCTGCGCGACATCCGCCTTGTCGAATCCGGCTTCGCGCTGACACCCGACGGGCTGGAGAAGCGCCACGAGTTTAAGCTGTCGCAGACCTGCGAGATCGAGAAGGCGCATGTCGACGTCGGCCGAGGGCTGCTCGTCGTGTTTGTTGCAGCCACTGCGTCCGCCGCGTTTGCCAACGCCGAAATGCAAGCTGCAATGGAAGTGATGTCCGCGAAGTGCCGCTATCTGATCGTATACCACGTGAGCGGCGATCCGGCCCCTGAGGCGGTTGATGCTTTCGCCAGACGCGTCGCGAGGTTCGCGGCTTACCCGTATTTTCGCGCGCATTTCGCCGAATTGGCGTCGCAAGCCGGGCTCATGCTCCCGCCCTTGCCGGTCATCAAGGAGCGGCGACTGATTCCGGAGGTTGGGCAGTCGCCGGCAGCCCCCGCTACCACGCCTGTCGGGAAATCCCGCCGCGCCGCCAAGCTCAAGCGGCCGGTCGCGAAGCCGTCATCGAAGAAATAGCGGGCACGTCACGCTTCATGCGAGCTTTAAAAGCGCCAAGCCGACGGATATTCGCCGGTCGAGGGCGGCGACGTGCTATGATGGCGGCGATGAGGGCTGTCCTTTCGATTCTGATCGCGCTGCAAGCCGGTCCCGCGGCGGCGGACGAGCATTTGGTGCCCGGCGTATCCGTCTTTGCCAATGGCGGCGCGGCGGACGGCTACTATCGGCTGGTCGCCACCGCGTTCGCTCCGCTTCTCCAACGCAATGTCGCGGTCAGGATGATCGCGATGCCGGCCTTCCACCCCGAATACGCGGTCGGCATCGCCTATTTCGAGGACGGGACCGAGCGAATCGTGGCGCTCGATCCCGCGCAGATGCTGGGGGTCTACACGCAGCTCGAGCTTATGCGCAATGGCAGCATCAAAGTGTCGAAGGACGGCGGCTTCACGTTCGAGAAGGACGAGCAGGGCATCGCGGAGCTGGAGGCGAAGATGCCGAAGGATCCGCGCGACCTGAAGATCGCGCGGTGCGAGCGGCCGATCGACGGCGCCTTGGTGAAGCGGATTCGCGCCGCGTGGGAAAGCGTCGTCTATCGCACGCGCTACGACGCGCCGGTGTACCAGGGCGACGTGGAGATCGTCACGCTCACGGCCGACGCGGACCACTATCATTTCTCGCTCGGCGACGGCATCGGCGGCGAGACGGCCGATCCGTCGCCCGAATCCGCGCCGGGACGGCTGCTGGCGCTGGCCGAGGCGCTGCGCGTGCAATGCCGCGACGGCAGCGCCGCCTCGCTGGCCGGCCTCGAAGCGGCGCTCAAGGCAGCCGAGTGATGGACGAATACGTCATCCCGATCTTCCTCGCGGCGCTGGCCGGCACGACGCTGTCGCTCGGCGCGTGGCTGGTGCGCGGGCGCACCCGCGATTTCGTCGTGACGATGTGGAGCGTGCATGCGCGCGCGACCGACCCCGTCGCGTACTGGTTCTGGGCGGTGTGGCACTGGCTGGGCCTCGCGATCGTGTGGACCGTCGCGATCGCGGTGGCGGCCGAAGCCATATTGAGCGTGCTGTGATGGAGAAGCTCGAATGAGTGTCGCCGACAATTTCCGGCTCGCGCCGGACAGGAAGATCCCAGCCGCCGCCTTGGCGGCTTTTTTGTTGCAGACGGCCGCCGTCGTGTATTGGGCGGGCTCGGCCGCCGAGCGCCTCTCGGTGCTCGAGCGCACCTTGAGCAACGACCAGGCGGCGATCGAGCGCGTCGCCGTGCTCGAGGAAGAGGTGCGCGCGATGAAGGACGCGCTTGCGCGCATCGAGACCAAGCTCGACCGCGTGCATCCCTGAAGCCGGATACGACATGACACTCGTGACCTATACGCGGCGCCCGCTCGCGCGCGCCGACGCGTCCGCGCGCCTGAAGGATCTCGGCAACGACGAGTTCGAAGGCTACGCCTCGCTGTTCGGCAAGGCCGACGGTGCCGGCGACGTCGTGGCGCCGGGCGCCTTCGCGGCCAGCCTGCGCAAGCGCCCCGCGGCGCAAGTGCGCATGCTCTACCAGCATTTCGCGCACGAGCCGCTGGGCGTGTGGGAGGCGATCCGCGAGGACGCGCGCGGCCTCTATGTGCGCGGGCGGCTGGTGCTCGACGTGCGGCGCGCGCGCGAGGTGCGCGAGCTGATCGCGGAAGGCGCGCTCGACGGGCTGTCGATCGGCTTTCGCACCGTGCGCGCGCGGCGCGATCCCAAGAGCGGTTTTCGCATCCTCACCGAGATCGACCTTTGGGAAATCTCCGTCGTGACCTTCCCGCTGCTCGCGGGCAGCGGCGTCACGGCGGTCGGAACCCAGGCAACCAAGTCCACCAGGAGAAACTGACACATGGAACTCGAAACCAAGACCTATGACGGCGCGCATGCTCAAGCCCATGACGAGCTGATGCGCGTCTTCGAAGCCTTCAAGGAGGCCAACGACCGGCGCATCGCCGAGCTCGAGAAGCGCGCCGCCGATCCGCTCAGCGAAGACAAGGTCGCGCGCATCGACCGCGCGCTGGAAGACCAGAAGCGCCTGATCGACGAGCTGGCGCTGGCGCAGCAGCGTCCGGCGCTGGGCCTGACGCCCAAGCAGGCGCCCCTCGAGACGCGCGAGCGCAAGGCCGCGTTCGACCGCTATGTGCGCAAGGGCGACGTCCACGGCCTCGACGCGATGGAGATGAAGGCGCTGTCGGCGGGCTCGAATCCGGACGGCGGCTACACCGTGCCGCTCGAGATCGAGACGACGATCGACCGTGTGCTGACGAAAGCCTCGCCGATCCGCGGCCTTGCGACCGTGCGCGCCATCGGCAGCAGCATCTATCGAAAGCCGATCACGACTTCGGGCGCGGTCACCGGCTGGGTCGGCGAGACCGATGCGATCGCCCAGACCACGACGCCGACGCTGGCCGCGATCGACTTCCCGGCGATGGAGCTCTATGCGATGCCGGCGGCGACGCAATGGCTGCTCGACGACAGCCAGGTCGACATCGAGCAATGGCTCGCCGACGAGGTGCAGCTGGTCTTCGCCGAGCAGGAAGGCATCGCCTTCGTCACCGGCGACGGCTCGGGCAAGCCCAAAGGGTTCCTCTCCTACACCAACGTCGCCGACGGGTCGTGGAGCTGGGGCAATATCGGCTACATCGCCAGCGGCGCCGCCGGCGCGTTCGCGTCGTCCAACCCGGCCGACGCGCTGCTCGACCTCGCCTATGCGCCCAAGCAGGCCTATCGCGCCAACGCCAATTGGGTGATGAACCGCAAGACCGAAAGCGCGGTGCGCAAGTTCAAGGACACGGCCGGCAACTATATCTGGCAGCCGGGCGCGAGCGCGGGCCAGCCCGCGACCTTGTTCGGCTATGCGGTGACGGAGTCCGAAGCGATGCCCGACATCGCCGCGAACAGCTATTCCGTCGCGTTCGGCGATTTCGCGCGCGGCTATCTGGTCGTCGACCGCGTCGGCATCCGCGTGCTGCGCGATCCCTACAGCGCCAAGCCCTATGTGCTGTTCTACACCACCAAGCGCGTCGGCGGCGGGGTGCAGAACTTCGAAGCGATCAAGCTGATGAAGTTCGCGGCGTCCTGATCAACTGTCATCCCGGCCAGCGAGCGAAGCGAGCGCGTGCCGGGACCCATTGTGCCGCGTCGCGGTGGGTCCCGGACAGCCTCGCTGCGCTCGGCTTCCGGGATGACATCTCTTGCAGGTTTCCCCCATGTCTCTCCAACTCGTCACGCCGCCGGCGCTCGAGCCGGTGACGCTCGCCGACGCCAAGGCGCATCTGAAGGTCGACACGTCCGACGACGACGCGCTGATCGCGCGGCTGATCCCGGCCGCGCGCGCCCGCGCCGAATGGCACACCGGCCGCGCGCTGATCGCGCAGAGCTGGATCCTGTGGCTCGATTGCTGGCGGCCTATCGTCGACATCCCGCTGCCGCCGCTGGTCGCGGTGAGCGCGGTCACGGCTTACGCCCGCGACGATACGCCGAATGCGTTGACGCCGGTGCTCGTCGACCTGCCGGGCAGCCGCGTGCTGCTCGATCCGGTGACGGATCTGCGCTGCGCCAACGCGCTCGCGATCGCCTTCGACGCCGGCTATGGCGACGCGGCCGAGGATGTTCCGGCCGCCTTGCGCGCCGCGATCCTCGCCATCGTGGCCGAGCTCTATGTCCATCGCGGCGACGGGCCCGCGGAGCTTTCGGGCACGGCCCAGGCACTGCTCGCGCCCTACCGGATGTTCAAGCTGTGATCGGCGCTCTCAATCAGCGCGCCACGCTGCTCGCGAACACGCTCGTGCCCGACGGCGGGGGAGGGTTCTCGGAAAGCTGGGAAACCTTCGCCAGCGTCTGGGTCGCGGTCGAGGCCATCGGCGGCGACGATGCGTTCGGGCCCGGGCGGCTGGAATCGCGGGTGCGCCATCGCTTGACGCTGAGGCGTCGCAACGACGTCGCGGCCGGCCAGCGCGCGACGATCGGTCCACGGATATTCCGCATCCATACGGTCATCGACGGCGGGACGCCGACAATGGTCCTTCTCTGCGAGGAGCTGCCATGAGCGCGAGCTGGGCCCTGCAGCAGGCGGTGTTCGCCGCGCTCGCCGCGAGCGACGCGGTGGAGAGCGTCCTCGGCGATCCGCCGCGGGTGTTCGACTGTCCGCCGCGCGGCGCCGCATTTCCCTATTGCGTGATCGGCGAGGACGAGACGCGCGACTGGTCGACCGCGACCGAGGCGGGCAGCGAGCATCTGCTCGCGATCCAGATCTGGTCGCGCGCCGACGGCCGCAAGGAAGCCAAGCTCGCGGCCGAGGCGGTGCGCGCGGCGCTCGACGGCGCGGCGCTCGCTATCGACGGCCAGGCGCTGATCGGCATCCGCCATCTCGCAACCGAAACGCTGCGCGAAAGCGACGGCGAAACCATCCGCGCGACGCTGAAATTCCGCGCGGTGCTGGAACCCACATAGCAACCTTTTTTGGAGATGAAGCCATGACTGCCCAACGCGGCAAGGACCTGCTCGTCAAGATCGGCGACGGCGGGTCGCCGGAAAGCTTCGCCACCGTCGCCGGGCTGCGCGCCACGACGCTCGCGTTCAACGCGCAGACCATCGACGTCACCAATTCCGATTCCGCCGACATGTGGCGCGAGCTGCTGGCGGCGGGCGTCAAATCCGCGACGATCTCGGGTTCGGGCGTGTTCAAGGACGCGGCTTCCGACGCCGCGATCCGCGCGGCGTTCTTCGCCCAGTCGCTCGCCAATTGGCAGATCGCGATCCCGAGCTTCGGCACGGTGTCGGGGCCGTTCAAGGTCGCCTCGCTGCAGTACGACGGGCCCTATGACGGCGAGCTCAAGCTGTCGATGACGCTGGCGTCGGCCGGCGCGCTGAGCTTCGCGGAGGCGTGACGATGGCGAACAAGGCACGCGGCGAGAGCGAGCTGATCGCGGGCGGCAAGAGCTATCGCCTGCTGTTGACGCTCGGCGCGCTCGCCGAGATCGAGAGCGGGCTCGGGCTCGCCGACCTGGCCGAATTGCCGGCGCGGCTGAAGCAGACGCGCGCCGCCGATCTCGCGGTGGTGGCGGCGGCGCTGCTGCGCGGCGGCGGCCACGAGATGAATCCGGCCGAGGTGCTGCGGCTCGCCTGCGATCTGGGCGCGCTGGTCGAAGCGATCACGGGCGCGTTCGAAGCCGCGGGCGTCCCCGAGCGCAAGGACGCGTCGCCGCGCCCTTTCGCTGGCGCGAATTGCTCGAGCTGGGCCTAGGGGCGATGCGCATTCCGCCCGGCGTGTTCTGGGCGATGTCGCTGGTCGAATGGCGCGCCGCGCGCGACGGCCGCTTCCCGCGACGCGCTTCGCCGCTCGGCCGCGACGCGCTCGACGCGATGATGAAGGAGTTTCCCGATGGCTGACGACCTTTCCAAGGCCGGCCAGGCGCTCGGCGATTTCGCGAGCGGCCCGGTGACGAGCGCGACCAACGCGATCGAAGCCGCGGTCGACAAGAGCTTCGACGCGGTCGCCCGCACCATCGCGCGCGCCGCGGCCTCGGGCAAGCTGTCGATGGACCAGCTCGTCGACGCGATCCTCGCCGATTTCGAGCGCGTCGCGGTCAGCCAGTTCATCGTCAAGCCCATCGAAGGCCTGGTGAGCTCGCTGAGCGACTCGTTCTTCTCCTCCATCGGCGGCGCGCTGGCCGGCGGCGGGCCGGTGAACGCGGGCGAGACGTATCTGGTCGGCGAGCAGGGGCCCGAGCTGTTCACGCCCGGAGGGAGCGGCACGATCACGTCGAACGACGCGCTGAAAGCGCTGCGCCCCAGCGTCGTCGTCAACGTGCAGGCGACCGACGCGGCGAGCTTCCTGAAATCGCAGTCGCAGATCGCGAGCGCGATGTCGCGCGCGCTGGCCAAGGGCCAGAGAAACCTATGAAGAGCAACCTATGAACTTCCACGAGGACAGGTTCCCGACGGCAATCGCGTTCCGCTCCAGCGGCGGGCCCGAGCGGCGCACCGAGATCGTCACGCTCGGCTCCGGCTTCGAGGAGCGCAACGCGGTGTGGGCGAATTCGCGGCGCCGCTACGACGTCGGCTCGGGCATCCGAACGCTCGACGATTTCGGCGCGACCATCGCGTTCTTCGAAGCGCGGCGCGGGCGGCTCTATGGCTTCCGCTTCCAGGATTTCGCCGACTATCGATCGTCGACAAACGTGACGCCCTCCGATCAGCGCATCGGCACTGGCGACGGCGTCACGACCGCGTTCCAGCTCGTCAAGGTCTATGCCTCGGGACCTTCGAGCTGGACGCGGACCATTTCCAAGCCCGTCGCGGGCAGCGTGCGCGCGGCGGTCGCCGCCGCCGAGCTTGCCTTCACCGTCGACACCACGACGGGCATCGTGACGTTCGCGTCGCCGCCGCCTTCGGGCGCCGCGGTCACCGCGGGCTTCGAATTCGATACGCCGGTGCGCTTCGACACCGATCGCCTCACCATCGATCTCGCGAGCTTCGAAGCCGGCGAAGTGATGAGCGTGCCGCTGGTCGAGGTGCTGCTGTGAAGACGCTTCCGCCGGGATTGCAGGACCATCTCGCAGGCGGCGCCACGAGTTTGTGCTGGTGCTGGAAGCTCGCGCGCAAGGACGGCGTCGTGCAGGGTTTCACCGACCACGACGGCGACATAGCCTTCGACGGGGTGACCTACGAAGCGGCGAGCGGCGTTGCGGCGAGCGAGGTGCAGTCCAGCCTCGGCCTCGCCGTCGACAACCTCACCGTCGCGGGCGCGCTGTCCTCGGCGAGCCTGAACGAGAGCGATCTCGCGGCCGGGCTCTACGACGATGCGGGCGTGGAGATCTGGCGCGTCAACTGGGCGGCGCCCGAGCAGCGCGTCTTGATGCGCGCGGGCAATCTCGGCCAGGTGAGCCGCGGACGGTCGGCGTTCCAGGCCGAGATCCGCGGCCTGGCGCACAAGCTCAACCAGGCGACGGGCCGCGCTTACGGCTACAGCTGCGATGCCGACCTCGGCGATGCGCGCTGCACGATCGATTTGAGCGCGCCGGCGTTCAACGGAAGCGGTGTGGTGGCCGGCGCGACCGACGCGCGGCGCTTCACCGTGTCGGGGATCGAGGCCTTCGCCGATGGCTGGTTCGCGGGCGGCAAGCTGACATTCGCGAGCGGCGCCAATGCCGGGCGCGGGATGGACGTGAAGCGCCACGCGGTGGCTGTGGGCGTCGTCACCATCGAGCTGTGGCAGGCGATGAGCGAGGTCGTGGCGGCCGGCGATGCGTTCGCGATCACGGCCGGATGCGACAAGCAGTTTTCGACCTGCAAGGCCAAGTTCGACAACGCGCTGAATTTCCGCGGCTTCCCTTACATGCCCGGCAACGACGCGGTGACGTCCTATCCGACGAGCGGAACGGTGCTGGATGGAGGCAGCCGCTATGGAAACTGAAGACGAAGCAACCTCCCCCTCGTGGGGAGGTCGAAGCGCGGAACGCGCTTCGGGTGGGGGGACGGTTGCGTGCGAAATCGTGCGCATCGCCCGCACCTGGATCGGCACGCCCTATGTGCATCAGGCGAGCGTCAAGGGCGCGGGCTGCGACTGCCTCGGCCTGTTGCGCGGCGTGTGGCGCGAGCTTCGCGGCGAAGAGCCGGAAGGCACACCGCCTTATTCGCCCGACTGGGCGGAATCCACGGGACGCGAAACCCTGCGCGACGCGCTCGCGCGGCATTTGACGCGGACCCAGGACCTCGCGCCCGGAACCATCGCGCTGTTCCGCATGCAGCCCAACGGTCCGGCCAAACACTGCGGCATCATGGGGGAACGCGACGGCACGCTCACCTTGATCCACGCGCGCCAGAACCGCCGCGTGCGCGAGGAGCCGTTCACGCCGTACTGGCGGATGAAGCTCGCTTACGCGTTTCGGATCTGATCATGGCATCTCTCGTCCTCGGCATCGCCGGCGAGGCGATCGGCGGGCAATTGCTCGGCGGGTTCCTCGGCCTCACCGGCGCGCAGATCGGCGGCGCGATCGGCGCACTGGCGGGCTCGCTGATCGACAGCGCGCTCATGCCCGGCCAGACGGTCCATCGCGAGGGCCCGCGCCTCTCGGACGTCAACATCCAGGCGTCGCAGGAAGGCGCGCCGATCCCGCGCCTCTATGGCCGCATGCGCGTCGCGGGGCAGCTTCTGTGGGCGACGCGCTTCAAGGAGACCGCGACGACCACGACCACGGGCGGCGGCAAGGGCGGCGGCGGGGTGACCGTCACCGAGACCGACTACGCCTATTCGATCTCGTTCGCGGTCGGGCTGTGCGCGGGCCCGGCGACCAAGATCGGCCGGGTGTGGGCCGACGGCAATCCGATCGACCTTTCGCCGTTCACCACGCGCTTCTACCGCGGCGACGAGACGCAAGCCTTCGATCCGCTGATCGAGGAGATCGAAGGCGCCGGCAACACGCCGGCCTATCGCGGCCTGTGCACCGTCGTGTTCGAGGACATGCCGCTCGCCCAGTTCGGCAACCGCATCCCGCAACTCCAGTTCGAAGTGATCAAAAGCCTCAGCGACGCCGATCCGTCATCGCTCGAGAACGCGCTCACCGGCGTGGCGCTGATCCCCGGCGCCGGCGAGTTCGTCTATGCGACCGAGATCGTCACCCAGGACAACGGCGAAGGCGCGACCTTCCCCGAGAACGCGCACAATGCCGCCAGCGTTGCCGATATCAAAGCCTCGCTCGACGAGCTCCAGGCGCTGGCGCCGAGCCTCGACGCGGTGTCGCTGGTCGTGGGCTGGTTCGGCTCGAGCACCGATTGCGCCGAATGCGAGATCAAGCCCGGCGTCGAGACCGCCACCAAAGACACCTATCCGCAGGTGTGGGAGGTCGACGGTCTCGGCCGCGGTCTCGCGCATCTCGTGAGCCAGGTGGACGGCCGCCCCGCCTATGGCGGCACCCCGTCGGATGCGAGCGTGACCCAAGCGATCCAGGATCTGAACGCGCGCGGCCTCGCCGTGATGTTCTGTCCGTTCCTGTTCCTGGATTGCGACGGCTATCCGTGGCGCGGCCGCATCGCCTGCGATCCGGAAGTCGACACGACCGCCGAGGCCGCAACGCAGGTCGACGCGTTCTTCGGCGGGACCTGGGGCTGGCGGCGCATGGTGCTGCACTACGCGCAGCTCTGCGCCGACGCCGGCGGGGTGGAGTCGTTCCTGATCGGCTCGGAATTCGTAGGCCTCACGCGCACGCGGTCGAGCGCGCGCGACTATCCGGCGGTCGCGGCACTCAAGGCGCTGGCGGCGGATGTGCGCGCGATCCTGCCGGCCGCGAAGATCGGCTATGCCGCCGACTGGTCGGAGTACAACAACCACCGGACCGATGACGGCGCGCTGCTGTTCAACCTCGATCCCTTGTGGAGCGACGCGAACATCGATTTCGTCGGCATCGACAACTACATGCCGCTCTCCGATTGGCGCGACGGCGATCCGGGCACGATCCACGACCGCGACGCGCTGACGGCGAACATCAAGGGCGGCGAGGATTACGACTGGTATTACGCCAGCCGCGCCGACCGCGACGCGCGATTGCGCACGCCGATCGCCGAGTGGGAGTTCAGGCAGAAGGACATCTGGAGCTGGTGGAGCAACGTCCACCACGACCGTCCCGACGGCACCGCGACCGCATGGGTGCCGGAGATGAAGCCCATACGGTTTTGCGAGCTCGGCTGTCCGGCCATCGACAAGGGCGCGAACCAGCCCAACGTGTTCTTCGATCCGAAATCGTCGGAGAGCGCGATCCCCTATTACTCGAACGGCGAGCGCGACGATCTGATCCAACGCCTGTTCCTCGAGGCGCATCTCGCGTTCTGGAAGGACCCCGCCAACAATCCGGCGATGGTCGAGCGCATCCATGCCTGGTGCTGGGACGCGCGTCCCTTTCCCTTCTTCCCCGCGCGCAGCGACGTGTGGGGGGATGCCGCGAACTATCAATACGGCCACTGGCTGAACGGCCGCCTCGGCGCGGTGATGCTGGGCGACCTGGTCGGAGCGCTGTGCGAGGACCTGGCGCCCGTCGACGTGTCGAATTTGTCGGGGCTCGTCACCGGCTTCGCGGTCACCGACACGATGAGCCCGCGCGACGCGTTGGCGCCCTTGGCGCTCGCCTATCATTTCGACGCCGTCGAGGGCCAGGGCACCATGCGTTTCGTCATGCGCGGGCGGCCCGATCCGGTGCCGCTCGACGAGGACGACATCCTCGACGGCTTCGCGTTCGAGCGCGCGCAGGAGACCGACCTGCCGGTCGCGTCGCGCATCGCCTATATCGACGCGAGCGCGGACTACCGCCAGGCCGTCGCCGAGGCGCGGCGCCTGGCCGGGCATTCCGACCGCGTCGCGACCTCCAGCCTGCCGCTGGTGCTCGACCAGGGCCAGGCCATCGGCATCGGCCAGCGGCTGTTGATGGATGCGTGGGTGATGCGCGAGAGCGCGTCGTTCGCGTTGCCGCCGTCGCGCTTGGCGCTCGATCCGACGGACGAGGTGCTGCTCGACGCGGGCGGACGGGCGCGGCGGCTCAGGCTCACCGGCATCGACGATTCCGGCGCGCGGTCGGTCCAGGCGCTCACGACCGATCCCTCCGTATACGAACCGTTGACGGGGCCGTCGCGCGCGCCCGGCGCGGGGCAGGGGCTTGCGCTCACCGGCCGCGCGCTGCTCGTGTTCCTCGATCTGCCGCTGCTCACGGGCGACGAGGTGCCGTGGGCGCCGCATGTCGCGGGTTTCGCCAGCCCCTGGCCCGGGGCCGTGCTGGTGCTGAAAAGCCCGAGCGACAGCGGCTACACGCTCGACACCGCGCTGACCTTGCCGGCGGCCATCGGCGAAACCGCCGAAGACTTCCATTCCGGGCCCGCGTGGCGCTGGGACGACGCGGGCGCGCTCGCGATCCGCCTCTACAACGGCGCGTGCGCGTCGAAGGACGATCTCGCGGTGCTGGGGGGAGCGAACGCCGTCGCGGTCGAGAATTCGGACGGCGCGTGGGAAGTGCTGCAATTCGCGAACGCCGCACTTACCGCGCCGGGCACGTGGCGCCTCACGCGATTGCTGCGCGGCCAGGCCGGGACCGAGACCGCGATGCGCGATCCCGTCGCCGCCGGCGCGCGCGTGGTGGTCCTCGACGGCGCGCCGAAGCAACTCGCGCTCACCCAGGACCAATACGCCTTGCCGTTCCACTATCTGTGGGGCCCGAAGAACAAGCCGATCTCCGATCCCGCCTACCAAGCCGCGGTCGAGAGTTTCGCGGGCATCGGCCTCAGGCCCCTGTCGCCGGCGCATCTATCGGCGCGCTGGAGCGGCGGCGATCTCGCGCTGTCGTGGATCCGGCGCACGCGCATCGGCGGCGACAGCTGGGACCAGACCGAGGTGCCGCTCGGCGAAGAGAGCGAAGCCTATGAGGTCGTCATCGGTTCGCGCGTGACCGCCACAACGTCGCCGACCATGACATACACGGCCGCCGAGATCGCGGCGGACTATCCGTCCGGCCTGCCGGTGCCGTTCCGCTTCACCGTGTATCAGCTCTCCGCGAGCTTCGGCCGCGGCGTGGGCACGACGGCGGACATCTGGTTCTCTTGAAGGACATCCCATGACAGACGAAACGCCACGCAGCGGTTTGCCGCTGCTCGCCGCCGCGCAGGCGCAGAAGCACGTCACCCACAACGAGGCGCTGCTGCAGCTCGACGCGCTGTCGTGCGCGCGGCTGCTCGACCGCGACCTGTCGGCGCCGCCGGTGAGCTTCGCCGACGGCGACGCCTATCTCGTGAAAGCCACGGCGACCGGCGACTGGACCGGCCAGTCCGGCAAGATCGCGTTCGGCGTCGACGGCGCCTGGCGGTTCTATGCGCCTTACGCCGGGCTGATCGCGTATGTGACCGACGAGGCGAAGCTCCTCGTGTTCGACGGCGCCGTGTGGGTCGATCTCGTCAGCCTGCTCAGCCTGCAGAACCTGCCGCTGCTCGGCGTCAACACCGCTGCCGATACGACCAACAGACTGGCGGTGAAATCTTCCGCGCTGCTGTTCGACAATGTGGGCGCCGGCGTGCAGGCCAAGCTGAACAAGCACGCCGCGGGCGACACCGCGTCCTTGCTCTATCAGACCAACTATTCCGGCCGTGCCGAGTTCGGGCTGACCGGCGACGACAATTTCCACTGCAAGGTCTCGCCCGACGGCGCGAGCTGGAGCGAAGCCTTCGTCATCGACCGGTCGAGCGGCGCGCTCGCCTTGGGCGCGCCGTCGCTCACCGCGTCGGTGGCGGGCGCGGGCTTCAACTTCACCGCCACCAGCGAAGGCGCCACGACCTTCCAGAACATCGTCTTCCAGTCGGGCAGCAACTCGCCGGTCTATGCGCTGCGCAAGGGCCGCGGCACCATCGCGTCGCCGTCGGTGCCGCTGACGGGCGACGTGCTCGGCATATTGCGCTTCGGCGGTTACGTCGCTGCGGGTCCGACCTTCGGCAACTCGGCCGAGATCAGCGCCGTGGTGTCGGAGACGACCTATGGCGCCTCCGCGCTCGGCGGCTATCTGCGCGTGCGGCTGTGCCCCGTGGGCTCCGCGTCCCTCGCCGAAGTCGCGCGCTTCGACAACGAGAACGGGCTGTCGATGTTCGGCGCCAATCCGGTGATCGACCAGAACCGCGCCCATCGCCTCAGGTCGATGACGATCGCGGGAAGCGTCGCGCCGAGCGTCGCGGGCAATCTCTTCTATCATTCCGACGCGCAGAGCGGGCTCGGCGAAGTCTCGGTCGATACCGGCGCGTCGTGGCGCCACGCCGGACAGGCCGCGCTGAAGAAGCTGACCGCCGACGCGAACTCGACCTACACGCCGCGCGTCGACGGCCGCATCGTGCGCGACAGCGCGGCGTTGACCGCGAACCGCAAGCTCACCTTGAGCGCGGCGAACGTCACCGACGGGCACAAGGTCGAGGTCAGCCGCCGCGGCTCGTCGGGCGGCAAGACGCGCGACGTCTATCAGAGCGACGGCACGACCTTGATCGTGAGCCTCGCCGACAACGCCTCCGCCGACTTCGTCTATGACGGCGTCGCCGGCGCCTGGTTCCAGAAGTAGGTCCAACCAAAGGAGATCACCCATGAAACTGCCGCTTCTCGCGGCCGTCTGCGCGTGCGCGCTCGGCGGCTGCTCGTTCACCGATGCCGCGACCTTGCAGGACGCCGAGAAGGCGCTGACGATCGCGCATCTCGCCTACCAGGCCGCCGGCGTCGCCCTCGAGGACGCCGCGAAATCGGGCGCGCTGCACGGCGACGACGCGGCGAAGGCGCAAGCGCTCTACGACAAGGCCGGCGACGCGCTCGTCCTCGCCGACGAGGCCGATGCGGCGGCGAACGCGGACGGCGTGCTCGAAGAGGCCGCGGCGGCGCAGGCGCTGATCGCCGATCTCGACAAGCTCACCCATTGAAGGAGGACGTCATGACCGGGAATTTCATCGTCGCGCTGCTCGAAGTCCTGACCGAAACGCTCACCCGCCTGGCGCCGCTGGTGGCGCAGGGCCGCGCGGTGATCGGCGCCACCGACGCGGCGTCGGTGCACGACGCGCTCGCCAAGGCCGAGGCCGCGACGGCGAGCCTGCGCAGCGAGGTTGACGCAGCGCTCGCGGAAGCGGCCAAGCAATAGCTTTGACAGCCACGGTCGCGCCTGCCTTCATGGGGCCTCGATATTCACGAGGTCCCCATGAAGGTCAGCGAAGCGATCGCGTCGCGCAAATCGGTCCGCGCGTTTCTGGCCACGCCGGTGGCGCGCGAGACCGTCGAGGCGATCCTGGCGCTCGCCGCGCGCGCGCCGTCGGGCGGCAATCTGCAGCCGTGGAAAGTCTACGCGCTGATCGGCGAGGCGCGCGACGAATTGGTGCGGCGCGTCGCCGAGGTGCGGCGCGAGAAGCCGATGGGCGAGCGGCCCGAATATCACATCTATCCGCTCGAGCTCCCCGAGCCCTACAAGTCGCGGCGCTTCCGCATCGGCGAGGCGATGTATGCGACCTTGGGCATCCCGCGCGAGGACAAGGCGAAGCGGCTCGAATTCTTCGCCGGCAATTGGGAGTTCTTCGGCGCGCCGGTCGGCATGATCGTCACCATCGACCGCATCATGCAGCAGGGCCAATGGGCCGATCTCGGCATGTTCCTCCAGAACGTCATGCTTCTGGCGCGCGAGCACGGGCTTTCGACGTGCCCCCAGGAAGCCTGGGCGCTGTTCCACCCGACGATCCGGGAATATCTGAGCGTGCCCGACAACGAGATGATCTTCTGCGGCCTCGCGCTGGGGGTGGCGGACGAGGCCGCCGCGGTGAACGGGCTGGACAGCGAGCGGGCGGAAATGGGCGAGTGGGCGGTGGTGCGGGGGTAGGGTGTCTGTTTTTTTGGATCAAGAAACATGACGCTGCGTCATGATCTCGCGGCGAGCCGTTGCCAGAACGGCTCTCAACCTCGCGGCGTATCGAAGATCGAATCAACCTTAAACCAGCACTCAGTATCGAAGGCTCGTAAACGTTGCAGCGATCACGTTTTGTGTATTTTTTCGTCGTCTTAAATGTACACAACCTGAATTCAAGCTGACGAACAATGTTAAGCCGTTGTGGTCAAACAAAAAACGGGAATGTCTCGTTTCGGGAGACAGCGACGTGTAAGCCACTAATTCCAAAGGGAAATATTGGATATCCCACTTGCAAATGCTGCAAGTGCTCATATATGCTGTTTCTCCAATGAGGGGTCGCTAGGAAACTTGAAACTGTTCCGGGCGTTCAATCTGGGAGATTGGGCGGCTGTGTGCGTGCGTCACAGAACCGCCTTGGCTAAGTCCTATCGTGGGTTTAGCGAGTGACAGAAAGGAGCGAGTCATGACCGACAATACTGCCTGCGATCAGCTCGCAGTGGTCTTTGCAGAAGGCAACGCCGAGCGAAAGCTGGTCGATGTCAAGTTCTACGTGGGTAACCCCAGCGGGGTTGCGCCGGAGCTTTTGTGCGAAGAGCAGATGCGCGTCCACGCCGCCATGAAGGACGGCGTGAAACTGCGTTTGCCCAAAATCTAATCTTCTGCTAGTCCCGTCCTTGTAGAGATTCTTTAGGGGCCCGTTTTAGGGCCCCTTTTTCTTGGCAACCGGGATGATAGTCAACAGAGCGAAGCTACTTAGGGTTTTCCGGCTCGTCGCGGAGCTAGAGGAAACCATGAATGTCTATTGCAAGGACTGGAGGCAGATTCCCGTCCCCTGGCAAAATGCCGTCGACGCTGTTGAACAAACCACGCAAGTCAAAATTACCGTCACTCGGGTCGATGTACTCGCCGAGGGGACGAACGGCACCATCCGTCGATATTCCGACAATACCGCGGACATCATCGTGCAGCGCGGCATGGCGGAAGATTTGGATACTTTTACGATCGTCAAAGAGTCCACTCATCCTCTAATCGATGAGGAGGGCGACATGTCGCCCGATGGCGTGAGGACACTTAGAAACCTTGCCAACAGCTCGTGGTTTGGTACGGGGGATGGATCTCACGATATGGACCCTATTCTCCAGTCCGAGCATCTGGCGACGATCGCAGCAGCGGCCATTGTTGTCCCGCGCCGCTTGCGTGCCGACTATCGAAGGGATCTGAAAGACGGCAAGATAACGCTTGGAAAAATTGCCATTCAGCTGAATGTTCCAGCCCACATCGTAAGCCTCGCGCTGAACGACTCGTTTCACGAAGCTTGTGAAGCTGCGTTGGAAAACAAAGGCGAATAGATAGCCGACGGGGAAGCCGAGCCAAGCACGGCCCAATGCCGGCAAGCGCCGCCCTCCTAAACCCCCTTCATCACCAGCCGGATCTCGACCCGCTGCTTGGCGGGCATGGTGTCGAGCTTGGGGTCGGCGATCGCCGCGCGGGCGATGAGGTCCTGGTCGACGCCGTCGTCGATGAGCGTCTGGCGGACGGCGGCGAAGCGGGGCTGGCTCATCTCCATGTTGCCGCCGGGCGTCGTGCCCGCGGCGATGATGACGGTCCGGGGATGGACCTGGTTGATCGCCGTCGCGGCGTCGTGGACGATCTGCGCGGCCTCGGGCGACATCTGGGCGCTGTTTACCGGGAAGAACACGATGAAGGTCGACGGCGTGCCGCCATGGAACACCGAGCGCATGGTCTGGCAGCCGGCAAGCCCGCCGAGCGCCGCAGCCAACAAAAGGATGATCGCGATCCGTCCCCGCATGCCGCTTTAACGCGTCAACGGGGGGAAAGTTGCTAAGGCACGATCCCCGTGCGGCGCAGGTAATCCACGATCTCCGCGGCGCAGGCCTCGGCCGAGCGGCCTTCGGTCTTGACCTCGATCTCGGCCCGCTCGGGCGCCTCGTAGGGCGAGGAGATGCCGGTGAAGTTGGCGATCTCGCCCGCCTTGGCCTTCTCGTAGAGCCCCTTGGGGTCGCGCGCCATGCAGATCTCGATCGGCGTGTCGACGAAGATCTCGATGAACTCGCCGTCGCCGACCAGCTCGCGCGCCATGCGCCGCTCGCTGCGGAACGGCGAGATGAACGAGACCAGCACGATCAGCCCGGCATCGACGAACAGCTTGGCGGCTTCGCCGACGCGGCGGATGTTCTCCACGCGGTCGGCATCGGTGAAGCCGAGGTCGCGGTTCAGCCCGTGACGCACATTGTCGCCGTCGAGGATGTAGGTGTGCCGGCCGTCGGCGAACAGCGCCTTCTCGACCAGGTTCGCGATCGTCGACTTGCCCGAGCCCGACAGCCCGGTGAACCACAGCACCGCCGGCTTCTGCACCTTGGCGCCCGCGCGCGCCTGCTTGTTCACGTCGAGCGCCTGCCAATGCACGTTGGTCGCGCGGCGCAGGCCGAACTCGATCATGCCCGCGGCGACGGTGCCGTTGGTGAAGCGGTCGATCAGGATGAAGCCGCCGGTGTCGCGGTTCTCAGTATACGGATCGAACGCGATCGGCGTCGACAGCGAGAGGTTCGCATAGCCGACCTCGTTCAGGTGCAGGGTCTTGGCGGCGAGATGCTCGAAGGTGTTGACGTCGACCTTGTGCTTCAGCTCGGTGACGGTCGCGGGCACGGTCTTGGCGCCGACCTTGAGCAGGTATTGGCGCCCCGGCAGCATCTCGTCCTCGCCCATCCACAGCACATGCGCGGAGAACTGGTCGGAGACGTCCGGGCGGTCGGACGACGGCGCCAGCACGTCGCCGCGCGAGACGTCGATCTCGTCGGCGAGGCAGATCGTCACCGCTTCGCCGGCGGTCGCTTCGTCCTGGTCGCCGTCCATGGTGACGATGCGCGTGACCTTGCTGGTGCGCCCCGACGCCGCGACCGCGATGCCGTCGCCCGGCTTCACGCGCCCGCTGGCGATGGTGCCCGAGAAGCCGCGGAAGTCGAGGTTCGGGCGGTTCACCCACTGCACCGGCAGGCGGAACGGCTTGGACGCGAGATCGGATTCGACGTCGACGGCGTTGAGATGATCGAGCAGCGCCGGGCCGTTGTACCACGGCATCTTCTCGGACCGCGCGATGACGTTGTCGCCATAGCGCGCGCTGATCGGGATCGGCAGCAACGTCTTGAAGCCGAGCGCGCCGGCGAAGGACAGGTAGTCCTTGACGATGTCGTCGAAGATCTCTTCGGAATAGCCGACCAGGTCGATCTTGTTCACCGCCAGCACGACGTGGCGGATGCCGAGCAGCGAGGCGATATAGGAATGGCGCCGCGACTGGGTGAGCACGCCCTTGCGCGCGTCGATCAGCACCACCGCGAGCTCGGAGTTCGAAGCGCCGGTCGCCATGTTGCGGGTGTATTGCTCGTGGCCGGGCGTGTCGGCGACGACGAATTTGCGCTTGTCGGTGGCGAAGAAGCGATAGGCGACGTCGATGGTGATGCCCTGCTCGCGCTCGGCCTCGAGGCCGTCGACCAGCAAGGCGAAGTCGATGTTGTCGCCGTCGGTGCCGAACTTGCGCGAGTCCTTCTCCAGCGCCGAGAGGTGGTCCTCGAACAGCATCTTGGAGTCGTAGAGCAGGCGTCCGATCAGGGTCGACTTGCCGTCGTCGACGCTGCCGCAGGTGAGGAAGCGCAGGAAGGTCTTGTTCTCCTGCTCGGCGAGGAAGGCTTTGAGGTCCATCGGCGCGGTCATCACGCTGCTCCAGCACGCGCGACAGCGCGCAAATCAAAATGGGTCGCGCGGAGGCGCGGAGTCGCGGAGGACGATTTCCCAGCTCCGCGTCTCCGCGTCTCCGCGTGATGCTTTGCGTTGAATGAGGAAAGGCGCATCAGAAATACCCCTCCTTCTTCTTCTTCTCCATCGAGGCGTTCTCGTCGTGATCGATGACGCGGCCCTGGCGCTCGGAGGTGCGGGCGGTGAACATCTCGGCCACGATCTCTTCCAAGGTCACGGCCGAGCTCTCGACCGCGCCGGTCAGCGGGTAGCAGCCGAGCGTGCGGAAGCGCACCAGCTTCATCTCCGGCGTCTCGCCCGGCTTCAGCGGCATGCGCTCGTCGTCGACCATGATCATGGCGCCGTCGCGCATCACGATCGGCCGCTTGGCGGCGAAATAGAGCGGCACGATGGGAAGGCCTTCCATCATCGTGTATTGCCAGATGTCGAGCTCGGTCCAGTTCGACAGCGGGAAGACGCGGATCGACTCGCCCTTGTTCACGCGCGTGTTGTAGACGCGCCAGAGCTCGGGGCGCTGGCTCTTGGGATCCCAGGCGTGCTGGGCGTTGCGGAACGAGAACACGCGCTCCTTGGCGCGGCTCTTCTCTTCATCCCGGCGCGCGCCGCCGAAGGCCGCGTCGAAGCCGTATTTGTCGAGCGCCTGCTTCAAGGCTTCGGTCTTCATCACCTGGGTGTGCAAGGACGAGCCCGAGGCGAACGGGTTGATGCCGCGCGCGACCCCGTCCTGGTTGGTGTAGACGATGAGGTCGAGGCCAAGCCGCTTGGCGGTCTCGTCGCGGAACTTGATCATGTCGCGGAACTTCCACGTCGTGTCGACATGCATCAGCGGGAAGGGCGGCTTGGACGGATAGAACGCCTTCACCGCCAGGTGCAGCATCACGCCCGAATCCTTGCCGATGGAATAGAGCATCACCGGATTGCGGAACTCGGCCGCGACCTCGCGGATGATGTGGATGCTCTCGGCCTCGAGCCGTTTGAGGTGGGACAGACGCGGTGACATAAGACCCCTTCGGTGGAGATGGCCTATATTGCTGAATCCAAACGCAAACTTGCAACCTTCCGGGGTTTACCCTTAACTCCGGAAGGGCGCCTTATATAGAGACCAGGGGTGGCGCAAAAGCCCAATCCTCACGACCGGCTGTTCCGCGCGGCGGATCGCGCCAAAGGCGCCTTCGATCGCCGCAAAGGCGCGCAGCTGCGGCAAAACGCGCGCAACGCCCAGCAGGCGAAGAACTGGGCGCTGGCCGAGAGCCTGTGGCGCCAAGCGCTGGAGGGCGAGCCCGACGACCGCGCATCGGTGGTCGGTCTGGCGCAGGTGCTCGTCTACAACGCGAAATTGGACGAAGCGCGCGCGCTGGCCGAGCGCATCGTGGCGGCGTGGCCCGCGGACGAGAACGGGCCGACGGTGCTCGCGCGCCTCGCCGAGGAGCTTGGCGACGCGGACGCGGCGGTGCGGCAATGGCGGCGCGTGCTCGAGATCGCGCCGACGCGCAGCCAGGCGCTGATCCGGCTGGGGCGGCTGATGATCGCGCGCGGCGATTTCGACGCGGCGCGGGAATGCGCCGACAAGCTCGCGATGGTGGCGCCCGACAATCCGGCCGCGGTGCAGGTGCGCGCCGAGATGGCGAGCGCGCAGGGCGACACGGCCGAGGCGGTGCGCCAGCGGCGCCTCCTCACCGAGAAGTTCCCGCACCAGATGCCCTTCTGGCGCGACTATGGCGCCGCGTTGATCGAGGCCGGCCAGTTCGACGCCTGCGAGGGGCTGATCGCGAAGCTCCGCGCCGGCGATCCGCAGAACGGCTTGCGGCTCGAAGGCCAGCTGCTGGCCGCGCGCGCGCCCGAGCTCGGCCACAGCGAATTCTGGGAGAAGGCGCATGCGGCGTTCCCGGACAATGTCGACTTCCTGCGCAAGCATCTCCACGCGGCGCTGCGCGACGGCAAGCGCGAGGCGGCGCGGGCGCTGCTCGACACGCTGTTCGGCAGCGCGCTGTTGAAGCCCGGCGACGTGAACTACGTCATCGGGCTGATCAATTTGGAAGGCACGGACCCGCGGCCTCTCATCCGCACCTTCCTCAAGCGTTTCCGCGGCACGTCGGATTATCGCCGCCTCGCTTTGCGCTTGAGCCGGGCGATCTTCCAGGCTTTCGCGAAGTCGCCTGCGAACTCGGCGCGCAACACGCAGCGGATGCTGCGGCACATGCCGGGCGACGACGGCGCGCGCGCTTTCCTCGACCGCGCCTGCAGGGTGCTCGACGGCACGCTGGCCGACACCGACATCCGTCGCGACCAATGCGAGCGCTTCGTCGCGGTGGTGCGTGAGAAGCTCGCGACGAAGACGCCGTGGTCGTTCGTGCGGTTAGGCGACGGCGAAAGCAACGCGCTGACCTATGCGCCCGACATCGCCCGCCATTTCGAGCGCGACGCCGGCGAGCGCGAGATGGTGTGGTGGGGACGAACGCTTACGGCCGCAGACCGTGGCGCCCTGGCCGCGCGCGTCGCCGCGGCGATCCAGGGTGCCGATGCGCTCGGCGTCCCCACTTTGGAGCGGCTGGTGCGCGACGTCCGTCCCGAGCGCCGCGAGTTCTTGAGCGGCCGCGCCGGCCGCGGCCTGGCGACGGTGATGGACGCCGTCGAAAGCGGCACCCTCAAACCCTTCACCAGCGCGCATATCCAGCACGATCTGGAAAAATGGAATCTCTATCCCGCCCTGTTCGACGGCGCCGACGTCCTCGCGGTCTCCTGCCACGCGAAGCTCCCCTTCGAGACCATCGTCGTCCCGCCGCGCCACGCGTCGCTCGCAAGCTTCGGCATGCGCGAGATGGGCCCGAAGATCCTGCCCGAGGTGCTCGACGACATCGTCGCCCGCCTGCCGGGCGACCTCTCCGGCCGCCTCGTCATCGTCGGCGCCGGCTATGCCGGCAAGGCGATCGTCGCCGAGGCGAAGGCCCGCGGCGCGGTCGCCCTCGACCTCGGCTCCATCCTCGACTACTGGATCGGCGCCGCCACGCGCAGCTATCTCAGCGCGGGGCGGGCGGCTAGCTGAACCGCACATCCCACCTGAGGATCTTGTGCCCGGTCGGGAACGCGTCGGTGGAGGCGCGGTAGGAGAAGAACGTGCCGTCCTTCGCCGCGCGGCTGGCGCGCGAATAGGTGAAGCCGGTGCGGATGTCGCTGTGCACGTCGACGTCGAACAGGTGCACGAGCTGCGGGTCGTGAACCGCCTTGGGCATCAGGAACACGCCCGGCATCTTCTCGTCCTTCGTCGCGTCGGCGCGGTTGCAGCCCTGGGTAAGGATGAAGAGAAAATCGCCCGCGTCCGCGGCGTCGGTCAGGTTTCGGATCTGCCATTTCGAGCGGCCGACGACCGATGGGACCAGCATGTCGGCGCAGGGGCTGCGGAACATGCGGCTGCCCTGCGCGTCGCCCTTGATGGCGTAGAGGAAATCGTCGGTGCCCCAGATCGCGTCGTCGCCCCACCACGCAAGGTCGGTCAGGCGGAACAGGGTCTTGGGATACTCCACCGCGCCGATCCGGATCGGCGTGCCGTAGGCCGCGGTGACGTCGTGCCAGGTGTCGCCGTCGTCCTTCGTCACCCACACGCGCGATTCCAGTTGCGCGTCGCCGGAGGTCAGCCACCACTCGCCCGGATGGCCCGGCCGCGCCTGCAGGAAATGGAAGTGACGGATGTCGCGCGCCTCGAACGCGACATGCCAGCTGCGCCCGCGGTCGTGGCTGCGCCACACGCGGCTCGTGTCGCGCCGCTCCGGCGTCGCACCCGGCGCCTCATGCGGATATTCCGCATACATCAGCACGCCGCCCGCGATGTCGACGGATCGGCAGCCATGCCAGAGCGAAGCCGCGAGCGTGTTCGCCGCCAGCACCCGTCCCGCTTCGTTCGCGACCAGCACCTCGACCTCGCGCGGCACGCTGCGGTCGGGGATGCGCGCCGTCACCTGCAGCAGGTATTCGTCCTCGCCGATGCGCTTGACGTGGACGACGCGCCTGTCGGCGATGCCGTCCACCTTCACGTATTTCCAGCTCGCGCCCAGATCGTGGCTGATGCCGAAGCCGCCCATCGCCGAGGCCAGCACCAGATCGGTCGCGCGGCCTTCGCCGTCCACGACGTGCTCGGCGAACTCCAGATGCGGCCGCGGCGGGATCGCGGGCACGCCGATGGTGATCTCGACCGCGCGCGCGGGATAGCCCTGCGGCAGCTCCACGCGATAGGTGCGGCGATAGACGGGGATCTCGGCAGCCTTGACGACCTTGCCGCTGACCCCGCGCATCGCGAATTTGTTGCCCAGCCGCGTCGAGAGCAGGAATTTCCAGACGATGCGCGGGATGGCGCGCACGCCTTGGCGCCGCACCGCGCCAAGGAACGAGCGGGCCAGGTCGAAAACGCGCCGCATCGCCATCTCGTTGCGCTCCTTCTTCGCCGCCACTAAGTTCGCGCCCATCGAACAAGTCAAGCAAGTCAAGCCGAGACGTGGACAACTATTTCCTCAATCCCAAGGTGCTGCCGCGGGCTTCGGATCCCGACGCGCTCATCCTGCATCCGCATGCGCAGCGCACCGGCGGCAACACGATGCGCAACCACGTGCTCTCCGCGGCGCTCGGCGAGGAGCGCGTCTATTGCCGCAAGCGCAACGGCGCGGTGAAGTGGCGCGAGCTGACGGCGAAGGACGTCGCGGGCTTCAAGGCGGTCACCGACCATTTCGACTTCCGCGACAACCCGAAGATCGGCCGCCCGCTTTTGCCCATCGCGGTGCTGCGCCATCCGCTCTATCGCGCCGTCTCGATCTATCATTTCGTGCGCCGCAAGAAGACGCATCGCGAGCACGCGATGGCGTGCGCGCTGGAGCTCGAGCCGTTCTACGAGAAGGCGTCGCTGATCTATCCGCGCTACTACCGCAACCTGCAATGCCGGCGCGTCTGCGGCGTCGACGACGCGCGCATCGCGCTCGAATGGATCGACGAGAAGTTCCTGGGGGTCGGCTTCACCGAGCACCTGGGCGATTTCGCCAACGCGCTGGCCGGGGCGATGGGCTGGCGCGCGCTCGAAATCGAGGAAGGCGAGCCCGACGCGGCGCGCTACGAGGCCGAGATCACGCCGAGCTTCCGCGAGCGCGTGCTGGGCGACAACGCCGAGGACCTGCTGCTCTGGGAAACGATGGTCAAGGGCGCGCCGCTCGCCCTTCCCAAGCGCGCGGCCAAGGACGAGGCCCGCACCGTCGTCAACCGCGCCAAGCAATGGGTGAAGGACCTGGTGGGGCGCTAGGGGCGGCTAGCGCGAGGGATCGGCTGTATCCGTTCGAGCGACGGCACGCCGGAATTCCCGCACCACCGCCATAACCGGCGCGAAATAAAGACGCACAACCTCCTCGAGATCGTCGCGGAAAGTCTTGGCGATCGGTTTCTGCTTAGTCATACCGGTTGTTCCAAACCTCACGAAGGAACCTGGCCGCTTCGACCAGGATGAAGAATACCGCACACATCAGGTCGACCGCCAGCAAAACCGCAGCGAGACCGTGAAAGATATCGGCCAGCCACCATGGCGCGCCGAACCCCTCGATCCATTTCGTCAGTTCCCAGAGACCGAGGGTCGGGGCAGCCAGAAGCACAAATAGAAGGGCGCCGAGCAGGATATGCACGGCGAAATGCCAGATCAGACGAACGCTGGGCCCCATTCGGATACGGTCGCTTATAAGCAGCGCGACGGCAAGCTATTTGTACGACTTCTCTTCCTTGAGGTCGGAGCCGAGCAGGTCGTCGATCGCGCGCTTGATTTGGGCGCGGCGGTCGTTGGTGGTGTAGACCGCGCGGGCGAGGCGGACGAAGCTTTCGCCGAAATCGCCTTGCGTCTCGTGCGCGCGGATGTCGTCCTCGATCTGCCACAGGGTTTCGTTGACCGCCTTCAGCTTCGCGCGCAGCGCGTCGAGCGCCGTGGAGGCGGGGGCGTCGAACGCGTCGGTGAGAAGAGACAATTCGCGCTGCACGTTGGCGCGCTTGTCGGGATCGGCGATGCGCTCGCGCTTGATCTGAAGGATCGAGATCTTGTCGGCGGCTTCGCCATAGGAGATCGAGACGGTCACGGCGCGCATCGCTTTTCTCATGGCTCCATCCGCGCCAGCAGCCGCGCCTCGACCGTGTCGACCGCGATGTCGCCCATGCAGCGGCAATGGCCGCGCGCGAAGCCGTCGGGGTCCTTGATCTCGCACGGCGCGCAATCCTTCTCGAGCACGATGGCCTGGCTGCTGCTGCGCAAGGGAAGCCGCGTGCGCGCATTGGTCGGCGCGAACAGGGCCAGCGTGGGGATGCCGAGCGCGTTGGCGATGTTCATCACCCCGCTGTCGTTGGCGACGAAATGCGAGCACTCCAGCATCGACTCGCACATCGCCGCGATCGAGGCGCCTGTGCGGTTCTCGGTGCCCTCGACATACTCGTCCGAGGTGCCGAACGAGGCGACGCGCAAGCCCCGCGCGCGCAGGCGCTGGGCGAGCTCGGCGTAGTAAGGCCAGCGCTTGGTCGACCACGCGCCGCTCTTCGAGCCGGCATGGAAGCCGATCAGCTTCTCCACGGGCTTGCGCCACGCCAGGTCGCCGCAGAAATAGTCGAGCGCGTCGGCCTCGTCGTAGGGGATGCCGAGCAGGCGCCGCGCCGCTTCGAGGTTGTACAAAGTCTCGTGCATGCCGCCGGGCGCGAAGTTGGTCCAGTCGCGCGACCACACCACGCGCTCGGCGTTGAAGGGGATGCGCGCGGCGCCGAAGGAATGCGTCACGAACACGGTCTTGTAGGCGCGGCGCAGCACGGTCTGCTTCAGCGACCACACCGCGTTCACGTGATCGGGATCGTGCACCAGGAACAGGCTGCGCGCGTGATCCTCGGCGACGACGACGTCGACCGGATGGCCGGTGCGGCGCGCGATGTTGCGGATCATCGGCGTGGTGTGGAGCATGTTGCCCAGCCCCGAGCCGACCGCGATCAGCATCGGCGCCTCGGCCGCCGCCACGAGGTTGTCGAGCGCGCGCTCCTGCGCCGCCCCGGTATAGAGCCGCGCATTGTCGAGCGCCTTGATGCGCCGCTCGGTCAGATAGTCGCTATCGTCATAGAGCCGCGCGATCTCGGCCGCCCAGGCGTCGGCGTCCTCGGGCAGCGACACGCCCGACTGCTCGAGCAGGTAAGGCACGTTGCCGCGGTCCGAGCCGATCACGGGGATGCCCAGACGCTGCGCCTCGATGACGACGCGGCTGAAGGATTCGCGGAAGCGATAGCTCGGCACCGCGACCGCGCGCGCGCCGGCATAGAGGCTCGCCATGTCGGGCGCGCGGCCGACGGCGGTGACGTTGGGCGTGCCCGCGATCTCGATCGCCTGCACCGCGTCGTCGAGCGGCGACTGGCTGGCGATGACCAGGAACGGCACCTCGGGCAAGAGAACCGCGACCTTGAGGATCAGGTCGAAGCCCTTGTCCGCCTTGGCGTTGGTGAGCAGGACGTAGTCGGATGGCATGGGCAAGATTGTCATGGCCCGCAAAAGCGGGCCACCCAGGTGACACCGCTGGAACCTATCAGGCCGCGTGCGCGAATGTCATGCGGGCGGCTGGCGGCTTCATCTGGGTGGCCCGCTTTTGCGGGCCATGACAAGAAGAGCGGGGCGGCTCAGTCCGAGTCGTCGTTGGTCTTCGTGGCGTTGCCGCCGGCATTGCCGTTGCGCCAGCCGCCGCGACGTCCGCCGTGGCGCTCGGCCAGCGCCTGCTTGCAGTCGGCGGAGAGCTTGTCCATGTGGCTCTCCAGGCATTGCCGCCGCTCGCGGCCGCGCTGCGAGGCGACGCAGTACTGCTCGATGTCCTCGCGGCAGGCGCGCCGGAGCCCATGGCCCATGCCGGCGGGGCGGTCGCCGCGCTCGGTCCGTTCGGCGCGGACGGTGTCGCGGGCGTTGCGGGCAGGGTGGCGGTCGCAGCCCGTAAGGCCGAAGCCGACAATCGCGGCGAGTAGCAAAGGAGCGTAGCGCATCGGGCCTCGGGGTGTGGGGAGGTCGCTCTCTCGAACGCGATGAGGACCTGGTTTCCGTCGTTCAACGTATATCATGGACGATAGGTTGCCGGATCGTCTCGCCGCCTGGGGATAAAGTTTTGATATGTTTCAAGGCCCTAAGCGTCCGATTGGCTTGCCCGGGCCGCTTCGCGCAGGGTAAAAGGCCGCGACCGCGCCGCCATGGCGCAAGGGCGGGACCATGCGATCTGAATATCTCCGGTACTGGTTGGTGCGTGCACTTCTCGTCGCCGGCCTTTCGGCGCTCGGCTTCGCGGACACGGCCTTCGCGCAGACCTTGGGCACGACCGACATCCAGTCGATCCTGCAGGGCGTGCAGAGCCAGTCCCAGGTGCCGCCGCCGCCCCAGCAATCCACGACCCAGCCGCTGACGAGCTCGAGCCAGACGCTGCAGCCCGCGCAGCTCTCGACCGCGACCCAGACGACCTCCAGCCTGGAGCAGCATTTCAGCCTGCGCGCCGGCGTCCCCCTGAAGCAGTTCGGCTACGACGTGTTCGGCGCCGGTGGCTCGGTCACCGCGACCCAGGTCGGCGCGACGCAGGACAGCTATATCCTGGGCGTCGGCGACCAGATCCAGGTCGTCATGGTCGGCCACGAGAACGCGACGTATGTCGTCACCGTCGACCGCGACGGCCGCATCGTGCTGCTCAATTTGCCGCCGATCACCGCGGCGGGCCGCACCCTGGGCGAAGTCCGCGCCGAGCTCGCGCAGCGCATCTCGACCCAGTTCCTCGGCACCAAGAGCTACATCTCCATCGCCGGCGTGCGCCAGATCTCGGTGCTGGTGACGGGCGAGGTGAACGTGCCCGGCATGCGCACGCTCACCGCGCTCAACACCGCGCTCGACGCGCTGATGCTCTCGGGCGGCGTGAAGAAGACGGGTTCGTTGCGCGGCGTCTATATCCTGCGCGGCCAGCGCCGCTTGCCGCTCGACCTCTACGGCATCATCACCCGCGGCGTGTCGAACAGCGTCGGCGCCTTGACCGAGGGCGACCGCATCGTCGTGCCGCCGCTGGGCGGGACGGTCGCGGTGACGGGCCTCGTCGGCCATCCCGGCATCTACGAGCTTCCGGCGGGCACCTCGCGCATGAGCGCCAGCGCCTTGATCGCGCTCGCGGGCGGGCAGGAGATCGCGGGCGCCAAGCGGCTCACGAAACTGGAATTGATGCCCGACGGGCGCACGCGCATGGTGGCGCTGCCGCGCGAAGGCAGCATCGCCAACGGCGAAGTGCTGTTCGTCGACGCCAACCGCTCCTCGACCTCGGCGCGCGTGACCTTGAACGGCGAGGTCACGGTGCCGGGCGTGCACGCGCTCGGCGCCTCGAGCCTGTCGAGCCTGCTGCGCGATCCCGACGATCTCGGGCCCAGCGCCTACACGCTGTTCGCGGTGATCGTGCGCCGCGATCCGACGACGAACTTCGTCAAGATGATCCCGTTCTCGATCAAGGGCGTGTTCGACAAGTCGCAGGACATGAAGCTGCAGGACAACGACCAGGTCTATGTCTTCAACACCGCCGAGGTGACGGCGTTGTCGGCGGCCGCGGCCGACCAGCTCTACAACGCCGCCCAGGCGCCGGGCGTCGTGGCGATGAACCAGCAGCAGGTCGCCAACCAGACCAACAGCGCGACCACCAACCAGGGCATCGGCAATCAGCTCCAGGCGGCCATGGCCGGCGGCGCCGCGGGCACCGCGACCGCGCCCTCGAACCAGACCATCGCGCAGATGGCGCAGATCGCCGGCATGCAGACCGCGAACCAGCAGCAGGCGCCATCTCAGATGGGAGGCGGCACCGGCGTGTCGGGCACGCCGCCGTCGGCCTCGCCCGCCGGCACGCAGCAGCCCAACATCCCGGGCCTGCCGCCGCAGCAGCCGGCGCCGCAGCAGCCGAGCGCGCCGAACAATCTTCCGACCAGCGCGACCGACACCGGCGGGCCGGTCTCGATCTCCGCGCTGGCGTCGCGGCTCGGCGTGACCTCGGCGGCGCTGACCAATCTGGCGAGCGATTATCTGGTGTGGGTCAACGGCGAAGTCTTGAACCCCGGCCCGCTGCTCGCGGCGTCGGGCGCGACGCTCGCTTCGGTGATCGACGCGGCGGGCGGGTTGCAGCGCCAGGCCGATCTCTCCGGCGTCACCGTGACCTCGACCCAGATCGACGCGCAGCGCGGCTTGTCGAAGACCCTGCGCAACACCTATGCGCAGAAGGACGTCGATTTCGCGAGCGTGCTGATCCGGCCGTTCGACGCGGTGTCGGTGCGCGCGGTGTTCTCCGACCGCGTCGGCGAGAGCATCACGATCTCGGGCCAGGTGCGCTATCCGGGCACCTATGAAGTGACGCGCGACGAGAAGCTGTCCTCGGTGATCGCGCGCGCCGGCGGGCTGACCGACGAGGCCTATGCCTATGGCGCGATCTTCACGCGCAAGAGCGCCGCGCTCGCCGAGCAGGAGGCGAACCAGCGCGAAGCCAACATGCTCAACGACGAGCTCGCGACCTTGGCGGCCCAGCCTTCGACCAGCGCGGGCGCGCCGCAGAACCTCGGCTACCTCCAGACCATGGCGCAGACGCTCGCGCACCAGCCCACCATCGGGCGCATCTCGATCTCGGTCGATCCGGCGGTGCTGCTCGCCCATCCCGAGCGCGACCCGCTGCTCGAGACCGGCGACGCGATCTACATCCCCAAGCGCCCCTCGACGGTGGCGGTGACGGGCGAAGTGCTGAACCAGGGCGCCTTCGCATGGAAGCCCGGCATGTCGCTCGACGACTATCTCGACCTCGCCGGCGGCGAGACCGACGCGGCCGAGGACAGCCTGGTGTTCGTCATCATGCCCGACGGCACCGCGGTGCCGAGCCATTCGAGCTGGTGGTCGTTCGGAGGCGGCACCCGCATCCCGCCCGGCGCCACCATCGTCGTGCCCCGCGACCCGCAGCCCTTCAACCTGACGACGTTCCTGGCGACCTACACCGACATCCTCAGCAAGGTCGCGATCACGGCGGCGTCGCTCGCGGTGATCAACAGGGGGAACAATTAGGGGTAGTGCGGTTTTCCACACCTGCGTGAATTTCTGCGGGTCAATTCGGACGGACCCGGCTTATCCTGCGGCCATGGATAGGTTGAGCAAGCAGCGGCGTTCTTGGCTCATGTCGCGCGTCAAGAGTCGCGATACGACGCCCGAGCGTGTCGTGCGCAGCATGATCCATGCTTTGGGTTTCCGATTTCGCTTGCATCGAAAGGACTTGCCGGGAAAGCCGGACATCGTCTTCGGGCCGCGGAAAAAGGTGGTGTTCGTCCACGGCTGCTTTTGGCACGGACATCGATGCGGGAAGGGGCGGCTTCCCAAGAGCAACGAAGATTTCTGGAAGGCCAAGATCGATGCAAATCGAACTCGCGACGCAAAGAACGTCCGCCGCTTGAAGGCTCGGGGATGGGCTGTCGCCACGATATGGCAGTGCCAGCTGCGCGACCCTCTGGCGGTCGAAAGGCGAATCATCGAATTTCTTGACTAGTCCGCCGGAGGCAGTTCAATTGTTCGCAATCCGTTCCGGGCTTCGGAGCTCTGCATGCGCCCTATAGGAATCGATCTTTTCGCCGGAGCCGGCGGATTGAGCCTCGGCTTCGAGCAAGCCGGCTTCGACGTGGCCGCCGCGGTGGAGATCGATCCGGTTCACTGTGCCGTTCACGAGTTCAATTTTCCGAATTGCACGACGATCTGCCGCGACGTGACGAAAGTCGCGGGGCCGCAAATCCGGGACGCTGCCGGTCTTGCGCGCCGCGACGTGGATGTGGTTTTCGGTGGAGCGCCGTGCCAAGGATTTTCCATGATCGGCCGTCGCGCGCTCGACGATCCGCGCAATGCGCTGGTCGGGCACTATGTGCGGCTCGTTCGCGATATCGCCCCGAAATATTTCGTGTTCGAGAACGTGAAAGGACTGACGGTCGGAAAACATAAGCTTTTCCTGGAAGAGATCGTCGAACGGCTGTCGTCCGATTACGATGTGCTGCTGCCCTATAAGGTTCTGAACGCAGCGAACTATGGCGTGCCGCAAGATCGCCACCGGCTGTTTCTGATCGGCGCTCGAAAAGGGCTGCCGCTTCCGAAATATCCCGAGCCGGGAACGCGCGTGACGGTGGCGGAAGCTCTTTCCGACATACCCGATGCCGAGCGGTTCGAAGAGCTTCTCGGTTCGGATAGCGTAGCTGCGGAACTGCGCTCGCCTTCGGCCTATGCGCGGGCTTTGCGCGAGATCGGCAACAAGCCCACGCATTTCGGTTATCGCAGGTCCTACGATCCGGCCATCCTGACGTCCAGCATGCGCGCCGTTCACACCCGGCTATCGCGAAAGCGCTTTGCCGCGACCGAGCCCGGCCAAACGGAGCCCGTCAGCCGCTTTCACAAGCTCGATCCAAGCGGCGTGTGCAACACGCTTCGAGCCGGGACCAATGCCGACAGAGGCGCATTCACGTCGCCCCGACCGATCCACTATCTGTACCCGCGCTGCATTACCGTCCGCGAGGCGGCGAGATTGCATTCCTATCCGGACTGGTTTCGGTTTCACGTAACGAAGTGGCACGGGTTCCGTCAGATCGGAAATTCGGTTCCGCCGATCCTCGGCCGGGCCGTCGCCCAAGCGATCGTTGCGGCGATGGGAGTGCGTCCCAAGCCGCCGAAGGAGATCTTGCGTCTCGGCGACGCGCGCTTGCTCGAAATGACACTGGCTCAAGCGGCCCGGTACTATGACGTTTCGACCGACGTCATAGGCAGGCGCGACCGCAACTATGCGAGGGAATCGGGCAATGAGCGCCGCGCGGCCTAAAGGGGACAACCGCTATAGCGCCATCATCGAGAGAATTTTCTTCGCCCATTGGAAAGAGGGCGAGACGGAGTTCGAGTTCGACCGCTCCGAAATCAAGGGCTGGGCTGCAACGCTCGGCATCGAGCTGCCGGACAATCTCGGCGATCTCATTTATTCCTTCCGGTTTCGCTCGCCGCTGCCCGCGAGGATTCGCGAAACCGAGCCGAGCGGGATGCAATGGCACATTCAGCTGGCCGGACGTTCGCGCTATCGCTTCAGGCTGGCGCGGGGAACTCGCATCCTGCCGCGCGAGAATCTGTTGGCCATCAATATTCCGGACGCCACTCCCGAGCTGATCAGATCCTTCAAGCTCGACGACGAGCAAGCGCTTCTCGCAATCGTGCGCTACAACCGGCTCGTCGATGTTTTCCTCGGCTTGACGACCTACTCGCTTCAAAACCATCTTCGGACGACCGTCAAAGGAATGGGGCAGATCGAAATCGACGAGCTCTATGTCGGAATCGACACTCATGGCGTGCAATATATCGTCCCCGTGCAGGCGAAAGGCGGCAGCGACCAGAACGCCATCGTCCAGACGGAGCAGGACATTTTCATGTGCGCCGAGAAATTCCCCGGAACGGTTTGCCGGGCGATCTCGGTGCAATTCATGGACGACGACGTTGTGGCGATGTTCGAGCTGACTTTGTCGAAAGGCGAGGTGAAAGTCGTCGAGGAGCGGCACTACAAGCTCGTTCCGGCGGAAGACCCCAACCGGAAAGCCTTGCGGACATATCTCAAAAAGCCTTAGCCGTCCGGCGGCGAGCCCGTATCGGTACGCCACCGGATAGCGTTTCCCCTATTTCCCCTTCACGCCCTTGTTCATCGCTTGGGCGTATTGCCGGGGCAGGTCGGTGCCTTTGATCTCGTCGAAGATCCAGAGCCATGCGCCGGTGATGCCGCATTGGCCGTGCCAGGTCTTGAGCTTGGTCTCGGCTTGCGCGGGCGTGACCTTGGGCGGCGCCGAGGCCTGGTCGGAGAGGCCGGGGAACACCGGCACGCCGCCGAAGTCCCAGTTCGCGCACGGGGTGTTGCCCGAGCCGCCGGCGAAGGTCTGCAGGTGCACGCCGTCGACGAGGCCCGGCATCTGGCCGTTGATGCCCGCGACCAGCGACGTCCAGTAGGCGTTGTTGGTGTAGGGGTTGATCGTCACGTGATAGCCGAGCTTGCCCAGCATCAGCGCGAACTTGGTCGTGGATTCCGCGTCGTAGCCGTTCTCGTCGTCGAGATCGATGGCGTCGACGGGGAGCGCCTTGGCGAGCGCCGCGAAGTCCTTGTAGAGGACGCTGTGCTTGCCGGTGCCTTGGGCATCGACCAGCGCTTTCAGGTTCTGGAAATCGCCGAAATTCGACGAGCCGATCGAGAAGGTGATGCGCTTCACCTTGCCGGTCTTGATGTTCGAAAGGTCGTGCCCGAATTTGGGCCACATCCGGTCGCCGATATATTTCCCGGCCGAGGTCAGCGGGAACTCGCCGTTGAGGTTGAGGTCGCCGTTCGCCTTGACCTCGACGCTCCACACGATCAGCTCGCTGAAGCCCGCCTTCTTGAGCTCCTTCACATAGGTCGTGTTGCGCATATAGGTCGGGCCGCCGCCGAGGATGCCGACATAGCCGGTGGGCGCGCCGGGCATTCGGGAGAGGGGCATTCTCGCATCGGCGCCGGTGGTCGCGATGAGGGCTGTGCCGCACAGCACGGCCGCCGCGAGGGGCCGCAGGGTGGTCTTGAACATGTGGGAGTACTCCGTGGTCACCGCTTCATCTTAGCGGCGAGCTTGATCTCGTCGAGCATGGCGGCGGCGAATTTTTCGCGGCTGTGGTCGGCGGCCAGGGCGCGCGCGCCCGACTGCATCGCGCCGGCAAGTCCGGGCTCGTCGCGCAGGCGCTGGATCGCGGCGGTGAGCGCGCCCACGTTCTCGGGCTCGACGGCGAGGCCCGCGTGGTGCGCGGTGACGAGATCGGCCGCGATGCCCGTGGCCGATATCACGATCGGCCGCTCCATCGCGGCGATCTCGAAGATCTTGGACGGCATGGTGTCGCTCAGGATCTGGGTGCGCTTCATCGGCACCAGGAGCACGTCGCAGCAGGCGATGTGGTCGGCGACCGCCTCGGCCGGCACGGTGCGCACGAAATGGAAATTGTCGAGCTTGAGGCGCTCGACATGCTTGACCAGGGGCAGATGCTGGGCGCCGTCGCCGACGAAGAGGAACGCCACGTCGCGCAGCTTCTGCGCCGCCTTGACGACGCTCAACAGGTCGTGCGCGAGGCCCTGGGTGCCGATGTAGCCCACGACGAAGCGTCCGTTCAGGCCGTATTGCGCGGTCAGCGCGGCCGGCGCCGGCCTTGGCGAGAACATCGTCGCGTCGACGCCGTTGGGCACGACGCCGATCTTGGCTGCCGGCACGCCGCGCGCGATCAGCCGCTCGCGCAGGCCCGCATTGGTGGTGACGATGCGCGCCGCCGAGCGATAGAGCTTGTTCTCGGCCGCGCGCAGCAGGCGCACCAGCGGATGGCGCTCGCGCATCATGTCCAGCGCCACGAGCGAGTCCGGCCACAGATCGCGCACCTCGAGCAGCCAGGGCTTGCGGCGGATCCAGGCGAGCAGAGCGCCGCAGACGCCGGCGAGGAGCTGCGGCGAGGTCGCCATGATCACGTCGGCCGGCTGCCCCAGCCCGGCGAAGAAGCCGCTGACCGCGAAGCTCAGGAAGTCGAGGCTGCGGCGGACCACGCCGCGGTTGGGCGCCAGATAGGTCCAGACCCGGGCGACCTCGATCCCGTCCATGGTCTCGCGCTGAAATAGACGGTTGCGGTAGCCCGCCTGGACCACCCCGGCCGGGAAATTGGGAACCGAGGTGATCACCGTGACCTGTGTCCCGGCCGCCACCCAGCGCCTGGCATGCGCAAAAGTCCTCACCGCCGGGGCGTTCCGCTCCGGCGCGAAGTTGTCTGTTACAACAAGGACATGCATGAAATTCGTGGGCGCCGGGGCTGGGTTAATGTTCGGTAAGCGAATGCTCGAGCCGGTATAGCAGGCGCGAAAAAAACCAAAAGTGCAAATTACATCAAGACTCTGCGGCCGGGGTGCTTGCGGCCCGGGACGGGACATGAGACGGTATCTCACGGATTGGCGAGGGGGAGCCGAGGACGCAGTCGGGGCTGCGGTGCGATCGTCGGGGGACAGGATAGACCGAGTACAAGGTGTCGGGGGTAGATCACATGCTGCATGAGGGGGGCAAAACCGGCGGATCGCGGCTCTCGCGCTCCACCGTTGCCGAACCGCTCGAAAGCGCCGAGACCTTCCAGCGCTTCTCCGTCACCGCACACCCCGTTGCGCGCGTTGCGTGTATCGGCTGCGGCTATTGGGGCAAGAAGGTTGCGCGCAATCTCGCCGGCTTGAACGCGCTCCATGCGGTCGCCGACACCTCGCCGGCCGCCCTCGCCGAGACCGCCAGCGAATACAACGTCGCCGGCCAGAGCTTCGAGGCCGTGCTCGACGATCCGGAATGCGACGCCGTGGCGATCGCCTCGCCGGCCTCGATGCATGGCGAGCACGTCAAGCGCGCGCTCCAGGCCGGCAAGCACGTCTTCGTCGAGAAGCCGCTCGCGCTCCAGCTCTTCGAAGGCCATGCGCTGGCCAAGCTCGCGCGCGACCGCGGCCGCATCCTGATGGTCGGCCACGTGCTGCGCTATCACCCGATCGTCGTCGCCCTGGTCGAGCAGGCGAAGAGCGGCCGCCTCGGCGCCATCAAGCACGTCTATTCGCGCCGCTTCGGGCTGGGCAAGATCCGCACCGAGGAGGACGTGATCTGGTCCTTCGCGCCGCACGACATCTCGATCGTCCTGGCCCTGCTCGGCGAAGCGCCGACCTATGTGTCCGGCGAAGCGACGAGCATCCTGACGCCGGGGATCGCCGACATCGCCAACATCCATCTCGGCTTCCCGAGCGGCGTCACCGCGCGCATCTCGGTGTCGTGGCTCAACCCCACCAAAGAGCAGCGCACCGTCATCATCGGCTCCGAGGCCCATGCGGTGTTCGACGACACGCTGCCCTGGGAGCAGAAGCTGCAGGTCTACGATCACAGAATCGAGATCAACGCCAAGACGCCGAGCGTCAGCAAGGCCGAGCCGGTCTCGACCAACGTGCCGCATGCCGAGCCGCTGCGCGAGGAGCTCGGCCATTTCCTTTCCTGCGTCGCGACGGGACGCCAGCCTCTGACCGACGGCGCCGAGGCGCTGGGCGTGCTCAGCGTGCTGGAGCAGGCCGCAAAATCGGTGCGCGCGAAGAACGGTCACTGAAGCGTTTGGCGCTGAATTTGCGCTCTTTGCTGCGACAGAGCTGCGAGCGAATCTCATCAAGCGCGAAACCGATCAATCCGCTTGCCAAGATTGCGCCAGCGTAACATTGTCCGCAGCTGTCGCGGGCGCGCGCGCTCGCCTTTTCACGACCAAGGGGAGATCTCGATGTTTGCTTCCATGCGTACCCTGGCGATCTGCGCAGCAGCCGCCTTCGCGTTGAGCGCGCCGGCGCAAGCCTTCACGCACGGCGCCTACCACATCATGCCGACGCAGTCCTACATGGCGAAGATGCAGCGCGAAGGCCACACGCCGGCCGGCCCGATGCTCTATTACGGCGGCTCGGTGTTCACGAGCATGAAGGTCCAGAACGTGATCTGGGGCCCCGACGTGCCGGCGACGACGGTGAACGGCGTTCCGGCCTTCGCCGCCGCGATCGTCGACAGCACCTATGTCGACCAGATGTCGCAGTACAACACCAAGGGCGCGACGGCGGTCAACGGCCACAAGAGCACCAAGCAGAAGATCGGCCGCGGCACCTATATCGGCCAGACCCAGATCAATCCCAAGAACAAGAACACCGAGATCACCGACGAAGACGTCCAGAAAGAGATCAAGTACCAGATCAAGAAGGGCCACCTGCCGCCGGCGGATCTGAACACCCTCTACATGGTCTATTTCCCGCAGAGCGTGACGATCACGCTGGACGGCTTGACCTCGTGCCAGGATTTCGGCGCCTATCACTTCGCCACCAACGACACCAAGCTGGCGAAGAACAACATCTTCTACGCGGTGGAGCCGGCCTGCACCTACACCTTCAACCAGATCACCTTCATCGCGGCGCATGAATTCGCGGAAGCGACGACGGACAACGTGCCGACGCCGGGCTCCTTCCCGGACTTCCCGCAAGCCTGGAACGACGCCAACGGCTTCGAGATCGCCGACAAGTGCAGCGGCAGCGGCACGCTCACCCAGGGCTCGGCGCACTGGACCGTGACGCAGTACTGGTCGAACACGGCCGGCCATTGCAGCACCGGCAACTACACCAGCCCATAGGCGCTCCCGTCATGGAAGCGAAGCGGCCGGAGGCGAAAACCTCCGGCCGCTTTTTTATGTGCGCACCCGGCCCCACAGGGTCTCGAACGGGCCGGTGAGGTTGGGGTCGAAGGGGTCGGCGACGTCGCGCGAGCGGAACACCAGGTTCTCGCCCTGCTCGCGGTCGATCTCGATGTCGGTGCGATGCGTGACGATGAGCGTCGTCACGTCGTCGAAGTCGACGAGCACGCTCTGCCTGCGGCCGACGAAGAACAGCCGCTTGGTGGTGAGATAGAGCGTGCCGGCATCGATCTCGAGCCGCTCGGCGGTCAGCCGCACGCCGTCGGCGCGCCACACGCAGCGCTCGCCCGCCGCGAGGGGAAGCGCGCTGGTGAGCGACGGCAGCGGGCCGTTCTTGAGCGTCCAGATTCGCGCGGCGTGCCGGGCGCAGAGCCGCGCGATGTCGAGATTGCCGAGCGCGGCATGGTCGCGGCCCAGCACCGAGCCGCTCTGCTTGTGGCGCTCGTAGAGCGCGTCGAATTCCGGCTTCTGCTCGTCGGGCAGGGCGGTGCGCAGAGCCGCGACCTGCGCGTCGACCTCGGTCTCGGTGAGGCTGCGCGGCGGCGGCATCGCGCCGGCGGGTCCGCGCGCGGCGATGGCCGGCGAGCGGGCCGAGAGCCGTCCGGTGAAGGCGATCTCCCAGATCAGGATGCCGCCCATGACGATCAGCGTCCCGGGCGTGTGATCCTTGGCGTAGATGGTCATGCCGATGCCGAACAGGAACAAGGTTGCGGCGACGAGGACCGTCCAGAGCCGCCCCGCGCGCTTGGACCAGAACATCGCCGTCCTGGGCGAGACCAGGCCCCAGGCGAGATAGGGGATGCTCAGGAGCGCGATGATCGCTCCGAACTCGTTGACCAGCTCCGCGTTGGCGCTCATGCCTCTCCCCGATGGCGGCTCGCGAAGATGCCCTATGGCGCGCGCCGGTCAAAATCGCACTCTGCCTCACCCTCTCGTTCTTCCGTGAGGGGCGATTTAGTGTCATTCTCAAAATTGTAAGGTCCGGGCTTGGAGTTTGTCATGAAGAAGCTGTTGGGTGCGGCGCTGCTGGTGCTCGGGTTGATGCCCGGCGCGGCTCTGGCGGCGGACACGGGCGCCTGCCCCAGGCCCGATCCGGGCAGCGACGTGACACGGCCGCCGGACCTGTACAGCGAGAACGGCGTCCTCAACGTCACGCTGAACTACTACACCGCCGTCGACAAGTTCGGCCGCACCCTGTTCTGCTTCGTGACCGACGACGGCAAGGAATCGCCCACCCTGCACGTCAACCCGGGCGAAACGATCAACATCGCGCTGACCAACCAGGTGCCGGCGATCCCCGGCGCGGCGACGATGCGCGTCACCGGCGGCGCCGATGTCTGCGGCAGCCCCGACATGACGCCGACCTCGGTCAACATGCATTTCCACGGCACCAACACCTCGCCGACCTGCCACAGCGACGAGGTGATCCGCACGCTGGTGAACTCGGGCGAGAGCTTCAACTATGCCCTGCACATCCCGGCCGACGAGCCGCCGGGTCTGTACTGGTACCATCCGCACGTCCACGGTATCTCGTCGGTGGCGCTGCAGGGCGGGGCGACGGGCGCGATCGAGGTCGAAGGCATCGCCAACGTCCAGCCGGCCGTCGCGGGCCTGCCGGAGCGCTACCTGGTGCTGCGCGACCAGCGCCTCAACGCGGCGTCGAACGCGGGCACCAACGACGCCAAGCCGGTGCCGAACTGGGACGTGTCGGTGAACTACGTGCCGATCAACTACGGCATCTACAAGCCGTCGGTGATCCGCATGCAGACGGGCAGCCAGGAGTTCTGGCGCGTCGTCAATGCCGGCGCCAACACGATCTTCGACATCAAGGTGCTCTATGACGGCAAGGCGCAGCCCTTGAAGGTCGTGGCTTACGACGGCGTGCCGACGGGCTCGAAGGACGGCCATCACCAGGGCACCATCGTGACGCAGAAGGACCTCTTGCTGCCGCCGTCGTCGCGGGCCGAGTTCATCGTCGATGCGCCGGCTTCGGCGTCGACGAAAGCCCAGCTCATCACCGAGAACATCGACGGCGGGCCGGATGCGGACTCCAACCCGGCGCGGCCGCTCGCCGACATCGTCGCCTCCGCCGCGCCCGCGGGCCTGCCGGCGACGCCGGCCGCCACCGGCCCGTCGCGCAAGCTGCGCTTCGAGGACCTCGCCAACGCCAAGGTGACGACCGAGCGCCTGCTCTATTTCTCGGAGAAGCGGCCGCCGATCGCGCGCGAGCTCGAGAACACGGTCTTCTTCATCACCGTCGACGGCCAGCAGGAGAAGCCCTACAGCCCCGACAATCCGCCGGCAATCGTCACCAATCGCGGCGCGGTCGAGGAATGGACGATCCAGAACCGCACGGCCGAGGTGCACGAGTTCCACATGCACCAGATCCACTTCCTGGTCGAGGCGATCGACGGGGTGGAGATCCCCAAGAAGAAGCAGCAGCTCTACGACGTCTTCCAGATCCCGTACTGGACGGGCCAGGGCGACTTCCCCAGCATCAAGGTCAAGATGGATTTCCGCGGGCCGACCACGGGCGATTTCGTCTATCACTGCCACATCCTCGACCACGAGGACATGGGCATGATGGCGATCATCCGTGTGCTGCCGAACCACGGCGGATAGGGGCGGGGCCCTTCTGGCGAGTCCCGCAGAAGTAGATTCGATATTCGCCAACAGCTATGCTGATGCATGGCTTGGCTACTCTTTATCGATGAAAGCGGTCATGACCGCCGCCTAGCACCCTATGAGGTGCTGGCGGGAATGGCTGTGCGGGACTATCACGTTTGGAATCTCATAAAGGAACTTCACAACGCCGAAATCAGGCGATTTGGGCGCCGGTATAGCGCCGGAACTGATGAATTGAAGGGAAAGAAAATTCTCAAAAACAAGGTTTTTCATCACGTCGTTCTAAATGCTCCCGTCAGCGATGAAGAAATCCCGATTCTTGCAAAGAAGGCTTTAGACGATGGAGCAAGCTCGAGCGTGAGAGAGTGGAAGGCGCTTGCGCTGGCGAAGCTGGCATACGTCAATGATGTTTTTGCGCTGTGCAAAAGATTTCGCTGCCGAGTATTTGCAAGTGTGGTGGAGGTGGCTGCCCCGAGATCGAATTCAGACGGTCTCAGAAAGGACTATGGCTACTTGTTCGAGAGATTTTTCTATTTTCTGGAAGACAATCGACCTCAGGAACACGGCATCGTCGTTTTTGACGAACTGGAGAAATCGCGCAGCCATTTGTTGATTGACCAGTGTCATAGGTATTTCAAGGACACCGCAATCGGACGGCATCGCGCGAGCCTGATTGTTCCCGAACCTTTTTTTTCATAGCGATCTCACGACGGGCATACAGCTGGCAGATTTGGCTGCTTATGTGATCTCATGGGGCTTCCGAACTCCTGCCATGGTCAAACCTTCGCGACCGGAGCTTGCGCCCTACGCGCGGCAAATCGCCGAGCTCAGGTATCGGACGGCCAGAAAACGCGGCGGAGACGATTTGGGATTTGGAGCATCGCTCACATCACCGATTTGAGAACCAGCTTCGAGCGATAAAACAAAAAGGCAATGCAACGCCACCGGCACCGCAAAGCCTCCGTTTGAAACCTATGTGCTTCAGATATAAATTTCAACCATGCGTCCGCGCTAGCGCCTCCGCCGCATCTTAAGTTATTGAGTTGCCGCCGCAATTCGCTCCGGAGAAAGTTAATACCGGTTAACCAAATTCCTTGGCGGCCGTGCTATGAGGGCCCGCGGGGGACGCCCAAAGGCTTTGCATGAATATCTGCATGATCGTCCACAACAACGTGACGCGCGACGGCCGCGTGCTGCGCGAGGCGAACACGCTGCAGCGCGCCGGGCACAGCGTGACGATTTTAGGGTTGCTGGACGCCGACGCGGCCTCGCCGGTGGAATATCTCGACAGCGGCGTGCGCATCTTCCGCGTCTTCTGGCTGGCCAACGCCTATCGCTCGCTGATCCTGTCGGCGCTGTTCCGCGTGCTGCCCGTCTTCGCGGTGATCGCCGCGATCCTGTTCGCCATCGCCATGGGGCTGAAGGCTTTGTTCGCGCCGGGCGGCCCGGTCGCGCGCGGCGTGACGGACGCCATCGCCGGGGTGCGCAACATCGCCTCGTGGAGCGCGCTCGACATGATCTATGGCGTGCTGGTGCTGGTGCTGCTCGCCGCGCTCGCCTACACCGCGTGGCGGGTGATCAGGGCGTATCTGGGCCTGCTCGGCACCGGCGCGCGCATGCGGGCGAGCGAAGAGGACACGGTGCGCCGCTATGCCGAGGCGCTGATGAAGGAAGGCGCGCTCGAGGGCGCGGATTTCCCGTCGGTGAAGTCGCGCATCCCGGGCTGGGTGCCGGACTGGCTGCTCGCGGTGACGCTCGAGCCGATCGAATGGTTCGGCGGCAACACGACAAAGTTCACCTTGCTGCGCTACCGCTCGCGCGAGATGACGGCGGTCGCGATCCGCCTGAAGCCCGACGTGATCCACTGCCACGACTGCCTCACGCTTCCCGCCGGCTACCGGATCAAGAAGGCGCTCGGCATCCCGCTGATCTACGACGCGCACGAGATCTACGAAGCCGCGGCGGCGCGCATGGTCGGCATCACCGATTACTATGCGCGCATCCACAAGAAGTATCTGCGCAAGGTCGACGGCTTCATCGCCGTCAACGACAGCGCCGCGCTCTATTACAGCCATGCCTATCCCGGCGTGGTGAAGCCGGTGGTGATCCGCAACGCCATCGTGCTGTCGCCGAGCGAGCCTTACGACGGCCGCCTGCACGACGCGGCGGGCCTCTCCGAAGATACGCGCATCCTGCTCTATCAAGGCGGGTTCTCCGAAGGCCGCGGCCTGCCGATCCTGGTGCGCTCGGCCTCGATGCTGCCCGAAGGCTGGGCGCTGGTGATGATGGGCTGGGGGCCACTCTCGGGCCAGCTCAAGCAGATCGCCGCCCAAGCCGCGATGCGCTCCGGCCGCGACGACGACAAGGTGCGCTTCATCCCGCCCGCGCCGCAGAAGGAGCTCAAATCCTGGACGCAGGGCGCGAGCCTCGGCATCATCCCGTACGAGGGCAAGATGCTGAACCACTGGATCGCGACGCCCAACAAGCTCTGGGAATATCCGAGCGCGGGCGTGCCGCTGGTCGTGCAGCCCTTTCCCGAGATGCGCCGCGTGGTCGCGACCTATCATTGCGGCTGGACCCTGCCCGAAACGCTCACCGCCAGCGCCATCGCCGATCTGGTGGCGTCGCTCTCCGACGAGCAGATCGCGCAGGCCCGGCTGGGCTGCATGCGCTTCATCGAGGCCGACAACTGGACCGCACGCTATGAGAAGCGATTGCTCGACCTTTATGCGTCGCTGAAGGTGGCGGCATGAATATCTCAATCGTCATGGCCGGGCTTGACCCGGCCATCCAGAACCTCACGCGGAGGCGCGGAGATCGCGGAGGTGACCGCTTTCCGCGTCTGCGCGTCTCCGCGTGCCAGCCTGGCTGGATGGCCGCCTCAAGGGCGGCCATGACGAAAGGGGGAGAGTTGTGACGACCCTCATCCCGATCCTCGTCATCGTCGGCGTCTTCGTGCTCGGCGCTCTGCTCGCGGGCGGCGCGATGTGGCTGCGCGAGCGCCTGGGCAGCCAGAAACGCGTGCTCGCCTATCGCGACACCTACGAGCCCTTGTTCGCCGATCTGTGGTCGAACGAGATGCATCGAAGGCTGGCCGCGCTGTTCGTGGCGCAGCGCACGGCGAACACGCGGGGCGGCGCGGTCGGTCTCGCGAGCGTGCTGATCTCGTTCATCCGCCGCCGCATGAGCGCCGAGCCGGAGCAGGGCGAGTCCTACGAAGACGTGCGGCTCGCGCTCTCCATCCTGTCGGCGCGCGCGGTGCGCCAGGCGCAGTCGGAGAGCGGCCAGGCGCTGGATTTGAGCGGTATCGATTTCCGCGGCGCGCCGCTGTCGGGCGTCGATTTGTCGGGCTTCCGCCTGGCGCAATGCCGCTTCGATCATTGCCGGCTCGCGGGCGCCAAGCTCGTGGGCGCGGACCTGTCGGGCGCGTCGCTGGAGGCGGCCGACCTGCACGGCGCCGATCTGCGCCGCGCCGACTTCTCCGAAAGCGATCTCACCGATGCCGACTTCACCGCGTCGCGCGTGGGCTCGGCCAATTTCACCAACGCCAATATCGGCGGCGCCATCCTGGCCGAGGCCGGCGGCCTCTCCCAGGAGCAGCTCGACCAGGCCTATGGCGACGGCGGCACAGCGGTGCCCGAGCGCATGCGCTTCGTGCCGGGCCGCAGCCAGCGCCCTCGTCGCGAGTAGAAGATCATGGACAAGAGTTATTACGCGCACCCGACCGCGGTGATCGACGACGGCGTGAGCATCGGCGCCGGCAGCAAGATCTGGCACTTCGCCCACGTCCTGGGCGGCTCCAAGCTCGGCGAGCGCTGCGTCGTCAGCCAGAACGTGATGATCGGCCCCAACGTGACGGTCGGCAACGGCTGCAAGATCCAGAACAACGTCTCGCTCTATGAAGGCGTGACCCTGGAGGACGACGTGTTCTGCGGCCCGTCGATGGTCTTCACCAACGTGCTGTTCCCGCGCGCCCATGTGAACCGGCGCAGCGAGTTCCTGCCCACCCTGATCCGCCAAGGCGCCAGCATCGGCGCCAACGCGACCATCGTCTGCGGCAACACGGTCGGCCGCTATGCGATGGTGGGGGCCGGCGCGGTGGTGACGCACGACGTTCCCGATTACGCGCTCGTCGTCGGCGCGCCCGCCCGCCGGATCGGCTGGGTCAGCCGCAGCGGCGACCGGCTGGGCGACGATCTGGTCTGTCCGCGCACGGGCGAGCGCTACCGGCTGGACGGCGAAAAGCTCGATTTGATCGGTTGAAACCCCGGGGGCGCCGGGCCATATTCCGCCCCGTCCGACCCCAATCCCAAAGCCAAAAGGCGCGTTTCCATGAAATTGAAAGAGCTCAACGACGCCGTCGCCTCCGCCTGTGACGTGCGGGGCAACGTCGTCACCGCCGTCCAGCAAGAGACCTTCCGCCAGATCAAGGCGCAGCTCGACAAGGGCGAGAAGGTGATCATCCCCGATTTCGGCATGTTCGTCGTCAAGGACGTTCCGGCCACGGGCGACGAGCCGGCCAAGAAGACCGTCCGCTTCCGCGTGAAGTCGGGCGAGGGCAAGAAGAAGGAAGGCCGCAAGGGCAAGGACGAGGACGCGTCGGAAGACGACGGCGAATAGGAGAGCGACATGGCAGACGCCAAGAAGGCTGAAGGCAAGGGCAAGGGCGGCAACAACGAGCGCCGGCGCCTGGGCTACCTCAAGATGCGCGGCGCGGAGCTGCGCAAGGAGCTGCAGGCGAACAAGCTGGAGACCGAGGAGCTGCGCCGCAAGCTCGGCATGGGTCCGAAGAAGAAGGGCGGCGGAGCCGCCGCCGGCGGCGACGAGGACGACGAGTAGGCCCTACCTCAATTGTCATGGCCCGCAAAAGCGGGCCACCCAGCTGAAGCGGGCTGCGGCGCGGGTGGGCTGGGTGGCCCGGTCAAGCTTGTCCTCCGGCCGCGCTTCGCGCGAACCGGGGGGCCGGCCATGACGGTCGGATGAAGCTTGACCTGACCCTGCGTCGGCGGCCGCGCTTTGATGCGCGCGGCCGATTGTGATTTCATGTCGCCCAGATAATAGGAGACGCGCATGCAGGAACATCTGAAATTCTACATCGACGGCAAATGGGTCGATCCCGTCGCGCCCAAGACCGAAGAGGTGATCAATCCCGCGACCGAAGAGCCGTTCGCGCGCATCGCGATGGGCTCCAAGGCCGATGTCGACAAGGCCGTCGCCGCCGCGCGCCGCGCCTTCGAAACCTTCTCGCGCACGACGCGCGAGGAGCGCGTGGCGCTGCTCGAGAAGATCGTCGCGGTGTACCAGAAGCGCTATGCCGACATCGTCAAGGCGATCTCGACCGAGATGGGCGCGCCGCTGTCGCTGTCGCAGAACGCGCAGGCCGCGATCGGCCTCGGCCACCTCAACCAGGGCATCAAGATCCTCAAAGAGTACCGGTTCGAGACCGTGAAGGGCTCCTATGCCATCCGCCGCGAGCCGGTCGGCGTCGTCGGCATGATCACGCCGTGGAACTGGCCGATCAACCAGATCGCCTGCAAGGTCGTCCCTGCGCTGGCGGCGGGCTGCACCATGATCCTCAAGCCCTCCGAGGTCGCGCCGATCAACGCGATCCTGTGGGCCGAGGTGATGGACGAGGCGGGCGTGCCGCCGGGCGTGTTCAACCTCGTCAACGGCGACGGCCCGACGGTGGGCGAGGCGATGTCCTCGCATCCCGGCATCGACATGATGTCGTTCACCGGCTCGACGCGCGCCGGCATCGCGGTCGCGAAGGCTTCGGCCGACACCGTCAAGCGCGTGGCGCAGGAGCTGGGCGGCAAGTCGCCGAACATCGTGCTCGACGATGCGGATCTCTCGAAGGCGGTGGCGCGCGGCGTGATGCACATGATGCAGAACACCGGCCAGTCCTGCAACGCGCCCTCGCGCATGTTCGTGCCGCGGGCCAAGCACGACGAGGCGGCGCAGATCGCGAAAGCGACGGCCGAGAAGGTCAAGGTCGGCGATCCCTTCGCCGAAGGCACGACGATGGGCCCGGTGGTCAGCGAGGTCCAGTTCAACAAGATCCAGGGCCTGATCCAGAAGGGCATCGACGAAGGCGCGACGCTGGTCACCGGCGGCGTCGGGCGTCCGGACGGGCTCAATCGCGGCTATTACGTGAAGCCGACGGTGTTCGCCAACGTCACCAACGACATGACGATCGCGCGGGAAGAGATCTTCGGGCCGGTGCTCGCGATCCTGTCCTATGACAGCGAAGCCGACGCCATCCGGCAGGCGAACGACACGCCCTACGGCCTGTCGGGCTATGTGCAGTCGGGCGACCTTGGGCACGCCCGCGAGGTCGCAGCCCAGATCCGCGCCGGCAACGTGCACATCAACGGCGCGGGCGGCGACATGAACGCGCCCTTCGGCGGCTACAAGCAGTCGGGCACGGGCCGCGAATGGGGCGAGTTCGGCTTCGAGGAGTTCCTCGAGATCAAGGCCGTGCTCGGCTTCCAGCCGGCGGCTTGAGAAAGCACCGCTGTCATGGCCCGCGAAAGCGGGCCACCCAGCCGGGTTCCGCACGCTTCAAATCGTGTCGCCTGGGCGGCCCGCGGTTGCGGGCCGTGACAATCTGCGTTGTGTTGACGTCATGAGCGACACTCTCTTCATCGGCCTCGTCTGCGTCCCCGGACGCGTGCTGATCGCGCCGATGACGGGCGTCTCCGATTTGCCGTTCCGGCGCGCGGCGGCCCGTTTGGGCGCGCCCTATGTCGCCACCGAGATGGTCGCCTGCGATGCCTTCGCGCGCGGGCGGCCCGACGTGGTGCGGCGCGCCGCGGTCGGCGACGGCTTGCCGTTGATGGTGATCCAGCTCGTCGGCCGCGACGCGAATTGGATCGCGCGCGGCGCGGCCTTGGCCGAGCAGGCGGGCGCGGAGATCGTCGACATCAACATGGGCTGTCCCGCGAAAGAAGTCGCGGGCGCGCTGTCGGGCTCGGCCCTGATGCGCGATCTCGATCACGCCGAAGCGCTGATCGCGGCGGCGGTCGATGCGGTCGCGTGCCCGGTAACGGTGAAGATGCGGCTCGGCTGGGACAGCCATTGCGCGCCCGAGCTCGCGCAACGTGCCGAGCGCGCCGGCGCCAAAGCGGTGACGGTGCACGGCCGCACGCGCATGCAGTTCTACAACGGCAAGGCCGATTGGCGCGCGGTGGCCGCGGTGAAGCAGGCCGTGCGCATCCCGGTGATCGTCAATGGCGACATCGTCGATGCGGCGTCGGCGGACGAGGCGCTCAAGCAGTCCGACGCCGACGCGGTGATGGTCGGCCGCGGCGCCTATGGCCGTCCGTGGATCGGCAGAACGTGGCACGAGCCGACGCTCGAGACCCGCCTCGCCATCGCGCTCGATCACTTCGCCGACACGCTGCGCTTCTATGGCGATGCCTTGGGCGTGCGCGTGTTCCGCAAGCATCTGGGCTGGTATGTCGAGCGGGTCGCGGGGCGCGAGGCGAAGGCGCGGCTGTGCCGTCTCGCCGCGCCGCGCGAGGTCGAAGACGCGCTGGTCGCACTCTTAGGCATGAGGAACGCCGCATGATCGAGCGCCGCTTCAGGATCGGCGATATGAGCACCTTCGTCGTCCATCCCGCTGAGGGCGGGCCGCATCCGGTCGTCCTGTTCTTCATGGACGCGCCCGGCATCCGCGAGGAGCTGCGCGACATGGCGCGGCGGCTGGCCGGCGCGGGCTATTACGTGATGCTGCCCAACCTCTATCACCGCACCGGCGTCGAAGAGCTCGGGCCCTTCATCGGCGAAGCGGGGGCGGGCACGCGCAAGCTGATGTTCGAGCTGATGGGCAGCCTCGACATCGCGCAGGTGATGGAAGATGCCGCGCAGCTTATCGCGCTCGCCGACGCCGATCCCGCCGCGTCGAAAGGGCCGATGGGCACGCTCGGCTATTGCATGAGCGGGCAATATGCGATCTGCGCGGCGGCGGGCTTCCCCGACCGCGTGCGCGCGGCCGCCTCGATCTATGGCGTGCGCCTCAAGACCGAGCGGGAAGACAGCCCGCATCTGGCGGCGCGCGCGGGCAACGCCGCGCTCTATGTCGGCTGGGCCGAGATCGACCACTACGCGCCGCTGGAAGAGCTCGAGCCCTTCAAGCAATCGCTCGACGGTCTCGACGCCGAGGTCGAGCTCTACAAAGGCGTCGAGCACGGCTTCGCGTTCCCCGAACGCCCCGCCTACAACCGCGACGCCGCCGAGCGGCATTGGCAGAAGCTGCTCGCGCTTTACGGGCGGTGTCTCAGGGAGCGATGAGCGCGACGTCCGGGAAATAAGTCCGCATAGATGACGTCGTTGATCGGCATCCGGCTCGTCTTTGCCGCGTTCTCGAACGCCGCTTGCGACCAGTTGGCCCAGGTCGGGTCGTTGCTCAAGATGTCGAGCAGGACGCTGGTATCGACCAAGGCCATGCGTCAGTCGTCACCACGCAGGATCGCCATGATCTCGTCGGTGGACTGGCCGCTTTTCAGGATGCCGCGCATGCGCGATAGGTTCGGAGCACCGGTCCTGCCGGCTCCGTGAATCACGGCTTCTCCGCCGCCGCGATACTCGAATATGACTTCGCTGCCGGGCGCGAGGCCCAGGGCTTCGCGGATCGGCTCGGGAATCGTGACCTGGCCAGTGCTGCTGATCGTCGCCATAGTCGATGATATACCACAAAGAGCGCGGGGTCGCTAGTCCTTCGCGCGTTCGACGTAGGAGCCGTCCTCGGTCAGCACCACGACGCGCGTGCCGGTGGTGATGTGGGTCGGCACCATGGTGCGCACGCCGTTGGACAGCACCGCGGGCTTGAACGAGCCCGACGCCGTCTGGCCCTTGACCACCGGCTCGGTCTCGACGACCTCGAAGGTGAGGCGGGCGGGGATCTCCATGGAGACGGGCGCGCCGTTGAACAGCGCGAGCCGGACCTCCATGTTCTCCTGCAGATAGGGCTGCATGTCGCCCACGATGTCGGCGCCGACATGGATCTGGTCGAAGGTCTCCGGCTGCATGAAGACGTCGTGGTCGCCGTCCTTGTAGAGGTAGTTGAAGGTCTGGTACTCGATGAACGCCTTCTCCAGGCTGTCGGTCGTCTTGTAGCGCTCGTTGATCTTCACGCCGTCGGAGATGCGGCGCATCTCGAGCTGGGTCACCGGCGTGCCCTTGCCGGGGTGGATGTTCTCCGCCGTCAGCACGATATAGAGCTTGCCGTCCTTCTCGATGACGTTGCCCTTGCGGACGTTGCTGGCAATGACCGAAACCACGATGTACCTCTTTGCGGGCTGGAGGCGGGCTTGTAGCAGGGGTAAGAGAACGGGCCAAGACCCCAAGGATGAGAGCAATGAGTTCCTGGTGGGAACCCCACCGTCATGCCGACCGGCGCCCGGCGCTTCTGGCGCGCGGACGGATCAAGCGCGCGGCGCGGGCCTGGTTCGAGGCGCGCGATTTCACCGAGGTCGAATGCGGCGCTTTGGTGGTCTCGCCGGGCAACGAGGCGCACCTGCACGCCTTCGCGACCGAAGCCGTCGCGACCGGCGGCGCGCGCCGCAACCTCTATCTGCACACCTCGCCGGAATTCGCGGCCAAGCGGCTGCTCGCGGCGGGCGAGACGCGGATCTTCGATTTCGCCCGCGTGTTCCGCAACCGCGAGCGCGGGGCCCTGCACGCGCCCGAGTTCACCATGCTCGAATGGTATCGCGCGAACGAGGACTATGAGGCGGTGATCGCCGATACGCTTGCGCTGGTGCGCCTCGCCGCCGACACGACGGGGCTCGCCGCGTTCCGCTACCGCGACCATGTGTGCGACCCGCGCGCCGAGCCCGAGCGGCTGACCGTCGCCGACGCCTTCACCCATCACGCCGGCATCGACCTGCTCGCCACTGTTTCGGACAAGGGTGGGGGCGATCGCGAGCATCTCGCGACCAGGGCGCGGCGCGCGGGCTTCGACGTGGCCGAGAACGACAATTGGGCCGACATCTTCTCCAAGGTGCTGGTTGCCCGCGTCGAGCCGAAGCTCGGCATCGAGCGGCCGACGGTGCTCTACGAATATCCGCGCTCGGAAGCCGCGCTCGCCCGCGCCTGCGCCCGCGACCCGCGCGTCGCCGAGCGCTTCGAGCTCTATGTCTGCGGCGTCGAGCTGGCCAACGGCTTCGGCGAGCTGACCGACGCGGCCGAGCAGCGCGCGCGCTTCGAAGCCGAGATGGACGAGAAGAGCCGCGTCCATGGCGAGCGCTATCCGATCGACGAGGACTTTCTCGCCGCGCTGTCGCACATGCCGCCGGCATCGGGCGTCGCGATGGGCTTCGACCGTCTCGCGATGCTCGCGACCGGCGCGCGCCGGATCGACGACGTGCTGTGGACGCCGACGGTTTAGGCCTCGTGGAACTGCAGGCAGACGCCCGAGGGCAGGATCATGTGGAACTCGCGCCGGCCCCAGGGCTTCGTCTCCAGCGGGCCGACGCGCGCGGGGGCGCCGCGGTATTCCGCGTAGAGCGCGTCGAGGCCGGTCACGGCGATGGCGAAGCTGGCGTTGTCGGCCCACAGGCGCTCGTCGTTGCGCACCAGATTGAGCGCGATGCCGTCGCGGCTGAGGCACGCCATGTCGCCGCTCTCCCACACGACCGCGAAGCCCAGCGCATCGCGATAGAACGCGACGTCTTTCGCGAGGTCGGCGCCGGCCGGCACCAGCGGCACGATCGCGGTGAACGCGGCGCGGGTCATCTTAGGTCCTGCTTCTTGCCCGGCCGGCGCTCGGCGATGTGCCAGAGCACGCCGGCCGGATCGACCACATAAGCGACGCGCAAGCCCCAGGGCTGCATCGCGGGCGGGCGCGGCGCGGGCACGCCGAAGCGGCCCGCGAGGTCGAGGTGCTCCAGATGCGTCCACCACGCGTCGAGATCGTCGACCATCAGCTGCATCATGTGATCGCAGCCGTCCTGGTCATAGTGCTGCAGGATGAAGCCGCCGGAGCCGGCGGCGAAGATCGCAACGTCGCCGTCCAGCAGCTTCTCGAAGCCCAGCGCTTCGTAGAACCGCACCGACAGCGCGAAATCCTTGGTGGGCAGGAACGGACGCGCGAGCTCGGTGCCCATGCTCACATCCGCGGCGACGGCGCGCGGCCTTTCTTGAAGAAGGCGCTGACCTTGTGGCGGGTCTGCTCCCACCACACGACGCGGGCATTGGTCACCCAGTTGAGCTGGATCACCTTGCGCGGGCCCTCGAACGCTTCGAAGCCGTGCCAGGCATTGGGCTGGTTCTTGAACACCAGCAGCGTGCCTTCGTCGGGCGGCACTTCGGCGACGACGTCGTTCAGGTCGGTCGCCGAGCGCAAGAGGCGCAGGCGTCCCTTCGGGCTCTCCCATTTGCCGTTCATGTAGATCAGCACGGTGATCAGCTTGGTGACGCTGTCGGTGTGGATCTGGCCGTCGCGCGCGCTCGACTGGCCGCGCACGGTGACCATGGTCGGACGATGGGAGAGGTCGATGCCGAACTTCTCGGCGACGGCCCCAGTGAACTCCGGCCCGCGGATCGCGTCCATGAAGTCCTGGAATTTCGGGCCGAACTTGAGCGTCGGCAGCGGAAAGCTTCCGGCATGCGCGACCTTGGGGAAGTCGCGCTCGATGCCGTCGATGGCTTCGGGCCTGACGAAGCCCGGCACCATCAGATAGGGGAACGGGTCGGCGACGACGGTCGCCCGGCGCACAGCCTCGACGTCGATGGACAGGCTCATCCTTCGAGGCCCGCCCGCGTCATGCTGAGGTGCGAGCGAAGCGAGCCTCGAAGCACGCGGGCGGGCACCTCAGGATGACGGTTTTGGATGGCATCTTTCATCTCAGAACCCGATGGGCGAGGAGGAATAGGCCGCGGTGACGATGCCGCCGTCGACGGGCAGCACCGTGCCGGTCACGTAGGCGCTCGCCCGCGAGCAATAGAAGATCGCAGCCCCGATCATGTCGTCGTCGCGGCCGACCCGCTTGCGCGGCACGGAATCCTCGACCGCCTTGCGCGCCACGCTCAGCACGGGGGCGAGCATCTTGGTGTCGAACGGGCCCGGCGCGATGGCGTTGACGTTGATGTTGTCCTTGGCGAGATGCTTGGCGAGGTTGCGGGTCAGGTGATGCACCGCCGCCTTGCTCGCCGAATAGGCATAGCTCTCGAGCGTCGGCTGCAGGATGCCGTCGATGGAGCCGATGTTCACGACGCGCGCCGGGTCGTCCTCGGTGGCAGCGGCGCGCAAGAGCGGCAGCAGCGCCTGGGTCAGCGTGAAGATGGCTTTCAGATTGACCGCCATCACCTTGTCCCAGCCCTTCTCGGAGTACTGGTCGATGGGCTCGGCCCAGGCGGCGCCGGCATTGTTGATCAGGATGTCGAGCTTCGTCTCGCGCGCCTTGATCGCGTCGGCGAGCGCCTTCACGCCCTCCGTGCGGCCGAGGTCGTTGGGCAGCGCGATGCAGGACGCGCCGAGCGCGGCTTGGGCTTCCGCGCAGGCCTTGGCGTCGCGCGAGGAGATATAGGTCTTGACGCCCGCTTCGACGAAGCCCTTCGCGATCATCAGCCCGATGCCGCGCGAGCCGCCGGTGACGAGCGCGGTCTTGCCGGCCAGGGAGAAGAGATCGGAGATGGACATAGCATATCCCTCATATCAAACTTGTCATGGCCCGCGAATGCGGGCCACCCAGGTGACATCCTGCGAGACCCCGCGACCTTGTCTTCGATCCTGCGCAACAAGCAGCATCGTACAGAACCGAGCTGGGTGGCCCGCATTCGCGGGCCATGACAGCCGGGACTACCGATACCCCGCGTTCACGTCGGCGAGCGCGGCCGTGCCGGGGCAGAGCTCCTTCTCGCCCATGCGGTTCAGGGGCTGGGTCACGGTCTTGAGATGCGCGTGCAAATCCTGCGGCTCGGGATCGACATAGAGCAGGCCGGTGACGATCTCGCCCGCCGCCTGGCGCTCCTGCAGATGCGCCATCGCCGCTGCGCGGTCGGTGGGATCGTAGGTCGGATGCAGCTTGGCGAGCTTGATGTAGGAGCCGTCGTGCTGGCGCACGATCTCGGTCGTGCCGGGCTCGAAATCGACCGTGATCTCCTGCCGCGCCGGGATCACGTCGATGCGGTTCATCGCCTCGTTGTGCTCGCGGACATAGTCGAAGCTCTTGGTCGAGCCGGTGTGATTGTTGAACTGGACGCAGGGGCTGATCACGTCGAGCACGGCCGAGCCCTGATGCGCCAGCGCCGCCTTCATCAGCGGCACCAGCTGGTGCTTGTCGCCCGAGAAGCTGCGCGCAACGAAGCTGCAGCCGAGCACCAGCGCCAGGCTGACCAGGTCGATCGGCGAATCCGCGTTGGTGCCGCCCGCCTTGGACTTCGAGCCCTTGTCGGCGGTCGCCGAGAACTGGCCCTTGGTCAGGCCATAGACGCCGTTGTTCTCGCAGATATAGACCATGTTCACGCCGCGCCGGACGCAATGCGCGAACTGGCCGAGCCCGATGCTGGCGCTGTCGCCGTCGCCCGAGACGCCCAGATAGATCAGCTCGCGGTTGGCGAGGTTGGCGCCGGTCAGCACGCTCGGCATGCGCCCATGCACCGAATTGAAGCCGTGGCTTTGGCCGAGGAAATAATCCGGCGTCTTGGACGAGCAGCCGATGCCCGACAGCTTGGCTACGCGATGCGGCTCGAGGTCGAGCTCGAAGCAGGCCTGGATCAGCGCGGCGCTGATGGAGTCGTGGCCGCAGCCCGCGCAAAGCGTCGAGATGCGCCCCTCATAGTCGCGATGCGTGAAGCCGAGCTTGTTCTTCGGCAATCCGGGATGCTTGAGCTTGGGCTTGGCGATGTAGGTCATGGTGTCACGTCCATAGCCATAGCTGTCATGGTCCGCGAAAGCGGGCCACCCAGCTGAGGTCTTCTCGATTGGCGCAAGAAATGTCTCTGCGAGCCTTCCCGCACGGTGCAGATGTCACCTGGGTGGCCCGCGGAGTTTACGCTCCGACCGCGCTCTCGCGCGGATCGGGGCGCGGGCCATGACAAGGAGGGGATCATTCAGCCGCTTCCTTGCGCGTCACGTTCAGCCGCTCGGCGATGGCCGCATGGATGAAGCGCGCGGTGATCGGGGTTCCGTCGTAATGGAGGATGGAGATGAACCGCGCCGGATCGATGGCGCATTCGTTGACGATCAGCTTCATCATCTGCGCGTCGCGGTTCTGCTCGATCAGGAACACCTGCTCGTGCTCGTTGATGAAGTCGACGATGCTGTCCGCGAACGGGAAGGCGCGGATGCGCATCAGATCGACATTGAGGCTCTCGCCCGCGAGGCTCGCGAAGGCTTCGTCCATCGCGACCGAGGTCGAGCCGTAATAGAGCACGCCGTATTTCGCCTTCTCCTTGGCGCGGCGCACGACCGGCGCGGGGACGAGCGACTTGGCGGTCTCGAACTTGCGCAGCAGGCGCTGCATCACCTCGGTGTAGTCCTTGCCCTCTTCGGAATAGACGGCATAGGCGTTGTGCGACGAGCCGCGGGTGAAATAGGCGCCTTTGGTCGGATGCACGCCCGGAAGCGTGCGATAGGGGATCGCGTCGCCGTCGACGTCGAGATAGCGCGCGAAGCTCTTTCCGGCTTCGAGCTCGCCGGCGGTGACGATCTTGCCGCGGTCATAGGCGCGGTTCTCGTCCCAGGTGAGCGGCTCGCACAGCCAGTCGTTCATGCCGATGTCCAAGTCCATCATCGAGAAGATCGGCGTCTGCAGCCGCTCGGCGAGGTCGAAGGCCAGCGCCGCGAACTCGAAGCTCTCGCGCGGGTCCTCGGGGAAGATCATCACATGCTTGGTGTCGCCGTGGCTGGCGTAAGCGGCGAGCAGCAGGTCGGATTGCTGGGTGCGCGTCGGCATGCCGGTGGACGGGCCGCCGCGCTGGATGTCGAAGACCACCGCGGGGATCTCGGCGTAATAGGCAAAGCCGAAGAACTCCTGCATCAGCGAGATGCCGGGGCCCGAGGTCGCGGTGAACGACCGCGCGCCGTTCCAGCCGGCGCCCAAGACCATGCCGATGGCCGCGATCTCGTCCTCGGCCTGGACGATGGCGAATTTGTTCTCGCCGGTCGCGGGATCGACGCGGAAGCGCTTGCAATGCGCGGTGAAGGCTTCGGCGAGCGAGGTGGACGGCGTGATCGGATACCAGGCGCAGACCGTGGCGCCGCCATAGACCGCGCCCAGCCCCGCCGCGTCGTTGCCGGCGATGAAGATCTTGTCGCCGACCTTGTCGGAGCGCTCGATTTTCAGCCCGCAGGCGCCTTTCAGATGCGTCTCGACATGGTCGTGGCCCAGGCGCAGCGCCTTGGCGTTCATGTCGATCAGCTTGGCGCGGCTCTTGAACTGCTTGGCGAAGAGGTGGTCGATCTCTTCCAGGTCGATGCCGACGAGAGCGGCCAGCGCGCCGACATAGACGATGTTCTTGAGCAGCTGGCGCTCGCGCGGGATCGTGCCGTCCATCGAATTGGCGAGCTGGGTGAACGGCACGCCCAGCACGGTCAGGTCGCTGCGCAGCTTCTGCCCCGTCAGCGGCTTGGTGGAGTCATAGACCAGGTAGCCGCCGGGCTCGACCTCGGCGATGTCCTTGTTCCAGGTCTGCGGGTTCATCGCCACGACCAGGTCGACGCCGCCGCGGCGCCCGAGCCAGCCTTCGCCGGAGACGCGCACCTCGTACCAGGTCGGCAGGCCCTGGATGTTCGACGGGAAGATGTTGCGGGTCGCGACCGGCACGCCCATGCGCATCACCGAGCGCGCGAAGAGCTCGTTGGCGCTGGCCGAGCCCGAGCCGTTGACGTTGGCGAACTTGACGACGAAGTCGTTGGTGGAGGTGATCTGGTTCATTTCAATTCTCACGCGGAGGCGCGGAGTCGCGGAGGAGAAGCGCGGTGCTCCGCGTCTCCGCGTCTTCGCGCGATCCCTTCTCTATCGCCCACATGCCTGAGCGGTCTCCAGGTAGAATTTCTGCATGTCCCAGGCGCCGGTCGGGCAGCGCTCGGCGCACAGCCCGCAATGCAGGCAGACGTCCTCGTCCTTCGCCATGATGCGTCCGGTCTTCAGCACGTCGGAGATGTAGAGGTCCTGGGTCTTGTTGTCCGCCGTCGCGGTCAGATGGGTGCGGAGGATGTCCTCGGGATCGTTGGGCGTGAAGGTGATGCAGTCCACCGGACAGATGTCGACGCAGGCGTCGCATTCGATGCAGAGGTTCTTCTCGAACACCGTCTCGACGTCGCAGTTCAGGCAGCGCTGCGCCTCCTTGAAGCCCAGCTCCTTGGTGAAGCCGAGCTCGACCTCCATGTTCACGTCGCGCAAGGTCAGCTCGTGCGGCGCGTGCGGAACCTTGAAGCGCAGATCCATCGACACGTCGTTGTCGTAGGACCATTCGTGGATGCCCATCTTCTGGCTGGCGAGCGTGTGCGGGTCGGGCGGGCGCACCGTCACGTCCTGCCCGCGGCACATCAGGTCGATCGACACCGCGGCGGCGTGACCATGCGCCACGGCCCAGATGATGTTTTTCGGGCCCAGCGCCGCGTCGCCGCCGAAGAAGACCTTGGGATTGGTCGATTGGAACGTGGTCTCGTCGAGCACCGGCAGGTCCCAGGAATTGAACGCGATGCCGATGTCGCGCTCGATCCAGGGGAAGGCGTTCTCCTGGCCCACCGCGACCAGCACGTCGTCGCATTCGATGTGCTGATCGGGCTCGCCGGTCGGCACGAGGTTGCGCCGGCCCTTGGCATCGCGCTCGGCCTTCACCTTCTCGAAGGTGACGCCGGTCAGCTTGCCGTCCTTGTGGGTGAATTCCTTGGGCACCAGGAAGTTCAGGATCGGGATGCCTTCCGACATCGCGTCGTCCTTCTCCCAGGGCGAGGCCTTCATCTCCTCGAAGCCCGAGCGCACGACGACCTTCACGTCTTCGCCGCCGAGGCGGCGCGAGGTGCGGCAGCAATCCATCGCGGTGTTGCCGCCGCCCAGCACGATCACGCGCTTGCCGATGCTCGTGGTGTGGCCGAACGAGACCGACGATAGCCAGTCGATGCCGATATGGATGTTGTCCTTGGCTTCCTGGCGGCCGGGGATCTCGAGCTCGCGTCCGCGCGGCGCGCCGCAACCGACGAAGATCGCGTCGTAATTCTCGGCGAGCACGGATTTGAGCGAGGTGATCTTGCTCCCGAACTTCGTCTCGGGCTCCAGCCCCAGGATGTATCCGCACTCTTCGTCCAGCACCGTCTCGGGCAAGCGGAACTTCGGGATCTGCGTGCGCATCATGCCGCCCGCGAAGGGATCCTGGTCGTAGATGGTCACGTGATAGCCGAGCGGCAGAAGATCGCGCGCCACGGTCAGCGAGGCCGGGCCCGCGCCGATCAGCGCGACGCGCTTGCCGTTCTTGTTTGCGGCGGGCTTCGGCAGGCGGTGGCGGATGTCGTCCTTCGAGTCGGCGGCGACGCGCTTCAGGCGGCAGATCGCGACCGGCTGCTCCTCGACGCGCCCGCGCCGGCAGGCCGGCTCGCAGGGGCGGTCGCAAGTGCGGCCCAAGACGCCCGGGAACACGTTGGACTTCCAGTTGATCATGTAGGCGTCGGAGTACCGGCCCGCCGCGATCAGCCGGATATATTCCGGCACCGGCGTATGGGCGGGGCAGGCCCATTGGCAGTCGACCACCTTGTGGAAGTAGTTGGGATCGGTCGTATCGGTCGGCTTCATGCCCGGACGGCGCGCCGGTTGCGCTGGGCGCCCTTCAGCGATGACGGAACTCATTCTCTTGGTCTAACTCCCCGACGGCGCGCTCTTATAGCGGCATGGCCCAGGCAATTCCCCTTAATTTGGGATATTAATCCCTCGACCGCCGGGTGCAACACCCAAAGCCTTGAGAACTTTATGGATATTCGTCTTTCCCCGGACCAAAGGACCATCGCCGACGCGGTCGCCAAGCTGTGCGCGGGCTTCGGCGACGACTATTGGAGCGCCTGCGAGGCCGAGTCTCGCTTCCCGGACGCCTTCCACAAGGCCGTGGCCGAGGGGGGGTTCCTCGGGATCGCCATGCCGGCGGCGCTGGGGGGCGTGGGGCTGGGCGTCACCGAAGCCGCGATCATGATGCACGCGGTGGCCCAAGGCGGCGGCGGATATGCCGCAGCGTCGTCGATCCATCTGAACATCTTCGGGCCGCACGCCGTCGTGGTGCACGGCACCGAAGAGCAGAAGCGCCGCATGCTGGCGCCGCTGATTGCCGGGGCCGAGAAGGCCTGCTTCGGCGTGACCGAGCCCAATGCCGGCCTCGACACCGCCAGCATCGAGACCTTCGCGCGGCGCACGAACGACGGCTACATCGTCCGTGGCCGGAAGATCTGGACCACCACGGCGCAGGAGGCCGACCGCATCCTCTTGCTCGCCCGCACCGCGAAGAAGGACGAGGGCCGAAAGCCGACCGACGGCATGACCTTGTTCTATACCCGTCTCGACAGGGAACGGGTCGAGGTGCGCCGCATCTCCAAGATGGGCCGCGCCGCCGTCGACTCGAACACGGTCTTCATCGACGATCTCTTCGTGCCGGACGAGGACCGCATCGGCGAGGAAGGGCGCGGCTTCCGCTATCTGCTCGACAGCCTCAACCCCGAGCGCATCCTGATCGCGGCCGAAGCCATCGGGCTGGGCCGCGACGCGCTCTCCCGCGCCGCGAACTATGCGCGCGAGCGCGTCGTCTTCGGGCGGCCCATCGGGCAGAACCAGGGCGTCCAGCATCCGCTGGCCGAGCGCTGGGCGTATCTCGAAAGCGCCTGGTGGCTCACCCTGCGCGCCGCCTCGCTCTACGACGCGGGCGAGCCCTGCGGCGCCGAAGCCAACGCCGCCAAGCTCCTCGCCGCGCGCGCCGCGTTCGAGGCGTGCAAGACCGCCATCATGACCCATGGCGGCATGGGCTATGCGAAGGAATACCAGGTCGAGCGCCTGTTCCGCGAAAGCCTGATCCCGGTGCTGGCGCCCGTCAGCGAGCAGCTGATCCTGTCCCATATCGCCGAAAACGTCCTCGGCCAACCGAAGTCGTATTAGATTCTCTTCCCTCGGCCTGCTTCGCAGGCCTCGCCGGGAATGACACACTATGACGATCCCCCGTCTCGAAACTTCCCGCCTCATCCTGCGCGGCCACGCGCCCGACGACTTCGCGTCCTTCGCGGCCGAGCGCGCCGACCCCGCGGTGATGCGCTTCCTGGGCAAGGGCGACACGTTGAGCGAGGAAGAATCCCTGTCGCGCTTTCTCGCCGTCGCGGGCCATTGGGCGCTGCTCGGCTATGGCACCTGGGCGGTCGAGGAGAGCGCCACGGGCAAGCGCATCGGCGCGGTCGGCTTCGCTGAGAAGAAGCGCCCCGCCGAGCATCCCGCCAGCGGCGCGCCCGAGATGGGCTGGTCGCTCGCCGCCGGCGCGCACGGCAAGGGCTATGCGACCGAAGCGGTCCGCGCCGCGCTCGATTGGGGCCGCGCCTTCTTCGGCGCCGGCGCGCGCACGGTCTGCGTGATCTCGACCGGGAACGACGCGTCGCTGCGCGTCGCGGAAAAATGCGGCTTTCGCCAATTCGCGACCGCGAGCCGCTATGGTCTGGGACGATTCGTCTTCGAGCGGGAGCTGTAAGTGGACATACCGAGGGTCGAAACCGAACGCCTGATCCTGCGCGGGCACACGCTCGAGGATTTTCCGGCCTTCGCGGCGATGTGGGCCGATCCGGACGTGACGCGCTATATCGGCGGCGCGCCGCTGTCGGAGGAAGACGCCTGGGCCAAGTTCCTGCGCGTCGCCGGCCATTGGGCGCTGCAGGGCTTCGGCTTCTGGGCGATCGAGGAGAAGGCGAGCGGACGGCGCATCGGCGAGGCGGGCATCCTCAACGTCAAGCGCGAGATCGTGCCTGCGTTCGACGGCGTGCCCGAGCTCGGCTGGGGCCTATTGCCCGAGGTCCACGGCAAGGGCTATGCGACCGAGGCCGGCCACGCGATCCTCAAATGGGGCGAGGAAAAGTTCGGCCGTGTGCGGATGGTCTGCATCATCGATCCGGACAATGGGCCGTCGCTGCGCGTCGCCGAACGGCTCGGCTTCAAGCCCTTCGCCAATACGACCTACAAGGGCGATCCGACGGTGGTGCTGGAAAGATTGCCTAGCTGAACTGCGCGAGGCTGAGATTGTTGCCGTCGGGGTCGAGGAACCACGCGACCTTGGCGACGCCGTCGGGCGAAGTCCACACGCCCTGCGCGTCCTGGCCGAAGCCCTCATAGATCTGGAATTTCACGCCGCGCGCCACGAGCAGCGTCATCTCGGCCGCGATGTCCTTCACCTCCCAGCCGAGCACGGTGTGCGGCGAAGGCTGGTGGTCCTTGACCGTGGTGATGCGCAGCATGACGCCGTTCAGGTCGAACACCGCGGCGAAATCGTCCTCGCCGGTCTGCTTGAAGCCGAGCGTCTCGCCGTAGAATTTCCGCGAGCGCGCGCGGTCGCGGGTGATGATGAAGCTCATGGTCTTGGCGGCGGTGGGAAAGCTCATGGGGCTGGTCTCGTCACGGGCGGCGGATTAAAGATTAGACGAAAAACACACGGTTCGTCCCATGCCCGGTCTCTATTTCGAGGAATTCTCGGTCGGTAGTCGCTTCGCCCATCCGATCCGCCGCACGGTGACCGAGGCCGACAACGTCTTCTTCACCGCCATGACCCACAACCCGGCGCAGCTCCATCTCGACGAGGAATACGCCAAGGCCACCGAGTTCGGCGCGCGCATCGTCAATTCGCTGTTCACCTTGGGGTTGATGGTCGGCATCTCGGTCGGCGACACGACCTTGGGGACCACGGTCGCCAATCTCGGCATGGACGAGGTGCGCTTCCCCAAGCCCGTGTTCCACGGCGACACGCTGCATGTCGAGACCGAGGTGCTCGAGCTGCGCCCCAGCAAGTCGCGCCCCGGCCAGGGCATCGTCACCTTCCTGCACAAGGCGATCAACCAGCGCGGCGAGATCGTGGCGCAATGCAAGCGCAGCGCGCTGATGCTGGGGAGGCCCAAAGCGTGAAGGTCGCGCTGAGCCCGTTGGCGGCGATCCTGTTCGCGATCGGGCTGATCGGGCTGTTTCCCGAGAGCGCGGCGCAGCTCGCTGCCGCCGGGATGACGAACATGTCCGTCGGATTCAGCGCCGATGCCAAAGGCTGGCACGTGCTGGGCGCCGTCGGCGGTGCCGCCATGGTCGCCAGCGCCTGGACGCTGGCGCCGATTGTCAGGAGATCGCCCTGATCCTGCGTGTCGCGATGGCCTTTGTCGGCGCGGGCTTCATGCTTGCCGCGGCGGCGGTCGCCGTCGCGACGTTCATGCTCCACAGCCCGTTTCTCGGAAGCATGGTGACGGTTCCGGGGATGGTCGCAGGCTTTCTCGTCGCCGCGGCACTGCTTGCCATCGGCATCTGGGCCGTCAGAGACGGAGCTCGCGGAGGCTGGAACTGATGTGGCCTAAAACCGGACATTGATTTGCGCATCATGTGATGCTATATCTGATGCGCAGGAGGCAGCCATGCGGACGACGGTCACGCTCGACGACGAATTGGTGAAGAAGGCCATGCGCTACACGGGCATCCGGGAGCGCGGGGCCCTCATCGAAGCTGCGCTCACGGCGCTGGTGCAGCGCGAAGCCGCACGCCGGCTCGCGGCGTTGGGCGGCAGCGATCCACGCGCCAAGCTTCCTCCCAGGCGTCGTCCCAAAGCCGCATGATCCTCGTCGACGCTTCGGTCTGGATCGATCACGTCCGCGCGCCAGACGACGTCATGACCGAGCTGCTTTTGAGCGAGCGCGTGCTCACGCATCCGTTCATTATCGGAGAAGTCGTGCTGGGCCATGTCCGGCGACGGGAAGCGGTGTTGTCGGAACTTCGGGAACTGCCGCTCGTGGGCGTCGTGGACGATGACGAGGTCCTGGAATTCATACACACTCACCGCTTATTCGGTCTTGGCATCGGCTATATTGACGCGCATCTTCTGGCGTCATCCAAGCTGGCCGAAGGATCGTCGATATGGACTCTGGACCGGAATCTGCGCGCCGCGGCCGCGAAACTGGGCCTTGCGGCTGACGGCCCATGATCCTGCGCTCGCTCCTCTTCGTGCCGGCCGACAGCGAGAAGAAGCTCGCCAAAGGGGCGGCGTCGCCGGCGGATGCGCTGATCCTCGACCTGGAGGATTCGGTGGCGGCGGCGAACCGGCCCAAGGCGCGCGAGATGGTGCGCGCGTTCCTGAAGGAGCCGCACGCCCAGGCGATCTGGGTGCGGATCAATCCCGTCGGCAGCGACGATTTCATCCGCGACATCGAGGCGGTGACGGCGTCGGCGCCCGCGGGCTTCGTGATTCCCAAGCCCGACGGGCCGCACGCGCTCAACGTCGTCGACGCGCATCTGATCACGCGCGAGACCGCGGCCGGCCTTCCGCATCGCACGATCAAGCTGCTGCCGGTCGCGACCGAGACGCCGATCGCCACACTATCGCTTCAAGACTACCGCTCGCCGCCGCCGAGGCTGGCAGCGATGACCTGGGGCGCGGAGGACCTCTCGGCCGCGCTCGGCGCCGCGGGCAATCGCGACGCCGACGGCGAGTTCCTGTTCACCTACAAGGTCGTGCGCTCGCTTTGCCTGATCGCGGCCAAGGCGGCGGAGGTGCCGGCGATCGAGACGCTGCACGCCGATTTCCGCGACCTCAAAGGCCTGGAGCGCGCCGCGCGCCTTGCCCAGCGCGAAGGCTTCTCGGGCATGCTCGCGATCCATCCCGACCAGGTGGCGGTGATCAACGACGCGTTCACGCCGTCGACTGCCGACGTCGAGCACGCCAGGCGCGTGGTCGCGGCGTTCGCGGACGGCGCAGGCGTCGCCTCGCTCGACGGCAAGATGCTCGACCAGCCGCACCTCAAGCAGGCGAAGCAGGTGCTCAGCCTGGACGCTGCGGTACGTGGGCGCGCGCCCGGATCATGATCCAGCCATAGAGCGCCACGATCAGCGCGATGAAGAGGCCCGTCGCGACCCAGTTGATCCAGGCGAAATCGGTCGGCGCGAGCTGGAACGGCGTGGCGCTGCCCGAGGCCGAGATCACCCCGGCGTTGATCACGCCCCACAGGCTCTCGCCCACGATCATGCCCGACGCGATCAAGACCGCGAGGCGCTTGGAGTATTCGGGGCTCGGCGTCTTGCGCGTCCAATTGTCGTAGAGATGGCCGATCACGGCGCCCATCACCACGGGAAGCGTCGCGCTCATCGGCAGATAGATGCCGATGCCGACGGCGAGCGGCGACAGGCGCAGCCACTTCATCGCGCCCAGCGCTTCGTCGAGGATCACCAGGCCCACGCCCAGGGCCATGCCGATGAAGATCATGTTCCAGTTCAGATTGCCGCCGATCACGCCTTGCGCCAGCGCCGAGATCAGCGTCGCCTGCGGCGCGGGCAGCGGCTGGTTCGTAACCGTGCCGATGTTCGGCGCGCCCGCGAAGCCGAAGGCGTGCGCGAGCACGTTCAGGACCGGCGGGATCACCGCGGCGCCGGCGATGACGCCCACGATCAGCGCCCATTGCTGCGCGCGCGGCGTGGCTTTCACCAGCTGGCCGGTCTTGAGGTCCTGGAGGTTGTTGTTGGAGATGGTGGCGATGGCGAACACGATGGCGGTCGCGAACAGCGCGAACGCGATCAGCGATTTCTGCGCCTCGGCGGCCGGGTGCTCGATGGCGACGAAGATCGTGGCGCAGGAGACGATGGCGAGGATGCCGACGCCGGAGATCGGCGAGTTCGAGGCGCCGATCAGCCCGGCCATGTAGCCGCAGATCGCCGCGATCAGGAAGCCGCCGATGAAGACGAACGGCACGGCGGCGAGCACCAGCGTCACGGAATCGCCGGCGAGCGGCGTCGGCTGCAGGAACTGAAACAGCAGATAGGCGATGACGCCGAGGCAGGCGAGCGCGACGAGGCCGATCCAGCCCGGCGACATGTCGGTGTCGGTGCGGTCGCCGGCGCCGCCTTTCGCCGCGCGCGACGCCGAAAGCGTCGAGACCACGCCGCCGACCACGGGGCCGATCAGCTTGATGAGAGTCCAGACCGAGGCGACCGCGATGGCGCCGGCGCCGATGAAGCGCACCTGGCTGCGCCAGACATGATCGGTGTAGTCGGCAAGGCCGGCGTCGGCGAAGGGGGCGAGCGCGGTGAGGTAGGGGACGGCCGCGGCCCAGCTGATCAAGAGCCCGAGCAGCATCGCGAGGCCCACCGACAAGCCGACGAGATAGCCGGCGCCGATCAAGGCCAGGCTGAAGCCCATGTCGAAGCCGCTCGCCGCATTGGGGAAGCCCAAGCGGTCGAGGCGGAAGAACTTGGTGAACTCGGTCGTCGCATAGCCGGTCGCCGCGACGATGGCGAGCGCCGCCGAGGCCACCGCGCCGTAGATCACCGCGAGCAGGCCTTCGCGCGACTCGCGCGTCGCCGCGCCGCGCGCCGCATCGCCGACCTCGAGCACCTCGGCCGCCGCGACGCCTTCCGGGTACGGAAGATCGGTATTCACCACCATCGCGCGGCGCAAGGGGATCGTGAACAGCACGCCCAGAATGCCGCCCGCGGCGCAGATCAGGAACGACTCCGTGAACGGGAACTCCACCCACCAGCCGACGATCAGAAGGCCCGGCAGCACGAAGATGATCGCCGACAAGGTGCCCGCGGCCGAGGCCACGGTCTGCACGATGTTGTTCTCCAGGATCGTCGAATCCTTGAACGCCGAGAGCACCGCCATCGAGATCACCGCGGCCGGAATAGAGGTCGCGAAGGTGAGGCCGACCTTCAGCCCCAGATAGACGTTGGCGGCGGTGAAGACGAGCGTGATGAGCACGCCCAGGATCACGCCGCGCAGCGTGAGCTCGACGATGGGCTTGGCCGCTGGATTGGACGGCATGGACATGAACGCACTCCCCCCTGTTCGGGGAGAGTCGTAACACCCTGCGGCGCCTAGATGAAGTCTCCCGTGGCGAGCGTGCCGGTGTGGCCGGTGATGTCGAAGACGTAGTCGCTGCCCGCGTTGTACTGCGCGTTGCCGTCGCCGTCGACGATCAGGATGATGTGGCCGGCGAGCGTGCCCCCGGTCACGGTGATCTCCGTCGCGCCGCCGATGTGCATGGCGTTCAGCGCCGCAAGCTGGCTGTCGAAATTCGCGCCGCTGTCGAGCGAGCCGGATGCGCCGTAGACCTGGTTCACGACGGTGGTCAAATCGAGCTTGTCCGTGCCCGCGGCGAAGCCGGCGATGGTGTCGTGTGCCGTGCCCGTCGACTGGAGGGCCGACGTATAGAAGAACGTGTCCGCGCCGCCGTTGCCGGTCAGCGTGTCCGCGCCGATGCCGCCGAGGAAACTGTCCGCCTGGCTGCCGCCGGTCAGCGTGTCGTCTCCCGCGCCGCCTTTGAGGCCAAAGGAGCCGGCCGTCTCGCCCGAGCCGTTGAAGGTCAGCGTATGAGCGCCCGTAAGCGCCGTCGCGTCGACGGTGAGCGTCGTTCCCGCGCCGCCGACGGCGTTGTCGCCCGTCGCGACGTTCCAGCTGTGGTCGTCCAGCGTCATGCGTTCGACGCTGAGGAGGTTCATGGAGCCGGCGCCGATCGTGCCGCCGCCGGTCAAGGCGACGGTATCCGCATCCGCGCCGCCGTCGAACGTGAAATCGCCTGTGCTCGCGGAGATGGTCATCGTGTCGTCGCCGCCGAGTCCGTCGAATACGGTCGAACCGATATGGCTGAGCATCGTCAGGCTGTCCGAAAGCGCGCCTCCCGACACGTTGAAGAAGGTGCTCGATGACGGGGGAATGAAAGCGAAGTGTCCGTCCGTTTCGGCGCTGCCGTCGAAATGGATGGTGGCCGCGCCCACCGAATCGCTGGACGAAAAATCGACGGTCAAGGTCGCGCCTGCGGCGACGTTGCCGTCGTTCGTCGTCATGAAGAAACTGTTTCCCGGAGCGACGCCGATCGCCAGGGTTTCGACATTCTGGATCGTCGTGGCGGCGAGGTTGTGGAGGGAGTTGGCGTTGGTCAGCGTCAGCGTGTTGTTGCCCGCGCCTCCGTCGAAGGTGTCGTTCACCGAGAAATGTCCGCCGAACGTCACCGTATCGGCGCCCGCGCCGCCATAGACGATGTAGTGGCCGTCGAGCTCGGCCGTAGCGTCGAAGGTCAGGCCGTGGGCCGCGCCCAGCGCGCCCGCGTTCACGGTCATGTAGGCGCCCGACGCGACGTTGCCGTCGGCCATGGTGAGCTTGTAGTCGAAGCCGTTGCGCAGCCTCAAGACCTCGATGTTCTGCAGCGTCAGGTCGTCGAGCGCGAGCCCTGCGGATAATCGCCGTGCAGGATCACGACGTCGCGGTCGGCGCCGCCGTCGAGCCGGTCCAGCGCGTCGAGCGACGCACCCATCTTGAACAGGTCGTCACCGGCGTCGCCCGTGGCGGTGTCGTGTCCGCCTTTGTACAGATCAAAGGTGTCGTCGCCGGTCGTGCCGGTGAGATCGTCGTCGTGCTTGGTGCCGCGATAGACGGTCATGTTACGCCCCACACTGTTTGCGGGAGCCTAGCATCGTCTCGTGGGTGTGTTGATCAACCGGTGGGCGAACCGGAAAAAAAGAGGGAGGGCGTTGAGCCCTCCCTCTTCCCCAGCCGTCTCGTGTTGCCCCAGGAGACGGCTTCTTGCGGAACCTCGTTCTAGTAGTGGACGATCTGTGCGGTGTTGCCGACCGCGGACGAGCTCACATTGACCGTGCCGCCGACATTGAAGGCCGAGACGTTGGTCGTGGAGTTCACCGCCGACGAGTTGATCTGGTTGGTGTTGACGTAGTTGTACGCCGCGTTGGTGTCCTCGGTATAGACGTTGGCCGCGACCGCGCCCGACACGTTGACGTCGTTCTGCACCTGCGCCGCGAAGACGTTCGTCGCCTGGCTCGGATCGCCGACGGCGCATTCCTGCGTCGAGTGCACCACGGTGTAGGCCGGGTCGGTCGAGACGTCGGCGGTGTTGCAGGCCACGACGTTGCCCATGTTGACGCTGCCGTTGATGTTGGTGACCTGCGCGTTCAGGTCCGAGCCCACGGCTTCGCCCGAGGCGTACTGGTTGTTGTTCACCACCGTGTTGTTGAAGGTCACCGCCTGGAAGGCGTTGGCCGTCGCCGCGGCGCCGCCGTTCACGTCGCCGTTGACGTTGTCGACCTCGATGTTGGTGTTGTTCCACACGGTGTCGAGATTGACCTGGTTGTTGTAGATGTCGCTCTCGCTCGCATCCTCGCCGTTCGCGGTCGTCGAGCCGCTGCCGGCCGTTCCCGTGCCGGTCGAGGCATTGTCCGGCGCGGCGCCCGGACGATAGCTGCTCGGCGTCGAGGTGCCGCCGCCATTGCCCGAGGTCTTGTCGATGACGTTGCCGGTGCTCGCGTGGCTCGAAGTGTCGGGGACCACGACGTTCAGCGAACCCGCGCCCTCGAGGGCGATGTTGCCGACGCCGCCGACGCCGCCCGCGTAAGCGCTAGTCGACCCCGCCGCGAAGGCCTGAGCCGTCGGAAGCATCAGCGTTGCTGTACCAGCGATAAGGATCTTGGCGAGACGAGTCATGGCGGTTCTCCTGTTTCAGGGCAACGGTGCGGGGCGCCTGGTAGGGCGTCGAAGGTTGATAGGGGATCTGCTGAGCCGGAGCCGGCGCGGGCGCCGGGACCGAGCGGGCGGCCGCCTGGCTGCGGTCGCTCGCATCGGCGAGCGGATCGGCCTCGGTGCCGAGGTTCGAGGCGCAGGCATTGCCGGGCACGCGATAGAGGCGCGAGGTCATCTCGAGCACGGCGCGCTCCACGACCGAGCGGACCGCGAGCTGGATCGGCTCGAGCGCGCTTTCGCCGGCGCTGGCGTCGAAGAAGGTCTCGCCCAGGAAGTCGAACACGCCGGCCTGGATCTGATGGCCGATGATCTGCTTCTGGTACGAGATCACGTCGACGACCTGCAACGTGTTGGTGTCGACCATGCGCAGGTCGAGACCGACATTCATCACATAGAGGCTCGCGGACGCGGAGCCCTTCAGCCCGTTGGTCGTCGTCTGGCCGCCGTCGCCGTTCGCGCCTTCCGAGCGGATGTTGAAGTTCAGCTCGGTGATGCCGCCGACGAGGTAGTAGTCCGAGCCCGGGATCGAGCCCGCCATGATGCGGCGGTAGTCGCCGGGGCCTTCCTGCGGCTTGTCGTTGCCGATGAGCTTGTTGTTCGCGTATTTCAGCTCCATCTCGGCGACCGAGGTGTCGAAGCGCTCGACGAGGGGCACGCCCGCCTTGGACAGCGCCGACATCGCCATCAGCGCCGCGCCCTGCGTCAGCTTGCGGCCCGAATTGTCGCTCTCGTTCTTGCCGGTGTAGTCGGCGATCTGGCCGACCGCGACGCGCAGCGGACGCCGTGCGGTATAGCCCGCCATGCAGCGCAGCGCCGTCGAATAGGGCGTCTCGTTGGAGATCACCGGCGAGCCGCCGACGGGGACGGTGTAGCGTCCGGTCTCGTCGGGCGAGGTCGAGATGCAGCCCGAGAGCGCTGCGCCTGCCAGCGTCAGCACCAAAGGCCTGAAGAGATATTTTCGTCCGCGTGAAGTCATGGCGCGCGAAGTCATGGGATGGGGCCTCCCCTTCTTTCCGTATTCAGTTGACCGTGCTGTTCGCGTTCTGGTCGCCGTTGTTGATCTGGGTGGAGTCGACGATGACGATGTTGTTCGAGCCCATCGTCACGACATTGAGCTGGTTGCCGATCGCGGTCGCGCTGCTGTTGGCGCCCGCGACGCCGCTGTACGAGGAGCCCACGCCGCCGCCGGCGCTGCCGATCGTGCCGAAGGTGGACGAGGCGATCTTGCCGTCGACGACTTCGAGGTTGCCGTTGGCGTCGCGCAGCGACGAGCTGACCGGCGCGTTCATCGCGGTCGAGCTCATGCCGGTCGGCGTGTTGTAGTTGGCCGACTGGTCGTAGCCGCCGGCGAAAGCGGGGCTCGCGAAGGCGGTTGCCACGGTCGCCAGCAGAAGCGTCTTGATGATCGTCATGAGCGTCGGCCTTGATTGGTCTCGGACCGGTTAGAGCAACCGCCGTGCCACCTCCGGGCCGGGCCGGGCGCGCGGATTTGTTCCAATGCGGGACGGATGTCTCCCTCCGTGTCCCACGAGGGGAGTGCCGCGAAGCGGCGAGGGGGGCGTGTCGACGGCCCCCCACCGCCTCGCTACGCTCGGCACCTCCCCCGTGAACGGGGGAGGACACAGGGGTGAGACGCGTGGCGACCTTGGAATTTTTCTTCGACGTGTCCTCGCCTTGGACATATTTGGCGTTCACGCGCGTCCACGACGTCGTCGCGCGCACCGGCGCGACTATCGTTTGGAAGCCGATCCTGGTCGGCGGCGTGTTCAACGCGGTGAACAAGGACGTTTATGAGCGCCGCGCCAATCCCGATCCGCGCAAGGCGTCCTATACCGGGAAAGACCTTCAGGACTGGGCGCGGCTGGCGGGGATCCGGATCGTCTTTCCGCCGCCGGTGTTTCCGGTCCGCGCGGTGGAGGCCATGCGCTGTGTCGTGGCCGCGGACGAGCGGGGCGCCCTGGTGCCGCTGTCGAAAGCGCTGTTCGAGGCCTATTGGGGCGATCTCAAGGACATCGGCCAGACGGATGTGCTTAAAGAGGTCGTGACGTCGGTGGGTCTGGACCCCGCGGCGATCCTGGCGCGGGCCGGGACGGCGGAGGTCAAGGACAGGCTGCGCGCCAACACCGAAGAGGTGATCGCCCGCGGCGGGTTCGGCTCGCCCACCATGTTCGTCGACGGCGGCGACATGTATTTCGGCAACGACCGCCTGCCTTTGGTCGAAGCGGCATTGAGACGTTGAGCGATGGCGTTCCTGCAGTCCGGCGACGGCGAGGGACCTTATTACCACGGCCAGGGACGGCAGGTGATCGCCGACGTCCCGCCGGTCGTGTTCTGCCTGATCGGCGCGCTGGCGGCGGCCCATATCGCGCGGATGCTGATGCCGGTCGCCATGGCCGAGGCGGCGCTCAAGGCGTGGAGCTTCGTGCCGGCGCATGTCGCATCCGTGGCCGGGCTGGCCTGGCCCGCGGCGGCGAAGGCGCTCGCGACCTTTCTCACCTATGTCTTCGTGCAGACGAGCTGGTCGAATCTGGGCATCGACTGCCTTTTGGTGCTGGCCTTCGGGCCGGTGGTGGCGCGGCGCTATGGCTGGGCGGGATTCCTGCTGCTCTTCGCGCTCGGCGCGGTGTCGGGGGCAGCGCTTTATCTTGCGGTGGCGCCGCATTCCGCGCTCCTGCTCGCCGGCGGCGACGGCGCGGTCGGCTGCATCGCGCTGTCGGCGATCCGCATGATCGGGCCCGGGTTCGAGACCTCGGAGCGGCCGCCGCTCGCGCCCTTCTACGCCGGACGGGTGCTGTTCTTCGCCATCGCGTGGATGGCGGCCGTGGCGGCGCTGGTCGGCGGCCTGGCCGTCCTGCCCATCGCGGGCGGGATCCTGGCCGCGATGGTGTTCCCGCCGCTTTTCGAGCGCGCCCGTCCTTGAAATCCGGCGGCGCCACACCAGCTTAGTGTGGTGGCCCAAGGGAGCACGCAACGATGACCGAGACCCCCAATGGCGGCGCCCAGGCCCTGCCGGTCCCCGTCCGCCCGCCCTTTCCGCTGGAGCGCCTGCTGTTCGCGCTCGGCTTCGCGATCATCGCCTGGTTCGTGCTGTGGATTCTCTTCTTCGTCGGGCTGATCCAGTTCGCGGTCGTGGCGGTCAACGGCCACGCGAATGACGAGCTGAAGCGCTTCTCGCTGAGTCTCGTGCGCTATGTCGGCCAGCTGCTCGATTTCGTGACCTTCGGACGCGAGGAAAGGCCGTTTCCGTTCGGCCCCTATCCGCGCGCCGGCTGAGCCCAAATCGCGCGAGTCGCTATTTGATTTATTCAGTAGTTTCAGTATCTTATCAAAATAGTTCCGTGTCGGTTCGAAAGTTGCCGTGACTGCCGCTATTGCAGCTTTCACTGTGGCATATTGGGTACAAAGCTTTCGCGAAATTGCGCCGTCCCAAAGGGGTTCCGACAATCCCCTTGCCCCCCTAATGACATTCCATCAATCTCGAAACGCCATAATGCGTCGTGCTGGGTCCGCGGGGTGCGGATACGACGCGCTTGGCCACAGATGGCCCCGGCCAATCGGGGTCGCAACGGGGAGTTCAAGATGCCTGCGAAGCTCGGGACGACACAGTCCCTCACGTTCATTGGTGCGCTGCTCGTAACCACCGCCTTCACGGTGCCGGCATACGCACAGATCGAAACCGTGGTGGTGACCGCCGAAAAGCGCGCCGAAGACATCCAGTCGGTTCCGATCGCCGTGACGGCCTACACCGCCCAGGACCTGGCCGCACATCAGGTGAACACCTTCAAGGACATCCAGTTCTCGACCCCGAACGTCTCGTACACGAAGGCGAACTTCACGGGCACGAACTTCCAGATCCGCGGCATCGGCACGCAGGTCATCTCGGGCGATGCCGAGTCGGGCATCGCCTTCAACATCGACGACGTTTATTACGCCAACGCGCCGGTCGATAGCGGCCAGTTCTACGATGTGGAGCGCATCGAAATCCTGCGCGGCCCGCAGTCGACCCTGTACGGACGCGGCGCGACCGGCGGCGCGGTGAACGTGTTCTCCGCCAAGCCGAAGCTGGACGCCTTCGCCGCCAGCATCGACGCGAGCTACGGCACCTACGACACCGCCGAGATCAAGGGCATGGTCAACATGCCGATCGTCACCGACGAGCTCGGCATCCGTCTGTCCGGCGATTGGTTCCGCCACGACGGCTATGCGACCAACATCAGCAGCCTGGCCGACCGCCATCCCGACGGCCGCGATCAGTGGTCGGGCCGCGCCGCGATCCGCTGGCAGCCGACCCAGGACACCACGGTCGACATCATCTATTCGCACGCGAACGAAAACGACAGCCGCATGCGCGGCGAGAAGCAGCTCTGCCACACCGACCCGTCGGGCGTGCTGGGCTGCTTGCCGGACGAGCTGACCAACGGCCCGGTGAACCCGAACGCGACCTTCTTCAACATCCCGGTCAGCCAGCAGGCGATGGCCGGCGCCTTCGGCACGATCTTCGCCAGTTTCGGCAATTTCGGCACCGCCGGTCCGCAGACGCTGGGCCTGTTCAATCTCGCCGACGGCTACGTCGCGCCCGCCGGCGCGGTTCCGTACAATCCGCGCGAGATCAATTCCGACTTCTCGCCGACCTTGAAGTCGCGCAGCAACTCCATCACCGGCGAGGTGAAGCAGAAGGTCGCCGACTGGCTCGACGCGACCCTGGTCGGCGGCTATGCCGATGGCAGCGTGATCTCGCAGGAGAGCTACACCAACTCGCCCGGCGCGCCGTTCGATCCCGCGCTGCTGAGCCAGAGCCTGACCACCTTCGCCACGATCCTGGGAACCTATGAAGCGGCGCTGCCGTGGGTCGGCGCGAACTACGGCAATCTCGCCAGCGGTCCCTACGCGTTCATCTTCGCGCAGCCGGGCATGCTGCCGACCTCCGACTTCACCAACAACGGCATCGTCGGCGGCTCGATCAACCGCTACACCGACCGCCCGTTCGCCTACGACCAGTCGAACGGCTCGAGCAAGCAAATCTCGGCCGACCTGCGCTTCAACACCAATTTCGAAGGCCCGCTGAACTTCATGCTGGCGGCCTATTACCTGAACGTCCAGCAGTGGGGCGACTACTATGTCGGCGCCAACACGCTCGACTACGGCCAGACCCTCTTCGGCGCGATCATCCCGCCGGCGCAGGTCGGCGGCATCCTCGCCGCGGGCGGCACGCCGCCGGACTACCTGCTGAACTGCTCGCAGGTCGGCTGCATCTACGGCTCGCCCTTCTACGACAACCGCACCCAGAAATCGACGATCGAGTCCAAGGCGATCTACGGCGAGGCGTATTGGGATGCGATCCCCGACACCTTGAAGGTCACGTTGGGCCTGCGCGGCACCGAGGACATCAAGAACAATTCGGGCCGCATCACGATCTTCAACGGCTTCGAGCCGGTCGGATCGAAGGACAGCGACGCGGCGATCAAGCAGTGCTTCGACGAGCAGCAATTGTCGCCGGCGACCTGCGGCGACTTCGACGGCGCCGTCGCCGGACCGCAGCTGTTCGAGAACACCGAGCGCACCTTCGACAAGATCACTGGGCGCCTGGTCGTCAACTACACTCCGCATTGGACGCTGACCGACCAGACCATGATCTACGCGTCGTATGCGCGCGGTTACAAGGCCGGCGGCTCCAACCCCGGCGTGCAGCCCGGCAACCTTTCGGGCATCCCGGCGACCTACGATCCGGAAACCATCGACGCCTACGAAATCGGCGCCAAGAACACGCTGCTCGACGGCCGCCTGCAGGCGAACCTGACGGCGTGGTACTACAATTACGGCGGCTATCAGATCTCGTCGGTCATCGCCAACACCTCGGTCAACACCAACATCACGGCGTTCCTGGGCGGCTTGGAAGGCGAGTTCCTGTGGGCGCCGGACGACCACTGGCAGTTCAACCTGAACACCGATTGGACCCAGTCGCGCATCGGCAAGACGCGGCAGATCGACACCCGCAATCCCGGCGGCGGACTGCCCAACGCCCTGGTCGTGAAGGACGGCACGCTGTCGGCGACGAACGCGCAGAACTGCGTGCTCTATCACTCGGGCAACAACAGCCTGATCAACGACTTCCAGACCTTGAGCCTGTTCACCGGCGGCACGTTCTTCGCGCCTCCGGGCGGCGTCAACGGCCTGGCGCAATACGGCGTGCCGAACGCGGCGTACGGCGTGTGCAGCACCGCGGTGTTCGACCAGTTCGTCGGCCTCGGCCTGGCGACGAAGGATCCGGACGGCACCTATCACCTGCCCGGCAACTTCTCGACCGCCGATGCGGCGTCGGGCGGCACGCTCACCGGCGTTCCGGTCGACATCCAGGGCAACCAGCTGGCCAACACGCCGCCGTACTCGCTCAGCTTCGGCGCGCAATACACCGAGCAGATGGGCCACGGCTTCAACCTTGTCGGCCGCTTCGACTATTACTGGCAGGCGCCGATGTTCGGCCGCATCTTCAACGGCCCGGCGGACAAGATCAAATCGTGGAGCGTCGCCAACGCGCTCGTCACCCTGAACGCGCCCGACAATGCGTGGTACGTCTCGGGCTACATCCGCAACCTGTTCGGCGGCAGCCATGTCACCGGCCAGTACCTGACCAGCTCCTCGTCCGGTCTGTGGACGGGCGTGTTCTACGGCGAGCCGCGCAACATCGGCATCACCGTCGGCGCGCGCTTCTAAGAGCGGCGACAGCGTATAAGATCGGGGCGTCGGGAAACCGGCGCCCCTTTCTTTTGATGCTCGGAGGTTTCCATGAAGATGCGCAGGCTCGGCCGCTCGGGCCTCGAGGTTTCGGTCGTGGGCCTCGGCTGCAACAATTTCGGCGTCCTCGACGTCGCAGCGTCGCGCCGCGTGGTCGACCGCGCTCTGGATGTCGGCGTGAACTTCCTCGACACCGCCGACATCTATGGCGGGCGCGGCGGCTCCGAGACGCAGCTCGGCGAGATCCTCGAGGGGCGCCGCGACCGCATCGTGCTCGCGACCAAGTTCGGCATGGCGATGGACGACGACGCCGACAAGCGCCGCGCCTCGGCGGGTTATATCCGGGACGCCGTCGAGGCCAGCCTGAAGCGGCTCAAGACCGACCGGATCGATCTCTATCAGCTGCACGCGCCCGATCCCCACACGCCGATGGAGGAGACGCTCGGCGCGCTCGATGCGCTGGTGAAGGCCGGCAAGGTGCGCGCCGTCGGCTGCTCGAACCTTCCCGCCGCGGGCATCCGCGACGCGGCGACCATTTCGCGCGCGAAGGGCTGGAGCGCTTTCGTCACCGCGCAGGACGAGTACAGCCTTTTGGTGCGCGGCGCGGAGAAGGAATTGATCCCGGCGATCGAGAATGAGGGCATGTCGCTGCTTCCGTATTTCCCGCTGGCAAGCGGGTTGCTCACGGGAAAATACAAGCGCGACCAACAACCGGCGGCCGACACGCGCTTCGGCCGCATGCAGCGCTTCTCGGACCGCTACATGAACGAGGCGAACTGGACCGTCGTCGAGGCGCTGAAGGCGTTCGCCGAAGCGCGCGGGCACTCGCTGCTCGACCTGGCGTTCGCGTGGCTGCTGTCGCGGCCGTCGCTCGCCAGCGTCATCGCGGGCGCCACGCGGCCGGAGCAGGTCGAGGCGAACGTCAAGGCCGCGTCGTGGGAGCTGACCGCCGACGAGGTCGCGGAGATCGACCGGATCAGCGCGAAGGGTTGATCATTCCGCCGGCGCGGGCGCCGTCTGCGCGTGGCCGAACAGCCTGGTCCCCAGCCGGTCGAGATACACATAGATCACCGGCGTGATGTAGAGCGTCAAAAGCTGCGACACCACCAGCCCGCCGACGACCGCTAGGCCCAGCGGCTGGCGCGCCTGCGAGCCGGCGCCGAAGCCGATGGCGATGGGGAGCGTGCCCATCAGGGCCGCCATGGTCGTCATCATGATCGGACGGAAGCGGATCAACGCCGCTTCGACGATGGCGTCCTGCGGATCGGCGCCTTCGCTGCGCTCGCGGGTGAGCGCGAAGTCGATCATCATGATCGCGTTCTTCTTCACGATGCCGATCAGCATGATCATGCCGACGAAGCCATAGAGGCTGAGCGGCACCTGGAAGAGCATCAGGGTCGCGAGCGCGCCCACCGCCGCTGCCGGCAATCCCGACAGGATGGTCAGCGGATGGATGAAGCTCTCATAGAGGATGCCGAGGATGATGTAGACGGTGAGGATCGCGATGGCGAGCAGCACGCCGATATTGCTGAGCGAGCTCTGGAACGCCTGCGCCGTGCCCTGGAACGAGCCTTGGATGCCGGGCGGCATGTTGAGGTCGCGCTGCACCTGGGCGATGGCGCCGGTCGCGTCGCTGAGCGCATAGCCGGGCGCCAGATTGAACGAGATCGTCACCGACGGCAGCTGGCCCAGATGGTTGATGCTGAGCGGCATGATGCCGGGCACCAGCCTGGTCACCGCGCTCAGGGGCACCAGCGGCGGCGGCGCCGTAGCGCCCGACGATGTCCCGCCGGACGCGGGGGCCGCCGGCGCGCCCGCGCCGCCCGGCGTGATGTAGAGCCGGTTCAGATCCTGCGCGTCGTTCTGATATTGCGGCAGCAGCTCGAGCATCACCCAATACTGATTCGACGAGCCGTAGATGGTCGAGATCTGCTGGCCGCCGAAGGCCGAGCCCAGCGCGGTCTCGATCGCCTGGGGCGTGACGCCCAGCGCGGCGGCCTTGTCGCGGTCGATGTGCACGTTCACCGCGGGGCTGTTCAGGTCCATGTCGCTGGTGATGTCCATGAAGCCGGGCGTGTTGCCCAGCGCGGCGATCAGCTTGGCCGCGCTCTGCTGCAGCTCGCTCTGGTCGAGGTCCTGCAAGGTGTACTGGTACTGCGCGCGCGACGACGAGCCGGCGCCGATGTTGATCGCCGGCGGGTTCTGCATCGAGACGCTGAGGCCCGGGATGTGCGACAGCTTCGGGCGGATCTCGTTGATGACCTCGTCGGCGGTCAGGCGCCGGCCGCGCGGCTTGAGCTTCAACAGCAGCGTGCCGTTGTTGTTGCCCGAGCGCGAGCCGCCGCCGCCGACCGCCGACATCACGCCTTCGACGTTGGGATCCTGCATCGCGATCGCCGCGGCGCGGTTCTGCAGCGCCACCATCTGGTTGAACGAAACGCGGTCGGCGGCAAGCGTCGAGCCTCTGATCTGGCCGGTGTCGTCGCTGGGCAGGAAGTCGGTCTTGGAGAGCATGAACAGGCCGACCGTCGCGACCAGGCTGAGCACGAACACGCCCAGGATCAGCGGCTTGTGCGCCACGCTCCAATGCAGGCTGGTCTCGTAGCGCGCCTGCACCCAGTCGAAGGCGTGCTCGCTCATCTGATAGAGCTTGCCGTGCTCGGCGCTCTTGCCGGGCTTCAGGAACCGCGAGCACAGCATCGGCGTCAAGGTCACCGAGACGATGCCCGAGACGACGATGGCGAAGACGATGGTCACCGCGAATTCGTGCAGCAGCCGGCCGACGATGCCGCCCATGAAGACCAGCGGGATGAACACCGCCGCCAGCGATACCGTCATCGACAGGATCGTAAAGCCGATCTCGGCCGAGCCCTTGAACGCGGCGTCGAGCGGCTTCTCGCCGTCCTCGACATGGCGCACGATGTTCTCGAGCATGACGATGGCGTCGTCGACCACGAAGCCGACCGAGAGCGTCAGCGCCATCAGCGAAAGGTTGTCGAGGCTGTAGCCCAGCAACGACATGCCGGCGAAGGTGCCGATCACCGCGATGGGCAGCGCGAGCGAGGGGATGATCGTCGCCGACAAGGTGCGCAGGAACGCGAAGATCACCAGCACCACCAGCACCGCGGCGAGCAGCAACGTCGTCTGCACGTCGTCGACCGAGGCGCGGATCGACTGGCTGCGGTCGTAGATCACGTTCAGCGAGATCGATTTCGGCAGCGAGGTCTCGAAATGCGGGATCACCGCGTTGATGCGATTGACGATCTCGATGGTGTTCGAGCCGGGCTGGCGCTGCACCGCCAGGATGATGGCGCGATCCTTGTTGAACCAGCTGGCGGCGCGGTTGTTCTCGACGCTGTCCAGCGCGCGGCCGATGTCCTGGAAGCGCACCGGCGCGCCGTTCCGCCAGGCGATGATCTGGCGCGCGTAAGCCGCGGCGTCCTGCAGCTGGCCGCTGGTGTGGATGAGCGTCGATTGCGACGGGCCGTTGAGCACGCCGCTCGCGATATTGACGTTGGCGCCCTGGATCGCGGCCGCGACCTGGTCGATGCCGATGCCGCGCGCCGCCATCTGCAGCGGGTCGGCCTGCAGGCGGACGGCATAGACCTGCGAGCCGTAGACGTTGACCTGCGCCACGCCTTCGAGCGTCGAGAGCTGCCGCGCGAGCAGGTTCTCGGCATATTTGTCGACCGCGTACATCGGCATCGAGGACGACTGCATCGCGATATAGAGGATCGGCGAGTCCGACGGGTTCACTTTGCGCAGCGACGGCGGGCTCGGCATGTTGATCGGAAGCTGCCGCGTCGCCGCCTGGATCGCCGCCTGCACGTCCTCGGCCGCGGCGTCGATGTTGCGGTCGAGATCGAACTGGATGGTGATCGAGGTCGAGCCCGACACGCTCTGCGACGTCATCTGCGAGACGCCGGGGATGGTCGAGAACTGGCTCTCCAGCGGCGTCGCCACCGCGGACGCCATGGTGTCGGGATCGGCGCCGGGCAGGCTCGCCGACACGCTGATGGTGGGGAAGTCGACGTTGGGCAGCTCGCTGACCGGCAAGGTCGCGTAGCCGAAGGCGCCGAAGATCACCAGCGCCGCCATCAACAGCACCGTCATCACGGGCCGGCGGATGAAAGGCGCGGAGATGTTCACTGCGCGCCCACCGGCGTGCGCGGTCTCGGCGTGTGATGGCCGTGCTTGTCGATGGCGACCTTGGCGCCGTCGGTGACGCGCAGCTGGCCCTCGACCACGACCTTGTCGCCGGGCTTGATCTTGCCCCGGATCGCCATGTCGGTGCCGTCGTCGTTCAGCACCTCGACGCTGCGCATATGCGCCTTGGACGCCGCGTCGACGACATAGACGAAGCTCTTGTCCTGGCCGGCATTGACGGCATCGCGCGGCACCACGACGGCGCCCTTGATGTCTCTCAGGGTCACGCCGACGTCCACGGTCTGGCCGGGCACGAGCCGGAAGTCCTCATTGGTGAAGGTCGCGCGCAATTCGATCGTCCCGGTCTGCGCGCTCACCGCATTGCCGACGAAGTTGACCGGCGCGATCTCGTGGTCGCCCGCGGCGCCCGGCATCGGGATCACGGCCTGAAGCCCGCCCGCGCTCATCTGCGCCTGGATCTGGCCGAGCTCGTTCTGCGGAAGGAAGAACGACACCTTCACCGGCTGCACCTGGGTGATGGTGACGAGCGGCGTCGCGGCGTTGGCGGCGATCAGATTGCCCGGCTGGATCATGATCGCGCCCGTCTTGCCGGTGATCGGCGAGCGGATGCGCGTGTAGCCGACATTGAGCCTGGCCATGTCGATGGCCGCCTTGTCCGACTGCACGGTGGCGAGGAAGCCTTTTGCCGCCGCGACGGCCTGGTCGCGCTGCTGCTGCGACGCCGCGCCCTGATTGAACAAGGTCGTGTAGCGGCGCTCGTCGTTCTGCGCGCTCGAAAGGCTCGCCTGGTCCTTGGCGAGCTGCGCCTGGGCCTGGGCGAGCGCGGCCTGGAACGGGCGCGCATCGATCTCGAACAAGAGGTCGCCCCGATGGACGATCTGGCCTTCGTGGAAGTTCGCGCGCGTCAGCTGGCCGGTGACCTGGGCGCCCAGCTGCACCGTGTTCTCGGCCAGCACGGTGGCGATGGTGTGCTCGACGACTCTCACATCCTGGCGTTGCGCGGTGGCGACGATGACGGGCGCGAGCGGCTTCTTCTTCTCGACCGGCTTGGGCGAAAGCAGAAGCCACAGCCCGGCGGCGATCGCGATTCCGGCCGCGGCGATCGCGCCCCAACGGATGCGCGAATCGGCCCAGGCGCGGCCCAGGGCCGTGCCGGGTGCGGCGGTTCCGGCACCGTCCAGCGTGTCGAAGGTGTCGCGCGCGCGAATGTTCATTTCAGCAATCCAGGCCTGCGAGCCGACATATATCGGGCGCCCCTGCGCTATCTCCTAGCACGCTTCCGGCAAATTTTGGCCTTAGCGCGGGAAATTTTGTAACGAAATGCATGAATCCCCGCCACGGCGACGAGATAAGGGCGCTCCTACGAAACGTTAATCCCTGGGCTTCGGCCTGCCGATTGTGCAGCGCAGCACATTGCCCGGCCCGGACCTGCCCGATATAAGCCGCGCATCTTCCCCAAACGGCCGGCCCTGCTCATGGAACTGCGTAACATCGCCATCATCGCCCATGTCGACCATGGCAAGACCACCCTGGTCGACCAGCTGCTCAAGCAGTCGGGGTCGGTCCGCGAGAACCAGCACATGCAGGAGCGTGCGCTGGATTCGAACGACCTCGAGCGCGAGCGCGGCATCACCATCCTGGCCAAGTGCACCAGCGTCGAGTGGAACGGCACGCGCATCAACATCGTCGACACGCCCGGCCATGCCGATTTCGGCGGCGAGGTGGAGCGCATCCTCTCCATGGTCGACGGCGTGGTGCTCCTGGTCGATGCGGCCGAGTCGGTGATGCCGCAAACCAAGTTCGTGCTGTCCAAGGCGCTGAAGCTGGGCCTCAAGCCCATCGTGGTGATCAACAAGATCGACCGCCAGGACGCCCAGCCGGCCGAGACCCTGGACAGCATCTTCGATTTGTTCCTGGCGCTCGAAGCCAACGACTACCAGCTCGATTTCCATCATCTCTACGCCTCGGGCCGCAACGGCTGGGCGGTCGACGACCTCGCGGACGAGCGCAAGGACCTGACACCGCTGTTCCGCCGCATCGTCGAAGACGTGCCGCCGCCGAAGCCGGTCGCGCTCGCCGGCGACGAGCATCCGTTCAAGATGCTGGTCACGACGCTCGAGGCCGACAACTTCCTCGGCCGCATCCTGACGGGCCGCATCGAGTCCGGCGCGATGACCGTCAACCGCGTGATCAAGGTCCTCGACCGCGAGGGCAAGGAGATCGAGCGCGCGCGCGTGACCAAGCTGCTCGCGTTCCGCGGGCTGGCGCGCGTGCCGGTGGCGCGGGCCGAAGCGGGCGACATCATCGCCATTGCGGGGCTGCAGATCGCGACCGTCGCCGACACGCTCTGCGACATGAGCGTAACCGAGGCGATCCACGCGACGCCGATCGATCCGCCGACCCTGGCGATGACGGTGTCGGTGAACGACTCGCCGCTGGCGGGGCGCGAAGGCGACAAGGTGCAGAGCCGCGTGATCCGCGAGCGCCTGCTGCGCGAAGCCGAGGGCAATGTCGCGATCAAGGTGAAGGAGACCGGCGACGGCGCCTTCGAGGTCGCGGGCCGCGGCGAATTGCAGCTCGGCGTGCTCATCGAGACCATGCGCCGCGAAGGCTTCGAGCTGTCGATCAGCCGGCCACGCGTGCTGTTCCAGCAGGGCGCGAACGGCGAGCGGCTGGAGCCGATGGAGGAAGTCACCATCGACGTCGACGATCCCTATACCGGCGTGGTGATCGAGAAGATCTCGACGCGCAAGGGCGAGATGACCGACATGCGCCCCACCGGCGCCGGCAAGACGCGCATCGTCTTCACCGCGCCGTCGCGCGGGCTGATCGGCTATCACGGCGAGTTCCTCACCGACACGCGCGGCACCGGCGTGATCAACCGCATGTTCTCGGGGTACGCGCCGCACAAGGGCGCGATCGTCGGCCGCACCAACGGCGTCTTGATCTCGACCGGCGACGGCGAGGCGGTGGCCTATGCGCTGTGGTACCTGGAAGAGCGCGGCAAGCTCTTCGTCGTGCCGGGCACCAAGGTCTATCAGGGCATGATCATCGGCCAGAACGCCAAGGACAACGACCTCGAGGTCAATCCCTTGAAGGCCAAGCAGCTCACCAACATCCGCACCACCTCGAAGGACGAAGCGGTGCGGCTGACGCCGATCGTGCCGATGAC
>DASZQV010000038.1:0-38439 GCA_035549495.1 Rhizomicrobium sp. | reverse complement strand
TGGCCGTGGCGCTGGCCGACATTGAAGGGCAGTGGGATCTTCAGGCGGTCACTGGCGCCCTGTCGCGTTTCGCCGATGCCGCCGTCCAGGGCGCGCTGCGCTTTCTTCTGGCGCAGGCGGCGCGGCAGGCCGGCATGAGCGGCGCCGACGGTGCTGCGCTGGAAGCCTCCACCGGGCTGACCGTGCTGGCGATGGGAAAATATGGCGCGGGCGAGCTCAATTATTCCTCCGACATCGACCTGGTGGTGTTCTTCGACGAGGAGAAATTTCCCTATCAGAAGCTGGGCGACAAGCGCGGCGCCGCCGTCGATCTGGTGCGCGGCCTGGTCAAGCTGATCGCCGAAACCACGTCGGACGGCTATGTCTTCCGCACCGATCTGCGCCTGCGCCCCGACGCGGGCGCGACGCAAGTGGCGATCTCGACCGGCGCGGCGGAAGCCTATTACGAGGGCATGGGCCAGAACTGGGAGCGCGCGGCGATGATCAAGGCGCGTGTCTGCGCCGGCGACGCGCAAGCCGGCGCGCAGTTCCTCAAAGCCATCGAGCCCTTCGTGTGGCGGCGCAATCTCGACTTCGCCGCGATCGAGGACATCCATTCGATCAAGCGCCAGATCCATGCCCATGAAGGCCATGGCCGCATCGCGGTGGCCGGCCACAACGTCAAGCTCGGGCGCGGCGGCATCCGCGAGATCGAGTTCTTCGCCCAGACGCAGCAGCTCATCCTGGGCGGCCGCAAGCCGACCTTGCGCGCGCCCGCGACCTTGGAAGCGCTGAAGGCGCTGCAGGCGGAGAATTTGATCACGGCCGCGGCGCTCGGCGAGCTGACCGACGCCTATCGCTATCTGCGCAAGCTCGAGCATCGCCTGCAGATGATCGAGGACCAGCAGACCCACACCTTGCCCAAGGCCAGGGACGAGCTGGATCACATCGCCTGCTTCATGGGCTATGGCGATTTCGACGGCTTCGGGCTCGCGCTGACGCATTGGCTCGAGACCGTGCAGGACCACTATGTGCGCCTGTTCGAGCGTGCAGCGCCGCTCGCGCATGCGCAGGGCAATCTCGTCTTCACCGGCGTCGAGGACGATCCCGAGACCCTGTCGACCCTAGGCCGGATGGGCTTCCGCGACGCCCATCACGTGGCGAACGCGATCCGCGGCTGGCATCACGGCCGCATCCGCGCCACGCGCAGCGCCCGCGCGCGCGAGCTGCTGACCAAGCTGGTGCCGGCGCTGCTCGAAGCGCTGGCGGCGAGCGCCGATCCCGACGCCGCCTTCATGCAGCTCGACCGGTTCGTCTCGAACCTGCCCGCCGGCGTGCAGCTGTTCTCGCTGTTCCTGGCGCGGCCGGAACTGCTCCAGCTCGTGGCCGAGATCGCGGGCGCGGCACCCAAGCTGTCGGCGCATCTGGCACAGCGGCCCGCGACCTTGGACGCGCTGCTGGACGCGGATTTCTTGAAGGTCCTTCCGACGCGCGCCGCGCTGGATGCGACGCTCGGCGACCTCATCGCGCGCGCGACCGACTACGAGGCCAAGCTCGACGCGGCGCGGCGCTTCGCGGGCGAGCAGATCTTCCGCGTCGGCGTGCAGATCATCAAGGGCGCCGTGAAAGCGTCTGAGGCCGGGCCCGCGCTCGCCAACATCGCCGAATGCGTGGTGAGCGCGCTGCTCGGCGCCGTCGAGCACGAGACGGCGAAGCACATCGAAGGCGGACGCTTCGCCGTCATCGCCATGGGCAAGCTCGGCGGGCGCGAGATGACGGCGGCGTCCGATCTCGATCTCATCTTCGTCTACGACGCGCCGGACATGTCGGCCGCGGTGCTGCATTACGCGCGGCTGGCGCAGCGGCTGATCGTGGCGCTCACCGCGCTGACCGGCGCGGGCGGGCTCTACGAGGTCGACATGCGCCTGCGCCCCACCGGCAACAAGGGCCCGGTCGCGGTCAGCCTCGAATCCTTCCGCCGCTATCACGCGAGCGAAGCCTGGACCTGGGAGCGGCTCGCGCTCACCCGCGCGCGCGCGATCGCCGGCTCGCCCGCGCTCTGCCGCGAGGTCGAGGCCGTGATCCACGCCACGCTCACGGCGAAATCCGACGACGCCAAGCTGTTCGCAGACGCGCGCGAGATGCGCGAGAAACTCGCCGCGCAGTTCCCGGGCAAGAACCGCTGGGACGTGAAATTCGCGCCCGGCGGGCTCGTCGATATCGAGTTCGTCGCCCAGACGCTTCAACTCAAGACCGGCATCCTCGACACCAACACCATCGCGGCGCTGCGCAAGCTCGACGTGCCCGAGGTGCTGATCGAAGCGGCCTCGTTCCAGCACGCGCTGATCCAGGTGCTGCGCATCGCCGTCGACGGCACGCTCGATCCCGCGCAAGCGACGCCGGGCCTGAAGGCGCTGCTCGCCCGCGCCGGCGGCGCAAGCGATTTCGCGGAAGTGGAAGCGCGCCTCGCGGATTTGCAGAGCCGGGCGCGCGGGGAGTTCGAGCGGCTGCTCAATCCCGCGGAAGGATGACCATCGCCTCGGGCGCCCAGGAGAGCACGACGGCGTCGCCCGCGCGGTAGTGCACACCGTCGCGGTCCTGGTTCTGCTGCGCCACCGCGACGGGCTCCTTCACGCCGTCGACCAGCACATGGATGTGATTGCGCTCGCCAAGATAGGCCGACGCCGCGATCGTGCCCTTGATGCCGTCTCCGTCCCTGGCGACCTGGATCTTCTCCGGCCTGACCGCCATCAGCACCTTCGTGCCGACAGGCTGCGAGACGGACGCGCGCATTTTGCCGAGCGGACCGGCATCGAGCATGTCGGGCGCGGCCACGGAGGCGTCGAAGAAGTTCATCGTGCCGATGAAATCCGCGACCTCGCGGCAATTGGGCTGCTCGTAGAGCGTGCGCGGCTCGGCGATCTGCAGCACCTTGCCGCCCGACATCACCGCGATGCGGTCGGACATCGACAGCGCCTCTTCCTGGTCGTGGGTGACGAACACGAAGGTGATGCCGACGCTCTTCTGCAGCTGGCGAAGCTCGATCTGCATGGATTCGCGAAGCCGCTTGTCGAGCGCGCCGAGCGGCTCGTCGAGGAGCAGCACCTTGGGCCGCATGATCAGCGCGCGGGCGAGGGCCACGCGCTGGCGCTGGCCGCCGGAGAGCTGGTCGCCGCGGCGCTTGCCGAAGCCGGTCAGCTTGATCATCGCGAGCGCTTCCGCGACGCGGCGGTCGAGCTCGGCCCTGTCGAGGCGCTGCTTGCGCAAGCCGTAGGCGATGTTGTCGGTGACGTTCAGGTGCGGGAAGATCGCGTAGGACTGGAACACCATGTTCGACGGCCGTTTGTGCGGCGGCAGGTGGGTGATGTCGTTGCCGTCGACCAGGATCGCGCCTTCGGTGGGATACTCGAAGCCCGCGATCATGCGCAGCAAGGTGGTCTTGCCGCAGCCCGATGGGCCCAGCAGCGAGAAGAACTCCCCACGCGCGATGCCGAAATCGGCGTCGTCGACGGCCGCGACCTCGCCGAAGCGCTTGGTGATGCGGCTGATGCGGATGTAGTCGTCCAAAATTCTCTCCCTCAGGCGCCCACCACCGTGCGGCCGCGCTGGCCCCAGCTGCGGATCGATTCCGCCACCACCACGATCACGCACGACGCGAGCAGGATCATCGCGCCGAGCGCCAGCACGACCGGCAGCTTGAACGGGAAGCGCAGCTGCGCCCAGATATAGATCGGCAGGGTCACCTGCGTGCCCGCCAGGAAATAGGCGATCAGGAAATCGTCGAACGACACCATGAAGGTGAGCAGCAGCGCCGAGACGATGCCCGGCAGCACCAAGGGGAACGTCACGCGCCAGAACGTCATCCAGCCGTTCTCGCCGAGATCGAGCGAGGCTTCCTCCAGGCTCTTGTCGAAGCCTTCCATGCGCGACATCAGCACGGTGATCGCGAAGGGCACGCACACCGTGATGTGCCCGATCACCACGGTCATCAGCGACAGCGGGATCTCGGCCTGGTTCAACAGGATCAGAAGCGAGATGCCGAGCACGATCTCGGGGATGAACAGCGGCAGGTTGACGAAGCCGATCAGCGCCGCCTTCCCCGGCACCGGATAGCGCGTCAGCGCCTTGGCGGCCGGAAGCCCCAGCATGGTCGAGATCAGCGAGGCGGCGGCGCCCACTTTCAGGCTGTTGCCCAGCGCGTGCTGCACCTCGGCATCGGCGAACATCTGGGCGTACCAGTGGGTGGTGAAGCCAGACAATGGGAACGAGATGAACATCGAGTTGTTGAACGAGAACAGCGGCAGGAACAGCACCGGCAGATAGAGGAACGCGAGGTAGAAGATCGCGTAGATAAATAAGCCCCAGCCGGTATTTTTCCCGCGTGGCTTCATTTCGACCTCGCCACCGCGAGCCGGATCGCCTGCACCGACAAGACCGTGATGATGCCGACCATCGCCATGCTCGCCATCGCCAGCGCCGCGCCGAGCGGCCAGTTGCCGATCTTGTCGAACATCACCTCGATGACGTTGGCGATCATCACGCCCTTGGCGCCGCCGACCAGAGACGGCGTGACGTAGTCGCCCGTGGTCGGCACGAAGATGAGCACCGCAGCCCCGAGCACGCCGGGCAGCGACAGGGGCAGGGTGATGCGCATAAAGCGCCGGACCGCGTTGTCGCCGAGATCGGCGGCGGCCTCGAGCAGCGAGCGGTCGATCTTCTCGAGCGAGACGTAGATCGGCAGGATCGCGAACGCCGCCCAGGCATGCGCCAGCGTCACCACCACGGCGGTCGGGTTGTAGAGCAGGAACTCGAGCGGCTGGTGGATGATCCCGAGGCTCATCAGCCCCGAATTGATCACGCCGTTGTAGCCGAGGATCACCTTCCACGCGAAAACGCGCAAAAGGTAGCTCGTCCAGAACGGGATGGTCAGCAGGATCAGCCAGACGAACTTGGACTTCTCGACCTTGAAGGCGACGAAATAGGCCATCGGATAGGCGAGGCCGACCGTCACCAGGGTCACGATCGAGGAGATCGCCAGCGAGCGGTAGAACAGGCTGCGATAGCTCACCCGCCCGAAGGCGTGCGCGTACTGGTTCAAGGTGAAGGTGGTGTCGAGCGTCAGCCCGTACTGGGACCAGAAGCTGTAGAGCGCGAGCAGGACCAGCGGGGCTGCGAGCGCGATCCCCATCACGATCATGGTCGGCGACAACAGCGCGACCCCGCGGGCGGGCTCCGAGCGCCGCAAGAACTCGGCGATCGTCTCGTCGCCCTTTTTTGCCTTGGCTGCCGCCATCTCACCCCCGTCGCGATTCGAGCTTACGGGCATTGGGGGCGACGGGGAAGCCGCGCTGCCTTTGTCCTTCAGGCCTTGTAGGGGCCGACGGCGTCGTCGAGGAACTTGTTGTTCGCCTCGCGGATCTTCGCCGCCGCCTCGTCGTAGAGGAAGGGCAGGAAGACATAGCGCTTGCCGCGCGTCACCAGGCTCGCCTGGTGCAGCAGCGAGCACGAGAACACCACGGCGGCGCCCGCGGGCGGCTTGAAGCGGCGCGGGCCGAATTCGGGGAAGCTGAGCTCGCCGCCCTCGTAATCGTCGTTCAGGTTCAGCGACACGGCAAAGCGGCGATGCGCCGTGCCCTTGGTGGTGTTGTCGCGATGGGCGTTGAAATGACCCTCCTCGTCGGCGGAATAGCAGGCGACGATGAAGCGCTCCATGCGGGTGACGTGGAACTGATGCGCCTTGGCGATCTCGGGCACGATGCGGCGCAGGATGCAGGCCTTGGTCTCGTCGATGATCGTCTGGTCGGTGAGGATGTGGTCGCGGCGGCGCTTGTGGACGGGATCGTTGATCACGACCGTCTTGCCGCCGACCTCGCGCATGAAGCCCGATTCGTTGCCGCCATGCGCCTCGTACAGCCCGATCAGCCGCCGGCAGAGGTCGGGATCGAAGACGTTGGGCAGGAACAGGATCGGCGCCTGGAGCTCGATTCCGGCATGACGCTCGGGCGGCGGCAGCGAATCGAGGAAGGCGAAAACTTCAGGAATCTCCTTGCCCTCGGCGAAGGGGAACGACCGGAGCACCCGCAGCATCGGGTCGAGCACCAGCCAGAACCGCCGCGCCGGGACGCTGGCCTCTTCGGTCTTGAAGTCGTGGGGCAGGCAGCCATAGAGCCGCGAGACGCTGCCGTCCAAGTCGCGGAAGCAGGCCTGGTCGGGCCGGAGCCTGGCCTCGTTGTCGTCGCGCCGGTCCAGGGTGACGGCGAAGAACGAAGCGCGGACGTCGTCGAACAGGTCGCGGCGGGCATAGGCTGCGTCCATGGCGGCGGCGCCCTGCCGGTCCCCGGCGCTGGCGATGAAGCAGAGCGCGACATAGCGCCCGGCCGCCCGGTTGAACGCATAGCCCTCGTTCGACCCCAACCGCTGGACGAAGTTCGGTGCCGGGTCGCCCGGAGCGAGATTGACATAGGTCCGGCTGGCGGGTTTGCGCGCGCTGCTCATGACACAAGGAAAGGCCCGCGCCCGGAGGGGAGTCAATCGGCGAGATGGAAAGGAATTGTTGAGGCTGTCCGCATGATTCTCCTGTGTTCACAATTACTTCTATATTCCAGCGTTGACTTGCAACCCGGGCGCAGTTAACGATCTTGAATGGCGAAATAGCGGATGATTTGCGCTGGCAAAGCGTCTGCGGCCCGGGTGCGCGAGCCTTGGGGTTTCAGCCGGAGCGGGTTGCTGAGGGGCATCAAACGGATAGCGTTCGGCCGGGGTCAAAGGACCGTCACGGCCTGACTCCGCCCCCCAAGCCACCGATGAGAATTCAGGCCCCAAGGGGCCGGTCAACGGAGTGAGAGAGGGAACGCCACCATGGTCAATCTGACGAACGGCAACGACACGTATAACGGCACGGAAGGCGACGACATCGTCAACGGCCGCGGCGGCGACGACATCATCAACGGCCTGGGCGGCGACGACCAGATCAACGGCGGCAGCGGCAACGACACCATCGACGGCGGCGAAGGCGACGACCAGATTTCGGGCGGCTCCGACGACGATACGCTCATCGGCGGCGCCGGCAACGACATCCTGATCGGCGGCTCGGGCGAGGACACCGCGGTGATCCACGCCAACGGCGCCAACGGCATCGGCTCCTCCAACGGCGCCACGCTCACCGTGCTGACCGCGGACGGCCAGGACCAGCTCACCGGCATCGAGCACATCCAGTTCGACAACGGCACCGTCGACATCATCAACGGCAACGCGGAAGCGTTCCTCGGCGCCGACGGCAACTCGATCAACCAGTCCGGCGCCGCCAGCGGCAACGCGCTGTCGAACGATTTCGACATCGACGATACGATGACGCTGACCGGCATCCATTCCGACAACATGAACACGACCGGCTCGCTCGGCGCGTCGCTGTCGGGCCAGTACGGCTCGCTGACCCTGAACGCGGACGGCACCTACAGCTACACGGCCGGCGCGGGCACCGACAGCCTGGGCGTGGGCGAGAGCGTCACCGACGTCTTCACCTATACGGTCCATAGCGGCAGCTCGGACTTCACCCAGACGATCTCGATCGTGATCAACGGCACCAACGACACGCCGGACATCACCTCGAGCGCGACCTCGGCCTCCTACACCGACACGCTGCTCAACGACACTTTCTCGAACTTCTCGGGCTCGCTGACGGCGCACGACACCGACACGAGCGACACGTTGACCTTCGGCGCGACCGGGGCGACGGCGAACGCCGGCCAGCCCGGCTACGACATGGCGGTCGCGGGCAGCTACGGCACGCTCTACATCAACTCGGCGACCGGCGCGTATGTCTACATCCCGAACGACACGGCGATGGAAGCGCTCAAGACCTCGGCCTCGGACAGCTTCACCTTCACGGTCAGCGACGGCCATGGCGGCACCGACAGCCAGAGCTTCACGGTCTCGATCTCGGGCACGAACGACAAGCCGACGCTCGGCGCGATCTCGGGCATGACCTTCACCGACACCTCGGCCGACGACACCTTCGCGACGCAGACCGGCTCGCTCTCGGGCGGCGATCGCGACAACGACACGCTGACCTACCACGCGACCGGCGAGACCCTGGACAATTCGCAGGGGGCGGGCTTCGACCATTCGGTCGCGGGCACCTACGGCACGCTGTACTTCAATGCGTCGACCGGCGCCTATGAGTACGTCCCCAACGATGGCGCGATCGAAGGCCTCAAGACCACGGCGAGCGAGACCTTCTCGTTCTCCGCGTCGGACGGCGCGCTGTCGAGCACGGCGCAGACGCTGACGATCACGCTCAACGGCGTCAACGACACGCCGGTGATCTCGGCCAGCTCGCCGACCACCGAGCTCACCGAGTCCGGCGGCGTCAGCAATGGCAATTCCGGCACGCTGACCTCGTCGTCTACGATGACCCTCAGCGACCGCGACAGCGGCGACACGCCGAGCTTCGACACCACCGCGCTCGCCAACAACGGCTGGGTCAATGACGGCGGCGGCTTCTGGCACAAGATCGGCACCTACGGCACGGCCACGCTCGACACCGCGACCGGCCACGTGACCTATGGGCTGAACGACAACGACACCGACACCCAGGCGCTGCAGACCGGCGACACTGTGCACGACATCTTCACGCTCTACGCGACCGACGGCACGGCGGGGAGCTCGACGACCGTCGACTTCACGATCCACGGCGCCAACGACGCGGCAGTGATCGCCGGCTCGCTTTCGGGCTCGGCGACGGAAGCAGGCGGCGTGGCGAACGGGACGCCGGGCGGCGCGGCGAGCGGCACGGCGACCGATACCGACGTCGACAACGCGGCGAATACCTTCCAGGTGGTCACCGGCGGCAGCACGACCAACCACTACGGCTCGTTCTCGATCGACGCCTCGGGCAACTGGGTCTACACGGTCGACGACAGCAACGGGTCGGTGCAGGCGCTGAACGTCGGCCAGTCGCTCTCCGACACCTTCACGATCCACTCGGCCGACGGCACCAGCCAGACGATCTCCGTCACGATCTTCGGCGCCAACGACGCCGCCGTGGTCAGCGGCACGACGGGCGGCAACGTGGTCGAATCCGGCGGCACGCTGTTCTCCGGCACGCCGACGGCGAGCGGCCACATCACGGACACCGACGTCGACAACACGCCGAACCTGTTCCAGGCGGTGGGGACCTTGACCGCGACCGACCACTCCTATGGCGGCTACACCATCGACGCGTCGGGCAATTGGAGCTTCACGCTCAACAACAACAACGCGACGATCCAGGCGCTCAACGACGGCGACCACATCACCGAGACCTTCACCGTGCACACCGTCGACGGCACGGCGCAGGTGATCTCGATCGTGATCGACGGCCATAACGAGTTGTTCAACGGCACCGGCGGCAACGACGTGCTGCGCGGCACCGCCTATGGCGATACCTTCACCGGCGGCGACGGCAACGACACCTATGTCGTCAACAACGCCGCCGACAAGATCGTCGAGAGCGTCGACCAGGGCGAAGACACCGTCCAGACCTCGGTCAGCTACACGCTCGGCGCCAATGTCGAGGACATGACCCTGAGCGGCCATGGCGACATCGACGGCACCGGCAACGAGCTCAACAACCTGCTGGTCGGCAATTCGGGCGCCAACCACCTGAACGGCATGGCGGGCGACGACATGATCCGCGGCGGCTCGGGCGCCGACACGATCGACGGCGGCGCCGGCGACGACAATCTCGACGGCGGCGTGGGCCAGGACACGGCGTCCTATGCCAGCGCGACGGCGGGCGTGACGGTGTCGCTCGCGAATACCGGCTTCCAGAACACCGTTGGCGCGGGCTGGGACAAGCTGACCGGCTTCGAGAACCTGACGGGCTCGGGCTTCGCCGACACTCTCACCGGCGACAGCAGCAAGAACACGATCACCGGCGGCGGCGGTGCCGACACGATCACCGGCGGCGGCGGTATCGATACCTTCGTCTACACGGCGGCGTCGGATTCGGCCTTCGGCGCGGCGGACAGGATCACCGACCTGACCAACAACGAGAAGATCGACCTGTCGGCGATCGCCAACGACTTCACGATCGTCAGCACGCTCGACGGCCATGCCCATGAGATCACGCTGAGCTACAACAGCGGCACCAACACCACGACGATCTCGATCGACATGAACGGCGACGGCGTGATCAACGGCAGCGACATGCAGATCCTGGTCAACGGCGACCATCACACCTTCACCGGCTTCATCGGCCTGTCTCCGTGATCTAGGGTCGCATTAACGATCGGCAAGCCCGGCGGGGAACCCTCCCGCCGGGCTTTGCTTTTGGGGGAGTTTTCGCTAGGAAGGCGCGCGGACCGCGCAGGCCCCTGATCTCTCGACGTTTTTTGCGCTCGCGCGTAGGATTCTACCGCTGGGCGACGGTCGGGGAGGCCGGGCAGAGGCTTAGAGCGCGTCGGGCCGGCTGGGCTGTCGGAGTTGAAGTTTCGAAGATGCGGGGCATCGGTCGCGCCTTGACGCTGGTTGTCGCTGGCCTCGCGCTGGCCGCCCCGGCGCGCGCCGAGCGCATCACCATGGCCGACGCGCTGGCCATGGCCTACACGACCAATCCCGAGCTCGAGGCTGCCCGCGCCAAGGTCCGCGCCGCCGACGACGCCGTGGCCGAGGCGCGCAGCGGCTGGCGGCCCAGCGCCAGCGTCAGCGGCACCTATGGCTGGTCGCGCACCGAAATCCCGACCGCGAAAACCACCCTCCCGCTCACCCCCATGACCGGCCGCGCGGTGATGTCCCAGCCGGTGGTCACCGGCGGCCAGGCGCATGCCCAGGTGCAGCGCGCCATCGCCCAGGTGCGCTCGGCCCGCGCCGATCTGCTCAATGCCGAGCAGCAGATCCTGCTCGCCGCCGCGACCGCCTATATGGACGTGGTCCGCGACGCCCAGGGGCTGCGCCTGCACCAGACCGACGTGAACGTGCTGACCCGCCAGCGCGACGCGACCAAGACCCAGCTCGATGCCGGCGCCGCGACCAAGACCGACCTGCAGGAGGTCGAGGTCCGCATCGCCGGCGCCGAGGCCGACCTCGCCGGCGCCCGCGCGCAGCTCGCCCAGAGCCGCCATTCCTTCGAGCGGATCATCGGCCGCCCGTCGGAGACGCTGGAGGAGATGCCGCCGATGCTGCACCTGCCCGGCACGATCGAGCAGGCGATGGCGATGGGCCTCAAGCTCTCGCCGCGGATCCAGGGCGCGCAGGCCGACGACAAGGCGGCGCAATACGGCGTCGACAACGCGGTGGGCGCGATGCTGCCCCACGCCAACATCGTCGCCGAGTACGACTATGTGCAGGATTCGCTCAATTCGGGCTTCGGCACCCGGGCCAAGGTCGACACGCTCTCGGTGCTGGGCCAGGTGCAGATCCCGCTCTATTCCGGCGGCGCCGAGACCGCGCGCATCCGCGAAGCCAAGGAGGCGCGCTCGCAGACCCGCTTGGGCATCTACGACGCCGACATGGCGACCCGCCAGAACGTCAAGGACACCTGGGCCAACTACCACGCGGCGCAGGAGGCGGTCGGGCACAACACCCGCCGCGTCGGCGCCAGCGAGGACGCGCTGAACGGCGTCATCCAGCAGCAGCACCAGGGCGAGAGGCAGATCCTGGATATCCTCAACGCCGAGCAGGAGCGGCTGGCCGCGCAGCTGGCGCTGGCCGGTTCGCGGCATGATATGGTGGTTGCGTCGTACCAGCTGGTCGCCTCGACCGGGCAGCTGACCGCCAAGGATCTGGGCCTGAAGGTAAAGCTCTATGACCCGAACGAGCATTACGACGCGCATTCGTCGAGCTGGCTGGATTTCGGGGATTCGGATCAGGAATGACGTGACGTGAGCAGCAAGGGCCTGACCAGGAATTCGAACCGGCCGCGTCCGCTCTACGACGCGGTGATGGCGAACCGCCGCCTGCTGATGACGGGGCTGGGCTTCAGCGCGGCGATGAGCATTCTCGCGCTCACCACCTCGTTCTACATGCTGCAGGTCTATGACCGTGTGCTGACCAGCCGCAGCGCCGACACGCTGTTCCTGCTCACCCTGATCGCGGTCGTGGCGCTCGCGGTGTTCGGCTGGCTGGACTCGCTGCGCCTGCGCCTGATGCAGCGCGTGGCGATGCGCAGCGCCGACGCGCTCGGCGAAAAGGTGCTGCGCGCGATGGTGGCGACCTCGTCGGTCACCGGCGGCGCCTCGATCCGCAACGGCCTGCGCGATCTCGAGACGGTGAAGAACTTCCTTGGCAGCCCGGCGGTGAACGTGGTGCTCGACGCGCCGTTCATGAGCGTGTTCTTCATCGTGCTGTTGATGCTGCACTGGGTGATGCTGGCGATCGTGATCGTCGGCGGCGCCATCCTGATCGCCATCGCCATCGTCAGCCAGCGCATGACCAACGCGACGCTCGCTCGCTCGATCGAGGCGCAGGCGCGCACGCACAATTTCGCCGATGACGGCTTGCGCAACGCCGACGTGCTCGAAGGCATGGGCATGTCGCAGACCTTCGTCGAGCGCTGGCACGCGCAATGGCTCGAAGGCATGCGGATGGGCACCGTCGCCGCCGACCGCGACTCCAAGCTGACTTCGACCTCGCGCACGGTGCGCATGCTGATCCAGGTGGCGCTCTTGGGGGCAGGCGCGCTCCTGATCCTCGATCTTCAGGCGACCGGCGGCATCATGATCGCCGCTTCCATCATCGGCGCGCGCGCCTTGGCGCCGATCGAATCCGGCGTCGCGACGTACAAGAGCTTTCTCGCAGCGCGGCTCGCCTGGAACCGGCTCGACGAGATCCTGACCACCGCGCCGCGCCGCGACGAAGGCATGGCGCTGCCGGCACCCAAAGGGATGCTGAGCGCGGTCAAGATCGGCTACATGAATCCCACGACGCGCAAGACCATCCTGGCCAATGTGAGCTTCGAGCTAGCGCCCGGCGAGTCGCTCGGCGTCATCGGCCCGTCGGCGTCGGGCAAGTCGACCCTGGTGCGCCTGGTCGTCGGCGCCTGGCCGTGCACGGTCGGCAATGTGCGCCTCGACGGCGCCGACATCTATACCTGGCCGCGCACGGCGCTCAGCCATTACGTCGGCTACCTGCCGCAGGACGTCGAGCTCTTCGCCGGCACCATCCGCGAGAACATCGCGCGCATGGACAAAGGCGATCCCGACATGGTGGTGCGCGCCGCCCAGCGCGCCGGCGCCCACGACATGATCCTGCAGCTGCCCAAGGGCTACGACACCGAGATCGGCAGCCGCGGCGTGAAGCTGTCGGGCGGCCAGGCGCAGCGCGTCGGCATCGCGCGCGCGCTCTATGGCGATCCCAAGCTGGTCGTGCTCGACGAGCCCAACTCCAATCTCGACAGCGCGGGCGAGGAGGCGCTGCTGCTCGCGCTGGCCGGGCTGAAGCGCGACGGCGTCACCGTCGTCATCGTCGCCCATCGCCCCTCGATCCTCGCCAATGTCGACAAGGTGCTGGCGCTGCGCACCGACGGCTCGCCCGAGGCCTATGGCCCGCGCCAGGAGGTGTTCCAGCAATTCACCCGCCGCGCGCCGCAGCAGGGCGCACAGCCGCAACAGCAGCCCCCCCAGGCCAAGCCGGCCGCCGCGGCTGCGACCGGTGCTGCGCCGGCGGCGGCGCCCAAGCCTCAGCCGGCGAGCGTGACCGGCAAGGTCGTGACGTTGCAGGTGCCGCCCGATCACGGAACCAAGTCATGAGCGTCCAGCCCGCCACGCCGCTGCTTCCCGCGCCGCCGCGCCTGCCGTTCTGGCAGCGCATGATGGCGTGGCCGTGGCTACGGCGCGTCGTGCGCTTCGCGTTCCCCGAGGACGAGGCGGTCTATGCCGATCCCGCATACGATTTCCTCGGCCCCGACGCGATCATCCGTACCGGGATGATCGTGGTCGGCGTGTTCGTTCTGGGCTTCCTGGGCTGGGCGGCGCTCGCCCCGCTCGACAGCGCCATCGTCGCGCAGGGCATCGTCGTGGTCGAGACGCACAGGAAAGCCATCCAGCATCTCGAAGGCGGGATCGTGCGCACGATCTACGTCAAGGAAGGCCAGAAGGTCGATGCCGGCGAGCCCTTGATCCAGCTCGACGACACCGAGGCCAAAGCGAGCCTCGACCTGTTGCGCGGCCAGGCCGACGCGCTCTCCGCCGAGCAGGCGCGCCTCGAAGCCGAGCGCGACAACGCCGACAAGATCGATTTCCCCGCCGACCTTCTTGCGCGCAAGGACGATCCCAGGGTCGCGGAAGCGTTGCGCGGCGAGCAGAGCACTTTCGACACGCACCGCGCGACGCTCGCCAAGCAGCAGGCGATCTACAACCAGCGCATCAACGAGAACAGGCGCATCGTCGCGGGCCTCGAGAACCAGCAGACCTCGGTCGAGGAGCAGTCGAGCCTGATCCAGCAGGAATCCGACAGCGTGCAGAAGCTCTACGACAAGGGGCTGTCGACCTTGCCGCGCCTCTTGCAGCTGAAGCGCCAGGCGGCAGACCTCACCGGCCAGCACGGCCAGGTCAGCGAGAAGATCGCCCAGGTCAATCTCGATTCCGGCGAGGACGAGCTGCAGATCGTGAACCTGCGCAACCAGTTCATGAACGACGTGGTCAAGGATCTGCGCGACGTGCAGACCAAGCGCTTCGAGACCATGGACCGCCTGCACGCCGCCAAGGACGTCTTCGCGCGCCTGCGCATGACCGCGCCGGTCGCGGGCCGCGTGGTCAGCCTCGAGGTGCATTCGAAAGGCGCGGTGATCCGCCCCGGCGATCCGGTGATGGAGATCGTGCCCGTCGAGGACCAGCTCGACGTCGAGGCGCATGTGAAGCCCGAGGACGCCGACGACGTCCATCCCGGCATGTCGGCCAAGGTCAATCTCGGCGCCTACAAGCAGCGGCGCCTGCCGATGATCACCGGCGTGGTGACCAACGTGTCGGCCGACCGGCTCGTCGACCAGCACTCCAACCAGGCCTATTTCGCGGTGATGATCGCGGTCGACAAGAGCCAGCTCCAGGGCTATCCCGACGTGAAGCTGATCCCGGGCATGCCGGTGGACGCGTCGCTCGACACCGGATCGCGCACGGCGCTGGAATACTTCATCGAGCCGATCACGAGCGTGTTCCGCCGCGGCATGCGCGAGCGGTAGGGGAGTCTATAGATGTCGAAGGTCATGTTCCGCCTGTTGCCCTTGGCCGCGATGCTCGCTTGCGCCGCGCCCGCCAGCGCCGGCGATTTCTCCGCGCTGTTCGACACCGGCTTCACCTACACGCGCGTGCCGTCGGCGCCGAAGCAGCTGTTGCCGGCGCTCGACACCGACCAGTACACCTTCAAGCTTGCGGGGCTCTACACCTTCGACAATCCGGGGTTTGCCGTCCAGCTCGAGGGCATGGACGATTTCCACTACGGCACCAAGTTCAATCTCGCGCATCTGTGGAACGCGGGCGGCGATTTCTTCTTTCGCGACAACAAGGGCACGGTGGGCCTGAGCATCAGCTATTTCGGCGTCGACGCGCCGGCGCTGCCGCTGTTCCCGACCAAGACCTCGCTCGAAAGCTATGGCGCGTTCGGCGAGTGGTACGTGTTCGACAACCTCACGCTCCAGGCCAAGGGGGGCGCGACCACGGGCAGCGGCGTGTCGCGGGGCGACAGCGTCTATGGCAGCGGCGGCTTCACCTTCTACGACAGCCCCGACGTCGCGCTGCACATGGACGTCGGCTACACCTCGTACAAATCGGCGAACAACTGGGTCGATATCGACACCAGCATCGAGTACCTGCCGTTCAACAGCGTGCCGGTGAGCCTCTATCTCGGCTACGACTTCGTGAACATCTCGGGCTTGGGCTATGCCAAGGCCTCGACCTTCTTCGGCGGCTTCAAGGTGCATTTCGGCCAGGGCGAGACGCTGCGCGACTATCAGCGCACCGGCCCCATCGAATGGACCGGCAACTCCACGCCCGGCGCGAATCTCAAATTCTAGCGGCGACGACCACTCGCTCCTCTAGGCGCCGGTCGCGTCCGCCTGTCTGGTCGCGAGCCGGTCCGCCGGGTTCAGCTCGCGCACGCGCGGCGCGAACACCCGGTGCAGATCGTTCAGCCGATCCGCGAGCCAGCTGTGTTGCCGCGCCCAATCGGCTTCCTTGCGCGGGTCCGCATCGTCGAGAGAGATCGAGATGCGGCTGTCCTGGCCCGCCGGCAGCTCCTCCCAATTCAGCCCATAGCCGAGCTCGTTCTCGATGGCGTCTCGCTGCTTTTCGAGAAGCCCGTAGAACGCCTTGGCATTGGCGCCGCCTAAATAGATTTCAGCGCGAACCCTGTTCTTCGGCGCGATCATTACAGGGTTCAGATGTATCCCCGAGCGCCCGGTCGGGAAGCCCATCCAAGCTTGCGGCTGGGGCTTCTTGTTCCCGCGCACCGGCCCGCGTTTCTCGTTCAGCACCGGCATGAACGCCGCCCAATAGTCCCGCTGCTTGATGCGCGTGTCGGTGAGCTCGTCGTCGCCAATGGCGCGCGCGGCCTGCTTGACCGACTGAGACCAATCGTTCGGCTTCGACACTATGTTGAAGCGCGGCGCCGGCTCGGACGCGCCGATGCGCCATAGCTCGACCTCGACCCCGAAGAAGCGCACATTGGCTGTGTCGGTGATCTTGTTCAGCCAGTCGAGCGCCGCGCGATGCTCCTCGTTGAAGGTTGCCGCGATCCACACGATGGTCACGGCCTGCAAGCCCGCCGCATAGGTCAGGAGCTGGCCAAGGTGCTTGTGGTCCGTTGCCTCGAGCTGATTCTCGATCAAAACCCAGTGGTCGGACGTGCCGATCTCCTTGCAGAGAATATCCGCGCTGAACCGTCCGACCGCCTGCTCCTTCGCCTCGATCTCAAGCTCCATCCCGAGCGTGTCGCCCAAGATCTCGATGTTCTCCGGCGTCGCCAGCCATGGCGTGAATCCGGTCGCTTCGTGCGTCCACTGCGTGCGCAGTTCGACGCGCTCCAGGCGTCCCAAATTCGGCGCTGCCATGACCTCGAACTCCCCTCGGATGTAGAGCGAACACGCAGCCGCGATGAAGGCGCGGTTGAAGAACGTGGTCAAGCTGGACCACGCTTTGCAGGCCGAAAGGGCCGATCTGACCGGGAACCACCTGGAGCGGGCGAGGCGAATCGAACGCCCGACCCTAACCTTGGCAAGGTTATGCTCTACCCCTGAGCTACGCCCGCAAATCCAGGTTGGGCGGGGGTTATGGCCCAGGCTGCGGCTTGTTTCAACCCCTTAAATCACCCGGAAAAGGCGCCTTGGCCGCGGCCCGGGCTTGGGCCTAGCATCGGCCCATGCGCGGTTTCCCAAGCCGGTCCTTCGTGGCCTTTCCCTCCAGCCATCCCGAGCCTCTGACCATCGCCGCGCGGCTGATGGCGCCCGCAACCGACAAGGACCGCCTGCCGGCCGTCATCCTGCTGCACGGCTCGGCCGGCCCCTCGGCCCGCGAGGCGGGCTATGCCGAGGCGCTGAACGCGGCCGGCTTCGTGACCTTGGAGCCCGACCAATGGGCGCCGCGCGGTCTCGCCGGCGGCAGCGACGGGCGGCCCAAGAGCTTCGCCGAGACGCTCCCCGACATCGCCGGCGCCCGCGCCTATCTCGCCGCGCGCCCCGACGTCCGCCCCGACCGCATCGGGCTCGCCGGCTTCTCCTTCGGCGGCGTGGCGACGATGCTGCTCGCGACCCGTAGCCACGCCGAGCGCGTCGGCGTGACCTTCGCCGCCTACATGCCCGTCTATCCGGCGCTGTGGACCTACAACCGAGTGCCGGGCCAGGACTTCCGCGACCTCGTCGACGCGCCACTGTTCATTATCACCGGCGGCCTCGACCAGTATGACGACGATCCGATCGCGGGCGAGCGGCTGGTGAGCTCGCTTGCTCCGCAAGACCGCGCGCGCATCCGCACCCACGTCTTTCCGGACGCGCATCACTGCTTCGACGTGCCGGGCGTGGACGTGGTGCGCAACGATCCGTTCAGCCATCGCGGCCATGGCGGCTCGGTGATCATGCGCTGCAATCCGGACGCGATGGCGCAGTCTCACCGCCTCGCGGTCGCGTTCTTCACGGAAGCGCTCGCGTGAGATGGGCTGAGAACATCTCGCCATAGAGCGCGCGCATGCCCGGATAGTCCGCGATCGCGCGGTCGTCGGCGCTGTCGAGCGGCGCGTGCTCGGCCGGCTTCTTCAGCTCCGCGAAATTGCCGATCTTGCGCGCGACCCGCTCGGGCAATTCGAGGCCCAAAGGCGCGAACAGCCTGGTGCGATAGAACCCGACCGGATCGCCGCTCGCCTTCAGCTCGTCGAGATTGAGCACGAAGACGCGGTCGGGCACTTCGGCGCGGATGCGCTTCAAGGTCTCGAACGAGGCCATGTAGTGCTCGAGGAACCGTCCCACCGCGTCATAGCTGTTCCAATTCTGGTTCCGGTAGGAGCGCCAGCAATCGAAGGCGTTGCGCGCGCAATAGAAATAGCGCGGCTTCAGGCCCACCGAGGCGAAATGCGCTTCATAGCTGTCGAACATCGTCTCGAGCCGGGGCGCCTTGTGGCCGCGGAAGCGCGCGGTGCTGCCGCGCTCCAGCTTGCCGCGCCCGCCCTTGGCCAGGTATCCGAACGAGGAGAAGATGTAGTCGGCCTTGCGCTCGAACCAGCCGTCGCGCATCGCGTCGCGCTTGCCGTAGGAACGCTCGAGCTGCTCGAGCAGCGCGAAGAACTGCTTGACGACGGCAAGCGAGATCTCGCCGTTCAGCATGATCTCGGGATGCGCCGAGGCGACGCGCAGGGCATTCGTCGTGCCCGAGCGCCCCATGCCCATGATGAAGAGAGGCGTTATGCCGTCCATTGCGCCAGCCAGTCGGCCAGGGCTTGCGGCGTGAAATGGCGCGCGTCCTGGATCGCGGAGATGTGGCCGCCATTGACCAACCGCCCGTCCGGCGTCACGACCAGGATCGCCGGCACGCCTTCGAGGCCATGGGTGATGCCGTAGCGCGCGGGGATCTGGAGGTTGCGGTTGAAGCGGCCGACATCGACGTCGACGATCTCGTAATGGGCGCCCAGGAAGCGGCGCATCTCGGGCAGCTCCATCAGGCCGGACAGGATGCGGCAATCCGCGCACCAATTGCCGCCCAGATCGATCAGCACCCGCTTGCCGCTCCTGTGCGCGCGGGCGACCGCCGCGTCGACATCCGCATCGGCGTCGCGGAACCGGTCGAACGGCGCGTCGGGCACGTCGAGCTCGGCGAGGGATGCAATGGAGACGCGCGGCGCGGGCGCGGCATGGACCGGCGCCGCGGCCAGGAACAACGCGGCGCAGAGCGGAATCGACGAACGCATGGGAGTGGAAAAGACCTCTGTCGGCGCCCCTGCAAGGCGGCTATCCTAGCCGCCGGGGATCGGAACGCGCAAATCCTTGTGATGGTCACGCGGGCGTGACCGGCGCCTCCGGCGAACGGCGCTAAACACGCGCGCACGCCCAAGGGGAACGAGATGAGACATCTATTGATCGGAGCTTTGGCCCTGATGACGATTTCGACGAATGCTTTCGCCGCGGCGCCGGACCGGAGCGACGCCGCCAACCCCGCCTATATGTGGGACCTGAGCGACCTCTATCCTTCGGCGCAAGCCTGGACCGCGGCGCAGGCGAAGGCCAAGACCGAGATCGACGCGCTCGACAAATACAAGGGCACCTTGGGCAAGAGCGCCGCGTCGATGCTGACCGCGCTCGACGCGATCTCGATGGTCGCCAAGGAGGTCACGCGCCTCAACGTCTATGCCTCGCTCAAGGGCGACGAGGACGTGCGCGTCGCCGCCGACCAGGAGCGCGTGCAGCTCGGCCAGGCGCTGCAGACGCGGCTCGGCGAGAAGACCGCCTGGGTCTCGACCGAGGTGCTGGGCATCGGCAAGGACAAGGTGCTGGCGTTCGAGAAGCAGTCGCCCGACCTAAAGCGCCGCTTCGACTTCTATCTCGACAACATCCTGCGCGGCGCGCCGCACACGCTCGGCCCCGAAGCCGAAAGCGTGATGGCGGCGGCGACGAACGTGCTGGTCCAGCCCAACAACATCTACAGCCAGCTCTCCAACGGCGAGCTGCCGTTCCCGAGCGTGACCTTGTCCGACGGCACCAAGATCGAGCGCCTCGACCAGTCCGCCTATACGAAATACCGCCAGTCGCCGAACCGCGCCGACCGCAAGAAGGTGTTCGACGCGTTCTGGGGCGCGTGGCAGAAATACGAAGGCACCTTCGGCGCCTCGCTCAACACGCAGATCCTGGCCGAGGAGTTCGACGCCAAGGTGCGCCACCATCAAAGCGCGCTGGCCGACGCGCTGTTCGCCGACAACATGCCCGAAGCCGTCTATCGCCAGCTCGTGGCGCAGGCCAATGCCGGGCTGCCGGTGTTCCACCGTTACTTGAAGCTGCGCAAGAAGCTGCTCGGCGTGACCGACGAGCTCGGCTATCACGACATCTATCCGTCGATGTTCAAGCTCGACACGCCGGAGCATTTCACCGTCGCCGATTCCGAAGCCATCGCCTTCGACGTCACCGCGCCCTATGGGCCGGAATACGCCGCCAAGCTGCGCCAGGCCTTCGCGGGCCGCTGGATGGACGTGCTGCCGCGGCCGGGCAAGGCGTCGGGCGCCTATATGAACGGCTCGGCCTATGACGTGCATCCCTATCTGCACCTGAACCACAACTACGATTTCGAGTCGGTCTCGACCTTCGTGCACGAATGGGGGCACGCGGTGCACACGCTGCTCGCGCACGACGCGCAGCCCTGGGAGAAGTCGAACTATTCGACCTTCATCGCCGAGACGGCGTCGATCTCGAACGAGATGCTGCTCAACGACTATATGGTCGCGCATGCCAAGACGAAGAACGAGAAGCTCTATTTCCTGGGCGAGGGGCTTGAGCTGATCCGCGGCACGTTCTTCCGCCAAACCATGTTCGGCGAGTTCCAGCTCGCGCTGCATGAAGAGGTGGAAAAGGGCAACGCGCTGTCGGGCAAGCGCATGACCGAGATCTATTGCGACCTGCTCAAGCGCTATCACGGCGACGCGCAAGGCGTGATGAAGATCGATCCCAACTACTGCATCGAGTGGGCGTTCATCCCGCATTTCTATTACGGCTTCTATGTGTGGCAATACGCGACGTCGATGGCCGGTGCCGCGATGTTCACCGACGCGATCGAGCACGAAGGCGCGCCCGCGCGCGACCGCTACATAAACATGCTCAAGGCCGGCGGCTCGGACTATGCCTTCGAGCTCTACAAGAAGGCGGGCATCGACATGGCCGCGCCTGCGCCCTACCAGGCGCTGGTCGCGCGCATGAGCCGGACGCTCGACCAGATCGACGCGCTGGAGGCGGAGAAATAATGCGCCGCGCCGGTGCGCTTGGGGCGGCGGCGCTTCTGGCGAGTTGCGCCGGCGCGCCGCAGGGGGTGACGAGCGAAACCCAGGCGATCGCCATCGCCAAGGACCGCTGCGCCTGGACGCGGCCGTTCGAAGCGGGCGAGCATTGGCGCGCGAAGCTGCATGACGGACGCTGGCATGTATGGCTGCAACGAGACCGCGACGTTAAAGAGCCGGTGGTCGGGCAGCTCGACATCTGGATCGGCGCCCGGGACGGCGCGGCAGGCGACTGCAATCGCGTCTCGTGAGCTGCGCTTTAAAGTAGAATAAAAAATACTTCGCGGCTCCCTAGGATTCGCCGCGCGGGATCACTATCCTCCGCGCGTTCGAAGGGGAAATACCAATGTCAAATCGTATCGTCGTGTTCGCGGCCGTGGCCGCGTGCGCGGTCTCGCTGTCGGGCTGCGCGTCCATCATCAAGGGCTCGAGCCAGCAGATCGCCATCGAAAGCCCGCCCGCCACGGGCGCGAGCTGCGAGCTTTCCAATCGCGAAGGTCATTGGACGGTGGTGACGCCGGGCGTCGCCAAGGTCCATCGCAGCAAGGAAGACATGCGCGTCACCTGCGCCAAGGACGGCTGGCAGACCGCCACGGCCGTCATCCCGTCCGATTTCGAGGGCTGGACCTTGGGCAACCTGCTGATCGGCGGCATCATCGGCCTCGGCGTCGACGCCTCGACCGGCGCGATCAACGAATATCCGCACGCCTTCCAGGTGCCGATGCACCAGACGACGGCGTCGATGCCTTCCGACACCACCACGGTGGTGACGAGCGGCAAGCCGACGTCTTAAGACGCTAGCGGATCTCCCACGTGATCGTGACGCTGGCGGACACGCTCTGTTCGCCGGCGGCGATCGGGGTCGGCGCGTCCTTGGCGGCGAACGCCATGCGGCTCATCGGCATGGGCGGCGAATAGCTCGCGCCTTCGCCGATCGACTGGATCGGGCCGAGCGTGACGCCGGCGGCTTTCGCATAGGCCTGCGCGCGCTCGGTCGCATCCGCGACCGCCTCGGCACGCGCCACAGCGAGCAGCGGCTTGGGATCGGCGATGGAGAAGCTCGGGCCGTCGATCTGGTTGCTGCCCGCGGCGACCAGCGCGTCGATGGTGGCGCCGAGCTTGTCGAGGCCGTCGACGGTGACGCTGACGTTGTTGCTCACCTCATAGCCCACGACCTTCGGCGGCACGCCCGGCTTGGCGTCGGAATATTGCGGCGACACCGACATGCTCGAGGTCTGGATGTTCTTGTCCGCGATGCCGGCAGCCTTGAGCGCGGCGAAGACCGCATTCATCGCCCGCGCATTGGCGGCGAGCGCCGCGGCGGCGTTGCGGCCCTGGGTCACGACGCCGGTCGAAAGCGTCGCGCGATCGGGCACGGCCTTGGCTTCGCCCAGGCCGCTGACGGTGAGAAGGCGCGGCATCGGCGCCTGGTCGGCGGCGCGGGCGGATGTCGGGCCGGCGGCGAGCAGGGCCAGGGAAAAGGCGAGAGCGAGGGACCGCATGGCTGGGACTCCGTTCGAAATCGCCCCATCCTAGTCCAAGCGCCAAGGCAAAACTGGGGCAGCGGCGAATTTCCTGCTATGGAACGCCGCGAAGGGCCTGTAGCTCAGTTGGTTAGAGCTGACCGCTCATAACGGTCTGGTCGCTGGTTCGAATCCAGCCGGGCCCACCACTTTTTCGCCCGCTGCGCCGACGAAAAAGTCCCGCGGCGTAGCTCGCGCAGGCGCGCGAAGCCGGGCAAGATGTCCCTCGGAGGGATGATGTCCGAGCCCAGGATCGCGTCGCGCAAAGGCTTCTACTTCGAGGTCAAGGCCGGGAAGCGCTATTTGTGGTGCAGCTGCGGGCGTTCGGCCGGCCAGCCCTTTTGCGACGGCAGCCACGCGGGCACCGGCTTCAAGCCCGTCCTCTTCCAGGCGACGCGCGACGAGGACGCGATCTTCTGCGGCTGCAAGCATACGGCGACGGCGCCGTTCTGCGACGGCGCGCACACGAATCTGCCCGGCTATACGGTCGAGGACGACCCCGACAGCCCCGAGAACCGCGCCATGCGCGCGGTGCCGCACGGCGCCGGCCCGCACGTGAATCTCGACGGCACCTGCTACCTGTTCGCGACCGCGCGCGCCGCGCTCGAGCGGCGCGGCGCGATGGCGTGGTGCCCCGTGATCGGCCCCGCGCGCGGCGCGCTCCACCAATCGCAATTCTATGCCGAGTGCGCGCCCGGCGCCTCGCCGGTAATCGCCGCCGACGGGCGCCACGCGGTGCTGTTCGTCAGCGAGGGCGACGGCGAGATCGAGATCTCCAGCCGGCGCTTCCCCTATGCCGCGCGGACCGGTCTCTATGTGAAGCCCGAGGAGGCGTTCCGCGTCCACGCGCAAACGCCGACCAAGCTGTTCGTCTCCAACGGTCCGGGTACGGAATATCTCGCCTGGCGCGACGACATGCCGGCGAATTTCGACGCCGCGCATCCCGAGCGCGCCGCCGGCGTCGACCCGTCGCAGCGCCATGCCATGGCAGAGCGCTCGTTTCAGATCCTGGTCAACCGCGCCCACGGCTCGACGCAGATGACGCAGTTCATCGGCAACATCCCGCTCTCCAAGGCCGAGCCGCACCGCCACCTCTACGAGGAGGCGCTGATCTTCCTGAGCGGCGCCGGCGTCGTGTGGACGGAATCCACCCGCACCGAGGTCGGGCCGGGCGACGTGCTGTTCCTGCCGCGCAAGCAGCTCCATTCCGTGCAATGCGTCGTCGAGGGCGGCTTCGACGTCGTCGGCGTCATCTGCCCGGGCGACAATCCGTCCATCAACTATTGAGGTATTGCGTGAACAAGGCTGTTCTTCTCGCCGCGCTGCTGCTTGGCGGCAGCGCGTCCGCCGAGCCCGTGATCGTCGACCATGTCACGCTGATCGACGGCACCGGCCGCCCGCCCAAGCCGGACCAGTCGGTCGTCGTCGACGGCGGCATGTTCACCCTTGTGGGCCCGAGCGTGCTGGCAAGCGGCGTCGCGGGCCGGCGCATCGACGGGCATGGGCGCTTTCTCATCCCCGGCCTGTTCGACATCCATATCCATCTCGCCGGCTTCGCGCGCGACAAGAAGGATGCGAGCAAATGGGCCGTCGACCGCAAGGAAGGCGAGGCGGCGCTGGCGAGCTTCCTCTATGCCGGCGTCACCACGGTGCTCGACGTCGGCAACGTGCCGGAGAACATCCTGCCGCTGCGCGCCGACGAGCGCGCGGGCAAGATCCTCTCGCCGCATATCTTCGCGACCGGCAATCTCGTCACTTATCCCGGCAGCCACGGCACCGACATCGCGGTCAACGTGACCTCCTGGCCCGAGGCGAAAGCGGCGCTGCAGGCGCAGATCGACAGCCAGCATCCCGACGTCCAGAAGATCACCTACGATGACGAAGGCTGGGGCTCGCGGCCGCTGATCCCGATCCTGCCGAAGGACCTGCTGCAGCACATCATCGAGTTCTACAACGACCACGGGGTGCGCACGACGGTGCATGTCTCCAACGAGAGCCGCGCGCGCGAGGCGATCTATGTCGGCGTCGACACGCTCGCGCACACCCCGATCCAGGGGCCGGTGACCGACGCCTTCGTGAAGATGGTCGCGGCCAAGCAGATCCCGATGGCCTCGACCATGACCATCGGCGACAATTACGGCCGCCTGCACGACCATCCCGACTACCTCGACCAGCCGCTCTATGTCGCGACCATGAAGCCGGAGGAGCGCGCGCGTCTGAAGAAGCTGATCGCCGATGGCGGCGAGACCGCGCTCAAAGGCTCCAAGCCGCTGTTCCAGAAGAGCTGGCGGCAATGGATGCAGACCCAGACGCCGATCCTGGAAGACAACATCCGCCGCATCGACGACGCCGGCGGCGTTGTTGCGCTCGGCACCGACACTTCGAACGGCGCGAGCGCGCAGCGCGAGCTCGAGCTGCTCGCCGAGGCCGGCATCAAGCCGCTCGAGGCGCTCAAGATCGCGACTTACAACGCGGCGCGGTTCCTTGGGAAGCAGGAGACCATGGGCTCGATCGAGGAGGGCAAGGTCGCGGATGCGGTGCTGCTCTCCGCCGATCCCACCGCCGACATCGGCAACGCCAAATCCATCCTGATGGTGATGAAGGCGGGCGAGATCGTCGACGAGAGCAAGCTGCCGCTCGCGGGTGGGCCGCAGCCGCGCCGCCTGCCGTGACGAGCGCGGATGTCCTCATCGTCGGCGGCGGGATCGCCGGCGTGTCCTTGGCAGCGCGCCTGGCGGGACATGCGCGCGTGCTCCTGCTCGAGCGCGAAGAGCACCTGGCGATGCACACCACCGGCCGCTCGGCCGCGATGTTCATCGAGTCCTACGGCAACGACGCGGTGCGCGGCTGGACGCGCGAGAGCCGGCCGTTCTTCGAGCGCCCGCCGGAAGGCTTCACCGACCGCCCGCTGATCGTGCCCCGGCCGTCGCTCACGGCCGCCAAGCCCGAGGAGCGCGACGCGCTGCAGGCGGCCGTCGCGGCCAATCCCGGCATCGTGCACGAGATCGCGGCCGGTGAAGCTTTCGCGCGCGTGGGCGTGCTGCGCCGCGAGGTGTTCGCCCATTTCGCCGTCGAGGAAGGCTCGCAGGACATCGACGTCCACGCGTTGTTCGAAGGCTTCCGCCGCATGGCGCTGCATGGCGGCGTCGAGATCGCGACGGGCCAGGAGGTGCTGGGCATCGCGCGCGCGGGCGCGTCGTGGCGCGTGACGGCGCCGGGCGGCGTGTTCGAAGCGCCGGTGCTGGTCAACGCCGCCGGCGCCTGGGCGGGCAGGCTCGGCGTCATGGCGGGCTTGGGCGACCAGGGCCTGGTGCCGATGCGGCGCACCGCCGTGACCATCGAGCCGCCTTCCGGTGTCGACGTTTCGAACTGGCTGAGCGTCAACGACCTCGCCGAGACGTTTTACTTCAAGCCGGACGCCGGGTTGATCCTCGCCTCGCCCGCCGACGAAACGCCGAGCGCGCCCTGCGACGCGCAGCCGGAAGAGATCGACGTCGCCACCGTCGCCTGGCGCATCGAGGAGGCGACGACGCTCGAGGTCGCGCGCATCCGCCGGCGCTGGGCGGGGTTGCGCACCTTCACGCCGGCGCGCACGCCGATCTTCGAATTCGATCCGTATACGGAGGGTTTCTTCTGGCTTGCGGGACAGGGCGGCTACGGCATCCAGACGGCGCCCGCCATCTCGGCGCGCGCAGCCGCCCTGATACGCGAACGCCTTTAGATCGGTAGCTTGCCGAGCCACGCCGCGGTCGCGAGCGCGCCTGCCGCGGCGATCAGCGCGAGCCATAGCCAGAGCGACCAATGCCTTTCGGGATATTCGATCTCGATATCCAGGATGGAAGGAAGGTGCTTGTGTTTGACGGACTTGCCGCCCACATAAGGACGATACATCGATCGGTTCCTCACACGGTTACGGTCGGCGCCTCTTTGGCCGCAGGCGTCATCGCGGGGCCGCGGGTATTTCACCGACGTTCCCGCGATGCAAGAACTATTTTCAAAGCTGTCCTTTGGCGATGCCGTCGAGGAAGACGCTGACGGCGAGCGCGGCGACGCGCTCCGGCGACGCGCGGCCCTCGGCGTCGAGCCAGGTGTGCGTCCAGTTGATCATGCCGAAATAGAGCATCGCGGCGGGGCGCTTCAGCTGCGCGCGCCGCGCGAGCTCGGGGCGGATCTCGACCAGCAGCGCCTGCACGATGTCGAGCAGCCTTCGCTGGATGCGCACGACGGTCTCGCGCTGCTTGGCAGGGAGCCGCGCCAGCTCGTTGAGCAGCACCTTGTGGCGCGACGCGGCGCCGACATAGAGGCGCATGAAGTCCTGGGTCAGCGCGTCGAGCTTTGCGCGCGCGTCGCCGGGCCCTGCCACGACCCGCTCGGCCGCGTCGAGGAGGGCCTGGACGTGGCTCAGCATCACGTCGAAGAGGATGTCCTCCTTCGACGGGTAATAGTGGTAGATCAGCGATTTCGAGGTCTTGCACGCAGCCGCGAGGTCGGCGACCGAGGCGCCGAGGAACCCGCGCTCGGCATAGAGGCCGGCCGCCTTCTCCAGCATGGCGTTGCGCCGCGCTTCGTAATCCGCCGCCTGGGTGCGGGCCATCGCATGCCTTGCTTGTAAATTGACCGTCCGACCGGTTAATTTATCACGCGTTCCGACAAGAGAGAACAGGTGGCGGCGAACGAACCCGAGCGCGAACTTGAGCGCGACTGGCGACGCGTGGCTGCGCTGCTGCTCGTCTCGCGCGCGCTCGACAACCTCGAAGAGACGCGGCTGGTGCCCGAGAAGAAGGTGCTCTACCAGTTCTCGGCGCGCGGCCACGACATGGCGCAGATCGTGCTGGGCACGCGGCTGACCCATCGCCATGACGCGATCTGCGGCTATTACCGCTCGCGCCCGGTCCTGCTCGCGCTGGGCGTCGATCCGGCGGATGCGCTCGGCTCGTCGATGGCGCGTGCAGGCGGCTATTCCGACGGCCGCGACATCGGCGCGGTGTTCAACTATCCCAATCCCAATGGGCCCTCGGCGCTGCCGATGTGCGGCGGCGTCGGCGCGCAATACACGCCCACGGCCGGCTGGGCGCAGGCGGTCGAGTATCGCCGGTCGGTGCTCGGGCAGGCGGAGTACGACGGCGCCATCGGCGTGGTGCTGGGCGGCGACGCCTCGGTCGCGACCAACGGCTTCTGGTCGGCGCTGACCATGGCGACGACGCTGAAGCTGCCGATGCTCTTCTATATCGAGGACAACGGTTTCGGCATCTCGGTGCCCTCGACCTTCCAGACACCGGGCGCCGACATCGCCGCCAACCTCGCGAGCTTCAGCGGCTTGCGCGTCCTCTCCGGCGACGGCACCGAACCCGAAGAGGCTGCGCGGCTGATCGACGACGCGGTCGGCCACGTGCGCGGCCGGAACGGACCTGTGCTGCTGCGCCTCACCGTGCCGCGCCTCGAGGGCCACTCGTTCCAGGACACCCAGGCCTACAAGTCGAAAGAGACCGTCGACGCCGAATGGGCGCGCGATCCTCTGCCCAAGCTGAAGGCACTGCTCGGCGAGCGCGACTGGAACCAGCTCGCCGCCGAAGCCGACGCCACGGTCGAGGACGCACGCGCCCGCGCCGAAGCCCGGACGGTCGCCGACCCGGCGAGCATCGCGCGCAACGTCTTCTACGACGGCGAGATGCAATCGAAAGGCGGGCAATGGAGCGAAGGCTATATACCGCCGCCTGCGACCGACGCGGCGCCTACGGGCGGCCAGCGCATCAACATGGTGACGGCGATCCGCCGCACGCTCGAGCACGAGCTCGGCGTCAATCCGCGCGTGCTCGTCTTCGGCGAGGACGTCGGGCCGAAGGGCGGCGTGCATGCCGTGACCATGGGCCTTCAGGAGAAGTACGGCGACGGCCGCGTGTTCGACACCTCGCTGTCCGAGGAAGGCATCGTCGGTCGCGCCGTCGGCATGGCGCTGGCGGGCCTGGTGCCGGTGCCGGAGATCCAGTTCCGCAAATACGCCGACCCGGCGGTAGAGCAGCTCAACGATTGCGGCACCATGCGCTGGCGTACCGCCAACCGCTTTGCCGCGCCGATCGTGGTGCGCATCCCCGGCGGCTTCTTCAAATGCGGCGATCCCTGGCACAGCCAGACCAACGAGGTGCAGTTCGTCCATGCGCCGGGCTGGAAGGTCGCCGTGCCGTCGAATGCCGAGGACGCGACGGGGCTGTTGCGCGCGGCGCTGCGCGGCAACGACCCGGTGATCTTCTTCGAGCATCGCGCGATGCTCGACGCGCCGTCCGCGCGGCGGCCCTATCCGGGCGACGATTTCGTGCTGCCGTTCGGGAAAGCGCGGACGGTGCGCGACGGCGGCGACATCACGCTCGTCACCTGGGGCGCGATGGTCGAGCGCTGCGAGGAGGCGGCGGACGGGTTCTCCGCCGAGGTGATCGATCTGCGCACTCTGATGCCGTGGGATCGCGACGCGGTGCTTGCCTCGGTCCGGCGCACGCGGCGCTGCCTGATCGTGCATGAAGACGCGATCAGCGCCGGCTTCGGCGCCGAGATCGCGGCGGTGGTCGCGCAAGAGGCGTTCTTCGACCTCGACGCGCCCGTGTCGCGGCTCGCGATGCCCGACATCCCGAGCCCGCACAATCCTGTTCTGATGGAAGCCGCGCTGCCGTCCGTCGCCGGCATTCGCGCGCGCATGGAAGAGTTGCTCGGATGACCGATATCGTCGCCCCTCTGGAGCAGGAAGGCACGCGCTCCGTCCTCAAGACCTGGCTGAAGAGGGTGGGAGACACCGTCGCGGCCGACGAGCCGATCCTGGAGCTCGAAACCGACAAGGTCGCGGTCGAGATCGCGGCGCCCGCGTCCGGCGTGCTCGCCCAAATCCTCGTCGAGCCCGATGCCGAAATCGCGCCCGGCACGGTGCTCGGCCGCATTGCCGACGGCGACTCCAAGCCGACCGCTGCGGCGTCCGCGCCCAGGCAAGCGGCTCCATCCCTCGCCGCTCCGTCGCGCGAGCGCATCCCGCCCGGCATCCGCAAGCTGCTTGCCGATCATGGCCTCAGCGAGAGCGACATCGACGGTCCGCTGACGCGCGAGGCGATCCAGGCCGAGGCGGCGCGCCGCGCGACCGGCGGCGGCCGGCAGGACGGCGTCACCAAGGTTCCGCAAGAAGGCGTTGCGCGCGTTCCGCACGACTCCATGCGCCGCCGTATCGCCGAGCACATGACGCGCTCGGTGCAGGTCGCGCCGCATGTCACGGCCGTGTTCGAGGCCGATTTCAGCGCCATCATCGCCCATCGCAACGCGCAGGATCCAAAGCCCACCTTCACGGCCTATTTCGTCAAGGCCGCGGCGATCGCGATGGAGGCTTCGCCGTCGGTCAACGGACGCTGGTACGAGGACCGCATCGAGATCTATCGCGACGCCAATATCGGCGTCGGCACGGCGCTGGGCGACAAGGGCCTGGTCGTGCCGGTGATCCAGCGCGCGCAGACGCTCTCGCTGTCCGAGATCGCCGGGCAACTCCAGCGTCTCACCGTTGCGGCGCGCAACGGCACGCTCGAGCCGGCCGACGTGCGCGGCGGCACGTTCTCCATCTCCAACCACGGCGTCTCGGGCTCGCTGGTGGCGACGCCGATCATCATCAACCAGCCGCAGGCCGCGATCCTCGGCATCGGCAAGCTCGAGAAGCGCGCCGTGGTGCGCGACGACCAGGTCGTCGTCCGCCCGATGGCCTATGTCACCCTCACCATCGACCACCGCATGCTCGACGGTCACCAGACCAATGCCTGGCTGACGCGCTTCGTCGAGGTGCTGGAGAGCTGGTCCTAGAGCTTGAGCGGCAGGCGCGCGAAGCCGCGGAACCGGGCGCGGCGCGCGCGCACCGGCGCCGCCGCCAATTCGTAGTCGGGAAAGCGCTTCAGGAACGCGTCGAGCGCGACGGTCGCTTCCATGCGCGCGAGGTTCATGCCGGCGCATTGATGCGGGCCCGCGGCGAAAGCGAGATGCGGGTTCGGGCGCCGCGTCGCGTCGAAGGTCTCGGGGGCGGCGAACGCGTCGGGATCGCGGTTGGCGGCGCCGATGCAGAGCGTGACGAAGGTGCCTTCGGCGATGGCGACGCCGCCGATCTCGGTGTCGCGCAGGGCCAGGCGATTGCCGAGCTGGTTCGAGCTCTCATAGCGCAGCACCTCTTCGATGCCGAGCCGGAGGTCGAGGCCCGCGCGGGCTTTCGGAAACCGCGCAAACAGCTCCAGCGCGTTGCCGATCAGGTTCGTCGTGGTTTCGTGCCCGGCATTGAGCAGGAAGACGCAGTTCTCGATCAGCTCGTGATCGGCGAGATCGGCCGCCAGCAGACGCGTGAGCACGTCGCGCTCGGGATCGCCGGGTCGCCGGCGGCGCTCGGCCGTGAGGTCCTTCAAGTAAGCATGGAATTCGATGAGCGCCTGCTCGCCGCGCCGGAACGCCTCGTCGCTGAGCACGGGCTCGAGCGCGCCCAGGATCGCAAGCGACCAGCCGCGCAACGGGCCGCGGTCGGCGTCGGGCACCGCGAGCAGATCGCCGATGACCTCGACCGGGATCGCGGCGGCGAAATCGGCGATGCCGTCTTCGATCCCGCGGTCGAGCAGCCGCGCGACCAGCGCCTCCAGCTTCGGTGCAAGGGGACCGAGCGCGCGCGGGATCATGGCGCCCAGGATCGTCTTGCGCACGCGGGTGTGATAGGGCGCGTCGTTGAAGACGAGGCTGGTTGTGTGATGCGCGAACAGCCGCGAGCCTTCGCCGTATTTCGCGCCGAACTCGCGCTTCTTGTCCGAGCTGAAAGCGGCGGTGTCGCCATAGACGCGCGTGAGGTCGGCATGCCGCGTCAGGAACACGCCGCCATTGGGCAGGCGCTTCACCGGCTCGTGCTCACGAAGCGCGCGATAGGTCGGGTAGGGATCGTCGTAGAAGGTGTCGGGCAGGCGGGTGAGATCGAAATCGATCAAAGCACCCAGTCCCACACTTCGCCCGGCCGGTCGACCATCGCGTTGTGGCCGGCATCGGGGATGTCGATCGCCTCGCGGTCATAGACCTGGAGCTGCGCGAGCGTGACCATCCGGTCGGCGGCGCCGCGGGCGAGATGGAACGGCGCTTTGCCGGCCTCGATCAGCGCGCGCATCGGCGGTGGGCCCACGCGCGCCGCGGCCGGATCGGCGGCGAGGCGCCAGCCTTCCGCGCTTTGCACGATGCCGGGCCGCTCCGACGCCTCGAGCCCCGCGACCTTCAGATAGCGCGCGGCGGCCTCGTCGCGCGTCGCGAACCACTTGACCGGCAAGGACGCCATGCGCTCGAGACCGGCGAGCTCGTCGTCGTTCCACGCGACCTTGATGCCGAGCCCGAACACGCGTGTCAGATGCATCTCGCCCGCGAGCCTCAAGCCCACCGCGCCGCCCATCGAATGGCCGAGCACGGTGATCGCGCGCCAGTTCGTGCCGACGGTTTCGGCGACATCGCCGGCATGGGCGTCGAGCGAATAGTCGCTCGCATGCGCCGACTCGCCGTGGCCGCGCAGGTCCAGCGCCATCCAGCTGCCCATCCAACGGTTGTCGCGCAGCATCGCGGACCAGACGTCGCGGTTGGCGCCGAGGCCGTGCAGCAGCACCAGCAAATCGTCGCCCTGGCCGCCCTTGTCGAATGCGAGGTTCATGCTTGCCCCTTGCGACGATCGAACACGCGTTTCGCCTTGCCTTCCGAGCGCGGCAAGGTGCCGGCCTCCGCCAGAACGATGACGGCCGAGAGGCCGTAGCGCGACTTCATCCGCTCGCCCAAACCGCACGGCGCGCTGCCTTCGACGGTGACGGTGAGCACGTCGCGCGCGCCGTCGCGCGTCACCTCGATGCGGTAGTGCGGCGAGAGCGACGGCTCTTCCAGGATCAGCTCCTCGATCTGGCGCGGGAAAATGTTCACGCCGCGCACGATCAGCATGTCGTCGCTGCGGCCCTTGATGCGCTCCATGCGCCGGTAGGGCACGTCGCCAATGGGCGGATGCAGCCGCGACAGGTCGCCGGTGCGGTAGCGGATCACCGGCACCGCTTCCTTGGCGAGCGAGGTGAAGACCAGCTCGCCTTCCTCGCCGTCGGGCAGAGGCACACCGGTCGCCGGATCGACGATCTCGGGATGGAACGCGTCTTCCCATACGGTCAGGAGCCCGCGCGCATCGGGCCGCTCCACAGCGACGCCGGGGCCGAGAACCTCCGACAATCCGTAGACGTCGAGCGCCGTGACGCCCAGGCGCTGCTCGATCTCGCTCTGCATCTGCGCGCTCCACGGCTCGGCGCCGCACAGCGCGATCTCGAGCGACGTCTTGCGTCCGCCCAAAGCTTCGGCCAGCACCAAGGCGTAAGACGGCGTGCAGCACAGCACGCGCGGCTCGAGGTCGAGGATCAGCTGGATCTGGCGCTCGGTCTGTCCGCCCGAAGCCGGCACGACCGCGCAACCCAATTTCTCGGCGCCGCCATGGAAGCCCAAGCCGCCGGTGAAGAGGCCGTAGCCATAGGCATTGTGCAGCAGGTCGCCCGGCCTGACGCCCGCCGTTGCGAGGCAGCGCGCCATCAAACTGTCCCAGAGGTCGAGGTCGGCTTGCGTGTAGCCGACGATGGTGGGCTTTCCCGTCGTCCCCGACGAGGCGTGCACGCGGGCGAGCCTCTCGCGCGGCACGGCGCACATGCCCCAGGGATAGTGCTCGCGGAAATCGCCTTTCAGCGTGAACGGAAAGCGCTGCAGGTCTTCGAGCGACCGCAAATCGTCCGGCGTCACTCCGGCGGCATCGCATTTGGCGCGGCCGTACGCCGTGTTGTCGTAGGCGTGCCGGATAGCGGCGCGAAGGGCGTCGGGCCGCGTCACACCGCGTTCATGGTGAGCAGCTCGTAGGCCGCCACCGGCTCCCCGTTCTGGTTGGTGACGTTCACCGCCCAGCGCACTTCGCCATACTGCTCGTTGCGCAGCGATTTCGACTTGGCGGTCAGCGCGACCTGGATTGCGTCGCCCGGCTTCACGGGCTTCAGGAAGCGCAGATTGTCGAGGCCGTAATTGGCCAGCACCGGTCCGGGCGGCGGATCGACGAACAGCCCCGCCGCGAAGGCCAGGATCAGGTATCCATGCGCCACGCGCCCGCCGAACAGCGGGTTCGCCTTGGCCGCTTCCTCGTCCATATGCGCATAGAAGGTGTCGCCGGTGAAATGCGCGAAATGCTCGATGTCGTCGAGAGTGATGGTGCGCGACGCGGTGACCAGCGTCTTGCCGAGCTCCAGCTCGCCGAATTTGAGGCGGAACGGGTGCGGGCCTTCCGTGATCGCCGGCGCGCCGGTCATCCAGCTCTTGCCCACGGCGCTCAGCATGCGCGGGGAGCCCTGCAACGCCGTGCGCTGCATATAGTGCAGCACGCCGCGGATGCCGCCCATCTCCTCGCCGCCGCCGGCGCGGCCCGGACCGCCATGGACGAGGCCCGGCAGCGGCGAGCCGTGGCCGGTGGATTCCTTCGCGCTGTCGCGGTCGATGATCGCGATGCGGCCGTGGAACGCGGCCGTGCCCATCACCACCGTCTCGGCGACGCTCGGGTCATAGGTGAACAGCGACAGCACCAGCGAGCCCTTGCCGCGATTGGCAAGCGCGACGGCGTGGTCGATGTCGCGATAGGGCATCAAGGTCGCGACGGGTCCGAAGGCTTCGACCTCGTGCACCTTGGAGGACGCATCGGGCGCGTCGCAGCGCAGCAGCACCGGCGCCATCGCGGCGCCTTCGCCGTCCGCATTGCCGAGCACGATGCGGGCGTCGCGCGCGATCTCGCGCACCTTGGCGCGCACATCGGCGCCTTGGGCGGCGTTGATGAGCGTGCCCATGCCCTCGACCGCGCCGAGCGCAGCCTTGAGCGCGTCCTCGGCCTTGCCGATCAGCGCGGCGGGCACGAAAGCGCGGCGGATGGCGGTGCATTTCTGGCCCGCCTTCACCGTCATCTCGCGCACGACCTCCTTGATGAAGAGGTCGAACTCCGGCGCCCCTTCTTTTTCGGCGCCGTCGGGGCCGAGGATCGACGCGTTCAACGAATCCTGCTCGGCGATGAAGCGCACGCCTTCGCGGATGACGACCGGATGGCTCTTGAGCCTGGCCGCGGTCTCGGCCGAGCCGGTGAACGACACGACGTCCTGGCCGGTCAGATGATCGAACAGGTCGCCGACGCCGCCGATGATGAGCTGGATCGCGCCCTCGGGCAGCACCTTCGCGTCCTCGAGAATGCGGAACGCGGCTTCGGCCAGGCTCACGCCGGCGCTCGCGGGCTTGACGATGGCCGGCACGCCCGCGAGCAGGGTCGGCGACAACTTCTCCAGCATGCCCCAGACCGGGAAGTTGAACGCGTTGATGTGCACCGCCACGCCTTGCAACGACGTATAGACGTGCTGGCCCATGAAGGTGCCGCGCTTCGACAAGCCTTCGGGCGGGCCGTCGAGCAGGATGCGGTCGTTGGGCAGCTCGCGGCGGCCCTTCGAGGCGTAGGAATAAAGCGTGCCCGCGCCGCCTTCGATGTCGATCCAGGAATCCGATTTCGTGGCGCCCGTATTCGCCGACAGCGCATAGAGCTCGTCCTTGCGCGCCATGATCGCGTCGCCGAGCGCCTTGAGCATCTTGGCGCGCTGGTGGAACGTCATCGCGCGCAACGCGGGTCCGCCCACATTGCGGGCCCGTGCGGCCATCGCTGCGAAATCCATGATTCAGTTCCCCGTGAATTTGGGCGGACGTTTCTCGGCAAAGGCCTGCACGCCTTCGCGGTAGTCGGACGAGCGGCCGAGCGCGCGTTGCATGTCGCGCTCGAGGTCGAGATGCGGGTCGAGGTCGTTCGACCACGCGGCGCGGATCGCGCGCTTGATCGCGGCGAGGCCCTTGGTCGGTCCGGCGGCGAGCTTGGCCACCAGCGCGTCGGTCTCGGCTTTGAGCGCGTCGTCGTCGATGGCGCGCCAGATTAGGCCCCATTGTTCGGCCTGCTCGGCGGTGAGCGGCTGGCCGGTCAGCGCCAGTCCCATCGCGCGCGCCTGGCCCGCGAGACGCGGCAGGATCCAGGTGCCGCCGCTGTCGGGCACCAATCCGATATTGGCGAAGGACTGGATGAACTTCGCGCTCTTGGCCGCGAGCACGATGTCGGCGGCGAAGGCGATGTTCGCGCCCGCGCCGGCGGCCACGCCGTTCACCGCGCATACCACCGGAATGGCCAGCGCCGCGAGCCGCCGCACCAGCGGGTTGTAGCTCTTCTCCAGCGAATCGCCGAGGTCGACGCCTTCGCCGCCCGGCGCCACCGCACGGTCCGACAGGTCCTGGCCGGCGCAGAAGCCGCGACCCGCTCCGGTGATCAGCAGCACGCGCACATTGGGATCGTTCTCGACCTGGGTGAGTGCGTCCGCGACCTCGCCGTGCATCTGCAGCGTAAAGCTGTTCAACCGGTCGGGACGGTTCAAGGTGAGGCGCGCGGCCCCGTTCGCGACCTCGAAAAGGATGGTCTCGAAGGCCATGCTGAACCTCCCTGTTGGCGCCGGAACGTTTAGGATAGATCGTCCGGAGGGTCAACGAAACGAGGTTCGGATGTCGGACGATCTGGCGCGCCGCGTCGCGGAGCATTTGCACGGGCGCGAAGGGACCTCGCGCATGCTCGCGCTTGCGATCGAAGAGGTACGCAAGGGCTACGCGAAAGTCTCGATGACGGTGACGCCTGAGATGGTCAACGGTCACGCCATCGCGCATGGCGGCATGATCTTCACGCTCGCCGACACGGCCTTCGCTTACGCCTGCAATTCGCGCAATACCCATGCGGTGGCGCAGCAGGCCTCCATCGTCTTCATCGCGCCCGCGAAGGAGGGCGACCGGCTGGTAGCCGAGGCGCAGGAGCAGAGCGTTTCCGGCCGCTCGGGCGTTTATCAGGTGAAGGTCCGCACGGCGGAAGGCGCGGACATCGCGGTCTTCCAGGGTCTGTCGCGCAGCATCGGCGGGGCGGTCGTCGAGGTGGATTAATTGACCGACCGGTCGAATTATTATAGGGTGAGACCATGTATACGACCGAGCTCGACAAGCAGCGCATGGCCGTCACGGCCGAGGATCCGGCGAAGCTCGAAGCCTTCGAGGCGCGCGTCGCCGCCGACGACTTCATCGAGCCCAAGGACTGGATGCCCGAGGCCTATCGCAAGACCCTGGTCCGCCAGATCTCGCAGCACGCCCATTCCGAGATCGTCGGCATGCTGCCCGAGGGCAACTGGATCACCCGCGCGCCGAGCCTGCGCCGCAAGGCGGTGCTGCTGGCGAAGGTGCAGGACGAGGGCGGCCACGGGCTCTATCTCTATTGCGCCGCCGAGACGCTCGGCACCAGCCGCGACGAGATGGTCGAGGCGCTGCATTCCGGCCGCGCGAAATACTCGACGATCTTCAACTATCCGACGCTGACCTGGGCGGATATCGGCGCCATCGGCTGGCTGGTCGATGGCGCGGCGATCATGAACCAGATCCCGCTGTGCCGCTGCTCCTATGGCCCCTATGCGCGCGCGATGATCCGCGTGTGCAAGGAGGAATCCTTCCACCAGCGCCAGGGCTTCGAGATCATGCTCACGCTCTGCCGCGGCAGCGAGGAGCAGAAGGCGATGGCACAGGACGCGCTGAACCGCTGGTGGTGGCCGGTCTTGATGATGTTCGGCCCGCCCGACCAGGCGAGCCAGCACAGCGACACCTCGACGAAGTGGAAGATCAAGCGCTTCTCCAACGACGAGCTGCGCCAGAAATTCATCGACGCCACCGTGCCGCAAGCGGAATTCCTGGGGCTGACCATTCCCGACCCTGGCATGACGCAGGACGACGCGGGGCACTGGCGCTACAGCGAGATCGACTGGACCGAATTCAAGCAGGTGCTGGCCGGCAACGGCCCCTGCAACCGCGAGCGGATGGCGGCCCGACGCAAGGCGCATGATGAAGGCGCCTGGGTGCGCGAGGCGGCGGCGGCCTTCGCCGAGAAGCGCCGACATCGCCAGCTCGCGCAAGCCGCGGAATAAGGAGCACAGGATGGCCACGCCGAATACGCCGCTGTGGGAAGTCTTCATTCGTAGCCGCAACGGGCTCGCGCACAAGCATTGCGGCTCGCTGCACGCCGCCGACGCCACCATGGCGTTGCAGGCCGCGCGCGACATCTACACCCGCCGCGGCGAGGGCCTTTCGATCTGGGTGGTGCCGTCGAACGCGATCACCGCGTCCGATCCGTCCGAGAAGGGCATGATGTTCGAGCCGGCGGAATCGAAGATCTACCGGCATCCGACGTTTTACGAAGTGCCCGAGGAAGTCGGGCATATGTGAGTTGTGCATCCTCATGATGCGTCGTTTTCCTCATGGTGAGGAGCGCGAAGCGCGTCTCGAACCCATGAGGCCTCTGGCCTATCCCTCGTGACGCCGCTTCGCGGCTCCTCGGGATGAGGCAGAGCAAGTGGACTGAAAGCATGGCCGTCGCCAATATCGAAGT
>DASZQV010000037.1:0-37790 GCA_035549495.1 Rhizomicrobium sp. | reverse complement strand
GCCGCGCAAGCCCGGCATGAGCCGCGACGACCTCCTCGAGGTCAACCTCAAGGTGATGGAGCAGGTCGGCGCGGGCATCAAGAAATACGCTCCCAAGGCCTTCGTCATCTGCATCACCAATCCGCTCGATGCGATGGTCTGGGCGCTGCGCCAGCTTTCGGGGCTTCCGCACCACAAGGTCGTCGGCATGGCCGGCGTGCTCGATTCGGCGCGCTTCCGTCACTTCATCGCCGAGGAGCTGAAGGTCTCTGTCGAGGACGTGGACGCCTTCGTTCTCGGCGGTCACGGCGACACCATGGTGCCGATGCCGCGCTTCTCGACGGTCGCGGGCATTCCGATCCCCGAGCTCATCAAGATGGGCTGGATCACGAAGGAGCGGCTCGACCAGATCGTGCAGCGCACGCGCGACGGCGGCGCCGAGATCGTCGGCCTGCTCAAGACCGGCTCGGCGTTCTATGCGCCCGCGACCAGCGCGATCGCGATGGCCGAGAGCTATCTGAAGGACAAGAAGCGCGTGCTGCCCTGCGCGGCTTACGTCGACGGCGCCTATGGCATCAGCGACCTCTATGTCGGCGTGCCGGCGGTGATCGGCGAGAAGGGCATCGAGCGCATCGTCGAGCTCGAGCTGACCGACGACGAGCGCGCGGCGCTGGCGAAATCGGCGGACTCGGTGAAAGGCCTGATCGAGGCATGCAAGAAGCTGGATCCGCGGCTCGCCTGATCGCGCTCGGGCTGCTTCTTGCGGCGGGCGCGGCGAAGGCGGCCCCGCCCGAGGTGCTGCCGCTCGCGACCGTCGACACCTATCTGCGCGCGGCCGGCGTGACCGCGCCGTGGAGCGTCGAGCAGCTGCGTCCCGGTCCGCATGCGTGGACCATCGTTGCGATGACCGACCGCAAGCCCCTGGCGACGGGGCTCTGCCTGTCGCGCTCGGTCGCGCTCGAGCTTACCGATGCCGAGGGCGGCGCCCTCGCGGTCGCGCGCACCGACGACCGGCTGAAATATGCGTTCGGCGCCTGCGCGCAGACCGCGCCGGCGGACTTCCACGAGATCGCCGGCAGCGTGGATCCCGAGCGCCTGGTGCGCGACTACAAGACCGTGGTGTCGGCGATCACGCACGGCGCGTCGAAGACCTTGAAGCTGACCTTCGCGGACAAGCAGTTCCGTCCCGTCTTTGCGACCTTGCGCAGCAGCGACGTCACCGAAATTAACGTAGACCGCGACGGGCAATTGAAGATCTGCTTCATTTCCGGTCTGTTCGACAGGGTGGGGGCATTGGAAACCCTGTCCGTCGAGGTGATCGCGGGACAGCCGGAGGAGGTCCGGGTCGATCTCTGCGGCACCATAGAGATCACGGGGATTCCGGCGAAGTGAGACTGTCGATGCGCAAGCTCGTCCTCGCGGCTGCGGCCGCGCTGCTGCCGTTTGCCGCGCAGGCCGACGAGACCGCGTCGCTGAGCGTGACCGTCACGAACGTCAGCGACGCCGGCGGCGAGCTCAAGATCGGCGTCTATGACGAGGCCGGGTTCAAGTCGATCGGCGCGCTGCCCCTGGCGCACAAGACGGTGCATGCGCGGCCGGGCAGGATGAGCGTGACCATCGACGGCATCGCGCCCGGAACCTATGGCGTGAAAATGTACCAGGACATCAACCGCAACGGCTATTTCGACTACGGCCGCAAGCTGACCGAGCCCGTCGGCTTCTCCAACGATGCGCGCGCGAGCAGCGGCGTGCCCGATTTCGCCGACGCCAAGATCACGCTCGTCCCCGGCGCCAACGCGATCGCGATGAGCCTGCATTGAGACCGCGCGCGCTTCTTCTCTGCGGATTGCTGATGCTGTCGCCGGCGCTGGCCCCAGCACGGGCCGACGAGCCGGCGGTGCTCACCGTGCGCGTCGAGAACGTCTCGCCCAAGGGCGGCAATCTGCGCCTCGCGCTCTACGACCGCGCGCGCTACGAGGCCGATGCCGATCCCGTCACCGACAAGGTCGTGGCGGCGAAGCAGGGCGCCAATATCGTGACCTTCGACGGCGTCGAGCCCGGCGAATACGCGATCAAGATGTTCCAGGACTTCAACAGGAACGGAAAGTTCGACCAGAACTGGCTGGGCCTTCCGGAAGAGCGCTACGGCTTCTCGAACAATGCGGGGCCCGACTGGATGCATCTCGGCCCGCCGCGCTTCGACACGGCCCGCATCGTGCTCAAGGCGGGCGCCAATTCGACCGCCATCCGCCTACACTGAGCTTTGTGCGCGGACGCGTCCGCGATGCTATGGTCGGGCATGATTCCGATACTTGAGACCGAACGGCTGACCTTGCGCGGCTGGCGCCCCGAGGACTTCGAGGCGCTTGCCGCAATCCATGGCGATCCCAAAGTGATGATTTTCCTGGGCGGCGTGCAGGAGCGCAACGATGCGTGGCGCAGCCTCGCGAGCCTCGCCGGTCACTGGGCGCTGCGCGGCTACGGCAAATGGGCGGTGACGCGCAAATCCGATCGTGCGATGCTGGGCCGCGTCGGCCTCATCAACCCGGAAGGCTGGCCAGGCATCGAGCTCGGCTGGACCCTGGGCAGCCAATATTGGGGCCAGGGCTACGCGACCGAAGCCGCGCGGGCGGGCATGGACTACGCGTTCCTCACCCAGCCCATCGACCGGCTGATCTCCTGCATCGATCCCGACAACATTGCGTCGCAGGCGGTCGCCAAGCGCCTCGGCCAACACAAGGCCGAGCGCACCGAGCTGCGCATCGGAGGCCAGCCGTTCCCGGTCGATATCTGGGCGATCAGCCGCGACGAATGGAAGACGCGCCGCGGATGAGCGATACCGCCTATCGCCGCCGCGATTTCCTCTCTTTCATCTCCGGACGCTTCCTCGCCACCGCGGCGATGCAGATCCAGTCCGTGGCCATCGGCTGGCAGATCTACGACATCGAGCGCACGCCCTTGGCGCTCGGCCTCGTCGGCGCCTGCCAGTTCCTGCCGATGTTCCTGCTCACCTTGCCCGCGGGCGAGATCGCCGACCGCATCGACCAGCGCCGCGTCTATGCCGGCGCGCTGCTCGTGCAGGGCCTGTGCTCCGGCCTGTTCCTGCTGCTCAGCCTGTTCGCGGGACGCAACGTCTTGCCGTTCTATCTCGTGCTGGTGCTGTTCGGCGTCGCGCGCGCGTTCTCGGCGCCCTCGGGCAGCTCGCTGCTCGCTTTCCTCGTGCCGCCCGAGACCCTGGCGCGCTCCATCGCGCTCAACTCGTCGGTGTTCACCACGGCGGTGATCGCGGGCCCGGCGCTGGGCGGTTTCCTCTACAAGTTCGGGCCGATTCCGACCTATGGCGTGTGCCTCGCGGGCTACCTGCTTGCGACCGCTTTCGCGGCGCAACTCGGCGGGCGGCGCGTCGACCGCAGCAAACACGCCGACGCGTCGCGTTTCGAGCGCGTCATCGAAGGCGTGCGCTTCGTGCGCGAGCGGCCCGTGGTGATGGGCGCGATCTCGCTCGATCTGTTCGCGGTGCTGCTCGGCGGCGCGGTCGCGCTGTTGCCGATCTATGCGCGCGACATCCTGCACGCGGGCCCGTTCTGGTTCGGCATGCTGCGCGCAGCGCCCGCGGTCGGCGCCGGCGCGACCGCGCTCGCGCTCGCGCGCCGGCCGATCCAGCGCCGCACCGGTCTTACCATGTTCGCCTGCGTCGCGATCTTCGGCGTCGCCACCATCGTCTTCGGCGTCTCGACGAACCTATGGCTGTCGCTCGCAGCGCTCGCCGTGGTCGGCGCCTCCGACATGGTCAGTGTCTTCGTGCGCTCGGCGCTGATCAATTTCGCGACGCCCGACCCGATGCGCGGGCGCGTCGGCGCGGTCAACATGCTGTTCATCGGCGCCTCGAACGAGCTCGGCGAGTTCGAATCCGGCCTCACCGCGGCGCTGTTCGGCACGGTCCCCGCGGTCGTCATCGGCGGGCTGGGCACGCTCGCCGTGGTCGCGATCTGGATGAAGCTGTTCCCGCCCTTGCGCGACGTCGACCGCCTGACCGACGTCAGCGCCTGACCCAGCCGGTGATCGTCGCCTTGTCGATGGCCATCTGCGTCAGGCCCGCCTGCAGCGTGGCTGCGGCCGCGTTCGGCGCGGGCGCCGTCGTCGCGCGCGGCATCGCCCAGAGCGTGAAGCGGTAGTGATGCACGCCCGAGCCTTCCGGCGGGCAGGGGCCGTCATAGAACGTGTCGCCGAAATTGCTGCCCACCGCATGCGCGCCGCCGGGCAACGCTTTGGCGCCGTGCGCGATGCCGGTCGAGTCCGGCGGCAGATCGACCACCACCCAATGCGACCACAAGGCCGGCTTCACGTCGATGTCGATCATGGTGAGCACCAGGCTCTGGGCGGTCTTGGGCACGCCCTTCCAGCTCAACGCGGGCGAGACGTTCTCGCCGCCGCAGCGCGTGTAGTTGTGAATGACGGGCAGCATCGCGCCGTCGGCGAAGTCGCTGCTGGAGATGCTCATCGCCGCGGCCGGTGTCGCAAGGAGCAGAGCGAGGCTCGGGATCGTGGCGCGCATCGTGTTCCCTCTTGCAGACGCGCCACTATTGAGCCAAGCGCCGCGCTGGGCAAGACTGCGGAAGAGCAAAGGGGATTCACATGAACTTGAAAGTCGTCGGCGCCGGCTTCGGCCGCACGGGCACACATTCGCTGAAGATCGCGCTGGAAATGCTGGGTTTCGCGCCCTGCTATCACATGGTCGAGGTGTTCACCCATTCCGGCCATTCGGAAGCCTGGGAGGCGGCGGCGCGCGGCGACAAGATCGACTGGGAGGCGCTGATCGGCGGCTACCAGGCGTCGGTCGACTGGCCGGCGAGCTATTTCTGGCGCGAGCTGGCGGCGATGAACCCGGGCGCCAAGATCGTCCTCACCGAGCGCGATCCCGAGCTCTGGTACAAATCGATCGCGTCCACGATCTTCGAGTTCATGAGCCATGACGACAGCCACATCAAGGACCCGATCCTGCTCGCGCAGCGCAAGATGGGCCGCTATGTGTTGAACGGGAAGCTGTTCGGCGGCGACTTCAGCAAGGAGCATGTTCTCGAGGTCTACGCCAGGAACAGCGCCGACGTGCGCCGCGAGGTGCCGAAGGACCGGCTTCTGGTGTTCGATCCGCTGCAGGGCTGGGAGCCGCTCTGTTCGTTCCTCGGCGTGAAGGTGCCCGAGACGCCGTATCCTCTGACCAACACGACCGAGGAGTTCCGCAACCGCGCGCAGGCCCGCGCCGTCGCCAACAAATAGGGGCGCCATGGCACTCGAGGCATTGAAGGGCTGGACGCCGGCGCAGCGCCACGTCGTGGCGGCGAGCTATCTGGGCTGGACGCTCGACGCGTTCGACTTCTTCCTGATGGTCTTCGTCATCAAGGACGTCGCCGCCGAGTTCGGCGTCGAGCGCGAAGAGGTGGCGCTCGCGATCACCTTGACGCTCGCCCTGCGCGCGGTCGGCGCGCTGCTGTTCGGACGCCTCGCCGACCGCTTCGGGCGGCGGCCGATCCTGATGCTCGACGTCGCGCTCTATTCCGCGCTGGGCGCGGCGACCGCCTTCGCGCCGAACCTCGTCGCCTTCCTCGTCGTCCGCGCGCTGTTCGGCGTGGCGATGGGCGGCGAGTGGGGCATCGGCGCCTCGCTGACCATGGAGAGCGTCAAGCCGGAATCGCGCGGCTTCGTCTCCGGCCTGCTGCAATCGGGCTATCCGACGGGCTATCTGCTGGCATCGATCGTGTACGGACTATTCTACGCCATGATCGGCTGGCGCGGGCTGTTCCTCTTGAGCTTCGTGCCGGCGCTCCTGATCTTCTATATCCGCCGCAGCGTGCCGGAATCGCCGGGCTGGAAGCCGGCCGCGCAGACCGCGTCGGTGTTCGGGCCCGAGCTCGCGCTCTATGCGGTCGCGCTCGCGGCCTGGTTCCTGCTGCCGCCGTCGCCGCTGCGCTATGCGGTGCTGGCGGTGCCGGTGATCGGCGCGGTGATCGCGTTCAAGAGCCATTGGCGGCTGGCGCTCTACGTCATCGCGCTGATGACCGCGTTCAACTTCTTCAGCCACGGCACGCAGGACCTCTACCCGACCTTCCTGCAGGTGCAACACAAATTCGACCACTTCACGGTCAGCGCCATCGCGATCACCTACAACATCGGCGCGATATTGGGCGGGCTCACCTTCGGCATGCTGAGCCAGCATCTGGGCCGCCGCCGCACCATCATCACGGCCGCCTTGCTCACCGTGCCGATGGTCTGGCTGTGGGCGTTCTCCGAGACGGCCGTGATGCTCGCGGTGGGCGCGTTCCTGGTGCAGTACTTCGTGCAGGGCGCGTGGGGCGTGATACCGGCGCATCTGAACGAGCTTTCGCCGGCGGAATCGCGCGGCACCTTCCCCGGCACCGTCTATCAGCTCGGCAATTTCATCGCCTCGTCGAACGCGGTGCTGCAGGCGACCATCGCCGAGAAGCAGGGCGGCAACTACTCGTATGCGCTCGCGGGCGTCGCCATCGCGGCGGCGGCCGCGATCGCGCTGCTCACCGCGCTCGGCCCCGAGGCGCGCCACATCGAGATGAACAAAGGCTAAAGCGATATTTGATGATGAACTCATCGATATGGAGTAGAGGAGCGGAAAGAGAATTTCAGCGTATTATCAAATGCTTACGGCGCTCGCCGTTGACATGCAACTGGAAAGTAGTTATACAGGCCTGTTCGTTGGTGCCAATCGTTATGGGTTGGCGTGCCGTATTCGGTTCCAATGAACGACCAGAACAGCCCCGGAAACGGGGCTGTTCGTGTATTGGACTATAGCCTTTGTTCAAAGCGATAATATGCACACTTGGGCCCTTTATCTTGATGAGTCAGGGGATGCGAACCCGCATTCGCTTCCCCTTCAGACCGGAAAGACGCCGGTTTTCTCACTCGCTGGAGTTGCGCTTCCGCTTGCTCAGTTGGCGAAGCTATCAAGCGGAATACGCCGCGCTGAAGCTGCAATTTTTCAAGAATGAAATAGACAAGTCTTCCAAAAGTCAGCACCAGTGGGAATGCAAGGGGAACCGGCTGATTGCGCCGCGAAATGCGGAATCCGAAAGGTTGGCCGCTTTCGGTCACAAGGTGCTCGACCTCGCCGAAAACAATATGGGACGTTTGTTTTCCGTCACCTTCCTAAAATGTGCGGCTAAGCCAACCAGCCATGCCTCAATGTACACCAAGGCTCTTCAGATTTTGGCGGAGGCTTTCGACATTTTTCTTCGTGAGAAATCCGAAGATGCTCGTGGCATTATCATGCTCGACTCCAGAATGGCACACCTGAAGAAGGGGGCCGGCTTGGACTACACGGTTGCCGTGAGCCTCTTGAGCTATATTTTCGGCAACGAGCAGGGACGTCAGCTCAAGCGCCTTCAAGAAGCACCGATGTTCGCCGATTCAGCGCTTACAAGCGGCGTTCAGATCGCCGACATAGTAGCCGATCTCATGTACGCCAACGCTTATCGATTGAATTTGTCGCCCGACGGAAGGGGGTATGATGTTGGATATCTCGATTACACTCATGCCGAACGCTATTGGCGGCATGTTTTAAAATTGAAATTCCAAAGCAAAGCGCAATACAACGGCTTCTACAAATCCGGCTTTCGTGTTTTTGATCATCGCAAACAAAAGGTTGTAAACGACGATACTGAGATCGAGATCCTGGGTTGAATGCGATAGCCTAAAAGCCCTAGTATCCTGATCGAGAAGTTTTTGGGATCATGTCTGAGTGATTCGGAGGGCATGATGGATGGGCAAGCCTGCACCCGCGATTGAGTTGAGCGCGCCGGAACGGCGAGAGCTTGAGGGATTGGCGCGTCGGCGCAAGACGGGACAGGGACTGGCGCGTCGTGCGCAGATTGTCCTGATGGCGGCGGACGGAGTTGAGAACCAAGTCATCGCGGAGCGGCTCGGGGCGAGCCAGAACACAGTGGGATCGTGGCGTCGGCGCTATGCGGCCAAGCGCCTGGACGGGCTTTACGACGAGCCGCGTCCGGGGGCACCGCGCCAGATCGGTGACGACGAGATTGCCGAGACGATCCGTCTGACGCTGGAGGCGGCACCGGCGAACGCGACCCATTGGAGCCTGCGCTTGATGGCGCGGGCAGTTGGCCATTCTCCCTCGACGATCCATCGCATCTGGCAGGCCTTCGGTCTTCAGCCGCACCGCAGCGAGACCTTCAAGCTCTCCGGCGACCCGCTGTTTGTGGAGAAGGTTCGCGACATCGTCGGCCTTTATCTGGCTCCGCCGGAGCGGGCGCTGGTTCTGTGCGTCGACGAGAAGAGCCAAATCCAGGCGCTGGATCGCACTCAGCCGCTGTTACCGATGCGGCCCGGCCAACCCGAACGGCGCAGTCACGACTATACCCGCCACGTAACCCTGTCGCTGTTCGCGGCCCTCGATACGGCAAGCGGAACGGTGATCGGCAAATGCTTCGCGCGCCATCGCGGTCGCAAGTTCTTGAAGTTCCTGCGCGAGATCGAAGCCAATGTCCCGGACGATCTCGACATCCACCTGGTGATGGACAACTACGCCACGCACAAGACGCCGGCGATCCGCCGCTGGCTGGCCAAGCGTGTGCGCTGGCATGTCCACTTCACGCCCACTTCGGCCTCATGGATCAATCAGGTCGAACGCTTCTTCGCCGATCTGAGCGAACGCAAAATTCGCCGCGGCGCCCACCGCTCGACGCGCCAACTCGAAGCCGCGATCCGCGACTACATCAGGCGTGTCAACGATGACCCCAAGCCCTTCAAATGGACAAAGTCCGCCGACGACATCCTGGCCTCCATCAAGCGATTCTGCCTCGCAACCCTGAAGGTCGCAAACTACCAAGCCAAAAACGCTGGAACTTCTGAATCAGGACACTAGGCCGCGACGAAGATATCGACTCGATCGGGCGCGCCGCTCACAGCACCCCCCATCGCGCGCACGACGATGCGCTCCGACGGGATGCCGTCGTCGATCAGGAGCTGGCGGATGATCAGCGCGCGCTTGAGCGACAGCCGCCGCGCGTCCGAGCCCTTGTCGCCATGCGCGCCGCCATAGGCTTCGAGCTGGATATGCGCCGTGCCGCTCCACAATGCTGTGCTGAGGCCCGGCGCGAGGTTGCGCACGGTCTCGGCTGCGGTCTGTGGCGGCTCTTCCTGGCCGGGCGAGAACAGGATCGAGCTTTTCGGCGCGCCTGCGGTCGGCGCCGCGATCTCGTTCGGCCCCACGCTCGCGACGTGCTGTTGCGGCGGTGCCGGCGTCGAATCCGGCAGGTCGCCGGAGAGGAAGCTGGTCGCGTTGTCGTCGCTCGGCGGCTTCTTCGGTTGCGGCGGCGGCGTCCGTTTCGCGACCGCAACGGGCTTGGGCGGCGCGGGCTTCGGCTTGGCCGGCTGAGGCGGCGGGCTGGCCTCCATGATCAGGCGCGCCGCGCTCTCCTTCGGCAGGTCGTTCAGCGACGCCGTGGATTGCGGCGGGGGCGCCGCGGCCACCTCGGCCTTCGGCGCCGTCCGGGGCTTCGGCTTGGAAGCGACGCGCGGCGCCGTGTGCTTGCGCGGCATGTGCAGGCGGATGGGCGCGTTGGGGTCGGTCTCGCCCGGCTGCAGGAGCGACCGTTCGACGCGGCCGTATTTCCCGCCCGGATAGAGCAGGACCCGCGTGCCCGTCGCGTTCGGGTTCACGGTCACGTCGGGCTGGATCTGCGCCGCGGCCGGGGCGGCCAGGAGCACGCCCGCGACCATCAGGGGACTGAAAAATCGTCTCATGCCGGCGCGACAATAGACATCGGCAGCCGCCCGCTCAATATTGCGGTCCGGGCGAAGATGTGAAGGGAAAGACATGAAGACCAAAGCCGCGGTGGCCTACAAGGCGGGTGCGCCGCTCGTGATCGAGACCGTCGATCTCGAGGGCCCCAAGGCCGGCGAGGTGCTGGTCGAGATCAAGGCCAGCGGCGTCTGCCACACCGACGAGTTCACGCGCTCCGGCGCCGATCCGGAGGGGCTTTTTCCCGCCATCTTCGGGCATGAGGGCGCGGGCGTGGTGGTCGATGTCGGCCCCGGCGTCACGACCTTGAAGAAGAGCGACCACGTCATCCCGCTTTACACGCCGGAATGCCGGCAGTGCAAAGCCTGCACCTCGCACAAGACCAATCTCTGCACCGCGATCCGCGCCACCCAAGGCAAGGGCGTGATGCCGGACGGCACCTCGCGGTTCTCCGTGGGCGGCGCGATGGTGCACCACTACATGGGCTGCTCGACCTTCTCCAATCACACCGTGCTGCCGGAGATCGCGCTGGCGAAGATCCGCGAGGACGCGCCGTTCGAGAAGGTCTGCTATATCGGCTGCGGCGTGACCACCGGCATCGGCGCGGTGATCAACACCGCCAAGGTCGAGGCCGGCGCCAACGTCGTCGTGTTCGGGCTGGGCGGCATCGGGCTCAACGTCGTGCAGGGCGCGCGCATGGTCGGCGCCAACATGATCGTCGGCGTGGACTTGAACCCGGCGCGCGAGAAGCTGGCGCGGCAGTTCGGCATGACGCATTTCGTCAACCCGAAAGAGGTCAAGGGCGATCTCGTGCCGTATCTCGTCGAGCTCACCGGCGGCGGCGCGGATTACTCGTTCGAGTGCATCGGCAATGTCGACGTGATGCGCCAGGCGCTGGAGTGCTGCCATCGCGGCTGGGGCGAGAGCATCATCATCGGCGTCGCGGGCGCGGGGCAGGAGATCAAGACGCGTCCCTTCCATCTCGTCACCGGCCGCGTCTGGAAGGGCACCGCGTTCGGCGGCGCGCGGGGTCGCACCCAGGTGCCGCAGATCGTCGACTGGTACATGGACGGCAAGATCAACATCGACGACCTGATCACGCACGTCATGCCGGTCGAGAAGATCAACGACGCGTTCGACCTGATGCATGCGGGCACGAGCATCCGCAGCGTCGTGACGTTCTGATTTCAATCGAAGGAGAAACGACAATGGCGATTTTCACCCATGTGGTGCTTGGCACCAACGACCTGGAGCGGGCGCGGAAATTCTACGACAGCACGCTCGGCGCGCTCGGCCTTTCGCGCGTGATGAACATGGACAGCGCGTCCTTGTGGGGCAAGGACGGGCCGGAGTTCATGGTCACCAAGCCCGCCAACGGCCAGCCCGCGACGCATGCGAACGGCGGCACGGTGGGCTTCGCGGCCGCCGATCGCGCGTCGGTGCACGCGTTCCACGAGAAGGCGCTCGCCGCCGGGGGCACCTGCGAAGGCCCGCCCGGCCCGCGCAGCTTCACGCCGACGGCTTACGCGGCTTACGTCCGCGACCCCGACGGCAACAAGCTCTGCGCCTACAGCTTCGTGCCGGGGTGAGCGGTCTTTAAGAGCTTCAGCATCGCCGGATGCAGCGCGTCGTTGGCCGCGAGGATTGTGCCGCCTTCCAGCATATCGGGGCCGCCGTTCAGGTCGCTGACGACGCCTTGCGCTTCCTTGACGAGCAGGATGCCCGCGGCGACGTCCCAGGGCGCCAGCCCGCGCTCCCAGAACGCGTCGTAGCGGCCCGCGGCGACGTAAGCGAGGTCGAGCGAGGCTGCGCCCATGCGGCGCACGCCGGCGGTCGCGGGCATCACGGCGGCGAGTTCCGCGCCCATGCGCGCATGGCGGTCCTCGGCATGGCCATGGAACGGAAAGCCCGCGCCGATCAGCGCGCCGGCGAGCGTCTTGCGCGCCGCGACGCGCAGGCGCTTGGAATTGAGATAGGCGCCGTGGCCCTTCTCGGCGACGAACATCTCGTCGGTCGCGGGATTGTAGACGAGGGCGGAGACGATCTGGCCCTCTCGCTCCAGCGCGATCGAGATCGCGAAATGCGGGATGCCGTGCAGGAAGTTCGTCGTGCCGTCGATGGGATCGATGATGAAGCGGTGCGTCTTGTCCTTGCCCTCGATCGTGCCGCTCTCCTCGCCGAGGAAGCCGTAGCCCGGGCGCACGCGCGTCAGCTCGTCGATCAGGATCTTCTCGGTGCGCTTGTCGGCGGAGGTGACGAAATCCGCCGGCCCCTTCATCGACACCTGAAGGTTCTCGAGCTCGCCGAGATCGCGCACCAGCGGCCGGCCCGCCTTGCGCGCCGCGGCCATCATCACGTTCAACGCGGGAGAGATGTAAGCCATCAAGCCCTGCGCAGATACGAGCCGTCTTCGGTCGCCACGACGATCTTCTCGCCCGCCTCGATGAAGGGCGGCACCTGGATCTTCATGCCGTTCTCGAGCACCGCGCCCTTGTAGGACGGCGCCGCGGTGCCGCCGCGCAGCACCGGATCGGCCTCGGTCACGGCGAGCACGACGTTCAAGGGCAGCTGGATGCCGATCGGCTTGCCGTCATAGAGCTGCACCAGGGTCTTCATCCCGTCCTGCAGGAAGCGCGCCTGGTCCTCGCCCACGAACTCGACCGAGAGCTCGATCTGGTCGTAGGTCTCCTGGTCCATGAAGGTCAGCATGTCGCCGTCGGCGAACAGGAATTGGAAATCCTTCTTCTCGAGATAGACCTCTTCGACGCTCTCGTCCGAGCGGAATCGCTGGTTCAGCTTGGTGCCGTTCAGGATGTTCTTGAGCTCGACCTGGTTGTAAGCGCCGCCCTTGCCCGGCTTCACCTTGGTCGACTTCACCGCCATCCACAGCCCGCCGTCGAATTCGAGCGTCTTGCCGGGGCTGATTTCGTTACCATTGATCTTGGGCATGAGGAGATCTCGCTCGGGCGGCTTGGCGGTGACAAAGAGCGCGCGGGTGATAGCAGGCCGGGCGGGCAAGCTCAACCCGGCGTCAAAACAGCGCGTTGAACGCCTTCACCGCGGCGGCCGGGCCTTGCGCGTGGTTCCACACGCCCGAGGACACGGCGAGGAAATCGGCGCCGGCCGCGACCAGCGGCGCCGCGTTGTCGATCGTGATGCCGCCGATGGCGACGACGGGCACGGTCATGTATGCCGCCCACCATTCCAGCAGATCGAGATCGGCGCGCGTCTTGGGCTCCTTGGTCGCTGTCGGGAAGAAGGCGCCGAACGCGACATAGTCCGCGCCCGCCTCGCCTGCTTCGAAGGCGAGGTCGCGCGAGTTGTGGCAGGTGACGCCGACGATGCGGTCGCGCCCCATCGCCGCGCGCGCATCGGCATAGCGCGCATCCTCCTGCCCGACATGCACGCCGTCGCAGCCGAGCCGCGCCGCGAGGTCGGGGCGGTCGTTGAGGATGAACGCCGCATCGGCGCGCTGCGCGATCGGCATCAGCGTCTCGACCGCGCGCGCGATCGCGTCGTCGTCGACGTCCTTGAGGCGCAGCTGCAGGCACGCGACGTCGCCGCCGTCGAGCGCGCGCTTCAGATCGTCCGCGAATGCGCGCAGCTCGAGCTTCGGCGGCGTGATGAGGTAGAGGCGGGTGGTCATGCGATTGCCTGCCTGACCTTAGGTTGCCAGCATGGATTTCACATCGTCAGGATGCATCGCGTATGACCCGGGTATTCACGATCGTTTTTCTGATCGTTCCGCTGCTCAGCAACACGCTCGTGCTTGTGGTGTCGTATTTGTCGATATTCGATTTCGCCGCGCATCCCGAGCGTTGCTACATCCTAACCGGGGTCGTCGCATTCGCAAGCCTCGTATCGCTGGCCGCCTTCCCGGTCAGCGAGTTGCCGTTGGGGCGCGCGATATTGGGCAGCATTTTGCAGGCTTTCCTGTTGCTGCTCATTTTTGCCTGCTTCTATCGGGATCTTGGGCTCGTCGGCGCCGGACCCGTTACGTTGCCTATAGGGTTCTACTTCTCGGTCGTGACATGGACGACGCTTGGATACGGCGATCTATATCCGACCGATAGCATGAGGCTCGTCGCGGCATCCGGGGCGATGCTGGGCTATGTGTATTCCGGCATACTGATCGGCGTGCTGGTTACGCAATTCGAGCGCGCGCGCGGGTCCTAGAAGAGGAAAAGCAAAACAGCCACGACCGGCGCTATCCCGACCAGCCCAGCCACGACATTGAAGGCCGTCAAGCCGGGGCGCGCGGTATCCCAGAACTTTGGAGTCGCCATAGGTTGTGCGTCCACCGGCTCGGTCATGGATCACCGTGCCTCCCCCGGCGGTAAAAGTACATTCCTCTCACGCCGCCTGCTTCTCCAGCGCCGGGCTCCACTGGCCCATGGCGGCGAGGCCGTTCATGCGCGCGCGGTGGGCAAAGGCGGCTTGCGCCTTGGCGACGTTGTCCTTCTTGCCGCTCCAGGCTTTCTGCGGCGCGTGTTGCAGCGCGCGGCCGTACGAGAAAGTGAGCGCCCACGGAAGCGTGCGGCCCGCGTTCATGGCATTCAGATGCGCCGTCGCCTCTTCGTCGGACTGGCCGCCCGAGAGGAACGCGATGCCCGGCACCGCCGACGGCACGCAGCGTTTGAGGATCTTCACCGTCTGCTCGGCGACCTCGTCGATGCCGGCCTGCTTGGCGGACTTCTTGCCCGCGATCACCATGTTGGGCTTCAGGATCATGCCTTCCAGCGCGACGCCCGCGTAGTAGAGCTGCTGGAACGTGTCCTTGAGCACCCATTCGGTGATGGCGGCGCAAGTGTCGATGTCGTTGTCGTAGTCCATCAGCACTTCGGGCTCGACGATCGGCACGATGCCGTTCTCCTGCGCCAGCGCCGCATAGCGCGCCAGCGCCTGCGCATTGGCGTTGATGCAGTTGTAGCTCGTCCGGGTCGGGTCGTAGGTCGCGCGCCATTTGGCGAAGCGCGCGCCGAGCTTGTGGTACTCGACGAAGCGCTCGCGCAAGCCGTCCAGGCCTTCGGTCACGGTCTCGCCGTTCGACAGCGCGAGCGGCTTGGCGCCGGTGTCGACCTTGATGCCCGGCACGGCGCCGGCGGCGGCGACGATCTCCACCAAGGGCGTGCCGTCGGCGGCCTTCTGGCGGATCGTCTCGTCGAACAGGATGACGCCGGAGATGTGGTCCTTCATCGCGGGCGTGCGGAACATGAACTCGCGATAGTCGCGGCGGTTCTCTTCGGTGTTCTGGACGTCGATCGCGTCGAAGCGCTTCTTGATCGTGCCGGAGCTCTCGTCGGCGGCGAGGATGCCCTTGCCCTTGGCGACCATGGCGCCCGCGATGCGGTTCAGTTCCTTCAGGTCCATCTCAAATCCCCTTGCTTGCCTTGAGCGCAGCGACGCCCGGCAGTTCTCGTCCTTCGAGCCATTCCAGGAATGCGCCGCCGGCGGTCGACACATAGGTGAAATCGTCCGCGACACCGGCATGGTTGAGGGCGGCCACCGTGTCGCCTCCCCCGGCCACGGAGAGCAGATCGCCGGCCCTGGTTGCCGCCGCGACGGCTTTCGCCGCTTCGACGGTGCCGCGGTCGAACGGCGGTGTCTCGAACGCCCCGAGCGGGCCGTTCCACACCAAGGTACGCACGCCGACGAGACGCTCCTTGAACGCGGCGACGCTCTTCGGCCCCACGTCCAGGATCATCTCGCGCCCCATGACATGGCGCACCTCGACCACGCGCTCGCGCGCGTTCGGCACCAGCTCGCGCGCCACGACGGCATCGACGGGCAGGATCACCGCGCAGCCGCTCTCGGTCGACAGATGGATCACGCGCAACGCGGTCTCGATATGGTCGGGCTCGATCAGCGACTTGCCGAGCTTGAAGCCCTGCGCGGCCAGGAACGTGTTCGCCATCGCGCCGCCGATGACCAGCGTCTCGACGCGCTTCACCAGGTTCTCGAGCAGCGCGATCTTGCTCGACACCTTGGCGCCGCCGACCACCGCCATCACCGGGCGCTCGGGATTGCCCAGCGCCTTCTCGAGATGCTCGAGCTCGGCCTGCATCGAGCGGCCGGCCGCGGCCGGCAACAGATGGGCGATCGCCTCGGTCGTGGCATGCGCGCGATGCGCGGCCGAGAACGCGTCGTTGACGAAGATGTCGCCCAGCGCCGCCACCTTTTTCGCATAGGCGAGGTCGTTGGCTTCCTCGCCCGGGTTGAAACGGGTGTTCTCGAGCAGGACGACGTCGCCGTCCTTCATCGCCATGGTGTCGGTGTCGAAGCCGACCGGGCGGCCTATGGCTTTCGACAGGGGCTCGGCCACGGGCTTCAGCGACATGCTCGGCACGACCTTGCCCTTGGGCCGGTCGAAATGCGAGAGCACGATGACTTTGGCGCCCTTTTCGGCCAGCTCGCGGATGGTGGGCGCCTGGCGGTCGATGCGCAGCGTGTCGGTCACGACGCCGTCCTGCATGGGCACGTTCAGGTCGGCGCGCACCAGCACGCGCTTGGCCTTCACATCGATGTCGTCGAGAGTCCTATAGTCTGCCATGGGGAACCGGTGGGACGGGTCTGCGTTGAGGCCTGTGCTAGCAGGGGGACCGCCATGAAGCCAAGAGCCGTCATCGCCGCGCTGGCCGCCGCCCTGTGGGCCGTCCCGGCTCCGGGCCTGGCGGCGGGCGGCGCGGAAAAAGGCGCGTTCTCGATCCTGTTCGAGAACGACATCTTCTACAATTCCGACCACGACTACACCAACGGGGTCGAGCTCGCCTATACGACCCCGCCGGGCGCGTCGGACTGGGCGGTCCGGACGGCCAGGCTGCTGCCGTTCTTCAACCAGAAGGGCGACGTGCGCACCCGCTACGCGCTCGGCCAGGCGATCTTCACGCCGCACGACCTGACCTTGAAGAACCCGCCCTTGACCGACCGGCCCTATGCCGGGTTCCTCTATGGCGCCTTCGGGCTTGTCGACGACGACGGCCGGAACCTCGACCAGCTCCAGATCCAGCTCGGCGTGATCGGTCCGGCCTCGCTCGCCGAGGACACCCAGAAATGGATCCATGCCATCATTCACGACGACAACCCGCAGGGCTGGTCGACGCAGCTGCGCGACGAGCCCGGGCTGGTGATCCAGTACGAGCGCTCGATCAAGCTGATCCCGCCGCAATCGGTGCTGGGCCTGATCTTCGACGTCGAGCCGCATTACGGCATCGCGATCGGCAACGTCTACGACTACGTCAATGCCGGCGGCATGGCGCGGCTGGGCTTCAACCTGCCCAAGGATTACGGACCGCTGCGCATCGATCCGAGCCTGCCGGGCTCGGGCTTCTTCGAGCCGACCGGGAGCGTCGGCGGCTATATCTTCGCCGGCGTCGACGGCCGCGCCATCGCGCGCAATCTGTTCCTCGACGGCAATTCCTTCGAGAAGAGCCGCAGCGTCGACAAGATGAACCTGGTCGGCGACATCCAGCTGGGCGCGGCGGTGGTGTTCGACTCGTTCCAGCTCACCTACACGCATGTCTTCCGCTCGCGCGAATACAAGACGCAGACGGCCGACGACCAGTTCGGCGCGGTGAACCTTTCGTTCCGGTTCTAGGTTGGGCTCAAGGCTCGGCGGTGAGCGGCGGCGTGCGCTGATAAACGCCGACCGTGAAGCAGCTCTTCGGGACCCAATCGCGGGTGTCGACGGGCGCCAACACCCATCCGCCGCCCTCTTTCCACGACACCCACCAGATCTCGTGCTTGAGCGTCGTCTTCGGCGAATGCGAGCGGTGCGCGATGCCCTTCGCGGCGCAGGCCGCTTCGGCGGTCGCGAGCGCCCTGGCTTCGGCCACGCGGGCCGGCGCCGCGGTTGCGGCAGAGGCGGCGAGAACGATCGCCGCAAGCAGGAGAGGCGCCGGCTTCATGGCGCCGATTGCGCCTGTATCGCGGCTGTCCGTCAAGGGCCATTGAGAGCGGGCGCGCTCCGCGGATAGATTGGCCTTTGCGACGGAGGGCTCATGGACCGCGACCGGCTGACCGCGTTCACCGACGGCGTGATCGCGGTGATCATCACCATCATGGTGCTCGAGCTGAAGGCGCCGCACGGCACGGGCCTCGACGCGCTGCTCGAACAATGGCCGTCGTTCCTGAGCTATGTGCTCAGCTTCATCTATGTCGGCATCTATTGGAACAACCATCACCATTTCTTCCAGCTGACGCCGGAGGTCAACGGCGCGATCCTGTGGGCGAACCTGCACCTGCTGTTCTGGCTGTCGCTGGTGCCCTTCGCGACGAGCTGGGTGGGCGAGGAAGGCCACGCCGCCGGCCCGGCCGCGGCCTATGGCGCGGTGCTTCTGATGTGCGCGATCGCGTTCTATGTCATGGAGCGCGTCATCGTGGCGGCGCAAGGCGCGGATTCGCCGCTCGCGCGCGCCGTCGGCCGCGACCTCAAAGGCAAGCTCTCGCCGTTCGTCTACGCGAGCGGCATCGCGCTGGCGTTCTACAAGCCTGCGATCTCCTACGCGCTCTACGCTTTCGTGGCCGCGCTCTGGCTGGTGCCGGACCGGCGCGTGGAGAACGCGCTGGCCGAGAAGTAACGGATCAGGCCACGATCACGTCGAAATATTCGACGGTGATGTCGTCGATGATGGCGCGCATCTTCGGGAAATATGTCTTTCCATAGGCCGAAGCCTGATGCGCTTCCCAGGCCGCTTCGTCGCGATACTGCTCTTCGACGATATAGGCGCGAGGATCGGTGCGCGACTTGAGCAGCGAATAATACACGCAGCCCGGCTCATGAGCGGCGATCTCCGCGCGCAGCGCCGCGAACAGGGTTTCGAATTCCTGCTCGCGCCCCTCCTTCACGACGACGGCCTTCAACCCGCCGACCATCATCGTCATCAGATCAGCTTGCCCATCGCCACGGCCGTGTCGGCCATGCGGTTGGAGAAGCCCCATTCGTTGTCGTACCAGGTCATGATCGACAGGAACGTCCCGTCCATCACCTTGGTCTGATCGAGCGCGAAGCTCGACGAATGCGGGTCGTGGTTGAAGTCGTGGCTGACCAGCGGCGCGTCGACGATGCCGAGGATGCCCTTGAGCGGGCCCGCCGCCGCGGCCTTCATCGCGTCGTTGATCTCCTGCGCCGTGGTCGGACGCTTGGTCACGACCTTCAGGTCGACCAGCGACACGTTCGGCGTCGGCACGCGCACCGACACGCCGTCGAGCTTGCCTTTGAGCTCCGGCATCACCAGGCCCACGGCCTTGGCAGCGCCGGTCGAGGTCGGGATCATCGACAGGGCCGCCGCGCGGGCGCGGTAGAGGTCCTTGTGCATCTGGTCGAGCGACGGCTGGTCGTTCGTGTACGAATGGATCGTCGTCATGAACCCGTGCTCGATGCCCACCGTGTCGTGGATCACTTTCGCGACCGGCACCAGGCAGTTGGTCGTGCACGAGGCGTTGGAGACGACGGTGTGCTCCTTGGTCAGCCGGTCGTGGTTGACGCCATAGACGACGGTGAGGTCGACGCCGTCCGCCGGCGCGCTCACCAGCACGCGCTTGGCGCCCGCGCTCAGGTGCGCGCTCGCCTTGTCCTTGGAGGTGAAGATGCCGGTGCATTCCAGCGCGATGTCGACGTCGAGCTCCTTGTGCGGCAGCTCGGAGGGGCTTCGGATCGCGGTGACCTTCATCCGGTGGCCGGCGGCGACCATGTGATCGCCCTCGACGGTCACGGTGGCGGGGAACCGTCCGTGCACGGAATCATAGCGCAGCAGATGCGCGTTGGTCTCGACGGGGCCGAGATCGTTGACGGCCACGACCTCGATGTCGCGCCGCCCGCTCTCGACGATCGCGCGCAGCACCAGCCGCCCGATGCGCCCGAACCCGTTGATCGCGACCCGCAATGCCATGCTTCTGCTCCTCCAGATGCGATGCAACGCATCGCGGCGTCCAAATTTGTCTTGGCCCCGCCCCCCGGTCCGCGCGAAGCGCGGCCGGAGGACATGCTTGACCGGGCCACCCATCCGCCGCGTGTCCACGCGGCAAATGAGCACTTCTTCACCTGGTTGGCCCGCTTTCGCGGGCCATGACATCTAGATCAGTGCCTTGGCGGCGTCCCTGACCGCTTCCGGCGTGATCCCGAAATGCTTGTACACGTCCTTGTACGGCCCGCTGGCGCCGAAGGAGTGCATGCCGACGAACCCGCCGCCGGCGCCGATATAGCGGTCCCAACCGAGACGCACACCGGCTTCGACCGCGACTTTTACCGTGCCCGGTCCGAGAACCGAGTCACGATATGTTGCGGGTTGTTCCTCGAACAAGGCCCAGCACGGCATGGTGACTATGCGCGAAGCGATGCCGTCGGCCGCGAGCAGCTCGCGCGCCTTCATCGCGAGCTCGACCTCGGAGCCCGTCGCGAGCAGCGTGACCTTGGCGCCCGCGTCGCCGACCAGCTCATAGGCGCCTTTGGCCGTGAGGTTGTCGTCGGTATGCGTCGTGCGCACGGTCGAAAGGTTCTGGCGCGAGAGCATGAGCAGGCTCGGCCGCTTCTTGTTCTCGAGCGCGACGGCCCAGGCTTCCGCGGTCTCGATGCTGTCCGCGGGACGGAAGACGAGCAGGTTCGGGATCGCGCGCAGCGCCGCGAAATGCTCGACCGGCTGGTGCGTCGGGCCGTCCTCGCCGAGCCCGATGGAGTCGTGCGTCATCACATAGACGACGCGGATGCCCATCAGCGCCGCCAGGCGGATCGACGGGCGGCAATAGTCCGAGAAGGTGAGGAACGTGCCGCCATAGGGCACGATGCCGCCATGCAGCGCCATGCCGCTCATCGCCGCCGCCATGCCGTGCTCGCGGATGCCGTAATGGATGTAGCGCCCGCCATAGCTGCCGGGCTCGAACGCCGAGATGTTCTTGGTCTTGGTGTTGTTCGACGGCGTCAGGTCCGCCGATCCGCCGATGGTCGCGTCCCAGTTGCCATTGATCGCCTCGAGCGCCGCTTCCGAAGCCTTGCGCGTCGCGACGGATTCGGCCGCCGCGCTCGCCTTCTTCTTCGCCGCGACGAGGGCTTCGAACACCGCGGCCGGCGCGTCGCAGTCCATCGCCGCGTCGAATTCCTTCGTCTTGCGCGACATCCAGGCGTCGCGCTTGGCCTTGCCTTTCGAGCCGATGGCGCGCCAGTCCGACAGAATGTCTTCGGGGATGACGAACGGTCCAAAGTCCCAGCCGAGCAGCTTGCGCGCCCCGGCGATCTCCTGCGGGCCCGGCGCGTCGCTATGCGCCTTCTGCGTGCCCTGACGCGTCGGCAGGCCGAAGCCGATGATCGTCTTGCACGCGATCAGCACCGGCTTGTCGCTGGTCTGCGCCCAGTCGAGCGCGCGCGCGACGTCGGCGGCGTCGTGGCCGTTGACGTCGATGGTGTTCCAGCCCGCCGATTGAAAGCGCTCGATCTGGTCGGTCGAGTCGGCAAGGCTCGTATGGCCGTCGATGGAGATGCCGTTGTTGTCGAACAGCACGATCAGCCGGTTGAGCTTCAGATGCCCCGCCAGCGTGATCGCTTCCTGGCTGATGCCTTCCATCAGATCGCCGTCGCTGGCGATGACATAGGTCTTGTGGTCGACGAGGCCGTCGCCGAAGCGCGCGTTCAGGTGGCGCTCGGCGATCGCCATGCCGACCGCGTTGGCGATGCCCTGGCCGAGCGGGCCGGTCGTCGTCTCGATCCCCGGCGCGTGGCCGTATTCGGGATGGCCGGCGCAGGGGCTGCCGACCTGGCGGAAATGGCGGATGTCGTCGAGCGTCATGCCCGGGTATCCGGTCAGATAGAGCAGGGAATAGAGCAGCATCGAGCCGTGGCCGGCGGAGAGCACGAATCGGTCGCGGTCGGGCCAATGCGGATCGGCGGCGTCGAACTTCAGGAACTTCAGGAACAGCACCGTCGCCGCGTCCGCCATGCCGAGCGGCAGGCCCGGATGGCCGGACTTGGCCTGCTCGACCGCGTCCATCGACAGCGCGCGGATGGCGTTGGCGAGTCGGCGGATGGCGTCCTGCTCGGGGCTTTGCGGCACATTTGCCGGATTGGCGCTCATGTCTGTCACTTCCAATGCCGCTGTCCGTGGCCTTAAGGGGCCGAAGCCACGGCCGTCAAGGGCCCAAGGTCTTGTACTCGCGACGGTTCTGTGGACCGTAGGGCGTGCAGCGTTGACCCGGTTTCCGCGGCGTGCCTATGGTCCTGACCGGCGACGCAACAAAAGGTGCGCGATGGGCAAGCTCGAGCTCGCGGCAGAACGCCTCACTACGGCTTTGAACGCGCTCGAGGCGAGGGTCGTTCCGCTTGCGGGACATCGTGTCGAGGCCGAAAAGGCGCGCGCCGACGCCGACAGCGCCAAGGCGCGTCTCGCCGAGGTCAATGCCGAGCGCGAGCGCCTGCTTGCGCGAATCGCCGAATTGGAGGACGAGGCGCGCCTGCTCGGCGAGATCTCGGAAGAGGTCGAGAACCGCCTCGACGGCGCCATCGGCGAAATCCGCGCGGCGCTTGGGAGATAGAAGAGATGCCGCTGGTCAACGTCATGGTGAACAACCGCGCCTATACCATCGCCTGCGACGAGGGCGAGGAGCCGCATCTGAAGGACTTGGCCCAGCACGTCGACGCCAAGGTCAGGGAGCTGACCGGCACAGTCGGTCAGGTCGGCGACCAGAAGCTGCTGTTGATGGCGGCGGTCCTGATCACCGACGAGCTGTTCGAGGCGCGCGGGCGGCTGGACGGCCACGCGAAGAAGGTGGGCGAGCTCAAGCACGCCCAAGCCGCGCTCGATGCGCGCGCCGGGGAATCGGAAGTCGCCGCCGCCGCCCAGCTCGAAGCCGCGGCGGCGCGGCTCGAAGCGATCGTGCAGAAGCTCGAAGCCGCTTAGTCAGGGTTTCTCGACCGCGCCGCCCGACGCCGCCCAGTCCTTGAACGCGCCGAGATTGTAGACCTCGCCGTAGCCGAGCTCCTTGAGCGTCTTGCCGCTCAGCGCCGAGCGTCCGCCCGAGGCGCAATAGAGGATCACGGGCTTGTCCCTCGCGAAGGCGGGATCGTGATAGGGCGACTGCGGATCGGCGCGGAACTCGAGCATGCCGCGCGAGACGTTCACCGCGCCGGCGATCTTGCCGCTCGCCGCCACCTCCGGCGCGTCGCGCACGTCGACGACCAGCGCGCCCTTGGCGATCAGCGCCTGCGCGTCGGACGGCGTGAGCTTGGGGACGACCGCGTTCGCGGCTTCGATCATTTGTTTCACGCTCATTGGGGGCTCTCCTTGCGCCGTACTCTAGCGCGGTTGCGCCCGGGCGCCAGCGCGCCTACCTTATGGACAGGACGGGTACTGCCCCACGCGTCAGGATAGCGATGCCCAGGGGCCTTAATGGTACTCACCGGGAGCTGTCCCTGGCCGGAGCCGTGGCTTCGGTCACATGGCGCCCACCTGCACTTGCAGGCCCGTGAGGATCCAGTTCCAACGGTGGATGCGGTCCCGTCCGCTCTCCTGTTCAAGACGCTTTCCATCCATGCCGCCGCTTGCCCCCTGGGTCCGGACTATGCTATTTCTGGCATATTCCAGGAGGGCGACTGCCATGACGAATATGCGCAAGCGGGGCGCCCGCATGGAAGGGATGAACCATGAAGGAGGCGATCTTCGTCGGATCGAGTCTGCGGGATTTGAGGAAGTTTCCTGAAGAGGCGCGGTCGGAAGCAGGCCACGCCATCTATCCGGCAGAAGGGCGAAGGCGATCAACGCCGTTCCGCTTGCCGGTTTTTGGCGGCGCCACCGTGCTGGACGCCGTTGCAGGACATGAACCTCGTCCGCTCACGTCTCAAGGATGCGCGGGATATCCATCAGGCAAGGAAGCGCGCGATACAGTTGGAGAAGAGAAATGAGCAAGGACCGGGATAAGGGTCTCCCCAAACACACCGGAAGCAGCGGGAACGTCTTTGCCGATCTGGGCTTGCCTTCGTCGGCCGAGGACATGCTCAAGGTGGAAGCGGCGCGGGCGATCGGCAAGACGATCGAACGCCGTGGCCTGACACAGGTCGAGGCCGCCAAGATTCTGGGAACGGACCAGGCGAAGGTCTCCGCCATCGTGCGCGGCAGGCTCAAGGATTTCGCTGTGGACCGGCTGTTCAACTACCTCGTTGCGCTCGGCCACGATGTGGATATCCGCATCAGCCAGAAATTGCGCCGGACGGAAGGCAAGATCCGCGTATCGGCATGAACGCCAAGCCCTCGCTCCGTGAAGCCGCCCGCGCGCGCCGCGCCGGTCTCGCGCGCAACTGTCCCGATTTCGCGGCGCGCATCGCTTCGTTCGCCGGCGCGCTGCCGTTGAAGCCGGGCGCGATCGTCTCGTTCTATTGGCCGATGGGCGACGAGGCCGATCCGCGCGCGCTGGCATCGGCGCTTGCGGCGCGCGGAGCGACGCTGGCGCTGCCCGTCGTCGCGGCGAAGCGTTCGCCGCTGCACTTCCGCGTCTGGCGCGAGGGCGATCCGCTGATCGTCCACGCCTTCGGCATGCACGAGCCCGCGCCCGAGGCGCGGCGCGTGATGCCGGACCTGTTGCTGGTGCCGCTGCTCGCCTTCGATGCGCGCGGGCACCGGCTCGGCTATGGCGGTGGGTTCTACGACTGCACGCTCGCCTCGCTCGAGACCAAGCTCGCGATCGGCGTCGCGTATGCCGGACAGGAGACGGATCTGCTGCCCGCGCTGGCGCATGACCATCCGCTCGACATGGTGGTGACGGAGAAAGGCCTTCGCCGCTTCACCACAGATAGGGAATGAGCCGCCAGCGCACGCGCTGCATATAATCCGCATAGCCGGGCAGCGCGCGCGCCAGCAGCCGCTCTTCGGCCATCGCGCGCGGCCCGAGCCCGATCAGCACCAGCGGCACATAGACGAGGCCCCAGAGCGACCCCAGCATCAGCGGGATGCCGATCAGATAGAGCAGCGCCGAGGCATACATCGGATGGCGCATGAGCGCATACGGGCCGGTGTCGATCACACGCTGGCCGCGCTCGGCCTGCAGGCGCACGACCGGCGCCGCGAAGCTGTTCTCGGCGAAGACGCGCATCGTGGCGAGGAAGCCCGCGATGACGAGCAGAGCGCCGAGCGGGCCCACCCATGAGGGCACGCTCGACCAATGATAGCGCCGCGCGTCCATGCCCATCGCCACCAGCCAGCCGAACCACGCCGCGATGAACAGGGCGAGGAAAATGCGATCCCACCATGCCGTGCCTTCCTGGACGAGTTTGAGGCGCGAGGCGAGCAGCGCCGGGTCGCGGCGGCCCAGCCACACACCGAAGCCCAGGCTCATCAGGGCGAAGAGCACGACGAACGCCCAGCCCTGCGGCCAGGTCCAGTCGCCGGCGCCCAGGAACAGTGCCGCGCCCATCAGCGCGATCCAGACGGCGCTGCGCACGACCATGGCCGCCGTCAATTTCGCTTCCATCGCGGCCGCTTCCCTGTGTAAGACGCGTCCATGCGCATCCTCTTCATCGGCGACATCATAGGCAAGCCCGGGCGCGACGCGGTCTCGGCCGAGCTGCCGGGCCTGCGCACCCGGCTCAAGCTCGATTTCGTCATCGGCAATGGCGAGAACGCGGCGCATGGCTTCGGACTCACGCGCGCGACCGCATCCGAGCTGTTCGCGGCCGGCATCGATTGCATCACCACCGGCAATCACTGGGCCGACCAGAAGGAGATATTGTCCTACATCGCCGAAGAGGACCGCATCCTGCGCCCCAAGAACTATCCGTCCGGCACGCCGGGCAAAGGCGCGAACCTCTACGCGACGCCGTCGGGCAGCGTGCTCGTCGTCAACGTGATGGGCCGCGTGTTCATGGATCCGCTCGACGATCCCTTCGCCGCGGTCGAGGCGGAGCTCGCCGCCTGTCCGCTCGCCGAGATCGCCGACGCGATCGTCGTCGACATGCATGCCGAGGCGACGAGCGAGAAGATGGCGATGGGCCAGTTCTGCGACGGCCGCGCCAGCCTCGTGGTCGGCAGCCATTCGCACATCCCGACCGCCGACGCGCAGATCTTCCCCGGCGGCACCGCCTATCAGACCGACGCCGGCGCCTGCGCGGATTACGACAGCGTCATCGGCATGGAGAAGTACGAACCGGTGCAGCGCTTCGTGCGCAAGATCTCGGGCGGCCGCTTCTCGCCCGCGACGGGACCGGCGACCTTGTGCGGCGTGTTCGTCGAGACCGGCGCGGGCGGACTCTCCACGCGCATCGAGCCGGTGCGCGTCGGCGGGCGGCTGAAACAGACGGTGCCGGGGACATGATCGCGGCATGATCCCCTTCGCACTCAAGCGCCTCGACCATGTCGTGCTGCGCGTGCGCGACGTCGCGGCGAGCTTGCACTTCTATCGGGACGTGCTCGGCTGCACGGTCGACAAGGTGCAGGAGGCTTTCGGCCTGACGCAGGTGCGCGCGGGCGCATCGCTGATCGATCTCGTCGCGCTCGACGGACCGCTCGGGCGCATGGGCGGTGCGGGGCCGGCGGAGCAAGGGCGCAACATGGACCATTTCGCGATCCAGGTCGCGCCGTTCGACGAAGCTTCGATCCGCGCGCATCTGGACGCGCACGGCATCGTCATCGTCGCCTCGGGCCGGCGCTATGGCGCGGACGGCAGCGGACCGTCGATCTATGTCCAGGACCCCGACGGCAACACCGTCGAGCTCAAAGGCCCCGCGGACTGCCCCACGGATTGAAGGAGACACGTATGGAACATCGGCTTCTGGGACGTTCGGGATTCTCGGTTCCGGTCTTGAGCTTCGGCACCGGGACCTTCGGCGGCAAGGGCGGGCTTCAGGGTTGGGGCTCGACGCAAGCCGAGGAAGCGACGCGCATCGTCGACATCTGCCTCGAGCACGGGATCACCATGTTCGACTCCGCCGACATCTATTCCGGCGGCGCTTCGGAAGAGGTGCTGGGCGCCGCCATCAAAGGCCGCCGCGACAAGGTGCTGATCTCCACCAAAGCCACGTTCCGCTCCGGCCAGGGCGCCAACGACGTCGGCTCGTCGCGCTTTCATCTGACGCGGGCGGTCGAAGGCGCGCTGAAGCGGCTCGGCACCGATCATATCGACCTGTTCCAGCTGCACGGCTACGACGCCAAGACGCCGCCGGAGGAAGTGCTCGGAACGCTCGACACGCTGATCCGCGCCGGCAAGATCGGCTATATCGGCGTTTCGAATTTCTCCGGCTGGCACCTGATGAAGGCGCTGGCTTGCGCCGACCGCTACGGCCTGCCGCGCTTCGTCGCCAACCAGACCTACTATTCGCTGATCGGCCGCGACTATGAGTGGGAGCTGATGCCGCTCGGCCTCGACCAGGGTGTCGGCGCGGTGGTGTGGTCGCCTTTGGGCTGGGGGCGCTTGACCGGCAAGATCCGCCGCGGCGCGAAGCTGCCCGAAGTGAGCCGGCTGCACACCACGGCGGATTTCGGCCCGCCGGTCGACGACGAGCATCTCTACCGCGTCGTCGACGCGCTCGACGCCGTCGCGGCCGAGACCGGCAAGACCGTGCCGCAGATCGCGCTCAACTGGCTGCTGCAGCGGCCGACGGTGACGACCGTCGTCATCGGCGCGCGCGACGAGAAGCAGCTCAAGGACAATCTCGGCGCCATCGGCTGGAGCCTGACGCCGGCCCAGGTCAAGACGCTCGACCAGGCGAGCGCCGTGACCCTGGCCTATCCCTATTGGCACCAACGCCAGTTCAAGGAGCGCAATCCCTTCCCGACGCGGGTGTGATCACGCTGCCTCGGACACGGCGGGCTCGACGGTCACGCCGTCGAGCGTGGCGGCCACCGCATGCATGACTGCGGCAATGCGCACCGCGGCCTGGATCTGCTCGGCGGTGACGCCCGCCTCGCGCAGCACCTTCTCATGCGCGTCGATGCACATGCCGCAGCCGTTGATCGCCGAGACGGCGAGCGACCAAAGCTCGAAATCGGCTTTCTCGACGCCCGGCTTGCCGATGACGTTCATGCGCAGCTTCGCCGGCATGGCGCGGTAGTCCGGCGACGATGCGAGATGTGTGAAGCGGTAATAGACGTTGTTCATCGCCATGATGCTCGCGGCCGCGCGCGCCGCGGCCAGCGCTTCGGGCGAAAGCTTCGGGCCGAACTCCGCCGTGACGCCCGCGATCGCCTCGGAATTGCGCGACGCGAGCGCCGTGGCGACGAAGGTGCCGGCGCGCTGCTGCTCGCTCAGGCTCGGCTCCTGCGCGAGCGAGGAGAGGTTGAGCTTCAAATCCTTCGCATAGTCCGGCAGGCGGTTCTTCAGGTGCTCGAGGGTCATCGCGTTCTCCTTCACGCCGCCTGCAACACGGTTTCGCCCTTCTGCCAGTTGCAGGGGCAGAGCTCGTCGGTCTGCAGCGCGTCGAGCACGCGCAGCACTTCCTGCGGATTGCGGCCGACGCTCATGTCGGTGACGTAGGCGAAGCGGATGACGCCGTCGGGATCGACGATGAAAGTGGCGCGCTTGGCGACGCCGCTCTCGCTGTCGAGCACGCCCAGCGCCGTCGAGAGCTCGCGCTTGAGGTCGGAGAGCATCGCGAAAGGGAGCGACTTCAGGTCGGCGTGGTTCTGGCGCCAGGCGAGGTGCACGAACTCGCTGTCGACCGAGACGCCATAGATCACCGCGTCGCGGTCGGCGAAGTCGCCGTTCAGCTGGCCGAAGCCCGCGATCTCGGTCGGGCAGACGAAAGTGAAGTCCTTGGGCCAGAAGAACACGATCTTCCACTTGCCGGCATCGGAGGCCTGGTCGAAGGAGCGGAACGCGGTCTTGGGGTCGGTCGAGACCACGCCCTGGACGGAGAAATCGGGGAATTTGTCGCCAACGGTGAGCATCGGGGAGCCTTTCAGGGGGTTGGGATTAAGTTGCGAATGATACTTAGAACTATTCTAATAATAGTCAAGGGTGAGGGTGCGGATGCGCGCCTGCGTCGCACCGGTGGCTGCGCACGGGCGGCGCCGCGCGCGACTGCCTGCGCCGCACCGTGGCTGCAGCGGGCGGCGGCGGCGGGCTGCCGCATCGTCCGGCCTCCCGCCTGGAAGATTATCGCGGCGACGCACCATCTCATAGGGAATGCACGTGTTTTAACGCATAACGGGAGCGCTCGACGCTCGCGGCGGGCGACCGGGCCCTTGAAACCGCGCGCCTTGGGCGGCTATCACCCGGCCCGCATCTCTCAAGAAACGCGTCCCATGGCCGGTCATTCCCAGTTCAAGAACATCATGCACCGCAAGGGGCGGGTCGACGCCGTGCGCTCGAAGATGTTCTCCAAGCTCACCCGCGAGATCACCGTCGCCGCCAAGATGGGCATGCCCGACCCCGACCACAATCCGCGCCTGCGCGCCGCGATCCTCGCGGCCAAGGAGCAGTCGATGCCCAAGGACAACATCCAGCGCGCCATCGACAAGGCGACGGGCGCGGGTTCGGAGAACATCGAGGAAGTGCGCTACGAGGGCTATGGCCCGGGCGGCGTCGCGCTGATCGTCGAGACCCTGACCGACAACCGCAACCGCACCGGCGGCGACGTGCGCTCGACCTTCTCCAAGTTCGGCGGCGCGCTGGGCGAGCCCAACTCGGTCACCTTCATGTTCGACCGCATGGGCGTGATGGTCTATCCGGCCGCGAAAGGCAGCGCCGACGACATGCTCGAAGCGGCGATCGAGACCGGCTTCGACGAATGCGTGTCGAGCGACGAGGGCCACGAGTTCCTGGTCAGCTTCGACAATTACGGCACCGCGCGCGACGCGTTGGAGAAGAGGCTCGGCCAGCCCGTCTCCGCCAAGATCGAATGGCGGCCCAAGACCATGACCCCCGTCCCCGACAGCAACGGCGAGACGCTGATCAAGCTGCTCGACGCGCTGGACGATTTCGACGACGTGCAGAACGTGTTCGGCAATTACGAGCTGTCGGACGCGTTGCTCGAGAAAATGGGATAGCGCGGTCTAGCCGCCCAGATCGACCGGCTGCCACTCCGACCGAGACTTCGGTTCGGGAAGCAGGTGGTCGCCGATCGGCGTCATATGGCATTTCGCGTCCAGATCGGGCACCGCCTTCATCAGGAATTCCAGCTCCTCGAAGCCTTCCGCCGAGGTTTCGCCGTGGAACGCGACGACGCTCCATCCGAAGTCGCGGTCCAGCCGTCCGCTGATCATCACATCCGCGACCAGGTCGCGACCGTCCTTGCCGCGAAACGTGTACTCGATCGCGTGTCTCATTCCGTCGATCGAATAGGCGGCGACCGATCGAACGTCCGGATCGGATTTCAAGGATCGGTAGACGCACGTCATCGTGGCCGCTTTTTCGCTGCCCATGTCGGACGCACAGGCCGCAAGCATCCCTGCCGCACACAGAACCGCGCCCAGGCGAGCGAGAGTCAACCGAGCCATTTCGCCTTCCCAATTCCCGATGGCATCTATATCGCGGTGGTGGCCCGCCCAAACCGGTGGCCCCTGCGGGCCGGCCATGACAAGCTCGGCGCATGGTCCACGAATCCCCGCTCATCGCCGTCCTGGTGTTCGGCCTCGGCCTGGCGTTCGTGTTCGGCACGATCGCGAACCGGCTGAAGCTCTCGCCGCTGGTCGGCTATCTGCTCGCGGGCGTGGCGATGGGGCCGTTCACGCCGGGCTTCGTCGCGGACTCCGCGCTGACCTTGCAGCTCGCAGAGGTCGGCGTGATCCTTCTGATGTTCGGCGTCGGGCTGCACTTTTCCCCCAAGGACCTGATGTCGGTGCGTGCCATCGCGGTGCCGGGCGCCTTGATCCAGGTCGCGGTCGCGGCGTCGCTCGGCGCCGGCGCGGCGTGGCTGCTCGGCTGGCCGCTCGCTTCGGGCATCGTGTTCGGGCTCGCGCTCTCGGTCGCCTCGACCGTGGTGATGATGCGCGCGCTGCAGGAGCGGCGGCTGATGGACACCGAGCGCGGCCGCATCGCGGTCGGCTGGCTGGTGATGCAGGACCTGATCACCGTGCTCGCGCTGGTGCTCCTGCCGCCGCTCGCGGGCGCCTTGAAGGGCGGCGCGATCGACGTTCCGGCGCTGGCAGGATCGCTCGCGCTCACCTTCGGCAAGCTCGCGCTGTTCGCCGGCCTGATGTTCGCGGTCGGACGCCGGGTCATCCCGTGGATCCTGCACTACATCGCCCATACCGGCTCGCGCGAGCTGTTCCGCCTGGCGGTGCTGTCGATTGCGCTCGGCGTGGCGTTCGTCGCCGCCGAGCTGTTCGGCGTCTCGCTCGCGCTCGGCGCCTTCTTCGCCGGCATGATCCTGTCGGAGTCGCCGCTCAGCCAGCGCGCCGCCGAAGAGTCGCTGCCGCTGCGCGACGCTTTCGCGGTGCTGTTCTTCGTCTCGGTCGGCATGCTGTTCGATCCGATGACGATCCCGCGCGAGCCCCTCGCGCTGGCGATGTGCATCGCGGTGGTGCTGATCGGCGGCGCGGGCAGCGCGTTCCTCGTCGTGCGCCTGTTCGGCTATCCGCTCGCGACCGCGCTTCTGATCGCGGCGGGCCTGGCGCAGATCGGCGAGTTCTCGTTCATCCTCGCCAATCTCGGCATCCAGGAAGGCTTGATGCCCGAGCGTGCGCGCGATCTCATCCTCGGCACCTCGATCCTGACCATCCTGATCAACCCGTTCCTGTTCCAGGCGGCCGAGCGCTTGCGCAAGCGCGCCGAGCCGCAGCCGACGGCCGCGCCGGAACCCGAGCCCGAGCTCGTGCCGACCGCGCTGACCGGCCACGCGGTGCTGGTCGGCTATGGCCGCGTCGGGCGGATGATCGCCGACGGCCTGAAGGACACGCCGTTGCTGGTGATCGAAGAAGGCGCCGACGCGATCGAGAAGCTGCGCGCTTCGAGCATCCCCTTCATCCAGGGCAATGGCGCGAGCGATCCGGTGCTCGCCGCGGCGAATCTGAAAGACGCGCGCATCCTCTTCGTCGCCATCCCGGCCGCGTTCGAGGCCGGCCAGATCGTCGAGCAGGCCCGCCGCGCGCGGCCCGACCTCGAGATCGTCGCCCGCGCGCATTACGACGCCGAGGTCGAGCATCTCGAGCGGCTCGGCGCCGACACCGTCGTGATGGGCGAGCGCGAGGTGGCGCGCGCCATGCTCGCGCGGGCGGGGATCAGCCGAAGTCTTTAAGCCATTCGGCGTCGGGCTCGATGTCGGGCGCGACGATGGGCTCGGGGACCGGCTCGGGCTTCGGTTCGGTCTTGACCAGGCGCAGCTGCGGCTTCTCCGCCACGCGCGGCCGAGGCGCGGCGCGCACGCGCTCGACGATCGTGGTCGCGCAGATATAGGCGGCATAGAGCATGAAGACGACGCCGCTCAGCACCGCGACCGCGAGCGAGCCCTGCATGATGTTGAAGATCTGACCGCCCATTATGACTCGCCCCTTTTCATTTGCGCCGCCGCCGCTCGAGGCGGAACACGCCGCGATCGCTCTTGGTCTTCTGCACCAGCCCCTTGCGCACCATCCGCCACAGCTTGTTCTGCAGGAAGCGGCGCTTCTGCACGACCGAGAAGCGGCGATAAAGCGCGATCAGGAGCCGGTCGAGATCGGCGCTCCCGCCCAGCGCCTCGATCGCGCTCAGGATCTGGCGCTCCAGCACGTCGCCATGGCTGGCGCTGAGCTCCGACAGCAGCTCGGGCGGCAGATCCGAGAGGTCGGGATCGCCGATCCGCGCCGCGTTGTCGGCGACGAGGGTGAGGGCTTTGCCGCGGCGCATCCTGTCCCCGTGAATCCCCGGATATTTGCCGGGTTTCTACCGGCTCATCGCTGCGATGTCACGAGATTTTTTCGAGTTTCGTCCGGAATTTGTGATGTTTCGCTTCGCGCTCCGGCCGTTGCGCTTGGCGGGCGGAACGCGGACACTCGAACCCGGTGATTCACGGGGTTGCTTGATGCGCATCTTGGGGCTCGATCCCGGCCTCGCGCTGATGGGCTGGGGCGTGATCGACATGGAGGGCACGCGCCTTTCCCATGTCGCGCACGGCACCATCGCGACCCGCGCGGCCGAGGGGCTGGGCTCGCGGCTGATGTGCCTGCATCGCGAGCTCGGCCTCGTGATCGGCACGCATGCGCCGGGGGCCATCGCGATCGAGCAGGCCTTCGTGCACAAGGACCCGCAGGCCGCGCTCAAGCTCGGCCATGCGCGCGCGGTGGCGCTGCTTGCGGCGGCGCAGGCGGGGCTCGAGATCGCCGAATACGCGCCCAACCACATCAAGAAATCCATCGTCGGCAACGGCCATGCCGGCAAGGAGCAGGTCCAGGCCATGGTGCGCCGGTTGCTGCCCGCCTGCCGCGTGACCCAGGCCGACGCCGCCGATGCGCTCGCCGCCGCGATCGCGCATGCGCATCTCTCCGGCACGCGGGCGAGGATAGCGGCGGCCTTGGCATGATCGGCAAGCTCACCGGCATCGTCGACAGCTTGGCCGAAGATCACGCGATCCTCGACGTCGCGGGCGTGGGCTATCTCGTGCATTGCCCGGCCTCGACCATGTCGAAGCTCGCCGCGGGCGCGAGCGCCGCGCTCATGATCGAACTTCGGGTAACCGACGAGACCATCCGCCTCTATGGGTTTTCGAGCGCGGAAGAGCGCGAATGGTTCCGCCTGCTGCAGACCGTGCAGAACGTCGGCGCGCGCGTGGCGCTGAACGTGCTCTCGGCGCTCAGCCCCCGCGAGCTCGAGCGCGCCATCGCGCTCGGCGACAAGGCCGCGGTCGGCCGCGCGCAGGGCGTGGGCCCCAAGCTCGCGCTGCGCATCGTCACCGAGCTCAAGGACAAGGCACCGGCGATGATGCTGCGCGGCCATGACGAGGGCGCGGCGTCCCCCGCCACCGCGCCGCGCGGCCCCGAAGCCGACGCCGTCGCGGCGCTGGTCAAGCTCGGCTACAGCCAGGGCCAGGCCGCCGAAGCGGTCGCCCGCGCCGCGCGCGACCTCGGCGACGGCGCGCCCACCGACGCGCTCCTCCGCGACGCGTTGAAGGGGATGATGCGTTGACCGAACAGACTAGTCAGACTAGTCTGTTCCCATGAAGATGTGGTCGGTTTCCGAAGCGAAGGCCAAGCTCTCCGAGGTCGTGCGCCTTTGCCAGAAGGAGCCGCAAACCATCACGCGGCGCGGGGTACCCGTCGCCAGAATGGTGTCGGTGTCCGAATATCTGCGCATGGGCGGCAAAGTCGGAGATCTCGAGAAAAGCGGTCCGCGAGCCGCTGGCCGCTCGAGGTCGCGATGAAGCAGATCGCGCTGCAGGACGCGAAAGCGCGCTTCGGCAATCTGGTGGACGAGGCCGCCTCGTCGCCCGCCGTCATCACGCGCAACGGCGTGTACGAAGCGGTGCTGATCCCGATCGCCCCGGAAAACGCCGTGAAGACGGTCCAGGGCAAGCATGGCGCCGTGAACCTGCTCGAAGCGCTGCGGTCGGCGCCGTCGGCCGTGCCCTACAAGAGAGTCCGGGGACGTTTCAGGCCTGTGAAGCTGTGAGCTTTCTTCTGGACACCTGCGTGTTGTCCGAGGAAACCAAGCCTCGCCCCGAACCGGCGGTTCATGCCTGGATGCGCCGCGAGCTGACGCGAGGCTCATTTATCAGCGCGATATCGCTCGTCGAGATCGAATACGGCATCCAGAGCTTGGCGTCGGGGCGTCGACGCCGCACGCTGGAAGCCTGGTTCCGATCGCGTCTGGTGCCCATGATTCGGCCTGGGTTGGTGGCCGTCGACGAGGAGATTGCCTTGCGCTGCGGCCTTCTCGTGAAGGAGCGGCCCAACACCGATGTCCGCGATGCGTTGATCGCCGCGACCGCCTTGGTGCACGACCTCGTCGTCGCGACCCGCAACGTCAGGCACTTCGCTTTCGACGGTCTGTCAGTGTTTAATCCCTGGGCGAAGTAAGTCAGATTCGGATGCCCAAGCCGCCGCCCCCCGCCCCCGACCGCCTCGTCGCGCCCGAGCGCGCGGAGGACGACACGCTCGAGGCGTCGCTGCGCCCCAAGCGGCTGGCGGAGTTCGTGGGCCAGCAGCAGGCGCGCGAGAATTTGTCGATCTTCATCCAGGCGGCGAAGGCGCGGGGCGAGGCGCTGGACCATGTGCTGTTCTCCGGGCCGCCGGGGCTGGGCAAGACCACCTTGGCGCAGATCGTGGCGCGCGAGCTCGGCGTGAACTTCCGCTCGACCTCGGGGCCGGTGCTCGCGAAGGCGGGCGATCTCGCGGCGATCCTCACCAATCTCGAGCCGCGCGACGTTTTGTTCATCGACGAGATCCATCGCCTCAATCCCGCGGTGGAAGAGATCCTCTATCCCGCGATGGAGGATTTCGAGCTCGATCTGGTGATCGGCGAAGGGCCGTCGGCGCGCTCGGTCAAGATCGCGCTGTCGCCGTTCACGCTCGTGGGTGCCACGACGCGCTCGGGGCTGATCACCACGCCGCTGCGCGACCGCTTCGGCATTCCGGTGCGGCTCAATTTCTACACCGCGGACGAATTGGTCGCGATCGTCGAGCGCGGCGCGCGTGTGCTCTCGTTCGATCTCACCCCCGACGGCGCGCGCGAGATCGCCGGCCGCGCGCGGGGCACGCCGCGCATCGCCGGCCGTCTGCTCAAGCGCGTGCGCGACTTCGCGGCGGTGGCCGGCCACGCGACGGTCGACGCCAGGATCGCCGACGCCGCGCTGACGCGTCTGGAGGTCGACCATCGCGGCCTCGACGCCTTCGACCGGCGTTACTTGCGGACCATCGCGGACTCCTTCGGCGGCGGACCGGTCGGGGTGGAGACTATCGCCGCCGCGCTCGGCGAAGCGCGCGACGCCATCGAGGAGATCGTGGAACCCTTCCTCATGCAGCAGGGTTTCGTTCAGCGCACGCCGCGCGGGCGCCTGCTCACTGGCACGGCTTTTGCTCACCTTGGGTTGCCGGCGCCGTCCCGCGATCCGGCGCAGTTCGGGCTGTTCGCAGAAGGCGGCGACGATGAGTGAGCAAGGTCTCGGTGCGTTCCACGGCAAGACGCATGTGCTGCCGCTTCGGGTCTATTACGAGGACACCGATTTGTCGGGCGTCGTCTATCACGCCAACTATCTGCGCTTCATGGAGCGCGGCCGCACCGAGTTCTTCCGTCTCGCCGGCATCTGGCTCGCCAAGCTGCACGAGCCCGAGCCCGTCGCGTGGACCTTGCGCAAGGCGGAGATCGAATACCATCGTCCCGCCCGGCTCGACGACCCGCTCGAAGTGCACACCAGGTTCGCCGGCACCTCGGGCGTGCGCATGGTGGCGATGCAGAAGGTGATGAGCGGCGCCAAGCTGCTCGTCGACGGCCGCGTCGAAGCATGCATCATCACGCTCAGCGGCAAGGTGCGCCGCATCCCGCAGGAAGTGCGCGACGCGCTGGTGCCTTTCCTAGACGAAACAAATACTTAACACGACCAAGCCCAAATTCGGCCATGTTTGGGTGTGCTTCTCCGTCTCTTCCCAAGCATAATCGCTTCGGGGGACTCCTAGGGTGAGGTTCATGAAGGTCGCACGCGTATTCGCCGCGCTGGTGGTGTGTCTTGGTCTCGGCAGCGCAGCGCTGGCGCAGCGCACGCCGAGCGCGGCGCCGACCGGCGATCCCGCGACCAGCGCGCCGCTCGCCGCGCCCACGGACAGCGTCGACATCCAGCCCGTCGGCGAGAACGCGCCACCGCCCATGGCCGGCTTCTCGGTCGTGACGATGGTCCAGCGCGCCGATCCCTTCGTGCAGGCGGTGATGGGCATCCTGCTGATCGCGAGCCTGTGGTCGTGGACCATCATCGTGAACAAGTCGCTTGCGCTGTCGGCGCTGAAGCGGCGCGCGAACAAGTTCGAGAAGATCTTCTGGTCGGGCCGCTCGCTCGACGACCTCTATCAGCAATTCGCCGCCAAGCCCGACCATCCGATGGCGGCGGTGTTCATCTCGGCGCTGCGCGAATGGCGCCGCGCGTTCGAGGGCGGCGCGCCGCGCGAGAGCATGCTCGCCGGCATCAAGGACCGCATCGACAAGGCGATGAACGTGACGATCACGCGCGAGACCGACGGCATCGAGAGCCAGCTCGGCTTTCTCGCGACCGTCGGCGCCACCGCGCCCTTCATCGGGCTGTTCGGCACGGTGTGGGGCATCATGAACTCGTTCTCGGCCATCGCCGCGCGCCACGACACGACGCTCGCGGTGGTGGCGCCGGGCATCGCCGAAGCGCTGTTCGCGACCGCGATGGGCCTGCTCGCCGCGATCCCGGCGGTGATCTTCTACAACCGCTTCGTCAACGAGATCGGCCGCTACACCAACCGCCTCGATGCGTTCGCGGACGAATTCTCCGCCATCCTGTCGCGCCAGCTCGACGAAAAGGCCCATTGATGGCGGCGACCGTGCAGCGCAAAGAGGGCGGCAGGCGGCGCAGGCGCTCGCGCCCGATGGCCGACATCAACGTCACGCCGTTCGTCGACGTGATGCTGGTGCTGCTCATCGTCTTCATGGTGACCGCGCCGCTGCTGTCGGCCGGGGTGCCGGTCGATCTGCCGCAGGCCAACGCCAAGCCGCTGGCGCTGGAGAAGGAGCCGGTCACGGTGTCGATCGACGCGCAGGGCAAGATTTTCGTCAAGGATCAGGAGGTCGAGATGGACAACCTGGTCGAGCAGCTGACGGCCGCGGTCAACAACGACCTCGACCAGCGCATCTATGTGCGCGGCGACAAGACGGCCAGCTACGGCGCCATCATGCAGGTGATGGGAGCCATCAACGGCGCCGGCTTCACCCATCTCGGGCTGGTGGCGCTGAAAAATCCGGATAGTTGAGCCGGCCATGCGTTACGGGATCGTGGTCTCGACGATTGCCCACGCGGCGCTGATCGCGTGGGGCTTTCTGTCGCTGCCCGCCCGGCCGATCGACGCCTCGAGCATCGAGCAGATCCCGGTCGATTTCGTCGAGATCGGCGACGTCACCAAGCTGAACAAGGGCGTCACCACCGCCGCGCTGACGAAGGAAGAGCCCGTCCCAGCGCCGGCGCCGAAGGTCG
>DASZQV010000036.1:0-161259 GCA_035549495.1 Rhizomicrobium sp. | reverse complement strand
GGCTGCCGCGCCGCCGCCGGCACCGCAGCCCGCTCCCGCGCAGGCACCGCCGCCGCCGCATGCGTAGACACCTCGCCCTCGCGTTGCTGATGAGCCTCGCCGCGCAAGCGGCCGAGGCCGACAGCGTCACGACCGCGACCGAGGGCGGCTATGCGCGCATGCTGTTCACGCTCACGCCCGCGACGCACGCGACCGCGAGCGAATCCGGCGGCGCGCTGACGGTGCGCTTCGACCGCAAGGTCGGAATCGATCCCGCATCGCTGGCGCAGAGCCTGCCGTCTTATATCGGCAGCGCGCGCGCCGATGCCGACGGCCAATCGTTCCACTTCGCGCTCACCCAGCGCGCCCGTGTGCACACCAGCGCATCCGGCGACAAGATCGCCATCGACCTCGCGCCTGCGAGCTTCACCGGCACGCCGCCCGATCTGCCGCAGCCGGTGCGCAAAGCCGCCGCCCCCATCGATCCCGACAAGCTCGCCGCGCTGAAGGTGCGCGCCGGCGCTTACAAGAACTTCACGCGCCTGGTCTTCGACTGGCCGAAAGAGGTGCCTTATTCGGTGTTCCCCGGCGCGGGCAAAGTGACGCTCAAATTCGCGAGCCTCGCCAGGCCGGATTTCGGCGCGCTGGTGCGCCAGTCACCGCCTTGGGTGAAGAACGGCGCGTGGCACATCGACGGCAACGGCATCGTCGTCGAGTTCGAGACCGACCAGGATTCCGGCTACCACGATTTCCGCGACGGCCAGCGCGTGGTGCTCGACGTGCTCGCGCCCAAGACCGACGCCGACGCCTATGCGCCGCCCGGCAGCACGAAGACCAAGCCGGTCATCGTCAAGGCGACCGCGGCGCAAGCCCAAGCGATCGCGATCGCGGCGGCCAAGCTCAACGGCACCGCGGTCGTCACGCCGTCGTCTCCCGCCGCTGCACCTCCCCCGCCCACCCCAGCAAAGCCCGTGACCACGGTCATGAGCGCAACCCCTCCTGCGCCGAACCCATCCGCAGCCGCATTGCCTGCTCCACCGCCTCCGGCGCCGGAAGCCTCGACCGCCGACGGGAAGCTCACCCGCGACGGCGCCGTGATGACCTTCGGCGGCGCGAGCCGCAAAGGCTCGGCCGTTTTCATGCGCGGCACGACCGCTTGGATCGTGCTGCAAGGCGCGCCGGCGCTCGACGCGGCGAAGCTGAAGAGCCAGCTCGGAACGTTCCCCGACAGCGTCGAAGCGGCGAGCGGCGACGGCGTCGCGGTGCTGCGCGTCACCCTGAAGCAGCCCGAGCAGATCGCGGCCTTCGCCGACGGCTCGAACCTGAAGGTCGTGATCGCGCCCGACGTGATGCGCAACGCGACGGCCATCGGCTTCTCGCGCAACCAGGACGACGCGATGCATTCCTCGATGACGACCTTGCTGCCCGGCGCGACCAAGCCCGTCACGCTTGTCGATCCGGTCGCGGGCGACGCGCTGATCCTGGTCCCCGCCGCCGCCGGTCGCGCAATGATGGGTGAGCGCTCCTACGTCGAGTTCCAGGCGCTGGAGACCGCGTCGGGCATGGTGCTGCTGCCCTTCGTCGACGACCTGTCGGTCACCATCGACACCACGCGTGTGACCATCACCCATCCCGGCGGATTGTCGCTGACACCGCCCACCATGCCGGTCGCGGATTCGCCCGCGGCCCTGGCGCGCGGCGGCGCGGGACCGTCATACCTGAACTTCGCGGCGTGGAAGCGCATCGACGGCGGAGATTTCCTCGCCACCGAGCGGCGGCTGCGCGCCGACGTCGCGCGGCTCAGACCTGAGAACGCCAATCGCGCGCGGCTGAAGCTGGCGCGCTTCTATCTCGCCAACGACTACGCGGCCGAGGCGCTGGGCCTGATTTCGCTGATGCAGGCGGCCGATCCGGCGCTGCAAAGCGACCGCGCGCTGCTGACGATGAAGGCCGCGGCCGATTACGAGATGGGCCGCTATCGCGACGCCCACAACGACATCGCCGGCACGGCGTTCGACAGCGACCGCCACGCCGCGTTGTGGCGCGGACTGATCGAGACCGCGCTGGAGCAATGGAACGACGCGCAGGCCGATCTCGACCGCGCGGGGCCGGTGCTGAACCTCTATCCGGAGGAATGGCAGGCGCGCGTGCGGCTGGCGATGGCGGAGACCGCGCTCGGCCGCGGGCATCTGGAGATCGCCGATGCAGCCCTGGCACGTCTGCCCGACGAGATGCCGCAAGCGCTGATGGTGAGCGCGCAGCTCGAGCGCGCGCGGCTCTACGCGGCGGAGAACCGGGGGGCCGACGCGGCGCGATTGTTCGCCGCCGTCGAAGCGAGCGGCAATGAGCGCGAAGCGGCGCGAGCGATCTATTACCGCATCGCGGCCGGATTGGTCGGGGGCACCTTGTCGCCGGCGAAGGCGATCCCCCAATTGGAGCGGCTGCGCTTCCGCTGGCGCGGCGACGCGCTGGAGATGAAGACCCTGCGCAAGCTGAGCGCGCTCTATTTCGGCGCGCGCAAATGGCGCGAGGGCCTGCACACCTTGCGCCTCGCCGCCGAGAGCGCGCCGGCCGACGAGCTCGCGCGCCAGGCGCAGGACGACATGCGCGCGGCGTTCGTGAACCTGTTCCTGAAAGGCCAGGCCGATAAGATCCCGCCGGTCGAGGCGCTGTCGCTGTTCTACGACAATCTCGACCAGACGCCGATCGGCGTGCAGGGCGACGAGATGATCCGGCGCATGGCCGATCGCCTGGTCGCGGTGGACCTGCTCGGGCCCGCGGCCGACCTGCTCAAGTACCAGATCGACAAGCGCCTGGACGGCGTCGCGCGCGCGCAGGTCGCGACGCATCTCGCGGCCGTGTACCTGATGGACAAGAAGCCGGAAGCCGCGCTCGACGCGATCCGCGCTACCTCGATCAGCGGCTTGCCCGACGACGTCAACCACCAACGCATGCTGATCGAGGCGCGCGCGCTGGCCGGCCTCAAGCGCTATGAAGACGCGCTCGACATGACTTCGGTCGACCAGGGCGCCGATACCGGCCGGCTGCGCGCCGACATCTATTGGCAGGCGGGGCAGTGGGCGACCGCGGCCACGGAAGCCGAAAGCTTGCTCGGCACGCGCTGGAGCGATGCCACACCCTTGAGCGAAGAAGACCGCCAGGAGGTGATGCGCGCCGCCGTCGCCTATTCGCTCGCCAATGACGAGACCAGCCTGGAGCGGCTGCGCGAACATTTCATGCCGAAGATGAAGGCGACGCCCGAGGCCAGCGCCTTCGCCGTCGTCAGCGCGCGCATCGACGCGCATGGGGTCTCGTTCCGCGACGCCGCCGCCGAGGTCGCCTCGATCGACACGCTCAAGAGCTTTATGAAAGACCTGCGCGCTGCGCCGGTGCGGACGAACTGACGCTCCGGCGATTGCCATCGAAGGTAGTCACCCGCTACGCTCGCAACCGGCAAAGCATGCCGCGGGGCTCAGCACATGCAGTGGAAGAGATTGCGCGTCTCGCGCAATGCGGATTGGCGCATGTGGATCGTCATCCTGAGTTGGCTTGTTTCCGTGAGCTTCACCGTCGTTATCGTGCTGTACCGCAATCAGCTCCCGGGTGGTGCGGACTGGGTCGATCCAATCAAATTTCTAGGCGCTGCATTTGCGGCGTGGGTTGGCGGTATCGCGCTCTTCACCGTGGTCGGCGCCGCGGCGGCGATCGTCTCGCTCGCGCGACCGGAACAGGAGCTTTTCGACGCGCGCGCGAATCCTGTTTCGCCGCCAATCGGGAAAGCACATCGACTACGTCGTGAGAGTCTTGCGCGAAAGGCTCGAGCACTATTCCGACCGCACATCGATCAAGGTGGTCGTTGCGGAATATAATGCTGCCGCGAAGCGCTACAGAGTGACGGTGGAAGCCTGCGTTCTGCTCAGAAGCTATGTCGACGACATAGCGACGACCTACAGTTCCCCGGGCGCATATGACGAGGTGACGCTGCCGCCCGAAGGCGGCTCGCCCAACAGGCTGATCTATGCGCGGGTCGACGGCGCCGCCATCCCTGGGTCGGGACGGGAACTCACCACCGACATCCGCTATCCCATCAGCGCCAAAGTCGAGCCTTGGGCCAGCTGCGAGGTCGAATACCAAGTGTCGTTCTGGATGGATGAGGAGAGCGAATGGAATTCCAGTACCCCTGACTTAGAGCCGCACATTGCGGCATACGGATATCGTGTCCGACCTTGATATCTTTGAATCACTTCCCACGTTTGGCTATCGAAATGGGAGTTTTCGGGAAACTCGTGTAACTTCGGGAATGTTGTGGTAGCATTTTCACGGTGTGAGGACTTCGATGATCAACAAAGAAACCGGTCTCTGACGTCTCGCGAGGTTTATCCTCGAGGTTTCGGGCGTGTTTTATCGCACGCTCCTGTTATCCGACCTTGGATACGTCCTCAGGCCGAGCAAGGGCCGCTGCCAGCCACTGGACCGCGCGCGCGGCGATCTTCTCCGACCCCGGCTCGCCGATCAGCCAATGGCTGTGGCCCGCGACTTCCTCGAACTGCGAGCGTCCGCGATAGCGCGCGGCGATGCGCGCGACCGTGGACGGCGGATTGATCTTGTCGTCCGAGCCCACCAAGCACAGCGCCGGACAGGTCACGTCGCGGGCGCGTACATAACCGGCGCGGCGCAGATCGAAGCTCCAGCTCATGATCTCGAAGGTCGCCTGGCCGGACTCAGGGACAAAGCGCGCATAGACGCGCGAGCGCTCGGCCGCGTCGAGCTTGTCGAGCGAATGGGCGGCTGCGATCTGATAGCTCGGCTGGATGAGCGAGCCGCGATAGTCGCCGCCGGAGAACAGCAGCGTCTGCGACGACGCGAGCTCGAACAAGGTCGAGGGCAGCACGCCCCAGGGCGCCGACGGGGCGAGCAGCACCAGCGCCCGCGCCTTGCCCTTCGCCGCCAGCATCTGCGCCAGCAGCCCGCCCAGCGAATGGCCGACCAGGATCGGCGTCTCGTCGAAGCCGTCGATCAAGGCTTCGAGGTCGCGCGCATAATCGAGCAGGCTCACCTTGCCCAGCGCCGCCGGCGGCGAACGGCCGCAATCGTGATAGCGCAGCGTCGGCAGATGCAGGCGGTGGCCGGCGTCGTCGAAGGGCGCGCGGAAATGCTCGAACGCCCACGGTCCGCAGAACGCGCCATGGATCATCACCAGAGGGGGACGCTTGTTCTTGGCCATCAGGACGCGAAGGCCAGGTCGCGGAAGGCGTCGATCACCTTCATATAGGTATCGCGCTTGAAGGGGACGATCAGCCGCGGCAGCGCTTCCATCGCCAGCCATTTCCATTCGGCGAATTCGGGCTCGTGGGTGCGGATGTCGATGTCGCTGTCCTGGCCGGTGAAGCGCATGGCGAGCCATTTCTGGCGCTGGCCGCGATAGCGCCCCTTGAGCGCCACGCCCAACAGATGCTGCGGCAGATCGTAATCGAGCCAGCCCTCCATCGCGCGCAAGGGCGTGGCGCTGTCGGTGCCGATCTCTTCCTTGAGCTCGCGCAAGGCGGCTTGCTCGGGGCTCTCGCCCTGGTCGATCCCGCCTTGCGGCATCTGCCAGCCTTCGACGGTCTGGTCGATGCGGCGGCCGACGAACACCAGCCCCTCCGCGTTGATCAGCATCACGCCGACGCAGGGGCGATAAGGCAAATCCTCGTGGCGCAGGAACCGCGTCATGAACCGCTTCTATTTGGGCTCGGAGACTATGGCGGAAGCCGGGACCAGAACAAAGCCCCGTCCCTGCAACCCCGACGCCCAGCTTTTCACCCGCTCGATCGTAACCGGATAGATGAAGGCGGAGCCCGAGGCGCTGCCGCGGCTCCGCGCCACGCTTTCGAGCGACGACAAGCGGCGGTCGATCTCCATCGAGGTCTGGATCTTGTCGATGATGGAGTCGGCCTGGGCGAAGGCGGTGCCGACGCGCGACGCGACGTCGGGCGCCGCGGAATGGGTCGCCTGGCCGTTGTCGTAGAACAACAGGCCCCGGCGCGCGAGATAGGTCATCATCGGCTCGAGCGAGCTCGCATCCGACATAAACCGCCCGCCCAAGAGATTGGTCACGCCCGCATAGCCCGAGAAGCGCGTCAGCGCCCAGACCAGGCGCTCGGTGTTCGAATCCTCGGCCACGCCGGAGCGCAAGGTGTGCGGGCCCGGATCGCTGTCGGGGAAGTCGTAAGGCTCCATCGGCACTTCGAGCAGCACCTCATGGCCCCGCGCGCGCGCATCGGCGACCCAGCGCTGCACGTCGCCGGCATAAGGCGCGAAGGCCAACGTGACTCCGGACGGCAAGTCCTTGATCGCCGCGTCGGTCGCCTTGGCGCTGATGCCCAGCCCTCCGACGACCAGCGCGATGCGCGGATGACCGTCGCTGATCGCGGCCGGCGCATAGGCGCGCATCGGCGTCGTGCCGTCATCGGCGATGCGCGGCAGAGGCCCTGCGGGCGTGTTCTCGACCAGCGACGGGTCGGCGATCAGCGCCTTGCCGGCATAGATCGCCTGGGTGACTTTCTGCGGCGTCGCGGCGAGCAGCGGCGTGGTGGGTGGCGGAGGCTCGGTCGCGGCAGCTTGCTGCGGCGGCGGGGCGGCCGGATGAAGCGCCTTGATCGGCCGCAGCTTGGGCGGCGCCAGGTCCATCGTCACGACCGACTGTCCGGCGCGCGGATCGCCTAGCCAACCGATGGCGACGGCGCCCACGACCAGCACGGCGAAGAGCGCGAGCCAGGCAAAACCCAGCACGCGCACGCCTGTCATGGTCACGGAGTTCCCCGCCATGCCTCTAAGGTAGCGCGCAACATGGTTACGCGGAGGTTAATTCGACCTCGTTCAGTCCGCCTTGTCGCTCTTCACCGTCACGGCGCTGATCGTGGTCTGGCCGCGCAGCATGTCGAGCGCATAGGAGAGCTGGAAGTCGTCGTACTTCTTGCCCGGCGCGGGCTTGATCACGCCGGCGCCCGGCTTCTTGATCACCGGCTCGCCGACCAGATGGCCCGGCAAATCGGCCTCGCTCGGACGCGCGAGCTTGGGGACTTCTTCCTCGTTGCCCTGCGCCACGGTCACGTCGGGGACGATGCCCTGCGCCTGGATCGAATGGCCGGACGGCGTGTAGTAGCGCGCCGTGGTCAGGCGCAGCGCGCCGCCGCCTTCGCCGAGCGGGATGATGGTCTGCACCGAGCCCTTGCCGAACGAGGTCAGGCCGACGACCGTCGCGCGGTGATGGTCCTGCAGCGCGCCGGCGACGATCTCGGACGCCGAGGCCGTGCCGCCGTTCACCAGGATCACGATCTTCTTGTTGTCGGCCATGTCGCCCGGACGCGCGTCGTAGCGCTGGGTGTCGTCGGGGTGGCGGCCGCGGGTCGAGACGATCTCGCCCGAGGTCAGGAAGTCGTCGGAGACCTGGATCGCCTGGTCGAGCAACCCGCCCGGATTGTTGCGCAGGTCGAGGACATAGCCCTTCAGGCCCGGGCCGATCTGCTTCTTCAATTCGCGCAGCGCCTTCTCGAGGCCCGTGCCGGTCTGCTCGTTGAAGGCGGTGAGCCGGATATAGCCGACGTCGCCCTCGCGATGGAACTTGACGCTGTCGACGCGGATCTGCGCGCGCGCCAGCGTGACGTCGAACGGCTTCTTCTCGCCCTGGCGCAGCACCGTCAGCACGATCTTCGAGCCCGGCGCGCCGCGCATCTTGTCGATGGCGTCGTTGAGCGCCAGCCCCTGGATCGCGGTGCCGTCGATGGCGGCGATGAAGTCGCCCGCCTTGATGCCGGCGCGCGCCGCGGGGGTGTCGTCGATCGGCGAGATCACCTTGATCAGGCCGTCTTCCATCGTCACTTCGATGCCGACGCCGCCGAACTCGCCCTTGGTCTGGATCTGCATGTCGGCATAGGATTTGGGGTCCATGTAGCTGGAATGCGGATCGAGCTCGCTGACCATGCCTTCGATCGCGGCGTTGATCAGCTCCTTGTCCTGCACCGGACGCACATAGTTCTTGCGCACGCTGTCGAAAGCCTGGCCGAAGAGGTCGAGCTGGCGATAGGTCGACATGTCGTTGGCGGCGCGCACGGCGGGCAGCACGCCCGCGGCGCCAAAACCGAGCACGGCGCCGAGGCCGACAAGAGCGAAACGCTTCATGATCTTTGTGCCTTCCTAAGTTCGACTGCCAGCCATGGTGCCGGACTGGTTCCGTGCCCGTTCCGACGGAGCTCGAAATACAGCCGCACATCCTGTCCGGAATTCGGCATCATTCCGACGGGTTCTCCCGCCAGGACTTCGTCATTGGGCCGCACATCGACCCTACCCAGCCCTGCTAAAACAAGATCGTATCCAGCGGTCAACTCCAATATCAAGACTTGCCCCGTCTTATGGTAAGGGCCGGCGAAAATAACTTCGGAGTCGGCCGGCGCGATCACCCGCGCGCCTGGGGAAACCGCGAGTGTCAGCCCCGGGGCGCGGGCGCCGCCGACACCGTCCATGCCGCCCGTGACGGGTTTTCCCACCACAGGTAGAAGCAGGGAATGGGGCTGGAGGACGCCGCCCGCGCCGGATTTCGCCGCCGCGACGCTGACGATATCTTTCTGCGCGGCCTGCGCCGGGGCGCGGCGGAGCACCGAGACCTTCTCGAGCAGCGCCTTCAGGTCGGCCGCCGCGACCGCGGCCTTTTCGAGCTTCGTCGCGAGGTCGCCGTAGCGGCTGGCGGCCGTGTCGGCTTCGAGCTGCTTCATCGCGAGAAGTTGATCCAGCTCGCTGCGCGCGCCGCGCAGCGCCGCGGCGTTGCGCACGCCTTCGGCCCGGCGCGCGACCAGAGCCGCGCGCGTCTCTTCGAGCCTCTTGATGCGCTTGGCGAGCGAGGCGGCTTCGCCATAGATGCCCGGCACCGAGGCGCCGATCAGCATCGCGCTGCGGGCGGCGCCCAGCGCGTCGCCGGGCTTGAGCACGATGGCCGGCGGCATGTCGTGCTGCATGCGCTCGAGCAGCGCGAGCAGATGCGCCACCGAGACGCGGTCGCGCGCGAAGCCGGCCGAAAGCGTGCGGTCTTCGGCCGCGAGCCGCGCGATGTCGGCGTCGAGCGTGATCTTCTCTTCTTCCAGCGACTGCACCTTGGCCGCTGTGGCGACGAGCTTGCGCTGCAGCGCAAGCGCCTCGGCTTTCAGCTTGTCGCTCTTCTGCTTGGCGTCGAGCATCGCCGGGCGGTCGCGCACGATCTGGCCCTTGAGGGTGTCGAACTGTGCGCGCGTCGAGGGCAGCTTCACCGCGTCCTTGGCCGGGATCGCATGGCTGATGTCGGTGTTGTCGGTGGCCAGCGGCGGCTCGGGCGCGGGCTTCGCAGCAGCGACGACGGGCTTCGGCTTCTTCTTTTTCGCTTTGCCGCATTCGGTCGCGTGACTGTCGAAATATTTCGCCAGCGCGCAATGCGTCGACGGCTTCGGCCTCGACGCCGCGCCCATCAGCAGCGGCACGCACAGCAACAGGAGCGCGGCGCGTTTCATCCCGTCTGCGCTTTGACGGCGGCGGTGCGGCGCGCAAGCTCATCCGGATCGCCCAGGTAGCGCACCTCTTTCGCCTTGAACGCGCCGTCGAGCACATAGGCGCGCGGGATCGCGGTCGGCACGTCCATGCCGGCTATGTCGTCGTCGCTGACGTTCTCCAGATGCTTGATCAGCGCGCGCAGGGAATTGCCGTGCGCCGCGATCAGCACGCGCTTGCCGGCCTTCAGATCGGGCAGGATCGTGCCCTCCCAATAGGGCATCACGCGCGCGAGCACGTCCTTCAGGCTTTCGCTGCGCGGAAAGTCTTCGTCGCGCAAGCCGGCATAGCGCGGATCGCCTTTGGGATATTCGGGCGACGACAGCGCGACCGGCGGCGGCGGCGTGGCATAGGAGCGGCGCCAGATCTTGACCTGCGCCTCGCCGAATTCCTCGACCGCCTCTTTCTTGTTCTTGCCCTGGAGCGCGCCGTAGTGGCGCTCGTTCAGCCGCCAATGCTTGATCACCGGCAGCCACATCGCGTCCATCTCTTCGAGCGACAGCCAGAGCGTCTTGATCGCCCGGCTGAGCAGCGAGGTATGGGCGACGTCGAACGCGATCTTCTCGGCCGCCATCATGCGCCCGGCCGCCCGGGCCTCGGCCTCGCCCGTCTCGGTCAGGCGCACGTCGCGCCAGCCGGTGAAGAGGTTCTTCTTGTTCCACTCGCTCTCGCCGTGCCGGACGAGGACCAACTGCCACTGAGATTCGCTCATGCGGCCGATGATTACGGAGGCCGCGCGGCGCTGTCCACGCGCTGGGCCGGAACTGCCGGGAAAAACCTGCCGGGCAGGCGGCCGCCCGCATATAACCCATTGAACGAGCAAGTGAATTATGCCGCCGCCCGCAGGCACGGAACTGGCATGGCAGGTCTCGGCCACAAAGAGCAGAACCCGCTCATGCATCCCTTGCGCGCGCTTGTCTTGAAAACCCTCACCTTCCTGACCGTCGCCGTGCTCGCCTTCGGGGCGGCGCCCGCGATCGGCTATTCCCGGGTCAAGGACCTGGTCGATGTCGACGGCATCCGCGACAACATGCTGGTCGGCTATGGCCTGGTGGTCGGCCTGAACGGCTCGGGCGACAGCTTGAAGAACGCGCCGTTCACCCAGCAGACCCTGCAGACCATGCTCGAGCGCATGGGCGTGAACACCCGCGGCGAGACCATGCAGACCAAGAACACCGCCGCGGTGATGGTGACGGCGAACCTGCCGGCCTTCGCAGCTCAGGGCACCCATATCGACGTGTCGGTGAGCGCGCTGGGCGACGCCAAGAGCCTGGCCGGGGGCACGCTTCTGGTCACCACCCTGTTCGGCGCCGACGGGCAGATCTATGCGCTGGGCCAGGGCCCGGTCGCGATCGGCGGCTTCACCGCGTCGGGCGAGGCGGGCAGCGTGACGCGCGGCGTGCCGACCGCGGGGCGCATCGCAAATGGTGCCATCGTCGAGCGCGAGATCCCCTTCGCGCTGGCGAGCGAGACCAATCTGCGCCTGTCGCTGCACAATCCCGATCTCACCACGGCGACGCGCATCGCGGCCGCGGTGAACAACTATATCGGCAGCGCGGTCGCCGACGTGAGCGATCCCTCCACGGTGCATCTGAGCGTGCCGTCGGCTTATCCGCGCGGCGTGGTCGGCCTGCTCACCGACGTCGAGCAGATCAAGGTCGATCCCGACCAGCCCGCGAAAGTGATCATCGACGAGCAATCGGGCGTGATCGTGATGGGCGCCGACGTGCGCGTCTCCACCGTGGCCATCGCGCAGGGCAACCTCACCATCCGCGTCAGCGAGACGCCGGAGGCGAGCCAGCCCGGACCGTTCTCGGCCGGCACGACGCAGCCTTTGCCGCGCACCCAGATCCAGGTCGACGACAGCAAAGGCAACAAGATGGCGGTACTGCACGAAGGCGTGTCGCTGCAGAACCTGGTCGACGGGCTGAACGCGCTGGGCGTCGGTCCGCGCGACATCATCTCGATCCTGCAGGCGATCAAGGCGGCCGGCGCGCTCCAGGCCGATATCCAGGTGATCGGATGATGACGCCGCTGCCCATCACCCAGGCGCCCGTGACTGCGCCGCATGCGACGGCGGACGCCGCGACGGCCAAGAAAGTCTCGCAGCAATTCGAAGGCGTGCTGATCAGCCAGATGCTGAACGACATGTTCGCGGGCGTGAAGACCGACGGCATGTTCGGCGGCGGGCCGGGCGAGGATATGTTCCGTGGACTGATGATCGACGAATACGGCAAGCAGGTCGCCAAACAGGGCGGCCTCGGCCTCGCCAACCACATCACCGGCGAGCTTCTGAAGCGCCAGGAGGTCGCGCCATGAGCGCCGGAGCCGAGAAGATGGAACGCCTTGTCGCCATGGCCGAGCGGCTGATCGCGGCGCTCGAGAGCGACATCGTGGCGCTGAAGCGCGGCAACCCGCGCGGCCTTCGCACGCTGGAGCCCGAGATGCTGAAGCTCTCCGCGCTCTATGGCCGCGAGGCCGCTGGCTTGAGCGCGGATGCCGCCAAGGCCGCGCCGGCCGACCTGCGCAAGCGTCTCGCCGAGGCGACCCAGAAGTTCCGCGATCTCTTGGGCGTGCAGACGCGCCTTCTGACGCGATTGCGCGGCGCGAGCGAAGGCATGATCCGCGCCGTCGCCGAAGAGATCGAGCGTCAGCGCGCGCCGTTGCGCCCCTATGGCGCGATGGCGCCGCCACGCGGCGGTGGCGCGATGCTATTCAACAATGTCGTGTAGCAGCGCGGCTTCGAGATGCGCGGCCAGCGTCGACCAGCGGTCCGCGAGCTTCAGATACTGATCGCGGATCACGTCTTCGTCGACCTCCACCGCGCGACGGCGCAGCATGTCGGCCTCGATGCGGAAGGTTGCGGCGCGGCTGACGAGGCTTTGTCCGTCATTTGACAATGAAGACACCGCCAACCCGTCCCTCGTCGCGACCGGAAATCTCAAAGCTGCCGAACTCATGGCTCGATAACGCGAAAGTCTGCACTTTCGACTTTCCCACGGGCGCGCGAGGAAACTTTGTCAAATGGACGTGAAAATTGTCGCGAAGCGTGTCGTACAAGCAAATGTGAAATATGCGCCGAGGCGTTTGGCGCTATGCGATGGAAGCAAGGCTTGCTGCTAGAACAGGCTGGAGGGCGAAGCGCTCGACGACGCGCTGCCCGACAGCATGTTGAGCGCGAGCGAGTAGTTCGCAAGCTGCGACGTCAATTGAGAGGACACGGTCGACGGTGTGGAACCGGCGCTCGACGGGTTCGCGGCGAGCGTCGGTGAATTCTCCGATTGGTAGATCTTCTGGATCGCCGTCAGCACGCTGAGCAACTGCGCCCGCGCCGCGCCGCCGCCCGTCGAGGTCGAGATGTCGGTGTTCGTCGGCAGGCCAAGGCCGTAAGCCTTGAGGCTGGTCGAGCCGTCGGCGGTCGTCTTCGCCGGCGCCGAAGTGTCGGTCAAGGTCTGCGGCGACAGGCCGAGCCGCGACAGCGCGTCGTTCATCTCTGGCCCGGCGATCAAGGTCGCGGTGACGCCGGGATTGACGGCGATCTTCAAGGTCTCCTTGCCAGAGCCGTAAGCGACCGACGCCTTGCCCGCGTTCTGCATCTCGATGTTGATCTTGCGCACCAGCGAGGTCAGCGTCTCGCCCTTGTCGATGGTGATCTTGGCGGTGCGCGACGAGGTGCTGTCGATCTTGATCTGGAAGCTGTCGCCGGCGCGCAAGGTCGTGGCCGCGGTGAGATCGACGGTCTGGTTGAAGCCGATCCGGCCCTTGGGCAGGCCGAGCGCGTCGAGCACGCTCGACCCGCTGTCGTCGAAGGCGACGCCTTGCCCGGTCGAGGTGCCGTCGGCGCCGCCATATTGGCGCGTCCAGCGGATCGTGCCGTCGGTGTTCAGCGCACTGACGAACATGTTGTCGACGTCGGGGATGTTGCGCGTCTGGCCCGCGAAAGTGCCGCTGGTCGTGCCGGCGAGATAGACCGTGCCGTCGGCGCCGACCGTAAGCCCGTTGCCCTTGTCGCCCGCGCCGGTGCCCACATATGTCACCGTATCGGGCGTGGCGCCGGTGCCGTTGTCGGTGAGCGTGAAGACATAGGCGTCCATGCCGCCCGAGCTCGCATGCGCCACGGCTGCCGCGCCGCCCGCGGTGAGATTGGCGTTGGAGGTCGTGCCCGTCAGATAGATCTGCCCGTTCGCGACCGTCATGCCGCCGATGGTGCCGCCGGGCTGGAGCGCGCCGAGGTCCTGCTGCCACACGGGCGGCTGCGTCGCGTCGCCATTCGCGTATTTCGAGACGACGGCGTGGCCGTCGATCACGCTCGCCACCACCAATCCGCCGTCGGACGTCGTCGCGGTCGCCGCCGCGCTGTCGTTGCCCGATGTGCCGTATTGCTGCTCGTAGACGATATTGCCCTTGGTATCGAGCTTGGCGACATAGGCATCGGTGCCGCCGTTGTTGGTCTGGCCCTTGCCGACGACGCCTTTCACCTGACCGCCGATATAGACGTTGCCGGACGAGTCGACGCTGACCGACGCCGCCTGGTTGTTGGCCAAGGTCTGGATCTGCTTCGCCCAGGTCTGGTTGCCGCTCGCATCGTATTTTGCGACGAAACTGTCGTTGTTGCCGTCGGCGACCGCGGTCGGCATGACGGTGCCCGTCGTGGAGCCCGCGACCACGACGCCGCCATTGGGATTGAGCGCCAGGCCGTAGGCCGACGCGGTGCCGGCGCTGCCCAGCATGCGCGTCCACTGCACATTGCCGGCGGAGTCGTATTTGGTCAGGTAAGTGTCCTGGTCGCCCTGATTGACCTGGTTGGCGAAATCGCCCGTCGCATTGCCGACGACATAGACGTTGCCGCCGGCATCGACGACCGTCGCCTGCGCCGTGGTGAGCCCCGAAGTCGGCGTCGCCGTCGCGCTGAACACGCCGCTCTGCGTGTTGTCGAGATCGGCGAGCTTGGTGAGGCGTCCCTGCTGATCGGCCTTGGTGTCGTCGGTCGCGGTGGTGACGCCGCTGTTTCCCGCGACGTAGAGCGCGGGCGTCGATACGCCGGCGCTCAAGGTCAAGGTCTCGCTGCCCGACGGCGCGACCTCCATGCCGTAGGACGCGTTCTCGGGATCGTCGATCGTGCCTTTGGTGATGGTGCGGTGGAAGCGCGAGGCGAAGCCGGCCGCCGAAAGCTGCTGGTTCACGTAGGAAATGACGTTGTCGAGCGTGAGCGTGCCGTTCACCTGCGACAGATCGATCGGCACGTCGGTCGAGACGCCGCCTTTCTTGACCGAGATCGTGAAGCTCTGGCTCGCATTCAGTCCCGGCAGCGCCTTCTTGACGTTGGCGTCGGTGGTCAAGGTGCGCGTCTCGTAAGTGAAGCCGCCCAGCGCGAGACCGGCGGTGCCCGTCGCCGAGGCGCTCGGCGTCGCCGCTTGCAAAGTGAAATTGTTGAAGCTCGTCTTTCCGATATAGTCCTGGATCTGCTGCATGCCGTCCTGGAAGCGCTGGTTGAAGCCTGCGAGCTGGCCGGCCGTCATGCCGTCGCGCTTCGACATCGAGGCGAGATAGGAGAGGTTGTTGACCGCGGTGTAGAGCGCGAAGAGCTTCTGGTTGTCCTGCTCGGTCTTGGCGTCCGCGGTCGTGCCTTTGCTGAGCGGCACCTTGCTGGTGTCGAGGAAATCGGTGATGCCGAGCACTTGCGCGTCGCGCGTCTCTTTCGGCGCCGCGGTCTGTTCCCAGGGCGGTGCATCGTTCGCGGTCGCGCTCTTGGTCGTCTGCGCGCGCGACGCGACCAAGCCGGTCGAAGGCGCCGTCGGCAGCTTCGACTGGTAATAGCTGAGCAGCATCGAAGGATCGAAGCTGGTCAAGGTCACGCCGGTGCTCATGGCTGCTAGTGTCGCGCGGCGCCTCTTAACGCGAGGCTAAGCGCGGAAGAACTTGCTTTACGCGGTCTTAATGCGCTCGGTGCGAGAACGGGCGCCATGAACGCCTATCAGCAAGGTCTCGCGCTCTCCGCCGGCGGCCGCCATGCCGAGGCCATCGGCTGCTTCGAGCAGGCGCTGGCGCGCGACCCCGCCGACACGCGCGTGCTGTTCGCGCTGGGCAACACGGCGCGCACGCTCGGTCTGGCGCGGCCGGCCGAGGCCTTCTTCCGGCGCGTGCTCGACGCCGAGCCGGGACGGCTGGAAGCGCTGGTCAACCTCGCCAATCTGTTGCGCGGCGAGGGTCGGTTCGCGGCAGCGGAGGCTTTGCTGGCGCCCGCCTTGGCGCGCGATCCGGACTGCGCCGAGCTGTGGCTGACCTTGGGCTCCATTCATCGCGAGACCGGCGACAGGCTCCGGGCCGCGGCGCATTACCGCGAGGCGCTGGCACGCAAGCCGCACTACGCGCCGGCGCTCGGCAACCTCGCCGATCTCGTGGCCGATGACGGCGACAAGGACGAAGCGCTCGCGCTCTACGACCGCGCGATCAAGCTCGAGCCCCAGAACGCCCAGGCGCGCTTCAACCGCGCGGTGCTTTGTCTGCAGCACGGCGACCTGAACGAGGGTTGGCGCGACTACGCGGCGCGGCTCAAGCTTCCCGGCAAGGTGCCGGCGGCCCGGCACGGCCTGCCGCGCTGGAACGGCGAGAAGCTGAAGAACAAGCGCCTGCTCGTCACCGCCGAGCAAGGGATCGGCGACCAGATCATGTTTGCGAGCCTGATCGGCGATCTCACGAACCCGGTCGTGGAGTGCGAGCCGCGGCTGGTGAGCCTGTTCGCGCGCTCGTTCCCGAACGCGACCGTGCACGGCTGGGACGCCGAGACGCGCGGCGGCGTGGCGACCACGCGCCATGGCTGGCTGAAGAGCGTCGGCGGTGCCAATTGCGCAATCGAGATGGGCAGCCTGCCGCGCGTCCTGCGCCGCGACCTGGCAAGCTTCCCCAAGCCCCACGCCTATCTCGTTGCAGACGCTGACGAAACCGCACGCTGGCGGTCGCTGTTCGGTCGCGCGATCGGCATTTGCTGGCGCAGCGGCAAGCAGGGCGGCCATCGCAATCTGCAGTACGCGCCGCTCGAAGCCTGGGCCGAATTCCTGCGCCGCCATCCCGGCAAGGTCGTGAGCGTGCAATACGACGCCACGGCGGAAGAGATCGCTGCGCTCGAAGCGATGAGCGGACGGACCATCCTGACGCCGCAGGACATCGACCAGAAACACGAGCTCGACCGCGCCTGTGCGCTGCTCTCGGCGCTCGATGCCGTGGTGAGCGCGCCGACCGCGGTATCGTGGCTCGCGGCCGCCGCGGGCGTGCCGACCTACAAGGTGCTCTACGACACAAGCTGGACGAGCTTCGGTGAGGCTTACGAGCCGTTCGCGCCGTCCTGCGTCCATGTGCGGCCCGACACGCGAGGCGACTGGAAGAGCGTGTTCGAAAAGCTTCTTACGACGCTGCTTTCTTGAGCGACCGCCGCGACGCGAGCTGCGCCGCGAGATCGGACGCGATCCGCGCCGCGCCTTCGCCGTCGATCGTCATCAGGCCCGCCGCGCGCATCTCGCGCCGCCGCGCCGCATCGCCGAGCAAAGCCAGGACCGATTTCGCGATGTGCTCGTCGGCGGCCCGCTCGACCAGACCGAGCGAGATTCCCATGCCGGCATATTCGAACGCCGACGCCGATTGCGCATGGTCTTCGGTCAGGCACAGATAGAGCGCCGGCACGCCGAAGGACGCGAGCTCATAGGCGGTGACGCCGAACGCTGCGAGCGCGAGATCGGCGGACGCATATTCGGTCGCGAGATCGTCCGCCCCTTCGATGGTCTCGAAGTTGGAGCGCAGCTTGGCGATCTGTGCGGCCACGCGCGCGCGATCCTCCATGCCCGGACCGATGACGAAGCGGGCGCGGAAGATCGGATCGAGGCGCGACAGCGCCCGCGCCACGCGCAAGGTGAGCCCGAGCGGATCGCTGCCGCCCATTGCGACCAGCAAGGTCGGGCGCGGCGACATCGGCCTGAGCCGCGGGGGAGACTGCGCCGAGCCCAGGATCGACCATTCCCAGCCGATGCGGGGCGTGCAGTGCGAGCCGCTCCAATCGAGCGCTTCGGCCTGCGGCACCGGCGGATAATAAGCGAGATCGGCCGCGAGCCGGCGCTCCGACCCGTCGTCGATCACCGCGGTGAGCGCGACCTGGTCGGCGAGCCTGGCGACGTCGTCGCGCGACGGACCTTCGCGGCAATCCAGCAGCAACAGGTCGGGCGCGCGTGCCGCGACCAGCGTATCGAGATTGTCCGCGGCCAGCGTCGCCTCGAAACCGGCGCGGCGGATCGGTACCAGCGCATCCTCGGTGCCGTCGACGACGAAGCTTGCTCCGATGCCTTCGCGATCACGCAGAGCCCGCGCCAGCGCCACCATGCGCTTGACATGGCCATAGCCGAAATGGCCGCCGCCGTCGCAGCGGATCAGCGCCAGACCGCCTGCGCGGCCGAGCGGCTTCTGCTGGACATGCGCGTTCATGCGGCGCAATCCCGGCTCGCGCTCGAGCAGCAGCAGCAGATCGCCGAGCGACGCCTCGCCCGCCTTGGCGTCGAGCCGCGCATGCACGGCCTCCACGAAAGCGAGATCGTCGGGCGTGTCGATGGTGAGCCGTCCGCCTTCGCGCGCGAGCGGCGGAAACGGCTTCGCGCGCGCGATGGCGACGAAATCGGGATGCAGCTTGAAATAACCGGTGACGTGCTCGCGCGCGACCGGATCGTCATGCGCGTCCATCATCAGCTTGTCGAGGGCGCGCCGCGTCATCGGGTCGACGCCTTCATGGGCGGTGATCGCGCCGTCCTCGAGCAGCACGTAGTCGCCGCCCTGTTCCAGCATCGACGACACCAGGTGGTCGATGAATCCCGCATCGATGAACGGCGCATCGGAGGAGACGCGCACGATCACGTCGGCATCGAGCGCTTCGGCGGCACGCGCGAACCGCGCCAGCACGTCGTCCTCGGGGCCGCGCACCACGGTCACGCCATGGGTCTGGCCGAACTCGACGATGGCGTCGTCGCGCGGATCGGTGGTGGTGGCGACCGCGATGTCCTCGATCAGCTGCGAGGCTTTGAGGCGATGCACGATGTGCCAGAGCAGCGGCTTGCCGGCGACGGGCTTGAGCACCTTGCCGGGCAGGCGTGTCGAGCCCATGCGGGCCTGGATCACGGCGACGATGCGCTGGCGGCTGCCCGCGTTCATGCGGCACCTTCGAACGACGCGCGGATGTGCCGGAGCGGCCGCATGCCGTCGCGCGGATCGGCGCGCCAGTCGCGGTCGGACAGCTCGGAAGGCTGCGGGCCCTTGAAGCCTTCGCCGTCGGCAACGAGGCTTTCGCGGATACGCGCGATCACCGGCGCGATCTCGCCCGGCAGCCAGCAATGGCCGGCGGCGTATTCCGCGCCTTCGCCTTCGAGATCGAGATGGAACTCGACCACGCTGGCGCCGAAGCGGTGCACCGCGCGCTCGATCACGGCGGGGCGGCGGGTGTGATCGGACCATCCGACCGCGCAACCCGTCGCCGCGCGGATCGCTTCGATGGCTTTCAGGTTCGCCTCGGTCGCCGGCGTCGGATAGGCCGAGACGCAATGCAGCAACGTCACGTCGCGGGCGCCGGCGTCGCGTAGGGTGTTCGCGGCGTGGCGGATCTCGTCCATCGTCGCCATGCCGGTCGAGAGCACGATCGATTTGCCGGTGCGGGCACAGGCTTGGAGCAGATCGTCGACCAGGAGCTCATAGGACGCGACCTTGTAGAAGGCGACGAAGGGGCGGAGCTCCTCGACCGCCTCCAGGTAGAAGGGCGTGCAGGAGAACGCTATTCCGCGCTTCAAACAGCGTTCGGCGATGGGAGCGAGATGGGCGCGCGGCAGCTCCCAGTCGCGGCGGGCGCGGTGCTTGGCGCTCTTGCTGAGGATCTCCGGCGCGAACATGCGGTCGATCTTGAAGAGCTGGAACTTGACCGCGTCGCAGCCGCAATCGGCCGCGGCGTCGACGAAGGCCAGGGCGCGGCCCAGATCGCGGCCGTGGTTGCTGGAGGCTTCGGCGATGAAGAGCGGTTCGCGGCGCATGGGGTCCTCGTGCCTTTAACCGTTCCTAAAGCCTGTCTGGCTAAGAGAGGGTTAACGAGGGGAAACCATGAGCGCAGCCTCCGCCGATACCGAGACCCTATGGGGCCGCCATCGCGGCCCGCGCCTGGCGCATGTCGAAGGCCACGACATCCTCGATTGCGGGACCTGCGGCTTCAAGCATGCGGTGCCGCTGCCCGAGCCGACGGCCCTGGAGCGCGAATATCGCGAGACCTATTACGCCGACGAGAAGCCGACCTTCTTGGCGCATGCCGGCGAGGACCAGGATTGGGCGAAGCTCGCGCAGACCGACCGGCTGGAGATCTTCGAGCAGCACCTTCCGTCCTCGCGCCGGCGGCTGCTCGATATCGGCTCGGGGCCGGGCTTCTTCCTGCAGACGGCGCAGGCGCGCGGCTGGAACGTCAAAGGCATCGAGCCGTCGCGCCAGGCAGCCGCGCATGCGCGCGGGCTGGGCGTCGCGGTCGTCGAAGGCTTCTTCAACGAAGACACCGCGCCGACGCTCGGCCGCTTCGACGTCGTGCATCTGAACAACGTGCTCGAGCACATCCCCGATCCGATCGCGCTTCTGTCTCTTGCACGCGGATTGCTGGAGCCGGGCGGACTCGTCTGCGTCAATGTTCCCAACGATTTCTCGCCCTTCCAGCTCGCCGCGGATGCCGCCGCCGGCACCGGCGAATGGTGGCTGGCGCCGCCGCATCACCTCAACTATTTCGACTTCGACTCGTTGAGCGCACTGCTCGAACGGCTCGGCTTCGACGCGCTCGAGCGCACCACCAGCTTCCCGATGGAAGCCTTCGTGATGATGGGCGAGAACTATGTCGGCGACGGAGCGCTCGGCCGCGCCTGCCACGCCAAGCGCAAGCGCTTCGATCTCGCGCTCGACGCGGCGGGCTTGAAGACCGCGCGCCGCGCGTTCTATCGCGCGCTGGCCGAAGCCGGCATCGGCCGCGAAGCGGTCGTGATCGCGCGCCTGCCGTGAGCGCCACGCCGTTCTTCATCGTCTCCAGCGGCCGCTCGGGCACGGCGATGCTGCACAAGGCGCTGTCGGCGGCCGGCGACATCGAGATGCATCACGAATACATGGTGCATGTCGTCCAGCCGCTGGCGGCGCGGCGCTATCACGGGCTTGTCGACCGCCAGGAAACGTTGAAAATCCTCGCCCAAACGCACCTTGCCGCGGCGCGCTACAGCGAGCGCCGCCATTGGGGCGATTCCTCCAACAAGCTCTCCTGGCTGATCCCCGAGCTTGCCGAATTGATGCCCGAAGCCAGGTTCGTCCATCTGGTGCGCGATGGCCGCAAGGTCGCCGGCTCGTACTTCAACAAGCTCGGCGGCGAGTGCTATGACGACCGCTCGACCGCGATCCTGCGCGCGCATGTCGAGGACGGCGCGCCCGCGCCGCCGCCCGAGAAGAAATACTGGTGGCCGCTGCCGCCCAGGGGTCTCGACCAGTTCGGCCGCATCGCCTGGCACTGGGCGGAGATCAATCGCGTGATCCTGGACTCGCTCGCGCACCTCGCGCCGGAACGCCAGATGTTCGTGCGGCTGGAAGACCTGCTGGTCTCGCCGTCGCTGGTGCGATCGCTGTTCGGGTTCCTGGAGCTTCCCTATCGCGACGAGCACTACGCGATCTTCGCGCGGCCGCACAACGTCAACCGGCCCGAGGACCGTCCGCTGACCGATGCGCAGCGCGCCGCGTTCGAAAGCGTCGCGGCATCGATGATGGACCGTCTCGGCTATGCCGATCGCGACGAGTATGTAGTGAATTATTAACGCTGATCGTCGGAAGATGGTTACCGGCTTCTTCCGGAGCATCCCATGACCGACCTTTGTGCGCTGTGCAATCTCGATTGCGTCGAACCCGTCTATCATCCCGACGGCTCCACGCGCGGCGAGACCGTCCATCTCTGCCTGCATTGCGGGCTCGTGCAGAGCCTGCCGCGCACCGACCGCGACACGCGCGCGCCGGCCGCCGTCTCGAGCGGCGCCGATTGGGGCAATGTGCGCTACGGCAAAGGCTTCCGCACCAAAGCGGCGATGGCCGCGCTGTCGCGCCACGCCGACCTCGCCAAGGACTGCGCGCTGCTCGATGTCGGCTCCAACCGCGGCAGCTTCGTGAAAGCGTTCCGCGATGCGGCGCCGTGCGCGAGCATCGTCGCCGTCGAGCCCGACGAGCGCTTCGCCCAATCTTGCGCCGAGGTGCCGAACACCGAGCTGATCGTCGCGCGCATCGAGAACGTGCCGCTGGAGAGCAATCGCTTCGACATCGTCCATTCCTGCCACACCATCGAGCATCTGGCCGATCCGGCAAACGCGCTCGCCGATCATTGGCGCGTGCTCAAGCCGGGCGGGTTGCTGGTGATCGACGCGCCCAACATCGCGCTGATCGGCACGGCGGACATCGTCGAGGAATGGTTCATCGACAAGCACCTGGTCCATTTCTCCGCCTACACCTTGAAACGCATGATCGAAGCGGCCGGCTTCGAGATCGTCGAAGGCCCCGACGCGAACGACCGCTCGAACCTTCTGATCGTCGCGCGCAAGAGCGGCTTCGCGCCGCGCGAGACCGTGGGCGACCGTCAGGAAGCCCTGCGCGCCAAGGAGCTGGTCTCGCGCTATGCGGCGACGCGGCGGCGCAACCTCGCAGCGCTTGCCAATGTCGCCGCCGAGATCGAGCGTCTTGCGCCGCGCGGTGTCGCGCTGTGGGGCGCCGGCCGCCTGTTCGACAGCCTGGTCGTGCATGGCGGGCTGGACCCGAGCACGCTGTCGCTGTTGATCGACACGCATCTGAAAGCCCTGGTCGGCGAGCGCCATGGCCGCACGCTGTCGGAGCCGGATGCGCTTGCGGATGCCAAGGCCGGCATCGTCGTGGTGATGTCGCGCGATTTCGCCGACGAGATCGCGCGCCACGCGCGCGCGCTGGCGCCCGAGGCCGAGATCGTCCTCTACAGCAATCTCATCGCTCGCGCGCAGACGCGCCTCGCCGCTTAAGGACAGACGATGACCTTCATCCCCAAGACCGTCGAGAAGTCCAATGCCGAGACGCTGCCGCGTCCCGCGCCCGACATCGAGAAGGAGATCGCGTCGGCCGCGCAGTTCACGCGCCGGCACACGATCGCGTCGATCTTCCACGCCGGCTCGGGCCATCCGGGCGGCTCGCTTTCCTGCGCCGACATCCTCGCGGCCTTGTTCGGCGCCGAGCTGAACGTGTGGCCGAACGCGTCCGACGATCCGATGCGCGACCGCTTCGTGCTCTCCAAGGGCCACGCGGCGCCCGCGCTCTATGCCGTCGCCGCACATCACGGCTTCTGCGACAAGCGCGAGGCATTGAAGCTTCGCAAGCTGAACAGCCGCTTCCAGGGCCATCCCCATATCGGCGACCTGCCCTGGGTCGAGACCAGCACCGGCTCGCTCGGCCAAGGCTTCTCGGTCGCGCTCGGCATGGCGATGGGGCTGAAGCTGCAGAAGAGCACGGCGCGCGTCTATGCGCTGCTCGGCGATGGCGAATTACAGGAAGGCGAAGTGTGGGAAGGCGCGATGTGCGCCGCGCATCACAAGCTCGACAATTTCTGCGCCATCATCGACTACAACAAGCTGCAGAGCGACGCGCGCAACGACCAGATCATGCGGCTGGAGCCGCTCGCCGCAAAGTGGCGCGCTTTCGACTGGGCGGTCGCCGAGATCGACGGCCACGACATCCCGGCGCTGCTCAAGACCTTCCGCCGCGCCGGCGCGACGCGCGAGCGGCCGAGCGTGATCATCGCGCATACGATCAAGGGCAAAGGCGTGCCGTACATGGAGAACGTGCCCCAATGGCATGGCAGCGTGAAGCTGACCCGCGAGCAGGCCGACGATGCGCTCGCCGCGCTCGGCGCCTCGCGGAAGGAGATCAAGGAGTATCTCGATGAGCTCTGAAGCGCCCGCTCTGATCGGCACAAGCGGCGACTCGCTGCGCGAAGCCTTCGGCAAGGCGCTGTCGGGCCTGGCGAACGAATTCCCCAAGGTCGTCGTGCTCGACGCCGACATCGCCGGCGGCACCGGCGTGCATCATTTCCGCAAGAGCCATCCCGACCGCTTCCTGCAATTCGGCATCGCCGAGCAGAACATGATGGCGGCCGCGGGCGGCCTCGCCGCCGTCGGCCTGACGCCGGTGGTGACGACCTTCGCGGTGTTCTGCCTGCGCGCGGTCGAGCAGGCGCGGCTGTCGCTCGCCTATTGCCGCCGCAACGCCAAGATCGTCGCCAGCCATCCCGGTTTGGACGTCGGGCCCGATGGCGGCTCGGCCCAGGCGCTGGAGGATATCGCCGCGTTCCGCGCCATTCCCGGCATGACGGTGATCTCGCCGGCCGATCCGATCGAGACGGCGCTGGCCACGCGCGCGATCCTGGAATTCGACGGCCCCGTTTACATGCGCACCGGCCGCAGCCCGGCGCGGCGCGTGTTCGGCGACGACCATAAATTCGAGATCGGCAAGGGCCATGTCGTGCGCGACGGCACCGATGTGACCATCGTCGCGTGCGGCGTCGAGGTCGCGCGCGCGGTGCAGGCGGCCGAAATCCTGAAAGACGAAGGCTTCGCGGCCCGCGTCGTCAACATGGCGACGATCAAGCCGATCGACACGGCTTTGCTGGTGCGCTGCTCGGACGAGACCGGCGCTCTCGTCACCGCCGAAGACCACAACATCCATGGCGGCCTGGGCGGCGCGGTCGCGGAAGCGTTGGCCGGCACGCGGCCCTGCCCCATCGAGTTCATCGGCGTGAAGGACGTGTTCGGCGCCTCGGGCGAGCCCGACGAGCTGGCCGAGCATTTCGGCCTGGGCGCGAAGAGCATCGCCGAAGCCGCGCGCAAAGCCATCGCTCGCAAGAGGACGCATTGATGTCGCGCTTCTCGCTCGAAGGCAAAGTCGCGTTCGTCACCGGCGGCAGCCGCGGCATCGGCCGCGCGATCGCGCTGGGCCTCGCGGAAGCCGGCGCCGACGTCGCGCTCGGCTATCGCGAGAAACGCGACGGAGCCGATGCGGTGGTGCGTGCTATCGAAGCCATGGGCCGACGCGGCATGGCGCTGCAGATGGACGTCACCGACCGCGCCAGCGTCGAAGCTGCCGCGCGGGATGCGCGTGCGCTCGGCACGATCTCGATCCTGGTCAACAATGCCGGCATCAACAAGCCGACCGATTTCGACCAGGTGACCGACGCCGATTGGGACACGATCCTGGGCACCAACCTGAAAGGCCCGTTCGTCTGCGCGCAGGTGTTCTTGGCCGGGATGACCGAGGGCGGCAGCATCGTCCATATCGGTTCGGTCAGCGGGCAGTATGGCGGACCGCGTACGGCGCACTACGCGGCGTCGAAGGCGGGGCTGATTTCGCTCGCGCAAGTGATCGCGCGGTTCGGCGCGCAATATGGCGTGCGCTCGAACACCGTCGCGGCGGGGCTGATCGCTTCCGACATGGCGCAGGCGGGGCTCGCCAACGCCAGCGTGCAGAAGGCGGCGGAGGGCATCGTGCTGAAGCGGCTGGGCGAGACGCGCGAGGTCGCGGACGCGGTCGTCTTCCTGGCAAGCGACGCGTCGTCCTACATCACGGCGCAGACGATCAACGTGAACGGCGGGCTGTATTTCTGATGACCAAGACCTTACTCATCGTCTCCGGCGGGATCGAAGCGGCCGACGCCGCCAAGCGGGCGAAGGAGATGGGGCTGTATGTCGTCGTCTCCGACCGCGACCCGATGGCGCCCGGCTTCCAGTTCGCGGACTCTTGCCTGATCGCCGACGTCTATGGCGCCGACGAGACCGCCGCCGCCGCCGAACGCTACAACCGCAAAATCCGAAAGATCGACGGCGTGATCTGCGTCGCGGCCGATGCACCGGTGACGGTGGCCACGGTTGCGCGGCGCCTGAAGCTGCCCGGCATCTCGCTCGCCACCGCCGAGCTCGCCTGCGACAAGCTCGCGATGAAGCGCCGCTTCGCGGAATGCGGCGTGCCCGTGCCGTGGTTCGCCGAAGTGCGCACGGTGCAGGAGCTGCAGCGCATCGCCATCGAGCGCGGCTCGAACCTCGTCATCAAGCCCGTCGACAGCCGCGGCTCGCGCGGCGTGCAGCGCGTGGCGCAGGTGGAGAATTTGAGCAAAGCCTTCGCGCTCGCCCGCAACCATTCGCCGACGCAACGCGTGATGGTCGAGGACTATCTGACCGGCCCGCAGGTCTCGACCGAATCCATCGTCATCGGCGGGACATGCCACACGCCCGGCTTCTCGGACCGCAACTACGAATATCTCGAGACCTATGCGCCGTTCTTCATCGAGAATGGCGGCGACCTGCCCAGTCGTCTGCCCGGCGATATCCAGAAGAAGGTGAAGGCCGTGGTCGCGCAAGCGGCCGCCGCGCTCGGCGTCAGCGACGGCACGGTCAAGGGGGACATCGTCGTGCATGACGGCACGCCCTATGTGATCGAGCTGGCGGCGCGGCTGTCGGGCGGCTTTTTCTGCACGCGCGAGATCCCGCTGAACACCGGCGTCGACTTCATCGGCTGCGCGATCAAGGTCGCGCTGGGCGAGCCCGTCGACCCCGGGGAGCTGGAGCCGCAAGGCTTCACGCCGGTGATCCAGCGCTATGCCTTTCCGCAACCCGGCCGCGTCGTGTCGGTCGACGGCGCCGACGAGGCCGCAAAGGTCGCGGGCGTCGCCGAAGTGATCGTCACGGCGAGACCCGGCGACGTCATCCCGCCGGCCGGCGACAAGCGCCCTTCGGCCGCCATGGTGCTCGCCACCGGCGCCTCGCGCGAGGATGCGCTGGCGGCGGCGAACGACGCGCTGTCGCGGCTCAAGATCGCTATCGCATGAACGCGCCGCTGCTCGCGCGCGAGATCGCGGCGGCGACCGCGAGCCTGAAGCTGTTCGCGCTGTTCCATCTCAATCTTGCGTTCTCCTCCATCGAGGAAGAGCAGCGCGGCGAGGTCATCGCGCGCTGCTATTGGCCGCTTCTGAAGTTGGCGGAAGCGCATGGTCCCATCGGGCTCGAGGCCACAGGCTTCACCTTGGAAGAGATCGCCGCGCGCGACCCGGCCTGGATCGAAAAGGCGCGCGACCTGATCGCGGCGGGCCAGATCGAGCTGATCGGCTCGGGCTACGCGCAGATCATCGCGCCCCTGGTGCCGGCGCGGGTGACGGAAGAGAACCTGCGTATCGGCAACGAAATATATGCGCGCCTGCTCGGCGTGCGGCCCACATTGGCGCTGGTCAACGAGCAGGCTTATTCCGGCGGGCTCGTCGGACTGTATCTCGACGCGGGCTATCGCGCGCTGTTGATGGATTGGGACAATCCGTCGGCGCATCACCCGGCATGGCCGGCCGAAGCGCGCTATCGCGCCGAGCGCGCGCTGGGCAGCGACGGGCGCACCATCGCGCTGCTCTGGACCAACACCGTCGCGTTCCAGAAGCTGCAGCGCTTCGCCCATGGCGACATCGCGCTGGACGACTATCTCGACTATCTGCGCGGCCAGCGCGGCGACAGTCCGCGCGCGCTGTGCTGCTATGCGAGCGACGCGGAGATCTTCGATTTCCGTCCCGGCCGCTATAAGACCGAAGAGAAGCTTTCGGGCGAGAGCGAGTGGTCGCGGCTGGAACAGGCCTTCGCCGCCATCGGCGAGGAGTTCGCCCTGGTCGCGCCGTCGGCGATCCTGAACGGTCCGCGCCGCCAGCCGCTGCGTCTCGAAAGCGCCGCCTGCCCGATCCCGGTCAAGAAGCAGCGCAAATACAATCTCTCGCGCTGGGCCGTCACCGGGCGCGACGACGTCGGCATCAATGCCGCCTGCCAGCGCCTGTACGAAGCCGGCGCCGATTCCAAAGAGCTTTGCCTGTTGTGGTCGAGCGATTTCCGCACCCACATCACGGAAAGGCGCTGGACCTCATATCGCGCGCGGCTCGAAGCCGCCGAAGCGCGCTGGTCCAAGCCGGCCGCGCCCGCGATCGTGCCGCGCGGCGCGCCGGTCACGGAACGCCACATCGACCTCTCGACGCCGAGCCTCGCCGCGAAACTTGACCGCCGCCGCGGCTTGGCGCTGTCGTCGTTGCATTTCACCGGTCACGACAAGCCCGCGCTCGGCGGCTTGCCGCACGGTCACTTCGACGACATCAACGTCCAGGCGGATTGGTACACCGGCGATTGCGTCTTCGAGGCGCCGGGCGAGCACAAGATCACCGATCTCGAAACCTGCGAGGCGCGGATCTGGACCGAAGACGGCGACCGCTATGCGTTTGCCCGTATCGACACGCCCAAAGGCCCCATCGAGAAGACGATGCGCTTCCACGCCAATGCGCCGCGGGTCGATTTCGACGTGACCTTCCATTGGAGCGCGTTCGGCAAAGGCAGCCTGCGGCTGGGCCACTTCACTTTGCTGCCCGACGCCTTCGACTGGACGAAGCTTTCGTTAAGGACTCACAACGGCGGTAAGGTCAGCGAAACCTTTGCGCTCGCGGGCCAGGATATCGACCACGGCGCGCCGGTGTCGTTCCTGGTCTCGGCATCGCATGGGCTGGGCATGACCGAAGGCTGGGCCGAGATCGGCGACGACAAGACCTGCCTGCGCATCGAGGTGGACCGCGCCACCGCGCCTTTGCTGGGCCTGCTCACCCATCGGCGCATCGGCGGCAGCCTGTTCTGCCAGTTCGTGCTCTCGGCGCTCGAGCTCGACGACACGCGCAAGCCCTCGCCCCATCGCGCCGGCCCGCGGCGTATTCGTTTCAGCGTAAACGGAGTATTGCCTTAGGCGGTTTTTAACCGTGTTCTGAAACCATGGGGTCCGAACGAAGGGACCGAACTCATGGCGCAGCGGGCGAAGAAGATTTATCTGGCGGTCAGCGACAATGACGAGACGGCGCTTCCGCCGCCGCCGCAATCCGCTGCGCTTCGCGACTTCACCCAGCCCTGGCTGGACCTGAACGACAAGTCGGTGCTCGTCACCGGCGGCACGGGCTCGTTCGGCAAGCATTTCGTCAAGACGGTGATCGAGAACTATCGCCCCCGCCGGCTGGTTATCTATTCGCGCGACGAGCTCAAGCAATACGAGATGCAGCAGCTGTTCCCGATGGATCAGCATCCCTTCATGCGCTACTTCATCGGCGACGTGCGCGACCGCGACCGGCTGGAGCTTGCGCTCAACAACATCGACTATGTCGTGCACGCCGCCGCCCTGAAGCAGGTCCCGACCGCCGAATATAATCCCTTCGAGTGCATCCGCACCAATGTGTTCGGCGCCGAGAACCTGGTTTATGCCGCGCTGCGCCGCAATGTGCGCAAGGTGATCGCGCTGTCGACCGACAAGGCGGCGAACCCGGTCAACCTCTATGGCGCGTCGAAGCTCGCCTCGGACAAGATCTTCGTCGCCGCCAACAACCTGTCCGGGGCCGACGGCACGAAGTTCGCGGTCGTGCGCTACGGCAACGTGTTCGGCTCGCGCGGCAGCGTGGTGCCGTTCTTCAGGAAGCTCGCGAGCGAAGGCGCGGACAGCATCCCGATCACCGATCCGCGCATGACGCGGTTCTGGATCACCTTGACCCAAGGCGTGAACTTCGTGCTGTCGAGCATGGAGCTGTCGCGCGGCGGCGAGATCTTCGTGCCGAAGATCCCGTCGACCACGGTCACCGACCTCGCCACCTCGCTGTGCCCGCAGTTGGACCACAAGGTCGTCGGCATCCGTCCCGGCGAGAAGCTGCACGAGACCATGATCCCGGCCGACGATTCGCGCTGGACCGTCGAGCTCGAGGATCGCTACATCATCCTGGCAAGCTTCGCGGCGGCGGCGCGCGAGGCTTATCTCAATCGCGGCGCGCGTCCGGTGCCGGAAGGCTTCGCTTACTCGAGCGACTGCAATCCTGAGGCCCTCGACGTGCGCGGACTTCAAGCGCTGCTCGCCCAGGCCTTCGCGTGAGCGTCGCGGCGCTGAAGCCGGCACGGCCGGCGTTCCTGCCTTACGGCCGCCAGGTCATCGAGGACGACGACATCGCCGCGGTGACCGAGGTCCTGCGCGGCGACTATCTCACCACCGGACCGGCGGTCGCGCGCTTCGAGCAGGCGCTGGCGAGCTATACCGGCGCCAAGCACGCGGTCGTGTGCGCCAACGGCACGGCGGCGCTGCACATGACGGCGCGGGCGCTGAACCTCGGCCCCGGCACGAAGGTCATCGTGCCGGCGATCACGTTCCTGGCGACCGCGAGCGCGCCGCATATGAACGGCGCGGAGATCGTCTTCGCCGATGTCGATCCTGCCACCGGGTTGATGACGCCCGAGACGTTCTCCAATGCTCTTCAGCGCGCCGGCAAAGCCGATGCCGTGTTCAACGTCCACCTCAACGGCCAATGCGGCGCGTTGGAAGAGATCGCCGCGATCGCGCGCATCCGCGGGATGAAGATCGTCGACGACGCCTGCCACACGCTCGGCGCCGCCTATGTCGGCAGCAACAGCGGCGCGGGACGCATCGGCGCCAATGCGCATTGCGACCTCTCCGTCTTCTCGTTCCATCCGGTGAAAGCCATCGCGATGGGCGAAGGCGGCGCGGTCACGACCAACGACCCCGACATGGCCAGGCGCCTGGTGCTCGCGCGCAACCACGGCATGACGCGCGACCCGTCCGACTTCACCAATGCCGACGCCGCGTTCGACGATTCCGGCGAGGCGAACCCCTGGTATTACGAGCTGGTCGCGCCGGAGTTCAACTGGCGCGCCAACGACATCCAATGCGCGCTTGGGGCTTCCCAGCTGATGAAGCTGGACAGGTTCCTGGCGCGGCGCCGCGCCGTGGTCGCGGCCTATGACGGGCTGCTCGGCCACCTCGCGCCCATCGTCAAGCCGCTGGGCCGCACGCGCGCCTGCCTGCCCGCTTGGCATCTCTATGTCGTGCGGATCGACTTCAAGGCTGCCGGCGTCACGCGCGCGGCCCTCATGCGCGCGCTCGCCGCCGACGGCATCGGCACGCAGGTGCATTACTTCCCGGTCCATCGCCAGCCTTATTATGCGCAGCGCTTCGGCGCCGAGCTGCCCGGCGCAGACCGCTACTACGCGCAGGCGCTGAGCTTGCCGCTGTCGGCCGCGATGAGCGAAGCCGACGCCGAGCGCGTGGCCGACGCGCTGGCCGATCGCCTGAAGCTCTGATTTCAAAGCAAAGCGAAACGGGCGGAGTTTCCTCCGCCCGTTCCGTAGTCCCACCTTTTCCTGTTCGCCTTGGAGCGCGGCCGGTGTTCCAGCTCGCGCCCTCCGCTGCGATTAGCGGAAGAGCGAGAGGACGGTCTGCGGCGCCTGGTTGGCGATCGACAGAGCCTGCACGCCGAGCTGCTGCTTGACCTGCAAGGACTGCAGCATCGCGCTCTCGTTCGCCATGTTGGCGTCGACCAGGTTGCCGATGCCGCTGGTGATCGCGTCCGACAGCTTCTGGGCGAAGTCCACCTGAATCGAGAACTTCTTCGAGCCCGACGACAGCTTGGCCAGGGCCGAGTCGACGTTGGTCAGCGACGCCTGGATCGCGGCCACCATTGTGGAGGCAGCGGCCTGGGTCGAGATCGACGCGCCGGTCGACACCGTCACGATCGAGCCGGACAGACTCATGTTCTGGGCGGCAACCGTGATGCGGCGCGCACCGTCGGCCGAAGCCAACGCGGTGATCTGCGAGGTCGAGCCGTCGACCAGGTTGTAGCCGTTGAACACCGCGTTGTTGACGATGGTCGAGATCTGGTCGCGCAACGCGACGAAATCCTGGTTCATCGCCGTGCGGCTCGCGCTGTCGAGCGAGGTGTCGGAGGCGGCCAGCGCCTTCGTCTTCATCTCGACGAGCAGGTCGGAGATCGACTGACCGGCCGACATGGCAACGTCGACCGCGGACATGCCGCGATTGAGGCTGTCCTGCACCGCCGTGTAGCCGGCAACGTCGCCGCGCATGTTCTGCGCGATGGCGTAGACCGCGCCGTCGTCCTTCGCGGACGAGACCTTGAGACCCGTGTTGATGGCGTTCTGGGTCTGGGCCAGCGAGGCCTGAGTCTGGTTCAAGTACTGCAGCGCGACCATCGCGCCGACATTGGTATTGACGCTAAGCATTCTTGCCTCCGTTGTGACGAGCGTTTTGCTCAAGGGGCTTTTTGCCCCGTCACACCCATAGGCAACCCGCGTGCCGCGCCGTGTTGACCGTTTGCTAACCCTCGATTTTCTGCCTAGCGGGAAAACCGGGCGCGGCGGGATTTTCCGCCCTGCCCGAACGACGCGGCAGGATTTACCGCTTAACCGGAAATTTCTGCCTACCCGTCGGCAAAGTTTTCCGCGTATTTGAAACAAAAACGGCGCCGCTGCCAGCGGCGCCGTCCTCGGACTGCGAGGAGAAGAGTCTGCTAGCCCTTGAACAGCGACAGCAGGTATTGCGGCGACTGGTTGGCGATGGAGAGCGCCTGCACGCCGAGCTGCTGCTTGACCTGCAGCGACTGCAGCATGGCGCTTTCCTTGGCCATGTCGGCGTCGACGAGGTTGCCGATGCCGCCGGTCAAGGTGTCGGAAAGCTTCTGGGCGAAGGAGAGCTGGACCGAGAACTTCTTCGAGCCCGCCGAGAGCTTGGCCAGGGCCGAGTCGACATTGGTGAGCGAGATCTGGATCGCGGCCACCATGGTCGACGCCATCGCCTGGGTCGAGATCGAAGCGCCGGTCGAGAGCGTGACGATCGAGCCCGACAACGACATGTTCTCGGCGCCGGCGGTGATGCGCCGCGTGCCGTCGGCCGAGGCGAGCGCCGTGATCTGCTGGGTCGAGCCGTCGACGAGGTTGTAGCCGTTGAACACCGCGTTGCCGACGATGGTCGAGATCTGGTCGCGCAGCGCCACGAAGTCCTGGTTCAGCGCTTCGCGGCTCGCCGAGTCGATCGACGTGTCGGAGGCGGCGAGCGCCTTGGTCTTCATCTCGATCAACAGGTCCGAGATCGACTGGCCGGCCGACATCGCGACGTCGATCGCCGACATGCCGCGGTCGATCGAATCCGTCACTGCGCCATAGCCGGCGACGTCGCCGCGCATGTTCTGGGCGATGGCGAAGATCGCGCCGTCGTCCTTGGCCGAGGAAACCTTCAAACCGGTGTCGACGGCGTTCTGGGTGCGCGCCATGTCGGCCTGGGTCTGGTTCAAATACTGAAGCGCGACCATCGCGCCGGTGTTCGTATTCACGCTGAGCATCGAAATCTCCGCTTCCGTTCTGGATCGTGCCGGACACGCGTCGCAACGCCCGTGCCAGAAAGCGGCATTTCAAGCCTTTGATTTCACATCGTTTTTCAGCGTTCACCGTTTCCTAACCATGGGCAGAAGCTGCCCATCGGCAGCGTTTGCGCAAACAAAAAGGCCGGCCCGCGAAGGACCGGCCTCTTCAACCGATATGAGAATTCAGGCCGCGCCCTTCAAGCCCTGCATGATCGTGCGGTTGACCTGGATCAGCGGCTCGAGCGAGGCGCCGTCGCGGGTGACGGTGCGCGAATACCTGGCGATCCACAAGGACAGCGAGACGATCTTGGCGCGCAGATCCTGCGGCAGCTGGTTGCGGTCGTCCATGCAGTCGGCCGCGAGCGTGCGCCACAGCTTCTTGTTCCAGTCGACGGCTTCGACCAGCGGCGGTCCCGCCTGGCCGGCCTTCTGCACGTCGATCAGCGCGCCCGTCACCTGGCCGAAAAGCCGGTACTCGGTGGTGCGGGAATCCTCGAAATTACGCTGCGCAGTTTGATAGGCTTGCAGGGTCATAGTTCAACCGTTCCTGTTCGAAGTCGAAAAGCTTGCGGCAGGTCATCAGCGCCTTGTAGTAGTGGCCTTCGGTGACGTCGCGATTGATCTCGATGCACGACGCAAGCACCGAGCGGGTCTCCACCGCGCCCATGAACTCGGTCATGCGCAGCGCGAACTCGCTGTAATATTCCTCGAAGCCTTCGCCATCGAGATACATCATCATGATCGGCAGATAGATGCGCCGCGCCGGGGTGTTGGCGTCCGCGGGCTGCATGATGTCCTTCTCGCGCAGCACGCAAGCCTTGTTCTGCAGCACCAGGCTGGTGCGCTTGCTGTCGCCATTGGTGAGCACCGCGCCGTTCAGCACGAATTTCTCGCCGGGCTTCAGCGACAGTTTGAGCGGCATGGGGTTCTCCGGATGCGGACGGTCGGACCTTATCCGGGCTACGGTTAACAAAAGCCTTGCAAATCGCGCTTTCGCGTTCACCCCTCCTTAAGCGCGTTGCGGGTCTTATGAGCCTCTTTCTCGAGGACGTCCGCCCATGGCGCAGCTCGCCGCTCTCCCCGGCCTCAACTCGCTGACCGGCATCGACGCGCGCATGGCCGCGCTGGCCAAGCTGGAGCGCCTGGAGGAGGAATTCGAGGCGATCGAGACGCGGCGCAGATCCAACGCCATCCTCGGCCGCGCCATCAAGGCGTGGCGCAAGGGCGAGCTCGTCCGCGCCGGCCAGCTGGCCTTCGAGGCGACCGAGGCCGATAGCGAGAACGCCAAGGCCTATCACGTGCTGGCGATGGCGCTGCAGCGCATGGGCCATCGCCACAAGGCGCTGGTCACCTATGAGCGCGCCTTCGAGCTCGACCCGACCGACCCCGAGCTGCTGATCAATCTGGGGCTGGCCGCGTGGAACCTCGAGCTCATCCAGGGCGCCGCCAAGATGTTCTCGCTCTATATCGGGGCGTGCCCGGATTCGCCGCTCGGCTACAACAATCTCGGCAGCGTGCAGAGCGACATGGGCCAGGTCGACACCGCCATCGAGACCCTGCGCGCCGCGATCTACCGCATGCCGGGCGAAGCGGTCTTGTGGAACGCGCTCGCCACCGTGCTGGCCGAGAACGGCCGGGCGGAAGAGAGCCTGGTGTTCTATCGCGAAGCCATCCGCCTCGACCCCAATTTCGCGCGGCTCTATCACAATATCGGCTATGCGTTTCAGCATCTCGGCCGGCTCGACGACGCGCTCGAGGCCTACAACGAGGCGCTGGCCTGCGCGCTGGACCCGAACGAGCAGATGGAGAGCAAGCATTCGCGCGCGATCTGCCTGATCGGCATGGGGCGCATCGCCGAAGGCTTCGACGAGTTCGAGGTGCGCAACGACACGCGCTTCCGGGCCTATGTGCATCACATGATCCAGGCGCCGCGCTGGAACGGCGAGGATCTCGAAGGCAAGCGCATCCTGGTCGTGGGCGAGCAGGGCCTGGGCGACGAGTTCATGTTCGCGAACGTCCTTCCCGATCTCGCGCAAGCGGTCGGGCCGGACGGCAAGCTCGAGATCGCGGTCGATCCGCGCCTGATCCCGCTGTTCCAACGCTCGTTTCCGGATGCCGAGGTCGGCGCCTATGACGACCGCACCTTGATCGACAAGGACGGCAACAAATCGCTGCGCTTCGTGCCCTTCTCCATCGACAAGGGCGAGCCCGATTACTGGACGCCGATGGCGAGCGCGCTGCGCCCCTATCGCCGCTCGCTCGCGGACTTCCCGCATCGGGCGTTCCTGACCCCCGATCCGGCGCGCGTTGCCGAATACCGCGCCCAGCTCGAGAGCTTCGGGCCCGGCGCGAAGATCGGCATCTGCTGGCGCTCGATGATGCTGGGCGCCAAGCGCGCGAAGTACTACAGCGCGCTGGATGCGTGGGGCCCGATCCTCAAGGTGCCCGGCGCCATTTTCGTCAATCTCCAGTACGGCGATTGCGCGGACGAGCTCGCCCGCGCCGCCGAAATGCACGGCGTGCGCATCGAGCGGATCGAGGGCCTGGACCTGAAGAACGACATCGACGGCGCGGCGGCGTTGTCGGCGGCGCTCGACCTCGTCCTCTCCGCGCCGACGGCCGCCGCCGCCACGGCCGCGAGCGTCGGCACCGAGGTGTGGTTCCTGACCGCCGGCCGCACCTGGCCGCAGCTGGGAACGGACGAATATCCCTGGTACCGCAAGTCGCGCGTGTTCAGCCCCACAGGCTTCGGCGCCTGGGACGAGCTGATCCCGCGCGTCGGCGAGGCTTTGGCGGCGTTTGCCCAGGGCGCCGGCTGAGCGCGAACGCAAAGCCTTCAGCGCCATCGCCACCAGACGGACGCGGCAAGCCAGATTGCGCGCGGCCCGGATCGCCGCCCGGACCTTTTCGTGGCGCATCCGCTGCTCGGCAGCGAAGCGGCCATGCTTCAGCCGGTTGCGGTTGCCCGGCTGGCCTCCTCTTTTTCTAGGATTTTGCGGCATCTTTATTCGAACCGCGATTTTCCTCGGGGGGAGGGGGTGGGGCCAAAAGCTTGGAGAGACGATCGATCTCGGTGCGCAATTTGATCAGCTCGTCGAGCGGATCGTCGGGCGGCTGCTTCTTCCAGCCGCCCCAGCGCGGCGGCAGACCCTCGCTCCAACGGCAGTAGTCCTCCTTGGACCACTGATCCAAGGCTTCGTATTCCGCCATTGTCAGCAGGTCCTCTTCCTTTCCCGACCAGCCCTTCCGCAAGCGCGGCTGCGGCTCGTCGCGGCGGACGACCTGATAATCGTGACGATAGGTGCCCTTCAGCTTGGCCAGAGCTTGCAGCAACGTCGCGGTCGCACCGGCGATCTTGACCGCATCCTGTCGTTCGCTGGGACGCGTTTCGCGGCGCGTACCGTCGTCGGCGCTCGGCTGCAGACATTCGCTCAGGCTCTCGGCCAGCACGCCAAGCTGGTTCTCGATCGACTGCTGCATGCGGCCGGTCATGCCGGCAAAATCCGCTTTAGGCCCGGCGGCCTCATCCGTTGCCACGCTCCAAAATCCCTAGGACTCTGTAGGGATTTAGTCCTGCAACTTGCGATTTCAAGATGCGCGAGCGGAAATATGCGGTTGAAACATTCTTGCCCGCGCTACGCGCCCAGGAACGCTCGCACATCCCCGGCCGACCGGTCGGCGACCTCTTCCATCGGGATGTGGCCGGTCTTCGGATAGACGATCAGCTTCGCGCCCGGCACGGCTTTGCTCCAGTCATGGGCGACGGCGACGGGGATAAGCGCGTCCTCTGCGCCCCACAGGATCAGCACCGGCATCTTGAGCGCGGCGGTGTGGTCGCGGACATAGGTGTCCCACGCGTCCTGGAAGCGCAGCATGGTCGCGCGCCGCGTGCCCTCCATCCGCGCGAAGTCCCAATAGGAATCGATCATCGCGTCGGTGATGATCTCCTTGTGCACGATCGCCTTGTTCAGGCCCTCGACCACCAGCGAGCGCGGCGTGACGTGCAGCAGGATCCGGTTCAGCACCGGAATGCGCGCCAGGCGGAAGGCGAGCGGCGTGCCTTCGCCCGACTTGAACGGCAAGCCGCCGGCATCGACGAGGATGAGCCTGGTCACGCGGTCGGGATGCTCCTCGGCGAAGCGCGCCGCGACGGCGCCGCCCATCGAATTGCCCGCGAGCGCGAATTGCTTCAAGCCCAGCTTGTCGGCGAATGCGCCGACGAAGCGCGACATGCCCTGCAGCGAGTAGTCGTCGCCCGGCACTGCGCCCGTCAGCCCGTGACCGGGAAGGTCGACGCTGACGACGTGGAACCTGTCGGAGAGCGCTTTCGACCACGGCTCCCAGGTGAGCAGCGACGCGTTCGAGCCGTGCAGCAGAAGCAGCGCCGGCGCGTTCACCGGCCCGCGCTCGCGGTAATGCGCCCGCGCGCCGCCGGGCAACGTCACGTCATGCGACAAGGACGAGGCGTATTTCGCCTCCAGCGCCGCGCGCGGAATGTCGGGCGTGGAGAAATAGAAGAACGCGCCGACGGCCGCAGCCACGAGCACCAGTATCGCGATCAGAAAATTGCGCATGCGAAATCCCCCTTGCCTATCGCGGGAGGATAGCACGAATCACAGGCAGTCGAGCAGCGCGTGCTGGTTGGGCTTGGGGGCGATGCGGATTTCGCGGAACGTCAGCGGCTTCAGCGCTTGCGCGGTGGCTTCGCTGATGCACAGCGCGATCAGCGAATTCGTGGGCAGCTTGAGCGCTTCCACCCGCTTGCGGAACAGCTCCGCGCTGCGCGGCGAATAGAACAGCGCCGCTTGCGCGTCTTCCAGCGCCGCATCGAATTCGGGCGGCCGCTCGACCGCCGCGACCTCGTAGAGGTTCACGTTGCGCACCTCGAAACCTTCGAGGCGCTTGCCCAAGCCGTCCTTGCTGTCGCTGCCTTTGACGTGCAGCAGCGCGCCGTCTTCCGGCTTCGCCCAGCCGCGCGTCGCTTCGGCGAGCGCGCCCGCGTCGCCTTGCGCGTTGCGCACGGTCGCGAAGCCGAGCTGCAGCGCCGTCTCCTCGGTCTGCGGACCGACGGCGAAGAGCGGGATATCGCGGCGCGCCGTGCGCCTGGCGAAGGCGCGCACGCCATTGGCGCTGGTGGCGAGGATCGCCTGCACGCCGTCGAGCGGGATCGCCTTGCCGTCGAGGAAACGGATGCCCATCAGCGGAACGATCAGCGGCTCGTGGCCGAGCGCGCGCAGCCGCGTCGCCGTGCGCTCGGCGTCTTCGCGGGGTCGGGTGATCAGCACGCGCATCTCAGAGATCCAGCCATGGTGTTGCGCGCGGACGGATGGACAGCCCCGCCTCGCGTCCGGCGCGCGCGGCATCGGCGAGTGGCGCTTCGATATGAACCGCGACATGGTCTCTGCCGTCGGGCGCGAGCACTTCGCCGTCGAAGATCACTTTGGCGCCGTCGATGCGCGCGAGTCCCGCCATCGGCGAGCGGCACGAGCCGCCCAGCGCCTGTTGGAACGCGCGTTCGCAAGCGAGCGCCGCTTCGGTCGCCGCGTCGTTCAACGCCGCCACGCGATGCGCGTCGCCGGCGCGCGTCTCGATGCCGATCGCGCCTTGCGCCAGCGCCGGCAGGATGTCGAGCAGCTCCGTCGCGCGCGCGGCAAGACCAAGGCGCTTCAAGCCCGCGAGCGCCAGCAGCATGCCGTCGATCTCGTCGTCATCGAGCTTGCGCAGCCGCGTGTCGACATTGCCGCGCAACAGCACGCAATCGAGATCGGGACGCAGGCGCTTCACTTGCGCGACGCGCCGGACCGAGCTGGTGCCGAGCCGCGCGCCATGCGGCAGATCGGCGAGGCTCGACGCATTGTTCGAGACGAAGACGTCGCGCGGATCCTCGCGCGGCAGCAGCGCCGCGATGGAGAGGCCGGCGGGCAGATCGACCGGCACGTCCTTCATCGAATGCACCGCGAGATCGATGCGGGCGCCCTGCAATGCGTCCTCGAGCTCCCTGACGAACAACCCTTTGCCGCCCGCATCGGCGAGCGGACGATCCTGGATGCGGTCGCCGCTGGTTTTCAGGATCACGATCTCGCAACCGCCCAGCGCGTCCGCCACCATGCCCGCCTGCACCAGCGCGAGCTTGGAGCCGCGGGTGCCGAGGCGCAGAAGTTTTTCCGTTGGCGGCATGGGGCATTCGGGCTAGGACGGCGCGCGCGTTCTACAGGAAACGATCGGCTTGCGCGACTGGACGGTGCTGGGCCTGGAGACGAGCTGCGACGAAACCGCCGCGGCGGTGGTGCGCGGACGCGCGCCGGGGCCGGGCACGATCCTCTCCAACATCGTGTTCTCCCAGCTCGACGCGCATCGCCCTTACGGCGGCGTGGTGCCCGAGATCGCCGCGCGCGCCCATGTCGAGCGCATCGATGCCATCGTCGAGGAGGCGCTGACCCAGGCCGGCGTTCGCTTGAGCGATCTCGACGCGGTGGCGGCGACGGCGGGGCCGGGGCTGATCGGCGGGGTGATGGTGGGGCTGACCACCGCCAAGGCGCTCGCGCTCGCCGCGGGCAAGCCGCTGATCGGGGTCAATCATTTGGAGGCGCATGCGCTGACGGCGCGGCTGACCGAAGGCTGCGAATTCCCGTTCCTGCTGCTTTTGATCTCCGGCGGGCATTGCCAGCTTTTGGGTGTCGAGGGCGTGGGCCGCTTCCGCCGCTACGGCACCACCATCGACGACGCGGTCGGCGAGGCGTACGACAAGACCGCGAAGCTTCTGGGCCTTCCCTATCCCGGCGGGCCGAGCGTCGAGAAGGCCGCGCAGGGCGGCAACCCCAAGCGCTATCCCCTGCCCAGGCCGCTGAGCGGCCGCGACGGCGCGGATTTCTCGTTCTCGGGCCTCAAGACCGCCGTGCGCCAGATCGCGGCGCCCGATGTCGCCGACGCGGCGGCCTCGTTCCAGGCGGCGGTGGTCGATATTCTCGTGGATCGCTCCGAGGCCGCTATGGCGATGTTCCGCCGCGACTTTCCGTCTACGGACTTTCCTCGTTTTGGCCCTGACGGGCCGGGGCCCGCCTTCGTGATGGCCGGCGGGGTCGCGTCGAACCAGGCGATCCGCGCAGCGCTGACCGCGCTGGCCGAGAGCCACGGCTTCGTCAAAAAAATACCCCCGCCCAGGCTTTGCACGGACAATGCCGCGATGGTCGCCTGGGCAGGGGTTGAACGTGGCCAGCTTGGCTTGTTCGACGGGCTGGGTGTCTCGCCGAGGGCCCGCTGGCCGTTGGACGCGCCTTAAGGGGGAGCGCCGGCGCGTCCAAAACGTCGAGGCTTAGATGATCGCGAACGAGGTCGCGATCAGCAGCGCGCCGGCCGCGGCGATCAGCGCCGAGCTCAGGAAGCTGATGAAGCCGGTGTCGCCCGAGGTTTTGCGCGCCGCGCTGGCCTGGAAATCGGTCATGGTCATGGGTCTCTCCTATTGCCTTGCGGGTCGCCGAACCCGCCTGAAATCTCGCAAGCACCGCGTGCCTGCGAGGTTGAAATAGGAGGTGGGCCGAGGGCTTACAAGTGAACGATTTATGTAATATTCAGGATTTAATCGTGACTCGTCACATATAACTATCTGTTTCTACTATGGAATTTCATCGCGAAAGATAGTTGCGCGACTGGAGCATGGCTGGAATGTCCAAAATGGGGGCCTCGAAAGGCCCCCGATTTCGGGGTCGTTTCTCTAAGGATGGAGCCCGCCCAGGAGCCACAGAAGCAAGAGCACGATGATGACCAGGCCGAGCGCGCCGCCGAGCCCCGGGCCGCCATAGGTGCGATAGCCGTAATAGCCGCCGCCGCCACCCAGAAGGATGACGACCAGCACGATGATCAGCAGCAATGTCATTGTCTCAATCCCTCGAAACCGCTCGGCGAAGGAAACGCGCGAGGCGGCATTTCGGCGCCTCGCCTGCCCGGCGCGGGCGGGCTAGAGGGTTGGCATGAAGATCGCCACCTGGAACATCAACTCGGTCCGGCTGCGCATCGACCTGGTGCGCCGGTTCCTGAAGGAGCACGCGCCCGACGCGATCGCGCTGCAGGAGACCAAGGTCGTCAACGACCTCTTCCCGCGCGAAGCGTTCGCCAAGATGGGCTATGTCCATCACGCGATCCACGGGCAGAAGGGCTATCACGGCGTGGCGGTGCTCTCGCGCATGCCGTTCCGCGAGACCTACAGCCACGAGTTCTGCGCCAACAAGGATTGCCGCCACATCCAGGTGACCTTCGAGAACGGCGTCGAGCTGCACGATTTCTACGTGCCCGCAGGCGGCGACATCCCCGACCCGGCCATCAATCCGAAATTCGCGCACAAGCTCTCGTTCCTGCGCGAGATGCGGGAATATTTCGAGGCCCGCAGCGCCAAGCGCAACGATCCCGTCCTCCTGGTCGGCGACCTCAACGTCGCCCCGCTCGAGAACGACGTGTGGAGCCACAAGCAGCTGCAGGGCGTCGTCAGCCATACGCCCATCGAGGTCGAGCTCTTCGGCCACGCCCGCGCGGCGTTCGACTGGATCGACGTGACGCGCGAATTCGTGCCGGAAACCGAGAAGATCTATTCGTGGTGGTCGTACCGCGCGCAGGATTGGGAAGCCTCGGACCGCGGCCGCAGGCTCGACCACATCTGGATCTCGCCCGGGCTGAAAGGCGCGGTGACGGCGCAGACCATCGTCAAGAAGATGCGCGGCTGGAAGCTCGCGTCCGACCATGTGCCGGTGGTGGCGGAGCTGGAGGTTTAGGGGCGTGACATCCGATAGCCGTCATCCGGTACGCGCTTCCGGACGCCCCACTCGGGAAACAATAGGCTTTCCGATTTTTTCAGACGCGCGGCGATGTTGTTGAGCTCCGTCCTCCGAACCGCGTGCTTCGCGAGCACGAGCGGCCAGATCTCGCCATACGCAACGGCATGAGGCGCCTTCGGGGTGAGCTCAAGGAGCGTGCGTTCCGCTTCCAGTCGCTCCTTCTCGATATCAATTGGGAGATCGTCATCACGCACCGGCACGCTCGAAGCAAAAAGCTCGCCTTGCCCCGACGTGCGCTGTTGCTCCTTTATTTTTGTCTCAATCCGAACGCGGTCCTGCTCGCGAAGCGTCTTTATCTGGCAATCGCGGAATACCTCGATACCTGGCGGCTGACGTGTTCCATAGAACAGTGAATAGAGTGTGCGGTCTTTGAGCGGGCGCAGAACCGGTGTCTCTGCGACATATCGATAATTGCCCACCTTCATGAGGGTTTCGCGGAACGCTTCGATAAGCACTCCCTTTCTCGCTTCGGACGTCAAGGCTGCGCTGAGCTTTTCGCGCCAGCCCTCAAACGGCATCAGCGCGTTCAGACCGGCGATCGTTGCCGGTTCGTTCATCGACGCTGCACGATTGATGAAATCGAACATGAAGTTGAAGACGACTTCGGAGTTGGCGCGCTGAAGCAGCGGCGCCAATTTCATGATGTCGATATTCCAGCCCTTGGGATCGATAAGCACGAATGCAAAAGCTTTCGGCGGAATCTGAGTGGACAGAATCGCGGCGATTTCTATGAAATCCTCGTTGTATGTACTCAGCTCGATATCCGGAAACTTGTCTTTGACAGTAGCCAGCTTTCGATAAGCAGTGACAGACCGCTCGACAAGGAACGCCGACATGCGGACGTCGCGGCCGTGATCTTTCCAATAGTTTTTCGCCGCCCTCAGCGCCTGAAGCGCGATTCCGAACGAAGTGTCTTCATAATTCTCGTTGGTGCTCTGCCATGGGCCGGAGAAACCGTCCACGTAAGCTACCTCGTCATAGGCGCTCGCGATCTTGTGGATCAGGCGCTCGAGATAGATTCTCAAGAAATAATGTTTGACCCGAGCCTGTTCGCGGCCTGCATATCTGTCAGGATCCGCTGCCATTTCAAGCGACTCTTGGCTGGTAGGTCAGTCTGGCGGGCAGCTCGTTCCACTCTCGACCGTCCAGATCCCGGCCGCCCGATTTCGGTCTTATGCCGCCCCATTGCTTGAAGAAAAACGCCACGCGCTGCGATCTACATTGATCGCGAATGTCGCGCATCCATTCGATATCGACAGGGCGCGCCCGCGGCCCGCTTTCTCCACCCGCGATAACCCAATCGATCCCCGCAAGCTCCAAGGAGCCTACCGGGCCGATAAGCGGCTCGATCGACAGAAACCGAATGGCGGCGGGCGCTTGCCGCAGATGCGCAATCCGCGACCGCGCCTTATGATCTTCGACCGAAACGCCAAGCCATATGTGCTGCGGTGGCTGCAGATCGCGATAGCGTGTCTTGAGATAGTCACGCATCAACGAACTGCGTTTCGTGAGAACTTGGAAGACGTGCCAGTGCGCGGCTTCCATCGTGGCGAAAACGCGATCAATGAATTCGCGCGGCACTTCCTTGTGAAAGAGATCGCTCATCGAGTTCACGAAGATCATCCGCGGCTTTCGCCAAACCAATGGCTGCGACAGGCGCTCCGGCCGCAATGTCAGATCGAATCCTTGCTCAAAAGGATGCCCGCGAACGCCGCGAAATCTTTCGGAGAACCGCTCTGCATAACAATGATCGCAGCCGGCCGTAATCTTCGTGCAGCCCGTCACCGGGTTCCACGTTGCATCCGTCCATTCGATCTGCGTGCCATCGCCCATTATTTGCCGCTAGAACATTTAGAGAACGTACGCCTTGGTGCGGAATAGTGCAAGCTTGTAGTCTGAAGTTGGGCGCTCTTCCAGGCGCAGGCCAGCACGCGCGGAACGCCCCTGGGACGCGCGCACAAGAGGTTGGGACGTTCCGGCAAATGCCCCCATGCGCGCGCCGCTAGGATCGCCGCGGTTGCGTAGCGGCGGAGCGTTCCCATGGCAGCGGTCAACGGCACTTCAGGCGACGACGACCTGACGGGCACGTCGGGCGACGACGTCTTCGATCTCACCCAGGGCGGCGACGACACCGCGAGCGGCGCCAACGGCAACGACCTCTTCCTGCTGGGCGCGACCCTGACCGAAGCGGACCGCATCGACGGCGGCTTCGGCGACGACACGGTGTCCTTGAGCGGCGACTATTCGGCCGGCCTCGTCTTCGGCGCCGATACCTTCCAGAGCGTCGAGACGCTCCGCCTGGGCAACGGCTTCGACTACAACCTGACCCTCGTCGACGACAACGTCGCGGCGCGCAGGACGATGACCATCGACGCCGGCGCGCTGACCGGCGCGCACGCGCTGATCCTGGACGCGTTCGCGGAGACCGACGGGCATCTGGCGATCGTCGGGGGCGCGGGCGACGACCATATCGTCGGCGGCGCCTTGTCGGGCAGCTTCACGCTGAGCAACGGCGGCAGCGACACCGTGCAGGCGGGCGGCGGCGACGATGTGTTCGATCTGGGCCGCGCGCTCGACCTCAATGACAGGCTGGATGGCGGCGCGGGCAACGACACGCTGCTTTTGAAGGGCGATTATTCGGCCGGGCTCGTCTTCGGCGCCGACACGATCCGCAGCATCGAGACGATCCGGCTGGGCGGCGCTTTCAGCTATGACCTGACGCTGAACGACGCGACCATCGCCGCCGGCGCGCGGCTCACGATCAACGCAACGCCGCTCGCGGGCAGCCACGGCTTGACCCTCGACGCCTCGGCGGAGACGGACGGCAATCTTCTCGTCTATGGCAGCGCGGGCAGCGACAACCTCAAAGGCGGCGCGCTGTCGGACGTATTCTATCTCGGCCAGGGCGGCGCCGACACGGCCGACGGCGGCGGCGGCGACGATGTGATGCGCTTCGACGCCGCGTTCACGGCCGCCGACAAGGTCGATGGCGGCGCGGGCGATGACCGCATCATCTTAAACGGCGATTATTCCGCGGGGCTCACCTTCGCCGCCGATACAATGGTCAATGTCGAGCGGCTGCAGTTGAGCGCGGGTCACGACTACAAGCTCACCATGAACGACGCCAACCTCGCCCAGGGCGCCTATCTGATCGTCAACGCCAACGCGCTCGGCGCGGGCAACCGGCTCACCTTCGACGGCTCGGCGGAGAGCGACGGCCACTATGTCGTCACCGGCAGCGCGGGCGACGACGCGCTCACCGGCGGCGCGCGCGCGGACACCTTCCATCTGGAGCGCGGCGGCAACGACACCGTCCATGGCGGCAATGGCAACGACGTCTTCTATTTCGGCGGCGCCTACACGGCCGCAGACAGCGTCGATGGCGGGTTGGGCAGCGATACGCTGAACCTCGCGGGGGACTACCACACCGGCCTGACGCTCGGCGCCGCCGCGCTCGGCGGGATCGAGACGCTGGCGTTCGGCGCGGGCAATTTCGTCATCGCGACCAACGACGCCAATGTCGCGGCCGGCCAGACGCTGACCGTGGACGCCACGGGCATGGGCTTCAGCGCCTTCGCTTTCGACGGCAGCGCCGAGACCGACGGCAATTTCCTGTTCCACTTCGGCGCCAATCTTCTGGCCGCCGACACGCTCGTCGGCGGCGCGGGCGACGACACGCTGCTGCTGGACGGCCCCTTCACGCTGTTCCATTTCGGCGCGACGACGATCGACAGCATCGAGACCGTCGAGGTCGCGGCCGGGCACGACTATCAGCTCGCCTTCGCCGACGGCGCGTTCACCGCCGGCGACACCCTGACGGTCGACGGGCGTGCGCTGGGCGCCGGCAACAGCCTGAGCGTGAGCCCCGACCAGACCGGCGGCAGCTATGTCATGTATGGCGGCGCCGGCGCCGACCAGCTCGTCGGCGGCGTGGGTGACAATCTCATCACCGGAGGCGGCGGCGCCGATACGATGAACGGCAGCGGAGGTCACGACACTTTCATCTATACGCAGGCGTCGGATTCCACCGGCGCGTCGGGCCACGATTCGATTCTCGCCTTCGATCCGGGCCAGGAGATGTTCGATTTCGGCTTCACGGTCAGCGGCGTCGCGTCCACGTCGGGCCGCGTCGACCAGAACACCTTCGACAACGACGTCGCGATCCTCAGCCATGCGCAAGCCTTTGGCGCCACCGTGATCCAGGTGACGAGCGGCGGCTACATCGCCCACTATCTGCTCGTCGTCGACGCCACCGGCGACGGCAACTACACCGCCGGGCAGGACTATGTGATCGATCTCGGCTTCTTCACCGTGTCGCCGATCACGATCGCCGACTTCGTCACGCACTAGGCCGTTAAGCCGTGCCCTGGCGAACCTCGCCCGCACGCGCGCGGTAAAGCGCCGCGAAGTCGATCGGCTCGACCAGCAGCGGCGGCATGCCGCCGTCGCGCACCACGTCGGCGACGATGCGGCGCGCAAACGGGAACAGGATGTGCGGCGCCTCGATCAGGAGCGCCGGCTGGCGCATCTCGTCGGGCACGTTGTGGAGCTGGAACAGCCCGGCATAGACGAGCTCGAGCAGGAAAATCGGCCGGTTGTCGGCCTGGGCCGAGACGCGCAGCTTCATCTCGACCTCGAAATGCTGCGCATCCATCTGGCGCGCCTGGAGGTCGACGTTCAGGTCGATCTGCGGACGGCCGCCGGCGGCCTGGTTGGCCATGCCCGGGTTCTCGAAGGACAGATCCTTGATGTACTGACCCACCACGTTGAGACGCGGCGCCAATTCCTGCCCGTCCTGCTGACCCGCATCGCTCATCTTGAGAACCTTTCGAACCAAAAGCGCGCGTGCCGCTACCACGGATCGCTCGGCCCTGACAAGCAGCCATGGTTTCGGCGCATTCCGCGCCCATATTCGTGTCTGGACCTTGCGGCCCCAAGGGGTCTAGGCTCCGCTCCAAGCCCAGGAAAATTAACCGATGTCGAACTCGGAGCTGCTGGATATCGTGCTGATCGCCGTCGCGGGCTTCGTCCTGTTCCGGCTGTACACGGTGCTCGGCCGCCGCACCGGCCACGAGCGCCCGCCGCAGGAGAGCTATCGGCTGTCGCCCGAGGCGCCGCGCGCCGAGGACAACGCCGTGCCGATGCCGCCCAGGGGCGAGATCATCGACGGCCGCCCCGCCGATCCGGTCGCGCGCGGCCTGATCGACATCAAGCTGGCGGACAAGAGCTTCGAGACCGAGCATTTCCTGTCGGGCGCGCGCCAAGCCTATGAGATGATCGTGACGGCCTATGCCAAGGGCGACCGCGCGGCGTTGAAGCCGCTGCTCGGCGACGAAGTGTTCCGCGCCTTCGACGGCGCGATCCGCGCGCGCGACGCGGCCGGGCACACGACCAGCTTCACCTTCGTGGGCTTCAAGGACGCCAAGATCGTGCAGGCGGCGCTGAAGAACCGCATGGCCGAGATCACCGTCGCCTTCGGGGCGCAGTTCATCTCCTGGACCAGCGACGAGAGCGGCGCGGTCGTCGAAGGCGACGCGAAGACCGTGCGCGACGTGACCGATGTGTGGACCTTCACGCGCGACACCCGCGCGCGCGATCCGAACTGGACGCTGGTGGCCACCTCGGGCGACCTTCCGCAATAGACGATGCTGGGGCGGGGGCGGCTTCTTGCGGCGCTCGTCGTCCTCATCGCCGTCGCCGTGGCGCTGGGCCTGTGGCTGACGCGCAAGCCGCCGGAGCAAGGCCCGCTCAAGCTCGCGCCGCTGCATTTCTCCGACCTGCCCGGCTGGTCGGCGGGCGATCCGCGCGCGGCATTCGCGGCGTTCCAGCGCTCCTGCGAAGCGATGATCGCGCAAGCGCCCGAGACGAAGCTGGGCAGCTATGGCGGCACCGTCGCCGATTGGCAGGCGGTCTGCGCCGCGTCGAAGAGCGCCGACGCCAATGCCGCGCGCGATTTCTTCGAGCAATGGTTCGCGCCGCTGGAAGTGAGCGCCGGGGACGCAAAGGACGGCCTCTTCACCGGCTATTACGAGCCCGAGCTGAAAGCGAGCCGCATCCATCGCGGTGCCTATCGCACACCGGTCTACGGTTTGCCGACGGATCTCGTCAGCGTCGATCTGGGCGCGTTCCGGCCCACGCTCGCGGGCGAGCGCATCGCCGGCCGCGTCGAGCATCACGCGCTGGTGCCTTACGCGACGCGGGCGGAGATCGACGCGAAGGGCCTGCGTCAGGCGCCGGTGCTGTTCTGGGCCGACGATCCGGTCGCGGTGTTCTTCCTGCACATCCAGGGCTCGGGGCGGGTGAGCTTCGACGACGGCGTCAAGGCGCGCGTCGCTTACGCGGGCGAGAACGGCCATCCCTACACCGCCATCGGGCGCACCCTGATCGCCGAAGGACGGCTCGCGAAGAGCAAGGTCTCGCTGCAGACGATCCGCGAATGGCTGCTCGCCCATCCCGGCGACGCCCGGCGCGTGATGGAGACCGATGCGTCGTTCATCTTCTTCAAGGAGCTGCCGCTCGGCGATCCGAACCTCGGCGCGGTGGGCGCTGCGAACGTGGCGCTGACGCCGTGGGCGAGCGTCGCGGTCGACAAGCGGCTGCATCCCTATGGCGTGCCGGTGTTCGTGGCGACGAGCTTGCCCGGCGGCGAGACGCTGAACCGTCTTTACGTCGCGCAGGACACCGGCGGGGCGATCCGCGGGCCCGTGCGCGCCGACATCTTCTTCGGCGTCGGCGACAAGGCGGAAGCGCTGGCCGGCACGATGAAGCAGACCGGGCGCATGTTCGTGCTGCTGCCCAAGCCGCTCGCAGCGCGCACGCGATGAGGCGCCGCCGCACCACCGACGAAGAACGCGCGGAGTTCGCCGACGCTTTCAAGGAGACGCGGCCGCTCAAAGCCGATGCCCTGGCGCCGCCGAAAGCCTCGACCAGGAAGCCCGGCGCGACCGGCGGCCTGGACGGCAACACCGCCGACCGCCTGCGCAAAGGGACGCTCGAGCCCGACGCGCGCATCGACCTGCATGGCATGACGGAAGAGCGGGCGCATCGCGCGCTGCTGCACTTCCTGAAGAACGCGCAAGCCTGCGGCGCGCGGCTGGTGCTGGTGATCACCGGCAAAGGCGCGAAGCAAGCCGCCTCCGACGCGCCGTTCGACATGGAAGAGGAACGCCGCGCCCGCGGGGTGCTGAAAACCAGCGTGCCGCGCTGGTTCGCCGAGCCGGACTTCGCGCGCCTGATCGCGGACAGCCGCAGCTCCCATCGCCGCCACGGCGGCGGCGGCGCGCTGTATGTGTATTTGAGGAAGCGGCGCTAGAGCAGAGGTTCACGGCGAAGCGGCTGGAGATCTCTATCTGGCCAAAGCTTCTTCAACGGCCCCCGAAATTTCTCGGGCCTCCGCAGGATCAAGATTTTTTGCCCATTCAGCACACATCCCTTGCCAGAGCGTGTCGCCGCCGCAGAGCAAGGAATTCGCGGCAGTTCGTACCCATTCGTGATGATCGGTAAGCGTCATCGCGCTCGTGCAGGCATCAGCCACCCACGAAACGTCCCGGCCGATGCGAGCCCATAGCTGGCCCCATTTCATTTTTTGCAATGCGCTGAAGACCACCCGCTCCGGCGCATCTCCACCCGGCAGCACCAAACATCCTTCCGCCTTTGCGTTGTCGCCATCGAGAAAAACGCAAGTTGGTCGAGCAAACCGGCGCTGCGATGCCATAATGCCCAGCGACAAACCTACAGATGCCGCGCCGTAGGGAACGATTGCGCACCTCGGAAACAATTCCTTGGCATGAGCGGCAAGCAGCTCCCCCAACATGACCTTTGCCGCCAAGTCTTCGACATAGAGCTCGCACTCAGGATGAGGCTCGTCATCCATCTGCGTCATCGCGAATTGCGGACTAACGCCAACGATCATCTTCTTCACGTTTTGGGTTTGGAGAATGTAGTTGCGAGCTTCGAGAGGCAGCTCTTCCAAAATATATGGGGAATGAGTTGTCAGAATAATTTGTGCTTCATACTCTCGACACTTGTCGGCCAAGTCCCTGATCAGCCTCCTCTGCGCCCGCGGATGCAATGAGGATTCGATTTCGTCGATTAGCACCAAGCCATACCTCGGCAAATCCGCTCTCAGCAGCTCGGTGATCGTCATCTCGCCACAACCTTGATGAAATCCGGAATAAGGAATTCCGTCCTTGCTGATCACGGGTATCTCTCGACGATCGTCGACTGTTGAAATGGCCATGGATGCCGCGTCGTAGTGCCGTCCCATGATTTCCGACAGCCGCTCCACACGCTCTTCATCGAATGCCTGAGCGGATGCTTGTTCATGCCTCGTTTTGGCGATCTTCGCGTAACCGACGCGAGCCGAAAGCGGTTGAATGCGGCTTAGATCCACATAAGACACAGAACGAGAGGGCCTATCGACGTTTCCCAACCATCGGGTCGTCGGCTTTCTGATACTGGCGGTTTTGTGGTCTGTTCCTTCCAGATAACCGCATTTGATCTCCGCACGCCGGACGTGGTCCCACGCTGTGTCTGGGAAGAACTCGGAGGCAAACCATGTCTCTTTGCGCTCTTCTGAAAGATAGACACATGCCGCGGCCTGAAGGAGCGTGCTTTTGCCGGAACCATTTTCGCCAACAATCGCAACAATCGGGAACTTGAAATCGACCCTTTGGCCCTCCCAACCCCGGATGCCGTGCACTTCCAACCACTCCAGCCGCTTGGGCCAGCCGTTCCCCGTCTGCCAGCGCCTAGCTAACCTTCTGATTTCATTACTGATTGGCATATGGCCCGCTCCAGCCTCCAAACACAGCGAGAAAACGCACGCTCCATCTATCCATTGAAGCGTGCCATAATGCCAATTAATTTTCCAGTAGAAAAATTAATTTGAGGTATCAGGCGCTCAGTTGCGGCGCAGGAGGCACAAAATAGTCGCTGTCGAATAGGGCCCGAGCGAGCTTGATCTACGCCGTTAAAGCAGCTCTTTCAGCGTCCTCTCCGGCCGCGCGCCGTAATGCGAGATCACTTCGGCCGCGCACAGCGCGCCGAGCTTGCCGCATTCCGCCAAGCCCCGCTCATGGGTGAGGCCATAGAGGAACCCGGCCGCGAACTGGTCGCCGGCGCCCGTCGTGTCGACCACGCGCGCGACCGGCGCCGCGTCGACGACGTGCACGTCGTTGCCTTTGGCGACGACGCAGCCCTTCTCGGAGCGCGTCAGCGCGGCGATGGCGCCCAAGGGCCGGATCGCCTGGAACACGTCGTCGAAGGCGTCGACCGCGAACAGCGCCATCGCCTCGTCCTCATTGGCGAAGAGGATGTCGAGGCTCGGCAGCAATTCCAGGAACTCGCCGCGATAGCGTCCCATCAGGAACGGATCGGAAAGCGAGAACGCGACCTTGGTGCCGTTCCTCTTCGCCATGTCGATGGCCGCGAGCGACGCCGCCTTCGCGGACGGCGCGTCCCACAGATAGCCTTCGATATAGATCACCTCGGAGCGCGCGATGTCCTCCTCGCGCAAATCGGCGAGCGAGAACTCGCGCGCGGCACCCAGATAGGTGTTCATGCTGCGCTGGCCGTCGGGGGTGACCGCGATCAGCGAGCAGGCGGTCTGCGGCCCGGCCTCGGCCGGCGCGGTGGTGTAGTCGACGCCGGTCGCGCGCATGCTGGCGATGAAGGCCTCGCCCAGGCGGTCGCGCTTCACGCGGCCCGCGAAGTTCCCGCGCGCGCCCAAGGAGGCCAGCCCCGCCATGGTGTTCGCCGCCGACCCGCCCGCGACCTCGCGCGGGGTCGCGAAAGCGCCATAGAGCTGGGCCGCGCGGTGCTCGTCGATCAGGGTCATCACGCCCTTGGCGACGTTGTGGGCGAGCAGGAACGCGTCGTCGACGGCGGCCAGCACATCGACGATGGCGCTGCCGAAGCCGGTGACGTGATAATGTCTGGACATGAGCACCCCTGGAAAAGTCCCCGGGGAGTTAAAGGACTGTCCGCATGTTCGCAAGCTTGGGCCGCGCGCTCGCCTCGTTCTTCGATCCCACCCTGATCGGGACGATGCTGAAGGCGCTGTTCCTGACCATCCTGCTGTTCGTCGCCCTGCTGGCCGGCCTCGAATATCTCCTTCAAATGCTGCCGACCTTGGGCGCGCCCTGGGTCAATCGCGTGCTGGAGATCCTGGCGCCCGTGCTTGCGATCATCGGGCTGTTCACCGTGGGCGGGCCGGTGGCGGCGCTGTTCGCCTCGCTCTATCTCGACCGCGTGGCGGACGCGATCGAAGCGCGCAGCTACGCCGCCGAGCCCAAGGCGCCGGGCGCGAGCTGGAGCACGAGCCTCGGCGCCGGCATAAGGCTCGCGGGGCTGGTGATCCTGGTCGATCTCCTGCTGCTGCCCGCCGACGCGCTGCTGCCGGGGGCCGGCGAGCTGATGACGCTGGTCGCCAACGGCTTCCTGTTGGGCCGCGAGTATTTCGAGCTCGCGGCGCTGCGCCATCTGCAACGCGGCGCCGCGGACGCTTTGCGAAAGCGCAATGCGGGACGGATCTTCGCCGCGGGGATGATCATCTCGGCGTTCACCTTCGTGCCGCTGGTGAACTTCATCGCGCCCTTGTTCGGAGCCGCCCTGATGGTGCATCTCTACAAGCGCCTGGCCCGGGAGAGTGCGACATGACGCGACGCCTGACGATGCTGACGATCTCATTGCTGCTCGCGGCCTGCACGACGCGTCCCGTCGATCGTGTCGCGCTGCCGCCCGCGCCGCCGCCGGGCGAGCCCGGCGACGTGGTCGGCCTGTCGTCGTCGGCGCTGAAGGTCGCGTTCGGCACGCCGCAATTCGCGCGCAAGGACGGCGACACCGAGATGTGGCGCTATGACGGCGCCGGCTGCCGCGCCTTCTTCTTCCTCTATCCCGACAAGAGCGTGCTGGTGGTGCGCCATGTCGAGACCATGCCGCGGCCCGCGAGCGCCGCCTTCGACGTCAACTGCCTGACGGCGCTGCGCCGCGCGCCTTCGCCGGTTTCATGAGCTCCTCCGGCGAGGTCTTGTCCTTGTAGAGGCAGATGTCGCGCACCACGCAATCGGGGCACAGCGGCTTGCGCGCCACGCAGGTGTAGCGGCCGTGCAGGATCAGCCAGTGATGCGCGTGCAGCGCATATTTGTCGGGCACTTTCCTGACCAGCCCGTCCTCGACCTCGCGCGGATTCTTTCCCGGCGCCAATCCGGTGCGGTTCGAGACACGGAAGATATGCGTGTCGACGGCGATGGTCTTCTCGCCGAACGCGACGTTGAGCACGACGTTTGCGGTCTTGCGCCCCACGCCGGGCAGCGCCTCCAGCGCTTCGCGGTCGCGCGGCACGTTGCCGTCGTGCAGCGCGAGCAGCATCTTCGACAGCGCGACGACGTTCTTGGCCTTGGTGCGATAGAGGCCGATGGTCTTGATGTAGCTTTTCAGCCGCGTCTCGCCGAGCGCGACCATCTTGGCGGGCGTGTCGGCGATCTTGAACAATTCCTCGGTCGCCTTGTTCACGCTCTTGTCGGTCGCCTGCGCCGACAGCGCCACCGCCACAAGCAACGTGTACGGATTTTCGTATTCGAGCTCGGTCTCGGGCGCGGGGATCGCCTTCTTCAGGCGCGCGAAGAAGGTCTCGATCTCTTTGCCGGTGAGGGTGCGGGCCACGGGAATCGCGAATGGCTGTGCTTCGCCGCCAAATTGCCCCGACATCGTCACATTGCCTAGTGGGAACAATTCTCGGCGGCTGCCCGTTATTCCTCCCGAGAGACATGAGGAGGATACGATGCGTCTGAAGAAACTGGCCGTCGGCACGGCTTTGGTCGCAGCGCTGGCTTTGTCGGGCTGCGGCACCAATCCGGGCGATCGCGCGGTCTCCGGCGGCCTGCTCGGCGCCGGCGCGGGTGCGGTGATCGGCGCGGCGACCGGCAATGCGGGCGCGGGCGCCGCGATCGGCGCGGTGTCCGGTGCCGTGATCGGCGCGGCCACGAGCCCCTGCGACCTCGATTTGGGCGATCCGTTCTGGAAGAAGAATGGCGGACGCGCGGGTTATGAACGCCGTTGTGGTCACCCCCCTCCCTGACGGCAGGCAATAGTCCGCGAAAACGGCTCAGGCCCGAAGTCAGACGCGGGCCTGAGCTGTTGCTTTGAGGGCCGTCTGCGCTCCATCATCCGTCGATGTCCGAGGTCTTGCTCGACCGCATCCTGAAGCCCGCGCCCCCGATGCCGCCGCGGATGGCGCTGGTGTTTCTGAGCATCGTTGCGGCGTTGAATCTCGCGTTCGCCTCGTATTTCGTCGCGCATGGCGCTTGGCCGGTGACGCCGTTCATGGGCCTCGACGTCGCCGCGCTTGCCTGGGCCTTCCGCGCCAGCCGCGAAGCCGCCAAGCGCGAGGAGCATGTCGTGCTGACGCCCTCGCTGCTCAGCATCGCGCGCCGCGCGCCCAGGACGCCCACGAGCGAAGTGCGCCTCAATCCCTATTGGGTGCGCGTCCACATGGATGAGCCCTTCGAGCATTGGAGCCAGCTCACCGTCTGGAGCCACGGCAAGGGCGTGCGCCTCGGCGCCTTCCTGCCGCCGCTCGAGCGGGCGAGCTTCGCGCTGGCGCTGAAGACCGCGCTGAGCAAGGCGCGGGCGAGCTCAGGCGCCGCCTAGTCTCGAATCCAGCATCTCCAGCACGCGACGAAGATCGTCGTCGCCGGTCCAGCCGCCTATCTCCTGAGGGACGACGAAGCTGAACGACCCGTCGCGCGTTTGCCAGAGACTCCCGGAGCGGAAGGCATACTCCTTGAGCTTGATGCAACCGCGGTTCGCGAGCTCCTTTTCGACCTCGCGTCGAGGAACGATGCGCGCCATCGGCTAGGCAGCCATGGTCCCGCTTGCGACATAGCGGATTTTTCCCTCGAGCGGCGGTTTTTTCAGGTGCTTCTTCACGTCGTCGATGCTGGGGACCCAGCGGATATCCGAGACGATGAAACCCGAATTCAGGCGCAGCAGATCCGAAACCACTTCGTTCAGATCGCCGTGAATGGCTTCGATGTCATAGCCGGACATGAAAAAGCCCGGGACGTCCGCGCTTTTCACCTGGTAGCGGCCATCGCTGCCACGCTCGAAAATCAGGTCGATAGCGATTTCCCGGATCGTCATGGGGTGCATCTCCACGACGCATAATCTACTGGAGATTTCCGATTCTTTTCTTGCGTTTTTCAAGAACCGGGCCCGGGCGAGCGCAAGTTTCGGGTCGTAAAGCGCGTCCTCGGGGGCCATATTCCCCGTCATGAGCGACATTCAGCCGAGGGAAGACAGCGTCGATTGGCGGCGGATGAGCCGCGCGATCCGGTATCTGTCCGAGAACTATCAGGACCAGCCGAGCCTCGACGACGCGGCCGGCGCGGTGGGGTTGTCGCCGTTCCATTTCCAACGCCTGTTCACGCGCTATGTCGGCGTCAGCCCGAAGAGCTTCGTCGGGCATCTCACCCTCGACCACGCCAAGCAGGAGCTGGCCTGCGGCGCGAGCGTTCTCGGCGCGGCGCTCGAGGCCGGTCTGTCGGGCCCGTCGCGGCTGCACGATCTCTGCCTCAAGATCGAAGCGATGACGCCGGGCGACTATGCGCGCGGCGGCGAAGGCATCGCCATCGACTATGGCTTTCATCCGTCGCCCTTCGGCAACGCGCTGGTGATGGCGACGGAGAAAGGCGTGTGCGGGCTCGCCTTCGGCGACGAGGGCGAGGAGGGCGCGATGCTCGACGACATGCGCGCGCGCTGGCCCAAAGCCGCCTATCGCGGGAACATTGCGCGCGCCACGCGGATCGCGGCGCAGATTTTCGACGCGCAAGAAGGCGACCTGCCGCTGCACCTGCTGGGCACGCCGTGGCAGATCAAGGTGTGGGAAGCGCTGCTGGCGATCCCGTCCGGCAAGGTCTCGACCTATCGCGGCGTGGCCGAGCGCATCGGCAACCTCAAAGCCAGCCGCGCCGTCGGCACGGCCGTCGGGCGCAACCCGATCTCGTGGCTGATCCCGTGTCATCGCGTGCTGGGCAGCGACGGCACGCTCACCGGCTATCACTGGGGCCTGGCGCGCAAGCGCGCGATGCTGGCGCTGGAAGCCGCGCGCTACGAAAGGCCGAGCACGTCGGCCATCGCGTAGAGGCCGGGCTTCCTGCCCTGTCCCCATTTCGCCGCCGCCACCGCGCCGCGCGCGAAGATCATCCGGTCCTCGGCGCCGTGCGAGAGCACGACGCGTTCGCCCGGACCGGCGAGGATCACCTGGTGCTCGCCGACGATGCTGCCCGCGCGCAGCGAGGCATACGCCACGTCGTTGCGTTCGGACGCCTGGCCCAGCATCAGCGCGGTGCCCGACGGCGCGTCGACCTTGTGGCGATGATGCATCTCGAAGATGCGCAGATCGTAGCCCGGCAAAGCCTTCGCCGCCTGCTTCACCAGCGCCGCGAGCAGGTTGACGCCGAGGCTCATATTGCCCGACTTCACGATCACCGCGTGGCGCGCGGCGGCGCGGATCTTGGCTTCGTCGTCGTCGCTGAATCCCGTGGTGCCGATGACGTGCACGATGCGCGCCTGCGCCGCGAGCGCCGCGAGCGCCACCGACGCCGCCGGCCGGGTGAAATCGATCAGCGCCTGGCAGCCCGCGATCGAGGGCAGCGGATCGTCCTTGGAGCCGAATTGGCCGGACAGAACGCAAGCGTCGTCCTCGCCCACCGCGCGCAGCAGCACCTGGCCCATGCGGCCGCCGGGACCCGCGACGACGATCTTCAATCCGCTCATGCCCCCACTCATGCAATGTGCTCGACGATATAGGCGGCCAGCGCCTGCCCGAACCACGGCACGGTGAGAATGCCGGCCGACGCGGCCACGCGCATCACCGTGGTCTGGTCGAACGGCCATTCGCCGGCGCTTGCGATGCGCCCCTCGTAAGCGAGCAAGCTCTGCATGCGCTGAGCCGCGTCGGCGCTGGCGCCGCACTGGCTGCGCAGCACGTCGATGTCGCGGCGGATGCGTTCGAGCTCGGCGCTTTTCACCGCGACGATCTTGTGATGGATGCGCAGCATCAGCCCCATGAAGGCTGCGATGCCCATCGCCACGCAGCCGATGAGAAGAACCACGGTGAAGATGGTGATCTCGCTGGAGACGAAGAGCAGGCAGGACGCCGCCGAGATCACGAACCAGATCAGCGCGAAGCGCGCCGAGTTGCGGCCCCACACCGAAAGATCGTCGATGCGCAACAGGTCGATGACGAGGCCATCGTCGATGATCGCGACCGTGGCGCGCGCGCCCATGCGCGTGAGCTCGACGCCGCGCACGAAGGTCAGGACCATCAACAGCGTGATGCCGGCGAACCACAGCTTGACGCCGAGCGGCGCCTGAAGCTGCGCGGCGGGGGAGAAATAGAGGAACCAGTCGAAGCCGATGCCGGCCAGGAGCCCGAGCAGCGACGCCGGCGCCAGCCGCGCGCCGTTCGGCGTGAGGCGGTAGATCTCGGCGGCTTCGCGCATCCCGCCCTTGAGCACGCGCGCCATCAAGTGGATGTCGCGGCGCGCGCGGATGCGCACGAAGCGCTGGACCCACAGGATCACCGTCATCATCACCGACAGGATCAGCGCCAGCCGCGTGGTGGCGCCGAAAAGGACCACGCCGCTCGCCGCGGCCGGCGCCAGATAGCTTCCGAAGAACAGCGCGAAGAGCAGCAGCGCCGTCGCCTGCGTGCCCAGAGGCGAGACGACGAAGACGAGTTGCTCCAGATAGGCGCCGCGGTCCGAGCGCTTGAGCTCGTCCGGAACGTCGAATGGCAGGGATTCGGCCATGGCCGGCAGTGTCGCCGGTTCAGGCTTTCGTGTCGATGCCGTTGCCCGCGCTTGGGCCGGTCTCGTCGCGCTTGGCCACGGTCACCATGGCGGGACGCAGCAGCCGCTCGCCGATGGTGTAGCCCGCCTGGACGACGTCGACGATGCTGCCCGCCGGCTTGCCGCCTCCCGGCACCTCGGCGATGGCCTGGTGGAAGTTCGGGTCGAAGCGGCCGTCGGCAGTGTCGATCGGCTTGACGCCGTGACGCTCGAGCGCGCTGAGCAGCTGGCGCTCGGTCGCCTCGACGCCGTCGAGCACCGCCTTGATCTGCGGATCGGCGGCCTCGCGCAAAGCCGCCGGCGCCGCCTGCAGGGCGCGGGCGAAATTGTCGGCGATCTGCAGCATGTCGCGCGCGAACTTGGTCACCGCGTATTGCGAGGCGTCCTGCTTCTCGCGCTCGGCGCGGCGGCGCGTGTTCTCGGCGTCGGCGAGCGCGCGCAGCATGCGGTCCTTCATGTCGGCGGCTTCGGCGCGCAGCGCGTCGACGATCTCGCTGATCTCGGGTTGGTTCTCGGGAAAGCCGTCTTCGCTCATTTTGGTCTATCCTAGCAGCCGGCCGATCACTTTTGCCGTGTGATCGACCATGGGAATGATGCGGCCGTAATTGAGCCGCGTGGGACCCAGCACACCGATAACGCCCACGACCTTGCCTTGGGCATTGGCATAGGGCGCGGCGACGATGGACGAGCCGGAAAGGCTGAACAGCCGGTTCTCCGAGCCGATGAAGATGCGCACGCCGTCGCCCTCGCGCGCCAGCTCCAGAAGGCGGATCAGGTCGGCCTTGCGCTCGATGTCGTCGAACAAGGTGCGCACGCGCTCGAGGTCGATCTGCGCCTCGACGGTGTCGAGGAGATGCGAGGTGCCGCGCACGATCAAGACCTTCTCCGGCCCCGCAAGCGTGGCCAGCCCTTCGGCGACGATCTTGGCGGTGAGCGCATCCAGCGCGGCGCGCTCGTCTTCCAGCTCGGTGAGGATCGCGGCGCGCGCGTCTTCGAGCGTGCGGCCGCGCAGCCTGGCGTTCAGATAGTTCGAGGCTTCGACCAGGGCCGAAGCGGGCAGGCCCATCGGCGTGTCGATCAGGCGGTTCTCGACCTGGCCGTCGTCGCCCACGATCACCACCAGCGCCTTGCCGGGGGCGACCGCGACGAACTCGACATGCTTGAGCGCCGCATCCTGCTTGGCGGCGACGACCAGGCCGGCGCAGCGCGACAGGCCCGACAGCAGGCTCGTCGCCTGGGTCAGCACCTCCTCGATGCCGCGGCCCGAGCCGTTGATCCTAGCCTCGATGGCGACGCGCTCGTCGGGGGCAAGCTGGCCGATCTCCAAAAGGCCGTCCACGAACAGGCGCAACCCCTTCTCGGTCGGCACGCGGCCGGCCGAGGTGTGCGGCGCATAGAGCAGGCCCATGGCCTCCAGATCGGCCATGACGTTGCGGATCGAGGCCGGGGAAAGCTGGACCGGAAGGCGCTGGGAAAGGGTGCGCGACCCCACCGGCTCGCCCGAGGTGAGGTAGGCTTCCACCAGGTGGCGAAAGACCTCCCGGGGCCGTTCTCCCATTCCGTTCGAGGCGCGATACTCCAAGCCTTTGATCCAGCTCTAGTTTTCCAGTGGGCCGGCGAGCGGCCATAGGCCAGTTTGCACTCGCCGGTCCCGACCGCTAGGTAACCGCCGAACCGCCAAACATCAAGGACCCTCATGCGCAGCCGCGCCGCCGACCAGTTGCGTTCCGTCAGCCTCGAGCCCGGCTTTTCCCGCCACGCCGAGGGCTCCTGCCTGGTCAAGTTCGGCCATACCCATGTGCTGGTGACCGCCAGCCTGGACGAAGGCGTGCCGGGCTTCCTGCGCGGCTCGGGCAAGGGCTGGGTGACGGCCGAGTACGGCATGCTGCCCCGCGCCACCCACACCCGCGGGCGCCGCGAAGCCGCCCAAGGCAAGCAGTCGGGCCGCACCCAGGAGATCCAGCGCCTGATCGGGCGCTCCTTGCGTGCCGTCACCGACCTGACGGCGCTGGGCGAGCGCCAGATCCAGGTCGATTGCGACGTGCTCCAGGCCGATGGCGGCACGCGCACCGCGTCGATCACCGGCGGCTATGTCGCGCTCGCCCAATGCATCGCGTTCATGAAAAAGACCGGCGCGGCGACCAAGCCGGTGCTGAAGGATCACGTCGCGGCGGTATCGTGCGGCATCGTCAAGGGCGAGGTCGTGCTCGATCTCGATTACGACGAGGACTCGACCGCCGAGACCGATGCGAACTTCGTGCTCACCGGCGCTGGCGGCCTCGTCGAGATCCAGGGCACAGCGGAAGGTGCTCCGTTCACGGACGAACAGTTCGGCGAGATGCTGAAGCTCGCGCGCAAGGGCATCGCCGAATTGGTCGAGCTGCAGAAGCAGGTTCTCGGATGAAGCTCGTCATCGCGAGCCACAACATGGGCAAGGTGCGCGAGATCGAAGCGCTGCTGGCCCCGCTCGGCTTGACGGTTCGCGATGCGCAAGGCCTTCCCGAGCCCGAAGAGACGGGCCTGACCTTCGAGGACAACGCGATCCTCAAAGCGCGCGCCGCCGCCGAGGCTACCGGCCTGCCCGCGCTCGCCGACGATTCGGGATTGGCGGTGACGGCGTTGAACGGCGCGCCGGGCGTCTATTCCGCGCGCTGGGCCGGCGAGGCGAAAGATTTCACCGCCGCGATGGCGCGGGTCGGCCGCGAGCTTGCCGCGCGCAAGACCGACGATACCTCCGCCAAGTTCGTCTGCGTGCTTGCGCTGGCGCAGCCGGACGGCAGCGTCGAGACCTTCCGCGGCGAAGTCCACGGCCGCCTCGTCTTCCCGCCGCGCGGCGACAAAGGCTTCGGCTACGACCCGATCTTCGTCGCCGATGGGATGGACCGGACCTTCGGCGAGATCGATCCCGACCTGAAGCATTCCATCAGCCATCGCGCCAAGGCGTTCGAGAAATTCGTGGCCGCGCTGAAAGCGCAAGCGCGATGACGCCCTCTATCCACGACTGTCATGTTGGCGTGATGTCACCTGGGTGGCCCGCATTCGCGGGCCATGACGATCTATGACCTTCGGCGTCTATGTCCATTGGCCGTTCTGCGCGGCCAAGTGCCCCTATTGCGACTTCAACAGCCATGTGCGCACCGTCGTCGAGGAAGCGGCATGGACGAAGAGCATCGTCCGCGAGCTCGAACACGTCGCGGCGTTGCAGGGCGACGACCGTCCCATCGTCGAGACCGTGTTCTTCGGCGGCGGCACGCCCTCGCTGATGAGCGGCCGCGCGGTCGGCACCGTGCTCGATACCATCGCGAAATTGTGGCGGCAGGCCAACGACGTCGAGATCACGCTCGAATCCAATCCCGCCAGCGCCGATGCGGCGCGCTTCGCCGACTACCGTGCTGCGGGCGTCAACCGCTTGTCGCTGGGCGTGCAGGCGCTGAACGACGCCGATCTGAAGGCGCTCGGACGCCTGCACGACGTGGCGGAGGCCAAGCGCGCGCTCGATTGGGCGCAACGGACGTTCGACCGCGTGTCGCTCGATCTGATCTATGCGCGGCCCGATCAAACCGCCGACGCGTGGCGTTCGGAACTCAAAGAGGCGCTCGCCTTCGGCACCGAGCACCTCTCGCTCTATCAGCTCACCATCGAGCCCGCGACGCCGTTCGCGACCTTGCATCGCACCGGCCAGCTCATCATTCCCGACGACGACCACGCCGCTGCGCTTTACGAACTCACACAAGAGATGACGGAAGCCGCCGGCCGGCCGGCCTACGAGATCTCCAACCACGCGCGGCCCGGCGCCGAGGCGCGGCACAATCTGCTGTACTGGCGCTACGGTTCATATGCCGGCGTCGGACCGGGCGCGCATGGCCGCCTCGACCTCGGCGGCAAGCGTTATGCGACCACGACCGAGCGCCTGCCCGAGCGCTGGCACGATGCGCCGATGCAGATCGACGAGATCGCCGACAGCGACGCGGCGCGCGAGCATCTGCTGATGAATTTGCGCCTCGCCGAAGGCCTCGACCTCGACGCCTTCGCCGCGCGCTGGGGCTGGACGCCCGACCCGTCGCGCGTGCCGGACGGGTTGCTGATCGCCGAACGCCGCCGCCTGCGCGCCAGCCCACGCGGACGGCTGGTGCTGAACGCGGTGATCGCGGAACTCTGCCCCTAGCTCCCCTTCGCCTGGAACGTCGTCGGCGCAGGGCTGACCACGGCGAAGCCGCCCGGGCGCACCGCGAGCACCGAGAGGCCGCGGTCGATCGCGCCATCCGCGCCGAAGCGGAAGATGCCGTCGACGCCGGAGAAGCCGTTCGGATCGGTCAGCGCCGATTTGGTGAAGCGGTGATAGGGCTGGCCCGCGCCGAGCAGCGCGATCAGCGACACCGCGTCGTAGGCGAGCGCGGCGAGCTGCGGCGGCGGCGCGCCGAAGGTCGAGCGGTATTTGCTCACGAACTCATGGTCGATTTCCGGCGCGGGCGCGGCGAACCAGCCGTCATGCAGCGACGGCTCGCGCGTGATGGCGGGATCGTCCCAAAGCCCGGTGCCGAGCAGCTTCATCTTCGCCCCATCGGCGCCCGTGCCCAGCGCCGGGGCGATGGCGCGCAAGGTGGCACCGCCCTGGGCGACGAACACCGCATCGGCGCCGGTCTTGGCGATGGCGTCGGCCTGTTTCGTCGCGGAGGCCGCGCCGGTGGGCAAGAAGCGCTCGACGGCGCTGACCGTGCCGCCGCCGTCCTTCACGGCTTCGCGGAAGGCGCGCTCGCTGACCTCGCCGTAGGAGGTCGACGGCACCAGCGCCGCGAAATTCTTGTGCCCTTCGGCCAAGGCATAAGCGACGACGCGCTTGACCTCGTTCTGCGGCTGGAAGCTCAACAGATAGACGCCGTCGCCCGCCACCGTGCGGTCGGTCGAGAAGGCGAGCACCGGCACGCCGCGGTCGCGCGCGATCGGCGCCACGGCGCTGACCGAGGCTGCGAAGAGCGGGCCGATGATCACCTCCGCGCCCTGGGCGAGCAGCCGCTCGGCCGCGGCGGCAGCCTCCTGGGGCTTCTGCGAATCGTCGGCGGTGATCAGCACCATGTCGCGGTTGCCGCTGTCGTAGAGCGCGAGCTGCGCCGCCTTGAGCATCGCGCCCGCGAGCGCCTTGGTCCCCGGCGAGACGTTCGAGAAGGGCAGGATCACGCCGACACGCAGAGGCGTCTTGCCCTCGGCCATGTTGGGCAGGCGCAGGAAGGCGGGCGAATCGGCCGAGAGCTGGTGCGGCGCAGTCGGCGCCGGCGGGGGCGGCGGGATCGGCACCACCGGCTTAACGGGTTGGGGCGTCTGGCAGCCCGCAAGCAACGCTATCGAAATCGCGGCCAGGGTGGCACAAAGGCGGCGGGCATGAGCGGCCATGGATAACTCCCGTTGAGCGGCAAATTTAGGCGTTCGGACACGGCTGGTAAATCGCGAGGCGACGGATTGGTGCCAGGCCTCTACGTCACCGCCACGCCGATCGGCAATGCCGCCGACATCACCCTGCGCGCGCTGGAGGTCCTGAAGGGCTGCGACCTGATCGCGGCCGAGGATACCCGCGTCACCGCCAAGCTCCTGGCGATGCACGGGATCAGCCGCCCGCTCAGCGCCTATAACGACCACAATGCGGCGCGCGAGCGGCCCCGGCTGATCGCCCGGCTCCGTCAGGGCGCGGCGATCGCCTTGGTCAGCGACGCGGGCACCCCCCTGATCTCGGACCCCGGCTTCAAGCTGGTGCGCGAGGCGGTCCAGGAGGGCCTTCCCGTCCACGCCATCCCGGGCCCGTCGGCCGTGATGACGGGGCTGGCGCTGGCGGGGCTGCCGACGGACCGGTTCTTCTTCGCGGGCTTCCTTCCCGTGCGCTCCGGCGAGCGCAAGACCGCTTTGGCCGAGCTGAAGGCCATTCCCGCCACGCTGGTGTTCTTCGAATCGGCCCAGCGCCTCCCCGAGAGCCTGGCCGACATGGTCGAAATCTTCGGTGTGCGCACGGCCGCGGTAGCGCGCGAGCTGACCAAGCTGCACGAGGAAGTGCGCCGGGGCCTGCTGGCCGAGCTCGCCCAGCACTATGCCGCGCAAGGCGCGCCCAAGGGCGAGGTGACCCTGATCGTCTCGCCGCCGCATGCGGCCCCCGCCGACACCGCGCGCATCGATGCGGCGCTCGCCAAGGCGCTCGCGTTCATGCCGGTGCGCGCGGCGGTCGACTTGGTGTCGGAGACGCTGGAGGCGCCGCGCAAGCTCGTCTACGACCGCGCGCTCGCGATCAAGGGCGATGGCTGACCGCCGCCGTGCCGAGCAGCGCGGACGAAGCGGCGAAATGCTGGCCGCGTGGCTGCTGCGCCTCAAGCTCTATCGCATCCTGGGGGTCCGCGTGCGCACGCCCTTGGGCGAGATCGACCTCATCGCGCAGGCGCCGTCGGGGCCCGTCTGCTTCGTCGAGGTGAAGGCGCGGCCGGACGAGTTGGCCGCCTCCGACGCCATCGCCGTGCGCCAGCAGACGCGCATTGCCCGCGCCGCGCAGCACTGGCTGGGCCACCGGCCGGCGCTGGCGGCCAAGGGCGCGCGCTTCGACGTCGTCAGCATCGTGCCGGGGCGGTTGCCGCGGCATGTGCGCGACGCCTGGCGACCCAATTGAGAAATGCCCTCGCGCTGTGCAGACTCCCGCCATGCCGGACAACGAAAGCCCGCTCGACTTCCTAAGCCGCCTGGGCCAGGCGGGCGAGGGCCCGCACGACATCGCGGTCGCGGCGCTGATGCTGTCCAGCCTCGACCATCCGACGGTGCCGCTCGCGCCCGCGCGCGCCCATCTCGACGAGATCGCGCAACTCGCCCGCGCCGAGGCGCCGTTGATGGCCAATGTCGAGGACGGCGCGCGGCTGCTGTCGAACCTGCTCGCCGGGCGCTGCGGCTATGACGGCGACCGGCTCACCTACGACGATCCGCGCAACGCCGACCTCATCCAGGTGATCACGCGCCGGCGCGGCATGCCGGTGGCGCTGGGCATCATCTACATGCATGCGGCGCGCGCCGCGGGCCTCCAAGCCAGCGGCCTCGACACCCCGGCGCATTTCCTGGTGATGCTCTCGAAGAGCCGCGCCGAGGTGCTGATCGATCCGTTCAACGGCGGCGCGGTGCTCGATCCCGAGCGCGCCAGCGGGCCGCCGCGCATGGGCGGGCACGAAGGCGGCCACCTGGCGCAGCCGGTCAGCGACGTCGACGTGCTGCTCAGGCTCGAGAACAACCTCAAGATCCGCGCGCTGCATATCGGCGACCGCGTCCGCGCGCTGGAGATCGCCAAGCGCATGACCATGATCGGCCCGGGCAAAGCGGAGCTCTGGCTCGACCTCGCACGCCTCAACGAGGCGAACGGGGTGCTGGGCGATGCGCGCCGCGCCTATGAATCGTGCCTCGACATCGTCCGTCCGGGACAGAGCCTGCACAACGAAGCCGCTTTGGGCCTGGCCGGCCTCAAGCGCCGCATCAATTAGAGGATCCCATGCCGCTCACCGTCGCGATCCAGATGGACCCGATCGAGAAGATCGACATCAACGGCGATTCGACCTTTGCGCTGGCGCTCGAGGCGCAGCGGCGCGGGCACAGCCTGCTCTATTACGGACCGCGCGCGCTCACCTTCAACAACGGCAAGGTCACGGCGCGGGCGCGGCCGCTGACCGTGCGCGCGACCAAGGGCGATCATTTCACCGCCGGGGAAAGCTCCGTATACGACCTTTCGCAAGCCGACGTGATCCTGATGCGCCAGGACCCGCCCTTCGACATGGCCTATATCACCGCCACCCACATCCTCGAGCGGCTGCACCCGAAGACCCTGGTCGTCAACGACCCGGCCGAAGTGCGCAACGCGCCCGAGAAGCTCTTCGTCACCGCGTTCAAGGATTTGATGCCGCCGACGCTCATCACCTCGGACCGCGCCGAGATCGACGCGTTCCGCGCCGAGCACAAGGACATCATTCTGAAGCCCCTCTACGGCAATGGCGGCGCGGGCGTGTTCCGCGTCAAGCAGGACGACGAGAACCTCGGCTCGCTCTTGGAGATGTTCACCCAGTTCTACCGCGAGCCGGTGATCGCGCAGCGCTATCTTCCCGAAGTGCGCCAGGGCGACAAGCGCGTCATCCTGGTCGACGGCGAGTTCGCCGGCGCGATCAACCGCGTGCCGGCGGCCGGCGAGGCGCGCTCGAACATGCATGTCGGCGGCCGCCCCGAAGCCGCGAGCCTCACGCCGCGCGAGAAGGACATCTGCGCCGCGCTCGGGCCGGAGCTCAAGCGCCGCGGCCTGATCTTCACCGGCATCGACGTCATCGGCGACCACCTGACCGAGATCAACGTCACCTCGCCCACCGGCATCCACGAGGTCAAGCGCTTCGGCGGCGCCGACATCGCGAGCCTTGTGTGGGATGCGATCGAGAAGAAACGCAGCTAGCTCCCGCTCCCGAACCGGCTCTTGTAGCGCGGGTCCATGTCGTCGACGGGGAGGTAGATGAACACGTCGGTGGTGTCGAACTGGCGGTCGACGAAGGCGCCCTGGCCGATGGCGCAGCCGGCGCGGAGATAGCCTTTGACCAGCGGCGGCAGCTCGCGCAGCGCCTGCTTCACGTCGACCGCCTCCTTGGGCATCAGGTTCATCTCGGTGTAGAGGCCGGGCAAGGCACGCACGCGCAGATGCTCGGGCATCGGATGATAGTGATGCAGATAGGACAGCGGCAGGGCGAGCGCCGCGGGATCGGTTCCGTGCAGCGAGGCGCAGCCGAACATCACGTCGCTGGAGAAGCGCGCGACATAGGCCATCAGCCCGCGCCAGAGGAGCTGCATGGTCGAGGTCTTGCTGCGCCATTCCTTGAGGATGCAGGAGCGCCCGAGCTCGAGATAGCGCGTGTCGGGCGCCCACGCCTTCAGCATGGGGCCGAGATCGTATTCGGTCGCGGTGTAGAAGCCGCCGGCCTTCGCCGCATAGACCTCGCGGATCATGCGATAGGTGCCGACGACGAGCGGCTGGCCGTCCTCGTCCGCGACCGAACGGTCGATCACCAACAGATGGTCGCAGAATTCGTCGAAGCGGTCGAAGTCGCGCCGCTCGGCGCGCATCGCGGGCGAGGGGATCGCGGACATCTCTTCATAGAAGACGCGATAGCGCAGATGCTGCGCCGCCTCGATCTCGGCCTCGGTCTCGGCAACGCGCACTTCCATCGCGCCGGTGACGGCGAGGACGGGCCACGTGCTGGCGCGTCCTTCGGTGGGACCGGGCTCGTGGATGTTGACCAACCTTTCGTTCCCTTTCCCCCGCGACGCCCGATTCTAGCCGAGCCCCGGTGACAAAACAAACCGCGGGGATTGCTTAGATTTTCGCGATGGCGGCACGCTGGCGGCCGTCCAGGATCCAGAACAGGACGATCGCCGGAAGCCCGATGAGGCCCGCGCCGACGAAGAAGATCGCATAGGCGTGCATCAGGCCCATTTGCGTGCTCAAGCTCTCGACGACGGCGCCGGAGAACCCTTTGAGCACCTTGCCGATCAGCGCATAGCTCGAGGCGAGCAGCGCGTATTGCGTCGCGGTATAGCCGCGCGTGGTCAGGCTCGACATGTAGGAGACGAGCGCCACGCCGGCGAAGCTGGTGCCGAAATTGTCCCCGAACATCACGGCCGAGAACCACAGAAGATCGCCGCCGGTGAAAGCGAGGATCGCGAAGGCTGCGATCGCGAGCGCCTGAAGCACGCCGCCCAGGATCAGCGCGCGCATATAGCCGAAGCGCAGCGCGAAGAAGCCGCCCGCCGCGATGCCGGCAAGGGCGGCGACCAGGCCGACCGAGGTTCGCACGCCCGCGACCATGTCCTTGGTGAGCCCGATGTCGTGATAATAGGGATTGGCCATCGGCCCCATGACGAAATCGGGCAGGCGGTACAGCGCGATCGCCACCAGCATCAGAAGCGCGAGCGCGCCGTAGTGGTTGAAGAAGACGATGAAGGGGCCGATGACGGCATCGACCAGGCGGCGCCACCAGGACAGTCTCTCGGCAGTCTCATCGGCGCGCTCGGACGAGACGGGCTCGACGGCGACGAAGGTCGCGATGAGGCCGACCGCCATCAACCCGCCATAGAGCGAATAGGAGATGGGCCAGCCCAGGCGCTGCGCGATCGCCAATATCCACGCATCCGTCGCGAGCAGCGCGATGCGATAGCCGAACTGATAGGCGGAGGAGAGCAGGCCGAGCTCTTCGCCGCTCTCGGCCGACTCGATCCGCCACGCGTCGATGACGGTGTCCTGGGTGGCCGATGCGAACGCCACGACCAGCGCGAAGGCGCCGATCTGGGCGAGCGAGGCCGGCCCCGTCGCCGCCATGCCGAACAGGCCGAGCGCGATCAGGATCTGCGCGAATGCCATCCAGCTGCGCCTGCGCCCGAGCCATCCGAGCCCCGGCACATCGGTGCGGTCGACCAGCGGCGCCCAGAGATATTTGACCGAATAGGCGATGCCGACCCACGAGATGAAGCCGATGGCGGTCAGGGTCGTGCCGGCGTCGCGCAGCCAATAGCCGAAGGTGTTGCCGACGAGCAGGAACGGCAAGCCCGACGAGAAGCCGAGCGCCAGCATGGTAAGCGTGCGAGGCCTGAGATAGGCGCGGAAGGGATGCCGCTGGACGGCTTTGGCGTCGCTCATGCGGCGGCGCTGTCGGCGCCGGCGGGGAAAAAGCTTTTGAACATCTGGTCCAGCAAGGCAGGGTCGACGGGCTTGGTCAGGAAACCATCCATCCCCGCATCCTTGCAAGCCCATTTGCCGGTCTCGAGCGCGTCGGCGGTGAGCGCGATGATGGGCGTGCGCGCGCGCCCGGACGCGATCTCGTCGGCGCGGATCGCGCGCGTCGCCTCGATCCCGTCCATGCCGGGCATGTGGATGTCGGTGAGCACGAGGTCGAAGCGCTCCTCGTTCATCGCCGCCACCGCCGCGTCGCCGGTCGTGACTTCGCGCACCCGGTGGCCGCGGCGGCGCAAGAGCTCGCGCGTCAGCAGGGCGTTGACCGGATTGTCTTCGGCCAGCAGCACCTTGAAACCACGGCCGGCATCGAGGGCGGGCTTGGGCGCCGCGACCGCAACCGGCTCGGGCTGCACCTCGAGCTGGGTCGGGAAGCATTCGGCGAGCGAGGCCTGGCGCACCGGCTTCATCAGGAAGCCCGCGAAGCCTTTGGCCAGCAGCTCGTCGAGCTTGCCGCGCGCGGCGGGGGCGAGCAGCACGAACGAGGGGATGTCGGGATCGGGGTTGGCGCGCGCATCGGGCGCGGCGCCGGTGCCGGCATCGATCAGCACGTAGTTGAGCTTGGCCTCGTCGTCGCCGTCGTCGGCGAAGGACGAGACCTCGCCGCCGCAGGCGCGCAGCTGCGCGGTCAGGCCTTCGCGCAGCAGCGCGTTGCGCGTGACGATGGCGAAGCGCAGCTCGGCGAGCGGCCGCGTCTCGGGCAGCGGCGGCGCGGCGGCGACGACGATGGCCGGCAGGGTGAACCAGAAGATCGAGCCCTGGCCGAGCGCGGGCTCGATGCCGATCTCGCCGCCCATGCCTTCGATCAGGCGCTTGCAGATCGCGAGCCCGAGCCCCGTGCCGCCGAATTTGCGCGCATGGCTCGAATCGGCCTGGACGAATTCCTGGAAGATCTCCTTGCGCTTCTCGGCCGGCACGCCGACGCCGGTGTCGCGCACCTCGAAGCGCAGGAAGCGGCGCTCGCGGCCTTCGATCATCGCGGCGTCGATGCGCACGCCGCCCTTCTCGGTGAACTTGATGGCGTTGCCGATGAGGTTGTTGAGCACCTGGGTCAGGCGCACGCCGTCGGCGCGCACCGATTGGGGCACGTCCGGCGCAGTGATGGCGACGAGCTCGATGTCTTTTGCGTGCGCGCGCGGCGCCTGAAGCTCGAGCACGCGCTCGATCAGCGAGCGCAGCTCCACCTCGTCCTCGTCATAGAGCATCATCCCGGATTCGATCTTGGAGAAGTCCAGGATGTCGCCGATCAGCGCCAGCAGCGCCTCGCCCGATTGCGCGATCGCCTGCACATAGGAGCGCTGTTCGGGCCGCAGATCCGTTTCGAGCAGCAGCCGCGCCATGCCGAGAACACCGTTCATCGGGGTGCGGATCTCGTGGCTCATGGTGGCGAGGAAGCCCGATTTGGCGCGGCTTCCGGCCTCGGCGCGGTCGCGCGCTTCGGTGAGCGCGTCCTCCAGCGCCTTGCGCTCGGTGATGTCGCGGCCGACGCTCTGCACCTCGACGAGGCGTCCGAGCCCGTCGCGCACGGCATAGTCTTCCCAGGCGAGCCAGCGCCAGCCGTAAGCCGTGCGCACATGCTGGTCGTAGCGCACGCGCGCGCGCCCGGTCTCGAGGCCGGCGAAGCTTCCGAACAGAGGCGCGCGGCTGTCGGGATGGGGATCGGGCGCGAAGGGCCGGCCGATGGCGAGCTTGGGATTCAGGCCGAACAGCTTGAAGAACGCGTCGTTGCCATAGGTCAGCCGGCTGTCGGCCGAGCGGCGGAAGATCGCGTCGCCCTGCGCGTCGACCAGGCCCTTGTAGCGCGCCTCGCTCTGGTTGAGCTGGGCATTGGCGGCGGCGGCCGAAGCCAGCGAGGCTTCGAGGCGGCCGGCGACGGTCTGCAGCTGCTGGGCCTGGCGGTTGAGCAGCTCGTTGCGGCGGCGCGCCTGGAGATAGTCGTGCAGCACGAAGACGATGACGACGCCCACGAGCGAGGCCAGGACCGGCCGCGGCATCAGGGTCAGGCTGCCATGGAGCAGCACGTCTCCGAGCCCCGCCGCGAGCATGGCGGAGGCGACGAGGCCCAGGAAGATGCGCAAGCCCCGCGTCAGCTTTGCCGGTCCTTGAAAAATCCCCGCTCAGTAGGCGGCTTCCATGCTTGCGAAAGCTTTAAGGGCGCTTCCGAAAGCACCGCAAAAAAGGTTAATGTCGGGGCATCACAACAGAGAGATTGGGTCAATCAAGGGAGGATTTCATGCGCATCTCGACGCTGGCGCTCGCCGGCGCTTTCGCTTTGGCCTCGACCGCGGCTTTTGGCGACGATCCGATGGTCAACACCTATGCCAACACCGTCACCACCAAAAGCCAGAAGACCGGCGCCGGCGGGACGCTGCTGTTCAACGCCGACGGCTCCTATAGCGCCGCAACGACGGGCCCGGACGGCAAGCCCTTCAGCTATCAGGGCAAATGGATGCTCAAGGACAATGGCGGCACGATCTGCCTGTCGCCGACCCTGCCCAACCCGCCGCCGACGAGCTGCTCGCCGCTGACCAAGCACAATGTCGGCGAGAGCTGGAGCGTGACCAACGACCAGGGCGAAACCTTCGACGTTTCGATGACCGCCGGCCGCTGAACGGCGTTTAAGAAACGGCGTTCGAAAGCCGAGCCGCGGGCTGGCCGCCCGCGGCTTTTTTTCGTGCCGCCGCTTTAGCCCGATGGCTGTCACAAAAGCTTCGCAGAACTGTGATGCACGTTGCACCCAAGGCGGCCCTGATGCGCCCTCAAGCGCCAAGGGGGTTGGATCATGGCCGGCGGATGCGCGTCCAAGGGATTGTTCTGCAAAGGGTTTCCGCACTCCCGTCCCTTCGCGACGTTCCGCGCGGCCGCTTACGTCTGAGACCGGCGCTTCACAATGGCTGACATCGCCTTGACCGAGAACCTCGACGCCACCATCCGCGCCGACACCGTCCGCCGCTTCGGCATGCGCGACGCGCGGTTCCGCGTCATGACGGGAGGGGCTGCGTTCCTGGTCGTCGCCATCTTCGCCGGCGTCATCATCTCGCTGATCGCGGGCGCGATGCTGGCGATCAACGCCTTCGGCCTGCCCTTCGTCTACACCGAGGCCTGGAACCCGGTGACCGAGAAGTTCGGCGCGCTGGCCTCGATCTACGGCACGCTGGTCACCTCGTTCCTGGCGATGGCCATCGCCGTGCCCGTCGGCATCGGCATCGCGATCTTCCTGACCGAGATCTGCCCGCGCCCGCTGCGCCGCCCGATCGGCATCGCCATCGAGCTTCTGGCCGGCATCCCCTCGATCATCTACGGCATCTGGGGCCTGTTTTCCTTCGCGCCGTGGTTCCAGCAGACCCTGCAGCCCTGGGTAATCGACGCCTTCGCCGCGGTGCCGCTGCTCAAGGACCTGTTCGAGGGTCCGCCCTACGGCATCGGCATGTTCACCGCCTCGCTGATCCTGTCGATCATGATCCTGCCCTTCATCTCGGCGGTGACGCGCGACGTGTTCGAGACCGTGCCGCCGATGCTGAAGGAGGCCGCTTACGGGCTGGGCTGCACGACCTGGGAAGTGATGTGGCGCGTGGTCCTGCCCTTCGCCCGCGCGGGCGTGGTCGGCGGCGCGATGCTCGCGCTCGGCCGCGCGCTCGGCGAGACCATGGCGGTGACCTTCGTGATCGGCAACGCCCATCACATCCATGAATCGCTGTTCGCGCCGGCGACGACGATCTCGGCCACCATCGCCAACGAGTTCGCCGAAGCCACCGGCGACCTCTATCTCTCCTCGCTGATCACCATGGGCCTGCTGCTCTTCTTCATCACCTTCATCGTGCTCGCGGCCGCGCAGCTGATGCTGCGCACCCTCGAGAAGCGCTCCGGAGGCGGCTGATGAACAAAGCGCTCTATCGCCGCCGCAAATCCGCCAACGCGGTATTCCTGACCTTGTCGGTGCTCGCGGCTGCGTTCGGCCTGGTGTGGCTCGCGCTGATCCTGGGCGATCTCTGCTACAACGGCTTTTCGAGCCTGACGCCCACGCTGTTCACGATGAACACGCCGCCGCCCAACACCGAAGGCGGCCTGCTCAACGCCATCGTCGGCAGCTTGATGATGAGCTCGCTCGCCGTCGCCTTCGGCACGCCGCTGGGCGTTCTCGCCGGCACCTATCTGGCCGAATACGGACGCCATGGGCTCCTCGCCTTCTATGTGCGCTTCGTCAACGACATTCTGCTCAGCGCGCCGTCGATCATCACCGGCCTGTTCATCTATGAGCTGATCGTGCGCCGCATGGGCCATTTCTCGGGCTGGGCGGGCATCGCCTCGCTGACCGTGATCGTGATCCCCGTCGTGGTGCGCACGACGGAGAACATGCTTCTGCTCGTCCCCAACGGCCTGCGCGAAGCCGCGGCTGCGCTCGGCGCGCCGCGCAGCGCCGTGATCCGCGCCGTGACCTGGCGCGCGGCGCGGGCCGGCATCGTCACCGGCGTGCTGCTCGCCATCGCGCGCATCTCGGGCGAGACCGCGCCGCTTCTGTTCACCGCGCTGAACAACCAGTTCTGGAGCACCGACCTCAACGCCCCGATGGCGAGCCTGCCTTACGTGATCTTCCAGTTCGCGATGTCGGCGGACGAAGGCTGGCACAAGCTGGCCTGGGCGGGCGCGCTGCTCATCACCGCCGCCGTGCTGACCTTGAGCGTCACGGCGCGCATTCTCGAACGCAAGCGGAGCTAGACGCATGGACGCGGCCGTCAAGAACAACGTGAAGGTCGATATCCGCGATCTTTCCTTTTATTACGGGAACAGCAAGGCGCTGAAGAACATCTCGATGCCCTTGATGGACCGCCAGGTGACCGCGTTCATCGGGCCGTCGGGCTGCGGCAAGTCCACCTTGCTGCGCGTGCTCAACCGCATCTACGAGCTCTATCCCAAGCAGCGCGCCGAGGGCGAGGTGATCCTCGACGGCGCGAACATCCTGGACGGCAGGCAGGACATCAACCTTCTGCGCTCGCGCGTCGGCATGGTGTTCCAGAAGCCGACGCCGTTCCCGATGACGATCCGCGACAACATCAGCTTCGGCATCAAGCTGTACGAGAAGCTGCCGCGGTCGGAGCTCGAGGGCCGCATCGAGCACGCGCTGCAGCGCGCGGCGCTGTGGGGCGAGGTCAAGGACAAGCTGAACGATTCGGGCTTGAGCCTGTCGGGCGGCCAGCAGCAGCGCCTGTGCATCGCGCGCACCGTGGCGACCAAGCCGGAAGTGATCCTGCTCGACGAGCCGTGCTCGGCGCTCGACCCGATCTCGACGGCCAAGATCGAGGAGCTGATCGACGAGCTTTCGGCGGACTACACCATCGTCATCGTCACCCACAACATGCAGCAGGCGTCGCGCACCAGCGACTACACCGCCTTCATGTATCTGGGCGAGCTGATCGAGTACGGCCAGACCGAGAAGATATTCACCGCGCCCGACAACAAGCGCACCGAGCAGTACATCACCGGCCGCTTCGGCTGACGGCGCGGCTCAGCGCTTGCCCTTGGGCGCGAAGGCGTAGAGCGTCTGCCCGGCCGGCACCAGCACTGCGTTCACGCTGGGGGCGACGCCCATACCCGTGAAGCCGATCCAGTCCATGCCGATATAGCTGCCGAGCTCGATCGACCACACATGCGTGCCGGTCGCGGCGTCGATGGCATAGAGCGTGCCGCCGGAGGTTCCGGCCACCACAGTGTCGTTGACGACGAGCGGCGGGACGCTGAAGAAATCGTCGGCTTGCAGGCTCCAGCCATTGTTGCCGGTCACGGTGTCGAACGAGTTCAGGTCGTGGTCGCTGACGGCGAAGGCCACCGGATTGCCGGACGCAGGCGTCCAGAACGCGGGCGGGAACCAGGCCGAATAGGGCCCGATCAGATCGCCGGTCTTGGCGTCGAGGATCATGTCGCCGCCGCCGGTGTCCTGGGTGTAGTCGCGGCCGTTGAAATACGCGGCGTTGGCGCCGCCGCCGCCGCCGCAACCCGTATTGTCGTTCCAGACCAGCTTGCCCTTCTTCAGGCTCAAGCGGTAGTGGCTGCAATCCATGTCCAGGAACAGGCCGCCATCGCCGATCGCCGGCGAGGTGGAGCCTCCCGAGCCCTTGGTCCAGACGACGCTGCCCGTCGCCTCGTCGACGGCCGTGACGCCCGAGTTCGAGGTGAGATAGACGCGGCCCTTGTAGGCGGTCGGCGGAGCGTCCCAGTCGTTGCTCCCCGGCATCTGCTTGGCCCATTGCGGCGTGCCGACGCTGTCGGAGGCATAGGCCTGCAGGAGGCCGTTGGCGTTCAGCACGAAGACGCGGCCATTGTCGTAGGTCGCGTTGGCGAAATAGCTGCTGTTGACCGTCTTGTGCCAGATCGTGGCGCCGGTCTTCGGGTTCAGCGCATAGAGCTGCGCGCCGGAATTGATGTGGACGACCGCGAACACCATGCCGTCCGCGCCGAAGGGCGTGCTGATCTCGCCGCCCAGATTGCGGGCCCATTTCTGCTTCAGCGGACCTTGGAAGGGCTTCTTGAACTTGGTTTGGCCGTCATGCGCCGGATTGATCTGATAGCCGATCGGGCCGTCGGCCAGCACCGGTTGCGCGAACAGGCCGAGCGCGACGGCAGCCGCCGCGACGCGTGCAGTGAGCTTCATTGGACGTCCCCAGAATTTCCCCAAGCGCAACCACTTTAGCGGTCGCGCGCGACGGAAACAATTCGTCCGCTCAGGCGTAGTCCTGCGGCGATGTCGCATCCGCGCGCAAATTGCCGGAAACAACGTTAAATAGAAGGCTCAGCACGACCGCGACGGCGATGTTGAGGATCAGCGACGACAGCGCGGCATAGCAGGGCACGACGGTCCCGAAGATGTTCAGCGCGAAGGTCGAGCTCTTGAAGCCGTTCAGCGCCGCCATCGTCGTGCCGGCGCCGATGCCGGCCGCCCAGCCCGCGAGCAGCGCGCCCGGATGCAGGCGGTTGGTGTAAAGCCCGAGCATCACCGACGGCAGCGTCTGGACGATCCAGATGCCGCCGAGCAGCTGAAGCTGGATCGCGTATTGCGTCGGCAGCTCGATGATGAAGAACAGCGCGCCCAGCTTGACCACCAGCGAGACGATCTTGGCCACGTCGCTCTCGCGCTTGTGGCTCGCACCCGGGTTCACGAACTCCTTGTAGATGTTGCGGGTGAAGAGATTGGCGCAGGCGATCGACATGATCGCCGCCGGCACCAGGGCGCCGATGGCGATGGCCGCAAACGCGATGCCGACGAACCAGCTCGGGAAGGAATGCAGGAACAGCGCCGGCACCGCGAAATTGTTGCCGAAGGCTTTGAAGCCGGCCGCGAACTCGGGCATCGCCTTCACGCCCGACGCCACCGCCATGTAGCCCAAGAGCGCGATCAGGCCGAGCGCGAAGGAATAGGCGGGCAGGATGACCGCGTTGCGCTTGATGGCCTGGCGGCTCGACGAGCTCAAGAGCCCCGTCACCGAATGCGGATAGAGCAGCAGCGCCAGCGCCGAGCCCAGGCCCAGCGTCGCATAGGCCGATTGGGGACCGAGATTGCCCGGCGCGGCGGGCGGCAAGAGAAGCGACTTCGGATCGATGCTCGCGAAGATCTTGGCATAGCCGCCCAGCTCGGCCGGGATCACGATCACCGCGGCGAGCACGGTGACGTAGAGCAGCGTGTCCTTGACCATCGCGATCATGGCCGGCGCGCGCAAGCCGCTGTTGTAGGTGTAAGCCGCGAGCACGACGAAGGCGATCAGGAGCGGCGCTTCCGGGATCGCGACGCCGAAGAGCGTGAGCGTGGTCGGGATGCCGAGGCCGGCGATCACCACCTCCATGCCGACCAGCTGCAGCGCGATATAGGGCATGGTCGCGACGATGCCGGTGACCGCGATGGCGAGCGCGAGGCTTCGGCTGCCGAAGCGGCCGCGCACGAAATCGGCCGCGGTGACGTAGCCGTGCTTGTGCGCGACCGACCAGAGCCTGGGGAACACCGCGAACAGGATCGGATAGACGAGCACGGTGTAAGGCACGGCGAAGAAGCCGGCCGCGCCCGCGCCGAACATCAGCGCCGGCACCGCGACGAAGGTGTAGGCGGTATAGAGGTCGCCGCCCAGCAGAAACCAGGTCACGACGGTGCCGAAGCGCCGCCCGCCCAGGCCCCACTCGTGCAGATGCGAAAGATCGCCCCGGCGCCAGCGCGAGGCCACGAAACCGAGCACGGTGACGAACGCGAACAGCGCCACGAAGATCGTGACGGCGACGGGATCGAGGCTCACGAGCGGTCTCCCATCCAGGCCGGAAGCAGGATCAGCGCGCCGAGCACGATCCACAGCAGCTGGTACCAATAGAAGAACGGGATGCCGGCCAGCTCGGGCTCGATACGGTTGTAGGACGGCACCCAGAGCATCGCCGCGAAAGGCACGAGAAGCAGGAGATAGGCGAGGCGGAAGCCCCGTTTGCGCTTGCCTTCGTCCATCGCCGCGGCCCCCTCATGACAGCGAAAAATGATTACGGCATAAAGCGCGCGGCGCCAAGGGAACGGGGCGCGGATCTTGCGCGCGCGGCGATGGGGTCGGCGCGCCGGTTGCGGCAAGCGGAAACAACGCGATCATGGGCGGCATGGCACTTCAACTCGCGGTTTCGCTGGCCGGCATTGCGCTGATGGTCGGCCTGTGCCGGCTCTTGTTCGGCGCCGGGGAAACCACGCTGAGCGCCGGGAGCCTGACCGCGCGTCTCGCCCGCGACGTGCCGGGCTTCCGTGCCGGCCGCATCGCCATCGGCCGCGACGCGCGCGCCGCCCTGGTGGAGAACGCGAGCGACGGCGCGGTGTGGCTGGCGCTGGCGCGGGGCGACGGCATGGTGACGCGCAAGCTCGCGCGGGCCACGAATGTCGTGCGCGACGGCGAGCGGCTGGCGCTCCTCTTGAACGAGTTCACCTTGAAGCGCGCCGAGCTCGACCTCGCCGACGCCGCCGATTGGGAAGCGAGGCTTCGCGCATGAAGCCCTTCGATCCGGTCGCGCTCGCCATTCCCGCCTTCATCCTGCTGGTCGTCGCCGAGATGGTGTTCGCGCGGATGACGGGCCGCGCGCGCTTCGAGGTGCGCGACACGGCGGCGAGCCTGACGATGGGGCTGGGCAGCACGGTGCTCGGCGCCGTGTTCGCCTTCGTCTTCGTCGATTTCGCGCTTCTGATCCAGCCGTATGCGCTCACGCGGATCGGCTGGTCGTGGGGCGCGATCGCCGCCTGCTTCGTGGCCGACGATCTCAAATATTACTGGTGGCACCGCGCGTCGCACCGGGTGCGCTGGCTGTGGTGCGATCACGTCAACCACCATTCGAGCCAGCACTACAACCTGTCGACGGCGTTGCGCCAACCCTGGTTCGGCGTGCTGGTGCTGCCGGGATTGCTGTTCAACGTGCCGCTGATCCTCATCGGCTTTCCGCTGACCATGATCGCCTTCGTGCATGGGCTGAACCTGGTCTATCAGTTCTGGATCCACACCGAGGCCATCGACCGCTTCCCGCGCTGGTTCGAGGCGGTGATGAACACGCCGTCGCATCACCGCGTCCACCACGCGACCAACGCGCGCTATCTCGACGCCAACTATGCCGGCGTGTTCATCGTCTGGGACCGGCTGTTCGGCAGCTTCGTCGAGGAACGCAAGGACGACGCGCCGCGCTACGGCATCGTCGGCAATATCGCGAGCTACAACCCGCTGCGCATCGCCCTGCATGGCTGGGTGTCGCTGGCGCACGATCTCGGGAGCGCCCACGGCCCACGCGAATTCCTCGCCTATCTCTTCGCCCCGCCCGGCTGGTCGCCGGACGGCAGCCGCGACACCTCCGAGACCATCAAGGCGCGCTGGGCGGCCCAGCAGTCGCCAGCGGAATAGATTTCGGCTATAACCGTCCCGTCCGAAAAAAGGGGGACCTATCATGCGCATTCTTCTCGCGGCGCTGGCCGGCGCCGTCGCCATGTTCGTGTGGACCGCCATCGCCCATATGGCGACGCCCTTGGGCGCCGTCGGCTTCAGCCAGATGCCCAACGAGCAGCCGGTGCTGAACCAGATGCAGACCTCGATCGGCGACAAGGGCGGGCTCTATTTCTTCCCGTGGGTCGACATGAACGATCCCAATGCGATGCAGAAAGGCGCGGAGCTCGAGAAGAAATATCCGTCGGGCCTGCTGCTCTATCGCGGCGCCGGCAAGGGCATGGGGCCCGACATGACGCCGATGCTGATCAAGGAGTTCGCCAAGCAGTTCGTGCAGGCGGCGATTTGGGCCTGGATCGTGTCGATGCTCGCGCTCGGCTTTGCGACGCGCATCGGCGCGGTGACCTTGATGGGCGTGTCGTCGGCGATCGCGACCAACGTGTCGTATTGGAACTGGTACGGCTTCCCGCTCGACTACACGATGGCGCAGATCCTGATCGAAGTGGTCAGCGCCCTCGTCGCCGGCCTCGCCATCGCTCTGGTGCTGGGACGAAGAGCTACTTGAGGATCGCGAAACCGGCCTTCTTGAAGATGGCCGCGGCTTCGGCGCTTTCGAGGAAGTCGAGCAGCGCCTTGGCGTCGGGCTTCGCGTCCTTGGTGAGCGCGATCGGATAGACGATGGGCGCGTGCGTGTCGTCGGGGAACTGGCCCACGACATGCACGCGCGGCTCCGCCATCGCATCGGTCGCATAGACGATGCCGAGCGGCGCCTCGCCGCGGGCGACATAGGCGAGCGCGACGCGCACGTTCTCGGCCGGCGCGAGCTGGTCCGCGACCGCGTCCCAGGCGCCGAGCGCCGTCAACGAGGCCTTGGCGTATTTGCCCGCGGGCACCGAGGACGGATCGGCGACCGCGAGCTTGCCGTTGCCCAGCACCGATTTGAGGTCGAAGGGCCTCACGATCTTGACCGTCACGTCGAGCCCCGCCGGCGCGATCAGCACGAGATGATTGCCGAGCAGGTCCTTGCGCGTGCCGGCCGCAATCAGGCTCTTCTTGTCGAGATAGTCCATCCAGTCGCGGTCGGCGGAGACGAACATGTCCGCGCCGCCCGAGGCCTCGATCTGCTTCGCCAGCGCCGAGGACGCCGCGAACGAGAACACCGGCGCGTCGTGGCCCTTGGCCTTGTAAGCCTCGCCCGCCTGCTTGAACGCGTCGCTCAGGGACGCGGCCGCGAAGACCGTGACCGAGGCCGCCTGCGCCGCAAGCGGCACGAGCGCGAACGCAAGAATTGCGGCAAGGCCGCGGAACGGCTTCGGCATGGAAATCCCCTCATCGGCTATGCGGGGATCGTATCAGGATGTGCGCCGTCCCGCGAACACCAGCCCCAGCCCTGCGATCACCACGACGATGCCGGCGATGGTCGGGATGGAGACGTGATGCTCTTCCTGGGTGTTGATGTGCACCGGCCCGATATCGGCGACCGGCTTGGTCTCGGAATAGCTGAAATGGCCGAACACGAGCGTGCCGATGCCGATCAGGATCAGCGCAACGCCGAGCAGTGCAAGTCCGCGCATCGGAAATCCCCCTGGTTCGCGACGAGCTTGCAACGGGCCTGGCCGCAAAAGGTTCCGCTCAATGCAGGTGGCTCAAGCGCCGGTACGACAATGCTTCGGCGATGTGCGGCCGGCGCACGGTGTCTTCGCCCGCGAGGTCGGCGATGGTGCGCGCGACGCGCAGCACGCGGTGATAGCCGCGCGCCGTCAGCCGCATGCGCTCGGCCGCGTCGCCGAGCAGGCGCGCGCCCGCGGGCTCCGGCTTGGCGACGGCATCGAGCGCTTCGCCTTCGACCTCGGCATTGGTGCGGATGCCCGCGCCCTCATAGCGCTTGCGCTGAACCGCGCGCGCCTGGGCCACGCGCGCGGCCACTTCGGCGCTTCCTTCCGCGGGCGGCGGCAGAGAAAGATCGGCGGCGCTGACCCCCGCGACCTCGACATGGATGTCGATGCGGTCGAGCAGCGGGCCCGACAGTCGCGCCTGGTAGTCGAGCGCGCATTTCGGCGCGCGGCCGCACGCCTGTGCGGCGTCGCTCAAATATCCACAACGACACGGATTCATCGCGGCAACGAGCTGAAACCGGGCCGGGAAGCGCACATGCTGATTGACGCGCGCGACCACCGCTTCGCCGGCCTCGACGGGCTGGCGCAGCGAATCGAGCACCGCGCGCTGGAACTCCGGCAGCTCGTCGAGGAACAGCACGCCCAGATGCGCGAGCGAAATCTCGCCCGGCTTGACGCGCGCGCCGCCGCCGATCAGCGACGCCATCGACGCCGAATGATGCGGATTGCGGAACGGGCGCCGCCGCGAGATCGCGCCGCCGGCAAGCTCGCCCGCGAGCGATTGCACCATCGAGATTTCCAGCGCTTCGCGCGCGTCGAGCGGCGGCAGCAGGCCGGGCAGACGCTGCGCCAGCATCGATTTTCCCGCGCCGGGCGGGCCGATCATCAACAGATTGTGCCCGCCGGCCGCGGCGATCTCGAGCGCGCGCTTGGCGGTCTCCTGACCTTTGACGTCCTTGAGATCTGGGATCCGCGCCGTATCGTCGGCGAGCTTGGCTGTGGGCGGGTTCAGCACCTGCGCGCCCTTCATGTGATTGACGAGCGCGATCAAGGACGGCGTGGCGACGATCTCGATCCCGCCCGCCCAGGCCGCTTCCGGACCGCACGCCGCCGGACAGATGAGGCCGCGATGCTGCGCCGAGGCCGCGAGCGCTGCGGGCAGGACACCCGCGACCGCCGTCACTTGTGCGTCGAGCGAGAGCTCGCCCATCGCGACATAGCCGGCCATCTCGCTCGCCGGCAGCACGCCCATCGCCGCGAGCAGGCCGAGCGCGATCGGCAGGTCGTAGTGGCTTCCCTCCTTCGGCAGGTCGGCCGGCGCGAGATTCACCGTCACCCGCTTGAACGGCATCGCGAGCCCGATGGCGCCCAGCGCCGCGCGCACGCGCTCGCGGCTTTCGGCGACGGCCTTGTCGGCGAGACCCACGATGTTGAACTGCCCGCCCGCGCCGTCGCCGATATGGACCTGCACGTCGACCTCGCGCGCCTCGATCCCGATGAACGCGACGGTATAGACATGTGCGACGGTCATGGATCACGATGAAGCTTGGCCCCGCGGCAGTGAAGCATGATTACATCTAAGATAGAACAGGACGCCGGCGACTATCATGCCTGGAGCCCGGAATTGCCCGGCTGCCATACGCATGGCCATACCCGCGCCGAAGCGTTGTCCAATCTGAAGGATGCGGTTCGCCTCTATCTGGATGACGTGACGGAGGAAGAGCTTCCGACCGACAGCCGCAAATCTTCGAAGGCGCGGCCCCGTCGCAAAGCCTCCGCCGCGTGACGCCCAAAGGAGCCGCGGCGAATTCTCGAGCAAAACGGCTTCGTTTTTTACGCGTCAGTCGGGAAGCCACGCGATATTCAAGCATCCTGTCAGCAGGCGGCGCGTTGTCCTGCCGATCCGCAGTCGCGGCATTCCGACCGGAACGCCGCATGCGATTCTGAAAGATGCCGGGCTGAAGGTCCGATAGGGCTACACCATCGGCAGCGCGATGCCGGCGGCGAGGCCGGCGAGCAGGAAGCGCGCGAGATAGCCGAGCGCATGGGCGACGCTGACCGAGGGGTCGATGCGCATCCAGAGCTGGGTGGTGGCGACCTGGACGGCCGATCCCGCCAACCAGGCGACGAAGGCGACCTTCAATCCACTCACTATGGAATCGACGCCGGCCATCGCGCAGAGCCCGATCACCGCCGCCGCGGTGATGTAGCCGAGCGCCGAGGAATAGAGGATCGGCATCGTCTCGGTCTTCTTGTCGCGCGGCCACCACGTCTCCGGATAGCGCATGTAGCGGTCGTGGAACAGCACGCCCATGAAGTACCAGTCGGTGAAGGTCGCGACGGTGCCGGCGGCGAAGACCGCGACGAGAATGATCCACGACATGCGACAGCCCCCTCCAAGACGCGCGCGGATTTTAGCGCGGAACGACGTCGAAGGCGATGGTGGTGCGGTGGCTCGCGGAATGGAACGGCACCGTGCCGTGCCACATATAGGACGGGAACAGCACCAGGGTGCCGGGCCGGGGCTGGACCGCGCGGCGTATCGGATCGGCGAGGCCCGCATCGAAGCTGGGCTCGCCGAACTTGATCCAGCCCTGTTTCGCAGCCGCGTCGTTCGCCGCATCGGGCACCGCGACGTAGTAAGCCGAGCTGATCCAGCCCTTCGGGTGCACATGGTTGGTGTGGAAGCCGCAATCGCTCAAGCGTGACGACCACGACGCGGCATAGGCGAACGCGTCGCGCTTGCGGCTCAAGAGCGGATGCGTCTCGTCGGATTTGAGCCGCGCGATATAAGCTCCCACGGCTTCGTCGATGCGCGCGCGCAAGCGGTCGACGAGATCGTGGCGCGCGGTGAAAAGGTCGTTCACGGTCTGGGTGCCGCCGCGCAGGCTCTGGCTCAGGAACTCGCGCTTGCCGCTGTGCAAGGTGCCCAGCTCTTCCGCGAGCGCCGCGTTGAAGCTCTCCATGTCGGCGAAGCCTTCAGGCGGCTCGAGCGCGAACACCTGCACGAGACTGTCGAAATCGTTCAGCCATTCGTCGCGCGCGTCGCCTTGCGCGCGCATGGCGAGCGACTGGAACGCGATGGCGCCCTGGTTCAAGGGATCGAGCCCGACCGCCATGTCGGCGGCCCCGCGCGCCTCCGTTGCCTCTCTGGCGCGCAGCAAGGTCTCGCAATAGGAGATCCAGCTGTCGGCATGGCGGGGCGCGAGCTCTGCGATGCGGCGATGCGTGGCGATGGCGCGGGCATAATCGCCCTTGCGCGCGAACGTCGCCGCCAGGCCGTTGAGCGGCGCGATCGCGCCCGGCAACAGCTGCGCCGCGCGCGCGAAACAGCTTTCCGCATCGTCGAGGCGGCCGACCTGGAGCAGGAAGCCGCCCTTGCCGAGCGGCAGGATGGGACGGCCGGGGAATTTCGCGGCCGCCTCGTCATAAGACTTGAGGAAATTCGCATCGTCGCCGAGGCGGTAGAGAAGGTTGTTGAGCTGGCGATGGGCGCGGTCGTTGAGCGGCTCGGCCGCGAGCACGCGACGATACGCCTCGACCGCTTCGTCGTTGCGGCCCAAGGTCTGAAGCTCGTCGGCGCGGTCCATCGCCGCGCCGGGAAGATCGGGATCGAGCGCGAGCGCGCGCTCGAATTCGGCGAGCGCGTCGTCGTGGCGGCGGCGATGGCGCAGCACATGCCCCAGCAATCCGTGCGCCGCGGCTTCGTCGCTGACGCTACGGCAGAGCGCTTCGGCGTCGTCGAGGCGGCCTTCGCTCAATGCGGCGCGCGCGCGCTCGATCTCGTCCTGTGCCATGCGCGCGACGATAGGCCAAAGCCGCGCCCTTGCGAAGGCGGCGGGGCGCCCCTAGGCTTCGCGCACGCTATCGCTTCCCAAGGACAATCCATGAGTTCCGACCGCTTCCAGGGCACAGACCGCTATGTCGCCACCGACGATCTTCGCATCGCGGTCAACGCGTCGATCACGCTGGAGCGGCCGCTTCTGATCAAGGGCGAGCCCGGCACCGGCAAGACGCAGCTGGCTTACGAAGTGTCGGACGCGCTGGGCGCGCCGCTGATCACCTGGCACGTGAAGTCGACCACGAAAGCGCAGCAGGGCCTCTATGAATACGACGCGGTGACGCGGCTGCGCGACAGCCAGCTGGGCGACGCGCGCGTCAAGGACGTCAAGAACTACATCAAGCAGGGCAAGCTCTGGGAAGCGTTCGTGATGGACAAGCGCCCGGTGCTTCTGATCGACGAGATCGACAAGGCCGATATCGAGTTCCCCAACGACCTTCTGCTCGAGCTCGACCGCATGGAGTTCTTCGTCTACGAAACCGGCGAAACGATCAAGGCGGCGCGGCGGCCGATCGTGATGATCACCTCCAACAACGAGAAGGAGCTGCCCGACGCGTTCCTGCGCCGCTGCTTCTTCCACTACATCAAGTTCCCCGAGCGCGAGACGATGCAGAAGATCGTCGACGTGCACTATCCCAACATCAAGCAGAAGCTGGTCGGCGAGGCGCTGAACGTCTTCTACCAGATCCGCGACGTGCCGGGCCTGAAGAAGAAGCCGTCGACCAGCGAGCTGCTGGACTGGCTGAAGCTGCTGCTCAACGAGGACGTGCCGCCCGAAGCGCTGCGCGAGAAGGACCCGACCAAGCTGATCCCGCCGCTGCACGGCGCGCTGCTCAAGAACGAGCAGGACGTGCACCTGTTCGAGCGGCTGGCCTTCCTGGCGCGGCGGGAAAGCAGGAATTAGACGTCGATCAGGCCGACGCGGCGCTCCAGCCGCTCCAATCGCATGTCGACGCGGTCCAAGCGCGTGGAGATATGCGCGTATTGCGCCTCCAGACGTGCCTGGCCCTCTTCCAAGAAGCCGACGCGTACCGCAAGCTCGCGCACACTGCTGTCGAGCTTGTCGAGCACCACGCGAATTTGGCGCAGATATTCGAGCACAACGTTGTCGCCGGGATCGCTCATAGAGGGTATTCTGAACCCGAAACGGATTAAGAACAAGCAACTGCAAATGCTCTCATTTCGCGCTTCCATTGTTTGTTTAACGCTGCTGGCGCCGGCTCTGGCGCAGGCTCAGGATTCCGACGACGTGTTCGCCGATGCCGCGGGCGGCGCGAAGGTGCATGTCGCGTCGCGCTTCGTCTGTCCGGCCAAGATCGGCATGTTCGAGCGCGACGCGGTCGGCGAGCGCGATCCGGAAGCGAGCGCCGATTTCTGCGCCTATTCGGCGCTCGACGGCGTCTACGGCACGATCACCCTGGCGCCGCTGACGGGGCCTTACGATCCCAAAGCCGCGCTCGCGCCCGATTTCGTCGAGCAGGAAGGCACCGGCGGCAAGACGATCGCCGAGGCGCCGCTCAAGCTCGGCGGCACGAGCGTCTATACGCGCACCTATCAGACGACGAGCCTGGAAGACATCCACTACCGCGTGCTGTTCGCGGCGAGCGCGGTCGGCCCCTGGGCGGTCCAGGTGACGATGGAATATGCGAGCCCGCGCGACGACGCGGTGAAAAGCGAGTTCCTGAACACCGTCTATGCGAGCGCGCTCGAGACCCTGGCCGCGAAATAGCGCCGCCTATTCCGGCGGGTTCTTGAGGAGATAGGGATAGCCGTTGTTGATCGACGGATCCTGCGCCCACACCTTCCTGTCGAAGCCGGCCGGCAATCCGGATTTCAGCGCGGCATCGCTCAAGCCCGTGATGCCGCTGCACTTGTTCCCGCAGGCGCTGTCGCGGCCCGAAGTGTCGACGTCCCAGTAATCGTCGCTGTTCTGCCCGGTGCGGTCGCGGCCCGAGAATCCGCCCCAGCGGCCGACCTTGTGCTTCAGGCGGGGATCGTCTTTCGAGCCGGTCACGAGACCGGTCGCATAGGACGTGCGGACGGACGAGCCGCTCGCAGAACCGATCAGCCCGCCGGCCTCGGATTGCCGGCCCGGACCGTCGACCTGACCCGTTGCGTAGGAATCGACGACGTTGCTCTGGCTGTACGGCGTTGCCCCCAGCAATCCGCCCAGGCGCTCATAGGCGTACAGCGCCGTCGGCGCGACATGGCCCGTGGCATAGGACTGCACGACATTCGTCGCGAAGCCGGCAAGCCCGCCCGCCATCGCATGCGCGCCAGGCGAAACGGTGCCGCTCGCATGCGAATAGGAGATGGTGATCTGGTAGCCGCCGCCGACCAGGCCGCCGATCATGCATTCGCGCCCGCCGGTGACGTTCGCGGAGGACGAGGAGCGCGTGATCGTCGTGCCTCTTTCGAAGGTGTCGTCCACATAGCCGACGACGCCGCCCGCATCGAGCCCTTCGACGGTGCCGCTGGTCGAGACATTGACGATCGGCCCTACCGTCGTTCCCGCCGCGATGCCGGCATGGCCTCCGCTGACATGCGCATTGGCGAACCTGACGTCGCGGATGGTCCCGTAATTGTAGCCGATGAACCCGTTGTTCGAGTCGCTTTCATAGGCGACGTTCAGGTTGGCGATGGTGTGGTTCAGCCCGTTGAACACGGCAGTCAGTTTCCAGTAGACGGAATTCTGATAGGTCCCGTCGCCCGCGGCGTCGTAATCCTTGGTCAGGGCATACCAGCCGCCGCCGGCATGCTCCTGTATCAATTGCTGGAAGGTCGGCAGATCGGCGATCAGCGTGTAGGGCGCGCCGGCGATGGTCAGGCTGCTGTCGGTGTCCCAGAAATCGATCCGGCCGGTGGGGAACATGACGAGATCGCCTCCCACGAACGGCGCGATGTTCAGCCCGCCGCCGCCTTCGACCGCGATCACGGCCTTCACGTTCACGTTGAGATCGGGATGCAGGGTCAGCGTATGCGTGCTTGCCCAGGCGATGGGCGCCTCGACGGCGATGGATTTGGCGCCGGCGCCGGTCGCGACCGTGACATCGCCCGCGGCCAGCATGCCTTGAAGGTCGGAGGCGTTGAGCACGGCGTTCTTGGCCGTCGGCGTGCAGGTGCCGTCCGAGCAGCTCATGTGAGCGGTGGGGGCGGACGAGATCACGGTCTCCGCGCGCGCGCCGCCGGCGAGCAGCAGCGCGAGCGCGGCAAGGGCGAAACGGTTCATCGCGTCACTCCGGCGGGTTGTCGATCAGATACGGATAGCCATTGTTGATCGACGGGCTCTGCGCCCAGTAGGTGGTATCGAAGCCGTCGGGCAGATGCGCCTTGAGCTGCGCGTCGTGCAGGCCGACGATGCCGTCGCAGCGATTGCCGCAAGCCTTGGTCATCCCGCTGGTGTCGATGTCCCAATAATCGCTGACGATCGTCTCGTCGTGGGTATAGCCGAGGAAGGCGCCGACCCGCGAGCCGCGATGATGGCGCGAAGCTTCGTCCGGCGCCAGGACGGGGCTGACCGAATAGGATTGCTCGATCGGCCCCCCGCTCAGCTCGGCGATGAAGCCGCCGATGCGGGTCTTGTCGCCACCGCTCATGACCGAGCCCATCGAATAGCTGTAGGCGACCCGCGTGTCCGACCTGGACAGCCCCAAAAGGCCGCCGCTGCTGTGGGCGAAGCCCGGATGCCTGGGGGTCTGGTTCCCGCTCGCCCAGGACTGGAGGACCTGATCCTCCGGAAAGGCCAACAGGCCGCCGGTGATGCTGTGCGGGCCGAACACGATGTTGCCGGTGGCATGCGACAACGTCACCGCGCCCGCGGAGCCCGCGAGGCCGCCCACGACACCATGGCGGTTGACGGTGACGGCGGCGGACGAGGACGAGCGCGCGATGGTGGCCGGCTGGCCGCCGCCCCAGACGAAATGGCCGGAGCCGGCAAGGCCGCCGCAGATGCAGTTGTCGCCCGCCGTCACGCTGCCCGAGGACGACGCGCCGTAGATCCTGCCCCTGAAGCTGCCGACCAGAGCTCCGACGTGGGATTTGACCCCGGCGAGGATGTTCACGTTCTGAAGACGCACGTCGCTCAATCCGGCATTGCCCGACGCGTTCGCGAACAGGCCGACATCCCCGCTGCCGCCGAGCGAGAGATTGGACACGGTGTGGCCCAGGCCTTGGAAGCTGCCGTCGAACGTGGTGGAAACGACCGAGCCGCTATAGGTTCCGTCGCCGCCGGCGTCGTAGTCGCGCGCCAGCGCATAATGTCCGGACGGGTTTGACGCGACCGCCGCGGCGAGCGCGGCAAGGTCGTTCACCAGCGTGTATTTGCCGAAGCTGATGCCGGCCTCGACGGCGAGCTGGCTGCTCGTATCCCAGAAATCGATTCTGCCGCCCGGACGGTAGAGAAGATCCCAGGCTGTGATGCTCAGCCCTCCGGTCCCTTCGACCACGATCGGCGCCGCGATCGTCAGCGGCTTGTAGTACGGGAGCACCTCAAAGGTCAGGCTGCTCGCGTTCGCCCAGGTGATCGGCGCCGCGACGACGAGGCCCGTCAATCTTTTCGGCTTCACCGTGACGTCGCCCGCCGCGAGCAGGCCCGTGAGCTGATCGACGTTGAGCACGGCGTTCGCCGCACCGGCTTTGCAAACGCCGGCCGTGCAGGTCACGTGCCTGGTGGGAGCGGTGGAAATCGTCAGGTCGGCCTGCGCCGCCGTGGTCAGCGCCAATGCAACGAGGCCGGTCGCGGCCGGGATGCGGATCATGGGAACGCTCCTGGCCCTACTGTGGCGGGTTGGCGAGCAGATAGGGATAGCCGTTGTTGACCGACGGGCTCTGGCCCCAGATCGCGGGGTCGAAGCCGTTCGGCAGACCGGTCTTCAGCGCCGCATCGCTCAATCCGATGATGCCATGGCACACCGAGCCGCAGGCCTCGGCGATCCCCGCCGTGTCGCGGTCGAAATAGTCCTTCGCGGAGGTGATGTTGACGGCCCGGCCGAAAAAGGCGCCGACGCGCGCGATCCGGTCGCGGGCTGCGCCGCCGATCTGGACGGTGCCGATGGAATAGGCCGACCGAACGTCGGCGGCCTCGACGTTGCCGATCAGCCCGCCGTTCCAATCCCGTCCGCCGGCCGAGGTGACGTTGCCCAAGGCGTAGGAATTCGAGAGGTCGTCGCTATAGAGCGAGCCGATGAGCCCGCCCAGAGTGTGCTGGTTCTGTGTGTGGTCGGTCGAGACATTGCCGCTCGCCCAGGACTGCGTGACCTTGCCCTGCACGCTGCAGGCGAGGCCGCCGGCCACGCTCTTGGCGCCCACGCTGACGTCGCCGGTCGCGTGCGCGAACGAGACGACATAGAGCCACTCGTCCCACTTGCCTCCACCGAGGAGTCCGGCGCCGCAACTCTCGCTGCCCGCCGCGACCGTCACCGCCGCGGAGACGTCGGCGATCGTGCCGGTCACGGAGCCCACCAGCCCGGCGGCGGTGGAATTCGCGCCGGCGCTGAGATGGCCTTGCGCCGAGACATGCGTGACCACGCCCGTGATGCTGCCCACCAGCGCGCCGACCGTCGCGTTGTCTCCTGCGGCGATGTTCACGTTCGCGAGATGGATATCGCGCAGCGACGAATTCTGGATCGTCGACGCGAACAGCCCTCCGCCCGCGCTGAGGTTGGAGATCGTGTGGTTCAGGCCTTCGAAGCCGCCGCCGGTGAGCGTCGTCGGCACCACAGCTCCCGGATAGGTGCCGTCCGGGCCGGCGTCGTAATCGGCGGTCAGCGCGAACAGGCCGAACAAGGGATGCGCCGCCACGCCCGCCGCGAGCGACGGCAGATCCCTGACCAGCGTGTAGTGCCCGTTGCCGCTGTTGTACATGAGGTTGACGATGAACAGCCGGCTCTGCGTGTCCCAGAAATCGATCCTGCCCGCGGACGAGAACAGCAGCTCGCGGTCGCGGATCGTGAGCTTGCCGCGGCCTTCGACCACGACCGGCGCGTCGACCGAAAGGTTTCCTTGCGTGTCCAAGGCGAGCTTGTTGCTGCTCGTCCAGGTGAGCGGGGCGGCGATCGCGATGCCGCTGCTCTTGGTCTTCACTTTGACGTCGCCCGACGCGAGCAGGCTCTGGAGCTGGTCGACGTTGAGCACGGCGTCCGCGGCCTTGGCCTTGCACGTGCCGTCGGGGCGGCAATGCACGTTGCTGGTCGGCGCGGTGGAGATCACCAGGTCGGCCTGGGCCGCCGTCGTCAGCGCGAATGTGAAAAGGCCGATCGCGGCCGAAACCCGGATCATGAGAACCCTCCCTTGCGAGCACCTGTCGTTGGGTCAACCGGCGCCACCCTCCCCCAAGGGCTGTCCCGTCCGCGGAGTGTAGGCTAACATCGGCGTAATCGCCATTGGACACAACCGATGTTCTTCCAGTTCTTCGACGAGCTTCGCGCCGCGCGCATTCCGGTGACGCTGAAAGAGTACTTGGCGCTGATGGACGCGCTGTCCAAGGACGTGATCGAACTTAAGGTGGAGGAGTTCTATTACCTCTCGCGCACCGCGCTGGTGAAGGACGAGCGCAACCTCGACAAGTTCGACCGCGTCTTCGGTCACGTCTTCAAGGGGCTGGAAGGCGTCGACGCTTCGCTGCTCGCGCAGATCCCCGAGGAGTGGCTGAAGGCGCTCACCGAGAAATACCTGACCGAGGAAGAGAAGAAGCAGATCGAGGCGCTGGGCGGCTGGGAGAAGCTGATGGAGACGCTGAAGCGGCGTCTCGAGGAGCAGAAGAAGCGCCACGAAGGCGGCTCGAAGATGATCGGCTCGGGCGGCACGTCGCCTTTTGGGAATTCCGGCTACAATCCCGAAGGCGTGCGCATCGGCCAGGACAAGGGCCGCCACGGCAAGGCGGTCAAGGTCTGGGACAAGCGCGAGTACAAGAACCTCGACGATTCCGTCGAGCTCGGCACGCGCAACATCAAGGTGGCGCTGCGCCGCCTGCGCAAATGGGCGCGCGAGGGCGCCGAGACCGAGCTCGATCTGCCGGGCACGATCAAGAACACCGCGAACAAGGGCTATCTCGATCTCTCGCTCATCCCCGAGCGCCACAACACGGTGAAGGTGCTCCTGTTCTTCGACATCGGCGGCTCGATGGACGCGCATATCAAGCTCTGCGAGGAGCTGTTCAGCGCGGCCAAGACCGAGTTCAAGCACATGGATTTCTATTACTTCCACAACTGCCTCTATGAGAGCGTGTGGAAGGACAATCGCCGCCGGCACAACGAGAAGATCCAGACCTGGGACGTGCTGCACAAATATCCGCACGACTACAAGATCGTCTTCGTCGGCGACGCGACGATGAGCCCCTACGAGATCACCTATCCCGGCGGCAGCGTCGAGCATTGGAACGAAGAGGCGGGCGCGCTCTGGCTCGACCGGGTGGTGCAGATCTACGAGCACTGCGTGTGGCTGAACCCCGTGGCGCAGAAGCATTGGGACTACACGCCCTCGATCGGGCTCATCTCCCAGATCATGAACGGGCGCATGTTCCCGCTGACCCTGGGCGGCCTTGACGGCGCGATGCGGGAGCTGAACCGGTGAGGCTCGCCATCGTCCTTCTGCTTCTCTCGGCCGGCGCCGCGCACGCGGGCGACGGCTTCGAAGCCGTGCGCTGCGGCGGCGACGTGCGCGGCGCGCTGATCGGCAGGACGATGAGCAACGAGGCGGTCGCGGGGATCGAGGCGCGTCACGCGGCGTTGAGGCTGAAGAACCTCGGCGGCGACGAGGTGAGCGACACGATCAACTCCACCTCGTGGCGCATCTGCGGCAAGGAATATGTCGTGACCACCGACGGCCGCGACAAGATGCGCGACGTGCTCGCGTTCCCGGAGCACTCCAAAGCCACGCCCGAATTCAGCGCCGGCGAATGCGACGCGAACGGCAGGACGATCGCGGGCGCGATCGTCGGCGTGCTCGACACCGACAAGACGCATGTGAAAGCCGCGTGGACGACCGACGAGAAGACGGGGAAATTCTCCGCGCTTGCGGTCGCAGGCTTGAGCTGTCCGAAAGCCAGCATCATCACCGCGGATGGCGGCCCGTGACGGCAAAGGACTGCCGCGACATGGCCGAGCTGCGCGGCGAGATCGACCGCATCGACCGCGCGCTGGTGGCGCTGCTCGCCGAGCGCCAGAGCTATATCGAGCGCGCCGCCGAGATCAAGACCGACCGCGCCAAGGTGCACGACGCGGCGCGCATCGAGGACGTCGTCGCCAAGGTGCTGGCGTCGGCGCGCAGGGCCGGACTGAGCGCCGCCATCGCCGAGCCGGTGTGGCGCCTTCTGATCGAGCGCTGCATCGCGCATGAGTTCGCGCGCTTCGACGCCCTGAAGCGCGAGGCCGTGTGATGGCGGCCGAGATCCGTCCCGCGACCCAGGACGACAGCGCGCGCATCGCGGCCAGCCTTGCCCGCGCCTTCTTCGACGACCCGGTGATGATGCATTTCATGCCGCGCGACGACGAGCGGCGCGCGAAGCTGCCGCGCGTGTTCGCGGTGCTGCTGAAGATGGCGCTGCCGCACGGGCTGTGCCGCGTGAGCCAGGGCTACGAGACCGCGACGATCTGGAAGCCGCCCGGGGCATGGCATCTGTCGCTGTGGGACTATCTCGCGAACGGGCCGGCGCTGCTCGGCATCTTCGGCGCGAAGCTGTTCAACGTCATCGCCACCCTGGACCGCATCGAGAAGGTCCATCCGAAGATCCCGCACTATTACCTGCAGGTGATCGGCACCGATCCGCCCGCGCAGGGCAAGGGCTTCGCCGGCGCCATCCTGCGCCCGCAGCTCGCGGCGAGCGATGCCGCGGGCATGCCGTGCTATCTGGAATCCAGCAAGGAGACGAACATTCCCGTCTATCGCAGCTTCGGCTTCGAGGTGACGGGCGAGATCGAGATCCCCGACGGCCCGACCCTGTGGCCGATGTGGCGAGAGGCGCGAAAGCCATGATCCGTGCGGCTCTTCTGTCGGTCGTGTTGCTCGCCGGAACCGCCGCGCAGGCCGACGATTCGAGCCCGACGCCGCCGCCCGAAAGCATCGCGCTGACCGGCGCGATCCGAAATCCCGAATCGATGACGCGCGACGATCTGATGAAGCTGCCGCCCATCGACGTGACGGTGAACCAGCAGACGGACAAGGGCCAGCTCACCGGCATATTCCGCGGCGCGCTGCTCTGGACCATCGTGCAACAGGCCGAGCCCGTCGACGGACCGGAGAAGAACGCCTATCTGAAGCACGTCTTTCTGGTCGGCGGCGCCGACGGCTATGCCGCGGCCGTCAGCGACGGCGAGATAAACCCCAAGCTCGAGAACAAGCAGGTGATCGTCGCGTATCAGAAGGACGGCGCGCCGTTCGAAGGCTTCCGCCTGATCGTGCCCGGCGACGCGCATGCCGCGCGCAGCGTCCAGGACATCGCCATCATCGAGGTGAAATAGATGCTGAAGGTCCATCACCTGAACAATTCGCGCTCGCAGCGCATCCTGTGGCTGCTCGAGGAATTGGGCACGCCGTACGAGATCGTGCACTACACCCGCATGTCGCCGATCCCGCTCGCGCCGCCGGAGCTGAAGGCCGTCCATCCGCTCGGCAAGTCGCCCGTGATCACCGACGGCAACCGGACGATCGCGGAGTCGGGCGCCATCGTCGAATATCTGATCGACACTTACGGCAAGGGCCGTCTCAAGCCCAAGCCCGGGAGCGGCGATTACTGGATCTATGTCGAGTGGATGCACTATGCCGAGGGCTCGGCGATGCTGCCGCTTCTGCTCGCGCTCTATACCGGCATGCTGGGCGACGCGGCCGCGGCGCTGAAGCCCCGCGTCGACGGCGAGATCGCCAACAACCTCGCCTATATGGAAGACCGGCTGGGCGCGCGCAGCTATTTCGTCGGCGACGATCTGACGGGCGCGGACATCCAGCTGCTCTTCGTGCTGGAGGCGGCCGGCGCGCGGCTCGAGCCTTATCCGAACCTCACCAAATACCGCGCGCGGATGCAGGATCGCCCCGCTTACAAGCGCGGCATCGAGAAGGGTGGGCCCTACGCCCTGATGTCGCGATGAACAGCGCACTCAAGCAGCGAAGCGGTAGTGCAAAAGAAAGACCCAATCCCATCGGACAGGAAGAGCGCCGCGCGCGCATTCGCAATCTATGCGCCTTGATGGACGAGAGCGGCGTCGGCGCCGTGCTCATCGGACCGACGGCGAGCTTGCGCTATTTCACCGGCATGTCGTGGCATGCGTCGGAGCGCTTCACCGGCGCGCTGATCCATTCCACCGGCCGCGTCGAATACATCACCCCGGGCTTCGAGCGCGACAAGGTCGCCCAGATCGTCGGCATCGAAGGCGACATCCACACCTGGGAAGAGGACGAGAGCCCGTACCGCCTGATCGCGGACCGCCTGGGCAACAAGGCGCGCATGGCGGTCGACGAATCCGTGGCGCTGTTCACCTGGCTGGGCCTTCGCGGCGCCATCGACGATGCGCGGCTGCAAGGCGCGGGTCGGCTGATCAATCGCTTGCGCAGCCGCAAATCGGCGGCCGAGCTGGCGCTGATGCAGTATGCCAAGGACATCACGCTCGAGGTCCACCGCCGCGCCTGGAAGAGCTTGGCGCCCGGCGTGCGCGCGAGCGAGGTCGAAGCCTTCATCGACAGCGAGCACAAGACGCTGATCGGCGCCGGCAATACCTTCTGTATCGTCTCGTTCGGCGAGGACACCTCGCTGCCGCATGGCGGCGAGACCGACCGCGCGCTTGCCGATGGCGACGTCGTGCTGATCGACACCGGCACGCAGTGCGACGGCTACAATTCCGACATCACGCGCACCTATGTCTTCGGCGAGCCGACAGCCGAGGTGCGCAAGGTCTGGGACGCCGAGAAGCGCGCGCAGGCCGCCGCCTTCGAGGCGGCGCGGATCGGCGCGCCGTGCGAGAGCGTCGACAACGCCGCGCGCGCATCGATGGGAAAGGAAGGCTTCGGTCCCGACTACCGCCTGCCCGGCCTGCCGCATCGCACCGGCCACGGCATCGGCCTGGAAGTGCACGAGGCGCCGAACCTGGTGCGCGGCGACGCGACGCCGCTCGAGGCCGGCATGTGCTTCTCGAACGAGCCGATGATCGTGGTGCCCGGCCGCTTCGGCATCCGCCTGGAGGACCACTTCCATATGACCGACACGGGCCCGCGCTGGTTCACCGAGCCGTCCTTCAGCCTCGACGAGCCGTTCAAGGGCACGGAGCCGCTTGCATGATCGACCACGTTTCCATCGCCGTCGCGGACCTTGCGCGCAGCGCCGCGTTCTACGAGGCGGTGCTCGCGCCGCTGGGCTTGACGCGGCTCGTCGCGCGCGCGGATGCGACGGTCGGGTTCGGCAAGCGCTATCCCGAGTTCTGGCTGAACGCGCGCGCGGGGCTCGCGCCTCAGCCGGAGACGACGGGCACGCATGTCTGCCTGCGCGCGCCGAGCGAGGAAGCCGTGCGCCGGTTCCACGACGCGGCGCTCGCGATGGGCGGCCGCGACGCGGGCGCGCCCGGACCGCGCCAAGCCGCGTTCACCGCCTATTTCGGCGCCTTCGTGCTCGATTTCGACGGCAACAAGATCGAAGCGGTGAACTTCCCCTAAACCCGCGCCGGCGATAATATCTCGGCGGGGTTGGTGGACATGAAGCGGACCAATTTTTGGGGGTTGGGTTGGCTGTTGTGCGCGGCGCTGTCCGGCGGCGCTGCGGCAAGTTCCTATTCCGATTTCAACGCCGGCATCTCCGCGCGCAACAACCACGACTACGACACGGCGATCCGCTATCTGAGTCTCGCGCTCGCGGCGCCCGATCTGCCGGCGCATTTGAAGCCCACCGCTCTGTTCGATCGCGGCGAGGCGTATGTCTTCACCAAGCAATCCGACGCGGCGCTCGCCGACTACGATGCCGGCCTCGCGCTGGTGCCGGACAGCTACGACGCGCTGCAGGACCGCGCGTTCCTGCATCTCCAGCGCAAGGAGTTCGACCTGGCGCGCGCCGACTACAAGAGCGCCATCGCCGTGCGCCCCGAGCTCGCCAACGGCTATGTCGGCCACGGCACCGTCAATCTCGCCGAGCGCCGCTATGACGACGCGGTCAAGGACTATACCGACGCGCTGGGCGCGACCCTGGGCGCGCTCGATCTCTACGTGCTGCGCGGCGACGCCTATCGCATGGCGGGACGCACCGACGAGGCGATCAAGGATTACGACATCGCGATCCGCCAGGATTCCAAATACGCCGACGCCTATATCGCGCGCGGCCGTGCCTATCAGCAGGCGGGCGCATTCCGCGACGCGCTGTCGGATTTCGACGAAGCGGCGCGGCTCACGCCCCGTGACGCCGACCTGAAGCGGCTGATCGGCATCGCGCAATGGGAGCTAGGCCGCTTCCGCGACGCGGAGGAGAGCTTCGCCGCGTCCGGCGGCAGCGCGGAACAATCGGCCTATGCGTTCCTGTGGCGCTTTCTCGCCCGCCCCGACGCGCCCGAGCGCGAGCTTGCGCAGCGCGCCGCCGCGCTCGACCAGGCGGCGTGGCCGGGGCCGGCGGTCCGGCTCGTGCTCGGCCGCGCCAAGCCCGAAGACGTGCTGGCCGCGGCCGGCGACGGCGATGCGGATCTGAAAGAGGCGCGCACCTGCGAGGCCGATTTCTTCGTCGGCGAATGGCAGAAGCTGCGCGGCGACAAGGCGGAGGGACAAAGGCTGTTCGGCGCGACCGTGGAGGCCTGCCGCAACGAATGGCCGGAATGGCGCGCCGCCAAGACCGAATTGCAGCGGGCCGCGCGATGAGATGGCTATGTCTCATCGCGATCGTCCTTTCGAGCGCCGCGCGCGCCGCCGATACGCCGCCCTGCCAGATCGGCCAGGTGGCGTCGCTGGACGCGATGACGACGCCCGAAGGCATGATCGCGATTCAGGGCAAGGTGAACGGCCGCGGCGGCCGGTTCCTGGTCGACACCGGCGGGCTGGGCGGCGTGCTCGGCTTCTCGCCGGCCTTCGCGCTGAAGCTCAATCCGCAAAGGGCGCAGGTCGGCGGCATGCTGATCGGCGGCGCCAGGCTCGAATACGGCGCCATCGTCAAGCGCTTCGAGGCCGGGCCGGTCGGCCGCAGCGGCACGTTCTTTCTCATCGGGCCCGACCGGATGCTCGAGCCCGACACCATCGGCGCGATCCAGCCCTATCTGTGGCGCGACCTCGACGTCGAGATCGACTTCGTCAAGGGCAAGCTCAATCTCTTCCTGCAGAAGCAATGCCCGGGGCGTGTCGTCTATTGGACGCATGAGGCGGTGGCGGCGGTGCCGATGAGCGTCGACCAGGCCGGGCACATTACCGTCAAAGCCACGCTCGACGGCGCGCCCGTCGACGCGGTGATCGACACCGGCGCGCAGAACTCGGTCATGAGTCTTGCGACCGCCAAGGCGCTGTTCGGGATCGACGCGATGAGCCCGGCGCTGAAGCCGCTCGGCACCTTCAACATCAACAATCTGGTGCAGGCCAGGACCTATCGCTATGCGTTCAAGTCGCTGACCTTCGAAGGCATCGCGGTCGCCAATCCCGACATCGTCATCAGCGACACCGGCGAGAACGAGCAGCCGGCGCTGGTGGTGGGCATCGGCGCGCTGCGCCAGCTCCACCTCTTCATCGCCTATGACGAGAGCCTGCTCTATCTGACCGCGGCCGAGGCGCGCTGAGCGTCGCTCAGGCTTTGGTCGCCGAGCCCCAATAGTTGAACCCGGCGAAGCGCGGCGTTCCGGGCAGATACATCGTCTCCATGTCGCCGATGACGAAGCCGCCTTCGGCGATGAGCTTGGGGATCCGGCGGCCCACGTGACAGCCGCCGCCGATGGCTTTCCACGCGGGCGTGACGCGCCGCTGCCAGCGCTGCACGCTTTCGTCGGGCGCCTCGCCATGCTCGCAGAAGATCATGCGGCCGGTGGGCTTGAGCACGCGGCGCATCTGGCCGAGCGCCGCGCGCACGTCGGGGATGGTGCAGAGCGTGTAGGTGATGAGGACGGTGTCGGCGCTCTCGTCCTCGAGCGGGATCTGCTCGCCAGGCAGGTCGAGGAACTCGAGCGGGATCGGCGACGCCGCCACGCGCTCCGCCGCGCGCGCGCGCATCTCGGACGCGGGCTCGAGCGCCCAGATGTGGCTGACTTTCGAGGCGTCGTAGAACGGCAGATTGTGCCCCGCGCCGAAGCCCACCTCGAGCACGCGCCCCTCGGCGCGCGGCACGACCTTCTTGCGCTGGTAGCGGATCGGCTTGGTGCTCATCGCCGCGTTGAGCACATGCGGCAGGATGTAGTGGCTGTAGAGGCCCATGGCGAACTCCTACTCCGGCGCGATGGTGACCGCGATGCCGTCGAGCGCGTCGCTGCAGGTGATCTGGCAGGAGAGGCGCGAATTGTCCTCGACCGCCAGCGCCATGTCGAGCATGTCGATTTCGGCGTCGGAGCGCGGCGGGAGCTTGTCGTACCAGCCCTCGGTCACATAGACGTGGCAGGTCGCGCACGCGCAGGCGCCGCCGCATTCGGCCGCCACGGGCAGACCTGCGTCGCGCAGCATCTCCATCACGCTCCAGCCGTCGCGGCCTTCGATGGTGTGCACCTCGCCCTTGCGGTCGGTGGCGATGATCTTCATCAGGCGACTCCGAGTTTCTTCTGCAGGTTCGACGACGAGGTCGTGTACTGGAAGCGCAGCTTCTCGTTCGGGCGGCAGATATGGAAGGCCTGCTGCGCCATCAGCGCCGCTTCGTGGAAGCCCGACAGGATCAGCTTCAGCTTGCCGGGATAGGTATTGATGTCGCCGATGGCGAAGATGCCCGGCGTCGTGCTCTCGAACTTCGCCGTGTCCACCGCGATCAAATTCTCGGTCAGGTTCAGGCCGAAATCGGCGATGGGGCCGAGCTTGATGGTGAGACCGAAGAACGGGATGAAGGTGTCGCAGGCATGCTCCCATTCGCGCTTGTCGGCGCCCGCGAGCGTGACCGCGTGCAGCTGGCCGTCCGCGCCGTGCAGGGCCTTCACGCTGGCGATCTCGAAATTGATCTTGCCGTGCGCGGCGAGCTCGCGCATCTGGTTGACGCTGTGCTGCGCGGCGCGGAAGCCGTCGCGATGATGCACCAGCGTCAGCTTGTTCGCGATGGGGGCGAGGTTGATCGTCCAGTCGAGCGCGCTGTCGCCGCCGCCCGCGATCAGGATGTTCTTGCCGCGGAACGCGTCCATCTTGCGCACTGCGTAGTGCACCGACTTGCCTTCATAGGCCTCGATGCCCGCGATGGGCGGACGCTTGGGCACGAAGCTGCCGCCGCCGGCCGCGATCACGAGCACCGGCGCCACGATCTCCTTGCCCGCATCGGTGGCGAGCTTCCAGCGCCCGTCCTCGAGCTTCGAAAGCCCGCTCGCCATCTCGCCGAAATGGAAGGTCGCGCCGAACGGCTTGATCTGCTCCATCAGCCGGTCGGTCAGCTCCTGGCCGGTGACGATGGGAAGGCCGGGGATGTCGTAGATCGGCTTCTCGGGATACAGCTCGGTGCACTGCCCGCCCGGCCGGTCGAGGATGTCGACCAGATGCGCTTTCAGGTCGAGCAGGCCGAGCTCGAACACGGCGAAGAGGCCGATGGGGCCGGCCCCGATGATGGCGACGTCGGTTTCGATAGCCATATTACAGCATCACTCTGTATGATTTCATTGCCCACACTTAGAGCATGTAAAATTGGCGCATGTCCAATTCAAGCGGGGCGAGTAGGGGAAAGGGCAGGGAGCGTCAAGCCGCCAGATAGGCCTTGATGAAAAGCCGCACTTCGCCGGCTTTGTCTTCCAGGGAATTCAAGGCGGCGGCGGCGGTTTTGGCGTCGGCCGGGTCGATGGGCTCGGCGGCGGCGGCCGCGTCGCCGAGGCCGAACGCGCCGATGCCGCGCGCGGCGCCTTTCAGGGTATGCGTGGCCAGCTTCCAGGATTTGGCGTCGCGGGCCGCGAGCACGGAGCGGAGCTTGTCGACCAGCTCGCTCGCCTGGCTGTCGAACAGGCGCAGAATCTCGGCGTTGAGCGCAGTGTCGCCGCCGGTGTAGCGGGCGAGATGGGCAAGGTCGACGGCAGGGCCGGACATAGCCGGAGGTCCTTCTTCAGGCCCTTCCGAGTAAAACCAACAAATGTCAAAGCGGCGTTAATGGGGACGGGGCGGCTCCAAAGCCGCGTCAATAGGGAACCCAGCCGCTCGGGAAGGGCGAGACGCCGAAGAGATGGGCGTGGCTGAACAACACGCCCAGGAACGCGACGACGGCGACCGCGAGGCGCCAATCCAGCAGCTCGCCGAAACGCACGCCGCCGCGTCCGAAGGGCATGTTCGACGTCTTCGCCGCGAACGCGTCCCACGCCGCGCCCATCTTGCGGCGGCGCTTGGCGTCGATCGAAAAGGTCCCGAAAATGCCGAGCAGGAAGAAGGTGCCGAAGAAGATCACCGCCGCTTCGTCGCCATTGGCCGCGACATGGAACGCCGACCAGATCGCCACGCCCCAGAGGAACGGATGGCGCGTGATGCGCAGGATGCCTTTGACCTCTTTCGACGCCGCGCCTTCCTGCTTGAGCGAGGTCGGGTTGGGCATCAACAGTCCCGGCACCGCGAGCAGGAACGCCAGCGCCACGACGGGGATCGCCAGATGCCGGATGCCGATCCAGGGCGTGTAGAGGACCTGGTTCTCGGGGCTTGCGGATGCCGCGTTGAACGCCATCACCAGCCAGGCGATCACGGCGATGGAGGCGAGCGAGAACAGGACCAGATAGGCGTTCTCGCCGATCGTGTTCGTGATAGCGTCGCGGACCCGCGTGCCCGCGATCAAGAGATGGATGCCCAGGAAGACAGCGGCGGCAGCGATCAGCATGGTCATGGCGGGCCTCCTCTATAATTTACAATGTAAGATTTTGTGAGTAGTGCTGCAAGGGGTGGCCTAAGCCCCTCGCCAGCAAAGGGTTGAATGGTTAAGCTCGCCTGCCGTCAAGTTTTTCTGCCGCACAAGGGGATATCATGGCCACGCCGCAATTCGAGCGTAACCAGCCGGTCCTGATCCCGACCGGCGAGACGGCATCTTCCCCCGAGGCCGAGCTGCGCCCTGCCGCCCTCCGCGCCGGCCGTTTCGGCCAGGTCGCGCTGGTCTCGGCTGCGATCCTGGCCGCGCTCTGGGCAGGCGCGACCGGGGCTTACCTGTGGGGCTATTTCGGCGCCCAGGGGCTTGCCCATCTCGAATTGCCGCAGATGGCGCTGTTCGCGCTCGCGACGCTCGTGCCGCCGGCCTTGTTCGTCGCGTTCGCCTGGGCGCTGGCCCGCGGGCAGGCGATGGGCGAAGCGGCGCGCGCGCTGGTCGACGCGACCGACCGCCTGTTCACCGCCGACGAGACCGCCTCGCGCACCACCGCGCGGCTGGCGCGCGCCGTGCGCCGCGAGCTCGACGCGCTGAACGCCGGCCTCGACAGCGCCTTCAACCGCATGCGCGCGCTGGAGCTTGTGCTCGAGAACCAGATCGCCGCCCTCGACCAGGCGGGCGCGCGTGCCGAAGTGCGCGGCGAGGCGGTGGCCTCGCGCCTGACGCAGGAGCGCGAGCGCATCGATGCTGTCTCCGGCTCGCTTGCCGATGCCGCGGCGCGCGCGAGCGAAACCGTCGCCGGCCGCGCGGCCCAGCTCAAGGCTTCGATGGAGACGGCGGAGAGCTCTCTCAAGGCCGCGGCGCAAACGCTCGACACCCAGGCGGCCGATTTCCGCGCCGCCGCCAGCGCCGCCGCCGAAGCGCCGCGCCAGGCCGCGGTCGAGCTCGACCGCCAGGCCAAGACGATCGAGTCGGTGTCGGACGCGGCGATGGCGCGCGCCGAGTTCGTGCTCGGCCGCCAGGAGCGTCACCGCGCGGCGATGAACGATCTGCTGGGCCGCCTGAAGGAAGAGAGCGGCGCGTTCGAAGCGGCGCTGGGGCGCGAGCGCGCGGCGATGGCCGAAGCCATCGAGCAGCTGGGCGGAGAGGCGCAGAAATTCGAGACCGTCACGGGCCAGGCCGAGCGCCATCTCGAGCACATCATGGCGAACGCCGCGACGCGCGCGAGCCAGCTGACGCAAAGCTTCACGCGCGAGGCCGAGCGGCTGAAGGACGCGAGCGACGGCGCGCACTCGACCTTGGTAAAGCTGATCGACACCCTGCGCGAAGCGACCGCGAGCTCGCAGACGCTGATCGGCGAAACCGCGGGCCAGGCCAAGACCGACGCGCGCAACCTGGTCGGCGAGGCGATGGCGGAATGCGAGCGGCTGCTGCGCACCTCCGGCGAGCTGTCGGCGCAGGCGAACGAGATCCGCAGGACCCTGGCCGGCGCGGTCGAGGATGTCGAAAAGCATTTGCTCTCGCTTCCCGGCGTGGCGCAGCAGGAAGCGCAGCGCGTGCGTCAGATGGTGCGCGGCGAGACGGAGGAAATTCTCGATCTGTCGGCACGCACGCTGTCGACGATCCATGCGCGCACCGCGCCGCGCCCGGTGTTCAATCCGAACGCGCTGCCGCAAGCCGAGGTCGAGCCCGAGCGCCAAGGCCTGTTCGGCATGGCGCGCAAGCTGACCAACAAGCCCAAGCCGCAGAAAGCCCGCCCGAGCGGCGAGCCGAAAGCGTGGGAGATGAGCAAGCTGCTCGCCGCCGTCGAGACCGGCGAGAAGCGCGAGCTGACTCCCTCGAGCGCGGCCGCGATGGGCGCGCTGGAAGCTGCGCTCGCCGACCTCGCCGTCGACCTCGATGCGATCGCCGGCGACACACAGCCGAGCGAAGAGGATTGGCGCAGCTATCTGTCGGGCGACCGCGCCGTGTTCGCGCGGCGTCTCGCGGGCGCCATCGACAGCGAGACCGTGGATCGCGTCGCAGCGCTCTATCGCGAGGACACGCGGTTCCGCGACGCCGCCAACATCTATATGAGCGAGTTCGAGGCGCTGCTCGCGCGGGCGCGCGAAGGCGATGGCGGCGGGTTGCTGACGCCGACGATCCTCTCCGCCGACACGGGCAAGATCTATCTCGCGGTCGCCTACGCGCTTGGTCGTTTGTGAACCCGGCGGCTATGAGCTGCGCCTGAGGCGTGCCGCATAGAACCCATCCATCCCGCCTTCGTCCCGCATGTGGCAGGGGAGCGTGCGCAGGTCGCCATCGGCATCGATGAATTCGGCGTGACCGAAGACATCCGCGGCCGCCAAAGGCAGGCGCGTGAAATCGGGCCGTGCGGCGAGGAACGCCGCGATCTGTTCCGGCCCCTCTTCGGGCTCGAGCGAGCACACCGCGAACACCAATAGCCCGCCCGGCGCGGTCATCAGGGCGGCACAATCGAGAAGCTCGGCGCTCGCGCCGGCGACGAGCGTGACGTCCGAGGCGCTCTTGATCCAGGGCAGCTCGGGATGGCGGCGGATCGTACCCGTTGCCGTGCACGGCGCATCGAGCAGCACGAGGGGCGCCGGTTCGATCCGCACATCGCGCACATCGTCGTCGATCAGCGTCGCGTCGAGCTTGAGCCGCGCCATGTTCTCCTTCAGGCGTTCGAGGCGCGACGCTTCGCGCTCGACCGCTATCACCTGCGCGCCCATCGCCGCGAGCTGCGCCGTCTTGCCGCCGGGCGCTGCGCAGAGATCGATGACGCGCCGGCCGCGCACGTCGCCCAGCAGATGCGCGGGCAGCGTGGCGGCGGCGTCCTGCGCCCAGAATTCCCCGCTCGAGAAATCCGGCAACGCATCGACGCGTCGAACGGCATCGAAGCGCGGCGCCGTTTTGTCCACCAAGGTCAGCGGCGCCTGGACCAGATGCGCCGCGGCGATGGCGCGCGCGGTGTCTTCGCCATAGGTCGCGGTCCAGCGCGACCACAGCCAGTCCGGCGTATTCAGCCGCGCGGCGTCCTGCTTCGCCAGCACCTCCTTGCCCTCGCGCGCGACGCGACGAAGCACGGCGTTGATCAGCGGCTTGAAATGCACCGCCTTGTTGTCGGCTTGCGCCAGACGGTTGGCGCCGTCGACGGCGGCATGCGGCGCCACGCCCAAGAACAACAGCTCGCAAGCGCCCATCAGCAATATCTCGGGCGTGGGGCCGGCCTTGTGCGGCGGCGGCGGCTTGGCGACGAAGGTCCGGATCAGCGCGTCGAGCTGGCCGAAGCGGCGCAAGGTCTCGGCCGCGATGGCGCGCGCGAAGCCGGCATCGCGCGCCTCGAGACCGTCGGTGTGCGAGAGCGCCGCGTCCAAAGGCCGGCGCTTGCGCAGCACGTCGGAAAGGATGGCGAGCGCCGCGCGCCGGGAAGCGCTCATCCCGCGGCTTCCATCGCGCGCAGCCGCGCCACGCGTTCCTCCGTAGACGGATGAGTGCCGACGCGCTCCAGCGCGGAGGCGAGCCACAGCGGATTGCCCGAGATTTCCGCGCTTGCGCGGTCGGCTTCGCGCTCGCAGGTTCGTCCCCCGACCGACCGGGCGAGCGGCGCCGGCAGCGCAAGCCGCGCGAGCGTCATGGGCAGCGTGTCGCGATGGCGGATATGGCCGAGCTCGTGCGCGAGCACGCCGGCAAGCTCGTCCTCCCCGCTCAGGCGCGCCAGCAAACCCGTGGTGACGCAGATCGCGGCATGGGCGGGATCGCGGCCGGTGGCGAAGGCGTTGGGGCGATGGTTCTCGGCGATATAGAGTTTCGGCGCCGGCAGGCCGGCCCGGGCGCTCAATCGCTGCACCAGATGGATCAGGCGGGGATCGTTCGCCGCACGCGCGCCGGCCATCGAGAGCAGCACCTTGTCGGCATTCCACACGGCGAACGCGATGAGCGCCACGGCGGCGGCGCCTTTCGGGCCGCCGATCAGGAAGCCCGCGGCCAGAAACAGCCCCGCCAACGCCGCCATCGAGAACCCGGTCCGAAGCCTGTTCATTTCCTCTCCTTGCGTCCTGATGTATGCTTCGCCAAGGGGGTCTGTCCACGCGAAGCGAGGCTAGCCATGACCACCGAGCAGGAAATCGCCCAGCGTATCCGCGAAGCCGGCGCGCGCGCCCGCGCCGAAGCGGAAGCCCGCCGCAAGGCCGAGCACCCGGCCGCGGCTCCGCCCGAGATCGGCGGCCGCAAAGGGCCCGAGCCCACCCGCTATGGCGACTGGGAAAAGAACGGGTTGATTTCGGACTTCTAAGGTCTATGTAGACGCCATGTTCATCCAGACCGAATCCACGCCCAATCCGGCGACCTTGAAGTTCCTGCCCGGCCGCGAGGTCATGGGCGAAGGCGCGGTCGCCGATTTCCCCACCCGCGAAAGCGCCGGCCGCTCTGCCCTGGCCCGCGCGCTGTTCGACCTGCCCGACGTCGCGCGCGTGTTCTTCGGCTCCGACTTCATCTCGGTGACCAAGAAGGGCGGCGACTGGAAGCAGATCAAGGCGCCGATCCTGGGCGCGATCATGGATCACTTCACGCGCGGCCTTCCCGTCATCGAAGGCGCCAGTGAAGAGACCGACGACAGCGCGCAATATGGCGAGGCCGATCCCGAGATCGTGGCCCAGATCAAAGAGCTGATCGATACCCGCGTGCGCCCGGCCGTGGCGCAGGACGGCGGCGACATCATCTATAAGGGCTTCGACGGCGGCTCGGGCATCGTGTTCCTGCATCTGCAGGGCAGTTGCGCCGGTTGCCCGTCCTCGACGATGACGCTCAAGAACGGCATCGAGAACATGCTGCGCCACTATGTTCCGGAAGTGAACGCAGTCGAGGCAGTCTGACCTTGAGCCACGCGGTCAACGACGAGGCGCTGGACACCGTCTTCCGCACCGCGCGCAGCCAGAACAAATGGCTCGACAAGCCGGTGAGGCCGGCGCTGCTGATGGCGGTGTACGATCTGATGCGCATGGCGCCGACCAGCGCGAACTGCTCGCCGGCGCGCATCGTGTTCCTGGTCAGCCCCGAATCGAAGGAGCGCATCAAGCCGCATCTCTTGCCGTCGAACATCGAGAAGACGATGACGGCGCCCGCGGTCGCGGTGATCGGCTACGACCTGGACTTTCCCGAACATCTGCCGCGCCTGTTCCCGCACAACCCGACCGCCAAGGATTGGTTCCACGATCCCGTGCTGCGCCAGACGACCGCGTTCCGCAACGGCTCGCTGCAGGGCGCCTATTTCATCCTGGCCGCGCGCGCGCTGGGGCTGGATTGCGGACCGATGTCGGGCTTCAACAACGCAGCGATCGACGCGGAATTCTTCGCCGGCACCAACGTCAAATCCAACTTCATCTGCGGCGTCGGCTATGGCGACCCGTCGGGAATCTTCCCGCGCAATCCGAGGCTCGGCTTCGACGAGGCCTGCAGGATCTTATGAAGCTGCTGGCGGCCGATACCGCGCTCGGTGCCTGTTCGGCGGCCCTTGTCGAAAATGGTCAGGTGCTCGCGCATCGCTTCGCCCGGATGGAGCGGGGCCACGCCGAAGCGCTCGCGCCGATGGTCGAAGAGGTCATGTCGGGACATGACTTCGCAAGCCTCGACCGCCTCGCGATCACGACCGGCCCCGGCACCTTCACCGGCCAGAGGGTCGGCCTCGCCTTCATGCGCGCGCTGCGCGTGGCGCTGCATGTCCCGCTTGCCGGCGTCACGACTCTGGCCGCGATGGCGGCGCAGGCGAAGCATGAGACCAAGGCGGCGCGCGCGATCGCGCTGCACGATGCGCGCCGCGACGAGGTCTATATCGAGATCGACGACGTGCCCGCAGTGATGCGATTCGACGATGCGATCGTCGCGCTGCGGCGAGAGATGAGCGAACGCATCGCACTTGCAGGCACCGCTGCCAGTCGCGCATGCGAAGCACTTGCAAGCGACGCGTTCGTTCTCTCCGCGGTGCGCCAGCCCGATGCGCTTTGGGTCGCGCGACTCGCCGCGACGACGACCGCAAGCGCCGAGCCGCCGCGGCCGCTCTATCTGCGCGCGCCCGACGCCAAGCTGCCGGCCGCGCGCGCATGATCCGCCTGGCCCGCGCGGAAGACCTGCCCGAGCTCGCACGCATCCACGCGCTGTGCTTCGTCAAAGCCTGGGACGCGAAAGCGCTCGGCGAATTGCTGGAAAGCGCCGGTATCATTGCCTTATTCGCGACTCACGGCTTCGTGCTCGCGCGCGTCGCCGCCGACGAAGCGGAGATCCTGACCGTCGCCGTCGAGCCCGCCGCGCGCCGCCGGGGCCTCGCCCGCGCGCTGCTCGGCGAGGCGGCCTTGCGCGCCGCGAGCCGAGGCGCCGCGACGATGTTCCTGGAGGTCGGCGCCGCCAATCGCGCCGGGCGCGCGCTGTACGGAGCGCTCGGATTTTCTCAAGCCGGCAGCCGCAAGTCCTACTATGAGCACGGCGAAGACGCGCTTATTCTCAAGCGTGATTTGCCGCTCGCGCCTCGTGGAATTGGTGGCTAGAGTGGGCAGGTGAACAGTGGGGAACGCCGGTGACGCGGATAGAGCAGCTCTGCGTTGAGAAAGGCTTGCGCATGACCGAGCAGCGGCGCGTGATCGCGCGCGTGCTGTCGGAGGCGATCGATCATCCGGATGCGGAGGAGCTGTACAAGCGTGCCTCGGCCATCGACCCGCACATCTCCATCGCCACCGTCTATCGCACCGTCAAGCTGTTCGAGGACGCGGGCATCCTGGAGCGCCACGATTTCCGCGACGGCCGCTCGCGCTATGAAGAGGTGCCCGAGGCGCATCACGACCACCTGATCGACATCCAGTCGGGCAGCGTGATCGAGTTCCGCAACGAGGAGATCGAGGCGTTGCAGCGCCGCGTGGCGGAAGAGCTGGGCTTCGAGCTGGTCGACCACCGCCTCGAGCTCTATGCGGTGCCCAAGAACAAGAAGCCGCGCTGAACCGCGATGCAGACCCTGCGCGGCATCTACGTGCTCGGCATGTTCGTCTTGACGGCGCTGTTCGTCATTCCCTGGCAATGGACGGCGCTGCGCTTCAATCTTCCGCGCCGCAAGACCTTCCCGCAGCGCTACAGCCGGTTTCTGTGCAGGCTGTTCGGCCTCAACATCACGGTGATCGGCAAGCCGGTGCAGGACCGCGGCGTGCTGATGGTCTCCAACCACACCTCTTACCTCGACATCGTGGCGCTGGGCGGCACGGCGCGCGTCTCGTTCGTCGCCAAGAGCGAGGTCGAAGGCTGGTTCTTCTTCGGCCTGATGGCGCGGCTCTATGAGACGGTGTTCGTCGAGCGCCAGCGCCGCACCCAGACCGGCGCCGCGCGCGACCTGCTGCGCGACCGCCTCCAGGCCGGCGACGCGCTGGTGCTGTTCCCCGAAGGCACCTCCAACGACGGCAACCGCGTGCTGCCCTTCAAGAGCGCGCTGATGGGCGCGGTCGAATCCGAGCTCGGCACCGCCGACGGCCAGGTCGCCAAGGTGCCGGTGCAGCCGGTCACCATCGCCTATGTCGGCCTCCACGGCATGCCGATGGGGCGCGAGAACCGCCCGCTCTTCGCCTGGTATGGCGACATGGACCTGATCCCGCATCTGTGGGAGGCGGTCACCACGGGCCCCGTGGACGTCGTCGTCCAGTTCCACGAGGCCATGACCGTCGACCAGATGGGCGGGCGCAAGCCTTTGGCGGCACAGGCGGAATCCATCATCCGCCAGGGCCAGGCCAGCGCTCTGGCGGGCGTGGTGAAGGCCGCCTGAGGCGTTGCCTCGGACGCGGCTTTCGGCGCATAACCCGCCTCCCATGAAGGCGCTCTATGTCAAGACTTACGGCTGCCAGATGAACGTCTACGATTCCGCCCGCATGGCGGATCTGCTGGCGCCGCTCGGCTATGCGCCCACGGATGCGCCCGACCGCGCCGACATGGTGATCCTGAACACCTGCCATATCCGCGAGAAGGCGGCCGAGAAGGTCTATTCCGAGCTGGGCAAGCTGCGGAAAATGAAGGAGGCCAAGGCAAAAGAGGGCGGCCGGATGATGATCGCGGTCGCGGGCTGCGTCGCCCAGGCCGAAGGCGAAGAGATCGTCGCCCGCCAGAGCGCCGTCGATCTGGTCGTCGGGCCGCAATCCTATCACCGCCTGCCCGAGATGATCGCGCGCATCGCCCGCTCCGGCGGCCAGGCGCTCGAGACCGACTTTCCTGCGGAAGACAAGTTCGACGCGCTCGAGGCACCGACGACCGTCGCGGGCCCGAGCGCGTTCCTGACCGTTCAAGAAGGCTGCGACAAGTTCTGCACCTTCTGCGTCGTCCCTTACACGCGCGGCGGCGAATATTCGCGGTCGCCCGAACAGGTGCTCGACGAAGCGCGCAAGCTGGTCTCGCTGGGCGCCCGCGAGATCACGCTGCTGGGCCAGAACGTCAACGCCTACCGCCATGGCAACTGGACCTTGGCGACCTTGCTCCATGCGCTCGCCCGCACCCCCGGCTTGGAGCGGCTGCGCTACACCACCAGCCATCCGCGCGACATGAGCGACGATCTGATCGCTGCGCACCGCGCGCTCGACTGCCTGATGCCCTATCTGCATCTGCCGGTGCAGTCGGGATCGGATGCGATCCTGGACGCGATGAACCGCCAGCACACCGCGGACGACTATCGCCGCATCGTCGAGCGCGTGCGCGCGGCGCGCCCCGACATCGCGCTGTCGTCGGACTTCATCGTCGGCTTCCCGGGCGAGAGCGACAAGGATTTCGACGCGACCATGCAGCTCGTGCGCGACATCGGTTATGCGCAGGCCTTCTCGTTCAAATATTCCAAGCGTCCCGGCACGCCGGCCTCGGCCGCGCGCAAGCAGATCTCCGAAGACGTGAAATCGGCGCGGCTGGCGGCGTTGCAGGCGCTGCTCGCCGCGCAGCAACAGGCCTTCAACCGCTCGCTCGAAGGCCGCACAGTGCCGGTGCTGTTCGAGAAGCCCGGGCGCCGCGCCGGCCAGGCGGTCGGGCGCTCGCCCTATCTGCAGCCCGTGCATGCCGATGGGGCTGAGGCGCTGATCGGCACGGTGCGCGCCGTCAAGATCGTCGAAGCGCAGCCGAACAGCCTGAAAGGCGTTCTGGTTCCGTGACGCCCAAGAAGAAAGCCGCGCCGCGCGAGCAGGTGACCCTGGAGTTCCCCGACAATCATCTGCTGGCGGAGCTGGCCGGCGCGCACCAGAAGAACTTCGTGCGCCTGGAGCAGAAGCTGAACGTGCGCGTGGCGACGCGCGGCAATCTGGTCGCCGTCGAAGGCGCGGCCGAGCAGCGCGACCGCGCCGCGCAAGTGCTGCGCGCGCTCTATGCGCGGCTGGAAGCGGGCGAAGCGGCGAACCTCGCCGATGTCGACGCCGAAGTGCATTTCGCGCTCGAGGGACCGGTGCGCGCGGCGGCCTCGGGCAATTTCGGCTCGCCCTCGCTCAAGACCTGGGCGTCGCGCACCACGCGCGTGCGCACGCCGGGCCAGCTCGCCTATCTCGATCTGATGCGCACCCATCCGCTGGTCTTCGGCATCGGGCCCGCAGGCACGGGCAAGACCTATCTCGCGGCGGCCTATGGCGCGCATCTGCTCTATGAGCGGCGCGTCGAGCGGCTGATCCTGTCGCGGCCGGCGCTGGAGGCGGGCGAGCGCCTCGGCTTCCTGCCCGGCGACCTCAAAGAGAAGATCGATCCCTATCTGCGCCCGCTCTACGACGCGCTGTTCGAGGTGATGGGCGAGCAATGCCTGAAGCTGATGGAGCAGGGCACGATCGAGGTGGCGCCGCTCGCCTTCATGCGCGGCCGCACCTTGGCGCGCGCCTTCATCATCCTGGACGAGGCGCAGAACGTGACGCCGTCGCAGATGAAGATGTTCCTGACCCGCCTGGGCGAGGATTCGCGCATGGTCGTGACCGGCGATCCGAGCCAGAGCGACCTGCCCGGCGGGGGCGCGGTCGGCCTGCGCCAGGCGCTCGACATCCTTTCGGGCGTCGAAGGTGCGGCGATCGCGCGTTTCGGCGAGAAGGACGTCGTGCGCCATGCCCTCGTCACGCGCATCGTCGCCGCCTATAATGCGGCCGAACGAGACGACAACGCGGGCGTCGAACGCACCTTGCAGCGCCGGAAAGACCAGGCATGAGCATCCTGCTCATGATCGAAGAGCCGAAATGGCGGAAGAAGCGCGGCCTTGGCGCGCGCATCAAGCGGGCGGCCGAACTGGCGCGGACGCGCGGCGGCAACGCCAAGGGCGCGCTGACCATCCTGCTCGCCAGCGACCGCAAGCTGAAGCTGCTCAACGCCACCTTCCGCGGCAAGGACAAGCCGACCAACGTGCTGTCGTTTCCGGCGCGCCAGCGCGACTATCTGGGCGATATCGCCATCGCTTACGGCGTCACCGAGAAGGAAGCGCGCGCGCAGAAGAAGGCGTTCGCCGATCACGCGCTGCATTTGACCGTGCATGGCGTGTTGCACCTGATGGGCTACGACCACGAGACCGCCCGCGCCGCGCGCGTGATGGAGCCGCTCGAGACCGCCATCTTGGGCGAGCTGGGCGTCGCCGATCCCTATGCCAGCGAAGCCGCCTGAGCGCATAATGGCCGATATTCCCTCTGCCGACGACGACAAGGCCCCATCGCTGCTGAAGCGCCTGTCCCAGCTGCTGCGCGGCGACGCGACGACGACCGCGATCCGCGAAAGCCTGGAAACGGCCATCGAGGAGAGCGAGCGCGAGCACGCCGACCTCTCGCCGCAAGAGCGGCTGATGCTCGCCAACCTGCTGAAGGTGGGCGGGCTGCGCGTCAACGACGTGATGGTGCCGCGCGCCGACATCGTCGCCGCCGACGAGACCATGCCGCTGGCCGAGCTGGTCGCGCTGTTCCGCGAGGCGCAGCATTCGCGCCTGCCGCTCTATCGCGAGACGCTCGACGATCCGACGGGGCTGGTGCACATCAAGGACGTGCTGGCGCTGATCGAGCCCATGGGCGACGGCACCTTCCGCTGGAGCGCGCGCAGCATCGGCGAGATCAAACGGCCGCTGCTGTTCGTGCCGCATTCGATGCCCGTGCTCGACCTTCTGGTGAAGATGCAGTCGACGCATATGCAGCTCGCCCTCGTCATCGACGAATATGGCGGCACCGACGGGCTGGTCTCCATCGAGGACCTGATCGAGGAGATCGTGGGCGACATCGCCGACGAGCATGACGAGGAAGAGGCTGCCGTGCGCGCCGATCCCGGGGGCGGCTTCGTCGCCGATGCGCGCCTCGACCTCGAGGACTTCAAGGCGCAGACCGGACTCGACCTCGACGCCGGCGTCGACGAAGAGGACATGGAAGACATCGACACCTTGGGCGGGCTGGTGATCAACCTGCTCGGCCGCGTGCCGCAGCGCGGCGAGATCGTGGCACACCCGGCCGGCTACGAGTTCGAAGTGCTGGAGGCCGATCCCAGGCGCATCAAGAGACTGCGCGTGCGGGCGCCGCGGTCCGAGCAGTCGCCCGAAACACCGCCGGCGCCGCCTGGGTGATGGCTCGGGTAATGGAAAGTCTGGCCCGTCTCGGCAGCTATTTGCGCGCGCTCCCTCCCTGGCGGGCGCGGCTGGCCGCGTTCCTGCTCGGCGCCGCCTCGGCGCTCGGCTTCGCGCCGTTCGGAGCGTTTCCGCTGCTGCTGCTGGGCTTTGCGGGACTGGTGCTGCTGATCGACGGCGCGGAGACGACAAAGCGCGCCGCCTGGATCGGGTGGGCCTTCGGCTTCGGACAGTTCCTCATCGGCCTGCATTGGATCGGCTATGCGTTCCTCGTCGACGCAAGCGCGCATGAATGGCAGATCCCCTTCGTGGCGATATTGTTCCCGGGCGGGCTGGCGCTGTTCTTCGCGGCCGGCACCGCCGCCGCTGCGCGATACTGGAAGCCTGGCCCGTCGCGCATCTTCGCGCTGACGGTCGCGCTCTCGCTGAGCGAATGGCTGCGCGGCAACATCCTGACCGGCTTCCCCTGGAACATCCCCGGTTACGGCTGGGGCGCGTCGCTCGGCGTGATGCAGAGCGTGGCGCTGTTCGGCGTCTACGGCTTGAGCGTGCTCACCATCCTGCTCGGCGCCTCGCTCGCCCTGCTTGCCGAGCGCCGTCCCGTGCTGCCGCTGGCGATGACGGCGTTGTTCGCGCTGTTCTTCCTGGGCGGCGAAATCCGTCTCGCCGCCACCAAGGAAGACATGGTCGACGGCGTGCGCCTGCGCATCGTGCAGCCGAACATCGCGCAGGCCGACAAGTACAAGCCCGCGCTGATCGAGCGCAACTGGAACCGGCTGATCGCGCTCAGCACGGCACCCGCCAAGATCCCACCGACGCACATCGTCTGGCCGGAAGCGGCGCCGCCTTTCGTGCTGACGCGCTCGGCGGTGGCGCTCGACGAGATCGCCGTGCTCACCGGACGCGACAAGGTGCTGATGACCGGCGCGTTGCGCGCGCTGCGCAAGGACGATGGCGTGCGCTACTACAACAGCTTCTACGTCTTCGGCCATGGCGGCCAGCTGCTCGCGGCTTACGACAAGTTCCACCTGGTGCCGTTCGGCGAGTATCTTCCGTATGAGGACCTTTTCGCGAAGCTGGGCCTGAAGAAGCTCGTCGGCATCGAGGGCAGCTTCTCGACCGGCGATGGTCCGCATACGGTCGATATCCCCGGCGCGCCCGAGGCCAGCCCCCTGATCTGCTACGAAATTCTCTTTCCGGGCGAAGTGGTCGCGGATGCGCGCGCAAGGTGGATCGTCAACGTCACCGACGATTCGTGGTTCGGGCCTTGGGCCGGGCCGGAGCAGCACCTCCTGGTCGCACGAACGCGTGCAATCGAGCAGGGACTTCCCGTGGTGCGTGCGGCGAACACCGGGATTTCCGCGGTGATCGATTCGCTTGGGCGCGTGCGGGCACGATTAGGCCTCGAAGCAATGGGCACGGTCGACTCGGGGCTACCCGCGCCGATTGAACCCCCACCCTTTGCACGCGGCGGTGCGTTTGCGTTCTGGCTTCTGGTTTTGGCCATGGGCGCGTCTGCCGTCCTGGCTGTGCAAAATCGCGTGGGCAACGAATGAGAGCGCGAATTAATCCTTTTCGAAACTGGTGTTTCACGGCTAAGGTCGGGACTTAAGAGATCAAACCTTCGTGTAGAGACCCTTGCCGAAAAAACACGCAAATCCGGTCGACGCACAAGTCGGCAGTCGCGTAAGGCTGCGACGCATGTTGATCGGCATGAGTCAGGAGCGCCTTGGCGAGCTCCTCGGACTCACGTTCCAACAGGTGCAGAAATACGAGAAGGGCGTCAATCGCATCGGCGCCGGACGCTTGTTCGACGTCGCGCGCATCCTTGGCGTGCCGATCGACTATTTCTACGAAAGCGTCTCGAGCCAGCTGGGCGGCGGGCGCGGCTTCTCGGAGAGCGAAAGCTCGCCGCCGGTGATGGAGTTCGTCTCCAGCGGCGAAGGCCTGCAGCTCAGCCTCGCCTTCATGCGCATCAAGGATCCCAAGGTGCGCAAGCGCGTGCTCGATCTCGTCAAGTCGCTTGCCGAAGACAAGGAAGACGAAGAGGGCTAGCCCTTCGACCGTCGCGGCTTGCGCGCCTTCTTCTCCGCCAGTCCCGATTGGCCTTGGCGGCGCTGCAGCTCGTCATACACCGCCTTCGGCTTGATGCCGCATTTCGCCCACACCACGAGCAGGTGATAGAGCACGTCCGCGGACTCGGCGACGATCTCCTTGCGCCGTCCGCCGACGGCGGCGAGCGCAGCCTCGACGCCTTCCTCGCCGAGCTTCTTGGCGCATTGGGCGATGCCGCGCTTCATCAACTGCGCGGTGTAGGAGCGCTTGGGGTCCTTGCCCTTGCGCGAGGCGATGGTCGCGTACAGGCGGTCGACGGCGTGCGGTTCGGTCATAGACCGTATTTAATCCGGCCGCCTGCCGCTGTCACTTGCGTATATGCTATCGTGCGGCATGCTGGTCGGCGTTCCGCACAGGCGTCAGACGATCGCCGCGCATACGCGCTATCCGCGTCATGCGCACGGCGAAGCTTATGCCGCGATCGTTCTGAGCGGCGGGTATGTCGAGGCCGGCGCGCGCGGTCGCTGGCGCGTCCAGGCGGGCGACGTGCTTCTGCATGACGCGTTCGAGCCGCATCGCGACGAGTTCGGCCGTGGCGATTGCGAGATCGTCAATCTGTCCTTGCCGCGCATGCGTTTGCCGCGTTTCGTGGCCGGCAGCATCGCCGATCCGGACGCGATCCTGCGCTGCGATCCTAAGGCGGCGGCGGACCTCCTGCTCGACCGGCTGCGTCCGCGCACCGACTGCGAGCAGGATTGGCCCGATCTTCTGGCGGCGGCGCTCCGCCGCGATCACGCGCTGGCGCTCGCCGGTTGGGCGCGGTGTCACGGCCTCAGCGCGGCAACCCTGTCGCGCGGCTTCTTTCGAGCTTACGGCGTGACGCCGGCGCGGTTTCGCGCCGAAGCGCGTGCGCAGAAGGCGTTCGCGGCGATCGCGGGTGGCGCCCGGTCCCTGGCGGCGATCGCCGCCGAGACGGGCTTCAGCGACCAGCCCCATATGACGCGCGGGATCGTCGGATTGACGGGCCGCACGCCCCGTCAAATCCGTTCAAGACAGCCTGCGGCGGCGGCTTCATCCTGACCTTCATGAAACCGATCCTCCTGGCGGCGCTCGCCGCGGCGATTCCGGCCGCTGCCGCAGCCGAGCCCTTGGCCGTCCCGTTCCTGTTCGACAACAATCAGGTGCTGGTGCAGGTCGCCGTCGGCAATACGCCGCCGGTTTGGTTCGGGCTCGACAGCGGCGCCGGCGGCTTGGTCGTCGACAAGGATTTCGCGCGGCACCGGCGCCGGGACAGGCGGCTACGAGGTCCGCTTCGCGCCGGACCTCGTCTATCGCGTCGGCGGCGCATCCTTTGCGGTCGCGAAATCCTATGTCATCGACCTCTCGGGCCAGAAGGCGATTCAGGGCCGCGCGATCGCGGGCCTCCTGGGCTACGACTTCTTCGCGCGCTACGGCGTGGCGCTGGATTTCGAGAGCCAGATCATGACGCTCTACGAGCCTGCGGAGACGCCTCAGTCCGGCACTTTCGTCCCCTTCACGCTCGAGAAGCACACACCGCATATCGCGGCGCGGATCAAAGCGGGCACGGACGAGGCGGTCGAGCGCAAGCTGCTGGTCGATTCCGGTTCCGCCGACGCGGTCGACGACGACAGCTTCGCGAACGCGCCCAAGCGGCTCGAGATCGTGAGCGGCGTGGGCCTGGGCCAGGAGTTCCGTTCCACCGTCGGGCGCGCGGCGTGGGTGGAGATCGGCCCCTTCCGCCTGGACGGGCCTCAAGGCGCCACCGGCGGCACGGCACTGATAGGGCTCGAAGTGCTGCGCCGGTTCGACGTCGTGTTCGACGACGCGCGCTTAGGCCTCCATCTCACGCCGAACCGCGACATCGCCGAGCCGTTCGCGATGGACGCGAGCGGCCTGGACCTGCGCTGGAGCGCCGACATGAAGCGCCTGGCGGTGCATGACGTCGCCAAGGACACGCCGGCGTCGGCGGCGGGCCTCAAGTCCGGCGATGAGATCGCTGCCATCGACGGGCAGAGAGCGGACGCGTTCCGCATCGGCCAAGTGCAGCATCTCCTGACCAAGGACGGCCGCACCGTGACCCTGACGCTAGCGGACGGCCGCAAGGTCGCGCTGCATCTGGTCAAGAGACTCTAATTGCTGCGGTCTTCCAGAAGGCGGCGCGCGATCACCTGCGCCTGGATCTCGGCCGCGCCTTCGAAGATGTTGAGGATGCGCGCGTCGCAGAGGATGCGGCTCACCGGATATTCGAGCGCGAAGCCGTTGCCGCCATGGATCTGCACGGCGTTGTCGGCGCAGGCCCAGGCGACGCGCGCGGCGAGCAGCTTCGCCATGCCGGCCTCGAGATCGCAGCGCCGCCCCTCGTCCTTCTCGCGCGCGGCGTAATAGGCGATCTGGCGCGCGACCGCGATCTCCACCGCCATCATCGCGAGCTTGTCGGCGACGCGCGGGTAGTTGAAGATCCGCTGCCCGCCCTGGGCGCGGTCGAGCGCATAGCGCAATCCCACATCCATCGCCGACAGCGCCACGCCGACAGCGCGCGAAGCGGTCTGGATGCGCGCGCTCTCGAAAGTCTGCATCAGCTGCTTGAAGCCCTGGTTCTCTTCGGCCCCGAGCAAATTCGTCGCCGGCACCTCGAAGCCGTCGAAGCCGATCTCGAACTCCTTCATGCCGCGATAGCCGAGCACGCCGATCTCGCCGCCGTTCATGCCGGGCGCGGGGAACGGATCGCCGTCGCGGCCGCGCGGCTTCTCGGCGATGAACATCGACAGCCCGCGATAGTCGGTGGTGTCCGGATCGGTGCGCACGAGAAGCGTCATCACATCGGCGCGCGCGGCATGGGTGATCCAGGTCTTGTTGCCGTAGATTTTATAGACGTCGCCGGCGCGCACCGCGCGCGTGCGCAACGAGCCGAGATCGGACCCGACATTGGGCTCGGTGAACACGGCGGTGGGCAGCTTCGCGCCGCTCGCGATCAAGGGCAGCCAGCGGTCGCGCTGCTCCTTCGTCCCGCCGCTCAGGATCAGCTCCGCCGCGATCTCGGAGCGCGTGCCGAGCGAGCCGACGCCGATATAGGCGCGGCTCAATTCCTCCGACACCACGCACATCGCCGTCTTCGACAATCCGGCGCCGCCATAGCTTTCGGGGATGGTGAGCCCGAAGACGCCGAGCGCGCTCATCTCTGCGATCACGTCGAGCGGGATCAGCTCGTCGCGCAGATGCCAGCCATGGGCATACGGCGCGACCTTGTCCTGCGCGAAGCGATAGAACTGGTCGCGCACCATGCCCATGGTCTCGTCGAGGCCGGGATCGCCGACCGTCATGGCCCCGGCGTGGGTGGCAAGATAGTCCGCGATGCCGGCGCGGATTTCGCGCGCGGTGCCTGTCGCGACCAGCGCCTTCACCGTCGGCGTCCAGAAGCCCGCGACCTCGGCATCGTCGAGGCCCATGTCGTAAGGCCGAACGATCTCGTGCTGGCTCATCGGGATGCCGCCGGCCAGCTGGGCGAGATATTCGCCGAAGGCAGCCTGCAAAATGAGCTGCTCGATCTCCCCGAACCGCTTGTCGTGCTCCAGGCGCCTGGCCCAGCGCGCCATCTGGCGCAGCGCCTCGACATAGGTTGCGTACCAAGCCAGGGCATGCGCCCCGCGCTGGTGACGCTCGAGCGCCGCCCGCGACGCGGCCATCCGCGCGACGCTCGCCTTGGCCGCGGCGAGCAGACCTTCGGCCGACAGCAAGGCTTCCTCGCAATGCGCGATGAGGTGCGGGAGAAGCGTCTGCATGGCCGTGCCTTAAGGGGAACCTGAACCCATGCTAGGGTGGCGCATGTTGCGAAAGCAAATGCTGATCCTGGCGGGCATGGCGGCAGCGGTCGCGGTCATCGCGCTTGTTTGGCAGTGGAACCCGCAACTGGGCGTCGCTCTGCCGGCGGACGATCCGGCGGCGCGGCTCGCTTTCGCGACGCGCTGGCTGGCGGTGCCGGGACTGACATTGCTCTTGGGCATCGCCGCCATCGCCAACCGGCGCTTCTTCACACCGGACGCGATCGACGGCGGCGAAGCGAGCGCCAGCCGCTTCCTCGACATCACCCTGCGCTATAACCGCAACACCCTGGAGCAGGCCGTGCTTGCGGCCATCGCCTGGGAGGGGCTTGCGCTCGCGCTGCCGCAAGGCCGGCTGGGGCTGATCCCCATCCTCGCGATCCTGTTCGCCGCCGGACGCATTACCTTTTGGATAGGTTACCTGCTCGCGCCCTGGGCGCGCGCGTTCGGGCTCGGCCTGACCTTCTATCCGACCGTCGCGGCGTATCTCTGGCTCGCCGGACGGTTGCTTTCCTGACGGCTTTCGGCATCAATCGCGCATCCAAATCGGGGAGTTTCCATGAAGGCCGCTGCTTTGTGCTTTGCCGCAACCCTTGCGCTCGCCCCGCCTGCGCTCGCCAAGGGCGCGGACATGTCGCCTGCCGATCTCGGCGCGCTCAAGAGCTACACGCTGTCGATGGACAAGATCCAGGGCATGCAGGCCGCGATGGACGAAGCGCAGAAGAGCGGCATGGAGAACAAGATGCACGGCGTCGGCGACGATTCGAAATCGCTCGCCGAGATGGAGGCCAAGCTGAAGGCGATGCCGGGCGCGATGGCGATCTTCGCCAGGCACGGGATCACCGCGCACGATGTCGCGGTGATGCCGTTCGTGCTGATGGATGCGGGCATGTGCGTGCTCTATCCCGCCGCGGCCCCCAAGCTCGCCGATCGCGTGTCGCCGGCGCAGGTCGCCTTCTACAAGCAGCACCAGGCCGACCTGAAGAAGATCAAGTGGCTCAACGGCGACTGATCAGGGCGCCCCTTTGCCCTGCAGCGGCGGACGCGGGTCGGTCGTCGGCGCCGTGCGGGCGACCGCGTAGCCGTTCTTCCAGATGCGCGCGATCGAGAGCGTGTCGGCGATGTTCGTCGTCGGGTCGCCGTCGACGAGCAGCAGATCGGCGCGGTCGCCGGCTTTGACGTGGCCGCGGTCGCCCAGGCGGTACACCGAGGCCGTCCCGGCCGTCGCGGCATGCAGCGCTTCTTCCGGCGTGTAGCCCGCCATCACATAGATCTGCAGCTCTTCGTGGAGCGACGGGCCATGCGCGGTCGCCGGGTTGGGCGCGTCGGTCGAGGGCAGCAGGGTGACGCCGGCCGCGTGATAGCGGCGGATGCTTTCGAGCACGTTGGGGAAGAACTCCGTCATCGGCTTCTTGTCGGAATAGGTGAGCGAGCGCGTCTGCGCCGGCGACAAATAGGGTTTCACGCGCGGATCGGAAGCGAGCTTCGCCGCCATGTCGATGCCCGACGCGCCGGCCCACACCGAAGCCGTTGTCTCGATGAAGAGATGACGCGCCTTGGCCTCGGCGACGACCGCCGGATCGGCCTTGGCATTCGGATACATATGCGCGAGCCCGTCGGCGCCGCAGCCGATGGCGATGCGCGCGGCATCTTCCGTCTGCACGTGCACCACCGCGATCTTGCCTTTGGCGTGCGCTTCGGCGACCACCGCGCAGACCTGGTCGCGGGTCAGCGTCGGCATCGCCTTGCGGCCGGGATATTCCGACAGATCTTCCAGGATGAGCTTGATGTAGTCCGAACCTTCGGCGATGCGCGCATCGACGAACGCCTTCGCGTCGTCGCCCGGCGCAAGCGTGGGCACCGCGCCCGGAGGCGCCATCTGCGTCGGATGACCTCCCGGCGCGGTGACGCCGATGCCGGCGCTCCAGGTGTCGGCCGCATCGGTCTTGGCCAGGGATTCGCGCTGGGCCTTCCAATGCGGGAAATCGGCCATCATCGAGAACATGTCGAGCTCGGTGGTGACGCCGAAGCGCAGCGCGTCCTGCTGCGCGCCCGGGAAGACGTGCACATGCGCGTCGATCAGGCCCGGCAGCAAGGTCTTGCCCTTGCCGTCGATCACCGCGAGGCCGCTGGGAACCGCTTCCGATCCGACCGAGACGATCCGTCCGTCGCGCACCACGACGTTGGCGCTCGCGATGGTGCGGTCGCCATCGAAGACGCGCACGTCCTTGACGGCAAAGCTGTTGACGTCGGCCAAGGCGCAAGTGGTGCCGAGCAAAAGAGCCGCAAGAGCGAGACGCATGAGTTCATCCTCGTTGGTTGCAACGAGGAGATAGGGACCGTGCCTGCGGGCCTCAACGAACGTGCAGCCGAGATGGCGCGAACGGTGCGCGGGACGGCGCGAGCGGTGCGGATTCAGTCTTCGCCGAGTCCCAAGCGCTTCTTCACGGCTTCGCCATAGTTGCGGCTCATCACCAGCTTTGCGCCGCCCGCGAGCACCACGTCGCTGTCGCCGTTGCGGCGCGCGACGAGCGAGGTCACGCGGTCGAGACGCACGATGGCCGAGCGGTGGATGCGCGCGAACGCACCCGGATCGAGCTTCTCCTCGAGGTCCGACAAGGTGCCGCGGATCAGGTGCACCTGCTTGCCGACATGGACGCAAAGGTAGTGGCCGGCCACGTCGATGTAGTCGATGTCGGCGGTGGCGACGAGCTCGGTGCGCTCCTTGTCCTTGATGGCGAGGCGCCTCAGCGGCTCGGGTCGCGGCACAGCGCTCTTGAGCCCGATCTGCGCGCGGGCGCGGTTGAGCGCGCGCTCGAAGCGCTCGCGGTCGAAGGGCTTGGTCAGATAGTCGAGCGCGCCGGCCTCGAAGGCCTGGATCGCCTTGTCGTCATGGGCGGTCAGATAGACGATCACGGGCTTCACGGGGAGGCGCGCCGCGATCTCGAAGCCGTCGAGATCGGGCAACTGCACGTCGAGGAAGACGAGGTCGGGCGCGAGCCGCGCGATCAGACGCACCGCGTCGACGCCGTTCGACGCTTCGCCGACGATCTCGATGTCGCGCTCGCCGGCGAGGTGATGGCGTACGCGCTCGCGCGCCAGCGCGACGTCGTCGACGACGATCGTGCGGATCGTCCTCACGTCTGCGCCTCCGCGAAGGGCAGCGCGATGGCGACCGTCGCGTGGCTTGCATCGCGCGTGAAGCCAAGCGTCGCGGCATCGCCGAACAGCACGCGCAGCCGCTCGCGCGCATTGGCAAGGCCGATGCCCGCGCCTTTGGAAGACGGCTCGGGCGCCACGGGATTGCGCAAGCCTATCAACAGCCGCCCGCCGTCGCGCTTCGCCGACAGGCTCAAGCTTCCGTCGCCATGCAGCAGCGCGTTCTCGACGAGAGGCTGCAGCAGCATGCCGGGCACCAGCGCATTCCACGCCTCGGGTTCCACCTCGATGGCGAGCGCCGCGCGGTTCGGCAGCAGCAGCGCATAGAGATCGACATAGCCCTGCACGAACGCGATCTCGTCCTTGAGCGCGACAAGCTCGGGCCATTCGTCGAGCGAGGTGCGCAGGATCTGCGCCAGCCGCGTCAGCGCTTCGTCGGCGCGCGCCGCGTCGCGATAGCCGAGCGCGGAGATCGCGTTCAAGGCGTTGAACAGGAAATGCGGATTGAGCTGGGCTTTCAAGGCGCGCAGTTCGGCACGGGCGAGCAGGCGCTCGCGCAGCCTTGCGCGCTCGAAATAGCCGAGCGCCTGGCCGACCGCGACCACCGCGACATAGGTCGGGATGCTGTAGAACGCCGTGATCAGCACCGCGCCCAGGATGTCGAGCGAGACATTGCGGCTGATCATCAGGCGTCCGAGAACGACGCCCAGCCCCGTCACCAGAGGCACGACGATCGCACCCGCCGCGGCATGGATCGCGAGCGGCACGGCGACGCGGTCCTCGCTCACCGGCCAGCGCCGCCCGAGCCACAGGATCAGCGGCGTCGCGGCCATCCAGGGCACGAAGCCGAGCAGCACATTGGCGAAGACCTCGAGCGTGGTGAACCGCAGCCCGGTCGGGCCGCCCAGCGCCTGCACCAGGATCGTGGGCGGCGTCCAGGCGAGCGCCACCAGCGTCCACGCCGCGACGACGATCAAGACAATGCGAAAAGCGCCCCACCGCATGGGCCGCACTTAATCAGGCCCGCTTGGAACCTTCCAGCACGTCCTCGAAGGTCTTCAGGCCCGGCTGCTGCGCGTTGACCAGCACCGCCATGTTGCCGGGCAGATGCTCGTTCTTCCACATCTTGGTGTGGGCGCGCGGGATGTCGTTCCAGGCGAAGACTTCCGACATGCAGGGATCGAGGCGGCGCTCGAGCATCAGCTTGTTGGCCTGGCTCGCCTGGTTGAGGTTCGCGAAATGGCTGCCCTGGATTCGCTTCTGGCGCATCCACACATAGCGCGCGTCGAAGGTGATGTTGTAGCCGGTGGTGCCGGCGCAGAACACGACCATGCCGCCGCGCTTCACCACCAGGCACGAGACCGGGAACGTCGCCTCGCCGGGATGCTCGAACACCATGTCGACATCGTTGCCCTTGCCGGTGATGTCCCAGATCGCCTTGCCGAACTTGCGCGCCTCTTTGGTCCAGGAATCATATTCGGGAGAGCCGACCGCGGGCATCTGGCCCCAGCAGGCGAAATCCTTGCGGTTGATCACGCCCTTGGCGCCGAGCGAGAGCACGAAATCGCGCTTGCTCTCGTCGCTGATCACGCCGATGGCGTTGGCGCCCGACACGGCGCAGAGCTGCACCGCGAAGGAGCCGAGCCCGCCGCTTGCGCCCCACACCAGCACGTTGTGGCCGGGGCGAAGGATATGCGGACGGTGGCCGAAGAACATGCGATAGGTCGTGGCCAAGGTGAGCGTGTAGCAGGCGGCCTCTTCCCAGGTAAGATGCTTCGGGCGCGGCATCAGCTGGCGGTCCTGCACGCGCGCGAATTGCGCGAAGGAGCCGTCGGGCGTCTCGTAGCCCCAGATGCGCTGCGACGGCGAGAACATCGGATCGCCGCCATTGCACTCTTCGTCGTCGCCGTCGTCCTGATTGCAATGGACGACGACCTCGTCGCCGACCTTCCAGCGCGTGACTTTCGAGCCCACCGCCCACACGATCCCCGACGCGTCGGAGCCTGCGATGTGATAGGGGTTCTTGTGGCCGTCGATCGGCGACACCGGCGTGCCCAATCCCGCCCACACGCCGTTGTAGTTCACGCCCGCGGCCATCACGAGGATGAGCACGTCGTGGCTGTCGAGCGACCAGGTCGGCACCACCTCGATCTGGAACGACTTCTCGGGCTCGCCATGGCGCTCCTTGCGGATCGTCCAGGCGTACATCTTGGGCGGCACGTAACCGAGCGGCGGGATTTCGCCCACCTCGTACAGATCTTTGTTGTCGACCTCGAGCGACGGCTTGGCCGCAGACGACATGAAAAAGCTCCCCGATCGCGTCCCCACTTCAACGCAGAACTAGGCACAAAGTTTTGTTGCAGTGCAATAGAAATCGGATGGTTTGTTAACAGGGGCGTGTCGCCCATGACATAAAATTACGTCGATTGGAGCGGCGGCCTGCGCTGCCAAGGCGTTTTGCGGCCTTTCGCCTTGGCGGAGATCTCCTTGAGCTTTTGCGCCTGCAGCATGGAGAGCGCGGCGCCAGGCCCGCCCTTTTCGGGGTCGCGGAAGGCGCGGCCGAAACGTTCCACGCGCTCCTCGACCGAGCCCAGGAACTCGCCTTCCCAGTCCGACAGCGTCACCTGCGCGGCGTCCGCGGCGTTCTTTGCTTTCTTAAGCGCGCGAAGCGCCGCGCGCTTGGCGCGGGCGCGGTCGGCATCCCGCCGTTCCTTGGGCGATAGGATCTTCGATTTCACCGATGCGCCTTGTGCGGGTCTTTCTCGCCGGCGCGGATATCGACATTGATGTTGTCCACCGCATAGGGACACGTGTAGTAGGCCGAGCGCGCGCAATTGGGATTGTAGGCATAGTTGAAGTCGAGCTTCATCTGCTTGGGCGGATACTGCGCGACGTCGACGTCGATATAGCGGCCCGCGCCATAGGTCTCGCGTCCCGTCAGCCCGTCGGTGAAGAAGGCCGAGATCGATTTGATCTGCTTGGGATCGTTGCTGTCGGCAAAGAACGGCAGGAGGAAGGTCTTGCCTTTCAGCGCGAAGGTCGCGTCGCCGGCATGGAAGAACTGCTTGCCTGTCCCGCGCGAGGTGTGGAACACGCGCGACGGCAGCTTCGCATCGGGCTTGAACGACGCCGTCGTGACGAAGGACGGGTCGTAGTCGAAATAGCTCAAGCCCGTGAACGCGGCCGCCGCCTTGGCGTGCTGGTTATAGACCCAGATGCGCGCGCCGATGACGCCGGCATCGACCTGGGTCTGTTGTCCGCGCACCGCGACGTCGGTGTCGACGGCGATGCCCTTGGCGATCTCGTCCTGCTTGTAGAGGTGCCGGTCCTTCATCACGAAGGGAAAGCCCTGGCGCACGCCCGCGACCAGCACGCCGCCCGGCTTCATGCCGTTGACCCAGCGATAGCTGCCCGGCTGGCCCTTCTTGCCGACCAGCGTCGCCGCGTCGCCTTCGCGGATATAGGCCGCGTCCTGGATCTTCAGGATCGCATAGGTGTCGGCCGAATAATGCTTGTTCGACTTGGCGATGTCGTCCAGCCAGGCCTGGCGGGGCGAGACCGCGACGGCTCCGGCAGACGCCACCGAGAGCGATAGGAAAGCGGCGGACAACAGGCGCATCGATCGAGCCTCAAGCTGCTTGGCCATCCTGCCCGGAAACCTTCGCCGCCGCACGCGTTTTGCACCGCAGCAAAAGCTGTGTAGCCTGTTTTCGATGCGCCGCGACAAGCCCTGGATCTTCCGTACCTATGCCGGCCATTCGAGCGCGGCGGCCTCGAACGCGCTCTACCGCACCAATCTTGCCAAAGGACAGACCGGGTTGTCGGTCGCCTTCGACCTGCCGACCCAGACCGGCTACGACAGCGACCACGAATTGGCGCGCGGCGAGGTCGGCAAGGTCGGCGTGCCCATCTCGCATCTGGGCGACATGCGCACCTTGTTCGAGGGCCTGCCGCTCGATCGCATGAACACCTCGATGACGATCAACGCGCCGGCCGCGTGGCTGCTCGCGCTCTATGTCGCGCTGGCCGACGAGCAGGGCGTGGACCGGGCGAAGCTCCAAGGCACGACGCAGAACGACATCGTCAAGGAGTATCTCGCGCGCGGGACATACATCTTCCCGCCCCAGCCGGCGCTTCGGCTCACCACCGACACGATCGCGTTCTCGTGCGCCGAGATGCCGAAATGGAATCCGATCAATCTCTGCTCCTATCATCTGCAGGAGGCCGGCGCCGACGCGGTCGAGGAAGCGGCGTTCGCCCTCGCGGCCGCGGTGACGGTGCTCGACGCGACGAAGAGCAAGGTCGCCGATCTGCCGAGCGCGGTCGGGCGCATCTCGTTCTTCGTCAATTCCGGCGTGAAATTCGTCACCGAGATCTGCAAGCTGCGCGCGATGGCGCAGGTCTGGGACGAGATCGCGGCGCAGCGGTATGGCGTCGACGATCCGAAGCTCAGGCTGTTCCGCTATGGCGTGCAGGTGAACTCGCTCGGCCTGACGGAGCAGCAGCCCGAGAACAACGTCTATCGCGTGCTGTTCGGCATGCTGGGCGTGACGCTGTCGAAAGCCGCGCGCGCCCGCGCGGTGCAGCTGCCCGCCTGGAACGAGGCGCTCGGCCTGCCGCGCCCCTGGGACCAGCAATGGTCGCTCAGGCTTCAGCAGATCGCGGCCTATGAGACCGACATGCTGGACTATGGCGACATCTTCGACGGCTCGACCGTGATCGCGGCCAAGGTCGCGCAGCTGGTCGCGCAGATCCGCGAAGAGATCGCGCGCATCGAAGCAAAGGGCGGCGCGGCATCGCAGGACGCGCTCGAATACATGAAGGAGCGGCTCGTCGCTTCCAATGCGGCGCGGCTGGAGGCCATCGAGACGGCTGAAGAGATCCGCGTCGGGGTCAATGCCTATGCCGAGACCGAGCCGTCGCCGCTGACCGCGGGCGGCGGGAATTTCGTCACTGTCGAGCAATCGGCCGAGGACGCGCAGATCGCGCGGCTCAACGCCTGGCGCGAACAACGCGATGCGGCAGCGGTTTCGAACGCGCTAGCCGAGCTCGCGCGCATCGCCAAAGACGGCGGCAATCTGATGCTGCCCTCCATCGCCTGCGCCAAGGCGGGCGTCACCACCGGCGAATGGGCCGGCGCGCTGCGCCAAGTGTTCGGCGAATACCGCGCGCCGACCGGGGTGGCGGCGTCGGGGCCGCAACGCAACGATGCGCGCATCGGCGCCCTGCGCGACGCGGTCGAGGCGGTGTCGGGAAGGCTGGGCCGCAAGCTGACCTTCCTGGTCGCCAAGCCCGGCCTCGACGGCCATTCCAACGGCGCGGAGCAGATCGCGATCCGCGCCCGCGACGCCGGCATGGCGGTGGTCTATGACGGCATCCGCCTCGCGCCGGGCGAGATCGTGGCCGCGGCGCGCGAACACAAGCCGCATCTCATCGGGCTCTCGATCCTGTCGGGCAGCCATGTGTCGCTGGCGCGCGAAGTGCTGGCGGGCTTGAAGACCGCGGGTCTTGGCGACGTGAAGGTCGTGGCCGGCGGCATCATCCCGCCCGAGGACGAAGCCGCGCTGAAGGATGCCGGCATCGCCGCCGTGTTCAGCCCCAAGGACTACGACGTCAATGCCATCCTGCACGACGTGATCGCGCTGGCGGAGACTTAGCCCTCCGCCGGCTTGTCGGCGCCGCCGATATCGAGCGTGAACTTGTATTGCCCATCGGCCTGGCGGCGCCATTCGGTGACGTAATAGCCGGTGGCTCTCTGGTCTTTGCCGTCCGCGCTTTTGCCGGTGTAGATCCACGTCCCGCGCGTCCAGCCGAGCACGCCGTCGGGCGAGGCGTCGGCTTCGATCGGCGTCCATTCGAGGCGGTCGGTCGGCGCGTCGGGATTGGCGGCGTAGTAGGCGGCGACCTTGGCCTTGCCGATAATCGGCGGATGCTCGCCGTCATAAAGCCGGACGTCGTCGGCCATGTAGGCCAGGAACGCGACATGCGCGCCCTTGGCGACGGACATGTCCGAGAACGCCTTGTCGGCGGCCATCATGTCTTCCTTCGGTCCGGCATGAGCGGCGATCGGCAGCACCAGCGCCGCCGCCAATACGATCGATTTCATCAACGCCTCACTTCTTGGGCCCTACTTCTTGGGATCTGTGGTCGCGATGTCGGCGGCGACTTTCCATTGCCCGCCGATGCTGCGCCAAACGGTGACGTAGTGGCCGCTCAGGTGCATCGACGCAGCGTCGAACCGCCAATCGCCATCGGTGTAGCCCAGGCCGCCATCGCCCGAGACTTCCGCGTGATTGGGCGACCAGGACAGGACGTTGGTCTTGGGATCGCCATTGCCGCCGGTCTGGAAGCGCTTGGCGGCCTCGGCCTTGCCGAAGATCGGCGCCTCGTTGCCCGTGCCGTAGAGGCGTCCGTCATCGGCGAGATAGGCGAGAAACGCCGCGTTGCTGCCCTCGGCGGCCGACATCGCGGAGAACGCCTTGTCGGCCGCGAGCAGGTCGTCCTTCGGTCCCGCCAGGGCCGGAAGCGCCGCGGTCACGGCCAACACGAACGCCAAGGTGCGCATTCAATTCTCCAACTCCGGCCCCCAATTGTGGCAAGCCCGCCGCAATATCGCCTTCAACATACCACGCAGAATCCCAAGCGCGGTCACAGCTGCGCAATCACAATAGCGTTAACCGATCTTTACCACGCTGGGGAGCGCCATGATTGCCTATTATCGGCCCAAGCAGGAAGAACAGGACGACGTCCGCACCGCGCCGCCGCGAACCTCGGGTCTGTCGCGCGAGCTGTTCCACGGCCTCACGCCCGAGCAGTTCGACGTCGAGGCCAAAGCGCTGGCGCAGGCGCAAGCGATGACGCCTGCGGTGCGCGCGCGGCTGAAGGCGCAGCTGGTCGAGCGGCTTAAGACGCCCGTCGACGAGCCGAGTTGGGGCCCCGATTGGGTCAAGCACGGCGAGAAGGTCGCGGCCCACAGCCACAGCAAGAAGAAAGGCGCGCTGTCGAAGCTCATCCCCTTCGGCAAGCAGGAGCTCGACGACGAGGAAGAAGAGGACGCGCCGCTGAACGCGCGCGAGCGCACCGATTCCGAGATCATCGCGCGCAACATGGAGAAGAGCCGGCAGGTCGCCCACTATCGTCCGCTCTATATCGTGGCGGCGGGCCTGGCGCTGACCATCCTTCTGGTCGCGATGTTCGTCGACTATCACATCATCCGCGAGGTGTGGACGCGCGCGCTCGCCAACGAGTTCATGGTCGTGCCGCCCGCGCTGCAAAGCTCGGTCGTGTTCAAGAGCCTGCAAGTCGTGTTCGCGGTGCTGATCGTCCATTTCATGCTGAAGATCAGCGGCGTCTATGGCCGCAACACCATGATCGTGGCGAGCTTCATCCTCGCGCTGGTGATGATCGGCGGGCTCGGCTACCTCGTCGCCTACAACAACATGGCGGGCGCGACCTCGGCGCAGCACGAGCAGAGCACGATCGCGGCGCCGGATAGCGGCAATTCGATCGACCAGCTCTTCGCCGACGACAAGACCACCGAAGCGAGCCTTCAGCCGGCCGCACATGTGACCGAGGCGAGCACGGCCGGAGCCAACACTTCTGGAGAAGGCGTGTCGCTGGGGCTGCCCAAGATCTCGCAAGCCTCGCTCGCCAACGCGGATTCGTGGTTCTGGCTCGCCTTCGCGAGCGTGGTGTTCTTCATCGTGACCACCGTGGCCGCGCTCTACATGCAGACGGTCGAGAACAACGTGCGCAACTATCACATCGCGCAGGACTACAGCCATCGCCGCCGCCAGTTCGCGCAGCTCCATCTGCTGGAACTCGCCGATCAGCCGAGCTAGGCTCGTGCGATGAACGTCGCTCTCGCATTCACGGCAGCTGCAGGCCTGCTCGGCGGCGCGCTGATGGCGGAAGCCGTCAGTCCCACGCCGTCGCCGGTGCAGGTCGCGGATGCGGGCGACACCGCGCAGCTTGCGCCCAGGCGCATCGTCATCGGCATCGACCTGTCGAAGTCCAATCCGCTGATCGAGAACCCGGCCTTCGCCGCCAAGGTCGCGGCGCGCGTCGCCGGCGAGGTGCGCAAGCTGGGCTTCGCCTCGGAAGTGCATGTGCGCACCTTCGGCAATTTCGACGCCGTCTCGAACACCTTCTATTTCGACACCGTGATCTCGACGCGCGCGCGGCCCGAGAACGTGGCGGCCGAAGTGCAGAAGCTGATCGCCGGCACGCCCTTGCTGGTCCAGCGCGGCAAGTGGCAGGCGCAGAACAACACCAACATCGTCGCCTTTCTCGACAACGCGGTCTTGAGCATCGGCTGCGGCGGCATGCCGACGACGGTGATCCTGGCCTCGGACGGGATCGAGGACTCCGAATATGCCCGCCTGGGCCTCGAGGACGCGCGCCTTCCCCCGCCCTCCGGCCACCCCTTCAAGGGCTGCGCCGAGCTGCAGATCCTGGGCGTCGGCCAGGGGACGGGCAGCCCTGTCGAGACCATGCGCCTGCGCACCCAGTGGACGCGCTGGGCCGGCATGGCGGGATTCAACCATTTCCTTGGCCTGAACGACTGGTAGGCCTTGCGCCTGTAGGACCGGGGCACTATCTTTTGCGTCAGATTACTCTGTGATATAGAGTTATCTGTAACAAGGGAGACACTTGCATGCTGTCGCGCGACGAAGCCACCGCCACCTTGGAGGACATCCGCAAGACCGAGCGCCGAAGCTTCTCGGCCTACGGCTACAAATCGGCGGCGCCACAGCTCGTCTGGTGGGGCGTGGTGTGGTTCCTGGGCTATGGCGGCACCTATCTGTTCCCGCCGGTCACCAACTGGATCTGGCTCGCGGTCGTGGTCGTGGGTTCCACCGTCAGCACGCTGATGGGGATACGCTCCAAGCCCAAAGGCGAAGCGAAATTCAGCTGGCGGATATTCTTCACCTGGCTGGCCGTGCTGGCGGCGATCTCGTCGGTGCTCGCGATCTTCGCGCCGTTCGACGGCAAGCAGATCGGCAGCCTGTTCCCCCTCTTCATCGGCTGGGCCTATGTCGTCATCGGCATCTGGCTGGGCGGGCGCTTTTCGATCGCAGGACTCGCCATCGTCGCGCTGACGCTGTTCGGCTATTTCCACTTCGCAGCCGAAGCCTTCGTGTTGTGGATGGCGTTCTTCGGCGGCGCAATCCTGATCGGCACCGGCCTGTGGCTGAGGAGCGCCTGAGATGGATCAGCCCGACGCCATCATCCACCAGCCCGTGCGCCTGAAGATCATGGCGGCGCTCAAGGCGCTGCCGCCGAGCGAAGCGCTGGAGTTCGTGCGCCTGAAAGCCCTTGTCGGCGCCACCGAAGGCAATCTCGGCGCGCACATCGCCACGCTCGAGGAGGCTTCCTATGTCGAGGTCGAAAAGGATTTCGTCGGCAAGAAGCCGCGTACCCGCGTGCGCCTGAGCAAGGACGGACGGCGCGCCTTCGAGGACTACGTCGCCTATCTGCGCGACATCGTCACTGCCAGCACGGCAGCCCCATGAACAAGCAGGAGAATCCCATGACGCTCAAGAATCTCGGCCTCGGCTTGCTGCTGGCCGCCACACTCATCGCGCCGTCCTTCGCCCATGCCGACACGACCGCGACGCGCGACCGCTTCAGCGACCAGATCGTCGGCGCCGGTCCCGACCTGGTCTTCATCCCCGGTCTCGCCTCGTCGCGCGACACCTGGAAAGCGACGGCCCAGCGGCTGACGGCGCACTACCGCCTGCATCTGATCCAGCTCGCCGGCTTCGCGGGCGAACCCGCGCGCTCGAACGCCACCGGCGACGTGGTGGTGCCGGCGGCGGAGGCGATCGATGCGTATCTGGTCGAGCAGCACCTCACGCCGGCCATCGTGATCGGCCATTCGCTGGGCGGGACGATCGCGCTCTATCTGGCCGAGCACCATGGCGACCATCTGAAGAAAGCGATGCTGGTGGACACGCTGCCGTTCTTCGGGACGCTGATGGGCGGGCCCACGGCGACGGCGGAAAGCATGAAGCCCAAGGCCGATCTGGTGCGCGCCGCCAAGGAGCCGATGTCGCCCGCGCAATACGACCAGATGCTGAAGAGCATGGCGACCGCGCCCGGCGACATCGCGACGATCCGGATCTGGGGCGCGGCCAGCGACAAGACCGTCGTGGCGCGCGCCATGGCCGACGACATGACGCTCGACCTCCGGCCCGACCTTGCCGAGATCACGACGCCGGTCACGCTTCTGCATCCGGACTATGGCGCGCTCGGCACGCCGCCGGGCATGATGGACCAGATGTACAAGGCCGCCTATGCCGCGTCGCCCGGCGTGAAGGTCGTCGAGATCGCGCCGTCGCTGCATTTCATCATGCTCGACCAGCCGGCGAAGTTCGACGCCGCGCTCGACGCGTTCCTCGCCGGGTAGTCAACGCTTCAGCCAGTGGGCGTATTGCGGCGGCAGCACGTCGTGCGGCGCCGCGACGCCCAGCGCCTGGGCCGCGTGATAGGGCCAGTGCGGATCGCCGAGCTCGGCACGCGCGAGCATCACCAGATCCGCCTGGCCGTCCGCCACGATGGCGTCGGCCTGAGCGGGCTCCATGACGAACCAGCCGACCGCGGTCGGGATTCCGGCCTCGCGACGGATGCGCTCGGCGAAGGGCGCCATGAAGGCGGGGCCCCACGGGATGCCGGAGATGTCGGGCGTGTTGAAGCCGACGCTGACATCGACCAGGTCGAGGCCATGCGCCTTGAAGCGCTTCACCAGCGCGATGGATTCCTCGACGGTCTGGCTCTCGGCCGTGAAATCCGAGATGCCGAGCCGCGCGGTCAGCGGCAACCGCTCCGGCCATGAGGCGCGCACAGCATCGAGCGTCTCGATCAGGAAGCGGATGCGGTTCTCGAAGCTGCCGCCATATTCGTCGGTGCGCTTGTTGGCGATGGGCGAGAAGAAGCTCTGACCCAGATAGCCGTGCGCGAAATGCAGCTCCAGCCACTCGAAGCCGGCCTCGAGCGCGCGTTTTGCCGCCGACACGAAGTCGCTCCGCACGCGGGCGATGTCGGCCTTGCTCATCGCGTGCGGGACTATGGGGAGATTGGCGCCGAACGCATCCGCCGACGGACCGATAGGCTGCCAGGCGCGCGGATCGCCCGGCTTCATATGGTCGTCGCCTTCCCAGGGACGGTTGGCCGACGCCTTGCGCCCCGCATGGGCGATCTGGATGCCCGGCACCGTGTAGCGCTTCACGAAGGCTGCGATCGGCGCGAAAGCCTCGAGCTGCGTGTCGTTCCACAGTCCGGTGCAGCCCGGCGTGATGCGACCCTCGGGCGCCACCGCTGTGGCTTCGGCGATCACGAGCCCCGCGCCGCCGATGGCGCGCGCCCCCAGATGCACCGAGTGCCATGTGTTCGGCACGCCGTCCTCGGCCGAGTACTGGCACATCGGCGAGACCGCGATGCGGTTCTTGAGGGTTATGTCCTTGAGGCGGAATGCGTCGAACAGATGCGGCATGGCTTTTTCCTCGGTTACATTTCAAATCGTTGGCGCAGCTCCAGCGGCGTCGCGCCGCGGGCGCGCAATTCGCGCAAGGTCACGGATGAATCGCGCTTGGAGAATTTGCGGCCCTTCTCATCCAGGATCAGCCGATGATGCGCGTAAGCCGGCGCGGGCAATCCCAGCAGCGCCTGCAGCAGCCGCTGCACATGCGTCGAGGGCAAAAGGTCTTCGCCGCGCGTGACCAGCGTCACACCTTGGAACGAATCGTCGACCACGACGGCGAGGTGATAGGCGGCCGGCATCTCCTTGCGCGCCAGCACGACGTCGCCGAGCAGCAGCGGATCGACCGCGATCGTTCTGCCATGCTCCCGGAACGTCAGCGGCCCGGCCAGCGCCGCCGCCTTCGCCGCATCGAGGCGCAGCGCGTGGCTGCCCGTGCGTTCGCGCCCGGCATCGCGACAGGTGCCGGGATAGAGCGGGCCTTCGTCGCCATGCGGCGCGCCGCCGGCAGCGGCGATGTCCTTGCGCGTGCAGGTGCAGGCATAGACGAGGCCATCCAGCTTCGCGAGCGCTTCGGCATAAGCCGCGCCGCGCTCGGATTGGCGCAGCACCGGCCGCTCCCAATCGAGCCCGAGCCACGCCAGGTCCTCGAAGATCGCGTCCTCGAACTCCGGCCGGCAGCGACCGCGGTCGATATCCTCGATGCGCAGCAGGAAGCGTGTCCCCGCCCGTGCCGCCGTCAATGCCGCGAAGGCATGCCCCAGATGCAGATAACCCGTTGGACTCGGCGCGAAGCGCGTGACAATCATTTGAGGGGATATAGCATGACCAAGCCGCACCGCATCGCCACCCGCAAGCATCTCGACGACGCCCTGTCGGGGCTGCTCGCCGCCGACAAGCGCCTGCGTCCCGTCGCCAGGCGCGTGGGCGCGATGCCGTTCCGCAATCGCCGCGAGGAAGGCTTCGAGGCGCTGGTCTCCATCGTCGTCAGCCAGCAGCTTTCCGTCGCGGCAGCGGACACGATCTTCGCGCGCGTGAAGGCCAAGGTGGTGCCGTTCTCGCCGGAGCAGATCATCGCCGCCGAAGCCGAGATGCTGCGCGCCTGCGGGCTGTCGGCACCGAAGCAGAAGCACATGAAGACCATCGCCGCGGCCATTCTCGACGGCTCGCTCGATCTCGCGCGCGTGCGCAAGCTGCCCGACACGGAAGCGCGCGAGCATCTGACCGCGGTCAAAGGCATCGGGCCGTGGACCGCGGACATCTATCTGATGGCCTCGCTCGGCCGCGCCGATGTCTGGCCGGTCGGCGACGTCGGCTTGCAGGCCGCGGTCACCCGCGCGCTCAAGCTCAAGAAGCGGCCGAACGAGAAACAGATGGAGAAGCTCTCCAGGATCTGGCAGCCGTGGCGCACGGTGGCGGCGCGGATGTTCTGGATCCACGAGGACGGGATCCGCCAGGAGAAGAAGCGCGCCGAAGCCGCCCAAAAATCGAACAAGAAGCGGAAGAAAAATTGATGGCGCTGAGCGGACCGCGCCTGCCCGCCGCGCGCGGCAAAGCCACGCATCTGGTCGTGCTGGTGCACGGCTATGGCGCGGACGGCAACGACCTGATCGGGCTCGCGCCGCATTGGCAGCGCGCGCTGCCGACGGTGGCCTTCGCCGCGCCCAACGCGCCCGAACCCTGCCAGGGCGCGCCGATGGGCTATCAATGGTTCGCGATCTCGCGCATCGATCCGCATGAGATGCGCCGCGGCGTCGAAAGCGCGGCCGGCGCGCTGAACGCCTTCATCGATGCCGAGCTCAAGCGCCTGGAGCTGACCGACGACCGCCTCGCGCTGGTCGGCTTCAGCCAGGGCACGATGATGGCGCTGCATGTCGGCCTGTCGCGGCCCAGGAAGCCTGCCTGCATCGTGGGCTTCTCGGGCATGCTCGCGGGCGACGCCCCGAAACAGGACGCGGACGCGCCACCCGTCCTGCTCGTCCATGGCGACGCCGATCCCGTCATACCGGCGGGCGCGATCTTCGACGCGGCGACGCGGCTGGGCGCGGCCGGCTGCGCGGTCCAGTGGCACATATCGTCCGGGGTCGGACATTCCATCGACGAGGACGGGCTGATGCTCGGGGGCATGCATCTGACGATGGCGTTCCGCGGGCTTTTGGCGCGCCGCGACGGCGCGCTGCAATGCCCTGTGTGAGCGCTATTGCGTGAGGCGCTTGCCGAGCGTCGCGAGCGATTGCAGCAGCGCCGGATCGACGAGCGCATCGGCGTAGCTGCCGTGGAAGTCGGTCGGGTGCTGGATGATCAGGGAGTTGAGGATAAGGCCGAGCGTGGCGTCGTCGGCGCCCAGCTTCTTCAACGCCGCGATCTGGTCCTTGCTGAGGCCGTGATGCTTGAAATGCTTCTCGGCCGCCTTGATGTCGCTGGGCCTGACCCGGATGTCGCTGTCGGCGCGCTTGATCGCGTTCGAGAATTTCCTGAGCAGGGGAATCTCGTCGAGAATCGCCTTGCCCAGCATCTTCTTGTCCCGCGCGAGCGCCTTGAGCTGGACCTTTTCCCAATGCTTGTCGTGGGCGAGGCGCGCGCCGCTGACGCGATCGATCGTCGTCATGGTCGTGCCGTCGAGCACGATGACCCGCTTCAGGTTCTGGTTCAGCGCCTGGAAGGTTTTTTTCAAGGCGCCGCCGCGCCCTGAAATCCCGTCGGGCTCCGTATCGAATACAGGCAGCGCCACTTCGGTGAAATTGGCGTCCGGAGGATCGCCGGCGAGATAGCCTGCGTCCTTCGAAGCCAGTTCGACGATCCCGGTGAACACGAGCACGGGAATGCCGCACAGCTCGACCTCGCCGGCGATCAGGCATTCGATCGAGACCCCGGCGGAGAGCTCGGCAAGCGTTTCGGTCGTCTCCGCATAGTTGTAGAACTTCCGCTTGGTGTCCTGCGAAAAAAGCGGCGGCGAGGCGGTGATCGTGCAGGTCTCGTCGCCGTCGGCGGCGAACACCGATCCGCTGACGGTTTCATTCGCCTGGGTGGCGACGAAGGTGCCGAGCGGCGTGGTGTCGTCATAGTCGACCAGGATCTGGCTGAACTCGCCGCCCGAGCTCGTCACCATCAGGCTTTCGTCTTCGTCGGGGTCGTCCTCGTCGGAGGTTTCGAGCAGAGCGGAGACGGCGATCTCGTCGCCGACCTCGTTCGAGATCGTCGTCGAGCACTCGGATTCGAAAACCGCAGGGCCCGACGCCTTCGGCTCGGCAAGCGCCTGACCGAGCATCAGAAGCGTCGCAGCCGCGATCCAGCCGCACGAGCGCAGAATGGACATCATGCCCCCCGAGCCAGCTTCAACATCTGGCTGATACGCTAGCACAATGCCGTGGGAGTTGAATACGGCCGGGCCGCGAAACCCGCCCCCCGGTCGCGGAAATGTCACAGCGAATCGCGTAAGCTTGCGCACGCGGTCCGCGCCGCCTTAGAGTTCGGCCCGCTTGGACTGGAGGGACCCGTCTTCCGGGAAGTTGTGCCGTGCTAGCCGCCGCGCGCTCGCCTGAGAATTGCCCGGCGCTCGTGCTGAACGCCGATCACCGGCCGCTCAGCTATTACCCGCTTTCGCTGTGGTCCTGGCAGGACACGATCAAGGCCGTGTTCCTGGAGCGCGTGAACATCCTGGAAGAATACGACCGCGTCATCCATTCGCCGAGCTTCCAGATGAAGCTGCCGTCGGTCGTCTCGCTCAAGACCTACGTCAGGCCCGCGCGCAACCCGGCCTTCACCCGGTTCAACCTGTTCCTGCGCGACCGCTTCGAGTGCCAGTATTGCGGCTTCGACGAGGATTTGACCTTCGACCACGTCATCCCGCGCTCGCGCGGCGGGCGCACGACCTGGGAGAACGTCGTCACCGCCTGCGCGCCGTGCAACCTGATGAAGGGCGGCAAGCTTCCCGCCCAGATCAAGATGTTCCCGCGCACGCGCCCGCACCGCCCCACCGTCAACGAGCTGCGCAACAACGGCCGCAGCTTCCCGCCCAACTACCTGCACGACAGCTGGGCGGACTATCTCTATTGGGACAGCGAGCTGGAGCCTTAATTCCGTTCGCGCGTTGTGGGGTGGGATGCGCATCAACGACCTTCGCCCGACACGCTATACGGACGACCGCCGCGGCGGGACGGGCTTTGCCGTCGGCGGGCTCGGCCTGATCGGCGCGGTGGTGATCGCGCTGCTGCTGGGGGTCGATCCTTCGCAGATCCTGAACGATGCCGGCCAGGCGCCGCAGACGGCCGAGCCCGGCCAGCCGCGCGCCGACGATGCCGCGTACGATTTCGCGCGCCGGATCGTGGGATCGGCCGAGGATGTGTGGACGCCGATCCTGAAAGCGAAGGGCGTCGCGTTCCAGCCGGCGACCTTGACCGTCTACGACAATGCGACGCCGACGAGCTGCGGCACCGGCGTGTCGGCGGCCGGCCCGTTCTATTGTCCCGACGACAGCCATATCTATCTGGATCTGAGCTTCTTCAACGCGCTGGGCGAGCGCTTCGGCGCGCCGGGCCGGTTCGCGCAGGCCTATGTCGTGGCGCATGAGTTCGGCCATCACGTCCAGGAGCTGACGGGCACGATGCAGGCGCATCCGCTGGGCACGCGCGGCGAGACGAGCGACTCCGTGCGCATCGAGCTGCAAGCCGATTGCTATGCCGGGGTGTGGGCGAACCGCGCGAACGCGCAGTTCAAGATCCTGGAGAGCGGCGATGTCGACGACGGCTTGCGCGCCGCGGCCGCGGTCGGCGACGACACCTTGGAGAAGCAGACGCAAGGCACGGTCGTGCCCGACAGCTTCACCCACGGCACCAGCGCCGAGCGCGTGCGCTGGTTCAAGCGCGGCCTCGACAGCGGCGACATGGATCGCTGCGATACGTTCGGGACAGAAAGACTCTAGAGCTTCGCCGGACGCCACATCGCGACCATGGGCGGCGCGCCGCGCGGGGCGATGTTGCGGCGCGCGACGAAGCCGGCGCGCTCGTAGAGCTTCGTGTTCTTCGGGTTCGAGTTCTCGAGATAGGCGGGTACCCCGCGCTCATCGATGCGCGTGAGATTTGCTTCCAGCATCGCGCTGCCCAGCCCCAAACCCTGCAGCCGCGGCGCCACCGCGATGAAGGCGAGATAGAAATGCGCGTCGTGGGGATGGTTCTTCTCCATCGCCTCGCCCATCGCGGCGCCGCGCCGGAAGCGCGGCAACCCGCAGAGCCTGAGGAACAATGGCAACAGGCGCAGCTGGTCGAAGAAGCCGCCCGGGCTTGCGGGCGCCTCGGGCGGGATCCACACCGCCGCCACGCCTTCGCTCGCCCACACTTCGCCGTAGGGGATCGCGCGCGTGCGCAGGAGCCAGAAGAAGAACTCCTCCATCACCTCGGCGCGGCGCCGTCCGGGGCGCGCGATCCAGTCGAACACCGGATCGGCGGCGAACGCCGCCGCGAGCAGGCGCGCGAGCTGTGCCGTGTCGTTCTCGCTGGCGCGGCGCGGTTTCGCTGCCGCCGCGAGCAGCGCATGCCGGTCCGCTTCGCTCATAGGCGGGTCGAAAGCGCGATGGCGAGACGGCAGCCGGCCTTGATCGCCTCGCGCAGCAAGGGATAGGCGGGCGCGTCCTCGGCGCCTTGCGCGAGCGCTTCGTCGCGATGGGCGACCTCGTCGGCGCGGAACTCGGCGACGGTGGATTTGAGTTCCGCATCGTTGTCGCCGAGCTTTTCGAGCTGGCCGGCATAGTGCTCGTCGATCACTTCCTCGACGGCCGCGGTGCAGGCGAACGCCGCCTTCTCGCCCATCAAGGCGGTCGCGGCGCCGAGCGCATAGCCCGCGACGCGCCACACCGGCTCGAGCGCGGTCGGGCGCACGCGGCGCTCGACGATCAGCCGGTCGAAGGTTTGGAGATGATGCTGCTCCTGCTCCGCCATGCGCCGGATCGCGTCGGCGGCGGGCCCGCTTTTCAGCACCGCGAGCTGGCCTTCATAGATGCGCACGGCGCCGTATTCGCCGGCGTGATCGACACGGATCATCGCCGCCAAATCTTCGTGGGTGCCGGGCGCGGCAGGCCGCTCTTTCCTCATGCGCGCTTCCGGAGCAGAAGGACGAGCCCGGTCAGCGCCGAGCCGAGCGAGATCAGCGCGTTCCAGCCGGCGAGCGAAATGCCGAGAAGCCGCCACGCCGCAACGTCGCAGCGCACCGCGCCCGGTGTGTTCAGATCGTCGAGGCCATGAAAGACGAAGCGCGTGCCGGTGCAGGCTTCGGGGCCGGCCCACCAATGCCATTCGACGCCGGCCTGGTAGGCGCCGATCGCGCCCGACGCGGCAACGAGCAGAATCGCAAGCAGCGCCACGAGCCGCGAATCCTTCGCCATATAGCCGCCGCCCAAGCCCACGACCGCGGCGGCGATCAGCGGCCAGCGCTGCCAATGGCACATCTCGCAAGGCGGAAAATGCGCGATGTACTGGAAGCCCAGCGCGCCCAGGATCAGCGCGAGCGCGATGCCGCCGAGGCCGAACGAAATCTCTCTCGAGCTCATTTTGCAAATATCCTGCTGTCGTCGTCGAAGGCCTTGAACTCCAGCGCGTTGCCGCTGGGGTCGGACACGAAAAACGTCGCCTGCTCGCCCGGCTCGCCTTCGAAGCGGATGTCGGGCGCGATCAGGAAGCGCACATTCTTTTGTTTAAGGCGATCCGCGAGCGCGCGCCAATCGCTCATCGGCAGAATCGCGCCGAAGTGACGAACGGGAACTTCGTCGCCGTCAACAAGATTATGCGCTTTGTGTCCGGCTTCGTTCGGGCTTAAATGCGCGACGATCTGGTGACCGAAGAAATCGAAATCGACCCAATCGTCGCTCGCGCGTCCTTCGGGACAGCCGAGCAGGCCGGTGTAGAACGCGCGCGCCTCGGCGAGGTCGTTCACCGGAAAGGCAAGATGGAAGCGCGGGCGTGAATTCATCGGCGTTTCCCGTTGTTGAGGCCAAAGGAAGCCTATGCGTAAAATGCCAGTGCGTAAAACAAAGGCAACCCGCAAGGTGACGCGGCGCGAGCTCCTGGCCATCGAAGGCCGGGACGTCGAGGTGCATGTCCGCATCAATTCCCGGGCCCGGCGGCTGATCGTGAAGGTCCATCCCTCGACCGGCGAGGTCAGCGTGACCGCCCCGTCGCAGCGCGCGCTGGAGCGGGCGCTGGAGTTCGCGCGCGGCCAGAAGGACTGGATCGCGACCCAGCTCCGGCGCGTGCCCTTGGCCGTGCCGCTCGCCATCGGCGCCGTCCTTCCGCTGCGCGGCCAGGAGCATGCGGTGCGCGAAGGCGGAAGCGGGCGCGGCGCGGTGTGGCTCGAGGACGGCACGATCCGCGTCGCCGGCCGCAAGGAGCATCATGCGCGGCGCCTGCTGGATTTCCTCAAGCGCGAGGCCAAGCGCGAGCTCGAGGCGCGCACGCTCGAATTCGCCGGCCGCATCGGGCTCAAGCACCGGCGCATCACCGTGCGCGACACCGCCAGCCGCTGGGGCTCGTGCTCGACCACGCGCTCGCTGTCGTTCTCGTGGCGGCTGATCCTGGCGCCGGCCTTCGTGCTCGACTACGTGGTCGCGCATGAGGTTGCGCATATGCGCGAGATGAATCACGGGCCGAAATTCTGGGCGCTGGTGCAGAGCCTGACGGGCGACGCCAAGCGGGCGCAGAAATGGCTGCGCGACCACGGCCACATGCTGCACCGCTACGCCGCGAAATAGCCTCAGCGCCAGCGGTCGCCGGGCTTCCTCACATAGTTCGCGAGCAGATAAGACCAGGGCAGCACGAAGGGCACGATGACGACCGGCAGGCAGGCCTGCGCCGTCTCCATCGTATCCGCGTCCATCCGGTGCGCGAGCCACAGCGGCAGCGCGATGGCCGCGAGCCAGATCGTCTTCCAGGCGAGCTCGAACAGCATCAGCGGCAGCATCTGCAGCGGATAGCGCACGCCCAAGAGCGCCAGCAGCGCCAAGGCCGCGAGCATGGCATGCGCGACGCCGCTCATCATGCTCCAGGGCGCGTGATGAATGAGGAGCGGAAACTGGATCGCGCCCTGGCCGACGGCGATCAGAAGATAGAGCGCCCGAAGCGCATAAAGGCGAAACAGCGAAACCATGCTCTTAGGTAGGGCTTGCTGCCGGCGCGCGCTTGATCCGCCGCGCCAAAAACATGATCGCGCGCGACAGACCCTAGCGGTCGGAAAGCTGGCGCGCGACCCATTGCGCGACGCCCGCGGCCGTCGCGCGCGCCGAGGTCGCGACCCGCGCTTCGACCTCGGACCGCGCCGAGGCGAAAAGTTCGAGCGCGTTCTCGCCCGGCGCCGACAGGGTGGTCGGCACCACCAGCGCCACACCCACCAGGACGCCCAGGACGAAATTGCGGATCGCAGACATCGAAGGCTCCGTCGGACGGGCGGATATCTACACCCGGTTGCGCGACAAAACCATGACCCCAAGCGTCAAACACATGACTTTGAACGCGCGCGGGCGCAGACTGGGTTAAAGCTATTCGCACAAGGAATTCACTATGAAATACCGCAAGCTCGGCGCGAGCGACCTGAACGTCTCGGAAATCTCGCTCGGCTCGTGGCTGACCTATGGCGTGGGCGTGGAGCGCGACCGGGCCAAAGCCTGCGTCGACCGGGCCTTCGAGCTCGGCATCAACTTCATCGACACGGCCAACGTCTATGGCCGCGGCGCGGCGGAGAGCTTCCTGGGCGAAGCGCTGTCCGGCCGCAAGCGCGACAGCTACATCCTCGCGACCAAGGTGTTCGGCGACATGGGCGGCGGCAACCAGGGCCTGTCGCGCGCGCAGATCGAGAAGCAGCTCGACGATTCGCTCAAACGCCTGCGCACCGATTTCGTCGACCTCTATCAGTGCCACCGCTACGACCCGAACACGCCGCTGGACGAGACGATGGAAGCGCTGACCCGCGCGGTGAAGAGCGGCAAGACGCGCTGGCTTGGGTTCTCGGAATGGTCGCCGGCGCAGATCGAAGCCGCCATCGCGATGAAAGGCGTCGAGCCTTTCGTCTCCAGCCAGCCGCAATATTCGCTGCTGTGGCGGCTGCCCGAGAAGAAAGTGATCCCGATCTCGGCCGCCAACGGCATCTCGCAGATCGTGTGGTCGCCCTTGGGCCAGGGCGTGCTGACCGGCAAATACGATCCCGACAGGCCGCCGCCGTCCGACTCGCGCGCGGCGAGCGACAAGATGAGCGGCTTCATCAAGCGGCTGACCGAGCGCCCCGTTCTCGAAGCCGTGCAGACGCTGAAGCCGCTCGCCGCCGAGGCGGGCTGCACCTTGACGCAATTCGCGCTCGCCTGGGTGCTGCGCGAGCCCAATGTCGCGTCGGCCATCGTCGGCGCCAGCCGGCCCGAGCAGCTCGACGACAATGCCGGCGCCTCGGGGCTCGGCATCGATCCGGCGCTGTTCGCGAAAGCCGAAGCCATCGTCGGCGGTCTGGCCTCATGACTTTGCTGATCCTTGCCTATCTGGGCGGCGTGCTCACGATCCTGAGCCCCTGCATCCTGCCCGTGCTGCCCTTCGTGTTCGCGCGCGCCGACCAGCCGTTCCTGAAGAGCGGGCTGCCGCTCCTGCTGGGCATGGCGCTGACTTTCGCAGCCGTGGCGACGCTTGCCGCGGTGGGCGGCGGCTGGGCGGTGCATGCCAACCAGTACGGCCGCATCGCGGCGCTGGTGCTGCTCGCCTTCTTCGGCCTGACCTTGCTGCTGCCCGCGCTCGCCGACCGGCTGACCCAGCCGCTGGTCGCGCTGGGCGATCGCCTGAGCCAAGGCCAAGGCAGCGGCGCCGGCGCGTCGCTGCTGCTGGGCGTCGCCACGGGCCTGCTATGGGCGCCCTGCGCCGGCCCGATCCTGGGCCTGGTGCTGACGGGGGCCGCGATCCAAGGCGCGAGCGCGAGCACGACATTGCTGCTGCTCGCCTATGCCGCGGGCGCTGCGACCTCGCTCGCGGCGGCGCTGCTGATCGGCGGACGCGTATTCGCGGCGATGAAACGCTCGCTCGGCGCCGGCGAATGGATCCGGCGCGGGCTGGGCGTCCTGGTGCTGCTGGGCGTCGTGGCCATCGCATTCGGGCTCGACACCGGTCTGCTGACGCGGCTGTCGACGGCCAGCACCACCAGCCTGGAGCAGAACCTGATCGACATGGTGCACCCTACCCAGCGCGGACCGGTGACCGCCGTGAAGGGCAGCGACCTTCCGGTCGAAGGCGTCATGCCGGAGCTGAACGGCGCGACCGCCTGGCTGAACTCCGCCCCGCTGACGCGCGCGAGTCTGAAGGGCAAGGTCGTGGTGGTCGATTTCTGGACCTATTCCTGCATCAACTGCCTGCGCGCGCTGCCTTACGTCCGCGCCTGGGCGGCGAAGTACAAGGACCACGGGTTGGTCGTGATCGGCGTGCATGCGCCGGAGTTCGCGTTCGAGAAGGACCTGGGCAACGTCCAGCGCGCGGTGAAGGACCTGAACGTCGCTTATCCCGTCGCGCTCGATTCCAATCTCGCGATCTGGCAGGCCTTCAACAACCAGTATTGGCCCGCGCATTACTTCGTCGACGCGCAGGGCCGCATCCGCGCGCATCATTTCGGCGAAGGCGAATACGACAAGTCGGAAGCGATCATCCAGAAGCTGCTGAAAGAGGCGGGCTACACGAACGTGCCCGGCGGGACCGTCGACCCCAACGCGAGCGGCGCGCTCGCCAAGGCCGACATCGACGAGGTGCAGTCGCCCGAGACCTATGTCGGCTACGACCGCGGGCAGAATCTCGCCAGCGACCACGTCGCGACCGACAAGCCGTCGGACTATGCGACGCCTTCCGCGCTGAACCTCAACCAATGGGGGCTGAGCGGCAACTGGACCATCGGCGCGCAGATGACGGTGCTGAACAAGGCGCCGGGCAAGGTGACGTTCCGCTTCCATGCCCGCGACCTGCATTTCGTGCTCGGGCCGGCGAACGGCAAGGACCCGGTGCGCTTCAGGGTGACGCTCGACGGCCATGCGCCGGGCGACATGCATGGCGTGGACAGCGACGCGCAGGGCAACGGCACGGTGACGACGCAGCGGCTCTATCAGCTCATCCGCCAGAGCGGACCCATCGCGGACCACACCTTCGCGATCGAGTTCCTGGATCCGGGCGTGCAGGCTTATTCGTTCACCTTCGGCTGAGCGTTCCACTTCGCTTCGTCGACGCCGAGGATCAGATGGAGCAAGCCTGCGATCCCGGCCTTGCCGCGCGCGCTCATGCGATCACCGGCGCGCTGCGAAGCGGACGACGGATGCGAATCCGGATCAGCCAGAACGCCATCACCGCCAAGGGCGCCAGCGCCGGAATGAACAGCAGCGGCGAGCCGTGCAGCGCCTGGGGCAGAAATTTCTGTTGGCCTAGGAAGAACGAGCCCGAGGCGACGAACAGCGCGGTGCACATGCGCCAGAGATGGCGCGCGATCCGCGGCGTGCCTTTCAAGCCGCCCGCGGCGATCATGCGCAGGTCCGACAGCGCCGCGATGCCGCCCACGGTGAGGAACACATAGAACGCCTGCGGCGGCGCGCCGTCGACGGTGCGGTGCGGATCGCTCTGCGCCATCATGACGAAGATCGTTCCCATCGCGAGCACGAAGAGCGCGATGGCGAGGCCCAAGGTCTCCGGCCATCCGGGACGGTCGCGCTTGACCGTCAGCCACGCGGTCAGCACCAGATAGAACGTCATCACGCCTGCGACCGTCGATACCCGGTCCCGAAGGAACGGCGCGACCGCCGCGCCCACGCCGGACATCGCCAGCATCGCGCCGAAGAACACCGTGCCGCTCCAGCGATGGGCCGTCCCGCCTTTGCGCGCGATCACCGCGACCGTGCCCGAGACGAGGCCCACGGCCCCGCCGCCGATATGGGCGAGCAGGATCGTCTCGGCGCCCGCCTTGATCCACCATGGGCTGTCCGCCGCCACCTGAAGTATCGTCATCCCGCCTGCCCTTGCGCCGCTTTCCAAGGTAGGGACGCCCAGGCGCAGCCACATTGACGCGCCGCGCCAAAAACGTGACCGTGCGCGCCAAAGGAGCGCATGTGGCCGAACCGACCGTCGCGGCGGGATATCCGAGAAGCTTTCTGGACTTCGCCGTCGCCAAAGGCGCCGACCGCAAGACGCTGCTGGCGCGCGCGGGCCTGAGCGACGCGGGCCTTGCCGACCCGGACAATCGCGTGCCGCAGACCGGCTATATCGCGCTGATGAAGGAAGCGGCCCAGCTGTTGAACGAGCCGGCGGTCGCGCTTCGGTTCGGCGAAGCGGTGCGCATGCAGGACATCTCGATCGTGGGGCTGATCTGCGAAGCGGCCGAGACCACCGCCGAGGTCGGGCGACAGCTCAACCGCTATGCGCGGCTGGTCGTCGACGACGAGCACAGCGGCTCGGCGGACGTCATCCGCGGCAGCGTGGACAAGCACGGCCTATGGATGGAATTCGTCGGCCAACGCCATCCGCTGATGGTCGAAGCCGAGCTCGCGCGCCTGCTCGAGAACACGCGGGTGATGTTCGCGCGCTCGGCCGAATTCCAGGCGATGCGCTTCCCCATCGCCGCCCATTTCACCCATCCCGATCCGGGCTATGCGAGCGAATACGCGCGCATCTTCCGCGCGCCCGTGGTGTTCGGGAGCGCGCGCAACGCCATGCTCGTCGACCCCGCCTTCCTCACGCTGAGGCAGCCGCCCACCAACCGCTATGTCTTCGGCGTGCTCAGCGCGCGCGCCGATGCGCTGCTGAAAGAGCTCGAAGCCGCGAGGTCGATGCGCGGCAAGGTCGAGAGCGTGCTCTTGCCGATCCTGCACACCGGCGACGCCGGCATGGATACCGCCGCCGCCAGAATGGGGCTGAGCCGGCGCACCCTGCAACGCAAGCTCGCGGCCGAAGGCACGACCTTCGAGAAGGTGCTCGACGCGCTGCGCCACCGCCTCGCGCTCGATTACTTGAGCGGCCGCAAGGCTTCCGTGAACGAGGTCGCCTATCTGACGGGCTTCTCCGAGCCCGCGGCCTTCAGCCGCGCGGTCAAGCGCTGGACCGGCACCACGCCGCGCGCGCTGCGCGGGCGTTGAGCCTTACTGGATACCGGCTTTCAGCGTGATGGTGCGCGTCTGGCCGTTGGCCTCCATCGTCCAGGTGTCGCCGACCTTGTGCTCGACGAAAGACGTGCAGAGCGGGTTGGCCGTGTTCGGCGGCACCTCGCCGTCGAAGGTGCGGCAGAGATTGCCTTTGCCGTCCAGCGCCCAGGTGCCTTTGAACGTCTTGCTCATGCCCATCATCGAGCCGACCATGTCGAAGCTGTGGTCGGCGCGGTAGTGGGAATGGACCTCGGACATGCCGCCGGTCGACACGAGGGTGTTGCCGTAGAGGCTCGCCATCGCCTCGTCGCCGGCCAGCGCCGGCGTGCACAGGACCGCGGCCGCCGCGGCGATCAGGAACGTTCTCATCATCTCTCTCCGGTTCGAATGGCTGGACGATACATCAGCGAAAGCCAGAAGCCGAGCACGGTAAACGCGAGCAGCCCGAGATTGACGTAGAAGCCGCTCGGGTTCCCGCCGCGGTCCAGCGCCAGGAACGCGGGATGGAAATTGTGCAGCGCGCGCACGCCGAGCTGGGTCAAGAGGAACATCAAATAAAGGAACGGCACCATCGCGCGGTAGCGGATCAGGCTGATCGCGCCGATGAACGGGATGACCACGACATACAGGCCGAGCACCGCGAACAGCGACAGAACTTGCGCCTCCTGCAGCGGGCTGTAGCCATCGAGCGAGAGGCCGTCGGCGGTGGTGGCGACCATGCGCGTCGCGACCACCGTACTGATGCCTTGCGCGGCGCGCAGCGCGATCGCGAGCGCAAACAGCACCAGCCCGAGCCAGTGGCCGCGGTAATCGTTGTCGAACGCTTTGGGGAAGAGGCGGCCGAGCATGGGCTTTTTCCTTTCCGCTCTGGACGATAGGCTTCACATAGGAACCGAGCCTCCGGACCGGAATGACTCCAAGCGTCAAAAACTTGATCGCAGGCGCCATGGCGCTGCTCGCCGCCGGCGCCGCGCGGGCCGCCGACCTGCCCACGACCGCCCCGCCTACGACCGAAGGCGACTATGTCGCGCACGGCTTCAAGTTCCGCTCCGGCGAGACCCTGGCCGAGCTCAGGCTGCACTACACCACCTTGGGCGCGCCGCACCGGGACCGCCACGGCAAGGTCGACAACGCGGTGATGGTGCTGCACGGCACGGGCGGCGACGGGCATCAGTTCCTGCGCCCGCAATTCGCCGACGTGCTGTTCGCGCCGGGCGGCCTGCTGGACCCTGGGAAATATTTCATCGTCCTGCCCGACGGCATCGGCCACGGCAAATCGTCCAAGCCGAGCGACGGGCTGCACGCCAAATTTCCGCACTACGACTATGACGACATGGTCGCGGCCCAGCACGAGCTTCTGGTCAAGGGCTTGAAGGTCAACCATCTGCGCCTGGTGATGGGCACGTCGATGGGCTGCATGCAGTCCTTCGTCTGGGGCGAGACCTATGCGGATTTCGCCGACGCGTTGATGCCGCTGGCGTGTCTTCCCGTCGAGATCGCCGGCCGCAACCGCATGTGGCGCAAGATGACGATCGATGCGATCAGGAACGATCCCGCCTGGGCGGGCGGCGAGTACAAATCGCAGCCGCGCGAGGCGCTGCGCAACGCCGCGGATTTGTTGATGATCGCGGGCTCGGTGCCGCTGCTCAATCAGAAGACCTGGCCGACGCGCGCGGCCGTCGACGCCTATGTCGAGAAGACGGTCGAAGGCTATATCACGTCACTCGACGCCAACGATTTCCTCTACCAGGTCGACGCCTCGCGCGACTACGACCCCTCGGCCAGGCTCGGGCTCATCAAGGCGCCGGTGATGTGGGTGAACTCGGCCGACGATTTCATCAACCCGCCCGAGCTCGGCATCGCCGAGAAGATGGTCGGCCAGATCCCGCGCGGCAAGTTCGTGCTGATCCCGATCAGCGACCGGACCCACGGCCACGGCACGCACACCTGGGCGGCGCTGTGGCAGGACAGGCTGGAAGAGCTGCTCAAGGAGAGCGAGTGACCGTCTTCAGCCGCACGCCGCGGCCGCCGCCGGTGCTGGTGGCGTCGTCGCCGATCAGCACGATGCCCAGCGCGTCGAGCGCGCCGATCAGCTTCATCAGCGAGTCGACGTTGCCGCGAATGACGCCGTCGCTGGCTTCCATGCGCTGGATGGTGGGAACCGACAGGCCGGAACGTTCCGCGAGCGCGCGCTGATCGATCCCGGCAAGCGCCCGGGCCGCGCGCAATTGAGCCGCCGTGATCATGTCTTTTCGAACCGTCCTATGGCGGCGAAGTCATATCGCTAGGGTTCCGTTCTACCTCTGAACATCCCGCCGAGGAAGTCGTCGAGCTCGGCCTCCGCCTTCGGCTTGCGCTTGGCGCGGTTCCACATCACGCCGGGATAGCCTTTGAGCGGGACCAGCGGCTCTTGGGCGTAGGCCCATTCGGGCGAGGCTTCGACGGCGATGTGGTAGCGCGGCTCGCGGCCGGTGCGTCCTTTGAACAGCGCGCGCGGCACATTGACCATCTTCGGCGAGTGGCCGCGCTCATAGGTCAGCGGCGTGCCGCAGAGCTTGCAGAAACCGCGGATCGTACGGCGCCTCTTGTCTTCGTAGCGCGCGATGTGGTCCGCGCCTTTGGTCACGCGCAGCTTGCTCTTCCAGACGCCGACATAGGTCGCATAGGCGCAGCCTTGCGCGCGGCGTGTGGCTTCGGAGTGATCGTGCCACGCCCAGAACGCCGGCAGATCGATCTCCACCCGCACCTTGCCGCACGCGCAGGTCCCGGCGGCGGTGCTCATGTCCCGCCCTTGCCGAACAGGCTGTCGAGGAAGGAATCGAAATCCGACGGCTCGGAGGGCGCAGCGGTGTCGGTGCTCGCGGGCGGCGCTTCGGTGCCGACGAGCGGACGCGAGGGCAATCCCGCTTCCGCGCTCTCCATGAAGCTCTTGAAGATCTTCGCGGGCAAGCCGCCGCCCGTCGCATGCGTCATCGGCGAGTTGTCGTCGTTTCCGATCCACACGCCGCAGACGAGATCGGCGCTGTAGCCGACGAACCAGGCATCGCGGAAATCCTGCGTCGTGCCGGTCTTGCCCGCGCTCGGACGGTCGGCGAGGCGCGCCGCCTTGCCGGTGCCGGAGGTCACGGTCGCCACCATCAAGCCCGTCATCGCCGCGGCATTGGCCGGCGTGACGACCGCGATGGGCCCGGAACTCTTGCGCTCCCACAGCACCTTGCCCGCGCGCGTCTTGATGCGCTGGATGCCGAACGCGATGACGCCTTCGCCGCCATTGGCGAACGGCACATAGGCCGTCACCAGCTCGAGCGGCGTCACGCCCGAAGTGCCGAGCGCGAGCGACGCGTTGATGTCGAGGTTGGACGCGATGCCGAGGCGATGCGCGGTGCGCGCGACGGTCCTGGGCCCGAACAGCGCGGTCAATTGCGCGGCGATGGAGTTCGACGATTTCGCGAAGGCGCGCGTCAGCGTGATCTCGCCTTCGTATTTGCCTTCGTAGTCGTCCGGCTTCCAGCCATGGATGTTCACCGGCACGTCGTTCATCACATCGTCGGGCCGGCGGCCATGCTCGAGCGCGGTGAGATAGACGAACGGCTTGAAGGCCGAGCCCGGCTGGCGGATCGCCTCGGTGGCGCGGTTGTAGGGGCTCTGGCCATAGGAGCGCCCGCCGACCATCGCGCGCACCGCGCCGTCCGGCGTCATCGCGATCAGGACCGCCTGTCCGGCATTGAGCTTCTCGCCTTGCTCGGCGAGGCCTGCCGCGACCGCGCGTTCGGCTTGGGCTTGGGCTTCGAGATCGAAGCTGGTCTCGACGACGATGGGCTCGCTGTTCTCGCCGATATAGCCGGGGATCTGCGACACCACCCAGTCGGTGAAATAGCCCCCGCCGGCATGGCCGCTGCCGCGCACGACATGCGGGCGCGTGATCGCCGCGTCGGCGCGCGTATGCTCGTCGATCAGACCGGCATCGGCCATCGCGCGCAGCACCACTTGCGCACGGCCCGCCGAGGCATCGGTGTCGGTGAGCGGATTGTATTTCGCCGGCGCCTTGACGCTGCCCGCGAGCATCGCGGCTTCCGGCAAGGTCAGTTCGCTCGCATGGTGTCCGAAGAAGCGCTCCGCCGCGGCTTCGATGCCGTAGGCGCCGGCGCCGAAATAGACGCGGTTCAAGTAGAGGGTGAGGATCTGGTCTTTCGAATAGCGCGACTCGAGATAGATCGCGAGCGCCGCTTCCTGCGCCTTGCGCTCGAGGTTGCGGCGGGGATCGAGAAACAGGTTCTTGGCGAGCTGCTGGGTGAGCGTCGAGCCACCCTGCACGACATGCCCGGCCGACATGTTCTGGACCGCGGCGCGCACCAGCCCGATGGGATCGAGGCCGACATGGTCGCGGAAGCGCCGGTCCTCGATGGCGATGAAGGCGTCGGGGACATAGCGCGGCAGCTCGCTCACCTGGACCATCGCGCCTTGCGTCAGCCCGCGCCGCGCGATCAGGCGGCCCTGGTCGTCGAGAAGCGTGATGTCCTGCGACGGGCCCTCGATCAGCAGCGAGCCGACATCGGGCAGGCTGGAGACGAGGCGCGAGTAGAACACGGCGCCCAGGATGATCCCCCACACCGCAACCACGGCGATCGCATAAGGCCATGCGCGGCGGCGCTTGGGCTTGGGCGGCGGAGGCGGTAGCGGCGCGACATGGCCGCCATCGGCGACCCGTTTCACCCGCGCGCGCTCCCGAGACTGTCCCATGGCCTCTTCGTAGGCTCGAAGGGTTAATGGCTGTTAAACATTGCGCCCCAGCCTTGATGTGCCCTTGACGTCCCTTGGGTCCGACCCAACATCATTTCCGCTGTCTGGGTTGGGGAATTCACACGTGGTTGCGCCGGTACCGGATCAAGATATTGCGTCGCGCCTCGAACTCGGCACCAAGCGGCGGCGCCGCTGGGTGTGGTGGGTCGTCGGCATCGTCGTCTTGTTGCTCGTCGTCGTCGTCCTGATGGCGTCGATGCGGGGCGGCCAGGCGCATAATTACGTGACCAAGGCGGTGACGCGCGGAAACCTGGCAGTGGTGGTCAGCGCCACCGGCACGCTGGCGCCGCGCGACCAGGTCGATGTCGGCGCCGAGGTGTCGGGCCGCATCGACGCGCTGTCGGTGGACTTCAACGACCATGTCGCAAAGGGCCAGGTCCTGGCGCGCATCAACACCGACCAGCTCGAGGCGCAGCTCCAGCAGGCCAAAGCCACGCTCGAGACCGCGCAGGCGACGCTCGAGCAGATGACCCAGACCCACCAGCGCTACGAAGCGTTGGCCAAGGGCAATGCCATGTCGAAGGAGCAGCTCAACGTCTCGGTCGGCGACCTCGCCCGCGCCAAGGCCGGCGTGGCGCTCGCCCGCGCGCAGGTCGACCAGGACCAGACGGCGCTCTCCAAAGCCACGATCTATTCGCCGATCGACGGCGTGGTGCTGGACCGCAAGGTCAGCGTCGGCCAGACCGTCGTTGCGGCGCTGCAGACGCCGGTGCTGTTCACGCTGGCGAGCGACCTCAACCAGATGGAGCTCGACGTCGATATCGACGAAGCCGATGTCGGCGAGGTCCGCGCCGGCAGCCACGCCACCTTCACCGTCGACGCCTATCCCGCGCGCAAGTTCCAGGCCCGGCTCGTTTCGGTGCACAGCGCGCCCAAGACGGTGCAGGGCGTCGTCACCTATCAAGGCGTGCTCTTGGTGCACAACGAAGGCGGGCTGCTCAAGCCCGGCATGACCGCCACCGCCGAGATCGACGCCGCCAACGTCAAGGACGCGCTGCTCGTGCCCAACACCGCGCTGCGCTATGTGCCGCCGGACGACGTGAAGCAGGCGGGCGGCAACCCGCCGCCGGTGCTGAACGGCGTCAGCGCCGGGCGCGTGTGGCTGAAGAGCGGGACGACCTTGAAGCCGCACGACCTCAAGCTCGGCCCGACCGATGGGCGCTCGACGCAGGTGCTGTCGAGCGATCTCAAGCCCGGCGACCAGGTCGTCACCGACAACGCCGACAAGAAGCCCGGCGAACAGTGAGCGGCCAACCTCTCATCGAGCTTCGCGGCGTCAAGAAGATCTACGGCACCGGCGAGGCGGCCGTGGCGGCGCTCGCGGGCGTCGACATGATCGTCGAGGACGGCGAGTTCGTCGCGGTGATGGGTCCGTCGGGCTCGGGCAAATCGACGACGATGAACATATTGGGCTGCCTCGATACCCCGACGGTGGGGCACTATTACTTCCGCGGCGCCGATGTCGGCGCGATGTCGCGCGACCAGCGCGCGCTTTTGAGGCGGCACTTCCTGGGCTTCGTGTTCCAGGGCTTCAATCTGTTGAAGCGCACCACCGCGCTCGAGAACCTCGAGCTGCCGCTGATCTATCGCGGGCTCAAGCGCAGCGAGCGGCGCAAGCTCGGCATGCAGACCTTGGCGCAAGTGGGCCTCGCCGACCGCTGGGACCACACCCAGGCCGAGCTTTCCGGCGGCCAGCAGCAACGCGTCGCCATCGCGCGCGCGCTGGTGACGTCGCCCTCGGTCGTGTTCGCCGACGAGCCGACCGGCAATCTCGACACCGCCAAGAGCCACGAGATCATGCAGCTTCTGCAATCGCTCAACCGCGAGCGCGGCCTCACCATCGTGCTGGTCACGCATGAGGAGGACATCGCGGCCTATGCCAACCGCCAGGTGCGCTTCCGCGACGGGCTGATCGCGTCGGACACGGTCGTGCGGGGCGCGCGATGATCGCCAACGCTCTCTTCCTCGCGCTGCGCGAGATCCGCAACAACCTGCTGCGCGCCGGCTTGACCACGCTCGGCATCGTCATCGGCGTCGGCGCGGTGATCCTGATGGTGACCTTGGGCGCAGGCGCGACCAAGCGCGTCACCGCCGATATCGGCTCGCTCGGCAACAACATGCTGCTCGTCATCCCGGGCCAGCAGCGCGGGCCGCCGACCGCGGTCGTGCCCTTCGACATGTCGGTGGTCGACGCGATCCAGCGCGACGTGCCGGGGCTTGCCGAAGTCGTGCCCGAGCTCGCCGTGCAGGGCGTCGCGGTGAACGGCAACCGCAACCACGCGACCCAGATCAACGGCACGACCAACGCCTATCTCGCGAGCCGCAGCTGGGACCTGAGCGACGGCCGCATGTTCTCGCCGGCCGAAATCCTGGGCGGCAAGTCGGTGTGCATCGTCGGCCAGACCGTGCGCAAGGAGCTTTATGGCGATCAGGTGCCGCTGAACTCGCGCCTGCGCATCAACAAGGCGACGTGCGAGATCATCGGCTTCCTTTCGCCCAAGGGCGAGGCGATCTTCGGCCAGGACATGGACGACATCATCCTGATGCCGCTCAAGGCCGTGCAGCGCCGCCTCGCGGGCAACACCGAGGTCAACGTCATCCGCGTCTCGGTCGCCAAGGAGTCCGACATCCCGAGCGCGCGCGACCAGATCATGCGGCTGATGCGCGAGCGCCGACACATCCTGCCGGGCCAGGTCGACGATTTCGACGTCCAGGACCTGAAGGAGGTCACGCAGATCCTGACCAGCGTGACGCTCATCCTGACCGCGTTCCTGTCGGCGGTGGCGGCGGTCAGCCTTCTCGTCGGCGGCATCGGCATCATGAACATCATGCTGGTGTCGGTGACCGAGCGCACGCGCGAGATCGGCATCCGCCTCGCCATCGGCGCGCGCGCCTGGGACGTGCTGCTGCAGTTCCTGATCGAGGCCATGGTGATGAGCGCTTTGGGCGGCATGCTGGGCGTGCTGGTGGGGCTGGGCGGATCGGCCGCCATCGCGAACGCGCTGAAGATCCCCTTCGTGTTTCAGCCGGGCGTGGTGATCATCGCCGTCGTCTTCGCGGCGGTGGTCGGCATCATCTTCGGCTTCTTCCCGGCGCTGCGCGCGGCGCAGATGAATCCGATCGACGCGCTGCGGCACGAATAAGCGAAAACCCCTCGCCGCTTTCGCAGCGAGGGGTCGCGTCATTCGCAGCTTCGTTCAGTGCCTGGGCGGAGCCGGGGGCGCCGGCGGAGCGGGCGGCGCCTTGGGCGCCGGAGGAGCAGGCGGCGCGGGCGGCGGCGGCGGGAAACCTTCCGGACCGATCTGCACGTCGACCATGCCGTCGGAATCCATCTTGCCCTTGTAGGAGCGCAGCTTCACGCGGCCCGAGCCGAGCGCGCTGATATGCGGATCGACCGCTTCGCCGCCGAAGACGAAATTGCCCGCGCCCATGATGTCGACATGCAGCGGGTTGGCCTGGCCTTGCGGGATGTTGACCGAGCCCGCGCCCATGATGCCGACCTTGACCGGACCGTTGACGCGCGCGGCGTTGAAATCGCCCGAGCCCGCGATGTCGAGCTTCAGCCCGCCGTCGATATTGCCGAGCTCGGCCGAGCCCGAGCCCGCGATGTCCGCCTTCACGTTCTTCGTCGACGACGCCTTGATCTTGCCCGAGCCGGCGATGTCGAGCTTGAGGTCGCCCATCACCTGCTGCATCTGGATGCGGCCGGAGCCCGCCATCGAGATGCGCGCGTCCTTGACCTTGCCGATGGTCGAGTTCGACGCGACGGCTTCGAAGCTGATGTCGCCCTCGGTGTCGCCGATATTCGCGTCGCCGACCATGTCCACGACCTTCACGTCGGTGCCCTTCGGCACCACGACATGGACGTCGACATCCTTCTCGCTCTGGTCGTGCACCGAGAAGTCGAACCAGTTCTTCCAGTCCCACACCTCGTTGTCGTTCTCGCCCGTGATGACGAGGGTGTCGCCGGAGGTGCGCACCGTGATGTGGTCGAGGCGCGCCTTGCGGCCCGACACCTGCACCGCGATCTGCGCCTGCGGCTTGACGTCGATGCGCAGGTGACCGACCAGGCTGTCCACCTTCACCGCATGCGCGTCGACGGTGCGCCAGGGCCAGCTGGTCCAATCGCCGCTGTTGCCGCTGCCGGCCGAGGCCGGGATGATCAGGAGCGCCGCGACCGCGGCGCCGCCCAGGATGGATTTCAACTGACTGGCCATATGCGATGCCCTCCTCGGGCGGTGTTCGTCTCGTCCAGGCAGCAGATATGATGTTCACACTAGTGATGTACAGACTAGTAGATTCGCATGACAGCCATGCAAAATCTGCAATCCGAGCCCGTCAAGGCATCAGCCGGTAGCCGCCGCTCTCGGTGACCAGCAGCCGCGCCCGGCTGGGGTCGGTCTCGATCTTCTGGCGCAGGCGGTAGATGTGGGTCTCGAGCGTGTGGGTCGTGACCGCCGGGTTATAGCCCCACACCTCGTGCAGCAACGTCTCGCGCGGCACGGTCTCGCCCGAGCGATGCAGGAATTTGAGGATGTTGGTCTCTTTCTCCGTCAGGCGAATCTTCTTCGACTGATCGTCGATCAGAAGCTTGGCGCTCGGACGGAAGGTGTAGGGGCCGATGCGGTACTGCGCCTCTTCGCTGTGGCCGTGGCTGCGCAGATGCGCATGCACGCGCGCCATCAGCACGGCGAAGCGGAACGGCTTGGTGATGTAGTCGTTGGCGCCGGATTCGAGGCCTTCGATGGTATCGGCGTCGGTGTCGGCCGCGGTGAGCAGGACGATCGGGCAGCTGACCCCCATCTGGCGCAGCTCGCGGCAGAGCACGCGGCCGTCGCCGTCGGGCAGGCCGATGTCGAGGATCATGAACTCGTAGAGGCCTTCGGCGGCGCGCGCTTTGCCTTCGGCGCAGCTGCCGGCTTCCACCACAGTATAGGAATCTTCCGACGCGAGCTGCTCCGCGAGAGAGGAGCGCAGCATCGTATCGTCGTCGACCAACAGGACGCGCTTGGGCGTGGGCATTTAAGGGGGTCCCGCCTTGAAGGGCTGCCAGGGTAAGACTGTAACTCTACCCTCGCGCGGGTGTATGTGGGAAGCGCATGTCGCCTTCCAAGTCCGTCCTCACAAAAAAGAGATCGCCAAAGAGATCGCCCTTGGCGCGCGTCGCGCGTGCCGTCGAATCCTTGCGGCGCGGCCAGCCGGTGGTCATTAAAGGTAAAGAAAGCCTCGTCGCGATCGCCGTCGAGACGGCTTCCGACAAGACGCTCGCGAAAGCGCCGAAGGATGCGGTGCTCGCGCTCACCCAGGCGCGCGCGCGGACCTTGAAGATCCGCCTCTATACGCCCGAGGTTGCCGCATTGCCGCTGGCGAAAGGCGCCACCATGGCCGAGCTGCGCGCCATCGCCGATCCGACCACGGACCTTCGCTATCCGATGAAAGGCCCGTTCGATGCCGTCCGCGGCGCGCTTCCCGCGGGCACCGCGGCCGCGGTCAAGCTCGCCAAGCTCGCAGGCCTGCTGCCGGCGGTCGTGGTGTGGCCAATAGCAGGCAAAGCCGCGGCGAAAGGCGCCGCCGAGGTCGATGCGCAAGAGACCGAAACCTATGACGACGAGGTCGTGCGTACACTGACGATCGTCACGCGCGCGCGGGTTCCGCTGGAGGGTGCGGAGAACGCCGAGCTCGTCGCCTTCCGCGGCGAGGCGGCGGGGCCCGAGCATTATGCCGTCGTCATCGGCGCACCGCCGACGCACAAGCCGGTGCTCGCGCGGCTGCATTCGGAATGCTTCACCGGCGATCTCCTGGGCTCGCTCAAATGCGATTGCGGCAGCCAGCTGCGCGGCGCCGTCGCCGCGATCGCCAAGGCCGGCGGCGGCGTGCTGCTCTATCTGGCGCAGGAAGGCCGCGGCATCGGTCTGATCAACAAGCTGCGCGCCTATCGCCTGCAGGACCAGGGCTTCGACACCATCGAGGCGAACGAGCGGCTGGGCTTCGAGGCCGACGAGCGCCGCTTCGGCATCGCCGCGAAGATGCTCAAGCTCATGGGCTATGGGTCGGTGAAGCTGATGACCAACAACCCGGACAAGGTCGCGGCGCTGGAGGCGCATGGCATCAAGGTGGTCAAGCGCGTGCGCCATGCCTTCCCGAGCAACGCGCACAACCGCGCCTACCTCAAGACCAAATCCGAGAAGGCCGGGCACCTGTTCTGATCGGCAGAATTTGCCGCCGTCTGTCCGCGACCCCGCGAAAATCCCGGCGTTTCTTCTGGCAGGACATTTGCGTGGGATGCCGCCCATGGAGATGACCGGCAGCTCGTTCGCCCTCAACCCGCATGTCCAGGACGCGGCAACCGTCGCGCCGTCCGCGGAGCCGGCGAAGCCCGCGCATCATTTCTCGTTCGACGACTTCCTCGACATCGTCAATCCGCTGCAGCATCTGCCCGTGGTCGGCACGCTCTATCGCGCGTTCAGCGGCGACAAGATCGGCACGGCCGAGAAGATCGTCGGCGACGGCATCTATGGCGGCGTGTGGGGCCTTGTCTCGTCGGTCGCCGATGCCGGCTTCGAAGCGGCGACGGGCAAGAATTTCGGCGACACGGTGCTGTCGTTCCTCACCGGCCACCACGAAGCGCCCACTGCCGTCGCTACGCAGGCCGCCAAGCCGCCCGCGGTCGCGACGCCCGTGGACCGCCGCCAGGCGCTTGCCGCTTACCGCCGCATGTCGATGCCGGGCTACGCAGGTTAAATCCGCGCGCCGAACAACGCGCTGCCGACGCGCACATGCGTCGCGCCGAAGCGGATGGCGATCTCGAAATCGGCGCTCATGCCCATGCTGAGGATCTTCAGGTCGTGCGCGTGCGCGATCTTGGCGAGCAGCGCGAAATGCGGCGCCGGCGCGACATCGGCCGGCGGGATGCACATCAGGCCTTTCACGGGAAGTCCGCGTGCATATTCGATCAGCGACGGCGCGTCGGTGGGTGCGACGCCGGCCTTCTGCGGCTCCTCGCCCGTGTTCACCTGGACGAGCAGATCGGGCACGCGGCTTTCCTTGGCGAACGCATCGGCGAGCTTCGGGCGGTCGAGGGTGTGGATCACGTCGAACAGCGCCACCGCGTCGCGCACCTTGTTGGTCTGGAGCGGGCCGATGAGATGCAGCTCGATGTCGGGGTAGTCCGCTTTCAGCGCCGGCCATTTGCCTTGCGCCTCCTGCACCCGGTTCTCGCCGAAGACGCGATGGCCGGCCTCGAGCAGCGGACGGATGCGCTCCGGCCCGTGGGTCTTGGTCACGGCGATCAAGGTCGTGGACGGCGCGGGCTTGAGGGCGGCCTTTCGCGCCGCGTCGATGCGGGCGAGGATGGCGGCCAGGTTCTCCGCTTCGAGGGACTGTTCGAGGGACATGGATTGAGCGATAGCCTCGCGCGCGCAAGATTGGCAAGGGCCGCGGGCCGGTTGGTCTTGATGACCGACGACGCACGCCTGCCCGATCCGCTGGCGGCAGCGCGCGCGCTGCCCAAAGGGAGCCTGGTGATCGTGCGCGCGAAGAGCGACCCCGCGCCGCTCGCGCGTGCGCTGCTCAAGCTGCGGCGCGTGGCGGTGATCGTCGCCGGCGATCCGCTGCTCGCGGCCAAGCTCGGCGCCGACGGCTATCACCTGCCCGAAGCGCGCGCCGGCGAGATCGCCCATTGGCGCGCAAGGCTGCCAAGCATGTTCGTCACGGCGTCCGCGCATTCGCTGCGCGCGCTGATGCAAAGCCGAGCCGATGCGGTGCTGCTGTCGCCGGTGTTCTCGACGGAAAGCCACCCCGGCCGCGCGGCATTGACGCCCGTGCGCGCCAACCTGATGGCGGGCCAGGCGCGCCGGCCCGTCTATGCGCTGGGCGGGATCGAGGCGCGCAACGCGGCGCTGCTCCATGGCTTCGACGGGATCGCCGCGATCGGCGCGCTCAGACCTTGAACTCGAAATTCAGGAACGTCGCGTGCATGCCGATGCGCTTGGCGCCGTTGTAGAACGCGCCGATGTCGCGGCGATAGATGAACCGCTCCCAGCCGAGATTGATCTGCAGATTGGAGTTCACGACATAGCCGAGCGTCGCCGACGCGGCATGCAAGCCGAGCGTCGGGTCGCTGCCCAAGGTGTGGGGCCCCCCATCCGCCTTGCCGTCGCCAAGCTCGCCGCCCACGATCCATGAGCCATGCGTGATCGTGCCGCTCAGATGCTTGCTCACCGTTTGGCCGTCGCCGAGCACGTCGTTGATCGCGAACGCATAGGCATTGCTCTGCCGCCAGGCACCGCCGACCGCGAGCTTCCAATCGTCGTCGACGGCGTAGTCGATCTCGGCGCCGAGGCTCCAATCGGTCAGCCCCGCATGGCCCGGCGTCTTGCGGTCGTCATGGCCGACCGAGAAGCCGCCCGAGAAATTCACCGTCACCGGCCCGAAATAGTTGTTGTAGCTCGCGCCGATCTCCCAGATGTCGCTCTGGCGGTCGAAGACGTCCGGCCCCTTGGTCGCGAAGGGGATGACGTCCTTGCCTTCCGACGGCGTGAACGACATGCCGAGCTGGATGCCGAACAGGCGCGGCGTGTAGTACGAGATTTTCGCATAGTTGAGCGAGGCTTCGACGGCGCTGTTGAGCGCGAAGACGTTGACGAAGGCCTGGCCGGTCGACGGATCGCGGAAGAAGGTGACGTTGGGATTGTCGATGGAGGTGAAGCCCTGCACCACGGGTCCCGTCACCGCGAGCGCATAAGCCGCGCCGTCGGTGTTGCCGATCTCGACCCGGCCGAGCCCGGTCTGCATCTGGCCATAGACCTTCTGCACGAAATCGCTGCCGTAATTGTCGCCCGAAAGCCGGTCGTGATAGACCTCGAAGCTGCTCTTGAGCGCGAGCGTCAGCCCGCTGTCGTAGTCGCGCTCCAGGCTCATGCCGATATTGGCCGCCCCGGTCGCGCCGTCGGGCTTCCAGTCCGCGAAGCCGGGCTGCGCCGCCGCATAGGCCGAGCCGTCGGCCTGGCCGGTCAGCTTGAACTGGAGGTTGTCGCCGATGGTCGTGGTGTAGGGCGACAGATTCCAGTTGGTGGGCCAGTCGCCGAGATCGAAACCATAAGCGGGCACGGTTGCCGCTGCGAGAAGCAGGCCACCCAGGACGCGCGTCGTAACCACGGAACCCCCGAAGATTTGCCAAATCCTTACAGCAAAACGCATAATCCGCGAAATGTTGCGCGGAACCTCTGCGCCCATTATAAGCCGCCGACCGGGGGCTGCCCGAAGGAGCGAAGAACCGACATGAATCGCGTGTTAACGTTGGTGCTGTGCGCGCTGATGCTGTCCGCCTGCGGGTCGGACGATAACAAGATCGGCGATATCGACAGCGGCACGACCGCCATCGCCGGCGGGACCGCGCGCACGGTCGGCGTGAACTCCTATCTGTGGCACGCCACGCTCGACACGCTCTCCTTCATGCCGCTGGCCTCGGCCGACCCGTTCGGCGGCGTGATCATCACCGACTGGTACTCCGCGCCGTCCGATCCGAACGAGCGCGTCAAGGTCACCATCTACATCCTCGACCGCCGCCTGCGCGCCGACGGCATCAAGATCGCCGTGTTCCGCCAGAGCCGCTCGAACGAGGGTTGGGTGGATTCCACCGTCAACGGCGACACCGCGACCAAGCTCGAGGACGCGATCCTCACCCGCGCGCGCGAGCTTCGACTTGCGAGCACGGCCCCTAGAAGTTGACCTGAGACAGCGCTAAGCCTTGGCCCGACCGGACGGCCTAGCGCCTTTCCGGAAAGGACATCCCATGGCGCGCTACAACGCCAAAGACTCCGAGAGCAAATGGCAGGCGGAATGGACCGCCCGCAGCGCCTTTGCCGCGTCGAACGACACCGCCAAGCCCAAGGCCTATGTGCTCGAGATGTTCCCCTATCCGTCGGGGCGCATCCATATGGGGCATGTGCGCAACTACACCATGGGCGACGTCATCGCGCGCTTCCGCAAGGCGCAAGGCTTCAACGTCCTGCACCCGATGGGCTGGGACGCGTTCGGATTGCCGGCCGAGAACGCGGCGCGCGACTCGGGCGTGAGCCCGCGCGACTGGACCTATGCCAACATCGCCCATATGCGCGCGCAGCTGAAGCTGATGGGCCTGGCGATCGACTGGTCGCGTGAGTTCGCGACCTGCGATCCCGAATATTATGCGCAGCAGCAAAAGCTGTTCGTCGAGTTCTTCAAGGCGGGCCTCGTCTATCGCGCCGAGGCCGACGTGAACTGGGACCCGGTCGACCACACCGTGCTGGCCAACGAGCAGGTGATCGACGGCCGCGGCTGGCGCTCCGGCGCCATTGTCGAGCGGCGCAAGCTGTCGCAATGGTTTTTCAAGATCACCGCTTTCTCGGAAGAATTGCTCAACGCCTTGGACACGCTGGACCGTTGGCCGGAAAAAGTTCGGCTGATGCAGAAGAACTGGATCGGCCGCAGCGAAGGCCTGCGCTTCCAATTCGCTTTGTCGAATGGCGAAAAACTCGATGTCTTCACCACAAGGCCCGACACGCTGTTCGGCGCGTCCTTTGTCGGCCTGTCGCCGGAACATCCCCTGACTCAGGAATTGGCGCTGAAGGATCGCAAGCTGGCCGGCTTCATCGCCGAATGCCGCAAGACCGGCACGGCGGAAGCCGAAATCGAGAAAGCGGAAAAGCTGGGTTATGACACCGGCCTCACC
>DASZQV010000035.1:0-108476 GCA_035549495.1 Rhizomicrobium sp. | reverse complement strand
CGCCCGTCAGGTCCTCGGGCTTCAAGCCCCCAGACAAAAGTTGGTCCAGAATCTCAGGCGAAAAATCCGTAGCCATGTGAGTCTCCTAGCAAAGGTAAACTCACAGAAACCATCTTACACCGAGTTACTGACACCCTCGCCTATTCTCTTAAGCCGGGGAACCTCGCTCGTACTTATCTAACGCAATCTAGGTAGGAATCGAACTATCGGCATCGCATTGCCAATTGAGCCCCGTCAACGCCCAACTACGGCTTATTTGCTAGCCGAAGTTCGATTCCTATCAACCCTCTGCCAAAATTGAGCTCGTAGTCAAAAAGTGCCGCCGTGCAAATACGGCTCAACCACAATGTATTTTCACATTTCTCGAAAAAGTTCGAGCTTCATCAATACGGTGCCACCGCGTCGGGGTACCCCTCGGGAGCGGGCTAAGGAATTGCTCGATATAATCCTCGCGGTTGACCAGAACTCAAGGAGTGCAGCCGTCAACCCGAGCGTGACCACGAAACACGGCGCGTCTCGTTCGATATAGTCGGCGCAATATCCACAACGTCCACGCGTCCACGGAACGGTCGTCATGCTGCGGCCGGCCGCATCATGCGCGCCTGCCATCAGCAAAGGCGCGCATGTATTCCGGCCGAGCCGCTGCACACATGACAATAGGTCAAGAAGTCCCGCCTTATGTCGTAAGACACGGTGCGAGACGATGGGACCATGCCACCAAACGACGATGTCTCGTACTTCGCTCGCACCAATCATCGGAACAAGCACACGCCATTCGGCATAAAGCAGGCCGACCGTCTTTCGCATATGTACGTTATTGGCAAGACCGGGGTGGGCAAGTCCACGCTGCTGAAGACATTGGCCCTGCAAGACTTCGAAGCCGGGCGGGGGTTTGCGTTGGTAGACCCGCACGGCGATCTAGTCGAACCGCTTGCCAAGGGCATAGCTACCCTCGATCCCGAACGTCTCGTCTACCTGGACGCCACCAACCCCTTCCAGCCATACGGATACAATCCGCTCCGCCGCGTCCGAGACGACAAGATACCGCTCGCCGTCTCCGGCCTCCTCGAAACCCTCAAGAAGCTCTGGCCGGACGCCTGGGGCGTCCGCATGGAGCACGTCCTACGCAACACCCTGTACACGCTCCTGGAGCGGAGCGACGCCAAGCTTCCCGACATCCTTCGCCTCTACGCGGACGACGACTTCCGCAAGGAAGTCGTGCGCGATATTCGCAACGAGGTAGTCAAGGAATTCTGGGAAAGTGAGTTCAATGAATATCCCGCGCGATTGCGAGCCGAAGCCTGCGCGCCAATTCAAAACAAGCTCGGCGCGCTCCTGTCCGACCCAACCCTGTACCGCATCCTCGTAGCGCCTGAGATAGACCTGCACTTCCGCTCGATCATGGACGACGGGATGATCCTGCTCGTCAATGTGTCGAAGGGACGGCTCGGTGAGGACAGCTCGCTTCTTCTCGGGAGCTTGGTAGTCTCGACCCTCGGGTTAGCTGCGTTCAGTCGCGCAGAGCAGTCACCAAACGAACGCAAGCCGTTCTTCGTCTACCTCGACGAGTTCCACAACTTCACCACGCTCATGCTCGCCAACATGATGTCCGAGCTGCGCAAGTATGGCGTCGGTCTCGTGCTTGCAAACCAATACTTCCACCAACTTGACCCGGATGTGCGCCATGCGGTTCTTGGAAACGCTGGCACGCTGATCTCATTCCGCGTCGGCGCCGAGGACGCGGCGATCCTCGCCAAGGAGCTCCAGCCCGAGTTCGACGTGCACGACCTCCTCAACCTCCCAAACCACTCCATCTATCTGAAGCTCATGATCGACGGCACGCCGAGCAAGCCTTTCAGCGCAGACGCCATCCGCATGAGCGGATGAGTTCTTTCGTGCCCGCAAGGGACCGAAACGCTCGGCGCACCTTGTGTGATACCCGCGCGCGCGACTTGCACAGGCGGCTAGCTAGCAGACCGCGCTCAAATCAACCGCGCGGGGAAGCGCACCAGCCCGACAAGACGAAACCAAGCGGTCGGGGCGCATTCGAACGAGCGACACTGGCAGCCTGCCTTCGGGCCGGCTGCTTTCTTTGCGCGAGATGGTCCGCTGCACTCTCGCTAGGAGCGGCTCTCCGCCGTGCGGCGCTCGATCTGCTCAGCTTCAGCAGCGGCCAGTTCGAGCACCTGTGCAAACGATGTCAAATCGAGCTCGGCGGCGGCGCGCTGGAGCTCGCGCAGCAGCGCGAGGCTGTACGCGGCGAATTCTGGAATAGAAGCCGCGCGAGGCGCGGGGCTGGATGGGGGCATAGCGGTCACCTCTCGAATTCGATGCCCTTAGCGCCTGACCGGTCGCGACTTCCAAGCTTGGTCAGCGCCGTTATTGGTCAAGAGAAGACTAGCAGACAGCGGCGCCTCAATTTATAGTGGTGTCGTTATCATGGGCTCACGAGAATGGGGGGCGTAGCTCAGAGCTGGAACCGTTGGCGGAAAGCGCGACCATGAGCGTGCGCTTCCGCCCTATGGAAGATTTTGCGCCGCAGGGCTTTGGCCTCGGCGCGGTCCGGTCGGTTTGCATCCCCGGCATCGAAGGACGCGTCCTCGTTACCTCGAACGCCGGCGAATACCTATTCCTATCGGAGCACGAGCATGCGCAGCTGCTCGCGGGCGATTTGCCGGCCTCGGCACCTTCCTTTGACGATCTCGTGGCCAAGCAGATCATCAGTCACGGACCATCGCGCGCGGCAGCTAGGATGGCGGAGACGAAGCTGCGCACCAGGAAGGCGTTCCTGCGCGATGGTCCCTCGCTCCATATCTTCGTTGTTTCGCTGCGCTGCGATCACAGTTGCTTCTACTGCCAAGTTTCCCGGCAAGGCACGCACAAGACCCGCTTTGACATGTCGAGCGAAACCGCGCGCGCGGCGGTCGAGCGCATGTTCGAAGCTCCAACGCAAGAGTTGACGGTCGAGTTCCAAGGCGGGGAGCCGTTGCTCGCATTCGACCGCATCGCTGAAATCGTAGCTTTGATCGAAGAGCGCCGCACGCGAGATAGCCGCCGCGTGACCTATACGATCACGTCGACCTTGCATCACGTCTCCGACAGCATGCTGGCTTTCTTTGAGCAGCATCAGTTTCAGGTTTCGACTTCGCTCGACGGTCCCGATCACCTGCACAATGCGAACCGGCCGACGCCGAGCGGCGGCGCCCACGCGCGCACGCTCGCAGGTTTGGCGCGCGCACGCGAGGTTCTTGGCGCGCAGTCGATCTCAGCGCTCACCACGCTCACGCGCGAGAGCCTCGCCTATCCGGAAGCGATCGTGGACGAGTATGTGCGTCTCGGATTCAAATCCGTCTTTCTGCGACCGCTCAGTCCGTATGGCTTTGCAAAGCGCTCGGAGCGCAAACTCGGCTACGACATGGCGGCGTTCCTGCCATTCTACGAGCGCGCCCTGGCGCACATTCTCGCGCTCAATCGCGACGGCGTGGAGATCGAAGAAGTCTATGCTTCCATTCTGCTGTCTCACATTCTGACGCCATTCGCGTCGCGCTATGTGGACCTGCGGTCTCCGGCCGGCGCCGGTCTCGGCGTCCTCGTCTATAACTACGATGGCGGGGTGTATGCGTCCGATGAGAGCCGGATGCTTGCCGAGACCGGAGATATTACCTTCCGCCTCGGATCGGTGCATGAGCCCTACGCGGACCTCATGCGTTCGCCCGCCATGGCGCGGCTCGCGCACGCGGGCGTCGCGGAAGACCTCCCGGTATGCCGCGACTGCGCGTTCCTCCCGTATTGCGGAGCCGACCCCGTCCAAGATCATGCGACCGGAACGGCTCTGTCCGATCGCCTCAGCTCGCCGCACTGCGTCCGGCACATGGGGCTATTTCGCATCCTGTTCCGGTATCTCGAAGCGGCCGATCCGGATGTTATGCAGACATTCCTGGCGTGGGTATTGCGCAAGCCTCGCGCGTCGCTTGCGCACGGAGACCGCTGATGCTCGCGCTCCATACCCGGGCGGCGTTAGGCGACGATGCTCATAGCGGCATCTACAAAGTACTCGCGCTCGGCGAGGCGCTCGAAGGCGCCTTTGCGCCTTCCCGGGTGCTTATCGAACAACGGGGGCGGGCCCCTCGGGGCGAGTATGCCGCGTTGCAGGCGCTCGGATATGCAGGGATCGTTGCCGACGAGCGCCCGAGCAGACTTCCGAGCGATCTCGTCTGTGTCTCGGACATCGCCCACCCGGGGGTCGTGGCGCTGGGCGATGTCGTTCGGCTGCGCGAGAATGGGCAGATATCGATTCTCCACCGCCGCGGCGCGAACGCGAATTTTCTCTTCGCGACCGAACGGTGCAACAGCTATTGCCTCATGTGCAGCCAGCCGCCCCGGGCGGAGAACGACGATTGGCGCGTGGACGAGCTCCGCGAGGTTGTTCCCCTTATCGACCGGGATATCCCGCACCTGGGCATCACAGGCGGCGAACCGACGCTCCTGGGGGATCGCCTTGCGGAAATCATCCGATTGATCGGCGAATATCTGCCCCGCGCCCATCTGCATATCCTCTCGAACGCCCGCTTGTTTGCGGACCCAGCGCTCACCGACACGCTTGTCCAAGCGGGCCGTAATGTGATGTGGGCCGTGCCGCTCTATGCGGACACGGCGCCGCGGCACGATTACATCGTGCAAGCCGATGGCGCCTTCGAGGATACGATCAACGGGCTCTACAATCTCGCGGAGCGCGGCGCTGCCATAGAGCTCCGGATGGTCCTTCACGCCAAGACGGTCGGCCGGCTCGACCAGTTCGCCGAGTTCGTCTGGCGATCCTTGCCGTTCGTGAAGCATGTCGCCTTCATGGGGCTCGAACCGATGGGCTTCGCGAAGCTCAACAGAGCGGATTTGTATGTCGACCCGCTCGACTATCGCGATGCGCTTGAGAGGGCGGCCTGGTTTCTTGCGGATCGCGGCATTCCGACCTCGATCTACAACACGCCGCTCTGCCTGCTCACGCCGGGCGCGTGGCCGCTCGCGCGCCGAAGCATCTCGGACTGGAAGAACGTCTTCGCGCCGGAGTGCGATGCATGTGCCGTTCGCGACCGCTGCAGCGGCTTTTTCAAATCCGCGGGCGCTGCCTGGCGCAGCCGCGGCATTCAACCGATCTAAGAGGGGACATGACATGGTTGGAACATGGATTTCGTATCTTCGTGCGCTCTTGGGCATGGGTGTCGCCGGAACGGCCGTCGTAAGCACGGCGGGAGGAGCGACGGCGTCCGTGCCGGACGCGATCGCGACGGCAACGGACGGACCTATCCACGCGCCGCTCGTATTCGAGCGCCCGAATTACAACGAGGGTCAGCTATTCGCAGGGCATAGCAGCCATTCGAGCCACGCCAGTCACGCAAGTCATGCGAGTCACAGCTCGCACTATTCCGGGTCGGGAGGAGGCGGCGACTACACGCCTTATGTTCCGCCCGCGCCGCCATCGCCGCCGCCCTCGTTCTCCGAACCGCCGCCACAGCCCGCACCACCGCCACGCGCGACAACATACTTGGTGATGATCATGCGGGTTCAGTCGAAGCTTCATGAGCTCGGCTATTACACGGGCACAATTGACGGCGTGTTCGGCTCCGGGACGAAAGATGCCCTTCGGCGGTTCCAGCTGGTGAAGCAGCTCCCCGCGACCGGCCGCATGGATGACGCCACGCTTGCGGCTTTGGGCATTACCTATTAGCTGCCGTTCTTTGAGCGTGCTGGTCCTGCTGCCGAGCTTCATGCGCAGTCCTTTGTCGGCGCGTCACCGGCGGCGGCGCCTTGCGCGATCTCCGTGCCGTGCGCCTTAAGGTGCCGATTTCGCGCTGCGTTACGTTCCTCGTCCACGACGAAGAGCAGCCGGTGCAAAGGCGCGATAAGCTTCTGCTTGCAGCTTTTCAAGGCGCATGGCGAGCTTGTGGCGCTCGATCTCAATCCCGGCGATCCATTCTCCAGCGCCGAGATCGCGAAGCGCTTCGCTCGCGTCGAAGAGAAGCCGGTCTTCTCTGAGAAGGCGGCGATAGGCCGATGCGGCCGCTGCTTGAACGGAAGTCATGCCCGCCGCCCTATCGGATTGGTTGCCGGACGTACCGACGAGCGATCGAGCACACCTTGCTCGTCCCAACGGCCTTCCGGTCGCAGTATCAGATACGGATCGGCGTCGATGGTGATCGGATTGTCGTGGGGTGGGAATACGCCTTTCATCTCGACGTACTCATGATCCGAGTAGACGAGGGTGGCGTTGCGCGCCACGGGCTCGAACCCGAAATGCTTCCAGAAGCCCACGAGCCGCTTCTGCGCGTGCCCGAAGCCGGTCGTGTATCCCTTGCGGCGGCAGAACTCGATGCCGAAGTTGACCACCTCCTTCGCGACGAGCGTGCGCCGCCGGAAGTTCGGCAGAAGCGCGAGCCGCTCGAACTTCACGAACCCCGCGAAGTACCGGATGCGCAGCGTCGCGGCCGGTTCGCCGTCGACGTAACCGATGACATGCGTTGCGGTGTAGTCGTTGCCGTCAAATTCTTCGGTGTAGGGACAGTTCTGCTCGGCCATGAACACGGCGGCGCGGATGGCGGTGATCTTCGCCATGTCGTCCGGGCAGCTCGCGATCTCGACTTTGACCCGCGCGGCCATGCGCTCCTGCCTCGAAGGAAGCGCGGGCGGTATAGCCGACTGCCGATCGGGCCAAGCGTCGTAGACGAAGAGCGAACCGACCCCGGTAATTCCTTCGGCCACCGGACGAAAGCCCGTCGATATGATCTTGTTGAGCCCCGGCACCGTGCCGGCCGTGGCGTAGATCGGGAGTCCCCAATACAGGCTGGTCATGGCCTGGATGATGAGGGGGCCGGTGATCTTGGTGAGCCCGCGGGCCACGACCGCCCAAATGTAGACCCCTGCCGGCCGTTGGCCGGGGAGGGCGATGTGCTCCACGGAGGGGCTCGTCGCGTCGAGATCCCCCGCAAGGAGCTTCAGGACGCCGTCCATCGTGAGGAGAAGGAAGCTGTAGAACCCGACGAGCTCCTCGTCCGGACCGGCGACGATGGCCCAGAAGGTATCGGGATTGTGCCGATAGATCGCCCGTACCCGGTCGTCCGGCGCAAGCGGGGTCTGGAGGTATTGCCGGGCGAGCGCGAACGCCCGTTCCGCCTCGGTCTCCCGAATCCGCCGGACGGAAAGGCGCGGCGGTGCCTGATCATGCGCCGGACCGATAAGATCGTTTTGGGCCATACTCCCGTCCCCCTTTGCTACGATGCGTCACTGATTCTGCGACGTGCTTCGGAGAAGCTGAGGGAACTGCGATGCCCGCGAAAGTCGCCATTCTTGCACCGGCCGTTGCAGAAATAGAACCATTGGACGGGCAGGTGGCAATTGATTGGGACGACTTTCGGGTGTTTCTGACGGTCGCCGAGAGCGGCAGTCACGGGAAAGCGGCCAAGGCGCTGGCGATATCGAAATCGACCGTCACCCGCCGCATCGCCAAGCTCGAAGCGACCATAGGCGCGCGTCTCTTCGTACCGGGTCGGCGCGGCTACGAACTCACCTTCGAGGGGCGGGACGTATTGAATGATGCGAAGGCAGCCGAGTTGTCGCTGACCCGCGCCGCTGCGAGGCGTGCCGGCCCGCGCTCGGTCGCGGGCGACTGCAAGCTTTTGGTTTCGGACGGCCTCGCGTCCTACTGGTTCCCGCGCTTCCTTCCGGGGTTCCAATCGGCATATCCGAACGTCGATTTCCGCCTCTTCACGACACCCGATCCGGGCCCGACGCAGCGCCCGCCGTACGATCTGCAAATCCAGTTCTCGGCGGCAGAGGAGCCGGACTCGATTCCCGTGCGGCTGGGGACGCTGCATTTCATGCTGTTCGCGTCTCCCGACTATCTGACCGCCTACGGCAGGCCGGAGAAGATCGAAGACCTTTCGAACCATCGTATGCTCGATCTCACGCTTCAGCTTACGAGCAAGGGGCGTTTTTCGTCGTTCTCGACGACGGATCGGGCACCCGCGACGCATTTCTTCTCGAACTCGAGCGCCGTGCTTGCCGAAGCGGTGCGCAGCGGCGCCGGTATCGCCATGCTGCCGACCTACGCCGTGCTCGTCGATCCGCGCTTCGTGCCGCTCCTTCCCGCGCATCACTGGGGCACGGGTATCTTCGTCAACTTCGACCGTGAAGTGGCGCAGCAGCCCGCCGTGCGCGTGGTCCTCGACTATCTCAAGGAGACGATCTTCGACCGCAAGAACATGCCGTGGTTCCGGGACGACTTTGTCGCGCCCGATCCGTCGTGGAACGAGCTGTTCAGCATGCAGCTTGGCCGCTCGCGGCTGCGGCAAGTGTAGGAAGCGGTCTGATGCCCCGGAGCAAGCCCAGCGCCGTCGACGTGTTCATTGGAAAGCAGATGCGAACGGTTCGTATCCGCGCCGGTCTCACGCAGGCAGAGGGAGGCAGGGTGCTCGGCGTCAGCTTCCAGCAGCTCCAGAAGTTCGAGCGTGGCGAAAACAAGATCTACGCGGCGCAGCTTTTCATCCTCGCCGCTCACTATCGCGTAGCGGTCGATGTCTTCATTCCGCCCCAACTGCTCTTGTCTGGCAAGGAGACGCCGAAGCAAACTAGAGAGGCGGAAGATGTTCTCGAAGTGGCGCGAAGCAAGCAGGGACTTGCGCTCCTCTACCGATATCTCAAGCTTGGCGCGCTCGAACGGAAACGACTCGTCGCTATCGCGCGCGTGCTCGGTATGAAGTTGAACGACAAACCTTGACGGGGCAGCGGCAGGGCCGCGGGGAAGCGAGCCGTGCGCGTGCCGCTATGACGAAGCCGATTTCGGCTGCCGCATGCACGGAAGCTCCATAAGGTGACCAGGCTGTTTCGAAGTTATCGTGCTTTTTCGCGTTTCAGGCGGTTCTTCGATGAAGCTTTCTTCGGCGTGTTCACTGGCGCGGCATGTGGTGGCGTCGCCTGCGTCACGACCAGGGTGCGGTTTCCGGCAGGATCGTAGGTGTAGACGATCTGCTTGCCGTTGTCGTAGCTCGCGGTCGAGAGCCGTCCGAGTGTATCGTATTGGTACGACACGCCGGCCTCGGCAGGCGACGCGGCTGCCGCCAGCAGGACTGCGCACAGCAGAGATGTCGCGCGCATGCGTATTCCTGATCATAAACTTTGCGCCCACCAATCTAGCCATAGTTGAACTGCCGCTCAAGCCGGATTAGCCTTTATTTATCGGCATGCGCCGTGTCGCCGTTCTGGCGCGTCGCGGCGTGGTGTGCGGGGAGGGCCGCGTATGGCAATCGCGCGTGGACGGCGTTCGAACACGGTCAAACTTCTTCGTTCTATTCTGCTTGGCGGTTTCTCACTTCTGGCTTCGAGCATCGCGAACGATGCCGGCGCGACCTCCGATCTGCCCTCGATCAAGATCGGCACGGCGTCGCTGATCAGTCCGACTGCGGCCAAGACCTATTACGGGACGTCCGTGGCTTCGTCCGACGGTCTCAAGGGCTACACCGGCACAGACACGCCCGCGCCACCGGAGATCATCGAGCTTGCCGACGCGCTCAAGCACGATCCGCAGCTCATCTACCGCTACGTCGCGAACAACATCCAGATCGTCTGGATGTACGGTCTGCAGAAGGGCGCGCTCGGCGCCGAGATCGACAAATCGGGCACCGCCTTCGACCAGGCGGAACTGATGGTCGCTCTCTTACGGCAGTCGAACATCGCTGCGAGTTACGTCGCCGGAACCATCGTGCTGAACGGCGCGCAGTTCCAGGCCTGGACGGGCATCACGAATTCGCGTTCCGCCTGCCAGCTTCTTTCTGGCGGATCGATCCCGGCGGTGATTAACGGGACGACAGCCACGAACTGCGCGAGCGGCTTTCCGCTGGGCGGCGCGGTCACAAGCGTCCAGATGGCGCATATCTGGGTGAAAATCCAATCGGCCGTCAATTGCCCGAGCACATGCGTGTTCGATCCAGCCTACAAGGCGCATACGTGGAAGAACGGCATCGATCTGGCGTCGGCGATGGGCTTCGCCAGCGGCGACCCCTACAACGCAGCGACGGACGGACATAGCTACGGATCGGCCCCCGCGCCCTGGGCGAGCAACTTCAAGACCACGGCGAGCGGCGGCCTGAACGGATTGCTGCAAAGCTATTCCGACAACCTGCTCGCGGCGATCCAGTCGCAGAACCTGCAAGGCGCGCATCTGGACGACATCATCGGCGGCAGTGTCATCGTGCCGGTGACCGCCGATGTCTGGCAGTCGACCTTGCCCTATGCCGATCCCTCGCCGCCCTACACGCCGCTGGTATGGACGCCGCCTGCCGATCCGGCCCGCTACAACGCCATCCCCGACAAGTACCGGACCACCTTCAAGCTCCAAACCTATGTCTATACCTGGCCCGATTCCGACGGCGAGGATACCAACATCTTCTCGCCGCAGTTCTTCGTCGACGAGATCTATGGCCGCCGGTTGTCGCTCACGACGGACTTCACGCTCAAAGGCATCAACGGCGCAGGAGACAGCGAGCACCAGCTGGCAGCGCTGCTCTACAACACGATCCAGCTTGCGCTCGACGGAGGGCCGCTCCTCGACTCCCACGGCGATCCGCTCTTCACCTTTGTGAACCGTCCGACAGATTCCATGAACGAGACCACGCGCGATCAGCCCGCGCATATCCATTTCTATGTCGATCATCCCTATGCCGCGTCCGCCGACGGCACCGCTACCGCAGCAGGCGACTACATGGACGACGACGAGGACAAGCGGATCGTACTCACCTCGTCCCTCTCCATTGTTCATGGCTGGGGCGACGTGAGCCCCGATCTTCTGGCCAAATGGTCGAGCGAGCGCAGCGGCAACTCCTTCCTGCCGAAGCTGGTCGGCTGCTCGGAGGAGAGCTGCACGCTCACGCGCACGGGTTTGGTCGGCGACGGCAACCGCGAGAAGACGAACGCGGCGTGGCTCGCCCAGTTCACCCGCGCCGCGCAGATCCATGCGGCGCTCGCGCACTCGACGCTCCAGGTCCATCACTCCTTCGGCGTCGTCTATGCCGACAACGATCTGACCACCTATTGCCGCTACAATTGGCTGTCGGACTGCAACCTGAACATCGCCAACAGCTTCGACCGGATCGATGTCGACTCCGCGCTCAGCCTCGCCAACCGCACGGGTAACGCAACGGCTGCCGCCGACCGTCGCGGCGCGCTCCACGCCATCGCGGCATCGGCCGCCGCGCTCGAAGGCAGCGTGAGCGCGCAGCTCTTCGACGTGGTCGATCCGTCCTCGACCGCCTCGCGCTTCGAATGGGCGAACCTGCCGCCCATGGACGCCAAGCAAAACCCGCGCTCGCTCGGTCCCCAGCGCTTCTATGAGTTCGGCGGCGCGACGGAGGGCGCGGTCGACGGGGTGATCCAGACCGAGGGATATCTCGTCAGCCCGACCGAAGGCGGAACGAACTGTCCGGCGAACGACGGCCAGGCGGCGTGGACCGACCAGCCGGAGCTGAGCGGCACCGAGTGCGGGGAATGGGGCGACGCGCTCATCACCACGATCAAGTCCTATATCGACGAGGGCTTCGATGTCGTCGCGCCGCAGGAAGCGTTCCTTGGCCCCGGCCAGCGCGGCGGCACGATGGAGCCGTTGAGGACGGGCACCGGCGTCCCCTATGCCTACACCCATCAGCAGTCCAAGCAGCGGGGCGGCGCGCTCGTCGCCACAAAATACGACGCGAGCGGCCTCGACCCGGTCCAGATCGCGCATATCCAGATCGGCGAACGCCGCGCAGCCTATCCCTTGTCAGGCTATCTGATCACCAAAGGCGGGGGCGGCGGCACCCAGACCGATATGGCGAGCACCTACAATCCCGCCGAGGCGGCCGATGTGGTCAAGTCGCAATTCGTCGACCGCTCGAACGCGCTCGGGGTCAGCCTCAAAGACGGATCGCTCGGCTACACCAGTCCCGCGTCGCTGCGGGTCGGCAACGGTAGCTTTCCCTTCGAGCTCTCCGCGGGGCTCTCGTGGCATCCGGGCGCGCATCCGGGCATTCCCCAAAAGCCGACCGAGCCCGGGAGCGACTGGGTGATGAGCTGGCTGAACGCGCTCGGCGTGTCGGGCAGCGGGCTCGAGGCCATGGGCGAGAGCGACATCCGCGCCGCCGTGGGCACCATCGCCGCGTTCGTGGCGGCGCAGGACATCTACAAGACCGGCGCGCTCCCGACCGAGCGCGCGGTCGCGGGCGTGCTCGCGAACGCGTGGTGGGTGGACGCCATCCAGGGCAATTCGGTCAGCGTGAACGTCGGCGGCGACACGAAGCAGTTCGTGCGCCCGCCGACCACCTCTGCCACGCCGGCCTTCCTCTTGCCCGGCACGGGCTACGGCACCGTCACCCAGACCGGTACGCGCACGCCGTTCGAGTATCAATGCGTGCCGTCCTCGGAAGGGCCTTATGCCTATTCGCGCGGGTGGGACAGCTCGGGGGTTTCGTTCGCGGTGACCAATGCGGGCGGCGACGTTGAGCATTTCGCGAGCTGGACCAATCCCTACGACATGCGTGCGATCGCCGAGGACGGCTGCGGACGGCTGACCGGGTATCGGCTGACCTCCTGGACCTTCCCCTACAGCATGTCCGTGTCGCTCGAATACGGCGACGCCTACGATCCGTTCGATTATGCCGAGCCGCACATCGAGCGGCTGATGAGCGTGTCGAATGCGATCGGCCGCAAGATCTCGTTCCGCTATGCCGGCCCGCCGCAAGCCGTCTCGAGCTTCGACAACAGCTTGACCGGGGGCGACCTGCGGCAAGTGCTCGTCGATCCGAACTTCGCCTCGACGACCGATCCCGCGGGCGTGGTGACCAACTTCACCTATGCGGCGCGCGCGACGCCGTCTCGGCCGCTCGTATGGCAGCTCTTAGGCACAGTGGCGACGGCGAGCAATCCGGCGCAGACCGACGTCGAGTACGACTATGACGGACAGGGACGGGTTAGCGCGGTCAAGGACGCAACCGCCTTGTCGCCCGGAAGCACGCGGCCGGCCTACGCGTTCCACATCGCGGACGGGACGCGGGGCGAGCGCGACGATCCCTTGGGCCAGACGTATACCGTCACCTACGACACCTACGGCCATCCGTCGTCGTATGTCGACGAGGTCGGAGCCAAGACGGCCGCGGTATTCGATAGCCGCGGGCGGGTGGTGAGCTACACCTATCCCGAGGGCGACTGCGAGGTCTTCGGCTACGACGATCACAACAACACGACCGACCGCTGGAAGGTGGACCGTGTGTCGGGGTGCAGCACCGGAGCGGGTGCTTCGCATGTGCTGCACAGCTCCGCCACCTATAATCAGGGTTGGAACAAGCCCAATAGCGTGACCGACGCGCGGGGTAACCAGACGACGCTGACCTATCACACGAGCGCGCCCGGAAAGTCGCTCCTGGATACGGTGAGGCGACCGATGGTGGTTCCGGAGGGCACCGCAGTCTACAGCTTCGACTATGACGCCAACGGCAAGCTGACCGATACGACAGGTCCTACGGGGATCGTCACGCACAACGTCTACGATACGGCCGAGAACCTCACCTCGGCCACGCTGGACCCGGCCGGCCAGAATATCACGACGTCGTTCGGCTACGACCCGCAGGGCGACGTGGTGTCGACCACCGATCCGCGTAACAACGTCACGACCGCCCAATACGACAACGACCGGCGCAAGACGGAGACGCATCACAACAAGGCGGGTGCCGGGTCCGACCTGATCGCCGCGGAGAAAACCATCTACGACAATCTCGGCCGGGCGACGGACGAGGAGGTCGGCAGCGTGCTTAGCGGCACGACTGTATCAACGTGGCTCACCACGAAGCACACGACCTACACGCCGACCTCAAAGGTGGCGACGGTCACGGACGCCGACAACCGCACCACGACGACGCAGTACGACAACGCCGACCGTGTGCTGACCGTGACGGACCCGCTAACGTCACCAGCGCTGCGCAAAGTGCACTTCGTCTATTGCGGGGCTGCCGACGTGGACTGCGCGGCGAACGCGGTAAAGACCGAGTACCGGGGCTGGGTGTCGGGGACGGCATGCTCGCAGGCGCCGCCGAGCCTGCAGGAGTGCTATCGCCGCGTGACCTATTGGCCCGACGGCGAGGTCAAGCGGCTGAAGGACGCCAACGGCAACAATACCAACTACGCCTATGACGACTTCGTGCGGCTCAAGACGACGACCTTCCCGGACAGCACGTTCGAGCAGCTCGGCCTCGATGAGAACGGAAACGTTACCAGCCGCACCAACCGCGCCGGCCAGACGTTGAGCTACACCTACAACGAGCTCAACTGGCTGAAGCAGAAGGTGATGCCGACGGCATCGTCGAGCGTGACGACCAGCTGGACCTATCTGCTCGATGGCCGGGTGGACACCCTCTCCGACACGACCTCGTCGTTGATCGACTACAACTACGACACTGCCGGGCGGATGAACCAAGTGACGACGCATCTGCCCGGCTTCGCGGCCAACCGCACCGTCACCTACACGCTCGACAAGAACGGCAACCGCACCAAGCTCGCCTGGCCGCCGGGGGACGGGGCCTATTATGTCGGCTATTGCTACGACAGCCTCAACCGCATGACCAAGGCGACGGAGAGCACCACCGACTGCGCCACAACCCCGCTCGCCACCTATGCCTATGACGCCCAGTCGCGGCGAACCTCGGTGACCTACGGCAACGGCGCGTCGATGAGCTATCCCAGCTACAGCAATGCCGGCGACCTGCTCACGCTGACCCACGACCTATCGGGCACGACGAACGACAACAGCTTCACCTACACCTATACCCAAGCGCACCAGACCGACTCGGCTTCCGCGAGCAACAGCGCCTGGCAGTGGCAGCCCTCCGGCATCAACTCTACCGCCTACGTCCCCGACAACCTCAACCAGTACAAAACCATCGGCAGCCAGACCACCGGCGGCACCGACTGCCAGGGTCATGCGCAGGGCCTGTCCTACGACTGCAACGGCAACCTCACCTTCGACGGCATCACCACCTACACCTATGACGCCGAGAACCGGCTGCTGACAGCTACGAAAACAGGCCTCGCCGCAACCTACGCCTATGATCCGCTCGGGCGCCGGACTAAGAAGTCCGGTACCGGGGTCGCCGCGACCGACTACCTCTCCGACGGCACCGACGAGATCGCCGAGTACGACGACGCGAGCAAGGCCATGATCCGCCGCATCGTCCCGGGTCCCGCCATCGACGAGCCCATTGCGCTCGTCGATCCCGTCCACGGCAACGCCAAGACCTACTTCCATACTGACAAGCAAGGCAGCGTCATCGCCATGAGCGACGATACCGGCGCACTCAGCGAAGGCCCGCACATCTACGATCCATTCGGCAACTGCTTTGACGGCGCGACGCCGTGCTCGGCCGCCGATGAACCCTACCTCTTCACGGGGCGCAGATGGGACGCAGAGATCGGTTGCTACTACTACCGCGCTCGAGAGTATTGTCCGGGCATCGGTCGTTTCCTTCAGATTGATCCCGTCGGGTATGACGCCGATTTGAACTTCTATACCTATACAAACAACGATCCGACCGACTTCGTAGACCCGATGGGTCAGTCAGTGGTGAGTGATATTATAAAATGGGCAGCAAAACATGAGATTAGGCGAGCACTGGAAGCTGCACTAAAAAGCGCGCGAGAAGCTGCCAAGAGGCAGGCTTGGGCACAAGAAAAGAAGCTTGTAGAGGAGACTGGCCGCGGCACGAGGGAATGGAGTCCCGCAGAAGTGCACGAGCTCCTTGAGACAGGAGAGGTCAAAGGTTACAAGGCGCATCACATCAACAATGTCGCTGATCATCCTGAACTCGCTGGCGAACCGGACAATATCGAATTCCTGCCCGGAAATGAGGCGCACTTAGAAGTGCATGGAGGAAATTATAGGAACTCGACAAACGGGCCCCTTAAGGATCGAACCGCCGGAGGGTTGCTCCCGAAACCCCCTCTTTCTCCATCGGTTGTCCAGTTAAACGGATTCCTGAAGGAATTCGACCGAGCTATGGCCATCGTCGATGAGGCAACCAATAGTGTGTCTCTTAATCCACTAGATGCAGGCGCGGCCCAGTGAATGTTGGCGAGCAGAGCACAATGAATTCCACAGAATGGCCACATGAGGTTATGAGCTACTTAGATCGCTGGAAGGCGATTGGTTTCGTGGCTTTACCTGACGGAGCAAAGCTTATCGGGCACGTACCACATGTGGCCAAGCTAGCTTACTTGCATCGGGTTCCGCCGCCCTTGACCGACATTGAGTTGACCCAACTTGAAAGTCGCCTCGGCAAATTTCTGCCTGTTCAATTGGTAGAGTTCTACAAATGTGCTGACGGGCTTTCTGCGTTCTCAGATACGCTAAATGTATATGGCTTGCGCAGAAGCTATCAGCGTTCTGATCTGCTGGCGGCATCCGCGCAGCCTTACGATATAGGCGCACCCAATAGTACGGAGCGTCCCTCTGGCCTGCGATTCGGCGAAATGGTGGTTGGCGGGTATCGTGAAGATGGGTCCAAAATTCTCGTTGATGAAGGGGGTGCGGCTTACAGGTGCGAACGAGGAAACGCTTTGAGCCGATTGAATACGTGGCCCTCCTTTCAGAAGTGGATCACGTCCGAAATACATAGACTGGGCGAGTTGTTTGATGAAACCGGTCACTGTCTCAGGCCGCAACAGATATTGCCCGCTTGAGGGACCAATTGTCCGCTACCAAGTATGCTCGGCGCTTTGGATTGGGGACGTATCTTACCGCTCTCTAATCTCGCAACCACGCGCTCGCTCCCGTCAGGACCTTCGAAAGGGGCCACGCAAGCAAAGCGTTTCGAGCCGTTTTGTACTCGCGCGGGGCAATTGTGGACGCAGTCATGAACACTTTGCTGTATTCTGTTCACGGTTGTGCGCGTCCATAAAGAGGTTAAGCGAAGCACAACATTGAGATATGTGTTTCCCATTTAGCGATAGCTTCATGCATCTCGGCCATGTAGTCATACCTCTGATAGACGCCGACGATTCCGCCGAAGCTGCCCGAGATGTGATTGAGCAGCCGTTCGATCACGGGGATTGAGACGCCTTGCGCCGCGAGCCCGGAGGCGAAGGTGCGGCGAAGGTCATGCAGCGTCCACTCCTTCACTTCTGCGCGCTCTTCAAGCTTGGGTTTGCACTTGGACCAACCGTCGAAGGGCGTCTCCTTGCCGCGTCCTTTGAAGAAGTACTCGTCGGGCTCCACGTCGGGGTCGAGGAACGTCCGCGCTAGCGCACCGAGCGGAAAGGTATGCGAGCGGCGGTTCTTGCAGAGGGGCGCGGGCAGGGTGATCGTGTCCGTACCGATCATGCCTCCCTTGAGCTGCGCGATCTCTCCTCGGCGCTGCCCCGTGAGGATAAGGAGCTTTACGATCTTGCCGAAGGTGTCGTCTCCTGCCGCCTCCCAGACACGGGCGAGTTCAGCGTCCGTCAAGACGCGCTCGCGGGGGACATAGGGATGCGGGCACTGCATCCGCTCCATCGGATTGCGGTCTAGGTAGTGCTTGCGGTGCGCCCAGCGCATGAAGGCGCGGATCGTGGTGTACGCATATCGCTGGCAGACCGGCGTGTGATTGAGCTTCGCCAAGCTGTGCGAGAGGTCGTAGGGCGTGATGTCGGTGAGCTTGGTTGTGCCATACCGGAAGGTCCGTCCGAGATAGTAGCGATATGCTCGATTAGTGTGAGCGCTTAGGTCCGGCTCTCGCTCGGCAAGGTACTCGTCCTTCGCTACGGTCCAGGTGATGGCCTTCGGCTTGTCCTTGCCGAGGATGTACTGCGCGAGACGGCGCTTGGCTTCGGTTCGCGCTTCCGAGAGCGATATGATGCCCACGCGCCCGATGGTCTCGCGCGTCCTACGCGGCCCGTATACGAGCACGAAGCTCTTGGTGCCCGCTTGGCTCACGCGCACGGCGAAGCCTTTGAGCGCGTCGTCGTAGTAATAGAGAACGCCCTTCTTGGGCGCTTTGAGAGCGCGGATGGTGATGTCGGTCAGTCGCATAATTAGGCTCGCCATAGGCTCGCGGATTTCGCCCGAAGGAGCGAAAACGCATGTTTCGCCGTGATACTCCGCTTTGCGGAAATATCAACAGCCCCAATGGCTTAGGCGATGGTATGAGAAGCTATGGTCGATTAAAAACCACGCCTCTTAATCAGCGGGTCGTAGGTTCGATTCCTACATCACCCACCAATCCAATCAATGACTTAGGCCGAGGTTCGCCGAGTCCCAAATATCCGGGGCTCCGCGGGGGCTCATCATCTGCGGGAAAATATTTTTCTGGCGCACTGGCGTTATTCCGGGCGCTCCGACGGCGCTAAGGTTTTGGAGCGATCACGAACAGCATTGCTATGGGTGGAAGCATGGACAGCACAGCCGAACCCGCGTGACGTTGGATGAATTGCAAGTACCAGCCCCGGCTTTGGGCGGTTCCTTGAAACGGGTTTCGGAAGCGCCGCCGACGAACGCATGTCGATACGTCGAGCGGAGGTGGCGGTAGCGGTCGCCGCGTGTACATGCGGCAGACGTATCACTCGCTCAATCGGCCGGAAAGCGGCCGAACGTAGCGCGCATCGCTCATTCCTCTTGCGGCAACCCGATAGACGAACAGGTTGCCAGCCTGCGGCTGCCGTTCGAGAACTCTGCCGCTGAGATTTTCCCGCGCAGATGTGACGAACAGAAGGTCCATGTCGTCGCCGCCGAACGCGACGCAAGTCGGCTGTGTCACCGGAAGATCGATGACAGTATCGACGCGGCCATCCGGTGTATAGCGCACGACTTGGCCGGCGCCCCAATGCGCACTCCACACGCAGCCATCGCAATCCACCTGCGCGCCATCCGGAAAGGCGTCCTCCGGCGTTATCGCGAAGATGCGCCGGCTCGAGAGCTCCCCGCTTTCGGGGTCGAGCGCGTAGCGGTGGATGACCTGCTTGGGCGTGTCGGCGAAGTACATCGCTTTGCCATCCGGGCTGAAGCAGATGCTGTTGGAAATCGCGATATTGGCCGCGCAGACTTCGTAGCGACCGTCCCCATCCAAGCGGTAAAGCTTGCCGCGCGGCTCGCCGTCGCCTTCGACCATGCTGCCCGCCCAGAACCGGCCTTGGCGGTCGACGCGACCGTCATTGAACCGGATGTTCTTCGCGGCATGTGGCGGGCGGGCTATCCAGTCGAGGGCTCCGCTCTCCGGCGCGTAAAGCGCGAAGCCGGATTCGAACGCGGCAATGATTTGCGTGCCGCTCTCCACAAAACCGAAAGAGCCGAGCCGTTCCGGTAGGTCGAACGTTTCGATGAGCCCTGTTGCCGGAGCGTAGCGCAGCAGCTTTTTCTGCTGGATATCGGTCCACCAGGCGCGGCCGCTCCCGCAATCCCACAACACGCCTTCCCCGAGCGTGTTTCCTACCGGGACGATGTCGACTGGCTTTTTCATGGGCATTTGTGCGTGGTGTCGGCGGCGGTTATGCTAGGGCATATGTCAGACAAATAAAAGGATGTCCGGTGCCCCTTCCATGCCGCAGATCCGTCTTGAAGCTCGCCGGTGCTTCGCTCGCTGGCAACTTGCTCTCCATCGATGCGCCGGCCGCGCCACCCGCGACGCACCCGATGCTCCCCGTGCGCCGCGCCGATGTAACGCTGCTCGATGGTCCGATGCTGGCTCAGTTCCGCAGCCATCACGCGACGCTTCTGGCAATGAACGAAGACGCGTTGCTCAAGCCTTTCCGACAGGCCGCGGGATTGCCCGCACCGGGCGACGATCTCGGTGGTTGGTACAATGCGTCCGCCGGCTTCGATCCTCCGGCCGACATGCACGGGTTCATCCCCGGTCACAGCTTCGGGCAATATGTTTCCAGCCTGGCGCGCGCTTATGCGATGACGGGCGACGGCGCGACAAAGCAAAAGGTCGAGCGGCTGGTGTCGGGCTTCGCGCCGACGATCACCGAGCGCTTCTTCCGCGATTACCCGCTTCCGGCTTATACCTTCGACAAGATCAATATCGGCCTGATCGACGCGCACGAGTTCGCCGGCGTTGCCGGGGCGCTTGCGATACTCGATCGCGCGACCGATGCGGCGCTGCCGCACCTTCCGGAAAAGGCGCTGACGCGGCCGGAAATGGCGGCGCGGCCGCATCCCAACACGGCTTATACATGGGACGAATCCTACACCCTGCCGGAAAACCTCTATCTCGCCTGGCAGCGCGGTGCGGGCGAGCGCTACCGCGCCCTCGCGCGCCGGTTCTTGCTCGACGGCGATTGCTTCGAGCCGCTGGCGCGGGGCGAGAACGTGCTTCCGGGCAGGCATGCCTACAGCCATGTGAATGCCTTGAGCTCGGCCATGCAGGCGTGGCGCGTGGACGGCGACGCGAAGCATCTTCTTGCCGCCAGGAACGGCTTCGATTTCGTGCTGGCGCAGAGCTTCGCCACGGGTGGTTGGGGGCCGAACGAGGGCTTCGTCGTGCCCCGGATCGGCGCGCTCGGCGATTCGCTCGACACCACGCATGCGAGCTTCGAGACGCCCTGCGGCGCCTATGGCCATTTCAAGATCGCGCGCCATCTGCTGAGCGCGACAGGAGACAGCCGTTACGGCGACAGCATGGAGCGGGTGCTCTACAACACGGTGCTCGGCGCCTTGCCGATGAAGCCGGACGGTACCGCGTTCTACTATGCGGACTACAATGCCGTCGGCGCCAAGACCTATTTCGAATACAGATGCCCATGCTGCTCGGGCACGCTCGGTCAGATCGTGGCGGATTATGGCATCAGCTCCTATCTCGCAAACGATCGCGGCGTGTTCGTGAACCTCTACACGCCTTCGCGGCTGAGCTGGCGCGGCGTCACTGTCACGCAGACGACGACTTATCCGCTCGACTCGCGCATCGACATCGTGGTCGAAATGCGGACTTCGCAGGCCTTTTCCATCGCCCTGCGCATCCCCGCCTGGGCCGGCACGAGCACCGCGGTCGCGGTGAACGGCAAGCGCGTGCGTGGGCCGCTGTCGCGGGGCTCGTTCCACGAGATCCGCCGGGAATGGCGCAATGGCGACCGGATCACGCTGATGCTGGACATGCCGCTGCGCCTGGAGGCGGTGGACGACAAGCACCCCGATCTTCTGGCGGTGATGCAGGGTCCGCTCGCCCTGTTCGCGACCGGCGATCGTTTCCTGCCGCTCAAGCGGCCGGATCTGATGTCGGTACGGCAGGTCGCTCGAGGTTCCGCAGAGTGGCGTGCCGACACCCGCGACGGCGTGCAGACTTTCAAGCCGTACTTCGCCGTCGGAAGCGAAACGACGCGGCTCTACCAGAACGCCGCGTAGAATACGGCAACCGCGGCGAGCACGACCAGGCTCAGCGCCACGTCCAGGCCGTTCCAGCTCGCCCGCGTCGCTGCTTTCTCCTGCGGCGTGGCGCCGTACCAGGTGAATTTCACGGTCGCGGCATCGGGCGCCCGTGTCACCAGGCTGATCGCGATCATCGATGCCGCGGTCACGACCAGCAGAATCTGCGTGTAATAGAGCCAATGGATGTTCCAGAAATCGAACACCCATCCATGCCGGTCGCGGATCGCGGCGATGGCTGTGTCGTAGCGGTCCTGACCGATCGCACGTGCATAAAGCTGCTGCTTGAGCGCCGTCACCGTCGCGCCGTCGTCGCGCATGACGAGATCGGCGGCCAGACGCGCGAACCCTCCCGCGACACCGACGACGAAGGCCCATAGCGCCGCCGGCGCCGTCGCGCGCGTCCAGAACACGCCCAGCAGGAACAGCACCGCGATCGCCGGTGAAAGGTAGCCCTGCACGCTCTGCAGGTAGACGTAGAGATCGGAATGAAGGCTCTTGATCACCAGCACCCAGCATATTCCCATCACCACGATGACGGCGGTCGCGATGCGCCCGACGACGACCTCGGAGCGGCCCGACGCGTTCGGATACCATTCGCGGAAGAAATCCATCGTGAACAATGTCGCCGACGCGTTGAATTTCGACGCCAGCGAGGCCATCAGAGCGACGATCATGGAGCACGCCACCATGCCGCGCAGCCCATGCGGCAATATCTGTGCGACGAGCGAGGTGTAAGCGGCGTCGCCGCTGGTGTGGAATCCGCTCCCCGGCGCCTTGGTCAGCGCGAACGCGATCATGCCGGGGACGAGAAAGATGAAGACCGGCGTCAGCTTGAGGAACGCCGCCAGGATCGCGCCGCGTCGCGATTGCTGCTGGTTCCGTCCCGCGAGCACGCGCTGCACGATGTACTGATCGGTGCACCAGTACCAGAACCCGATGATGGCCGACCCGGGCAGAACCGCGGCCCACGACCAGTCGGGATCGTCGAGCGGGCGGATGAGATGGATGTTGGCACCGACGGCCCGGACCGTCGCATGCCAGCCGTCGACGAGATCGCCGTGGCCGAGCGCATTCAGCCCGGCATAGAGGATGCACAGCGAGCCCAGGATCAGCACCGGTGCCTGCAGCACGGCGGTGTACATGATCACGCGCAATCCGCCGAGCACGGTATAGAGCCCGGTGGTGAGGGCGAGGCCGAGCGCGATGACCCAGAAGATGTCCACCTGGAAGCCGAAGATGTTCACGGTGTCGATGCCGAGCAGCGTGCGCACCACGACGTCGCCGGCATAGATCGTCACCGCGATCTTGGTCAGCACCAGGCTCGCGATGGTCAGAAGGCTGAGCACGTTGCGCGAGCCGCGGCTGAAGCGCAGTTCCAGGAACTCCGGCATGGTGAAGATCTTCATGCGGTCGTAGAGCGGCACGAACACCCAGCCGAGCACGAGGATGAGCCAGGACTGGATCTCCCAATGCGCCATCGCCATGCCGGTCGCGAAGCCGGCGCCCGCCAGCCCCACGAGATGCTCCGAGCCGATGTTCGACGAGAAGATGGACGTGCCGATCTGCAGCCAGTTGCTGTCCCGGCTGGAGAGGAAATAGTCCTGGCCCGAGCGCGCCTTCGCGCGCATCGCGTAAAGCACGATTCCGAGCATGACGGCCACGAACGCCGCGACGACGAGCCAGTCCTCGAGATTGAACACCGAACCCTGCATGACTGCCCCCTGTCTCCGCGCGTAATCAATCCTCGAACGGCTCGACCGCAATGTGCTTTGCCGTCAGCAGAATATCGGCCACAAGCTTCAGCGGCCGAGCGTCCACTTCGCTCTCGCTCTTCGCGACGAGTGCGGCAAAGCGCTGGTAGATCGCCTCGTATTCGCTCCCGAGAACGCCCCTTTCGCGTGGTGCTGGATCGCTGCCCACAGTGAGCCGCCCGCCGCCTGCCGACAGCTTCAGCGGACCCTGGTCGGTCTCGATGTCGATGTCCCAGGTCTGCACGCCGGTGTGGCGGAAATCGAGCGCGGCCGAAATCTCCATGCCGCTATCGGTGACGAATTCCACGTCTGCGGCGATCGGCGCCTCGCAATTGGATGGCACGAACAGCGTCGCGCTTCGCGGGAAGAACGGCTCCGGCACGATCTTCGCAAGGATCGAGAAGGCGTTTATGCCGGGATCGAAGATGCCGAACCCGCCCGCCTGCCATATCCAGGTCTGCCCCGGATGCCATTGGCGCACGTCTTCCTTCCAGGTGACCTGCGCGCGACGCAATGTGCGCTGCTTCAGGAGGTCTTCCGCCGGCGCGACGCCATGGGCGTGTTGCGAATGCCAGGTCTGGTACAGCGTGCGGCCGGCCTCCTTCGCGAGCGCGACGAGAGCTTCGAGCTGCAATACGGAGGTGCAGGGCGGCTTTTCGAGCAGCACGTGTTTACCTCTGCTCAGCGCCAGCTTCGCCGCTTGGTAATGCACCTGCGGCGGCGTGCAGATCGCGACGGCGTCCAGGCCGGGCACGCCGTCGAGCATCGCTTCGATCAACGTGAAATTGGCGACGCCCTCGACCGTGCCGTTGCGGCTCGCCGCCGCCACGAGCTCGATTGCAGGATTGCCGGCGATGGCCGGGATGTGCTGGTCGCGCGCGATCTTGCCGACGCCGACCAGGCCGATACGAACCGGGTTCACGGATTTCCTCCTGGCGCTTCTCTGAAGGAAGCTTCGTTCAAAGACGTCTTACGCCGGTGTCCGGCGACGGCACGGTCTTCAAGGGATTTCGCAGCGGCAGGGAAAAAGGCGGCGCTTCGATCTCGAAGACGTCTCCGTCCTGCGCCTTGATGCCGTCCGAAAAGGACAGTGTGGCGGTCCCGAAGAAATGGACATGCAGGTCGCCCGGCCTTCGGAACAGCGTGTATTTGAAGTGATGATGCTCCAGATTGGCGATGCGATGGGACATGTTCGCTTCGCCGGTCAGGAACGGCTTTTCCCAGATCGGCCGGCCGTCCCGGCGAATGCGCGCGGTGCCGCGGATATCCTCAGGCAGCTCGCCCACGAAAAGCTCCGGCCCCAGCGACGCGGGGCGGAGCTTGGAATGGGCGAGATAGAGGTAGTTCGTCCGCTCGGTCACGTGGTCGGAGAATTCGTTGGCCAGGGTGAAGCCGAGCCGGAACGGCGCGCCCTCCGCGCCTATGAGATAAATGCCGGCAAGCTCCGGTTCCTCGCCGCCGTCGCGTGCGAAGTCGGGCGAAGGCAGCGGCTGCTCGGGCGCGACGATGCTGCGTCCGTCGCCCTTGTAGAACCATTCCGGCTGAACGCCGGCCTCTCCCGGCGGCGGCTTGCCGCCCTCGAGGCCCATGCGGAACATTTTCATCGAATCGCTGGCGTCCGCCGAATGCGCCTTGGCGTGCATCTTGTCGCGCGCGTCGGCGGAGCCCAGATGCGTGAGGCCGGTGCCGGTGAGGAACATGCGCGCGGAGTCGGGGTGGTCGATGGGTGCCAGGATGCGCCCTTCGTGCAGCGCATCGGCAATGTCGATGTCCTCGCCGTAGCCCGCATCTGCGACGACGCCGGCAAGACCGGCTTTCGCCGCGATGGCTGCGTTCGCCAGCGCGTGAGTCGATGCGACACCTTTCACGCGCCGCGCCTTCGTCCCTTCCGTCGCGGCTGCGACGATGCGCCGGCCCTCGGCGTCTGTCATCTGGATCAGCCTGAGCGTCATGGCGAAGCGTACTTTCCATCGAGCATGCGGCGCAGCGCGAGAGGATTGCCGTCGCGCAGTTCCGGCGCGAGCAATCCGTCGGGCATGTCCTGGTAGCAGACCGGCCGCAGGAAACGCTCGATGGCGAGCGTGCCGACCGAGGTCGTGCGCGAATCCGAGGTCGCGGGATAGGGCCCGCCATGCACCATGGCGGGACTGACCTCCACGCCGGTGGGCCAGCCGTTCACAAGGATGCGCCCTGCCTTGCGCTCGAGCACGGCAATGAGCCGCGCCGCATCCTCGTGGTCCCGCGGATCCAAGTGCAGCGTCGCGGTGAGCTGTCCCTCGAGCTTTTCTATCACGCTCGCGAGCTCCGCAGTGTCGCGGCAGCGCACGACGAGGGAAGCGGGACCGAACACTTCCTCGCCAAGCACGGGCTGCTCCACGAAGTCGCGCGCCGGGACCTGAAACAGCGCCGCGGCGCCCAGACCAGCTTCGCCTGCGTCGGCAATCGTGACGATGCTCGAATGCGCGCGCAGGCGTGCGACGCCTTTGGCATAGTTCGCGCAAATATTCGACGAAAGCATCCGACCTGGCGCGATCTTGGCCAACGCTTCGGATGCGGCTGCGACGAAGCGGTCGAGATCTGGTCCGTCGAGCGCAAGCACCAGTCCCGGATTCGTGCAGAACTGGCCCACGCCCATCGTCAGCGACAGGGCGAAACCGCTGCCGATCGTCTCCGCGCGCGCTTTGAGGGCCGCGGGCAGGAGGACGACCGGATTGATGCTGCTCATCTCGGCATAGACGGGAATCGGTTCGGAGCGCGCCGCCGCGAGCGACATCAGCGCCGTTCCGCCCGTGCGCGATCCGGTGAACGCCACGGCCTTGACGCGCGGGTCGCGCACGAGCGTTGCACCGAGCTCGTTGGACGGGCCACTCAGATGCGAGAAGGTGCCTTCCGGCAATCTGCAGGCCGCCGCCGCGTCGGCGATTGCGCTTGCGGCAAGTTCGGACGTGCCGGGATGCGACGGGTGCGCCTTCACGATCACGGGGCAGCCCGCCGCGAGCGCCGACGCGGTGTCTCCGCCGGCTGCCGAGAAGGCGAGGGGGAAGTTGCTCGCGCCGAACACGGCGACCGGCCCGAGCGGGATCTTGCGCTGTCTCAGATCGGCGCGCGGCAAGGGCTTGCGTTCCGGCTGCGCGGGATCGATGCGCACGCCCAGCCAATCGCCTTGCCGCACCGTGCTCGCGAACAGGCGAAGCTGGCCCACGGTTCTGCCGCGCTCGCCTTCGAGACGCGCACGCGGCAGGCCGGTTTCGAGGCCGGCGCGTTCCAGCAGCGGATCGCCGAGCGCGATGATCTTCTCGGCGCAAGTCTCGAGAAATCGGGCGCGCGTCTCCAGGCTCGTTGCGCGGTAGCCGTCGAACGCCCGTTGTGCGAGCGCACAGGCCCGATCCACATGGGTGGCGTCCGCAATCGCGAAAGCCGGTTCGATCTCGGCGCCGCGCGCAGGATCGGTCGCGCGAAACGTCGCGGAACCCGGGACACGTTCCGAACCGATGATGAGGCGGCCTGTCAGGCTCATGATGGGCGGCGTTCCGTGAAGCGAAGCGCCCGACCTTATGATAACTCAGACAATAAGTCAGCCACTTTATGCCGCTATCCGGCGCGCCGGCCTTTCCGGCGGCGGGAGATCGGCGTGTCCATACGGGCCAGCTCGATGAGCTCGCTCATGGCTTGCTGGGCTTTGCCGGGATCGCGCTCCGCGATGGCTTCGAAGACTTTCAGGTGATCGGGCAGAGGGTCGCGGCGGAGCGGGCGGGTGCGCTGCTTGAACATGGTCGTCGTGCTGATGGCGGCGCTGACTCCATTGGTGAGGGATATGATGAAAGGGTTGTCGGTCGCGTCCAGAAGCGTGGCGTGAAAGTCGAGATCGGCCTGCCTGCCGGCCTCGGTGGCGAGGGTGTGCTTCGACATGCCCTCCAGCGCGGCGCGCATGGCTTTGAGATGCGCCGCCGAGCGGCGCGTGGCCGCGAGGCCGGCGGCGGCCGATTCCACCATGTTACGAAGTTCGAACAGGCTGTTCAGCAGGTTTAGGTCGGGCTCGGATTCGAACGTCCAGTCGAGGACGTCGGGATCGAGCAGGTTCCATTTCGTCTGCGGATTGATGCGCGTGCCGACTTTCGGGCGCGCATCGACCAGACCTTTCGCGGCCAGGATGCGGACCGCTTCGCGATAAGCGGTGCGCGACACGGCGAATTGCTCGCTGGACGCGATTTCGCCATCGAGCAGGTCGCCGGGCTTGTAGTCCCCGGACACGATGGCGATCCCGAGCTTTCGTGCAATCGTGCCATGCAGCCTCAAGGCTTTGGTGCGCGTGGCGCCGGATGTCGGTGGTACGGGCATGCGGGAATTAAGTCTCGGTTTTTGAAGAAAATTTTGTATCGCTGGCAGACTCGATTGTCCAATCGCATGATAGTTCGGGCGTGACGCAAAGGCCACAGAAGCCCGCATCCTCCAAAAAACTCAGACAATAAGCGCCTGCGGCTTGCGCCGATGCGGGGACTCGCATATTGTCTGAGTTATAAGCGCGCGGGAATCCCGACGGAACCGATCGCGCGCAGGGGAGGCGAGTCATGACATTGCGAAGCGCATTTGCATGTGCGGCAGCGATCGCTGCCATTTCCACGAGCGGTCCGCTGTTTGCGCAGGAAGCGCAACAGACCCAGTCGGACCCGATCGAAACCGTCGTGGTGACAGGCGTCCGCGCGAGCGTGAAGTCGTCTCTCGAAGTCAAGAAAAAAGCCGATCAGCTTGTCGACTCTATCGTCGCCGAGGACATCGGAAAGCTTCCCGACAACAACGTCATCGAGGCATTGCAGCACGTCACCGGCGTGCAGATCAGCCGCAATGCGGCCGAGGCCAATCAGCTGCTCATCCGCGGCTTGCCCGACGTGGCCACCGTTCTCAACGGCCGCGAGATCTTCACCTCGACGGGCCGGTTCGTCACGCTGCAGGACATCCCGGCCGAGCTTCTGGCGCGCGTCGACGTCGAGAAATCGCCGCGCGCGGACGACATCGAAGGCGGCATCGCGGGCCTGATCGACGTGCGCCTGCACCGTCCGTTCGATTTCGACGGCCTCGAGATCGCCGGCACGATGCACGGCACGCACAGCTCGCTGTCCGACAACACCGATCCGGACGCCAGCTTCCTGATCAGCGACCGCTGGAGCACCAAAGCGGGCGAGATCGGCCTTCTGGTCGATCTGTCGTTCCGGCGCGACCGCTACAAGGAAGAGATCCTCGACAACTACATCTCCACGCAGGGGATCGGTCCGGTCAACGGTTCGACCGGTGCGGGCGGCGTCGCGTTCGTACCTCTGACGGAAGGCGCGCAGTCCATCCACGGCGATCGCCAGCGCACGGCGGCAAACGTCGCCCTGCAATGGGCGCCGAACGAAAACACCGAGCTGTATGCCGAGGTGTTCTACACGCGCTACCGCAACCCGAACAACGTCGACTTCTTCGTCGGCCTGCCGTGGATCTGCGCCGACGCGAGCACGGCCACGGTGTTCCCCGGAACGGATCTGGTGAAGACGGTGACCGGCGGCTGCTACGATCTGACCAGCGACCAGTCCTTCGTGCCCAAGACCGACACCTACCAGGCCGCGACGGGCGGCACCTGGACCAGCGGTCAGCTCACCCTGTCCACGGAATTCGACTACACCGACAGCAGGTTCTCTCAGGTCGGCGTCATCCTCGACACCGAATACTATCCGCCGGGCAACGGCTACACCGCCGACTTCAACTATCACAACAGCGGCACGCCTTATATGAACGTCACCGGCATCGATCTGCTGGACCCGTCGCAATACCATTTCCGCCAGTTCTACGATCAACGGGTCAGATCCTACGGCAACGAAGTCGATTGGCGCGGCGACCTCAACTACGACCTCGGTGACAGCGGGTTCTTCAAATCCATCGTCGGAGGCCTGCGCTACGTCAATCGGTTCGCCAACAACCGGCAGGCCAATGGCGGGGGGCTCGATTGCCGCGGCAACGATCCTACGGGTCCGGGCTGCTTCACCGACCTGGCCTCGCTCAGCGGCGCGGCTCACGCCACCGATGGGCAGATGTTCGATGGCAAGTTCGGCATCACGCAGTGGGTGGATGCCGATCCCGACTGGCTGATCAAAAATGTGGGATATCTGCGGACGGCTTTCGGTCAGCCTGCGACGCCTCCGCCGGACGATCTGACGCAGTCCTTCGACGACCGCGAGCAAAGCTACTCGGGCTATGCCAAGGCGAATTTCGGCTTCGACGCCGGCCCGGTTCCGGTGAGCGGCAATATCGGCCTGAAGATCGTGGACACCCAGGCCCACACCGACGGCTATACGCTCGTGATCACCGACGGCAATGGCGTCATCACGCCGACGTCCAGCGACAAGAGCACGATCGATTGGCTGCCGAGCCTGAACGTGAAGTTCGATCTTCAGGACGATCTGCTTCTGCGCCTCGCCGCCAGCCAGACCGTCACGCATCCGACCTTCCCGCAGCTCAACCCGGGCCTGACGCTCAGCGCCTCGACGGCGACGCTGCTGGGCTCGGGATCGGGCGGCAACCCGAACCTCGCGCCGGTGAAGTCGGAGAACATCGATCTCTCGCTCGAGTATTATTTCGGTCCGCAGAGCGCGCTGACCGGCGCGGTGTTCTATCGCCAGATCGACGGCTATATCCAGGCCGCCGTCACCGAGGAGACGATCAACGGGATCGACTACCAGATCACCCGTCCGGTCAATGCGCCTTCGGGCCATATCGACGGCGTCGAGATCGGCTACACGCAGTTCTTCGACTTCCTGCCCGGTTTCTTGAGCGGCCTCGGCGCGCAGGCGAACGCGACCTTCGTCGATGGAAATTTCCAGAACATCTCCAAATGGTCGTACAATCTCGTGGGTATCTATGAGAAAGGGCCGTACTCCCTGCGCGTCGCCTATAACTGGCGCGATGGTTTCAATGTCGGTCCGGCGCCCGGCGGCGGAATGCAGCCCGGTACGATCTTCGCCAAGTCGCAGCCCTGGCTCGACCTGTCGGCGAGCTATCAGATGAACGACCGCTTTACGGTGACGGTCGACGCGACCAATCTGCTCAACAGCAATTATCAGGACTATTTCGGCAATCCGATGTTCCCGCGCGACACGCGCCGCTTCGACCAGACCGTGTCGATCGGTGTGCGTTTCAGATTGTAGACGGGGGGCAGGTGCGTAGAAGGGTGGCCGGTTGTCCGGGATTGGGCGGCCGGCCGTCCTTGTTTGGGAGGACGGAACGATGCGCGATCTGAACCTCAGCCGCCGTGCCGTCGTGGGTTCGGTGCTTGCGCTGGGAAGCGGCGCAATCTCCGCGCCCGGCTTCGGCGGCGTGATCAACGACCGCATGACGGGCGATCTGTCGCCGGTGCACGATCCCTGCATGATCAAGCAGGGCGATACTTATTATGTCTTCAGCACCGGGCCGAGCGGCTCCGACAGCGGGCTGATCCCGTGGCGGACCTCGAAGAACCTGGTGGACTGGAAGCGCGGCGGCGCGGTGTTTCAGGCGATCCCGCAATGGGCGCACGACGCCGTGTCCGGCGCCAGGGGAATCTGGGCCCCGGACATCTCGCTCTTCAACGGCCGCTATCATCTCTATTACGCGGTCTCGACCTTCGGCTCCAATCGCTCGGTGATCGGCTTGGCGACCAGCGCGACGCTCGATCCCGCGGCGCCGGACCATGCGTGGAAGGACGAGGGCCTGGTGATCTCGTCGGAAAGTTTCGACAAATACAACTGCATCGACCCCAGCCATGTCGTCGATCGCGACGGCAAGCACTGGCTGTGCTTCGGCAGCTTCTGGACCGGCATCAAGATGATCGCGCTCGATCCCGCGACGGGAAAGCCGGGCGCCGATTCCACCGTCCATTCGCTGGCGTTCCGTCCGCAGCCGCCCGACGCCATCGAGGCGCCCTATATGACCGAGCACGACGGATATTATTATCTGTTCGTCTCGTTCGATTTCTGCTGCCGCGGCGACAAGAGCACCTACAACATCGTCGCCGGCCGCTCGAAGGACGTGCTGGGGCCTTTCCTCGGTCCGGACGGCAAGGAGATGATGCACGGCTACGGCCAGCAGGTCCTCATCGGCAGCACCCGCTTCAAAGGCCCCGGCGGCCAGTCGGTGACGCGCGACGGCGAGCGCTATTACCTCGTCTATCATGCCTATGACGCGCAGAACGGCGGCGTGCCGACCTTGCGGGTCTCGCCGATCGGCTGGACGCCCGACGGCTGGCCCTCGGTCATTCTTTAGGGGAGCGATCATGCGGATATCGGCGGTCGCGATGGCGGCCTTTCTCGCGATAAGCGCGCAGGGCGCACGCGCCGACGACGGCGCCTCCGCGGTCATCCACGCCGACCGCCCGGGCGCGGTGATCGACCGCCACATCTACGGCCAGTTCGCCGAGCATCTGGGACGCGGCCTCTATGAAGGGGTGTGGGTGGGACCGGGCTCGAAGATCCCCAACACGCGCGGCTTCCGCAACGATGTCGTCGCGGCGTTGCGCGATCTGCGCGTGCCGGTCGTACGCTGGCCGGGCGGATGTTTCGCCGACGAATATCATTGGCGCGACGGCATCGGTCCCCGCGCCAAGCGCCCGGTGACGCTGAACACCAATTGGGGCGGCGTGCCGGAGACCAACCAGTTCGGCACGCACGAGTTCCTCGACTTCGCCGAGATGATCGGCGCCGACGCCTATATCAACGCCAATCTCGGCACCGGATCGCCGGCCGAAATGGCGGAGTGGCTGCAATACATGACCTCCGACAAGCCGACGGCGCTGACGGCGGAGCGCGCGCGCAACGGCCGTCCGAAGCCGTGGAAGATCGCCTATTTCGCGGTCGGCAACGAGGCCTGGGGCTGCGGCGGCGACATGACGCCCGACCGCTATGTCGACCTCTTCAAGCAGTATGCGAACTTTCTGAAAGCGCCCCGCGGCGCGCGCCCGCTGATCGTGGCCAGCGGCGGCAACGACGACGACACCTCATGGACGGAAGCGCTGACCTCGAAAGTCCATCGCGACATGGACGCGATAACCTTCCACTACTACACGATCCCCGGCGACAAATGGGACGCCAAGGGCCGCGCCGTCGGCTTCGGCGAGGACCAGTGGATCTCCACGCTCGCGCACACGCTGCGGATGGAGGATTTCATCGCGCACAACAGCGCGGTGATGGACAAATACGATCCCGGCAGAAAGATCGCCTTCGACGTCGACGAATGGGGCACGTGGTACGACCCGGAAGAAGGCCGCGAGCCGGGCTTCCTCTACCAGCAGAACACGCTGCGCGATGCCGTCGTGGCGGCGCTGAACTTCAACATCTTCCACGCGCATGCCGACCGCGTGCGCATGACCAACATCGCGCAGATGGTCAACGTGCTGCAGGCGATGATCCTGACCAGGGGTCCGCAGATGGTGCTGACGCCGACCTATCACGTTTTCAGGATGTTCAAGCCCTTCCAGGACGCGACGTTCCTGCCCGCCGATCTCCAGGCGCCGGCCTATCAGCTCGGCGGCGTGTCGGTCCCGGCGGTGAGCCTGTCCGCCGCGCGCACGGCCGACGGAAAGATCGTCGTCGCGCTGGTCAATCTCGATCCGGGCAAGGCGATCACGGTCTCGGCCGCGATTCCCGGCGCAAACGCGCAAAGCGCGAGCGGCGAGATCCTCACCGCCTCCGCGATGGACGCCCGCAACACCTTCGACGCGCCCGACGCGGTGCACCCCGCGCCGTTTGCGGGCGCCTCGCTCGCCGGCGGCCGGCTTTCGCTGACCCTGCCGGCGAAGTCGGTCGTCGTCCTGACGCTGCAATAGCGATGCGCGTCACGCGCCGCGACGTGCTTGCGGGAGCGGCGGCGGCGCCGCTCGTCGTCTCGGCCGCGCGCGCCGCGCCGGACTTTCACGACCTGGCGCCGGCGCCGCCGATGGGCTGGAACTCGTGGGACAGCTTCGGCCCCACGATCCGCGAGGACGAGGCACGCGCCAATGCGCAGGCGATGGCCGAGCGTCTGCTGCCGCACGGCTACGACGTCTTCACGGTGGATATCCAGTGGTACGAGCCCGGCGCCGATTCCTACGACTACCGCAAGGGCGCGGCGCTCGCGATGGACGAATGGGGGCGTCTGTTGCCGGCCGCCAACCGCTTTCCGTCGGCGGCCAAGGGCGCGGGTTTCAAGCCGCTCGCCGATGAGGTGCATGCCTTGGGCTTGAAGTTCGGCATCCACATGATGCGCGGCGTGCCGCGCCAGGCGGCGGACCGCAACCTGCCGATCCTGGGAACGCCGCATCGCGCCGGCGACATTGCGGACCGCGTGAATGTCTGTCCCTGGAACACCGACATGTACGGCATCGACATGTCGAAGCCCGGCGCGCCGGACTATTACGACTCCGTCTTCCGGCTTTACGCATCCTGGGGCGTGGATTTCGTCAAGGCCGACGACATGAGCCGGCCTTATGCGCGCAACGCGCCGGAGATCCACGCCGTGCGCCGCGCCATCGACGCTTGCGGGCGGACGATGATCCTTTCCCTGTCGCCGGGCGAGACGCCGCTTGCCGCGGCCGGCGACGTCGCGCGCAACGCCAATATGTGGCGCATCAGCGACGATTTCTGGGACACCTGGCCCGCGCTCCTGGAACAGTTCGAGCGGCTGAAGAACTGGGCGCCGCACGCGCGGCCGGGCGCCTGGCCGGACGCCGACATGCTGCCGCTGGGCGTGCTCGAGATGGGCAAGCGCACGACCCGGTTCACGAAAGACGAGCAGCGCACGCTGATCACATTGTGGTCGATCGCGCGCTCACCGCTGATCATGGGTGGAGACCTGCGCAAACTCGACGATGTCACGGTGTCGCTCCTGACCAACGACGAGGTGCTCGCCGTCAACAGGACAAGCGCCCGCAACCGGGAACTCTTCCGCAAGGACGGATCGGCGGCGTGGCAAGCGGTGTCGGGCAGGGATCGCTACGTCGCGTTGTTCAATCTGAGCGAGGCGCCACGCGAGGTTGCTCTCGAACTGCCGCGCGCGCAGGTGCGCGATCTCTGGGAACGGCGCGAACTAGGCCGCGTGGGCGGCAAGTTCGCCCCGCTCCTGCCGCCGCACGGCGCCGGACTTTATCGCGTGTCGCCGCTCACTTGACCGTCTTGAACGAGAGCACGGTCGTCTCGGAATAGCTCTGGCCCGGGCGCAGGATGGTCGACGGGAAGGACGGCTGGTTCGGCGAGTCCGGGAAATGCTGCGTCTCGAGGCACAGCCCGGTGCGGTGCGCGAACACCGTGCCGCTCCCGGCCGGCTTTCCGTCCAGGAAATTGCCCGAATAGAACTGCAGCCCCGGCTGCGTCGTGCGCAGTTCGATCGAACGTCCGCTGCCCGGATCGGTCAGCGTCGCGGCAAGCGTCAGCGTATCGGCGCCGGTCTTGTCGAGGACCCAATTGTGATCGTAGCCGCGGCCGCGCCCGAGCTGTTCGTCCTTGTCGCCGATCCGCCGGCCGATCGCCACGGGCTTGCGGAAATCGAACGGCGTTCCCGCCACCGCGCGCAGCTCTCCGGTGGGAATCAGCGTCGCGTCCACCGGCGTGAAGCGGCTCGCATCGATCGCGAGCGTATGATTCAGAATCGTGTTCTTCGTGTCGCCCGTCAGGTTGAAATAGGCGTGGTTGGCGAGGTTGACCGGCGTCGGCGCCGTCGTGGCCGCCTCGAATTCGATGGCGAGCGTGTCGTCGTTGCCGAGCCTGTAGGTCACATGCGCGGTGAGCCGACCCGGAAAGCCTTCCTCGCCGTCCGCGCTCACATGCGTGAGCCGCAGCGCCGTTCCTTGCGCGGTCCGCGACGGTTCGGCCGTCCACACGCGCTTGTCGAAACCCTTTACGCCGCCGTGAAGACTGTTCGGCCCGTCATTGTGCGCAAGCTGGTAGGTCTTGCCGTCCAAGACAAACCGTCCGTTCGCGATGCGGTTGGCATAGCGCCCGACGGTGGCGCCGAAATAGGGAACGCCTGCGAGATAAGGCGCCAGCGTGTCGAAGCCCAGGACGATATTCGCGAGATGCCCTTTGCGGTCCGGCGTCTCCAGCGACGCGATCGCGGCGCCATAGGTGATGATCTTCAGCTTGATGCCGTGCGCGTTGGTCAGCGTATAGGCGTCCACGGTGCGGTCTCCGGCGTGCCCGAAAGGCGATCGTTCGATTGCGGCTTCAAATGCGGCGCTCGCGGGCGGCGACATGAAGATGGCCGCCGGGATTGCGATTCCTGCGATGAATACCCTGACCATCGACGTCTCCCAACGGCTTTTTGTCGGCTGATTAAATCAGACAAATGGTGGAACGACCAGCATTGCCGGAGCCTTGCCAAGCACCGGACACTATGGCAATTTGTCTGAGTAAATGGGGCGGCAGGCGGAGCCTTCGGGCGCGCCGGCTTCCGGGCTCGCTTTGGGACGGCCATGTGTTCGATCGTTCGTGCAATTCGCCCGGCTTTTTTGCTTAATTCGGCGCCTGCGTTGAAAAGCGGCCTCTCTGTGATCGGACAGTTCTCATGACCACGGCATCCGCGCCGCGCCGCTTGCGTTCCCGGGCCTGGTTCGACGACAGGGACAACACGGACATGACCGCGTTGTACCTCGAGCGCTACATGAATTTCGGCCTCTCGCTGGAAGAGTTGCAATCGGGCCGGCCGATCGTCGGCATCGCGCAGACGGGATCCGATCTGTCGCCCTGCAACCGGCATCATCTCGTGCTCGCCGAGCGCGTGCGCGAAGGCATACGCGACGCGGGCGGCGTTCCGATCGAATTCCCGGTCCATCCGATCCAGGAAACCGGCAAGCGCCCGACGGCGGGCCTCGACCGCAATCTCGCCTATCTCGGCCTGGTGGAGATTCTCTACGGCTATCCGATCGACGGCGTGGTGCTGACCACCGGCTGCGACAAGACCACGCCTGCCTGCCTGATGGCGGCGGCGACGGTCGACATCCCGGCGATCGCGTTGTCGGTCGGCCCGATGATGAGCGGCTGGTCCGCCGGCAAGCGCATCGGTTCGGGCACCGTCGTGTGGAAGGCGCGCGAGCGCTTCGCAGCCGGGGAGATCGACCGCGCGCAGTTCATCAAGCTCGTGGCATCGGCGGCGCCATCCACCGGTTATTGCAACACGATGGGTACGGCCACGACGATGAACAGCCTGACCGAGGCGCTGGGCATGGCGCTGCCCGGATCGGCCGCGATTCCCGCGCCGCATCGCGACCGGCAGGAATGCGCTTACGAGACCGGGCGCCGCGTCGTCGAGATGATCCATTCCGACCGCAAGCCGTCCGACATCCTCACGCGCGACGCCTTCATCAATGCGATCCGCGTCAACTCGGCGCTCGGCGGCTCGACCAACGCGCCGCTGCATCTCATCGCGCTCGCGCGCCATGTCGGCGTCGAGCTTTCCATCGACGATTGGCAGACCTACGGCTACGACATCCCGCTGCTGGTGAACCTGCAGCCGGCCGGTGAGTATCTGGGCGAGGATTTCTACCGCGCCGGCGGCGTACCCGCCGTCGTCGCCCAGTTGATGAATCGCGGGCTGATCGTGCAGAACGCCTTGACCGCCAACGGCCGTTCGCTCGGCGAGAACTGCGCCGACGCCGCGATCGAGGACGAAGCGGTCATCCGCCCGATCGAGCGCCCCCTCGCCGACAAGGCCGGATTCCTGGTGCTGCGCGGCAATCTGTTCGACTCCGCGATCATGAAGACGAGCGTGATCTCGGACGAGTTCCGCGCCCGCTATCTGTCCGATCCGAACGACCCCGACGCCTTCGAGGGCCGCGCCGTCGTGTTCGACGGCCCTGAGGACTATCACGCCCATATCGACGATCCGGCCCTGGACATCGACGAGCGCTGCGTGCTGTTCATGCGCGGCACCGGTCCGATCGGCTATCCCGGGGGCGCCGAGGTCGTGAACATGCGTGCGCCCGTGCAGCTCATCGCGCACGGCATCCATCAGCTGCCGTGCATCGGCGACGGACGCCAGTCGGGAACGTCGGGCTCGCCGTCGATCCTCAACGCGTCGCCCGAGGCTGCCGTCGGTGGGGGCCTCGCGGTGCTCCGGAACGGCGACCGGGTTCGGGTCGATCTGCGCAAGGGTGCGGTGAACGTGCTAATTTCGCAAGCCGAGATCGACAAGCGCCGCAAGGCGCTCGACGAAGCAGGCGGCTACGCCTATCCCGCGAGCCAGACGCCGTGGCAGGAGATGCAGCGCGCGGCCGTGGGCCAGATGGAGACCGGCGCAGTGCTCGAGCCCGCGGTGAAGTTCCAGCGTATCGCGCGGACCAAGGGGATCCCGCGCCACAATCACTGACGCGGGCAAGAACAACGAACGGCGGGAGGGCTTGGGTTGGGCGGTCTTGCGCTCAAAGGGGTGAGCAAGCGCTTCGGCGTTACGCCGGTGCTCGACGGCATTTCGCTCGAGATCGGCGCCGACGAGCTCGTCGTCGTGCTCGGTCCGTCCGGTTGCGGCAAGTCCACGCTGCTGCGCGTCGTCGCGGGCCTCGAAACCATAGATGCCGGCAGCATCGAACTCGACGGCGCGCGCATCGATGGATTGCCGCCGGGCAAGCGCGGGGTCGCGATGGTGTTCCAGAGCTATGCGCTCTATCCCCATATGAGCGTGCGGGAGAACATGGCGTTCGGCCTGAGCAATACGGGCGTGACGCGCGAAGAAGCCGGCCGCAGGATCGCGGAAGCGGCACGAATGCTGGAGATGGAGCACCTGCTCGACCGCAGGCCGTCGGAACTTTCGGGCGGCCAGCGCCAGCGCGCCGCCATCGGGCGCGCCATCGTGAAAGCGCCAAAGCTGTTCATGTTCGACGAGCCGTTGTCCAACCTGGATGCGGCGTTGCGCAGCCGCACGCGCCAGGAGATCGCGAGCCTCCATCGGCGCATCAAAACGGCTATGCTGTTCGTCACCCACGACCAGACCGAAGCGATGACGCTGGCCGACCGCATCGTGGTGATGAATCAGCGGCGCATCGAGCAGATCGGGACGCCCCGCGAGATCTACGATTTCCCGGCGACGGAATTCGTAGCCGCTTTCGTCGGCTCGCCCGCGATGAACATTCTGCCGGCCGCGTCCCTGCCGACGCTGGCTGTACAAGGCGGCACGATGCGCGTCGGCTTGCGGCCCGAAGCGGTATGCTTGCGCGCGCCGGGCGGCGGAGACGTCGACGCAAAGGTCGAGTTCGTCGAATTCCTCGGCGACAAGACGCATGTGTTCCTGTTGTTGCCGGGCGGCGAGCGCATCGTGGCGTCGGCCGGCGCGTCGCCGGGCCTGCGTTCGGGCGACACGGCCGGCATCGCGTTCGACCGCGAAGCGGTGCATGCTTTCGATGCGCAGGGCCGCAATCTGCACAAGCCGGGGCCGCCATGACGGCGCGCAGCGCGTCGCGCGACGAAGCGTTGAGCGGCGTTGCGTTCGTCGCGCCCTATCTCGCCGTGTTCTGCGGGCTTCTCGCCTACCCCCTGTTGTCCGGTATCTGGCTCAGCCTTCACAAGGCGGACCTCTTCGGCGGTTCCGAGTTCATCGGCACCGAGAACTATGCGCGCTTGCTGCGCGACGGCGTCTTCCGCGAGGCGGTGTGGAACACGTGCTATTTCGTGCTGCTGACCGTTCCGGCGCTGACGGTCGCCGGGCTCGTTTTGGCGCTGGCACTCAACAATTCGTCGCGGTGGTCGACCCTGCTGCGCGGCCTGTTCTTCTCGTCGTCGGTGCTGTCGGTGACGATCGTCACCCTGATCTGGCGCATGGTGCTGGTTCCCGACGGCGGATTGATCGCCGATCTCCTGGGCCCGATCCCGTTCCTGAGCGATGCGAAACTGGCGATGCCGGCCATCGCGATCACGACCATCTGGTGGTGCATCGGCCTGCCGATGATGCTGTTCCTGGCCGCGCTGCAGCAGGTGCCCAGGGACCTCTATGAAGCGGCCGCCCTCGACAATGCGGGACGCTGGCGCACGCTCTTCAGCATCACGCTGCCGTCGATCCGGCGCACCGCCCTGGTCGTGGTGGTGATCGAGATCATCCTGCAGTTCCAGCTCTTCGGCCAGGCCCAGATCATGACTCTGGGCGGCCCGAACAACGCATCGCTGCCCATCGTGCTCTTCATCTACCAGATCGGCTTCCAGCGCTGGGACATCGGCTATGCCGCCGCGGCGTCGGAAATCCTCTTCGCCATCATTCTTGTCGCGGCGATGATCCAGTTTTTCGCTTCCCGTGGGCGGGAGAGGTGAGCATGGCGGGGCGCAGGAGAGGCGGCGATATCGCCATTGTCGCGGCGCTGGCCTTCGCGGCGCTGCTGATGGCCGCGCCGCTTCTGTGGACGCTGCTTCTGTCGCTCAAAGCCAATGGCGAGCTTCTGCGCGGCACGGCGACGGCGTTCCATCCGCCCTACACGCTGCGGAACTACACCGACATCCTGGGCCATTCCGCCGTGTTCGGCTGGCTCCTCAACAGCGCCATCGTGTCGCTTGGCGTCACGCTGGGCGTTCTGGTGCTGTCGTCGCTCGCGGGTTACGGATTTGCGCGGCTGCGGTTCCCCGGGCGCGACGCGATCTTCGTGCTGGTGCTGTTCGGACTGGCGATTCCCGAGCAGTCCGTCATCATCGCGCGGCATCAGATGTTCAGCGCGCTCGGTCTGCACAACACCTATGGCGGGCTGATCCTGCCCGGGCTCGCCGCGCCCTTCGGCGTGTTCCTGATGACGCAGTATTTCCGCGCCATGCCCAAGGAGCTCGAGGAAGCGGCGTGGCTGGATGGCGCCTCTCGCTTCAGGACCTTCTGGCGCATCCTCGTTCCGCTCTCATATCCCGCGCAGGCGACGCTGGGCATCTTCACGTTCCTGTCGACCTGGAACGATTATTGGTGGCCGCTGATCTCGGCGACGAGCTCGCGGATGTACACACTGACCGTCGGCGTCGCCTCGTCGCAGATGAATTTCGCGCAGACCAACGGACTCGGCTTCCTGATGGCGCAGGCCGTATTCGCGAGCGTCCCGATCCTGATCGTGTACGTGATCTTCCAGCGCTATCTCGTGGCCGGCGTCAGGGCGGCCGCATGAAGAGGTTCGCTCTCCTCGTGCTCGGCGGCCTTTGCATGCTCCCGGGTTGCGCGCCCGGGAAAAAGGGTCCGGTCGAGATCACGCTGCAGCGCTTCTTCGGCGCCTGCGATGCGCAATTCGGCAGCTCCACCGATGTCGCGGCGGCCGACGGGGAATGCGCAATCATCACGACGCTGATCAACAAATTCAACGCCGACAACCCCGGCATCCATGTGAAGGTGAACATCGTCTATTGGCCGGGCTACGATCAATTGTCGGCCGCGCTCGCCGCCGGCGACCCGCCCGATCTCGTCACCATGCATCAATCGGCGATCTCCGATTACAGTCAGCGCGGCCTGATCGAGCCCCTGGACGCGGGCTTGAAATCCGCCGGCATCGATCCGGCGGAATTCACGCGCGCGGCACGCGAAGGCGTCACACGGCGCGGCCATGTCTATGCTCTGCCGTTCGACAATTGGACCATGCTTTGGCAGATCAACATGAATTTGTTTCGCGCCGCGGGATTGGTGCGCGCGGGAAAGCCGGTCCTGCCTCACACGCCGGACGAGCTGCTGGCACAGGCGCGCCAATTCCGCCGCGCCACGGGCAAGCCTTACCTGATCCAGTCGATGGTGAACGAGCCGGCCGCCTACGCGCGCAACCTGTTCACATTCCTGATGCAGCAGGATTCGGACTTCTTCGCCGACCCGCGCCATATCCGCTTGCAGACGCCCGAGGCGCGCCGCGTGTTCGCGCTCTTCAAGCAGCTTTACGACGAAGACCTGACGACGAAGAACCAGGACTACACGGCCGCCACCAGCGGCTTCCTGAACGGGCAGGGCGGCGTCTACCTCGTGGGGACCTGGATGATCGGCGATTACGAGAAGGCATCCAAGGAGCCGGGCTCGCCGCTCGCGGGCGGCTATGCGGTCGCACCCTATCCGAAGCTCTATGCGCGCGACGTGACCTATGCCGACGGTCACGCCTGGGCGGTGCCCAAGGCCGAGCGCAGTCCGGAGAAGATGCGCGCGATCTTCCGCCTGCTGCGGTTCCTGAAGGACCACGATTTCGACTGGTCGCGCACCGGGCACCTGCCGGCCTATCGCGCGGTGATCGCGAGCGCGCGCTGGCGGGCGCTGCCGCATCGCGCCGATCTCGCCGGGCTGGTCGACACGGCGACACCGCTGCCGCCCGGCGTGCAGCGCCAGTTCCTCATCCAGCAGATCGTCTCGGAAGAGATGGAATCGGCGACCACCGGCCAGAAGCCGGTCGATGCGGCGCTGGCCGATGCCGAGCGGCGCATCAACGACATCCTCTTCAACCTGCTTTGATCCGGAGCCGGACATGCCCAAAGCCACGATCGTCGTCGACCGCGATTTCATCTTGTCGCCGCTGGACCGGCGCATCTTCGGCACCTTCGTCGAACACATGGGGCGCTGTGTCTATGGCGGCATCTACGAGCCCGGCCATCCCAGTGCCGACGCCAACGGCTTCCGCGGCGACGTGCTGGCGCTGACGAAGGAGCTGGGTGCGACGATCGTGCGCTATCCCGGCGGCAATTTCCTTTCCGGCTACAATTGGGAAGACGGCGTCGGGCCCAAGGCGCAGCGCCCGACGCGGCTCGACCTCGCCTGGGGCTCGACCGAAACCAACCAGTTCGGCACCAACGAATTCATCACATGGTGCAAAGAGGCCGGGGTCGAGCCGATGTTCGCGGTCAATCTCGGCACGCGCGGCCCCGACGAGGCCCGCCACTTCATCGAATACTGCAACCATCCGGGCGGCACGCAGTATTCCGATCTTCGGCGTTCTCACGGCTTCGAGGCGCCGCACGGCATCAAGTTCTGGTGCCTGGGAAACGAGATGGACGGGCCGTGGCAGATCTGCCAGAAGACGGCCGCCGAATATGGCCGCGTCGCGCAGGAGACCGCCAAGGTGATGCGCTGGGTCGACCCCGGCGTGACGCTCACCGCCTGCGGCTCCTCCAACCGCGCGATGCCGACCTTCGGGCATTGGGAGCACGACGTGCTGGAGCGCTGCTTCGATCAGGTGGATTTCATCTCGCTGCACCAGTATTTCCGCAACGATGCGGACGATCTGCCGTCCTATTTCTCGGTGATCGAGGATCTGGATTCCTTCATCAAGGAAGTGGCGTCGATCGCCGACGCGGTCGCCGCCAAGCGCCGCTCGCCCAAGCGCATCATGCTCTCTCTCGACGAATGGAACGTCTGGTACAAGGCGCATACGCCGTCGGATCTGCGCAAGCCGGGCTGGCCGAAGGCGCCGAAGCTGATCGAGGAAGTCTACAATTTCGAGGACGCGCTGATCGTCGGCGGCGTGCTGATCACGCTGATGAACAACGCCGACCGCGTGAAGGCGGCCTGTCTCGCCCAGCTCGTCAACGTGATCGGCGCGATCATGACGGAGGAGGGCGGACCGGCATGGCGGCAGACGATCTTCCACCCCTTCGCGCAGGCGGCGCGGTTCGGGCGCGGCAATGTGCTCCGCATGCGCGTCGAGACCGACAGCTTTTCCACCTCGAGCCATCCAAAGCTCGACGAGCTGCTGGCGAGCGTCTTGCACGACGAGGCGTCGGGCCGCGTCTCGATTTTCGCCCTGAACCGCGCGGACGGACCGATGGATCTCGCGGTCGACCTGCGCGGGCTGGGAAGCCGCAAGATGGTTTTCGCGAGCGAGCTTCAAAACGCCGACTCGAAGGCGGCCAACACCAGGAATTTGCCGGACGCAGTGGTTCCCCGGCAGAATGTTCGAGTGTCGGCAAACGGCGGCACTTTGACCGCGACGCTGAAGCCGCATTCCTGGAACGTCATCGTGACGGATTCGCTGTGACGGAGATGGCCGCATCCCCACTTTTGTGCCGGGGCGGCGCTCGCGCGAATGAAGGCGCAGATCGCCATAACCTCGTTCCTCGCGCGGTTTCCGTGCGCGCGCCTTTGCGACGGCTGGTCACCTCGTTGGAGAGGCGGCATCGTGCTGCGCGGCATGACGGCGTTGCCGCTTCAACTTCGCTAACCGGTTGGCAACGGCCACACGATGGCTGCCATGACCATCGCCAGCCCGGCGGTCGCGGCGTTCCAACCGAAGGTTCGCAGCCAGGGAATGCCGGCGGCATAGAGCGGCAGGAACAGGATGCGTCCGCCGAGATAGATGAGCGCGCCGTTCTGGCTCAGCCAACCGCCGCTGCGATGCAGCGTTTCGAGCATCAGCACGGCCGCAGCAAAGATGGCAAAGGTCTCGAGGAAATTCCGCTGAGCGCGGTCGAGGCGGGCCGCGACTCCGGCGGGCTGCAACGCCTCGTCGCGGGCGCCGACAGTGTACCGGTTGCCGACCTGCGCCTTGAACGCGAATGATGCCGCGGTCAAGTGGATCAGCCCCAGGACCATGGCGCCGAACAGGGACCAGAATTCAACCGACATGCCGCTTTCTCCCCTCTGTGCAGCTTCGCGCGGTCAGCTCATTGCGCGACGCCCAATCGGCGCGCGACGAACGGCGTCAGCGGCGGCGCGATCACCAGCGTCAGCAGGATCACCCACATGCCGATTTCGACAAGCCCGTCCGCCGAGCCCGTCATGCGGGCCACGGCGGTAATCAGCAGGACTGCAGGGATCGCTCCGGTTTCACGCACGAACGAGATGAAAAGAAGCTGCCTTGCGGACAATCCTCTCGACGCGTTCGGAAACAGCGCATAGAGCCCGAGCATCAGGAACACCATCAGCGGCCTGATGACGAACATGAACACCAACCCGGCGGCAATGCCGATCGGGGCATAGGCCAGCAGCGAGTGAATGTCGACCAGCGCGCCGACGAGGAGGAAAATGATGGGCTTGGCGACGCCGTCGATGGCCTGAAAGAAGAAGCGCTCGATTTCCTCCATGTGTTCTTCGCTATGAAAAAGAAGTCCTGCGATGAAGGCTGCAAGGAAGCCGCTGCCGCCCGCCACGGTCGCGGCGGTGTAGGTGACGACCGGCGCCGCCAGGAAATAGACTTGATCGGCGCCGTAACGCTCGCTGTGCGCGCGCTTGATACGGGACAACAGCCACAAGAGCAGCCAGCCGCCCAGGCCGAACAACGCACCGAATCCCGCCTGCTCGGCCAGGAAGCGGTAGGTGCCCGGCTCAGCGAGCGCCTGGTACGCGGCCGCAACCGTCATTCCGGCGAGCGACAGCTTGAGAAACACCGTCGTCAGCAACGCGCCCGCCACGTCGTTCAGGGCACTTTCAGCCACTACAATGTCTTTGGTCGCGGTCGGCGTGAAGCTCAGACCGCGAACGACGGGGATAATGGCAGCGGGATCGGTCGAAGCCAAGATTGCGCCAAGCAGGATCAGCACAGGCATGGCAAGCGGCAACCCGAACGCGGTACTCAGGCTCTGCAACACCAGAGAGAACACGAAGCCGGTCAGGAGCACGCCCGGAAGGGCGAGCAGCGCGATTTTTATGAACAGGCGCAAGAAATCCCGCAGCGCCATCTCGAACCCGCCGCTGAACAGGATGATGGCAGCGCTCGCGGTCACGAGCGAGACCAGCGCAACCGGATTCTCGACAATGGGTGCGAACAGCTTGTGCCCTGCGATGCCGAGCGCGATGGCGGCGACGAAGGACGGCAGCGGCGTTCCGCGCGTTGCGTAGAAACTTGCGAAGCTGCAAAACGCGAAGAGCGATAGCGCGGCGAGAACCGGCACCGACGGCGCGTCGTCCAGCCGCGTCAGGAGCTGCAAGAGCTCATCGCCGAAAAACTCCGACACCTCACCAAGCGCGGCCACCGCGAACATCAGCCAGAGATAGGATAACCACTTGTTCGGTTCGACGTCCGCGTGCGCCATGCGCTGTCCCCCGCATTGTCCCGGCAGATAGTATTCGCTTGCCAGTCGATACGGCAACATCGTTCGCTATCGCGCCAATGACAAGCATGATGCAATCGACCCGCATATCTTGTTGTCCCAGGCATAGGGGAGCGGTTAGAGTTGTGCGATGCCCGCTACGAAGAAAAGCGTTCTCGTTTCCGGTTGCGGAATCGCCGGCCCGACTTTGGCGTACTGGCTTGTGCGGCACGGCTACGCTCCGACGATTGTCGAACGCGCGCCAAAGTTCCGCGAGGGCGGCTACATCGTCGATTTCTGGGGCGTGGGCTTCGACGTCGCGGAGAAGATGGGGCTGATCCCCAAGCTTCGCGAGGCGGGCTATGTCAACGACAACATCGTCTTCGTCCGCCGCGACGGCCGGGTGCGCAGCAGCTTCGGCGGCGCTCCGATGCGCCGGGCGCTGGGCGACCGGTTCTTGAGCATCCGTCGCGGCGACCTCGCCCGGATCGTCTATGACTGCGTGCGCGACGAAGTCGAGACCTCGTTCGACGATGAAGTCACCGCGCTGGTCCAGCTCGCCGATCGCACGCTCGTCACTTTCAGGTCCGGCAAGATCGGGGAGTACGATCTCGTCATCGGTGCCGGCGGGCTGCATTCGGGTGTGCGCAATCTTGCCTTCGCGTCCGGCGCGCGCGCGGAGCGCTATCTCGGCTATTACGCCGCCGTCTTCATTGCCGACGGATATTCGAAGCGCGACGAGCACACTTATCTCAGCTTTGCGGCGCCCGGGCGGCAGGCGAGCCGCTTCACGCTGCGCGACGGCCGTACCGGCTTCCTGTTCGTGTTCGCGCAAGAAGACCGCCTGCCGGACGGGATGCGCGAGTTCGCGGCGCAGAAAGCGCTTCTGGTCCGTACCTTCGCACGCGACGGATGGGTCGAGTGGCCCGAGATCGAAGCACACCTTCTGGCCGCGAAGGAAATCTATTTCGACGCCGTCAGCCAGATCGAGCTGCCGTCTTGGTGGTCGGGACGCGTGGCGCTGGTCGGCGACGCCGCCTATTGCCCGTCGCTGCTTGCCGGCGAGGGCTCGGCCTTTGCGATGGCCGGCGCCTACATCCTGGCCGGCGAGCTCGGCCGCGCGGATGGCGACTATCGCGCCGCGTTCGAGCGCTACGAGAAGGCCTTCAGACCCTTCATCGAGCGCAAGCAGAAATCCGCCCGCGCCTTTGCCGGTAACTTCACGCCGGCAACGTCCTTAGGGCTCGCGATACGCGACGTCGTGCTGCACCTGACGGCCATACCGGCGGTCGCGGACTATCTCATGCGCAGGTTCGTCTCCGACCACTTCACGCTTCCCGATTACGGCGATGTCGCGGTCAGCGCCTGAAGGAACGTCGCGCAATAGGAGGCGGCGCTCAGCCGGCCCAGCTCTTCCAGCAGCTTCGCGTGCCGGTCCCGGCGCTCGTCGAGCGACATCTGCAAGCCGGCGTGGACAGCCTCGGCGATCTCGTCGGGATCATACGGATTGACGGTCAGCGCGGCCGAGAAATAATCCGCAGCTCCGGCGAAGCGCGAGAGCACCAGCATGCCCGGATCGCTTTCGTCCTGCGCGGCCAGGTATTCGTGCGCGACGAGGTTCATCCCGTCGCGGAACGGGGTGACCAGCCCGATCCTTGCAGCACGATAGAAGCCCGATAGCGTGGAGCGCGCCAGCCCCTGGCTCATGTAGCGCAGGGGCACCCAATCGAACGTTCCGTGGCGGCCGTTGATGTCGCCCGCCATGCGGCTCAGCGAATGTCGCAGCGATGCGTATTCGGCGACCTCCTCGCGCGAGGGCACGGCGATCTGCAGGTAGCTCACGCCCAGGCGGTGTTCCGGAAAACGCGTCAGCAGCCGGTTGAAGGCCTCGAAGCGGTTGGGCAGGCCCTTGGAATAGTCCAGCCGATCGACGCCGATCACCAGGTTGCGGCCCGCCAAGCTGTCCACCAGCCGCTTGTAATTCTTGCCGCCGGCCGCACGCTCCGCTTGGCGATGATACTTCGCGGCATCGATTCCGACCGGCGCCACGATGGTCCGGACGCGGCGGTCCTGCGCGGCGATCACACCCGCGACATCGACGGCATATCCCAGGATCTGGCGAACCGATTGGCGGAAATCGTCGAGATGCTCGTCGGTCTGGAAGCCGACCACGTCGAAAGCGCAGAAATCGCGCAGCAGGCTATCGGCTTGCGGCAGGGCGGTGAACACGTTCGACGGCACGAAAGGAACATGCAGGAAGAAGCCGATCCGGTTGGCGACGCCTAAGTCCCTCAAAGCGCGCGCCAGCGGGATCAGATGGTAGTCGTGCACCCAGATCAGGTCGTCGGGCCGCAGCAATTTGACGAGTGCGCGCGCGAAACGCTCGTTGACCGCGCGATAGCCGGCGAGGTGCTCGCGCCGGAATTCGATCAGGCCCAGGCGGAAATGCAGCAACGGCCAGAGCGCGCTGTTGGCGAACCCGATGTAGAAGTTCTGGTGATCCTCTTCCGAAAGACCGATGGTGGCATAGTCCGTGCCGCGCGCGGTTTCGACGGCGGCATCCTCGCCGGTCTCGGCGGCGGTCTTGCCGCTCCAGCCGAACCACAACCCAATCCGGTCGGACGCCTCTTGAAGGACGACGGCCAGCCCTCCGGCCCGTGCCGCCTGGCTGGGCACGGGAACGCGATTGGAAACGACGACGATTCTGGACATATGCTTCCCCTGTCGAACGGTCAGTGCTCTGCGGCGGTCCTCCCATTGCCCACGTTCATGAAACGCCTGGACAGCAGGTGATACACGCCTTGCCGGCTGATGAAGCGCGCGCAGACTTCCGCGATCAGCGCCGCGGCCATCAGCGCCACCAGGATGCTGTGATCGCCCGACATCTCCGACACGATGACGAAGCCGGTGATCGGCGCGCGCACGACGCCGGTGAAGAACGCGACCATGCCCAGCAGCACGATCGGCCCCGGCGCGGCATGATGGAACAGCAGCGCCACCATCGCGCCGATGCCGCCGCCGATCGAAAGCGACGGCGAGAATATGCCGCCGGGCACGCCGCTCACGGAAGAGAGCGCGGTCGCCAGGAATTTGAGTGGCGGATAGTACAGCGGCATCGGACCGGTGTTGTGAAGCACGGCGCGGGCCTGTTCATATCCGGTCCCGTAAACGCTGCCGCCGCTGGCGAGGCCACATAGCGCGACGCCCAGCCCGCACAGCGCCGCGAAGACCACGCTATTGTCCGCGATCCACTGCCGGGGCCGCGCAGGCAAGGCATCCGGCACGGCGACCAGTATCCGCGCGAACGCCGCGCCGGCCAGCCCGCCGATGACGCCGCAGAGCGGCACGGCCATCCACGCGGTGCCGATCCGAAGCACCGCGTTGCTCGTCCCGAAATAGGTGTAGTCGCCCGAGAACATCTGCGCCGTGAGACCGGCGAGGATGACCGTGCCGATGATCAGGCCGCTGGCGCGCACTTCGAAGCTGCGGCTCATCTCCTCGATGGCGAAGACGATGCCGGCCAATGGCGTGTTGAACGCAGCCGCGACGCCGGCGGCCGCGCCTGCGATGATCAGGCCGGGCTGGCGCCTGGGCGACAATCGGCCCATCGCGTGCATCACCGACGCTCCCACCTGGACCGTCGGTCCTTCGCGTCCCGTGGACGCGCCGACCATAAGCCCCAGCAGGGTGAGCAATATCTTGCCGATCGCGACACGGGGGCCGACCAGCCCCGCACGGTCCTGAGGATCGTCGGCGTCCTTCGCGGCGATCGCTTGCGGAATGCCGGAGCCCTGCGTGTTGGGAAAATATCGTCCCACCATGAAAGCCGCGAGACCGAAGCCGAGCGGCGTGATCAGCAAAGGCGCATAGGGCCACCGCGCCGCCAATTGCTTGAACAGGCCTTGGGCCTCGTTGGCGCAAAGCGCCAGGGCGACGGCGAGCAATCCGACGATCAGTCCTCCGGCGGCAAAAATCAGCCGCCTCTGCCAGCGATAGGAATGCGCGCGCAACGTCCGCAGGCGCAGTCGCGATAGGGCTCTCAACCTGATCGAAAGCGTCATACGCAATCCTTCACCGGCTGCGAGGACGGTTCTTGAGGATCACCGCGACGGCGATGAGGCTGAAGGCGAACAATCGCGGAAGGTAGTAGAGCGGCTCCGTCTCGTCGCCGGCGGGGTGAAAGGCGAGCGCGAACCGGCTCAGCGCCTCGATGAGCAATGCTGCCGAAAACAGCAGGAAGAACGTGTCGCGCGTCCTCGACCAGAAGCGCAGGAAGAAGAGTGCCGCGACGAGCGAGCCCATCGAGACGGCGCCGAGCAGCAAGGTTCCGAGCGTATGCATCAGTCGGCATCCCAGATGAGGCCGTAGAGCAGGATCATGATCGAGCCCAGCGCGACGGCGTTTCGAAGGATCGACAGATCGGTCTCCAGGAACACGGTCTTGTCGAGAACCAGGATCACGTTGTTGAGCGTGAATCCCGCGAAGCAGAGCCCGCTCCACAGCAGCAGCCGATAATTCTGGCGCCGATATGCCGAGAGCAGCAGATAGGCGCAGAGCAGAGCGACCAGCGCGCACAGGGAGTAGGTCACAGACGACATGGCTATTTGTCCTTCCGGAACCTGAATGCGTCGGCGAACTTCCTGATGTTTTGCGACTTGTCGTGAATCAGCCTGGTCACGGGCACCAGATAGAGCTTGTAGGCGAGCGCGACGCCGTCGACCAAGGCTTTATGCCCTTCGTCTCGCGTCGAGAATCGAAACGTCGCGCCGTCGCTGGCGGCCAGCTCGCAGGCAACCAGATCTCTCAACAGAGCTTGGGCCTCGGCCTCGCCGATATAGAGGCGCCGGGCCAAGGCCGGAACGTCCCATTCGCGCTCGGGCGTGCCGCGCAGCAGCAGCAGCGCCTCGAGCTGCGCCACCGAATTGATGCACTCCACGATGAATTCCCGCACATCGGCGGGAATGAGCTCCTCTGTCATCCCGATAGAGTGCCTCCGTGAGAAGCGGCTTAACGTGAAGCATTGCTCAAGGCAACCCAAAATGTCTCGAATGTGTTCATGTTGTTTTCCGCGCGCCGCGAGCGAAAGGATATTCCGCATGCATCGCAACGATCCGCGTCCTGAGCCGTTTTTCCTTGTCAGGTCCGACGCGGACGAATAAACCGGAATCCTCTGCGCAGGCCGAAAGGAAATCTCAGCCGACGACGGAACGATGAACTTCTCTCGATGGATTTCCGCGATTCATGGCGTCGTCCCCTGGGCGCCGGCATGGTTGATCGCAGCGGGCGTGCTCGCGGGTGTGCTCATCCTGGCGTTCGCGATGCAGGATATCCTGATGCGCGTCGCGGCGCGTCATGTGGCGCGCGCCGGCGTATTCCTGCAGATGATTTTCCGGCGCACGCGCGGCGTCGTGAGGTTCGGTCTGGTGTTGCTGGCCGTATCGGCGCTCACGCCGTTGCTGCCGCTGCCTGCGACGACGATTTCCGGCATGCAGAGCTGTTTGGTCGCAGCCTTCGTCGTGCTGATCGGCTGGATCGCGCTGGTCGCGGCCCATGTCGCGACGGATTCCTATCTCGGGCGGTTGAAACTCGACGTCTCCGATAATCTCCTCGCGCGCAAGGCGGCGACGCAGGTGCGCGTCCTGCGCCGCGCTCTCGATACGGTCATCCTGCTGCTTACAGCCGGCTTCGCGCTGATGACGTTCGAGTCCGTGCGGCAGTTCGGCATCAGCATCTTCGCCTCCGCCGGTGCCGCCGGCATCGTGCTCGGGCTGGCGGCGACGCCGGTGCTGTCGAACCTCATCGCCGGCGTGCAGATCGCCATCACGCAACCGATAAGGCTCGAGGATGCCGTGGTGGTGGAGGGCGAATGGGGCTGGGTCGAAGAGCTCACCGCCACCTACGTCGTCGTGCGACTGTGGGACCGGCGGCGGCTGATCCTTCCGCTCAGCTATTTCCTGCAGAAGCCATTCCAGAACTGGACGCGGACCAGTGCGTCCGTCATCGGCACCGTGATGCTCCATCTCGATCACACCGCGCCCATCGCGCGGATACGCGCCAAGCTCGAAGAGATCGTGCGCGGATCGAAGCTGTGGGACAAGGACGTCGTCAACCTTCAGGTGACCGACACGACCGAGCGCACGATCGAGGTGCGCGCGCTGGTCAGCGCCGCGAACTCGCCATCGGCCTGGGATCTGCGCTGCGAGGTGCGCGAGAAGCTTCTGGCGTTCATTCAGGCCGAACTGCCCTTCGCGCTGCCGCGGCGACGCAACGAGACGCTGCCGTCGCAGCCGGAACTCGTCCGCGATGCCCTGACGCAGAGACGTGGCGCGCATGCCGTCTAGGATCGAAGACTATGCCTTGATCGGCGACGGGCACAGCGCCGCCCTGGTCGGCCGCGACGGCTCGATCGATTGGCTGTGCTGGCCGCGCTTCGACTCGGAAGCTTGCTTCGCCTCGCTTCTTGGGAACCGGGACAACGGCTATTGGAAGATCGCGCCGGCCTCTCCCGGACGCGCGACGCGCAGCTATCGCGGCGACAGCCTCATCCTGGAAACCCGCTTCGGCACGCCCGACGGCGAGGTCATGATCGTGGACTTCATGCCGCCGCGCAGCGTCGGGCACGCCGTCATCCGATTCGTCATCGGCAAGTCGGGGCGCGTGCAGATGCGCACCGAGTTCGTGCCGCGCTTCGGCTACGGCCATCACGATCCTTGGGTCAACCGTCTGGAAGACGGCTCGCTGCGCGCGATCTCCGGCCCCGACCTCGTCACGCTTCGGACATCCGTCGCGCTGAAGGTGGAGCGCGCCCGCGCATCGGGAGAGTTCGCGGTCTCCGCCGGCGACGTCGTGCACTTCGTGCTGCGCTATGCGCCGTCCCATCTTCCGCTGCCGCAGCGCTTGAACCCGCGCAATGCGCTGACGGAGACCGAGAGCTTCTGGAAGCAGTGGATGGCGCAGTACAAGCATCGCGGCGAGTGGTCGGGCGCGGTGCGGCGCTCGCTGATCACGCTCAAGGCGCTGATCTATGCGCCGACGGGCGGCATCGTCGCCGCGCCGACCACCTCGCTCCCGGAATGCCTGGGCGGGCCACGCAACTGGGACTATCGCTTCTGCTGGCTGCGCGATGCGACGCTGACGCTCATGTCGCTGATGAGCGCGGGCTATTTCGAGGAGGCCGCGCGCTGGAAGGAATGGCTGATGCGTGCCGCGCTCGGCAGCCCGTCCGAGCTTCAGATCATGTACGGGCTGGCGGGCGAGCGGCGCCTGACCGAGTGGGAAGCCGACTGGCTTCCGGGCTATGAAGGTTCGCGGCCGGTGCGCATCGGCAACGCGGCGCATGCGCAGGCGCAGCTCGACGTCTATGGCGAGGTGATGGATGCGCTCCACCAGGCGCGGCGCGGCGGCCTTCCGAGCGGCGAGGCCGATTGGGACCTTCAGCGCGCGCTCATCCAGCACGTGGCGAAGATATGGGGCGAGCCCGATCACGGCATCTGGGAAGTGCGCAGCGGGGCGGAACACTTCACCTATTCGAAGGTGATGGCGTGGGTGGCGGTGGACCGCGCGATCCAAGGCGCGGAGAATTTCGGCTTCGCCGCGCCTTTGGATGCCTGGCGCGAGCTGTGCGACAGGATCCACGACGATGTCTGCCGCTACGGCTTCGATCCCGGCAAAGGCAGCTTCGTGCGCGCCTACGGCTCGACGCAGCTGGATGCGAGCTTGCTGCTGCTTCCGGAAGTCGGCTTCCTGCCCGCGGACGATCCGCGCATCGAAGGCACGGTGCGCGCAGTCGAGCGCGAGCTGCTCGTCGACGGCTTCCTGCTTCGTTACAACACCGAAGAGGCCGCCGACGGTCTGCCGCCGGGGGAAGGCGCGTTTCTCGCCTGTAGCTTCTGGCTGGCCGACGCCTATGTGCTGATGGGCCGTTATCAGGATGCACGCGACCTGTTCCAGCGGTTGCTCAACCTGCGCAACGATGTCGGCCTATTGGCGGAGCAGTACGACGTTCGTGCGCGGCGGCAGGTCGGAAACTTCCCGCAGGCCTTTTCGCATGTCGCGCTGGTCAACACGGCCCATAATCTCACGCGCCGTGCCAAGCCCGTCGAGCAGCGCGCATCCCATCCGACACCCGACGCGGTCGCAGTATGAGTCTGCCCGCGCCTGCGCCATTGGCCTCGCTCGGCGAGGTTGCGCTTTTTCTGGATCTCGACGGCACGCTGGCGCCCATCGCGCCACGCCCATGCGATGTCGGTCCCGACACCGCACGCAACGCCCTGCTCGCCCGGCTGAGAGAGCGAATGGGCGGTCGCATCGCCGTCGTCAGCGGCCGCGCCATCGACGACGTCGATCGCATTCTCGGGCGCAGCGTGATGGCGGTGGCCGGATTGCATGGCCTGGAGCGCCGCTCCGCGTCCGGCACGCTGCATCGCACGTCACGGCATGCGGGCCTGGATCGCGCGCGTTCTGCGTATCAGGAACTCGCGCGCGAACACCCGGGATTGCTGGTCGAAGACAAGGGCGCGAGCGTCGCACTGCATTATCGTGGCTACCCACAGGCTGCGGCGGCGGCGCTGCGGCGCGCGAACGAAGTCGCAGCGGCAACGGGATTGCACCTCCAGGAGGGCGCGATGGTCGTCGAGCTGCGCACGCCCGGACCCGACAAGGGGGATGCGATCCTGGAATTTCTCTCAGAAGCCCCCTTTGCCGGCGCCAAGCCGATCTTCGTCGGCGACGATCTGACCGACGAGCATGGTTTCGCCGTCGTGGAAACGCTTGGCGGCATGGGAATCCTCGTCGGCCCGATGCGCCCGACCGCGGCCAGATTTCGGCTTGTGGACACGCACGCTGTATGGCGCTGGCTCGGGACGAGCAGGGAGCCCGCCGCATGCCGGTGAACTCCTCAACGCGCCGCCCGTTATCGGGATGCCCCGGGCGAGGAAACCACAGCGGCGATCAAGATATGAGCAAGCAAGCCGTTCTCTATCGCATGGTGACGAAGGAGCGGATGCCTCCAAGAAGCGCATGGCGTCGAAACGACACCGCAAACCTTCATCGACGGAAGCCGTTCGGCGGAAAACGGCCCACCGGCGAGGTGGATTCGAGCCGTCGGGGTTGAGGTCCGCATAGGGGAACATGCCCTGCCAGGTGTTGGCCATTTGGCGGCCGCCGGGGAACGTGTCGCCCCAGGCGGATTCGAAGCCTTCCAGCCCGCCCCGCGCGGCATATTCCCATTCGGCCTCGGTCGGCAGATCCTTTCCGGCCAGCTCGCATAGGCGGCCGCGTCCTCGCAGGCGATGTGCACCACAGGGTGGGCGGCCTTGCCCGTCAGCGACGAGCGCCGGCCCTCGGGATGGCACCGGTCCGTGCCGGGAACACAGCTCCGCCAATCCGTCCGGTCGCAGCTTGCGCTTGCGAACCCGCAGGCGGCATTGCATGGTTGCAGCCGCATAGGGCTGCGGGATTTCCGATGGTGCGGGGATCGGTTTCGATTGACGACGAGAAGATCGGCGCCCGCATTCGCTTGGCGCGGCTTCAGCGGGGCCTGTCGCAGAGCGAGCTGGGAAACTCGCTCGATCTTTCCTTCCAGCAGGTGCAGAAATACGAGAAGGGCACCAACCACGTCAGCGCCGTGCGCCTGTGCAAGATCGCGCAGCTGCTGGGCGTGCCGTTCGCGTATTTCGTCGAGGACGTCGATCTCGCTTCGGTCAAGGACCGGCGCCACAAGCCGATCACCTCGACCGCCGAGCTGATCTCCTCGATCGACGCGCTCGCGCTTTTGACCGCGTTCAACCGCATCGACAAGCCCGCGCTGCGCCGGCGGTGCCTCGCGCTGGTCCAGGCGATCGCCGACGAGACCTGAGGCGTCTCAGCCCCGCTTCCCCTTGGGGGCCGGCGGTTTCGGCGGCACCGGATCCATCCCCGCGAAACCCTCGAACAGCTCGCTGATCGGCGCGTCGTTGATGCGCGCGGGAAGATCGCGCGGATGGATGAACTCGTCGCCGAACCACGGAAAGCGCCGGGGCGAGAACGCCTCCACCAGCCAGTCGATGAGGCGGCGCACGCGCGCCATCTTGCTCGCGTCCGGATGATAGGTCAGCCAGATGTCGTGGGCGATGCGCACGTCCTCGACCTCGATCGGCACCACGCGCGCGCCGATGGCGGGGGCATAGGTCGGCAGCATCCCGATCCCGGCCGAGCGCGCGATGAACCAGTAATGCGCGCTGCTCACATTGGCCTTGATGGCGATGGTCCCGATCTCCGGCGCTCCGGGGAAGACGCGGTTGAAATCTTCCATCGAGGTGATCTGGTCGGCGAGCTGAAGCACGATGCGGTGCTGCTGCAGCTCCTGGCGCGTCTTGGGCGTGCCGAAGGTATTGAGATATTCCTGCGACGCGAACGGCATGGCATGAAGCCGCCCGAGCTTCACCATCTTCATGTTCTCGCCGCGCGGCGGCGTGATCTGCACGGCGAGATCGGTCTCCAGCCTGAGCACGTCGGCCGGATGCATGGCGCAGCGCATGTTGACGATCAGCTGGGGATGCGCGCGCTGGAACTCGACGATGCGCGGCGCGAGCCAGAAGGTGCCCAAGCCTTCGGTGACGCTCAGCCGCACCTCGCCGCGCAGCATCGTGCTCTGGCTGCGCACGCGCAGGAAGTCGAACGACGCGGACTCCATGCGCTTGGCGGCGGCGAGCACGAGCTCGCCCTCCGGCGTGATGCGCACGCCGTCGACGTGGCGCGTCACCAGGGTCAGGCCCAGCTGGCGCTCGAACCCGCTCAAGCGGTCGCGCAGCGTGTTGATCGACATGTTGAGCTTGAGCGCGGCGCTTCTGAAGCTGCCGCTGCGCATGACTTCCAGGAAGATGCGCGCGCCGGCCCAATCCGGCATCGAATAATAGTTCTCGTGTTCGATATGCTGAACGCCGGTGTCAGATTTTGTGTTCGACATGCTGAACACCCATTCCCCGAATTTTCTGCATACAAGCCCCCGACGCTCTCTCTACGTTTTTGCCGAGGCATAGAGCGAGGTTGTCATGACCATTCAGCCCCTGGAGCTTTCCGATTTCGAGACGCCCGTGCCCGACCGCAAGGCCGAGCACTACATGCTCGATTTGGACGTGGGTAAACTCGCAAAGCGACTCGTCATCTTTACGCCGACCGGGCACGCTGTCGATTCCCTCGTGGCCATGGCGAGGCGCGATATCCCCGGAATCGCCGATGCCGCGGCCGTCCAGAGGGTCGTCAGCCACAACCCGGACAACCTGTGGGCTATCACAAGGAGAGATCGCTACGATTCAACCTCACCGGTAGTCGAAGGCTTCGTGGCGTTCCTGATGCTCAACGAGCAGGGTTTGCGCGCCTTGAGCGACGGCAGCCTCGACCGCCGCGCGCCCGACGTTTCGCTCCTGGCGCGCCAGCACGAGCGTCCCGCCGGCATCTATACCTGGGCGGTCTATGCGCCCAACGGGCTCGTCGGCGCCATCCCGCTCATCCTCGAGAAGATCTCCGCGCCGCTCTATGCCGATGTCGACCTGTTCGCATGGGCGTCGACGCCCAATGGCAAGCGGCTTTGCGAAGCGCTCGGCTTTCGCAGGGGCGCCTCTCTGAACGGCCCTCTCGCGCCGCTGCTCTATCAGTTCGCGCGCGGACCGGCGCCCCAGATCGAGCGTCCGGCCTACGACAGCTACGTGCCCGGCGGAAAAGGCCATGGCGGGAAGGAACTGGGCGTCACCATCGCGCGCTCCCTCGAGGACCTCATGCGCGTGGTGGCGATCCGCGGCGCGGTCTACATCGCCGAGCAGGATTGCCCCTATGACGAGGAGTTCGACGGCAACGATCTGTCGGCGACCAACCTCATCGGATACATCGGCGACGAGCCCGCAGGTTGTATCCGGGTACGCTACTTCTCGGGCTTCGCGAAGATCGAGCGGCTGGCGGTGCGTCACGAATTCCGCGCCAGCAAGCTCGCGTTCCGCCTCGTCCGGGCCGCCATCGCGCTCGCGGGCGCGAAGGGATATGCGCGCCTCTACGGTCACGCGCGCAAGGACCTGGTGCGGTTCTGGAGCCTGTTCGGCTTCCGCGCCGTCGAAGGCCGCGCCGAGTTCGCCTTCTCCGACGTCGCCTATGTCGAGATGATCCGCGACGCGGGTCCCGATCCGCGCGCGATCGGCCTGGACGACGATCCCTATGTGCTGATCCGGCCCGAAGGCCGCTGGCACGTTCCCGGCGTGCTCGAGCGCTCGGCCGCGCGCGGCGTGGCGCAATCCTAGAGAAGCGGAGAATCAAAATGGCCATCGAGTTCCAACGCGATCATTTCGAAAACTCCGCCACTCTTCCGTTGCTGGTGATCGTCGATCCGCGCGCCAGCCATCTGGCGTCCGGCTCGGGTCTGGACCGCGCGACCGGAGCGGGCATCGTTTCGCGCTGCCGCGCCGCGCTCGGCTTCGCGCGCTCGTTCGGGCTGGCGGTCTCCATCGTCCGCGGCGAGACGGGGCCCTGGATCAAGGGCCTCGAGCCGCTGCGGCACGACATCCTGATCGAGCGGCGCGGGCGTTCCTGCTATGCGAACGAGTTCTTCGACGAAGTGGCGCAGGCCGCCGGCGGCGAGATCGCGCTCGCGGGCTTCGTGGGCGACGGCGGATGCCTCGCCACGGTTGCCGACGCGCTGTGCGCGGGGCATCGCGTGACGATCCTGCAGGACGCGACCTGTGACGGCGTCTCGAGCTTGTTCTCCGAGGCCCATCTGGCGGCGCTGCGGCGCTTCACGCGGCTGGACGTGCGCACGGCGACCGCCGGCGCCTGGATCGCGTCGACCAGCGGAGCGCTCATCCGGGGCAGTCAATGCCGGTGACGCGGCGGGAACGCATCGAGCGGATCATCCGGGCTCTCGAGGAGCAGATGCGCGCGCTCAAAGCGATCGGGCTCGACGATTGCGCGTCGCTGGTGCGCATCGCCTGGCTGGATCTGAGGCGCCGCAACGACCGCATCTCCATCCGGGAGCTGCAGGCGCTGTGCAATCGCGTCACCGACGGTCCGGCCGGCCTGCAGCTCGACAAGAAAGCTCCGCGCCGGGCAGCGAAGAAGGCGCCTCGAGGGAAGAAGGCGTCCGCCGCAAAGCCGCCGGCCCGGAAGACCGCGGCCGCAAAGCGGCAAAGCAAATCCGCTCACATCATCGACATGCAGGCCTGGCGTTCGCGGATCCCGGGGTCGTCGCAATAGGAAGCCGCCGGTTGCGGAAGGGGAACCAATTCGCGGCGAGCGTGTTTCGTCAAAGGCACGCAGGGGCGACCGGCCATAGGTCCGAATCCGATTTTCGCGACGCGACCGGAACTCGATCCGGAGCGCTCGGCATTGGCCGGGCTTTTCCGCAGCGCGCGCTTGAACGTACGGGAGACCGCGCTGATTTCGGCCGATCTGCCGTTCTCCGCCGGCATTGCGACGGGTCACGAGATCGCGGCGCTCGGATCGCTCCTGGACCGGCCGAAGCTCATTCTTTCGGGCTGGGTGGGGCTTGTGCGGTTGCTCGAGGACGGCAGGCGTCAGATCGTCGATCTTCAGATCGCCGGCGAGCTGACCGCGTTCGACATCCGTCCCGGCGCCACGGCCAAGGCGGCCTATGTTGCGCTCACGCCCCTGCGCCTCGTCGAGGTAGGCGACGTGGTCGATGCGGCGACGGGGCAGCCGGACCGATTCCCGAACTTGGCGGCGGTCCTGCGCATGGCGGATGACGACGCGTATTCGCGGCTGCTCGATCAGGTCGTACGCGTGGGGCGTATGCTCGCGCATGAGCGCATTGCGCATCTCGCGCTCGATCTGCACCGCCGCCACGACCGCGTCGTGCCCAGCCTATCCAACGCCTTCCCGATGCCGCTGACCCAGGAAGTGCTGGGCGACGTGCTCGGCCTGAGCACGGTTCACGTCAATCGCACGCTGCAGCAGATGCGCCGCGACGGCTTGCTCAAGACGGCGGGCGGCAGCTGGCAGATCCCGGACCTCGCGCTGTTGAACGAGGTGGCGTCGGGGTCGCGCCCGGCTTGAACCTTCCGCGCCGGCGAGACGTTCCCACCCGGTCATGGCCATCCTGCGCGTTCTTGCGATCCTCGTTGCTGCGTCGTTCGCGGCGCTGCCTGCGCGCGCCGGCGAGGTCGAGCGCGGCCGCTACTTGGCAACGCTGGGCGACTGCGCCATCTGCCACACCGCGCCGGGGCAATCGTCGAGGCCCTATGCCGGCGGCTATCCGCTGCACGCCACCTTCGGCACGGTCTATTCCACCAACATCACGCCGGACGACGAGACCGGCATCGGGCGCTGGTCGAAGGACCGGTTCTATCGCGCGCTGCATGACGGGATCGGCGCCGACGGGCGTCATCTCTATCCGGCGTTTCCTTACGTTTATTTCGCCAGGCTCCCGCGCGCCGACGTCGATGCGATCTACGATTATCTGCGCACGGTGAAGCCGGTGCGCGCCACGCCGCCGCCGAACAATCTGATGTTCCCGACCAATCTGCGCTTCGGCATGGCGGCATGGAACGCGCTGTTCCTCGACCGAACGCCGCTCAAGCCCGATCCGTCGAAATCGGCGCCATGGAATCGCGGCGCCGCGATCGTCAACGGCCTCGGCCATTGCGGCGGATGCCACACGCCCAAGAACGTCCTGTTCGCCGACAAGCCCGGCCGCTTCCTGCAAGGCGAGACCATCGACGGCTGGTATGCGCCGAATCTCACCGGCTCGCGGCGCACGGGGCTGGGCGAATGGACGGCCGCCGACATCGCGACCTATCTCGAGACCGGCAGCAACCGCTTCGGCCGCGCGGTCGGCGCGATGCAGGACGTCGTGCGCGTCTCGACCAGCCATATGACCGATGCCGACCGCGCCGCGATCGCGGCCTATCTGAAGAGCCTGCCGCCCGCGCCCGAAGCGCCGCCGCGCAAGCCCGATGCCGCGCAGATGCAGCTCGGCCAAGCGGTGTTCGCCGAGCGCTGCGCGGTCTGTCATGCCACGGACGCGCGGAGCTATCCGCCGCTCGCGCACAACGCCGTCGCGCGGCTCCCCGATCCCGCGACCGTGCTGCGCGTGATCCTGCAAGGCTCGCAATCGGTGCCGGCGCCCGGCAAGCGCCCGGGTTTCTCGATGCCGGCGTTTCCCGTGTTGACGAACGAGGAGCTCGCGGCCGTCGCGACCTATGTACGCAACTCGTGGGACAACGACGCGGGCCCGGTGTCGCCGAAAGAGGCCGCCGCGATCCGCAAGCGGCTCGAGCCGCCGGGTTGAATCATTCCGCCGCCGCGCGGCGCTGGTGGCGGCCTTCGCCGATCTCCTCGACGATCTTCCTGGTGAAGGCGTCCAGATCGCCCGGGTTGCGGCTGGTGATGATGCCGTTGTCGACCACGACCTCTTCGTCGACCCAATGCGCCCCTGCGTTCTCGACGTCCTTGCGGATCGATTTGTACGAGGTCGCGCGCCGGCCCTTCAGCGCATCCGCCTGCACCAGAAGCCACGGGCCGTGGCACACCGCCGCGACGATCTTGCCGGACGAGAGGAAGCGTTCGACCACGCGCATCGCGTCCTCGTCGACGCGCAGCTTGTCGGGATTGATCACGCCGCCGGGAATGACCAGCGCCTGGTAGTCGTCGACCTTCGCGTCGGCGATCTTGAGATCCACCGCGGCCTTGCGGCCCCAATCCGTCTTGTCCCAGCCGGTGATTGCCTGACCGTCGGGAGAGGCAACGTCCACCTTCGCGCCAGCTTCGCGCAACCTGTCGCGCGGGACTTCCAGCTCCGCCTGCTCGAAGCCGTTGGTGGCGATGATGAGGATGCGGGATTGGGCGATGTCGGTCATGGGCGCGCTCCGTTTGCTGCGAAAGAGGAACGCTTTGCGGATCGATTTGGCGTCTTGGGCGTTTGCCAATTCGACAGCGATTTCAAATCGCCTTTCTTCCGGGCGTGATCAAATGACAGGTGAGCGGGCGCAATTGGGATGGGCGGCAGCCACGCCGCTCGACTATCTCACCAGCCATGGCGCGAAGGCCGACGCGATCCGGCCGCTGACCATCGGCACCGTCGCGATTTCGCTCGCGGTGATCGGGATCGTCGCGCTGCTGCTGATCGTGGGGCTCAGGCGCGCGCGCACGGCACCCGCGCCCGGCTCGCGGCTCGAGGTCATGCGCGACGAGGGCGGGCTGAGCTGGCTGTGGATCGGCGTCGGGCTGTCGAGCCTGGTGCTGCTGTTCTCGATCGTGTGGACCGTGGCGGTGCTGGCCGAGATCGCGAGCCCGTCCGAGAAGCCCGCGCTGACCGTCGAGATCACGGCCAGGCAATGGTGGTGGCAGGTGCGCTATCTGAACGACGACCCCTCGCGCATCTTCGCGACCGCCAACGAGATCCACATTCCCGTCGGCCGGCCGGTGCGCTTCAAGCTGGTCGGCGGCGACGTGATCCATTCCTTCTGGGTGCCCGGCCTCGGCGGCAAGACCGACCTGATCCCCGGCCAGACCAACGAAACCTGGCTCGAGGCGCGCGAGCCCGGCACCTACCGCGGTCAGTGTACGGAGTATTGCGGCCTCGAGCACGCGCGCATGGGCTTGCTCGTGATCGCCGAGCCGCCGGCGCAGTTCGAAGCCTGGCGCGCGCATCAGCTGCGATCGGCCGCGCCCGCGAGCGGCGAAGGCGCGTTCGCAATGCGCTGCGGCGCCTGCCATGCGGTGCGCGGCACCACGGCCGCCGGGATGCTCGGCCCCGATCTCAGCCATTTCGCGCAGCGCCGCACGCTGGCTGCGGCGACTCTGCCCAACGACGGCAGCCATCTGGAAAGCTGGCTCGACGATCCGCAGGCGATCAAGCCCGGCAATCTGATGCAGAAGCCCGAGCTTACGGGACAGGAGCGCGCGACCATCGTCGCCTATCTGGAGAGCCTGACGTGAGTGCGACCGATTTCGAGCGCGCGCCGAGCGTCGCCCGCGACAACGCGGCGCTGGCGGAGCGTCTGCGCAAATTGTGGGAGACCGAGCCCGGCGTCATCGGCTGGCTCGCCTCGGTCGACCACAAGGAGATCGGCATCCGCTACATCGTCACGGCGTTCGTCTTCCTCATCCTGGGCGGCATCGAGGCGCTGGTGTTCCGCCTTCAGCTGTCGTGGTCGAACGTCCGTCTGCTCACGCCCGAGCAATACGACCAGCTGTTCTCGACCCACGGCATGACGATGATCTTCCTCTATGCCGGCCCCGTGCTGTCGGGATTCAGCAACTACCTCTGGCCGCTGCTGTTCGGCGCGCGCGACATGGCGCTGCCAAGGCTGAACGCGCTGTCCTACTGGCTCTATCTCTGCGCCGGACTGTTCCTCTATGCGGCGTTCGCGGCCGGGTTCGGGCCCAATGACGGCTGGTTCAACTACGTGCCTTACGCCGCGCGCGCCTATAATGGCGGGCCGAACATCGATTTCTATTCGCTGGGCATGATCCTGCTCGGCGTCTCGACCACGGTCGGCGCGATCAACTTCGTCGTCACCTTCCTGCGCATGCGCGCGCCCGGCATGTCGATCGACCGCGTGCCGATCCTGGCCTGGGGCACCTTGACCGCATCAGCCGCGAACATCTTCGCGATCCCGGCGGTGAGCCTCGCGTTCTTCCTGCTCTGGATGGACCGCAATCTCGGCACGCATTTCTTCGACGGCACCGGCGGGCCGCTTCTGTGGCAGCATCTCTTCTGGATGTTCGCCCATCCTTGGGTCTACGCCATCGTGCTGCCTGCCATGGGCATGGTGTCGGACGGGCTGCCGGTGTTCTGCCGCAAGCCGCTCGTCGGCTACACCGCCGTCGCGCTCGGCACGGTGGCGACCATGGTGCTGGGTTTCGGCGTGTGGGTGCACCACATGTTCGCGACCGGCTTGCCGTCGATCTCGCTCTCCTTCTTCAGCGCCGCCTCGATCATCATCGCGGTGCCGAGCGCGATCGCCGTGTTCGCGTGGCTGGCGACCATCGCGACGGGACGGCCGGTGGTCACGACGGCGTTCCTGTTCTTCGCCAGCTTCATCGTGCTGTTCGCGATCGGCGGGGTGAGCGGCTACATGACCGGATCGCTGCCCGTCGACTGGCAGCTGACCGACACCTATTTCGTGGTGGCGCACCTGCACTATGTGCTGATCGGGATCAACGTGTTCCCGGTGGCTGGCGCGCTCTATTTCTGGTTCCCGAAATTCACCGGTCGCCTGCTCGACGAGCGCCTGGGGCGCTGGAATTTCTGGACGATGTTCTTAGGGTTCAACCTCGGCTTCTTCCCGATGCACATCAGCGGACTGCTCGGCATGCCGCGGCGGATCTATACCTATGCCGACGGCATGGGATGGGACTGGCTGAACCTGATCACGACCGTCGGCAGCTTCGTCTTCGCCGTCGGCGTGCTGCTCCTCATCGTCAACGTGGTCGTGAGCCTGAAGCGCGGACGCATCGCGGGCGACAATCCCTGGGACGCGCCGACGCTCGAATGGTCGACCGCATCGCCGCCGCCGCCGTACAATTTCGCGGTCATCCCGACGGTCGCCTCGCGTCATCCCTTGTGGGAGGACCGGCTCGGCACGCCGCAAAAGAGCTTCACCGAAGCCGGCCTGGTGCTCGAGCAGGGGCGCGAAGCCATCGGCACCGACCCGCTCGATGCCGAGCCCGACATCATTCTCAAAATGCCCGGCGACTCGCTCGCCCCGCTGATGCTCGCGCTCGCCGGGACCGCGCTGTTCGCGGGCCTCGTCGCGCATTGGTGGTGGCTGGTCGCGCTCGCCGCCGTCGCCGCGGGTGCCGCGATCGTCGGCTGGTTGTGGCCGGAGGCGAAGCTCGGGGAAGCGGTCGATGCCTGATCGGGTCGCGCTGGAAGGCAGATTCCCCGTTGGCGCCGTCGACACGCGCGCCTCGGGCTGGTGGGCGATGATCTTCGTCGTCTTCACCGAAGGCGCGCTCTTCGCCTATCTGCTGTTCAGCTATTATTACCTCGCGGTGCAGCCGCATCTGCCGGGCACCTTCCCCGAAGGCGGCGCGCCCAGCTGGGCGCTTGCCTTTCCGAACACGCTGATCCTGCTCGCGTCCAGCGCCGCGGTCGCCGCCGCCCAGTTCGGCATCGAGCACGACAACAAATGGCGATTGGTCCTGGGCCTCGGCATCGCGACGCTGCTGGGCATCGTGTTCCTGGTCGTGCAATATTTCGAATGGGCGGAGAAGCCGTTCGGCCTGTCGTCGACGCCCTATGCGTCGCTCTATTTCGTGATCACCGGCTTCCACATGGCGCATGTCGTCGTCGGCGTGATCATGCTGTCGATGCTGACTCTGTGGTCGTGGCTCGGCTATTTCAACCGCGTCCGCTATGCCCATATCCATATCGGCGCGCTCTACTGGCATTTCGTCGACGCGGTGTGGCTGGCAGTGTTCTTCACCTTCTATGTCACGCCTCTGCTCGGGCTAAAGGCATGAGCGACGCGCTGCACATGCCGCCGATCAAGGCGCCGAAGCGCTTCTGGCTCTCCATGTTCGGCGCCTCCGCCGCGCCGATCTTCTGGATAGGGCAGGTGATCCTGGGCTACTGGGTCTCGGCCGAGGCTTGCTACGGCAGCGACCATCCGGGCGCGGCGATGCCGGCGGAGTCCTTGCGCGCGCTGCTGACGGCGTTCGATGCGGTCGCGATCCTGGCCGCGCTCGCCGGCGGCGCCGTGTCGATCCTGGTCTTCCGCGCCACGGGAAGCGAGAATGAAGTCGAGGGCCGCACGCGCTTCCTCGCGATCTGGGGCTTGCTGTCGAGCCTGTGGTTCCTCGGCGCCATCGTGTTCAACGTCATCGCCACGCTCGGAGTGCCGCTATGCACGCCGTGAGCGATTTCCTGCTCGGTTCCGACCGTCTGATCGCGCTGCACATGGCGCAGCATCTGCTGCTGATCGCGTTGATGGCGCCGCTGCTCGCAGCGTTCACGCGCGTGTCGCCTCACCCAGTGGCGGCCTGGATCGCTTTCGTCGCGACCTTCCTGTTCTGGCATTGGCCGGGGGAGCGCAATGTCGGCCTGAAGCTCGTCGAGCTCGCGACCATCCTCGGCACCGCGTATCTGTTCTGGAGCGCGGCCTTCGCCCGGGACAAGCTCGGCTACGGCGCCCGCGCGCTGTATGTCATGACGGCCGCGGTCGCCATCGACCTGCCGGGCGTGGTGATGATCTTCGCGCCGCGCGTGCTCTGCGCCACCGGCCAAGAGAACGCCGCCGCGTTCGGGCTGACCCCCCTCCAGGACCAGCAGATCGCGGGCCTGTTGATGTGGGTGCCGGCCAATCTCGTCTTCTTCTCCATCGCGATGGTCCTGTTCGCGCGCTGGATGTCGCCGCAAGGGGTGAGCGCATGAAACGATTTCTGATGCTGGCCGGATTGCTTCTGGCGTCGCAGGCCGCGGCGCAGAGCCTCGATTCCGTCATGAGCGACGACCGGCAATGGGCGATGCCGGCCAAGAACTACGCCAATACGCGCTTCTCCAACCTGAAGCAGATCACGCCCGCCAATGCCGGACAGCTGCGCGTCGCGTGGAGCTTCTCCGTCGGCTCGAACCACGGCCAGGAGGCGGCGCCGCTGATGGTCGGCGACACGCTCTATGTCGTCGGCGCCTATCCGAACGAGCTCTTCGCGCTGGACGCGGTGACCGGCGACATGAAGTGGAAATACTCCCCGCGCGTCGATCCTTCCGCGCAGGGCGAAGCGTGCTGCGACGTCGTCAATCGCGGCGAGGTCTACGACAACGGCAAGATCTTCTTCAACACGCTGGACGACCACACCGTCGCGGTCGATGCCAAGACCGGCAAGGAAGTGTGGGCGACCAAGCTCGGCGAGATCACCCAGGGCATGACCATCACCATGGCGCCCATCGCGGTGAAGGGAAGGATTTTGGTCGGCAATTCCGGCGGCGAGATGGGCATCCGCGGATGGGTGACCGCGCTCGACGAGAACACCGGCAAGATCGCCTGGCGTGCCTATTCCGTCGGCCCCGACAAGGACGTGCTGATCGGCAAGCGCTTCCATCCCTATTACAAGAGCGCGCAAGGCAAGGACCTCGGCGTGAAGACCTGGCCGCCCGGCCGCTGGCAGGTGGGCGGCGGGCCGGTGTGGGGCTGGCTGTCCTACGATCCGAAATCGAATCTCGTCTTCTACGGCACCGGCAATCCGGGACCGTGGAACTCGAACCAGCGCGAGGGCGACAACAAATGGACGACGACGATCTTCGCGCGCGACGCCGACACCGGCGAGGCTGTGTGGGCCGACCAGCTAAATCCGCACGACCTCTACGACTATGACGAGATCAACGAGAATCTGCTGATCGATCTGTCTATCGCCGGCAAGCAGACGCCCGTGCTCGTCCATCCCGGCCGCGACGGCTTCATGTTCGTGATCGATCGCGCGACGGGCCGGATTTACTCCGCCGACAAATACGACACCCAGACCTCGATGTCGTCCTTCGATCTCAAGACCGGCCGGCCGGTGATGGTCGACGCATTGAAGCCGCTGCTCGGCAAGAACGTCACCGGCATCTGCCCCGCCTCGCCGGGCGCGAAGGACTGGCAGCCCACGGCCTATTCGCCGCTGACGCATTATCTCTATATCCCGCACCAGCATCTGTGCATGGACTACAAGACCGCCGAGGTCGGCTACATTGCCGGCACGCCTTATGTCGGCGCCACGGTGAACATGTATGCGGGGCCGGGGCACTATCGCGGCGAATACGCGGCGTGGGACCTGACCGGTCGCAAGAAGGTCTGGGCGATCCACGAGAGGTTCCCGGTGTGGAGCGGGACCATGGTCACGGCCGGCGGCATCGCGGTCTATGGCACGATGGACCGCTGGTTCAAGGTCGTGGACGCCAAGACCGGCAAGCTGCTCTATCGGTTCCACGCGCCGTCGGGCTTCATCGGCCAGCCCGTCACCTATCAGGGCAAGGACGGCAACCAGTATATCGCGATGCTGTCCGGCGTTGGCGGTTGGGCGGGCGCCATCGCCAATGCCGAGATCGATCCGCGCGTGCGCAACGGCGCACTCGGCTATGCCGGCGCGGTCGGCGATCTGCCGACGGTGACCAGCGGAGGCAGCACCTTGATGGTGTTCTCGCTGGGAGGCCGGCATGCGCATTAGCGCGGCGCTGCTGTTGCTGCTTCCCTTGTCCGCGCGGGCCGAGACGTTGCGCGTCTGTGCCGATCCCAACAACCTTCCGTTCTCGAACCGCGCCGGCGAGGGCTTCGAGGACAAGATCGCCATGCTCGTCGCGCGCGACCTGCATATGGACGTGCGTCACGCTTACGCTTTGCAGAACGAGCGCTTCCTCAAGCACACGCTGCTCGCACGCAAATGCGACGTGGTGATGGGCGTGTCGACGGGCGTCGACGAGCTCGACACCACGCGGCCCTATTACGCCTCCACCTATGTCTTCGTCACGCGGGCGCCGCTGAAGATCGCATCGCTCCAGGATCCGCGCCTGCGCGGCTTGAAGATCGGCGCGCATCTGATCGGCGACGAGTCGACGCCGCCGATGCTCGCGCTCGGCCGGGAAGGCATCGTCGACAACGTCCGCGGCTTCATGATCCAGAGCGGCTTCGACAAGCCGAACCCCGCGGCCCGTCCCGTCGAAGCCGTCGCGCATAAGGATATCGATGTCGCCGCGGTCTGGGGACCGTTCGGCGGCTATTTCGCGAAACGATCGCCCGTCGCCCTCAACGTCGTGGCGATGACGGGCACCGGGCGCTTCGCCCCGCTGCGCTTCCAATTCGCCATCGCGATGGGCGTGCGCAAAGGCGATCCGCTGAAGGCCCGCCTCGACGACGTCATCGCGCGCGAGGGACCCGCGATCCGCCGCATCCTTTCCGACTATGGCGTTCCGGAGGTGCCGGAGGTGAGCAATCATGGATAGATTCCGCTGGGCCGTCGCGGCCATCGCGCTTCTGGTGATCGTCGTCGTCGCGGCGGCGATCGTGTCGGTGACCACGCCGGGCACGCCGCCGAAAGCCTTCGCCGACAATTACGGCGGCGCGGTGCCCGCGGGCGCGCTGCTGCGCGTGCCGGTGAGCGGCATCTATCCGGGCGGCGCGCCGACGGGCCTGAACGCCGACATGCAGAACCCGTTGGCGAACGATCCCGACGCCGTGCAGCGCGGGATGAAGGATTTCGACGCCTTCAACTGCTCGGGCTGCCACGCGGCGAACGCGGGCGGCGGCATGGGGCCGTCCTTGAGCAACGATTTGTGGATCTATCGCTCGTCGCCCGCCAACATCTATCTCACCATCGTGCAGGGCCGCGCGGCGGGAATGCCGGCGTTCGGCGCGATGCTGCCCGACCGCACGGTGTGGGAGCTCGTCGCCTACATCCAGAGCATCAGCGAGAAGCCCGGCGCCCAATTCGGCACGACGACCTCGGCCGACTTGCCCGTCCAGGAACAGGTGCCCGCCGGCCAGATCCAGACCGCGCGGCCCTGGGACTATACCGAGCCCATGCCGCCCGACGGCGAGCGGCCGGGTGGGTCGCCGGTCGAACAGAAATAGAGACGAAATCAGCAGAAACATAGACGAAATTCGGTTGAATTGAGCGGCGCGCGGTCCTAGGGTCCTCTCGAATGAGGGGGAGTTGAGGGCCGTGAACTCGGTCGTTCTCGGCGTGCTCGGCATTTCGGCGCTTCTCGTCGCCATCAGCATCGTCGTGCCGGTGTCGCGGCGGCTGATGCTGCCCTACACGCTGGTGCTGGCCGGGCTCGGCTGCCTGATCGGGCTGCTCGGCTATCTCAAGCTCGCCGCGGTCGGCCTGGGCGGACAGATCGCGGGCGGCTTGCGCGAGATCGGCCTGCTCGACGACGCCTTCATCTATGTCTTCCTGCCGCCGCTGCTGTTCTCGGCCGGGCTCACCGTCGACGTCCGCCACATCCTGGAGGACGTGGGCTATGTCGTCCTGCTCGCCTTCGTCGCGGTGCTGCTGTGCACCGTGTTCGTGGGCTACGGCCTCGACGTCGTGACGCCGTTCGGGATCCTGCCCTGCCTGCTGCTCGGCACCATCGTCTCGACCACCGACACGGCCGCCGTGATCAACATCTTCCGCGAGGCCGGCGCGCCCAAGCGGCTCTCGGCCATCGTCGAAGGCGAGGCGCTGTTCAACGACGCCGCGGCCATCGCGCTGTTCGGCCTGTTCCTCGACATGATCACCGAGGGGCGGCAGCTCGACGTGCTCGACGCCGCGCGCGATTTTCTCGTCGCGCTGATCGGCGGCGCCGCGTTCGGCTATGCGATGGCGCGGGTCTGCGGCTGGCTGATCTCGCTGCTCCAGGATTCGGTGACCACCGAGGTCACGCTGACCATCGCGCTCGCCTATTTCACCTTCGTGGTCAGCAATGAGGTGCTCGGAATTTCGGGCGTGGTCGCCACGGTGACGCTCGCAACCTTCGTCGGCTCGGGCAGCCGCACCCGCGTCTCGCCCGGCTCGTGGGAGATCCTGCACAATGTGTGGGAGCATCTCGACTTCTGGGCGACGTCCTTCATCTTCATCATCAGCGCGATGTACATCCCGCGCTCGCTGACCGTGTTCACCTGGGGCGACGCGCTCGACGTGCTCGTGGTGTTCGTGGCGGCGCTGGCGTCGCGGGCGCTGGTGATCGGCGGCATGATGCCGACCTTCAGCGCCATCGGCGCATCCAAGCCGCTGCGCCGCGCTTACAAGGCGGTTTTGTGGTGGGGCGGCATGCGCGGCGCGGTGACGGTGGCGCTCGCGCTCGCCACGACGGCGACCGACGGCATCCCCGAGCCCGTGCGCCATCTCATCACCTCGACGGCCATCGGCTATGTGATCGCGTCGCTGATCCTGAACGGGCTCACCTTGCGCCCGCTGATGAAGCTTTTGCATCTCGACAAGTTCAACGAGGCCGACCACGCGCTGCGCTCGCGCATGGTCATGCTGGCCCGGCGCCGCATCAAGAAGGAGCTCAACGACGTCGCCGCCGCCGTCGGCTTCGACGCCGACGAGCTCAGCAGGGCCATCGTGCCGCACGACAAGGTCAAGACCCGCGCGGCAAAGGACGTCGTCGGCCTCGCGCTCGTGCTCGACACCTGGTGCAACCACGAGCTCGACGCGGTGCTGGCGTTCCGCGAGCGCGGGCTGATCACGCGCCATCACGCCGACATCCTGCGCGCCCATGCCGACCGCCTGTTGAACGCGCTGCGCAACGGCGACGTCGAGGGCTATGCGCTGGAAGCCGAGCGCCTGCGCCGGCCGCACATCCTGATGCGCGGCGCGTTCTGGTTCTATCGCCGCTTCCGCCGCGCGCGCTGGCTGCGCTTCGCGGTGTCGAGCCGCATGGAGTTCCTCGTGGCCGAGATGCTTCTGGTCCGCGACCTCGTCCAGCAATGCGAGGAAAACGCGGCGCGCCTGTTCGGCAAGGAGCTGGCCGAGCAGTTGAAAGGCGTGCTCGACAAGCGCCTCGAAGCCACGGAAGCCGAGCTCAAGAGCATCGAGGCCGCCTATCCGAAATATGCCGGCGCCACGCATCAGCGCTATCTGGCACTGGTGGCCCTCGGCCTGGTCGAAGCGGAATATCGCCGCCATCTCTCGGAAGCGACGATCTCGGCCGACGTGTTCGAGGACCTCGACACCCAGCGCCGGGCGATCGCGGCGCGTTATGTGCACACCGGCGCGAAGGCGCCGCATCGCGGCTTCGATGCGAGCCATATGCTGGAAAAGCTGCCGCCGCTCTCGCAATTCCCCAAGCTCAGGAGCTGCCTCAAGCCCTTCCTCGCCTTCCCGGGCGAGCAGATCGCGCCGACGGGAACGGAGATCTATTTTGTCGCCATCGGAAGCGTGCACCTGGACGGGGGCGCGGTCTTGGAGGCCGGATCATATTTCGCGGCCAAGCGCTATTTCCGCGGCTGCCGTCCGGCGCAGTCGGCGGTGAGCGTCGGCTATGCGAATTTGCTCGCGATCGATTGCACGAAGCTGAGCGCGCTGATGCTGAAGCAGCCGAACCTGAAGGCGGCGCTCGAAGGCGCGCGCGTCAGGAGCGGCCCTTCCGCCGCCCCTGAGGGACGGAAGCCAAGGCGAACGATCCCCGCTTCCCCTTCTGCGCCGTGAGATGGCCCTTGCGGATCATGCGCCATATCGCGTTCTGCACGAAGCGGCGCTTCTGCACGACGGCGAACATGCGGTAGAGACCGATCAGCACGTCGTCGAGGGTCGCCGTGCCGCCCAGGGCCCGGAAGACGTCGAGGATCTGCGCATCGAGCGAGGTGCGCGGCCCAAGCCGCAGCTCCTTCAAGAGCTCGTCGGGCAGGTCGGAGAGATTGCCGCCGGTTCCGCGCTTGCCCGGCGACAGCACGACGACGGCCTGACGCTCTTTCGTCTCCGCGGCCGTGTCGAAGCCGGATTTGGCAAGCTCCTTCCGGCCCATCTAACGTCTCCCCGCGCGCGCCGCGCGGACGCTAGCGGCTTTTGCCGCGCCCGTCACGCCGCGTCGTCTTCGTCCGGCCCCGCGGCCGCCTTGGCCTTGGCGCGCTTGGCGCGACGGGCGTTCTTCTTCTTCTCGGCTTCCAGCGGCGAAGCCTCTTCTGCCCCGGCCTTCGGCGCGGCCTCGTCCGATTTGCGGCGGAATTTGACGGCCTTCTTCGTCGTGCCGTCGGGCTGGGGTATCTCGCGGACCGCGAAGATCCCGAAGCCCGGGATCACCACCTTCTCGCCCTTTTCCAGCGCCTCGCCCATCAGGCGGAAGGTCTCCTTCTGGACGGCCGGGACGGCCTTCGGACGCTGCTCGCAGGCTTGCGCGATCCTGTCCGTCATTTCATTAAGTTTCATGGCTTTGCTCCTTGCCCCTGATGAGCGGCGGGCCCAATGTTTCCGGAAGCGTTATCCTGCAATCCGCCGCGATTCAACTAGGTTTCGTCGAGATTTCGTTTTATTTCTGCCGAGGGTCAGGGGCTGTCGTCCACATGCCGACGCAAAACGCGCCGCCGCCGGAGCTTGGTGCCGTTGAGCGCGACGGCGCGCGATGGGTTTTCCGCGCGAGCTTCCCGAGCGAGGACGCTGCCCGCCGCGCGCGCGCCCGCATGGGCGAGATGCTCGCGCCGCCGCGCCCTGCAACCAAGCTGCCGGCCGCACAGCCGCGCTTTCGCCTGCGCAACTTCACCCATGTGCTGCTGGAAGAGGGCGCTTTGGAGAGCCTGGCCGGGCGGCTGATCGAAGGCTTCCTGGTCGCGCTCATCGTCGGCAACGTGGCCGCGGTCGCGCTCGAATCCATCCCGTCGATCAACACCCAGTTCCGCACGGCCTTCTCGCTGTTCGAACGCTTCTCGCTGCTCGTGTTCTCGCTCGAGTATTTCCTGCGCGTCTGGGCCTGTGTCGAGGATCCGCGCATCGCCGCGCGCGGGATATGGCGCGGGCGGCTGTCCTTCGTGCTGCAGCCGTTGATGATCGTCGACCTGTTCGCGTTTGCGCCCAGCGTGCTCGGCGTGTTCCTGGGCTTCGATCTGCGCGTGCTGCGCGTCTTCCGCCTGTTCCGCCTGCTCAAGCTCGCGCGCTATTCGCAGGCGCTGCAGGCGCTGTTGAACGTGCTCTTCGTCGAGCGCTCGGCGCTGCTGGCCTCGGCGATCCTGCTGCTCGCCGTCACCTGCCTCGCCGGCGAAGTGATGCATCTGGCCGAGGGCGGCGTGCAGCCCGACAAATACGGGACCATGCCGCAGGCGATGTATTGGGCGGTGACGACGCTCACCACCGTCGGCTATGGCGACGTCACGCCCGTCACGCCGCTCGGCAAGTTCATCGCCGGCCTCACCATGATCGCGGGACTGGCGATCTTCTCGCTGCCCGTCGGCATCATCGCCAACGGCTTCGTCACCGGCCTGTCGCGGCGGCGCTTCGCCATCACCTGGAACATGCTGCGCCGCCAACCGCTGTTCCAGAACCTCGACCTGGAATCGCTCACCGACATCCTGGAGGTGCCGACCGCGTCCATCGTGCGCGAGCACGCCCATCTCATCACCGAGGGGAAAGAGGCGGACGCGTTCTATCTCATCGTCTCCGGCCGCGCGCGCGTCGAGCTTGCCGAGGGCGAGCGCATCCTCGATGCCGGCGACATGGCGGGCGCGGAATCCATCCTGCCGCACGCCAAATACCGCAACACCATCGTCGCGCTGGAGGACATGCGCGTGATGGCCTTCCCGCCCGAAGAGCTGCGCCGGCTGTGCCGCAAGATCCCCGAGTTGCAGCACCGGGTGGAAGCCGAGATCCCCGCCGGCGCGGAGGCCGACGGTGCGCCGGACAGCGACCGGCTCGACGACGAATTGATCCGGCTGCAAAGCGCCATCGAAGCGGTGCTGGCGTCGCGCCGCCCGTCTATTTGACTTGGGCGCAATCGACGGGTTACTTCGCTGTCAGTAGGCGGGGGCGACAAACGGCGGCGGCGCCTCGATGAAGAACAAGCTCATCCTGCTCGTGCTCTTCGCTGCGCTCGCGGCGGGGCCGCTGCCCAGCGAGGCCGCCGATCCGCAAGCCTACGATCTCAAGATCGACGCGACCGGCAACGCCGCGCTCGACGAAGCCGTCGCCGCGACCTCGCTGCTCGGCACGTTGCACGGCGCCGCGCCGCCGCCGCCCTTCGCGCTGATCGAGCGGGCGCGCAGCGATGTCGGCCGCATCGAGACGGTGCTGAACGGGCTCGGCTACTACAAGCCGGGCGTGTCGGTCGCCATCGCCGGCCGCGACACCGCCGATCCCGATCTGCCCAAGGCGCTCGACGCCGTGCCGCAAGGGACTTCGGTGCCGGTGCATGTCGTCATCGCGCCCGGCCCGCTCTATCGCCTGCGCGAGATCGCCGTCGACGGCGCGCTGCCCGCCGGCGCGCGCGACGCGCTGAAGCTCGCGCCCGGCCAGCCCGCGGTCGCGAGCGACGTGCTCGACGCGCAGGCGCGCCTGCTCGCGGCGCTGCAGGAGGACGGCTATGCCTTCGCCAAGGTCGACAAGCCGGTCGCGCTGCTCGACGACGAGGCCAAGGCGCTCGACGTTTCGTTCAAGATCGAGACCGGCGCGCGCGCGACGATCGGCGCGATAGCGTTCCACGGCCTGAAGGACGTGCACGAGCACTTCGTGCGCGAGGCTCTGGGCCTCGCGCCGGGCGAGCGCTATCGCCCGAGCGCGATCGAGCGCGCGCGCCAGGACGTGCTCGCGCTCGGCGTGTTCAACGGCGTGACGGTGCGCCCGGGCGACCGCAGCGACGGCGATGCCGTGCCGCTGGTCTTCGACGTGCAGGAGCGGCCCGCGCATGTGGTGGCGCTGTCGGCGAGCTACTCCACCGATCTCGGCGCCAGCGCGTCGGTGAGCTGGTCGCATCGCAACCTGTTCGGCGACGCCGAGCAGCTCAATCTCTCCGCCGCGGTGACGGGGGCGGGCGGCACGGCCAGCTCGGGCATCGGCTACAATCTCTCGGCCGCGTTCATCAAGCCGCGCTTCCTCGAAGCCGACCAGGCGTTCGAAGCCGATCTCTTAGGCGTGAAGCAGAGCTTCGACGCTTACGACCAGACGGCACAGACCGCGGCGATCTATCTGCGCCGCGCGCTCAAGCCTTTCTGGAAGCTGTCCGCCGGCTTCAGCGCCAGCCATGACGAGGTGACGCAGCAAGGCGTGAACCGTCTCTATCAATTGCTGGCGCTGCCGTTGAGCGCGACCTATGACAGCACCGGCCTCGCGAGTCCGCTGCTCGATCCGCTGCATGGCGGTCGCGTGTCGCTCGCGGTGACGCCGACCTTGGCGCTGGGCACGACCAATCTCGCCTTCGCCGGCCTGCAGGCGTCGGGCTCCATCTATTTCGATCTCTTCGGCGACGGCCGCTCGGTCGTGGCGATGCGCGCGCTGCTCGGAAGCATCGTCGGCGGCTCGAGCTTCGATTTGCCGCCCGACCAGCGCCTCTATGCCGGCGGCTCGGCGACGGTGCGCGGCTATGCCTATCAGTCGATCGGCCCGCATTTCGCCGACGGCACGCCGGCCGGCGCGACCTCGCTCGACGCGGCGACGATCGAATTCCGCCAGCGCGTCCTCGACGATTGGGGTGCCGTCGCGTTCGTCGATGCCGGGCAGGCGGGCGAGCACAGCCTTCCTTTCGACGGCGCGCTGCATGCCGGCGCCGGCGTCGGCGTGCGCTACTACTCGCCCATCGGCGCGATCCGCGCCGACATCGCCGTGCCGCTGAACGCGACCGAGCACGGCGATTCCTTCGAGATCTATATCGGCATCGGGCAGGCGTTCTGATGGCGCGATGGAAGCGATATCTCTTGCATGTGGGAGCGGGCATCGCGGCCGCGGCGGTGCTGGTCGCGCTGCTCGCTTTGCTGCTGCTGCGCACCGGGCCCGGCAGAAGCGTCGTGGCCCGGGCGGTGGCGGCGCTGTCGGGCGGCCAGGTGCGCATCGCGGGCCTGAGCGGCGCTTTGCCGAACCATCTGCATACGGACAGTCTCGAGATCGCCGACGCGCAGGGCGTGTGGCTCAAGGCCTGGGACGTGACGCTCGACTGGCGCGCGCTGGGCGCGCTCGGCAACCATGCGGACATAGCGCGCCTCGACGCGGCGCGCATCGCCGTCCTGCGCCGGCCGGCTTCGGAAAAAGCCGAAGGCGCCGATTGGACGATCGACATCGCGCATTTCGCCGTTGCGCGCCTCGATGTCGCGAAAGCGGCCGTGGGTCATGCCGGCGTCATCGCCGCGTCCGGATCGCTGCATTACGTGTCGCTGCGCGAGCTCGCCGCCGACATCGACGCGCAACGGCTGGACCGCGATGGGCGCTATAGAGCGAACCTCACGGTTTGGGACGGCAATGTGCGGGGCACGGTCGGGGTCTCCGAATCCGGCGACGGGCTGCTTGGCGGCGCGCTCGGCCTGCCCGATCTCGGCCCGGTGTCGCTGCAGGCGCACGCGGCGGACGGCAACCAGTTCACCTTGTCCCTGCGCGCCGGCGCGCTGTCGGCCGAGGCGCACGGCACGTTCGATTCCAAAAAGCGAACCGCCGATGCCGCGTTCGCCGTGTCGTCCGCGGCGATGCAGCCGCGCAAGGATTTCGGTTGGAGCGCCCTGTCGGCGAAAGGCCGCCTGACGGGCTCGCTCGACAAGCCGCATATCGCGGCCGATCTCACGCTCGCGAAGCTCAAGGCGGCCGGTGCTTCGGCCGACAATGTTCAGGCCGTGGCACGGGGCGCGAACGGCACGGTCGATCTCGACGCGACCGCGACCGGGCTCGTCGCGAGCGGCATGCGCATGCTCGCGAACGCGCCGGTGAAAGCAACGGCTCGTCTCGTGCTGGACGAGCCGACGCGGCCGGTGACATTCACGCTCGCGCATCCGCTGCTCACGCTGCAAGGCAAGGCGAGCACGCTGGGGCCGTTCGAAGGCGAAGCAATTGCCGGCGTCGCGTCGCTGGCGGCTTTCGGCGCGCCGGTCGACGGCCGCGCCGCGCTTCGGCTGCAGGCAAAGGACCGGTCCGGCGCGCTGGCGGCTTCGCTCGAAGGCACTCTCGTGGCGCGCGGCGATACGACGCTGGCGCGGCTGATCGGAGCCCGCGCGCAACTCGACGCCGAGACCGTCTTGCGCGACGGCAAGCCCGTCACCGCACGCGGCACGTTGCAGGGCGCGGCGGCGACCTTGCGCGTGACAGGAACGGGCGGTGCGGCTTGGAGCTATCGCTGGCAGGCCGCGCTCGCGAACGTCGCGCTGCTGGCGCCGAATTTGCGCGGCCGCGTCGATCTGGGCGGCACGCTGTCGGGCCCCGAAGACGCGCTGCGCCTCACCGGCACCGGCACCGCGCTGCTCGGCGTGAAGAGCGCGCCGCCGCAATCCCTGCGCATCGCGCTCGAGGCCAACGGCCTGCCCAGGCTCGCGCAAGGCCGGATCAGCGTGACCGGCAGCTTCGACAATGCCGGGCTCACCGCGCTCAGCCGCGTGGCGCGCGAGCGCGACGGGCTCATGGTCACCTTGGAGCGCGCCACGTGGAAGAGCCTCACCGCCGACGGCCATGTCGCGTTCGCCGGCAAGCCCCATGGCACACTCGCGCTCAAGATCGCAAACCTCGCCGACCTGTCGGACGTGCTCGGCACCAAGCTCGCCGGCGCGGCAAGTGTCGACGCGCAAGGCCCGCTCGATGCGCTCGCGGTCAAGCTGACGGCGACGGGCGCGGTCGGCGCCACGCATCTGCGGGCGGTGGCGGACGCCCGGGTGAACACGAGCGCGCACAAGGCCGTCGTCACGGCGCTGCACGGCAGCGTGCAGGACAAGGATGTCGCGCTGCTCGCGCCGGCCACGCTCGACTGGACCAGAGGCGTGAGCGTCGATCGCCTGCGCGCGCGTTTCGACAAGGCGGAGATCACGCTGTCGGGCAAAGTGGCGCCGGAGCTTGCGCTGACCGTCGCGGTCGAGGGCGTGACGACCGACACGCTCGCGCCCTGGGTGCAGACCGAGCGCTGGGACGGCGTGGTGTCGGGCGAGGCGAAAGTTACAGGCACGCCGGACAAGCCTGTAGCGACCTTCACGCTTCATGGCGAAGGCTTGCGGCCGCCCGGCCTGTCGCGCTCGCTTCCGTCGGGCGCGCTCGTCGCGTCGGGGCGCCTGCGCGACCGGGTCGTCACCCTCGACGCGCGTCTGACCGGCGGCAATTCGCTCGCGCTCGCCGCGAACGGCGAGGTGCCCTTGGCGCAAGGGAAGTCCATCGCGGTGCGGCTGGAGGGCGACGCCGACCTCGCCATCGTGTCGCCGCTGATCGCCGCGTCCGGCCGGACCGTCACCGGCAAGCTCTCCGTACACGGACGGGTGACCGGCGCGCTCGCCGCGCCGCGCGCCTTCGGCACCGTCGCGCTCACCGGCGGCGAGGTTCAGGACTATGCCCGCGGCATCCGCCTGCGTGCCATGACGGCGGAGGCGCAGGCCGAGGGCAACCTCATCCGCCTCACGCGATTCGAGGCGCGCGCCGGCCACGGCACGGTGTCAGGCTCGGGCAGGATCGACCTCGCGTCGCCGGGGACACCGCTGGACTTGCATTTCGCCGCGAAAGGCGCGCGGCCGCTGACCAGCGACCGCCTGACCGCGACGGTCGATGCGGATCTCGCGCTCACCGGCACGGTGCGTCAGGCCAAGCTCTCCGGCACGATCCGCATCCTGCAAGGCAACATCGTCGTGCCCGACCGCTATCCGCCGAACGTCGCCGTGCTCGACGTGCGCCGCAAAGGCGAGACGCCGCCGCCGCCGCGCGACGCGGGCAGCGCGGTCGCGCTCGATCTCACCGTGGATTCCGCCGGGCGTCTCTTCGTGCGCGGCCGCGGCCTCGACGCCGAGCTCGGCGGACGCTTCACGCTCGCGGGCACGAGCGACGCGCCGCTGGTGATCGGCGCGCTGGAGATGCGCCGCGGCACCTTCAGCGTCGCCGGCCGGACGCTCGAGTTCCGCTCCGGCAAGGTCAGCTTCGACGGCAACGGCCTGCGCAACCGTCTCGACCCGACGCTCGATTTCACCGCCGTGTCGGAATCGGGCGGCATCACGGCCACCTTGAACGTCGGCGGCTATGCCTCGGCGCCGACGATCCGCCTGTCGAGCGCGCCGTCGCTGCCGCAGGACGAGGTTATCGCGCGCATGCTGTTCCAGCAGAGCGTCAAGTCGCTGTCGCCGCTGCAGCTGGCCGAGATCGCGCAAGTGCTGGCGTCGCTCGGCGGCATCGGCTCGGGCTTCGATCCGGTCGGCTCGCTGCGCAAGAGTCTGGGGCTGGACCGGTTGTCGGTGGGCGGCAGCACGTCCGGCAACAGCGCCACCGTCGAGGCGGGGAAATACGTGCTGCGCAACGTCTATGTCGGCGCGAAGCAGGACCTGTCGGGCGGCACGCGCGCCGTGGTCGAGGTCGACCTCACGCGGAACCTCAAGGCGCAGGCCACCGTCAGCACCGGCGCGGCCGCGGTCGCCAACCCGCCGGGCTCCACGCCCGCCGACACCGGCGACAGCGTCGGGCTCTCCTATCAGTTCGAATATTGACGCGGATGCGCGCCGGCGCGCTGCGGCAGCGCGAGGATGCAAGCCAGGATCGCAACCGCGAGGACCGCGGTGGCGAGCGGCCGGCTGAACGCCAACCCGCCCTGCGCCACCGGCTTGTCGAAGAAGTCGCCGACGGTCGCGCCCAGCGGCCTGGTCAGGATGAACGCCGCCCAGAACAGCAGCACGTGCGAGATCCGCGTCCGGAAATAGAGCGCTGCGATCGCGAGCAGCGCCGCGCCGAAGACCAGCGCGCCGCCATCATAGCCGAGTCCGGAATCCGCGGCCCAGTCGCCCAGCGCGGTGCCCAAGGTCTGCGAGAAGGTGATGGTGAGCCAATAGAACGCCTCGATCCGCGGCGTGTTCACGCTCGCGACCGAGACCGTGCCCTCGGACCAGTACCACGCCGCGAGCGACGCCATCACCAGCGCGAAGAGCAGCATCGAGCCGCCCGGATAGCCGATGCCCAGCGAGCGGTCGGCGAAATCGGCCATGGTCGTGCCGGCGGTGGTCGAGGCGACGATCGTTGCCCAATAAAGCAGCGGGTGGAACTTCTCCGCGCGGATCTGCACGATGACCAGCACCACCAGCAGGCTCAGGAAGATCGCCGTGCCGACGAGGTAGCCCAGATCGAGCGTCATCGACACGGTGTCGCCGCCGGTCTCGCCCAGCGTGGTGGCCAGGATCTTGATCACCCAGAAGCTCAAGGTGACGGCAGGCACTTTGCTCGAAACGGCGGTATCCATGGGCGCCCCTTCCTCACGCAGGATGGCCGAAATCCGTATGGAATTCTAATGCGGCGCCTTCCTATGTCTGCGCTGTCCGAACGGGCAGGTTTCAGATGGCGCATATCCTCGATTTCGACCGCTTCCTCGCTGCGAAACGCCGACCGGCGAGGACGGCGATCTGTTCTCCGACGTCGCGTGCGGCGCTTGCGCGCCCGCCGATCCCGCCAACAGCCGGGGCCGGGTGCTGGGCGAGATCGCGCTGATCGCGGGCCTCTGCGCGCTGCTGGTGCTGCTCAGCGCCGCCTTCGCCGCCCAGGCCGACCCGCTTCCGGCGCCGGCGATGAGCGCTTCGCTCGCCAACCCCGACCCCTGCAGCGTCGATCTCGATTGGGCCGGCACGTGGCGCTTCGGCGGCGCGGCGCTCGTGCGTCCCGAGCTCGATCTGTCGAACGACCGGGCGTGGGTCGAGAAGACCGATGGCTGGTGGCAGTTCCACGTCCAGGCCGGCGCCTACACGCTGCCGTCGCCGGACATGCCTTATATAAAGTCGTCGCTGGCGCCTTCTGGCGCGGCTGCGCGCAGCGTTGCGGCACGGGCTGCAGGCGAGGCGCCGATCTTCCGCAGCGCGCAGCTCACGGTCGATCTCGTCAACCGCCGCGTCCATCTGGGCGCCGAAGCGGTGCACCTCTCGCCCAAGGAGTACAATCTGCTGCGCTTCCCGGTGATGCATGCGGGCAAGGTCGTCACCCGTCAGCAGCTGTTGCATGAGGTATGGGGCCCGGCGCATCTCGAGGACGTGCAATATCTGCGCGTGCTGATGCGGCAGCTGCGCCAGAAGCTCGAGCCGGCGGGCGCGCCGAACCTGCTGGTCACCGAGGCGGGCGTCGGATACCGGCTGCCGGTTCTGCCGGTTGGCGATTGAGAGTTGTCATCGCGGCGGCGTAGCATCGGCCATTGCCCCAAAGATGGAGAACCCCCATGGCCAGATTCACCACCCGCGACGGCGTCGAGATCTTCTACAACGATTGGGGCACGGGCCAGCCCGTCGTGTTCAGCCATGGCTGGCCGCTCTCGGCGGACGCGTTCGAGGACCAGATGTTCTTCCTCGCGTCCAAAGGCTATCGCTGCATCGCCCATGACCGCCGCGGGCATGGCCGCTCCAGCCAGCCCTGGGGCGGCAACGACATGGACCACTATGCCGACGATCTCGCCGATCTCGTCGCGCATCTGAACCTCGACCCCGCGGTGCATGTCGGCCATTCGACCGGCGGCGGCGAGGTCGCGCGCTATATCGGCCGCCACGGCACCAGGCGCGTCGCCAAGGCGGTGCTGATCGGCGCCGTGCCGCCGGTGATGATCAAGAAGGACACGAACCCGGGCGGCACGCCGTTGGCGGCGTTCGACGGCATCCGCGCCAATGTGGCTGCCGATCGCGCGCAGTTCTGGAAGGACCTGTCGATGCCGTTCTACGGCTACAACCGCGCCGGCGCGAAAGTGTCCGAAGGCGTGCGCGAGTCGTTCTGGATGCAGGGGATGCTCGCGGGGATGCCGGCGAGCTATTTCTGCGTCAAGGCGTTCTCCGAGACCGACATGACTGAGGACCTGAAGAAATTCGACGTGCCGACGCTCATCCTGCACGGCGACGACGACCAGATCGTGCCGATCGCGGATTCGGCGATGCTGAGCGCCAAGCTCGTGCCGGGTGCGAAGCTCGTCGTCGTCCAGGGCGGGCCGCACGGCCTGTGCACGACGATGAAGGACCGCATCAACCAGGAGCTGCTCGCCTTCATCGCGAGCTGAACGTGGATCGCCGGACGTTCCTGGCGTCGTCGCTGGCCGCCGTGCTGCCGGTTCCGAGCGGCCTGAAGAAGCTGGTCGCGGCTTATTCCGACCGGCTTTCGCAGGCGCAAGACAACGCGCTGGTGTGGCGCGACGGCACGCGCATGGCGTGGTCGGACGGTCGCGCCAAATCGTTCGACGAGAAGCTCGCGCATCCCGACCTCAGCGATCAGCTCTCCATTGCCTATGCGCCGGGGCCGATCGCGGCGGCGCCTTCCGTGAACCAGGACCCGGGCCGCATCCGCTATCAGCCTTTCTTCGAGAAGATGTATGGCGCGAGCGAAGCGCAGGTTCGCGCCAACCTCGTGCCGGTGCGTTGGGCGCCGGCGGCCAAGGACTTCCTCGTCACGCGGGTGAACGGGATCGACCGCTTGCTCGCCGAGATCGGCAAGGAGATCGCGAACATGCCCGACAGCGTGGCGCGGTTCGCGCGCGCGCCCGCGGGCAGCTTCAACTATCGCGACGTCGCCGGCACCCGGGCCAAGAGCGGCCACGCTTTCGGCATCGCGTTCGACATCGACAGCCGCCTGTCACGCTATTGGCGCTGGGACCGCCCGATGCGCTGGCGGGGCGAAGTCCCGTACGCGCTGGTCGAAGCCTTCGAGCGCCGAAAGTTCATCTGGGGCGGCAAGTGGTATCACTACGACACCATGCACTTCGAATACCGCCCCGAGCTCTTCTAGCGCAGATTGCTCACGTTCGGCCGCGCCTGTTCCGGCTGCGCCGTTCCCGCCGCGACTTCGATCCAATGCTCGGCGGTGACGATGGTCGCATAGCGGCTCGCGACCGCGACGACGGCGCGGTGGCTCTTTGCCGCGTCGTAGCCGGGCAGAGGCCGCGTCGCCGAGGCGTCGCAGACGAGGCCCACGAAATGGTCGTGCGCCGCCGCGTCCATCACGGTCGACAGGCACGTGCTCTCGCCCGAGAAGCCCGCCACGACGAAGACGCGGCCGGCGCCGTCCATCGCGCTCGCAAACTGGTCGTTGGAGTAGCAGGAATCGCCGTTGCGCTCGAAGATCATGTCGGTGCGCCGCGGCTCGAAGCCTTCGATCCAGCGCGACGCGCGGCGCGGATAGCCGGGGAAGCTCGGCGCGGGCGAGCGCACGAACGCGACGGGCCAATGCCGCATCCGCGCTTCCTCGAGCAGCAGGCGGCATTTGGCGAGCACGGCTTCGGCGTCGCGTCGGCCGAAACCTTCTTCCGGCTCGAGCTGGTCCTCGATCATGTCGACGAAGACGAGCGGCGGCGCGGGCTTGACGCGATGGTACTGGTCGAACTCGATCACTTCACTCATTTACGCAACTCCTACGGAAGGCCGCGACGCGGGGCGGGAGGACGAGCGCTCGAGAATTCCGGGTTGATGCCAGCGTCCTTCGGGACGGATGATCACGAACGGATCGGTGCCCAGGCGAATGGCTTCGGGATGCGGCTCGACCTCGATCAGCATCTCTACATAGTCGAAATCCGAGAACACGAACGCCTTCGAGCCCGGCATCAGCTTGGCGCCGAAGCGGCTCCAGAAATCCATCAGCCTTCGCTGCGCGTGGCCGTAGATCTTGCGATAGCCCTTGACGCGGCACAGCTCGATCGCCGCCTTCACCACCATGAACGAGATGCGGCTGTTGCGGTATTCGCGCCTGACCGCCAGCCGTTCCATTTTCGCGAAGTCGGCGAAGAAGCGGATGCGGATGCACGCGATCGGCTCGTCGCCCGCATAGCCGATCAGATGCGTGGCGGTCATGTCGTTGCCGTCGAACTCTTCCTCGAACGGACATTCCTGCTCGCCGATATAGACGGCGCTGCGGATGGCGGCGACGCGCAACAGGTCGTGGAACTCGCGCGCCACGCTCACCGACATCGCCTTGCCCTCGCGGCCGCGGCCATAGCTGTCGTAGAGCGGCGCCGCCGCCGGCTTCGGCTTGGGCTTGCGCTCGTAATAGTAAAGGTGCGGCGCTTCGACGCCGTCGACGATCGCGCCCTGGCGGAAGCCGACCGCTTCGGTGAAGCGCCGTCCGTCCGGCGTCGTGACGCGCGTATAGACGGTGACGCCGTCGAACGGCGCGTCCTTGAACTTGTCGAACAGCAGAGTCACGCCCGGCGCCAGAGTTCCCGGCGCGTAGGTGGCCCAGAAATAGATGCCGGCGGGGCGCTCGCCGGGCTTCGCCAGCATCGCGGGATCGGGGTCGGAACAGTCCAGCGTGCGCTCGGCAAGAGCCTTAAGGCCCTGTTCGGTCAGAAGAAGAATTGCCGTGAACCCTTCCGCTTTCGGGTTCTCGGGATCGAAAGAGGCTTTGCGCGCATAGCCCCATAGCGAGTGCGGGTTGGCTTGGACCACCCGCCGCACCACGGCTTCGCTCGCGAGGCCGGCGATGTGTTCCTGTGCCAGAGCGCACATTTCGCCGATAATTTCTACAGGTGGTTGAAAAGCGACCAGCCTTTTGCCCCAGCGCTCGGGATCGAGCGTATCCAGCGGGCGGTTCTTAACCTTGATAGGCGCGGCGCCGTACTTTGCCCCGGACCGGACAAGAGACAGAGAGTGTGCCGTCATTGGTACTACCCCACCGCTAAATTCGTTGTATGTTTGTAGGGTAGGAAGGCTGGAACGTATGCGGACGACAGGTGAACGGCCTGTTCTCGTGGGTGAACAGGCGCTCAACCCCCAAGCCCGGCAATTTCCGGATTGGGAAAACGCGCACCTTTTCCTGGAGCTCGTTCGCTGCAGGAGCTTTCGCGCGGCCGCCGACCATGTCGGCCTGTCGGTAAATGCGCTGCGCAAGCGCATCAGCGGCTTCGAGCAGTCGCTGGGCGTCACGCTGGTCACGCGCCATGTCGACGGCGTGCGGCTGACCGCGGAAGGCGACAAGATCCTCGCCGCCGCCAACAAGATGGAAGAGGCGGCGCGCGCGCTCATCCAGGCACGGGATTCCACCGATCTCACCGTCCAGGGCAAGGTGCGCTTCGGCGCCACCGAAGGGCTCGGCACCTTATGGATCGCGCCGAACCTCGTGGAGTTCCAGCGCGCCAATCCCAAGCTGCTGCTCGACGTCAATTGCGCCATGCGCTCGGCCGACGTGCTGCGCATGGAAGTCGACGTCGCGGTCCAGCTCACCCGCCCGACCGCGCAGGAGCTGAAGGTCGTCAAGCTCGGCCGGCTGCACCTCGTGGGCTTCGCCGCGCAGTCCTATATCGACGTCTACGGCAAGCCGCGAACGCTCGCCGATCTCAAGGACCACCGCATCGTCATCCAGGCCGACGAGGACGAGCAGTGGAAGGCGATGTACAATCGCATCTTCCCCGGCGTGAATCCGGAAGGCCTGGTGTCGCTGCGCACCAATGTCAGCTCCGCGCATTACTGGTCGATCGTGAACGGCGCCGGCATCGGCATGCTGCCGACCTATGTCTACACCATCGGCGCGCCGCTCGTTCCCATCGTGCTCGAGGACGTCGACGTCCGCGTCGCGCTCGACATCTGGATGACCTATCACGTCGACGCCGCGCGCATCCCGCGCGTGCGCCGTCTCGCCGATCTTCTGATCTCGTCGTTCTCGCCGAAGCAGTTCCCGTGGTTCCGCGACGAGTTCATCCCGCCCCAGGACCTGGCCCAGAGCTACAAGGGCAAGGAGCTTTCGAATCCCTTCGCCGGCTTCCAGCGGCTCCAGCGCCAGGCCGGCTGAAGGCGGGCCGGCGTTCACTTTCCTGTGGACATACTGTCGCGCTTTTTAACGCGGGGCACACTGTCATTCGCTAACCAACGGTTATTCAAAGCCGGAGGGGTGGCGCAAAAAGTGACACACTAAAAAAATTTTAGAAGGAAATCGGCGGGATTTTCCGTGCCGGACTTTTAGGCTTCGAACGGTTTTCCGGCGGCGATGTAAGCCTGAATTCATCGATGTTTCCCGCGCCGGTTAAGATTGACGAGAACTAGCGGCCGTTTCGCGCTGACCTCCAGTTGACAGATTCTCAGTGCACAATGTTTGATAGCTGCATTGAAGGATTCGAGACGACCAATGCAGAAGAACAGTTCCCGCGTAGCAGCCAATACTTTCAGCGCAAGGAATGCAAATTCCTTCGACGATCACGTCGCCAAGCGGATCCGCATGGCGCGCAAGGCGAGAGGGCTCAGCCAGACGGAGTTCGGCGCGCCGCTCGGCATCAGCTTCCAGCAGATCCAGAAATACGAGAGCGGCAAGAACCGCGTCAGCGCCGGCCGCCTGTTCGAGATGGCGAATCTGCTCGACGTCGACGTGTCATATTTCTTCGAAGGCCTCGAGCCGGTGAACCGCAGCAAGAAGCCGCTGCCGGTCGTGCTCAGCAACGCCGAAGAGCTCTACGCCAAGTTCTGCAGCATCAAGAGCCCGGGCGTGCGCAAGCATGTGCTGCGCCTGGTCTCGGTGATGTCGCAGGCCGACGAGTAAGCAGCGGTCGCCGCTTCCCTCTCCACCGCCGCGCTCGGCTGGACGGTCCTTGCCGTCCTGCTGATCCCGCTCCAGCTGTTCGTGACGGCGCCTTACGGGCGCCACGCGCGCGCAGGCTTCGGCCCGTCCCTGCCGAACCGCCTCGGCTGGTTCGCGATGGAGGCGGTGTCGCTTCTTCTGTTCGCAAGCCTGTTCCTCTTGGGCGCCGCGCCGAAATCCGCCGCTGCATGGATCTTCTTCGCCTGCTGGACGGCGCACTATTTCAACCGCAGCCTCGTCTTCCCATGGCGCACGCGCACGCAAGGCAAGACCATGCCGCTGGTCATCGTGGCTGCGGCTGCTTGCTTCAATCTCGTCAATGCCGGGCTCAATGGACTCTATCTGGGCTCGGTCGCCTATCCCGCGGCCTGGATCCAGGACCCGCGCTTCCTGGTCGGGCTGGCGCTCTTCCTCCTGGGCGCCGCGCTCAATCTCTGGGCCGATGCGCGGCTGATCGCTCTGCGCCGTCACTCGGACGCGGCGGACTATGCCGTTCCGCGCGGTGGGGCGTTCGCGTGGGTGTCGTGCCCCAACCATCTGGGCGAGATCGTCGAATGGGCGGGCTTCGCGCTGATGTGCTGGAACCTGCCGGCCTTGAGCTTCGCGGTCTGGACGGCGGCCAACCTGGTGCCGCGCGCGCTCAGCCATCATCGCTGGTATCGCGCGCGCTTCCCCGACTATCCCGCGTCGCGCAAGGCCGTTCTGCCCCTGCTGTTGTGAGGCCCTCTGTTGTGAGAACAGGGCGGACACGTTAAATTCGCGCCCATGATCGGGCTGATTCTCCTTGTCGTTGCCGTCGTTGCGGTCCTGTGGGCCATCGCGATCTATAACGGGCTGGTGCGGCGCAAGAACGTCGTCGCCGAAGCCTGGAGCGGCATCGAGGCGCAATTGAAGCGCCGCGCCGACCTGATCCCGAACCTGGTCGAGACCGTGAAGGGCTATGCCGTGCATGAGCGCCAGACCTTCGACGAGCTTGCGCGGCTGCGCACCGCCGGCCAGGGCCAGGCCGACGTCGCGGCGCGCGCCCAGACCGAGCAGGCGATCGGCGCCGCGCTGGGCCGGCTGATGGCGGTCGCGGAGGCCTATCCCGAGCTCAAGGCGAGCGCGAATTTCCAGTCGCTGCAGGGCGACCTCTCCGGCATCGAGGACCAGATCCAGCTCGCGCGGCGCTACTACAACGGCGCGGTGCGCGACTTCAACGTGATGATCGAGCAGTTCCCCTCGAACCTGATCGCGAACGCCAGCGGCTTCAAGCCGGCCGCGTTCTTCCAGATCGACAACGAGGCCGACCGCGCCGCGCCCAAGGTCTCGTTCTGACCATGACGCGCGCCGGCGTCCTGCTCGCCGCGCTCTTCCTCTTGATCGCGCCGCGCGCCGTCGCCGACGAGCGCATCACCGATTACGCCAGCCAGGTGCGTGTCGCCGAGACCGGCACGTTGACGGTGACCGAGACGATCTCGGTGATCGCGGAAGGCGAGCGTATCCGCCACGGCATCTTCCGCGACTTCCCGACGACGTACACCGACAAGAACGGGCGGCGCATCCATGTCGGCTTCCGCGTGCTCTCGGTCACGCGCGACGGACACAGCGAGCCCTATTCCGTGGAGAGCATCGACGACGGCAAGCGCGTCAAGATCGGCGACGCCGACACGCTGGTCGAGCCCGGCGACCACGTCTATGCGCTGATCTACACCACCAACCGCCAGATCGGCTTCTTCTCCGGTTTCGACGAGCTCTATTGGAACGCGACCGGCAATCTGTGGCAATTCCCGATCGACCGCGCCGAAGCCACGATCGTCCTTCCCGAAGGCGCGCGCATCGGACGATACGCCGTCTATACCGGACCCTTGCGCGCGGAGGCGCACAATGCGCGCGCGACGCGGCTCTCCGACCGCGAGATCGCCTTCGACACCACCGAGCCCCTGGGCGCGGAGGAAGGGCTGACCGTCGCGGTCTCGTTCTCCAAGGGCGCCGTCATCCCGCCGACCGAGGACGAGCTGCGCGCGCAATTCCTCGCCGACAACGCGGCCGCGGTCGCAAGCGTCGCCGGCGTCGTCATCCTCTTGATCTATTTCCTGGTCGCGTGGTGGATCCACGGCCGCGATCCCAAGCGCGGCGTCGTCATCCCGCTGTTCGCGCCGCCGCAAGATTTCTCCCCTGCCGCCGTGCGCTTCGTCCACCGCATGGCATACGACCGCAAAGCCTATTCCGCCTCGCTGGTCGACATGGCGGTCAAGGGCTACCTCACGATCTCGGAATCGCACGGCACCTACACGCTCGCGCGCACGGGCCGCCAAGGCTACGACGCCAAGCTCGCGCATGGCGAACAGAAGATCGCCGACAAGCTGTTCGGCTCCGGGAACCGCATCGAGCTGAAGCAGGACAACCACAGCACCATCGCCGAGTCGATCTCCGCGCTGAAATCCTCGCTCAAGAACGAGTACGAGCGCGCCTACTTCGTCACCAACATCCCCTGGTTCGTCGGCGGGCTCGCGATCCTCGCCGTGGTCGCGGTCGCCACCGCGCTGCTGTGCGAGAACCCCGAGCCCGCGGTGTTCATGCTGGTGTGGCTGACGGGCTGGACGGTCGGTTCGACCTTCCTGCTGCATCGCTGCTACGACGCCTGGCGCGGCGTCTTCGCAGGGCCGGGATCGCGCATCTTGAATTTCTTCGGCGCGCTGTTCGCGACGATCTTCGCGGTGCCCTTCGCCGCGGGGCTCGTCTTCGGCACCGTGCTGCTCGGCACGTCGATCCCGATTGCCGCGACCGTCGCGCTGATCGTGGGCGGGGTTGCGTCCTACGTCTTCTATCACCTGCTCAAGGCGCCCACGCTCGCGGGCGCGAAGGCCATCGACGAGATCGAGGGCTTCCGCCTGTTCCTCGCCACCGCCGAGAAGGATCGTCTCGAAGCGCTCAATCCGCCCGAGATCACGCCGGAGGTGTTCGAGCGCTTCCTGCCTTACGCCATCGCGCTCGATTGCGAGAACCAGTGGAGCCGCAAGTTCGAAGCGGCGGCCGCGGCGGCAGGGATCGAGCGCGACCGCGGCGCCTATGTGCCGGTGTGGTACTCCGGCCCGTCCTTCGACCGTCTCGGCGCGGCCGGCTTCTCCAGCGCGCTCGGCGCCTCCATGGCCTCGGCCGCCGCATCGGCCGCGACCGCGCCGGGCTCGAGCTCGGGCAGCGGCGGGGGAGGGTTCTCGGGCGGCGGAGGCGGTGGCGGAGGCGGCGGCGGCTGGTGAGGCCGTGTGAGAATCGCCATTCAACGATCAAGATGTTGCGGTTTTGGAAGTCCGGTCCCTAGGGCAGGTAGTCGTTCGCCTCGACCAGGCGATAGCCCGGCATCTCGCTCACGCATTGGCGCAGCAGGAAGGAATGCCCCGCGCCGTAGAACACGACCACATGGTCGCCGGGCTTGGCGCGCTGCACCAGATTGGCGCAAATGAGGAAGTTGCGCTTGTACCATTGGGTGAGCAGCTCGGCGCCGGGCTGATCGGTGCCGCCGCCGACCGTCAGCATCAGGTGATAGAAATTGCTGCCTTTGGCGATCAGCGCCGGATCGTTCAGGTAGCGCAAGGTCTGGCCGATCGTGCCGGTCTGGAGCGTGCGGCCCTGGGCCTGCACGAAGCTCTCGATCTCGGCATTGGCGTTCGCGAGGACGTCCTTCATGCCATGCGCGTCGGCATAGGCCTGCACGGGCTCGTAAGGAAAATCGCCGTCGACATCGATGCCCGCGACGCTGTCCAGGTTCGCCTTCGCGGCCAGGCGGAAGCCCAGCTGCACGACCTCGTTGTGCGACGGCGCCAAGGTGCCTTTGCGATAGGCGTCGTAGCGCTGGGTGGTCAGATCGGCCGGCCACTCGACCGCGACCAGGCTCGGCTTGAAGCGGGCGAGGCCGTCCGCGACCGCAGCGATTTCGGCCTGGCGCTTGGGCGCGAGCACGTCGTCGACCTGGACGTTGTGCATGTCGTGGCCGGGATTGCTCATGTGGAAATCGCCCACGATCATCACCGAGACCGGCTCGGCGGCGGATGCGGGCAGCGCCGCGACCAGCGCGGCGGCAAGGACGGTGCGAAACATGGGCGAGCTCCTCGGTTGGCTCGCCCGATCTAGGTGGCGACCGATAGCGGTCCAAAATGCGCGAGCCGCGCGGCAGCCATGCGCCGCGCGCGCCCGACTTCGTTAGCCCGGCCAGATCGCCGACAGCACCATCAGGATGCCCGCGAGCGATGCCGCCCAGATCAGGGTCCGCACGAAGGGGATGCCGAAGACATAGGCCGGCACATAGAGCACGCGCGCCCAGAGATAGATCTGCGCGCCCAGGACCGAGTTCGGCGTACTCTTGCCCATCGCGTGCGCGAGCAGCACCGCCGCCGCGAAGAACGCGAAGGTCTCGAGGAAATTGCGATAGGCGCGGTCGAGCCGTCCGCCATGGATGCCGAGCGGCTTGCCCGGATCGTCGCGCGGGCCCGCGGCCCAGGGAAGCCCGCGCGCGCCCAGGCTCGGCAGCACGGCGAGCACCAGCTGCACCAGGCCCAACAGGATCGCGCAGAACAGAGATTGCAATTCGACCGAAGCGAAAACCGATTCCATTCGTCCCTCCCGAATCGATATCGGGCCATCCTACACGGGATCGCGCCAGGCCGGGATCGCCCGCCCGAGATAGGCTTCGAGCGCGGCGGTGTCGTCGCGATAGAGGGCGCGCAGGAACGCCCGCTCCTCAGGCCCCAGTCCGGAGGGATAGTCCTGTGCGATCGCGGGATGGCGGTGCAGCGGCGGCAGGTCGTTGGGAAAGGGCGCGATGCCGAGGAAGGCCGCGATGCGCCCGAGCGCGGCGTCGCGGGCGTCCACGAACGCCTCGAAGATCTCGACATGGATGTTGGCGCGGGGCACCAGAGCGGCCAGATGCGCAAGCTGCGCGCCATAGAAGCCGCGCTCGACATAGCTGAAATGGCGCTCCAGGTCCTCGACCTCGGCAAAAGCGCGGACGCGTTCGGGATAGGCGCGGATCGCGTCGGCGAAGGTCAAGCTTTCGCGCCCTTCGGCATAGGACTTCTTCCATTGCGCGAAGGCGCGCGTCACCGGATCGCGCAGCATCAGGATGATCTTGATGTCGGGATTGTAGCGCACCAGGCGATGCTGTGCCGGCCGCCAGTAAAGCGTGATCGGCGTCGACTCGCCGCGCATCCGCGGATCGGAGAGATCGTAGAACGCGTCGAGCGGTGCGGTGTCCGGCATGGTCCAGTCGAGCGTCTCGTCGTCGAAGTAATGCGTCTCCTTCTTGCGCGCCATCTGCAGCTGGGGATGCAGCTTGAGCAGGCCGTCGAGCGTGGTGGTGCCCGATTTCTGCGCGCCGCCGATGACGAAGGCGAGCTTCGCCGCGCCCGGTGCCGTGTCGGTTGCCATGCAAGCAGGATGACGCATCGCGGGCCGAAAAAAAACTCCCCGGAGGTCGCCCTCCGGGGAGCTATATCCGTCAGGCCGGGGCTGCTTACTGCAGGCCGGGCGTGGTGGTCAGCGAGCCGGTGTCCGCACCGTTGTCGCTGAACATGTTGTTGCCGAAGCTCGAGATGATCGCCAGGTTCTGCACCTTGAAGCCCGCGCCGTTGAAGGCGACCTTCGAATAGCCGACGCGCAGGATCGTCTTCGCCGTGCCGTTGGCGTTGAGGCCGGTGCCGTTGCCCGTCACCGAGCTGTGGTCGACGACCACCGTCACCGGGTTGGTGTTGGTGGAGACCGAGGCCACGCCGGCATTGGCATTGTTGGTGATGTCGCTGCCGGTGACCGACATCGTGATGCCGCCGCCGGTCAGGTTGCTGCCGTCGGCGCGGACGCCGATGTTGTTCTGGGTGATCACGTCGGAGAAGATGCTGGCGTTGACGGTCGCGCTGCCTGACGGAAGGATCAGGACGCCCGCGCTGGTCGGCGCGCCGGCATTGCCGTTGTTGCTGATCGTGGTGTGGGCGATCGTCAGGTAGTGCGTCTGCGAGGCCGACGGATTGAACTGCACGCCATAGCCGTTCGGCGAGCCGCCGGTGAAGTTGCGGATCGCGCAGTTCTCGATCGTCAGGCTCTTGCCGGCGACGAAGCGAATGCCGTTCAGGCTGTTCGAGCCGATCGGGCCGCCGTCGATGATCAGGCCGCGGATCACGACGCTGCAGTTCGGATCGGTGGCGCAGTTGACGGTGATGCCGTTGGTGCCGGCGACCAGGATGCCGGCCTCGCCGACGCCTTCATCGGCGAGCGTGATCGCCTTGGTGACCGTGACGCCGCCGAAGCCGCCCGGATCGAGCGTGTCGATCTCGCCGCCGGCGGCCGTCTTGGAGATCGCGCCGGGAAAGGTCTTGCACGGCGCGGTGCGCGAGCACGGATTGACGTCGTCGCCGACGCCGGAGATCCAGGTGCGCGTGGCCTGGGCCGACGCGGTCGTCGGGGCCGCGAGCATGCAGGCGCCGATCAGCGCGAGCACGATACCGGTGAATTTCATGGCTGTTCCCTCTTCTGAATATGGTCGTTTGGCGCGGCCGGTTTGGGGCGACCCCGAGTCGGCGCGGAGCGAGGATTGTATAGTACAATGTAGGTTGCGTGAACCCAGAGAAAATGGCGGGAAACGGCTCTTTTTGGCACAAAATCCCTACCGCAGGGCGAATTCCACGCCTGAACGAAAAAACGTCTCGCGTCCCAATTTGCGAAAGATTTGTGCCGTCCGCCGCTATTGGTCCCTATACGGATGATATCGCTTCGCCGGGCCGGCCCTGCGGCGCGAAGCTGGCCATGATCTGCTCCGTCGTGGTGCGCGGAAATTCCATCGTCGGCACGAAGGCCTCCGCGAACCACGGCATCGTGCGGCGGTTGAAGATGTGCTTGAGGAAATGCACCATCTCGCGCACGCCGGGCCGGCCGAGCGCCTCCTTGGAATAGCAGAGCCAGAACGGCGTCTCGAAATGCAGCCCGATGTCGAGCGGCACCAGGTCGCTCTCGAACACCGACACGTAGGTGGGCAACAGCGCGATGCCCGCGCCCTGGCGCACCGCTTCGCACAGCGCGGCGCTCGAATTGGTGAAGTACTGCGTGCGCGCGTCGGCGGCGCTGACCGTCATGCGCGTCATCCACGAGCCCTTGTCGATCAGATAGAGCACGTAGTCGAGCAGACGATGCCGCGCGAGATCGGCCGCCGAGCGCGGCTGGCCGAAGCGCGTGAGATAGGACGACGACGCATAAGGCACGAAGTGGAGCGTGCCCAGCCGCGTCGCGATCATGTTGGGATCGTTGGGCTCCATGTAGTGGATCGCGAGATCGAAATGGGCGCGCTGATAGGCCTCCGCGTCGCCGCCGGTATAGGTGCGCAGCTCGACCTCGCGGCATTGTTCGAACAGGCTGGGGAGGAATCGCGGCAGCCAATAGGTCGCGACCCCGTCGGTGGTGAACAGCTTCACCGCTTCGCTCAGCGCGCGCGGCGAGCGGATGCTGTCGACGGCGCCGTTGATCGCGTTGTGCGCGACGTGCAGCTGCTCGACGACGCGCAGGCCTTCCAGGGTGAGCGTCGCGCCGTTGTTGAGCCGGTCGACCAGGCGCGCGCCGATGCTGCGCTCCAGCCGCTCGACCCTGCGGCTGACGGTCGGTTGGGTCAGATTGAGGGCCACGGCGGCCCGGCTGAAGCTTCCCGTTTCTACTACAGCGAGAAGTAGTCTAAAATCGTCCCAGTCCGGGAGGGTCTGGAACGATGGTTGCAGTGTTTCCGTATGGGTCGGCGGTCGCTTTGCGCGTTCCACGAAGGCCATTGCGTGCGCTACCTTCAGAGAAGAAAATGTTTGAAACTCGCGAGTTCCGAGATGGATAAGTTCAACACCCCGAAACCGGCATTACCCAACCGCTATGCCGATTCGAACGAAGTACCTCAAAATACAGTAGATCGGGCGTTCGAACCAGGGGTGCGAAGCGCCGACGGCACCTTCGTGTTTACCAAGAACCCGTCGGCGGCCGACCTGCGCGACATCTACGGCATGCTGGTCAAGGAGATCGGCCCCAATGTCGCGCCGTTCGAGGTTCTGCAATCCGTGTATAGGGTGAATCCCCTCTCGTTCTGGGGGCTGTACCGCTCGGCCGACGAGACGCGCCGCGCCCCCCGGCTGGTGGGGTTCATCGCCTATCTGCCCCTGAATTCCGCGGGAAAAGCCGCGCTGGAGGCCAAAAAGCTGGACGGACGCACCCCAGATCTGTCGCTTCTGGTCCGGCCCGGGGAGGCCCCGGAAGTACTCTACCTCTGGGCGATTGTGACGCCGGGCCTGGGCAATATCGCCTTCGCCTTGAACGCGCGGGCGATCGGGCCGGACCTGTTCGAGCGCACGCCGATCGTGGGCTGGATCTCGACCCAGTCGGCGCTCGATTCCGTGCGGCGCTCGTCCAAGACCACGGAATATGCCGACGCCGAGATTGGCTCGACTTTTGCGATTACGTTCCCGGAAAAGTACCGGACGGAGATGCGCGCCATGCCGATCGTCGAAGGAACGCGCGCGCCCGCGCGCCGAAAGCGCTCCAAATTGGAAACCCTTCTGGTCGCGACCCCGGACGACATGGCCAAAGTGATGGCGATCCGCGCCGCGGTGTTCATGACCGAGCAGAACTGCCCCTACGAGGAAGAGTTCGACGGCAACGACTACGCGGGGGCGCATATATTGGGCCTCGTCGACGGCCAGCCGGCCGCGGTGATGCGCATCCGCTATTTCGCCGAGTTCGTGAAGCTGGAGCGGCTCGCGGTGCTGCCGCGCTTCCGCCGCACGCTCATCGCCAAGGAGATCGTCGAATACGGGCTCGAGATCTGCCGCCGCAAGGGCTACCGCAAGATGTACGGCCATGCGCAGACCAGGCTCGTCTCGTTCTGGAAGCGCTTCGGCTACCGCCCGATGGCGAAACACGTCAAATTCGCGTTCTCCGACCACGAATATGTCGAGATCGAGGGCGAGATCGCGCCGCATCCCCATCCGCTCACCATGGCGAGCGATCCCTTGATGCTGATCCGTCCCGAGGGGAAATGGGACGAGCCCGGCGTGCTCGATCGTTCCGCGGAGCGCCCGCCGACCAACCCGCATTGATGCGTTTACACCGGAAAATGTCCGTGTAAGGCTCGTTTCCGTCCGCAGGGGCGTTATAGTAAGTACTGGACGGGGCCGCTCACAACAGAAAGTACAAGTATGCAGGCGCGACTGCTGGCGTTGAAAAGCGCCGTTCCGCCCTTCGTTCTCGAACAGAAAGACGTCGTTGTTCGTGCCGGGCAGCTCTTCGGCGAGCGCCGCGACGTCGAGCGGCTGATGCCGATCTTCACCAATACCGGAATCGACCGGCGCTATTCCTGCGTGCCGATCGACTGGTACAACGCCGAGCACGGCTGGCAGGACCGCACGGCGCTGTATGTCTCCAACGCGGTCGATCTGCTCGAGAAAGTGGCGAACGCGTTGCTCGCAGAGGCCGGCCTTTCCAAGCACGACATCGACGCGATCGTCGTCTCCTCGACCACCGGCATCGCGACGCCCAGCCTCGACGCGCTGGTGATCGAGCGCATGCAGCTCAACCGCGACATCCGCCGCCTGCCGATCTTCGGCCTCGGCTGCGCGGGCGGCGTGATCGGGCTGTCGCGCGCCGCCGATCTCGCCAAGGCGCGGCCGGGCTCGCGCGTGCTGTTCCTGGTGGTCGAGCTCTGCGCGCTGACCTTCCGCAAGAACGACCTGACCAAGAGCAACTTCGTCGCGACCGCTTTGTTCGGCGACGGCGCGGCGGGCGCGATCCTGTCGACCGACGGCGAGGGGCCTGCGTTCGGCGCCGGCGGCGAATACACCTGGCCGAACTCGCTCGACATCATGGGCTGGGAGGTCGAGGAGGACGGCTTGAAGGCGCTGTTCGCCCAGAGCATCCCGACCCTGGTCGCCAACGATTTCACCACCATCCTGCACGCGTTCCTGCAGAAGAACGATCTGACCTTGGACGGCATCGACCGCTTTGCCTGTCATCCGGGCGGCGCCAAGGTGCTCGACGCGCTCGAGGATGCGTTCCAAATCGAGCGCGGCGCGCTGACCGAGAGCCGCTCGATCCTGCGCGACTACGGCAACATGTCGGCGGTCACCGCGCTGTTCGTGCTCGAGCGCATGGATTGGCGCAAGACGGACCAGCGCATCCTGATGACCGCCCTGGGCCCGGGCTTCTCCGCGGTGCTTCAGGTGCTGGAGCATTGAGCGCCTATGCGATCATCGCGCTGGTCGTGCTGCAGCGGCTGGCCGAGCTCGTCTATGCCGAGCGCAACACGCGCGCGCTGAAGGCCCGCGGCGCGGTCGAGGTGGGTGCGAACCACTACCCGCTGATCGTGCTGCTGCATGCGGCGTGGCTGGTCGCGGTGACGTTGTTGTTGCCGCCGGGCCATCCGGTGAACTGGCCCCTGATCGGCGTGTTCGTGGTGCTCCAGAGCCTGCGCGTCTGGGTGCTGGCGACGCTCGGGCCCTATTGGACGACGCGGATCATCACCTTGGAAGGCGCGCCCCTGGTACGCAAAGGGCCCTATCGCTTCGTCAACCATCCGAACTACCTGGTCGTGTCGGCGGAGATCCTGGTCCTCCCGCTCGCCTTCCATGAGGGATGGGTGGCGCTGGTCTTCGCCGTGCTCAACGCAGGCGTGTTGGCGCTGCGCATCCGCGAGGAGAACCAGGCCCTGGCGCTGCGCCGGGCTGGCGCCGGCGTCATAAAAAGCTAACATCGCACCTGGGGGTGCATGATGGTCCTGTATGCAGGCCCGTTCCTGCTCTTGGCGTCGATCCCGGCCTTCTTTTATGGGTTCGGCTGGGCCGGACCGCTGCTGACCATCGCGCTGCTGCTGGCCGCATTGATCGGCGCCGAGTTCGTCACCCCGCGCGGCGACGTGCTGAAGGCGGGCTTCGGGCCTGCGAACTTCCGCACCCTGTTCTATCTCTATGTCCCGTTGCAGCTCGCTTCGGTGGTTTGGGCGACGGCGCTGTCGACCCGGATCGGCACGGCCGGTTTCGTCTGTCTCGTTCTGAGCGTCGGCATCGCCACCGGCGTGTTCGGCATGCTGGCGGCGCACGAGCTGGTGCACAGCAAGAGCAAGCCTGAGCGCGTGCTCGGCGCGGCGATGCTGAGCGGGATGCTTTACCGCCATTTCCGCATCGCCCACGTCCATGTCCATCACCGCTTCGCCGCGACGGATCGCGACTCCGCGACCGCCAGGCTGGGCGAGGGCTTCTATGCCTTCCTGCTGCGCACCCTGCCGGGGCAGTTCCGCGAGGCGTGGGCGTTCGAGAAACTGCGCTGCGGCAAGGTCGCGAACAGCCGCATCGCCGTCGACGTCGCGGTCGCGCTCGCGACGCTCGTGGCGGTCGCGGGCGTCTGGCGCTGGCAGGGCCTGCTGTTCTTCGTCGCGCAATCCTTCGTCGCGGTGACGGTGCTCGAGCTCTTCAACTACATCGCCCATTACGGCCTCACGCGCCGCGAGCTCGCGCCGGGCAAGTTCGAGCCGCTGGCCGACCGCCACAGCTGGAACAGCTCCAACGTCGCGGTGAACCTGCTGATCTTCAACATGGGCCGGCACACCTATCATCATCGCAAGCCCTCCATTTCCTATGAGGAGCTGCAATATGTCGGCAGCGCCCCCGAGCTTCCGGCCGGCTATGCGGGCAGCATCCTGCTCGCGCTCGTGCCGCCCTTGTGGCGCCGCGTGATGGATGCGCGCGTCGCCGATCACATGCTCCCACACGCAGAGACCCGCCTTGCCGCGTAGACCCGCATGACCACCTCGGCCAAGTCCTGGATCGGCTTCGCCGCGATGTGCATCGGCATGTTCATGGCCATCCTGGACATCCAGGTGGTGGCGAGCTCGCTGACCAACATCCAGGAAGCGCTCGACATCTCGCCCGACCGCATGAGCTGGATCCAGACCGGCTATCTGATCGCCGAGGTGATCGCGATCCCGTTGACCGGCTGGCTGACGCGCGCGCTGTCGCTGCGCTGGATGTTCGTCGCGGCGACGACGGGCTTCACGCTTGCGAGCCTCGGCTGCGCGCTGTGCACCTCGCTCGAGCCGCTGCTCGCGGTGCGCGTGTTCCAGGGCTTTTGCGGCGGCATGCTGATCCCGGCGGTGTTCACCTCGGCCTTCACGCAGTTCCCCGAGAAGGACCGCGTGCTCGCGACCATGATCGCCGGCACCTTCGCGATGGTAGCACCGACCATCGGCCCCGCGGTCGGCGGCTATCTCACCCAGATGTATTCCTGGCATTGGATCTTCCTCGTCAATCTCGTGCCGGGCGTGATCGTCGCGAGCGCGGTGGCGCTCTGCGTCGAGCACGAGCCGATGGACTGGAAGGAATTCCGCCGCATCAACTACGGCACCATCGCGCTCGCCGCGCTGTTCCTGGGCAGTCTCGAATTGCTTTTGAAGGAAGCGCCCGGCCGCGCCTGGGAGGGCAGCTTCGTCTACGGCCTGATCGCGGTCTGCACGGCGTCGGCGGTGCTCGGCGTCATCGTGTGCCTGAGGACCGCGAACCCGTTCGTCGATCTCAGGCGCTTCAAGGACCTCTCGTTTGCGCTCGGCTGCGCGCTCAGCTTCGTGTTCGGGCTCGGCGTCTATGGCGCGACCTATCTGACGTCGGTGTTCTTAGGGCTGGTGCGCGGCCATGAGCCGCTCGTCATCGGCGAGATTATGATGGTCTCCGGCGCGGTGCAGCTGCTCACCGCGCCGCTCGCCGCCTGGCTCGAGACGCGCTACGACCCGCGCCTGCTTACGGCCATCGGCTTCGGCGTCTTCGGCGCGGGCTTGGCAGCCAACGGCTTCGAGACCGCGTTCACCGATTTCGACGGGTTGTTCTGGCCGCAGGTGCTGCGCGGCGCCAGCATCATGCTCTGCCTGCTGCCGGCGACGCGGCTGGCGCTCGAGCGCTGGCCGCAAGCACAGGTGCCGGACGCGAGCGGCGTCTTCAACCTGATGCGCAATCTCGGCGGCGCCATCGGCATCGCGCTGATCGACACCATCCTGGAGCAGCGCACCCAGGGCCATGTCGACCATTTCATCGCGCGCCTCCAGGCCAGGGACGTCGAAGCGGCGCGCGAGATCGGCATCCCCGTCCGTCAGTTCCTGGAGCAGACCGGGCCCGTCGACGAGATCACCAAGGCCATCGTCGCGCCCATGATCAAGCGCGCCGCGCTGGCGCAGTCCTTCAACGAAGCCTGGATATTGATCGCGATCCTGTTCGCGGTCTCGCTTCTCGCCTTGCCGCTGATGCGCCGCGCGCATATCCATGACTCGGCAATGGGACCTGGTACTGAAGATTGAGGACCGAGGACTGAATGCGGAACGTGACGATCGGTGCGGCGGCGCTCGCGCTCCTGGTGCTCATCGCGCTCGGGGCTGCGATCCTCATGGACCGCATGAGCCAGCCGAAAGAGCCCGATCCCGCGGTGCTCGTCGCCAAGGCGGCGCAGTACCGCGTCCATATCGTGCGCGACGATTACGGCGTGCCGCATGTCTTCGGCCATACCGACGCCGATACCGCCTTCGGCCTCGGCTATGCACATTCCCAGGACGACTTCGCGACGATCCAGAACGTGGCGTTGGCGACGCGCGGCACGCTCGCCGCGAGCGAAGGCGCAGCCGCGGCGCCGGGCGACTATCTCGTCCACGCGATGCGGGTGTGGGAGACGATCGACGCGCGCTACGGCCGCGACATCCCCGACGACGTGAAGCGCGTGCTCGACGGCTATGCCGACGGCGTGAACTACTACGCGGCGCTGCATCCCGCCGTGGTGAAGCGCGGTCTGTTGCCGCTGACGGGCAAGGACATCGCGGCCGGCTTCGTGTTCAAGACGCCGTTCTTCTATGGCTTCTCGGACGTGCTGAAGCGGCTGACCGCCGGCACCGGCGGCAAGCCGCCGCTGCCCATCGGCTCGAACGGCTTGGCGGTCGGGCCGTCGCGTTCGGCCGACGGCGCGACGCGGCTGCTGGTCAACTCGCATCAACCTTATACCGGCCCCGTCGCGTGGTACGAGGCGGTGCTGCAGAGCGACGAAGGCTGGCACGTCGCAGGCGGCTTCTTCCCCGGCTCGCCTTTCATGCTGCACGGCCACAACGAGCATCTCGGCTGGGCCAACACGGTCAACGAGCCCGATCTCGTCGACATCTATCGGCTTGTCATCAATCCGGCGAACGAGAACCAGTACAGGCTCGACGGCAAATGGCGCGACTTCCGGCAAGAGGATGCGGCGATCCGGGTGAAGATCTTTGGCCCCTTGATCTGGACCGTGCATCGCCCGGTGCTGTTCTCCGCGCATGGCCCGGTGTTCAAGACCGATCACGGCGTCTTCGCGGTGCGCTATGCCGGACAGGGCGAGGTGCGCCAGGTCGTGCAGTATTTCCGCATCGACAAGGCCAAGAGCCTCGACGAATGGAAGCAGGCGATGCGCCTTCAGGCGTTGCCGAGCATCAACTACGTCTATGCCGACGAGAAGGGCAATATCGGCTACCTCTACAACGGTCAGTTTCCGGTGCGCAAAGCGGGCGTGAACTGGCAGGACTATCTCCCCGGCGACCGCTCCGATCTCATCTGGCACGACATCGTGCCGTTCGACCGCCTGCCGCAACTGTGGAATCCGAAATCGGGCTACGTCTTCAACTCCAACAACACGCCGTTCCAGGCGACCGATCCGGCCGACGATCTGAAGGCGTCCGATTATCCGTCGTGGATGGGCATCCAGTCGAACATGACCAACCGCGCCTGGCGCGCGCTCGAGACCTTCGGCGTCGATCCCAAGATTACGGCGCAAGCGTTCCGCAAATACAAGTTCGACATCAGCTACAGCAAGCGCTCCGAGGTCGCGCAGATGATCGCGGAACTGTGCGTTCATCCGACGGAAGCGGACGTGAAGCGCGGTTGCGCCGTGCTCACCCACTGGGACCGCAGCACCGGCATCCACGATCGCGGCGCGGCGCTGGCGGTGATGATGGCGGCGCCGGTGGGCCGCGCGCGCCACGAGCATGACTATTCGCTCACGCCGCTCACCTCGCTGCGCACGGCGATGACGCTCCTCAAGATCCATTTCGGCCGCCTCGATCCGGAATGGGGCGAGGTCAACCGCTTCGTGCGCGGGCGCGTGAACCTGCCCATCGATGGCGGGCCGGACACCTATCGCGCCGTCTATGGCGAGCCGCAGGACGACGGCACGCTCAAGGCCGTCGACGGCGATACCTTCATCATGTTCGTGACCTGGGACAAGGGTGGGCATCTGTCGTCCGAGAGCATCCACCAGTTCGGCTCGGCCACCTTGGACGCGCATTCCAGGCACTATGCCGACCAGGCGCCCCTGTTCGTCGCGATGAAGACGAAGCCCGTCCTCTTTACGCGCGACCTGCTCAAAGGGCATATCGAGGCCGATTACCGCCCTGGCTCGGAAAAATGAGCACGGAGAAATGAGCGCAGAGCTTTCCGTCGTCATCCCGACCTTCAAGGAGCGCGACAACGTCGCCGAGCTGGTGCGCCGCCTCGACATCGCGCTCGCCGGCATCGCGTGGGAAGCGATCTTCGTCGACGACAACTCGCCCGACGGCACCGCCGCCGCGGTCAAGAACATCGCGGCGCGCGACCCGCGCGTACGGTGCCTCCGCCGTGTCGGGCGCCGCGGCCTCGCGGGCGCCTGTATCGAGGGCATGCTCTCCTCCAGCGCCGCTTATGTCGCGGTGATGGATGCCGATCTCCAGCACGACGAGAGCGTGCTGCCCAGGATGTTCGAGAAGCTGAAAGCCGGCGCCGACCTCGTCGCGGCGACGCGCTATGTCGAAGGCGGCAGCGCGGACTCCTTCGGCGAGAGCCGCGGCTTCATCTCGCGTTTGGCGACGCGCATCACCCATCGGCTGCTCGGCACCAATCTCAGCGATCCGATGAGCGGCTTCTTCATGATGCGCCGCGACCGCTTCGACGCCATCGCGCCGCGCCTGTCGCCTGCCGGCTTCAAGATCCTGCTCGATATCGCGACCGCCGGCGATCACCTCAAAATCGCCGAGCAGCCCTTCGTCTTCGGCACCCGCCATGCCGGCGAGAGCAAGTTCAACGCGCAAGTGGGTCTCGAATTCCTAGGGCTCCTGATCGCGAAGCTGAGCGGCGGGCTCGTCGATCCGCGCTTCATCTTCTTCGTCCTGGTCGGCGCGCTCGGTCTCGTGGTGCATCTGATCGTGCTCGACGCGGCGTTGCTCAAGCTCTCCTTCCCATGGTCGCAATCGATCGCGACCTTCGCCGCGATGACGAGCAATTTCTTCCTGAACAACGAGCTCACCTATCGCGACCGCCGCCTCAAGGGCTGGTCGGTCGTGTGGGGCTTCATCGCCTTCTGCCTGTTCTGCGCCGCGGGCGCGCTCACCAATGTCGGCCTGGCGTCGTGGCTGTTCAGCTCGGAGCGCGAGACCTGGTGGGTCGCGGGCGCGGCCGGCGCCTTGATGGGCGCGTTCTGGAACTACGCGATGTCGAGCCTGTTCGTGTGGCGCACGCGATGAGGCAATCCGTCGGGCTGGCCGTCGGGCTGGCCGTCGCGCTGGTCGCAGCGCTGATCGCGCTGCGCGTGGTGGCCGGCGCGGTGCTGCCGCTCTCCGCCGACGAAGCCTATTACTGGCTGTGGTCGAAGCATCTCGCCTTCGGCTATTACGACCATCCGCCGATGATCGCCTGGCTCATCCGTGCCGGCACGCTGGTCTTCGGCGATACCGCCTTCGGCGTGCGCGTCGTGCCGCTGCTGCTGTCGGTCGCGTCGAGCTGGTTCGTCTGGCGCGTGGGCGGCGAGCGCGCCTGCCTCCTGTTCAACCTCATGCTCATGATCGCGGTCGAGACCATGGCCGCGACCCCCGACGCGCCGCTGATCGCCGCGTCTTGCGCGTTCCTGTTCTGCCTCACCAAGGTGGATGAAGACCCACGCTGGTGGCTCGCGGTCGGCGCCGCGGGCGGGCTGGCGCTGCTGTCGAAATACACCGCGTTCTTTTTGGGCGCCGGTGCGCTCTTCTGGATCGTGCTTTGGGCGCGGCGCTGGCTCGTCTCGCCCTGGCCCTATCTGGGCGCCGCGCTGGCGCTGCTGATCTTCGCGCCGAACACCTGGTGGAACGCCACGCATCATTGGGAGACTTTCGCCTTCCAGTTCGGCCGGGTCGGCGCAGGCCACTTCACGCTGCGTTTCCTGTTCGAGCTTCTCGGCGCGCAGCTGCTGCTCGCCAGCCCCTTCATCCTGCTCGCCGGCGTGCAGACCCGCGACCGTCTCTTGATCGGCCTCATGCTTCCGGCGGTCGCGTACTTCGCGATCCATTCGCTGCACGACCGGGTGCAGGGCAATTGGCCGTGCTTCCTCTATCCCATGCTCGCCGTCGCCGCGGCACAGGTGCGCATGCGTCCCGCCGTGCCGGTCGCGGCGGTGATGCTCGCCGCCTGCTACGCGCAGGTCTTCTTCGGCGTCTTGCCCTTGGGTCGCAAGGACCCCGGCTCGCGCCTCCTCGGCTACGGCATGGCGGAGGTGGCGCGGCAGCTCGAAGCCGCCCATCCGAAGGCGATCCTCACCACCGACTACGAGACGACGTCGTGGCTCAGCTTCTACGGCCATCTTCCGGTGGTGCAGGTGAACGAGCCCGAGCGGGGCCTGGGCGGGCCGTTGCCCGCGGGTCCGCTGCTCTATGTCGCCGAGCGCGACCGCCACGAGCTCTTCGCCAGGGCCGCGCCGTGGCCTGCGGTCGTGCGCAGCCGCGCCGGCGTTCCGGTCGCGCGCTATGCCGTCTATGTCGTGAACCCCTGACGCGCGAACGCCGGCTCGGAGGGGCCAGAGCCGGCGTCGCTTACAACGGGACAATGAGCGGACACCCAATGCGGGCTGTCGAAGGGGCTGGGGCGTACCGAAAAGGACGTCCGCTCGCAGATAAGAACCACCGGACGCGAAATCGGTTCCGGCGGCCTGCCGATTTTTCGCAAAATTTTTGCTCGCGCCGCGGGGCTTCCGGAGGCATAAGGCGGACCCAAACGGAACTCGCGGGAAATTCCCATGGCAGATCAATTCGATGCCGCCTTTGATGTCATCGTCATCGGCGGCGGACCCGGCGGCTATAACGCGGCGATCCGGCTCGGCCAGCTCGGGCTGAAAGCGGCCTGCGTCGACGCGCGGGGCCGCTTCGGCGGCACCTGCCTCAACGTCGGCTGCATCCCGTCCAAGGCGCTGCTCCATGCCAGCGAGCGCTTCGACGAGGCCGGCCACGCCTTCGCGCAGCTTGGCATCAAGGCGAATGTGGAACTCGACCTCCCCGCGATGATGGCCCGCAAGGACAAGGTCGTGGGCGAGCTCACCAAGGGCGTCGAGTTCCTGTTCAAGAAGAACAAGGTCGAAGGCATCGTCGGCTTCGCGCGGATCGCCGCCCCGGGCAAGGTCGAGGTGACGCGCGCCGACGGCTCGCTGCGCACGCTGGAGACCAGGCACATCGTCATCGCGGCCGGCTCCGAGGTCATGCCGCTGTCCGGCGTCACCGTCGACGAGGAGCGCATCGTGTCGTCGACGGGCGCGCTGTCGCTCAAGCAGGTGCCCAGGCGGCTGCTCGTGGTCGGCGGCGGCTATATCGGGCTCGAGCTCGGCTCGGTGTGGCGGCGTCTCGGCGCCGAGGTGACGGTCGTCGAGTTCCTCGACCGCATCACGCCGGGCCTGGACGGCGAGATCGCCAAGCAGTTCCAGCGCATCCTCACCCGCCAGGGCATGAAGTTCCAGCTCTCGACCAAGGTCGTGGGCGTCGAGAAGGGCGACAGCCTGAAGGTCGGCGTCGAGCCCGCCGCCGGCGGCGCGGCACAGACGATCGAGACCGACATCATGCTCGTCTCCATCGGGCGCCGTCCGTATACGGATGGTCTCGGGCTCAAGGAGATCGGCGTCGCGCTCGACCCGCGCGGCCGCGTCGTCACGGATGCGCATTTCAAGACCAACATCGCCGGCATCTGGGCGATCGGCGATTGCCGCGAAGGGGCGATGCTGGCGCACAAGGCCGAGGACGAGGCGGTCGCCTGCGCCGAGAACATCGCGGACCGCGCGGGCCATGTGAACTACGACGCGATCCCGGCCGTGGTCTATACCGCGCCCGAGGTCGCCTCGGTGGGCAAGACCGAAGAGGAGCTGAAAGCCGCCGGCATCCCATACAAGGTCGGCAAGTTCCCCTTCACCGCCAATGCCCGCGCCAAGACCATCGCCGCCACCGACGGCTTCGCCAAGGTGCTCGCCGATGCCGCGACCGACCGCGTGCTCGGCGTGCACATATTGGGCGCCGAAGCCGGCAACCTCATCGCCGAAGCCGCGCTCGCCATCGAGTTCGGCGCCGCCAGCGAAGACATCGCCCGCACCAGCCACGCCCATCCCACGCTTGCCGAGGCCGTGCGCCAAGCCGCGATGGGCGTCGAGGGCTGGACGATGCAGATGTGACTTCACGCCAGCGAGGTCATCCCCGCGAAGGCGGGCATCCAGGCCTCACATGCTCCGGCCTGACCCCCACACCCACGAACCGCGCGGGGAAGCGCCGGAGCCAGGGCCAGCGCTTGAGCCAATAGAGCACCATGGGCGGCTTGGGCGTCTGGCGGGCACGCAAATTGGGCGCGAGCACGTTCTTCTGTACCAGCACCTGGAACCATTGCGTCACGCGCGTCGGCCATTGGCGGCGGCGCTGCACCTTGGCGAGGTCGCTCAGGCGCGGCGTGCGCTTTTTCAGGATAGGGCCGAGGATGTTCGCCGCGGCGACCGCGTCCTGGATCGCGAGGTTGATGCCGACGCCGCCCACCGGCGACATCGCATGGGCCGCATCGCCGATGCAGACGAGGCCGCGCCGCGCCCAGCGCGTCAGCCGGTCGACCTTCACGGTGAGCAGCTTCACGTCGTCGAAGCTCTGGATGCTCTCCACCCGGTCGCGCGCGAAGCCGGCCACGGTGCGCAGCCGCGCGCGAAAGCCGGTCAGTCCTTCCGCTTTCATCGTCGCGAACGCGCCTTTGGGGATGATCAGCGCGCACTGCCAATAGTCGCCGCGATAGAGCATGATGAAAAAATCGCCGCCCTGGAACCGCGCCACCGGCTCGGTCGGATCGCCTTCGACGAACGGCAGGCGCAACCACAGCACGTCGAACGGCGCGCCGATCTCCTTCACGGGAAGATTGCTCTTGGCACGGACGACCGAGTGCCGCCCATCGGCGCCGATCACCAGCCGCGCGCGGATCTCGTAGAGGCCTTCCGGCATCTTGGCGAGCACGCCCACGATCTTGCCCTGCTTGGCGAGAAGGTCCGTGACCTCGGCCTCCATCATCAGCAGGAAGTTGGGCCACTTGCGCGCCTCCTTCGACAGGAAGTCGAGGAATTCCCATTGCGGCATCAGCGCCAGGAATTTGCACGTCGTCGGCACATGGGCGAAATCGCCGGCGACGAAGCTCTCCTTGCCGATCTCGACCTTGATCTCGCGCACTTCGGTGTGCGGGCGGGCGAGGAAGGCCTCGATCAGGCCGAGCTCGACCATCAGCTCGAGCGTCGAGGGATGGATCGTGTCGCCGCGGAAATCGCGCAGGAAATCGGCATGCTTCTCGAGCACGATCACGTCCACCCCGGCGCGCGCGAGCAGGAGGCCCGCCATCATGCCGGCCGGCCCGCCGCCCGCGATCACGACGCTGGTGTTGAGCGATTCCATCCCGTGACATTATATGGCGCGTGGTTAAGGGGGCGTCCATGCGATCCAACCGGCTGAGAGACCTGTGGCGCGACGGCAAGGGGTGCGACAATTTCTGGCTCTGCCTGCCGGGCGGGCTGAACGCGGAGATCGCCGCGCATCAGGGCTGGGACAGCATCCTGATCGACATGCAGCACGGCCAGATCGGCTATGAGGCGATGTGCGCGATGCTGGTCGCGGTCTCGACAACCGAGGCGGTGCCGCTGGTGCGCGTGCCGTGGAACGCGCCCGGCGACGTGATGCGCGCGCTCGATGCGGGGGCTTACGGCGTGATGTGTCCGAGCGTCGAGACGGTCGAGGAGGCCAAAGCCTTCGTCGGCGCCTGCCGCTATGCGCCGCTCGGCTATCGCAGCATCGGGCCCCGCCGCGCGATGCTCTATGCCGGCGCCGATTATGTGCAACACGCCAACACCACCGTGCTTTCCATCGTGCAGATCGAGACGAAGAAGGGCCTCGACAATGTCGACGCCATCGCGTCGGTCGAGGGTCTCGACATGCTCTATATCGGCCCGAGCGATCTCGGGCTGTCGCTCGGCCGCGCGGTCAAGGCCGACCAGACCGATCCGGTCGTCGTGGCCGCCATCGACAAGGTGCTGGCCAGCGCCAAGGCGCACGGCATCCGCGCCGGCATCTTCTGCAAGAGCGTGGCGTATGCCCGCGCCATGGCGGCGAAGGGCTTCGACCTCGTCACCGTCGAGTCGGACGAAGGCCTTCTGATGCTGGGCGCGGAAAGGCTGGCGAAATTCCGCGAAACGTTGTAACGCTTGAGGCGCAACGCTCAGAAAGGAGGTGATCCAGTGTCTCATTGTCATTGCCTGCGGGGGAACGGAACCGCGACCTGGATCCCCGATATCCGGGGGATGGACGCCTAGGCGTTCGATACGGTTTCTCCGACGCAGTCGGACAATGGAAGGGCCGTCCCGGCTGGGGCGGCCCTTCTTGTTTTCGCGCTTCAGGTGAGCGAATCTCGCGGCCCTGATCCAATGGGGACTTCCATGCAGAAGATTTTCGTCGTCGTGGCGCTCGGCGCCGCCGTCACTCTGGCCGCGTGCGGCAAGAAGGACGAGAAGACCGTCTATAGCGACGGCCAGAACACCGTCAGCACCAACGAGAGCGGCGACCACACCACCATTACCGGCGCGAACGGCGAGAAGATGGAGTTCGGCGCCGGCTCCTCGGCCAAGATGCCGGCCTTCGCGCCGGCCTATCCGGGCGCCAAGGTGACGGCCAGCTTCACCGCCAACACCGGCAAGGGCGAGAGCGGCTCGGTACAGCTCCTGACCAGCGCCTCGCCGGCGGACGTCATCGCCTTCTACAAGCAGAAGACCGCGGCGGCGGGGATGGCGCAGCAGGCGATGGCCGAGATGGGCACGACGACGATCTATTCCGCGGCCGACGACAAGTCGAAGCAGGCAGTCTCGATCTCCGCCACCAAAGGCAGCGACGGCACGACGGTCCAGGTGACCTGGGGTCCGAAATAGCCGCTGTCATGGCCCGCCTTCTGTTCAGCCTGGGGACATGGTTGACACCTGTTCGGAGACATAGCTGACAGGTTTGTTGAGGTCTATCTCGGCGATTTTGTGGGCACCGAAGCAGACCCTGAAGATGGCTTCATTGGCCGTAGGGCGGATGGCGAGGCG
>DASZQV010000034.1:0-95968 GCA_035549495.1 Rhizomicrobium sp. | reverse complement strand
TCTGGTCGAGTGTTGCTTCTCAAAGCTCAAGCAGTTCAGACGCGTCGCAACCCGATACGAGAAAACAGCCAGAAACTTCCTCGCCGTCATCACGATCGCAGCCATAATCCTATGGATCAGATAAGTGTCCACACCGCCTAGCGCGGCGCAATAACGCGTTGCCGTCCGACGCAACCGGTGGTTTAATGCCGCCGGGGTTGTGCAGTCGGTGACTGCGCCCGGGGAAGAATCATGTCGGACCTGCAGCGGCCGCGTTTCGGGCACGCCTGGCGCATACGGCGCCTGGCGTTGCGCGTGCTGTTCCTGGCTCTGGCCGGCGTATGGCTTGCCTGGCTGAACATCTTCAACGTCGACGAAGCGTCGCAGGACGTCAGCGCCAAATATTTTCTGCGGCTTTTCGGGGATTTTCCGGAAGCCAATCGCCGCCTGCCGGATGAGCCGGTCGTCGTCGTCCTCTACGACGCGGATCAACTCGACGTCATCGCAAGAGAGCTGAATGAGCACTGGACGTGGCCGCTGACCTTCAAGCAGCAAGCCGTGCTGTTGCGGACGCTGAAGGACCTGAAACCCCGCGCCGTCTTCTTCGACATGGCGTTCTATCAGGAGCGCGACGGCGAAACTGATTTCGCGGACGCGATCTCCAAGACCACGGAAACCGGATTGAATGGCAACCCGAATTGCGCGCCGCGCGACCCTGGCAAGCGCGTGCCCGGCATCCCCGTCTTCCTTGCGGAGATTCCCGACCGCCCGATCGAAAGCAGGCTCTGCTCCGCGGGCGCCGAGGGCGTGGATATACGCTGGGACAGCCGCCCACTGCTTTATCCGATGCAGACCTGCGACGACGCGGCGGATTTCCAGCCCGGGGCCCGCAATTATTGCGAGCACAAGCGCGACATGGCGGCGACACGGCTGTGGCGGGATTGGTGCCTGGAGCACGCCAATGTCCCGTCCTGCAAGCTGCGCGGCGAAGCGAGCGACGAAGCGCTGCTCAGCCTGACCTGGGGCACGGGCACGCATCCGCAGCAGGCGCTGTTCATGGGCGATCAATGTCCCGCGAAAACGAGCTTGAGCGAGCGCCTATGGACCGAGCTGCTCGCGGCGCTCAGACTCGTCCCTCATGACGAGGTATTCTATCGCTGTCCACAGCCGCTCACGATCCCCGCTGCATGGCTGGTCCTGAAAGGAGACGACAACGACGAAGCGCTTCTACGGAGAGTCATAAAAGACAAACTCGTCCTGATCGGCGCGAACTTTCCCGGGTTGCGCGACACGCTGCCCTCGCCGGTGCACGACAATCTGCCGGGCGTGTTCACCCATGCCCAGGCCCTCGACAACCTCATCCGCTATCCGGGGCGCACGCGTCTCGAAGCGCGCTCGGACTATTTCACCGCCGAAACGGAAGCCTTCTTCTCACTGAAGACCCTGCGCACCTTCGTCGTCATCTACGTGGCGTTGTTCTTCATCCTGTGGCGCATCCACGGCAAGGAGATCGAGACCCACGAGCTTGCCGTCCTCGCCTATAGCCACGAGAGGCTGCCGCGACGCGAGCGGCGCAAGGCGTTGCGCATATTGCGCATGCTGGTGGGGCTGATGCTGGGCCTGTTCGTCTATGTCCTGGCCATCGCGACGTTCTCCTTCGAATGGTGGCGCATCGCACCCGTCAATTGGGCCGAAATGGCGGTGCTCACCATCGCGCTCGCCGCGCCGGAGATCGTGACCGCGGCGCGATTCGCGATCCTGGAGCTGCTTTTCCGCTCCCGCGTCGGAAGGCGCATCGGACAATTCTTCTTCCATCCTCCAAGACATGGAGAGACACCATGACCGCAAGGCCACATCTCGCCGTTTGCGTTTCGCTTCTGCTCTCGAGCGCGGCGAGCGCGCAGGATTGGCAGCCGGTGCAGATCACCTCGTTCCTGAAGGAAGCCTCGACCTGGATGCCCAATTGCTCCGGCAAGGATGGCGGGCGCATCTTCATCGCGCCCGGCGACATCGGCGGGATCACGGACGCGGCGCTCGACGAGGATCTGAGCTGCGTGAAGTTCAATTTCCGCGGCAAGCCCTATTTCGTCCGCGAAACGGTGGTCGAGCAGGTGGGCGCCGCCAAGCGCTCTTCGGTCGGCGCCTGCCAGTATGACGGCGCGCGCAAGAGCCTGCGCGGAATGACCAAGCTGGGCGCGATCAGCTCGAGCGGCAGCTCGCATGAAGCCACCACCATGGGCGCGGGAGAGACGGTCCAATGCGGACAACATTGACGCGCGCCGTTTCGGGCGCGGCGGCGCTGCTGCTCGCGACCATCGTCGCGTCCGGTCCCGCGGCGAGCTTCCTGGGCATCGGCGACGAGACCTATGAGACCTTCAAGGGCAAGTTCGTCGACAGCAAAGCGGCCGCCAAGGCGCGCACCGAAGAGGCGACCACGGAAGCCGGGATGAAGGCGTTCAACGAGAACGGTCACGCCATCGGCGCGCTGGACTGGGACGCGATCCCCGCGCCCGAGGTGAAAGCCTATGGAGAGAAGATCCTGAACCGCCTGCTCGCGGGCTGGGACGGGCCTCATCCCAAGCTCCGGCTCTGGATCACGGCCGATCCGGGCCTTGCCGCCGAATCGACCGGCAATGGCGATCTCTATGTCGCGCGCGGCTGGTTCGACCAAGCCGACAGCGAGGACGAGGTCGCCGCGATCATCGCGCACGAGATCAGCCACGTCCTGCTCAATCATTTCGCGCGCGAGGAAGCCAATGAGGGCCGCAGCCGCTCGATCGCCTCGGCGGCCAGCGTGGCGACCACCGCCTTCGCGCTCGGCTCGACGCGCGTGCAAGGCACGGGCAGCAACGCGACCCTGGTGCAGGACAAGCGCCAGCTCGACCGCAACATCCACAAGACTCTGCTGATCAAGTTCGCGATCGGCGAATTCTCGAGCTACACGCTCAACGCGCCCTGGGCGCGCGAGCAGGAAGACCAGGCCGATCTGTTGGGCACCGACCTGCTCTATCGCGCCAAATACAACACGCTCGCGATGAAGAAATCGCTGGAGCGGCTCAAGGACTACGAAGCTTCGGCGGCGAAGCAGGTGGACGATCTCTCGTCCCAATACGAGGACACGATCAAGAACGGCCTGGAATCGGGAAGCCAGGACGAGCTGAAAAAGGCCTTTGCCGACGTGCTGGGCAATATCGCCCTCGACAAGGCCGACAAGCTGCGCAACCAGCTGATCCGCAAGCATCCCGATACCGACAAGCGCATCGAGGACATCACGAAATATATCGGCCGCGAATACGACGAGGACCCCGGCCCGCCGCTGGAGAAGAACGAGATCCAGAAATTTCGCGCCGCCAAAGGCGTCAAAGCCACGCTGGCGGGCCATCTGGTCTCGGTGAAAGCGAGCGCCGCCCTGACCGAGGGCAACGCCGCGCAGGCCAGGACCCTGGCGATGCAAGGGCTGACGGGCGCGGGCGCCGGCGCGCCTTACGCGCTTCGGATCGTCGGCATGAGCCTGGGGCAATCCGGCGACGCGACGAAGGGCCTCGACTATCTGCGTCGCGCCGCCGCTTCGCCCGACGCATCCTTCGCCACCGTGGTGCTGCTGGCGAGCCAATATGCGAGCGCGCGCAAATTCGACGCGGCGCATCGCACGCTGGAGGAGGCCAAGACGCGGTTCGGCAGCGCGGAAGCGGTCTATCCGGCGTCGATCACCGTCGCGCTCGCCGAGGGCAAGAAGGACGATGCCAAGGCGATCTACGACACCTGCATGAAGGTCAAGAACAGCGACCTGGTCGAGCAATGCCGCATCGCCAATGGCGACAGCTGCACGAGCTCGGCCCTGGTGTGCGCTTTCAAGAGCAGCAGCGAGGGCATCCCGAACATCTTCAACGGGCTGTTCAAGCAAGACGACGATTGAGGCGACGGGCGGTTGTTCCGCGAGCCGGGATGCCGCAGGATCGCCGCATGCCGGACATCCGGAACATCTGCCTGATGGGCGACTCGCACGCCGCCGCGCTCAGGAAAGGCTGGTCGACCGTCCGCCGCGACTTCCCGAAATTCCGGGTCACGTTCTTCGCGGGCACCACCGAGGATTGGGACAGCGTCGTCGTTTCCGAAGCAAGGCTGGTGCCCGGCAGCGAGCATCTGAAGGCGCAGTTCGAGCGCAGCTCTCGCGGCGTGACCGAGATCGCGGGCGGTTACGACGCGTATGTCCTGTGCGGGCTCGGGCCGCGATTGTCGGAAGCGCTCAGGCTCTGGGTCAACCGCGAGGAGAAGAACCGCACGACCTGGGAGGCCTATCGCGCCGCCGTGGCGGAGAGCCTGCGCGATCACGAATGCGCGCGGGTTCTGCCCAAGCTGCGCGCGATCAGCCGCGCGCCGGCGCGCATCGTCGCCGGACCGCACCAGCCGCTGGCGTTCTGCAAATCCTCGGCGCGCCTCGACAACGCGACGGCGGAACGACTGCGCGCGAATTTCTACGACGAGTGCCGAACCTTCGCCGCCGAGCACGGCGCGACCTTCGTGCCCCAGCCGGAAGAGACCCTGGCGCCGAACGGGGTCACCACCCGGATGGAATTCTGGAGCGGCATCGCCAAAGACCGCCGCCACTGCAACGGCGAATACGGCGCCATCGTCATGCGGAACCTGCTCCGCGCGATCGCCGATTGACCGGCGATTATCCCGGACTTGACTAATCGCCCTGGATAGCCCATATTCCCCTCAGATCGGGAAAGGCTCCGGCCATGGCGAAGAACCACCTCAAGCGCATTCACCAGATGACCTTTCAGGACTGGGAAAAGGCGTTTCCGACCGAGGAAGCGTGCGCGGCCTATCTGGCGCGCCACCGCTGGGCGACGGTCGTGCGGTGCCCCAGGTGCGGAAATACCGAGTGCAAGCCGCACGGGACGATGGAGTTCAACTGGTTGTGCAACAAGTGCTCGCCGTCCGGCACGAATTACCGCTTTTCCGTTATCGCGGGAACGATCTTCGAGAACACCAACAAGCCCCTGCGCGACTGGTTCCGTGTCATCCACTTGATGCTGACGAGCAAGAAGGGGATAAGCGCGCTCCAAATTCACCGCATGATGGGTTTCGGCAGCTACAAGACTGCTTGGTATATGTGCCACCGCGTCCGCGCCGGGCTCGCGAACGAAGAGTTCCGTCAGCTCATTGGCTTTGTCGAAGTGGACGAAACCTATGTCGGCGGCAAAGACGGCAACCGGCATCTCAACAAGCGCGTGGGTAAAGGCGACGCGGGCAAAGACCCGCTGAAATATGCCGTGATCGGCGCGGTCGAGCGCAAGGGCAACGTCGTCGCTCGCGTTCTGGACAAGGTGAACTCCGCCACGATGCAAAGCTTTGTCCGTGAAGTCGTCTCGACAGATGTTTCGCTTCTCAGCACAGACTCGGCTATGGGTTACGCGCATATGTCGGACAACTACCGCCACGGCGCCGTCGATCATGTGAAGCGGAAATACGTTGTCGGCGCGGTCCACACGAACACGATTGAGGGCTTCTGGAGCCTGATTAAGCGCGGTGTGATGGGCTCCTATCACAAGGTCAGCCGCAAATACCTCCCGCTGTATGTCGCCGAATTCCAGTTCCGGTATAATAACCGTTTGAACGCCGACATTTTCGGGGAAGCGATTAGGGGGTGCTGATGGAACGGCGAAAATTGATAATCGGCGCGGCTGTTGCCGTACTGGTATTAGGGCCGATTTACGGGTCGGTTTCATCGCGTAATTTTCAGAGCTGCGAGCAACATCAAGGCCAGTATCCAACTACCCAGAACAACGAAAATGAGCTTTCCCCCGTCCTCGTCCCGGGTCCGAACAGCGTAAGGGTCTTCTGGAGTTGCTCTGGGGGGTACGCTAACGAAAACGGCGGGGCCATAACGGCTCTGGCGACCGTCTTTTTGATGATATTGACTGGACTCCTTGCGTATCTGGCCCGCGTTCAATTCGTCACGAGTCGCACTCAGTTGCAGGCGTTCGTTTTTAGCCCGCAAGTCAGGCATTTCTGGAATATCGACCAAACCGTAACGCAGCCCGCCGATCCAACTCAGCCACGAATTATACGCTCCTGGGAATTCAGACCCGTTTGGCAGAACAGCGGCGAGACACAAACGAAAAACATGACAACCCATGTGGAGCACGAGTTCCGTGACAGCCCGTTGCCGGAAAACTTTCTTTTTAGAGATAGCACCGCGGCTTTTGCCAAGATGTTGATCGGGCCGAAAAGCAGCGCTAATGGGGGCGTAACTCGGGTTTTTACGATTCAAGAGCTGACCCAAATTCAAAATGGGGAGCGCTTCCTCTATCTTTGGGGATGGGTTCGATACAACGATGTTTTCCCCGGCACACGCGAACACATCACGCGGTATTGCGTGCAGGTGCTCGTTATTGGTGACCCCAAAAGGTCCGATTGCGTCTTCTGGTTTCCCTTTCCCAATATCGGAAACTGTTCCGACGCAGAATGCGTTGCGGCCGGACTGGGCTAAGGCCCGCGCCGATCCCGCGAGCGCCCCGGCGCACAAAAGCAAAATGACGGCCTGTCCAAGACAGAATATTACCCGGCGAGAAATAGTCAAGTCCGGGATAATCGCCGATTGACCGGCCGTTCCCCGAATGTTCCAATGCCGCCATGTACGGAACCGCGACCGACGTCGCGCGCGGGGTGAGCCGCGTGCTGATACAGGAGGGCTTCTCGCCGATCCTGGAGTTCACGCTCGCCAATGGGCGCAGGCTCGACGTCGCGGCGCTCGGGCCGGACGGCACGATGCTGGGCGTCGAGATCAAGGTCAGCATCGCCGACCTGCGCGGCGACCAGAAATGGCCCGAATACCTCGAGTTCTGCGAGCTGTTCTATTTCGCGATCCCGCCCGACTTCCCCGACCACCACGTGCCCGACGGAACCGGGCTGATCGTCGCCGACCGCTATGGCGGCGCCATCGTGCGCCCGTCGCAGCGCACGCAGCTGCATGCGAGCCGGCGCAAGGCGGTCACGCTCTCCTTCGCGAAGGTTGCGGCCGAGCGGCTTGCCGCGGTCATGGAAATGGCGGTCCAGCCCCCCGGTCCGCGCGAAGCACGGCCGGAGGACAGGCCATGAGCGTCACCAAAGCGCAATACAGGAAGATCGCGCTGTCGTTTCCCGGCGGCAACGAGAAGCCGTCCTACGGCAAGCCGTCCTTCTTCATCGAGAAGAAATTCTTCACCCGCTGGCGCGACGAGGAGAATTCCATCGTGCTGATCGTGGGCGCTATCGACGAGCGCGACATGCTTTTGGAAGCTGACCCGAAGACCTTCTTCATCACCGAGCACTATCGCAACTATCCGAGCGTGCTCGCGCGCGCGTCGGTCATCGACGCGAAGACCCTGCGCGGCATGCTCGCGCGCCATTGGGAAAAGATCGCGCCGAAGCGGCTGAAGAAACGCTAGCGCGGACTTCTCTTCGCCAGAATGCGCTGCAATGTGCGGCGATGCATGTTCAGCCGCCGCGCGGTCTCGGAGACGTTGTGGCCGCAGAGCTCGTAGACGCGCTGGATATGCTCCCAGCGCACGCGGTCTGCCGACATCGGGTTCTCGGGCGGCTTGGGCTTGGAGCCCGGCTGCGCCATCAAGGCCGCGAGGATGTCGTCGGCATCGGCCGGCTTGGGCAGATAGTCGATGGCGCCGTACTTCACCGCCGCGACCGCGGTCGCGATATTGCCGAAGCCGGTCAGCACCACCACGCGCGATTCCGGCCGCACGGTGTGCAAGGTCTCGACCACGTCGAGCCCGTTGCCGTCCTCGAGCTTGAGGTCCACCACCGCATAGGCGGGCGGCGTTTCGCGGGCGCGCGCCTTGCCGTCGGCCACGCTCTCGGCGATGGCGACGGTGAAACCGCGGGCTTCCATGGCGCGCGCGAGACGTTCGCGCAGAGGACGGTCGTCCTCGACGATCAGCAGGGTCTTGTCTTCGGCGGTGGTCATCGAGGGGCGTCTTACGCCGCTCGGGCGCCCGGTTCAATCCTCCCTTTGGGTGACCGGCGGATGTTCGCCGTCGATCACCCCGCGCGGCCACGCCACCCGCACCCTTGCCCCTTTTCCGTCCAAATTCATGGCCTTAACCGTGCCGCCGGTCTGCTCCAAGAGGGTCTTGGCGATGAAGAAGCCGAGCCCCATGCCCTCGTGCTCGCCCAGGCTGCCGTTCGGCCCCATCTCGCTTTCCCCGAGCGCATGATGGCCGGGGCGCGAGGTGATGTAGGGCTCGCCGATATGCTCGAAGATCTCGGGCGCGAAGCCGGGGCCGTCATCCTCGATCTCGATGCTGAGCGTCGATTCGTCGACCAGCGCCTGCACACGCACCCGCGTGCGCGCGAAATCGGCCGCGTTCTCGATGATGTTGCCGAGGCCGTGCAGCAGCTCGGGCGCGCGCCAGACCTGCGGCTGCGCCTGGGTACGGTTCTGGATCTCGATGAAGATCTCGACGTCCTCGCCGCGATAGGGCGCCGCGACGTCGTCGAGCAGCGCGCCGAGCGGCAGCCGCGCGGTCGCACCCAGCATCGCCTCTTCCGGATTGGCCAGACGCGCCAGGATCGCGCGGCAGCGCTCGGCCTGCGCGCGGAGCAGGCGCACGTCCTCGGCTTCGGCCGAGTCCGGCGGCAGCGCGCGCTCGAGCTCGCGCGCGACCACCGCGATGGTGCCCAAGGGCGTGCCGAGCTCATGCGCCGCTGCCGTCGCGAGCGCGCCGAGCGCGGCCAGCCTGTGCTCGCGCGCGAGCGCAAGCTGGGTGGCGGCGAGGCCCGCCGACATGCGTGCGGTCTCGCTGGCGATGCGCCAGGCGTAGATGGACGTAAAGCCGATGCCGATCACGAGCGAGGCCCAGATGCCGGCCTGATAGAGCAGCGGCAGCTCGATGGTCGCGTCGGCCTCCCAGGGCAGCGGCTTGTGCACGATCGAGATCACCGACACCGACACCAGCGCGAGGCCGCCCAGGATCAGCGTGTTGCTGAGGTTCAAGGTCGCGGCTGCGATCACCACCGGCGCCAGGAACATCAGCGCGAAGGGATTGGCGATGCCGCCGGTGAGATAGAGGAGCGCCGCGAGCTGCAGCACGTCGAAGGCGAGATAGATCGTGGCGTCGCGGTTCACCAGCCGGTGGCTCGGCGGATAGCGCAAGGTGAGCACGACGTTCAGCGCCGCGCTCACGCCGATCGCCGCGGCGCAGGCGACGATCGGCAGGCGGTAGTTGAAGCCGAAATAGACCACCAAAAGCGCGGCGGACTGCCCGCCGATGGCGAGCCAGCGCAGATTGCACAGGGTCCTGAGGCGCACGCGGCCGCGCGGCGACGGCGCGGGGAGGAACCGCACCGGCGCTTCGGCCTGCTCTGCAACCGCGCTTTCGCTCATGACCAGCGCCGATTCGCCGCTTCCCCTTGCTCGCGGGCGATACTATCAATCGCGCGCATGATCCGCACGCCCATAGCCCTTATCCCGTACGCGCTCGCCGTCGCCGCCATCCTGGGCGGGCTGCTGTGGCATGCCGGCGACCGGGTCGCCCAGCTCGGCGCCACCACCCAGAGCGGCACGGCGCTGGTGGGGGGGCCGTTCAAGCTGATCGACCAGGACGGCCATGCGCGCAGCGATGCCGACTACCGCGGGCGCTATCTCCTGATCTATTTCGGCTACAGCTTCTGTCCCGACGTGTGCCCGACGACCCTGGCGCTGATGGGCAATGCGCTCGACAGGCTCGGCCCCAAGCGAACGCGCATCGTGCCGATGTTCGTCACCGTCGATCCCGAGCGCGACACGCCGCAAGTGCTCAAGCCCTATATGAAAAGCTTCGGGCCCGATTTCGTCGGCCTCACCGGCGACAGGGCGCACATCAAGCAGGTCGCGCGCGAATATCACGTCTATATCGCCAAGCATCCGCTGCCCGGCGGCAATTATGCGATGGACCATTCGGGCGTGATCTATCTGATGGGCCCCGACGGGAAGTTCGTCACCTACTACGAAGACACGCTGGGCCCGGACGGTATCGCCGGCGATCTCAAACGGCGGCTTTGAGCCCGTTCTGCAGCGCGGCCGCGATCAGCGTGTTGCGCATCAGGCAGACGATGGTCATCGCGCCGACCCCGCCCGGCACCGGCGTGATCGCGCCCGCGACCTTGGCCGCGTCGGCGTAAGCCACGTCGCCGACGATCTTGTATTTTCCTTGGCCGGCATCGACGCGGTTGATGCCGACATCGATCACGGTCGCGCCCGGCTTCACCCAGTCGCCGTGCACGAACTCCGCCTTGCCGATGGCCGCGACCAGGATATCGGCGCGCCGCGCGGCGCTCGCGAGGTCGCGGGTGCGCGAATGCGCCATCGTCACCGTCGCATTGGCCGCGAGCAGCAATTGCGCCGCGGGCTTGCCGAACAACAGCGAGCGGCCGATGACGAGCGCGTCGAGGCCTGCGATGTCGCCGACATATTCCTTGAGCAGCATCATCACGCCGGCCGGCGTGCACGAGACCAAATGGGCTCGTCCGCCGAGCAGCAGCCCGGCGTTGGTGGGGGTGAGCGCATCGACGTCCTTGGCCGGATCGAGGGTGTCGAGCACCGCGGCCTCGCGCACCTGGGCCGGGAGCGGCATCTGCACCAATATTCCGTGTACGGACTTGTCGTCGTTGAGCGCCTTTACCGTGGCGAGCACCTCGGCCTCGCTCGCATCGGCGGGAAGATGGCGGTGCACCGAATGGAAGCCGATCGCTTCCGCGGTCTTGTTCTTGTTGCGGACATAGACCTCGCTCGCCGGATCGGCGCCGACGAGCACGGTGGCCAACCCCGGCATGATGCCGTGCTCGCGCTTCAGCCGCGCGCCTTCCGCCTCCACGCGCATGCGCAGGCCCTGGGCGAAGCTCTTGCCGTCGATGATCCTGGCGCTCATCAATAGAGCCCGGCGCGGGCCGCCACCCACACCACGACGTGCTCGAGGAACCAGATCGCGATCAGCACGATCAGAGGCGACAGGTCGATGCCGCTGATCGGCGGGACGATCTTGCGCACCTGGCGGAACACCGGCTCGGTCACCGCGTCGAGAAAACCCAGCACCTGGCGCACGAAGGGGCTTGCCACATTGATCACCCGGAAGATCACCAGCCAGGTCGCGATCACGGCGACGATCACCACCCATTCGTACAGATTGAGCAGCAGCAGGATCAGCGAAACGATGGGGTTTTCGACGAACATCGGGACGGCCCTTCCGGCCCGAATCCCGGGCCTTGTCCCTCCTGTTCTAGCGAGGCGGCGCGCCGGGCGGCAAGACGCATCCCGCTCCGCTTGACAGGAAGGACCCCCGGTCCGTACATACCGGCCCCGCGCGGATTTTGCGCCCGCGCGACCTGGCCTTGGGCCTGGGGCTGTAGCTCAGTTGGGAGAGCGCCTCGTTCGCAATGAGGAGGCCAGCGGTTCGATTCCGCTCAGCTCCACCAGCCATTGAATAACAATGGCTTAGCGAGCTTTACAATGCTGCCAGCATTGCTGCCAATGCCGCGTCCAACTCCGGCAGGTCTTGCCGGATCGTCAGGATGACGCGCTGATCCAGAATATCATCGTAAGTATGCGCCAGTGCATTGCGGAAGCCAGCAATCGTGCCCGCCGGTACACCATGGCGCGCGAGCAGGTCCGCCGGAATGTCTTTGATGGATGAGTCGATGGCTATGAATGCGCGCTCGATCGCGTAGCGCACGAGTGTGTCGGTCTTTAACTCATCCAGACTGCGTGCGCCCGCCCAAGTGTGGATCAATTGAATGTTGTGCCGCGCGGTAGCAATTGCGCGCGCCGTCTTGTCATCTTCACTAAAAGACATCGATGAGCTGGCTTTCGGCCACAGGCTTGAGCCGCTTCCCGGGCATCAGAGCATCCCCACGCACGACAAGATCGACGCGGCGCTTCAAGATGTTCGCGAGTTCATGCTGGATGCCGCCAACATCGAAAGCGCTGAACAGCGGTTTGCGGCCGCCTGGCCCCTCGTCAAGGTCGACCATGAGGTCGACATCGCTGTCCGGACCTGCCGCGTTTCGTGCGGACGAACCGAATAAATAGGCATGCTTCACGCCCAAGGCTTCCAAGCGGGCGCGGTGTTCATGTAAGCGGCTGATGATCTCGTTGCGGTCCATTTTCACATTATACATGAATATCTTGGGCATTATAAGCGATATCTGGCAAGCTCTCCAAAACCTTGTTCCATTCCTCGAATATCTCGAAAATCTGGTTCGAAGTCGCTCCGTCTAAGTCCACCATTCCTTTTTTGGGCGTGCGGAGGTCTTCTAAAGCCTTAAATGGCAAAGAGATTTCCGCGGTTCGATAGCCCTTGTTTCCGACATAGGCCAGTGGCCCGCCAAAAGTGAGGCGAAGCACGGCGCGGCGCGTCTCAAGCGTCCCGGTCTCAGGTCCGGTTCAACGCTTCCGTTTGCCCTTGCCCTTTTTGCTCTCACCGCCCGGCTTCCCCGGTGCCGATATTGCACCAGCGATGCACTCCGCCATGACCCCATAGCTCGCCCCATGCGCCAGACGCGAGGCTTCGTGCCAGCGCTGGCCGTCGATCTTTCTCAGGTCGATTGGATGGCCCGCTCGCCCGGCGAGTTGCTTGAGATATTGAAGCTGCGTCCGTCCGTTCCCCTCGCGGAAGGGGTGGACATAATTCACGTCGCCCAGGATGACGCCTGCCTGTTCAGCGAAGTCGTCCGGCGAGAGGCCCGCCAGGAAGCCGGAACCGGAGAGGCGGCGGTACACGTCTGCCATGCCGGTTTCGATAAAGCGCACGGCCTGGAAGTGATGGCGCCCTTGGCGATGTCCAGGGTGCGGAGCTTCCCGGCCCACTCGTATACGTCCTGGAACAAGTGGCGATGAATGGCGCGAAGATGGCGAAGGTCAAAATCGCCAGTGGGGACGCCCTCGCGGATACGCTGGACGACAGCGCGCCGCTCGAAACGCTCCAACGCGGCGGAATCGCGAAGGCCCTGCTTGTTGATGAGGATTGAAGTGCCCGGATAGACGTAAGGGTCGCCCGTCATTCGGCAGCGGTGGCAATCTCGCCAGCAGCATGCGTGCGTATGTAGGCCATGCAGCGTTCCTGCGGCCAGCCTTCGCGCTCGAACATCTCGAACATGGCAACGTCCTCGGCATCGAGCGGGTTATCCTCGATGGCCTGCAAGTGCATGGCTTCCAGCCGCCGCTCCTTGGCGGCGGCGACTTCGGAAAGGCCCAGCGACTTGCCGTTTTTGCCCATAGAAACATTGTAGGAGATTCATGGTCCAAAAGCCACAAAGCGCGGTGCCGATTAACCGCGCCGGCTTTGCGGAAAGAGGGCGCGCTATCGCGCGCCCTCTTCCATAGGCGTATTTGGGAACAGGTACAGATCACCCGTAACGAGTTGGTCGCCGACAAGGCGGATGCAGATACCGCCATCCTTCTCGCGGTCCCAGGCAGCGCCGATGCGCTCGAGCTTCGAGTTGCGCGGGGTCTTGACGATCCAGCCGGGTTGCCGCGAGCTACGCTTGGCAAGCCAGCCCGCCATCACTTCCCCGTATACGCCACCCGCCAGACCGCCTTCCCGGCATCGTCGGCGATCAAGAGGCTCCCATCCTTCAGCACCAGAAGCCCCACCGGCCGGCCCCAGACCGCGGCCGGGCTGGAGCTGCCGTCCCAGAAGCCGGTGACGAAGTCCTGGTATTCGCCCGTGGGCCTGCCGTCCTTGAAGCGCACGCGCACGACCTTGTAGCCGGTCGGCCGGCCCGAATTCCACGAGCCGTGCAGCGAAACGAAGGCGTCGCCCTTGTACTCGGCCGGGAACTGGCCGCCTTCGTAGAACGCGATGCCGAGCGGCGCAGAATGCGCCTGGAACAGCACGTCGGGCATTTTGGTCTTGGCCACGAGGTCGGGGCGCTTGGCGCCGAAGCTCGGATCGGCATGCGGGCCCGTATAAGCGTATGGCCAGCCGAAGAAGTCGCCTTGGGCGATGCGGGTGAAATAGTCCGGCACCAGCGCGTCGCCATAGCCGTCGCGCTCGTTGACCGTGATGTAGAGATCGTCCGTGCCGGGCTTCAGCACCAGGCCGACGGGGTTGCGCGTGCCGCTGACGAAGGTCGACAGATGGCCTTGCGCGTCGACCTTCTGCACGGCGGCGCGGGGCGGCTTCTCCTCGTCGATATTGCTCATGCTGCCGATCGCGACATAGAGCGCGCCGGACTTGTCGAAGGCGATGTCGCGCGAGAAATGCCCGCCCAGCGGCCCGAAACCGTCCTTGGTCACGCGCGTCTTCGCGCCCGCCTTGCCGTTCTTGTCCTCGACGCGCCACACCGCGATGAGGTCGCAGACATAGAGCGCGCCGTCGTGCCAGGCGAGCCCATGCGGCTTGTTGAAGCCGCTCGCGAACACCGAGGCCTTGCCGTCATGCAGCAGGGTGACCTTGCCGGCATCGGGCTCCGACAGGAACACGTCGCCGTTGGGCGCCAATTCCATGAATCGCGGATGGCTCAGGCCCGAGGCATAGACCGACACCTGGAAGCCCTGCGGCACCTTGGGCAGCGCATCCTTGGGCCGCGCCACGACATGCGAGGAATTGTCGACCGCCGGAGTGGCGAAGGGCTTGGGCAGGTCCTGGAAGCGGATGTGGTGCATCGTGCCCGGCTGATCCGCGGCAAAAACCGGCGTGGCCGCCAGCGCCATGCCCAGCCACAAAATCCTCGCAGTAACCATCGATTTACCCTGTTCGGTTAGAGCTTCCGTCATGCGATCCGGCGTCCTGATCCTTGCCGCTGCACTCCTGGCCATCGTGCCCGCCCATGCGGACGACGACAAGAAGCAGGCCGTTCACAAGGTCACGCAGTCCAAATCCTATCTGATGGTCGACCCGATCTATGCCACCATCGTCAGCGGCGAGCGGCCCGCGGGCATGCTGATGGTGGGCATCGGCATCGACGTCCCCGACGAGACCCTGCGCGCCGAGGCCGACCACGCCATGCCGGTGCTGCGCGACGCCTATGTGCGCAACCTGATGGCCTTTGCGGCGACGCAAGTGCGCACCTGGCGCCAGCCCGACGTCGCCGCGATCGCGCTGCGCCTGCAAGGCGTCACCGACCGTGCCCTGGGCCGCAAAGGCGCGCGCGTGCTGCTGGCGCAAGTGGCGATGCGATTGACCCGCTAGTCACATCGCGCTAGCAGCGCGGCGTATTGGACAAGCCGACGAGCTTGAAGTCGCGGCTGCCCGCCACCTGGAAGAACAGGCTGCCATCGGCGCCGGAGGGCGTGACCTGGAACTCGGTCATGTCGTTGCCGCAGCGCGCCACCTTGCCGAACTCGCCATAGGGCTTGTCGTGGAACTTGGCGTGCACCGCGCGGACATCGGCGCCAAGCGTGGACGCGGTCCAGGGCGCAGCGATCTTCCAGTCCGACTGGATCCATTCCTCGACGAAGTCCCGCGCGCTGTTCGCGAACGGGGCTGTGCGCACGACCTTGTCGCCCGAAACCGTGAAATGGCGCACCCATTCGCGATTGTGGCGGCCGTCGTCGATGCTCTGGGCATGGAAGCGCAAGGTAAAATCCCCCGCGCCGACGGTCATCCGTCCGAGATCGTCGCCGCCCCACCAGATCGGGTCTTCGGCCGAAAAGATCGGCGCGGCGCGGTCGGGGCGCCACGCGGCATAGCGGACCTCCGACCAGGTCGAGCTGCACCACGGCGCGACGGTCTTGGTGACCGCGAACCATTGCCCGGTCTTGTTCGGCGGCGCGACGGCGTAGTCGAACATGTCCCAGGCGCCGACGATGGTCTTGTAGGGCGCCGACTGCGCGTGCAGCACTTCGCGGCCCTGCCGGAACAGGCTCAGCATCGTGTCCTGGCCGCATTGAATGCCGAGCGTCGCGGTGACCGCCACCAGATCCGGCGCGATGTGCTTCACCGCGAAATCGATCTTGGGCGCGCCGGACTTGAGCGCTTTGTCGAGCGGCATTGCATCGCAAGCCATCGTTGCGGCGACATAGGCGCGAAGCTTTGATTTCATCGCCGCGATGGCGGCGCGCTCCTTGGGCGAGACGTCGGTCTCCATCTCGTGCTTGGGCAGCGAGGCTTCCAGCGCGCGCGTCGCAGGCGCCATGTCGGGCCTGATGTCGGGCTTGGCGCAATCGGCGGCGGCCGGCGTGGCAAGGACGAGAAGAGCAAGCAGGACAGCGCGCATGTGATCCCCCGAAGCGGCGCGACGATGGCGGGCAATGGTGGCGGAAATTTAGCGCCCGGTGAATTTCGGATCGCGCTTTTCGAGAAACGCCTTGATCGCCTCGCGATAGTCTTCGCTCGTCGTCGCCAGCGCATATTGGTCGGCATCCATGTAGGTCGCCGCCTGGTGGAGCGCGCTCGCGGCGGCGTTGACCGAGACCTTGCTCATGCGCACCGCATTGGGCGGAAGCGCGGCGACCTTCGCCGCCCAGCGCTGTGCCGCCGCAAGCGCCTGGCCGTCGTCCACCACCTCGTCGGCGAGGCCCCATTGAAGCGCCAGTTCGGCCTCGACCTTCTCGCCGAAGATCACGAACTGCTTGGCGCGCGACGGCCCGATCAGCGACACGAGGCGCGGCACGGAATGCCAACTCATGTTCATGCCGAGCGGAACCTCGGGCAGGCGGAAATGCGCACCGCGTCCGGCGATGCGGAAGTCGCAAGCGGCTGCCAGCGCCGCGCCGCCGCCGATGCAGAATTTCTCGATGGCGCAGATCGTGACCTGCTCGATCTTCTCCCACGCGTCGCAGAGCTCGGGCCCGATGCGCACCATGTGGCGGCGCTCGAGCAGCCCGTTGGCGCGCCGCCGGTCGAGGCCGGGATCCTTCAGATCGGCACCCGCGGTGAAGCCACCCGCGCCGGTCAGGATCACGGCCTGGGTCTCGAGATCGTCGGCAAAGCTCCGCGCTGCCTCGGTCAGCTCGAGGATGAGCTGACGCGACAGCGCGTTGCGGCCGTCGCCGCGATCCATGGTGACGGTGGCGATGGCGCCCTGGCGCTCGATGCGGACGAAATCCATGACCCCAGCTTCCCGCATGACAAGGGTGCTTGACAAGCCTCATCCGCCATGACAAGTTTACTTGTCTTTTGAACAAGGATACTTGTCATGCCGAAAAGCGAGTGGCGCTATGTCGTCCGGATGTTCGTTTTCATGGTCCTCTATGTCGCCGTGCTCTGGTGGGTGGTCGCGGCTTCCCACAATGGCGGCTTGCCGGACGGCGCCTTGCTTTATCTGGCGGCCGCGGCGCCCGCGATCCCCATCCTGGGCGCGATCTGGGCGGTGCTGCGCTATCTCAGCGAGGAGGAGGACGAGTATCGCCGCTTCCTGCGCGTGAAGGCCTTCGTGTGGTCGACGGGGATCGCGCTCGCCATCATGACGGTGTGGGGCTCGCTGCAGCAATTCGCGGCCGTGCCGCCGATGCCGCCGATGTACCCGTTCTTCATCTTCGTCGTCTGCCTCGCCATCGTCCAGACCGCGACCCTGGCGCGGAACCGATGAACAACCGGCTCAAGGTCCTGCGCGCCGAGCGCAACTGGAGCCAGGCCGACCTGGCGGCAAAGCTCCAGGTCTCCCGCCAGTCGATCAACGCCATCGAGACCGGCAAATACGATCCGAGCCTTCCGCTCGCCTTCCGCATCGCGCGCCTGTTCGCGCTGCCGATCGAGCGGATCTTCGAAGACGATCAGGCCGGGCTTTGAATGTTGTACACCGTGTTCAAGAGCGACTTGCGCGGCAGGAAGGGGCCGAGCCCCGCGAGCACCTTGTTGCGCAAGCCGGTGACGAGCACGCGGCGATTGCTCTGGAACGCGCGATAGCCCATGCGCGCGACGCTTTCCGCGCTCATCGGCGTGCCGAGGTTCTTGAGCTTCGTCTTGCCGGTGCCGGCGCGCTCGCGGAACTTGCTGACCGTCGGGCCGGGGCAGAGGCAGCTGACATGCACGCCGGTGCCCAGCGCCTCGCGCCACAAGGCTTCCGAGAACGACATCACGAAGGCTTTGCTCGCGTAGTAGACCGCCATCAGCGGCCCCGGCTGGAACGCCGCGGTCGAGGCGACGTTGAGCACGCCGCCGCGCTTGTTCGCGAGCATCCCGTGCCAATAGACGTGCGTAAGCTCGGTCAGCGCGCGCACGTTCAGATCGATCATGCCGAGCTGGTTCGTCTCGTCCGAGCCGTCGAACGCGCCTGCGGTGCCGTAGCCCGCATTGTTCACCAGCACGTCGACCTTCAGCCCTTTCGCCGCGATCGCGTCGGCGAGCTTGCGGCCCGCGCCTTGCGCGCCCAGATCGAGCGCCACGGTCTCGGCCTTCACCTTGTGCTTGGCCGCGAGACGGTCGGCGACTTCCTTCAGCAGCGGCTCCGAGCGCGCCGTCAGGATCAGATCGTAGCCGTCCTTCGCGAAACACTCCGCCAGGTCGACGCCGATGCCGGTCGAGGCGCCGGTGACGAGCGCGGTCTGTCCTTCACCCTTGCGTTTGCGAGCCATGAATTCCTCCTTCTCGTTAATCCCGTGCGATGGCGCGCCAGAGCGCCTCTTCCATGTCGGACGACGTTTCGGCGTCGACCTTCAGCGCGCCTTGCGACGCGAATTTCACCAGCCCCGTCGCCGCGCCCCACATCAGCGCCACGACCATGATCGGATCGAGGTCGCGGATCACGCCGGCCGCTTTGGCTTCCGCGATGAAGTCGCGCGCCACGCTCGCATAGCGCCGCGACAGCGCGCGGCTTTCCTCGTCGAGATAGGCCCCGTGGTGATGCAGGTCCATGAACCGCGCGGCGCGGGGATAGGTCTGCGCGAACGCCGCCATGCGCTGCCAATAGGTCGTGAACTTGTCGCGCACGAGCAGGCCGGGCGGCAGCGGCGCCAGCACCATGTCGTTGTAGACGCTCTTCCAATGGCGATAGAGCGCGTTCACCAGCGCGTCCTTGTCCTTGAAATAGACGTAGACCGTGCCGGTCGCGACGCCGGCGGCGCGCGCGATCTCGGGCACCGCGACGCCGTCGAAGCCGCGCGACTCGAACAGGTCGAGCGCCGCCTCCAGCAGCAGCCGGCGCTTGTCGACCGGCCCGTGCTGCCTGATCTTCCGCGCCAATGCCATGCCCTGCCGCTCCAGAGTTTTGAATGAACGTTCATTCATATCATGGCTTCAGGGGCGGGGCAAGGCGCGGATTGCCAATGCGACCCAGTCGGTATACAGTGTATACGTGGAGACCAAAGACCAGATCTTTGCTGCGGCCCGGGCCGCCTTCGACCGCGACGGCCTTGAGGGTCTTTCGCTGCGCGACATTGCGCGCGCGGTCGGCATCACGCCGATGGCGATCTATCGCCACTACAAAGACAAGCAGGCGCTTGTCGACGCGCTGGTGCTGGACGCGCTGGACGAGTGGTCGGCGCGGGCCGCGGCCGTTTCCCGGGACGATCCCGAGCGCTGGCTGGCGCTGATGGGCGAGGCGTTCCTCGACTTCGCGCTTCAGAAGCCGCGCCGCTTCGAGGCGGCGTTCCTGATCCACACCAAGCACGCGCGGCGCTATCCGGATGACTTCCTGGCCGGGCGCTCGCCCGCGGGCGTGATGTATCTGAGCCTGTTCGAGCGGCTGCGCGCGCAAGGACGGCTGAGCGACACGCCGCCGATCGAGATCATGATCACCATCGCGGGCCTCAGCCAGGGCCTGGTCACGCTCTATCGGGCCGGCCGCATCGCCGGCGGCGAGGCCGAGTTCCGCGCCCTGTTCCTGCGCGCGATGCATCGCGCCATCCAGTCCTTCCTCACGGAGACGCCGTCATGACCGCCATCGCCTGCGCGCTCTTGAGCGCCATCGGCTTCTATTTCTCCATCGGGTTGGGCGAGCAATGGTGGCTCGCCTGGCTCGCGCCCGTGCCGGTGCTATGGCTCGCGTTCGGCGACACGAAAGGCTGGCAGGCGTTCCTGGTGGCTTGGGCCGGCTATTCGCTCGGCTCGACGAGCATCCTGAATGCCTATCTGGGCTGGCTGCCGATGCCCGTGCTGTTGCTGTCGCTGCTCGGACCCGGACTGATGTTCGCAGCCTCGGTAATGGGCGCGCGGCGCGTGCAGCGCGGACTGGGGCCCATCGCCGGCATGATCGCGTTCGCTCTGCTGTGGGCGGCGTTCGATTTCCTGGTGTCGTTCAACCGCGCGGGCGGATCGGTCGCCACCCCGGCCGCCGCCGAGGTCGGCGCGCCGATGCTGATGCAGAGCGCGTCGCTCGCAGGCTACACCGCGATCACGTTCCTGATGGGCTTCGTCGCGGCGGGGCTGGCGCTGAGCTTGCGCACGCGCACCGCCCTCCCCGCCGTGCTCGCCGTGGCGGTCTTCGCCGCCAATGCGGGCTTCGGCTATCTGCGCATCGCCGCGCCGCCCGACGGCCATATCCGCGTCGCCCTGATCGACAGCGACACGCGCCTGCACCCGATCTTCCACGACGACGGCAAGGCCACGCTGCAGACCGTCGAAGCCTATATGGCCGAGACCGCGAAGCTGAAGGGCGTCCAGCTCGTCGTCTGGCCCGAGAACCTCGCGCGCGTCCTGCCGGCCTGGCGCGACGAGACCGCGGGCCGCCTCGCCGCCGCCGCGACCAAGGCCAATGCGACCTTGGTGGCGGGCTTCAACGATGTCAGCGAGGGCCAGCGCCACAACATGGCCTTCGCGGCCGTGCCCGGCGGTGCGATGCCGGCGATGTACATCAAGCGCCAGCTCGTGCCCGGGGTCGAGACCGGGCGCGGCTACATCCCCGGCACGAAGCCCGCGCTGGTGCTCGCGAACGGCACGGGGGTCGAGATCTGCAAGGACATGGACTTCCAGCGCATGATCCGCGCCGACGAGGTCGCGACCCATCCGCGCCTGCTCGCGGTGCCCGCCTGGGATTTCGGCGCCGACGATTGGAGCCATGCCCGGGTGGCCGTGCTGCGCAGCGTCGAGAACGGCGTGCCGATGGCGCGCGCGGCCCGCGATGGGCTGCTGCTGCTCAACGACCGCTATGGCCGCGTTCTCGCGGTCAGGAAGACCGGCGGCGATTTCGTGACCTTGACCGGCGACCTGCCGCTCGACGGGCGCGGCGGGAACACGGTTTACGACCGGATCGGCGACGCCTTCGGCTGGGGCAGTGTGGCGCTCTCGCTATTGTTGTTGGGTCTGGCCTTTTCGCGTAGGCTTTCCGAATGAAGTCTCCTTACGAAGAACTGAGCGCCAAGCACTTCTGGCGCACCGGCGTCAGCGAGAGCCATCCGCTGACCGTGACCGATCTTTATCGCAAGAAGTTCACGATCCGGCCGACCGACGGCATCGGCGCGGGCGGAAGCTGCTTCGCGCAGCACGTGACCGAATATCTGCGCAAGAACGGCTTCAGCGTGATGAACGCCGAGCCCGCGCCGCCGGCGCTGTCGGCCGAGACCGCGCGGCGCTTCGGCTATGGCATATATTCGGCGCGCTACGGCAACATCTATACCGCGCGCCAGCTGCTCCAGCTCGCCAAGGACGCCATGAGCGGCGACGTCGATGCGGCCGACGTGTGGACCAGGGACGGCCGCTACTACGACGCGCTGCGCCCCAATGTCGAGCCCGACGGCTTCGAGTCGCTGGAAGAGACCCTGGCGCTGCGCCGCGATCACCTCGCCAAAGTGAAGACGCTGTTCGCGGAGATGAACGTCTTCATCTTCACGTTCGGTCTCACCGAAGCCTGGACGCACGCCAAGAGCGGCCGCGTCTATCCGACCGCGCCGGGCACGATCGCAGGCGAGTACGATCCCGATGAGCACGTCTTCAAGAATTTCGGCTTCAACGAGATCTACAACGACTTCGTCGAGTTCCACGATCTCGTCCGCAAGGCCAATCCGGACGTGAAGATCATCCTGACCGTGTCGCCGGTGCCGCTGACCGCGACGGCGTCGGACGACCACGTGCTCGCCGCCACGACCTATTCCAAGTCGGTGCTGCGCGCGGTCGCGGGCGCGCTGGCGCAGAACCACGCCAATATCGACTATTTCCCGTCCTACGAGATGATCGCGAGCCCGTTCTCGAAAGGCTTCTTCTACGATTCCAACATGCGCACGGTGAATTCCGGCGGCGTCGCCGCGGTGATGCGCATCTTCTTCGACCAGCACAAGCCTGCGCAGGCCGAAGAAGAGGGCCCGCGCGCCGGCCGCTGGGCAGGACGGCGCGAGCGTCGTCACAAGGAAGGCCGCCGCGCGCAGAAGCAGCGCACGCGCGAAGAGGAGGAAGAGGACGCGGTCTGCGAGGACGCGCTCCTCGAGGGCTTCGCGCCGTGACACCGTACCGGGTTTGCGTGCTCGGCAACTCGCATTCCGCCGCGCTGCATATGGCGTGGAAGAACCGGCTGGCGCCCGAGATGGCGAACGTCGCGATGACCTTCTTCGCGGCCAAGAGCCAGCTGATGCGCCACATGACGCTCACGAACGGCGTGCTGGTGCCCGACGACCGGGAGCTCGGCGATCTTCTGGCCGCGACCTCGGGCGGATTGCGGCGTATCGACTTGAGCGGCTACGACGCCTTCGTGCTGGCGGGCTTGGGCGCGCGCATCACCCTGACCGCGCTCTGCAAGGATCACGGCACCGTCGCGCATGGGCGCTGGGGCGAGCCCGATAATCTCGTCTCGCAAAATTGCTTCCGCGCGATGCTGGCCGCGGGCCTCGCCGACAACATCGCCTTCTGGCTCCTGGATCGCATCCGCGAATCCGGCTCGACCGCGCCGGCGCTGATCTGCCCCACCCCGCTCTATTCCGAGATCGAGCTCGAACGGCCCTTCATGCGCCGCCATCCCCGCCTCGGCGACGCCGCGTTCCGCGCCGCGGTGATGGAGGAAGGAAAGCGGATCGCCTTCGATCTCGCGGCCGCGCATGGCGGCGAGATGGTCTGGCAGGACGAAAGCACGATTGCGGCGCCCGGCTACACCAAGCGCGAATTCGCGCGCGCGGCCCTGCGCCTGGGCAAGAACCCGACCGACGACGGCAAGCATATGAACGAGGATTACGGCGTCGTCGTCCTCGGCAATGTGCTCAAGCGGCTCGACGCGCTCAGCGAAGGCCGCGTGCTCGCGCGTGACACGGTCGTGCCGTTCCGCCGCAAGAGCGCCTGACGATGGCCTATGCCGTCTGCATGATCGGCAACTCGCATGTCGCGGCGCTGAAGATGGCCTGGGACAATCGCGACCTCGGCGCTGCCGGGGGCGTCGGCGTCACCTTCTTCTCGGCGCAGACCAACCTGCTCGAGCATCTGACGCTCGAGAAGGGCGTGCTGGTGCCGGGGAGCGACGCGGCCCGGGAGAAGCTGAGCTTCACCTCGGGTACCGACGGCCGCATCGCCATCGCGAGCTTCGACGCGCTGGTGATGGTGGGCAGCTGCTTCGGCGTCAATCTGCTGCGTTTCTATCGCGAATGCCCGACCTGGGAGCGGCGGCGTTTCGTCCCCGATGCCGGGATCGTCTCCGCAGCCTGCCTGGACGCCTTCGTCGCGCAGGACATGGAAGAGAGCATCGCGGTCCGCCTGATCGAGACGATCCGCAAGGTCAAGGCCATGCCGGTGCTTCTGGTCGGCGCGCCTTACGTCTCCGCCCGCGCCCTCGACGAGCCGGAATGGAAGGACGAGGCCTGCCTGCGCGACGAGGACTTCCTGGCGCGCACCGCGGCGCGCTGCCGGGCCTCGGCCGACCGGGTCGCGGCGCGGCATGGCTGCGAGACGGTGTGGCAGGACGACTCCACGGTCGGGCCGCCGGGCTTCACCAAGCTCGAATTCGGCCGCAACCCGGCCCGCTTCAACATGCGCGGCTTCGGCCTGCCCGAGTTCGACATGCGCCACGGCAACGAGGATTACGGCGCGCTGATGATGCGAGAGATTCTCACGCGTCTGGATGCGAATTCCGGCGGCCGCGTGCTAGCGTCGCGCGAGCAGAAGCTGAGCGCCTGAGCACCTTCCCATGAGCAAGCCCTATTCCGTCTGCCTGATCGGCAATTCGCACGTCGCCGCGCTGAAGATGGCGTGGAGCAAGCGCGCGCCCAAGCTGGCCGACGGCTTCTCGCTGCGCTTCTTCTCGGCGCAGAACTACATGATGGCGCATATCGCGCTGAAGGGCCGCATGCTGGTCCCCGGCCGCGCCGACCTGGCCGAGAAATTGCGCTTCACTTCGGACGGGCTCGACCGCATCGAGCTCGACGATTACGACGCCTTCGTGATCGTCGGCAGCGGCTTCGGCATCGACGTTCCCAAGCTGCGCGGCGTGGGCGGCGCGCCGTCGCATCTGGGTTTCGCGCGCATCGACAACCTCGTCTCCGAAGCCTGCTTCGACGCCGTGCTGGAAGCGACCTTCGCCGGCACCCACGCCATCAGCCTGATCGACATGATCCGCCAGGTTACGCAAGCCCCGATCGTCCTGGTCGGCGCGCCCTTCATGTCCGAGCGCCTGCTCGAGGACGACGAGATCAAGGACGATCTGCACATGAAGGACCGCGCGGCTTTAGGCCCGTATATCGCGCGCGCGCGCGCAATCGCCGAGCGCGTGGCCGCGGCGCGCGGCGCCGACGTGATCTGGCAGGACGAATCGACGGTGGCGATGCCCGGCTTCACGCGGCACACCTTCAACCGCGGCGCCGTGCGCTTCAATCTGCGCGACGGCGCGATGCCGGAATTCGACGACAAGCACGGCAACGAGGACTATGGCCATCTGGTGATGACCAAGGTGGTCGCCCGCCTCGACGAGCTGTCGGGCGGGCGCGTGCTGGCTGCCTGACGGCTGCTATTCCGCCGCCAGCATCGACGGCGTTCGCAGCATCTGCCCGCCGTTCAGCTGCATCAGATATTTGATGCCTTCCTCGGCGATGTCGTCGCCGACCATGCGGTCGCCCTCGGCATACAATTCCTGCATGTCGATATAGGCCGCGTAGTTGCCGCGCGTGCGGTCGGTGATGATGCCGGCCTTGAGCAGCGTCTTGATCAGCACACGGAAGATGTTGGTCGTCTCCTGCAGCTCCTCGCGGATGCCGGCATCGGTGAGCGCTTCCATGAAGGCCTGCTGGCACCACACCGGATCGAGGCCGCACGCCTCGTAGACCCATGCCTTCTGGTCCGGCGAGCCGAGGTTGTAGAGCAGCACCTGGAACACGTCCCACGCCCAGTCCTCGATCAGCTCGTGCTCTTCCTTCGACAGCTTCGGGATCGTGCGGTCGGCCCAGATCTTCCCGAATTTGTGGTGGAAGGCCTCGTCCGTCATGACCATCTGCATGAGATGCTTCATCAGCGGGTCGCGCGTCTCCTTGAAGAAGGTCGCGAACGCGCCCATCGCCAGGCCCTCGACGAGGAGCTGCATGCCGACGAGCTTCTTCCATACCAGCGGCGAGGAGACGAGCTCGTTGAGCAGATTGCCGAGCGCGGGCCCGACCTTCACCGGCTTGCCCCAGCGCGCCTTGACGTAGGCGGAGAAGGCGGTGACGTGACGCGCTTCCTCGCGGGTCTGATTGGCGGCGTATTCCTGCGCGCCCGGATCGCGCAGGATGTGGCAGAGCGAGGCCGAGAGCGCGAGCGCGCCCTGCTCGCCATGCAGGATCGACGACAGCGACCAGCAGACGTCGAGGTTCACGAGCTTGATCTTGCCGGCTTCGTCGAGCTTGTCGCCGATCGCGGTGCGCAGATCCGCATTGGCAGCCGGATTGACGAGATATTCCTTCTCCAGATCGAAGGGCTGCGAGAAGTCGATATATTTCTTGTCCAGCGGATCCCAGAAATGGTCGTGGGTCGCGGAAATGATCTTGTCGAAGGCGGTGGAGCGGTCGCCGTAGCGGTCCACCTCCAGCATCGCGGGGAAGTCATGCGGATCGACCGCGTTGTAGGCGGGATCCTTGGTGATGTTGCTGTCCATACGCGCCTCCCGGAATAGCTCAGGATTCCACGCTACCTCGAAACTCCGAACCCGCCAAGGAAAATGACGGTGGCGTCATTAAAATGTGATTTAGGCGGCGCACACGCCGAACCGCCGCGACACGCCGCGCCCGGACCCGCGCCGAGTGCCCGCTTGAACGGGCCGCCCATCCCACAATGAATGTCCCACAATGAATGCTATGTTATAACAATCCATGGACCCGCTGATCGCCGCCACCGGCCTTTCCGTCCGCGCCGGGCAGGCGCACATCCTCTCCGGAGTCGATTTCGCGATCCGCGCGGGCGAGATCGTGACCTTGATCGGGCCCAACGGGTCGGGGAAGACCAGCCTGCTCAAGGCGCTGATGGGGCTGATGCCGGCGAGCGGGACGATCCGGCGCAAGCCGGGCCTGCGCCTCGGCTATGTGCCGCAGAACTTTCCGCGCGACCGCAGCCTGCCGATGACGGTAGCGCGGTTCCTGTCGCTCTATGCCGACGAGGCAGCAACGCGCGACGCGCTCGCGCGCGTCGGAATCGCCGAGCGCGCCGGGCGCCAGCTCGCGGCGCTGTCGGGCGGCGAGCTCGCGCGCGTGCAGCTCGCCCGCGCCATCGCGACCCGGCCGGAGCTTCTGATCCTCGACGAGCCGCTGGCGGGCGTCGACGTCGCCGGCGAAGCCGCGCTCTATCACCTGATCGCGGAGCTGCGCGACGAGCGCGGCTGCGGCGTGCTTCTGGTCAGTCACGACCTGCATGTGGTGATGGCGCAGGCCGACCGCGTGATCTGCCTCAACGGCCATGTTTGCTGCGAAGGCAAAGCCGAGCAAGTCGTGAAGGATCCCGCTTTCGCGCAATTGTTCGGGCCGCGCGTCGCCGACGAGCTCGCGCTCTATGTCCATCGCCATGACCACTCTCACGAGGGCCACGCGCATGGATGATTTTCTCGTGCGCGCGGCTCTTGGCGCGGGACTGTTGGGCGCGGCGGCAGGCCCGCTGGGTTGCTTCGTGCTGTGGCGGCGCATGGCCTATCTGGGCGAGTCGGTCGGCCATATGGGCCTGCTCGGCGCGGCGCTGGGATTGCTGCTCGGCATCGACCCGCTGATCGGCGTGATCGCGGTCGCGATCGCGGCCGCGCTGGTGATGGCGCGCGCGCGCGACGGCAGGGTCCCCGTCGGCACCGCGGTCGGCATCGTGGGTCATGTGGGACTCGCGCTCGGCTTCATCCTGCTCTCCGGCATGGAGACCGTGCGCACCGACTTGCTCGGTTATCTCTTCGGCGACGTGCTGGCGCTGTCGAACATCGACGTCGCCGAGATCGCCGCCGTCGCCGCTCTCGTGCTCGCCGCGAGCGCCTGGTTCTGGCGCACTTGGCTGACCGGTGCGATCAACAGCGACATCGCGCGCGCCGAAGGCCGCACCGGCGCGCTCGCCGATGTCGCGTTCCTGGTGCTGGTGGCCGTGCTGGTCGCGTTCGGATTGCGCGTCGTCGGCGCCTTGCTGATCGTGGCGCTGATCATCGTGCCCCCGGCGGCGGCGCGGGTGTTCGCGGCGACACCCGAGCGCATGGCGGTGCTGGCCAGCCTGATCGGCGCCGCGAGCGCGCCTTTGGGCCTGGCAGCGGCGTGGTGGCAGGACATCCCCGCCGGCCCCGCCATCGTGCTGGCCGCGGCGTCCCTGTTCGGCCTCTCGCAGCTGGCGGCGCTGCGGCGATGAGCGGCTTCCCGCACAGCCACGACCACGCCGCCTGCATGGCCGAGACGCTGGCCGCTGCGGAAAGCTTGGCCAAGGACCGCGGCGAGCGGCTGACGCCTCTGCGGCGCAAGGTGCTGGAGATCGTGCTCTCGAGCCACCGCCCGATAGGCGCCTATGACGTGCTCGCGGCGCTGGCCCAAGGCGGCACGCGGCCCGCGCCGCCCACGGTCTATCGCGCGCTCGACTTTCTCTGCGCCCAGGGCTTCGTGCACCGCATCGATTCGCTCAGCGCCTTCGCCGCCTGCTTCGCGCCGGAGAAGGCGCATCGCAGCCATTTCCTGCTCTGCCAGGTCTGCGGCCGCGCCGCCGAGATCGACGATCCCGCGCTGGACGCAGCGCTGGAAGCGGCCTCGCGCCGCACCCGCTTCCGGGCATCGCGGGAAACCGTCGAAATCACAGGAGTTTGCGCCGATTGCGCTTCCGTTCCCGATACGGGACCATGATAGGATAGTTCCCTCACGAGCCGGGACAATCGATGCCATTCCGCGACCGCCCCCGTTTCATCTGGGCGCTCCCGCTACTCGCCTTGGGCATGGCGCTCGCCGTGCTGGGGGGAGATTGGGCCGGGCTGGCGATGGGACTGCGCGGGTTCCTGTTCGATTCCTACCAGCGCGCGGCGCCCAGGCCCTACACCGACACGGTGAGCGAAGGCTATCAGGTGCGCGTGCTCGACACGGCGCCGCTGGGCGCTTGGCCATGGCCGCACGCGACCCTCGCCAAGGTCATCGGCGAGCTGCGCGCGCAAGGCGCCGAGATGGTCGTGCTCGCCTTCCCGCTCGACCGCGCCGACCCGGCATCGCCCAGGAACCTCATCGCCGAGATTCCCGCGGGACCGGGCTTCGACAGCACGCGCGCCGCGCTGGAGCAGATGCCCTCGCCCGACAAGTCGCTCGCGGTTGCGTTCGGCCAGGTCGCGACCGTGACCGGCTTCACGTTGAACGACGGCGCGGCGAGCATCGCGCCGAAAAGCACCGTCGCGTTCACGGGCACGAAGAATCCCTTCGCCCGCACCAGGGACTTCGCCGGCGCGTCGCCGACCCTGGACGCGCTGCGCGGCGCGAGCGCCGGCAACGGCGCGCTGAACCTGGTCCTCGATCGCGACGGCGCGCTGCGCCGCATGCCGCTGGCGTTCCGCGCGCAGGGCGTTGCCGTAGCCTCGCTCGATGCCGAAGTGCTGCGCGTGGCGGCGAACACGCGCAAGCTGATGTTCCGCGCGGGCGATGGCGGCGATCTGCTGGGCGGCACGGCGGGCGTCGCCGCGGTCGAGGCGCTGCATCGCGACCTGCCCACGGCGCCGGATGGATCCTTGTGGATCGCCTATAGCAAGGACGACGGCGCGCGAACGATCACCACGACAACCCCGCTCCACCACGCCATCGTCTATATCGGCGCGCCGGGCGAGACGGCGATGACGCCGTTCGGTCCGCGCAATCTGGCGCAGGTGCATGCGCAGGCGCTCGAGAACATGCTGCTCGGCACGGTGCTGCGCCGCCCTGCCGCCGCCAACAAGGCCGAGCTGGGCCTGCTGCTGCTGGCGGGGATGGCGACGATCTTCCTGCTGGTGCGCTTCAATGTGTGGTGGGCGGGATTGTTCGCGAGCGCCGTGATCGCCGGCGCGGTCGCGATCTCGTGGCGCCTGTTCGCGGCGAACCATGTGCTGCTCGATTCGCTCGGGCCCTGCCTCGGCCTCGCGCTGGTCTTCGCAGCCGGCGCCGCCGCGCGCGGGCTGGAGGTGGCGGGCGCGCGCGCCAAGCTGCACGACGCGTTCGCGGATTCCTTGAACGCCGTCGCCATCGAGCGAATCGCGCGCAACCCGTCGCTGCTCAAGCTCGATGGCGAGACGCGCAACGTCACGTATCTGGTCTGCGGCGTGCGCGGCTTCACCGCGCTGGCGGCGACGTTCAAGGACGATCCGGTCGCCTTCACGCGCCTGCTGCAGCGCGTCTTCGCGCCTTTGATGGACGAAGCGCTGGCGCATCGCGGCACCATCGAGCGCATTTCGGCCGAGGGCTTCTCGTGCTTCTGGAACGCGCCGCTGGACGATCCCGAGCACGCCATCCATGCCTGCGAAGCGGCGAGCGGGATGATGGAGGTGATCGCCAAGGTCAACGACATCATCACCCATGAGCGGCGCATCGACGGCACCGCGCTCGCGCCGATCGAGATCGGCATCGGCGTCTCGACCGGTCCGGCGATCGCGGGCGGCTTCAGGAACCACGGGCGCACGACCTATTCCGCCGTCGGCGATTGCGCGGTGATGGCGGCGCGCATCCAGGCGCTGTCGGGCACCTATGGCCCCGCGGTGATCGTCGCCGAGGACACGCGCAAGGCCGCCGAGCGCGGCTTCGCGTTCCTCGAGGTCGATTTCGTCGAGACCGGCGCGGGCACGGGCCCCGTCAAGCTCTATGCGCTGCTCGGCAATCCGGTGATGCGCGCGAGCCCGAAATTCCGCGCGCTTTCGACCTTCCACGACCATATCTTCCAGTCCCTGCGCACCCAGCAATGGGAGAAGACGCGCGACCTGATCGAGCAATGCCGCAAGCTGTCGGGCGCAAGCCAGAAGCTCTACGACGTGCATCTCACGCGCATCGCCTGGTACGAGACCCATCCGCCCGGCGCCGATTGGGACGGCGCCTTCCGACCGGTATTGAAATAGATGAGCGACGAGCATTTCCCGCCCGACTATGCGAGCGCGCGCGCGAATTTCCTCAAAGCCGCGCGCGGCGCCGATCTGGGCACCACGGCGCGCGTGCATCCCGACGCCAAGACCCGCGACGGCAAGCGGCTGTTCCTCGACACCGCCGTGATCGGGCCGCGCGAGGCCACGACGGCGCTGCTCATGATCTCGGCGACGCACGGCGTCGAAGGCTATTTCGGCTCGGGCGTGCAGACCGGCATGTTGCGCGAAGGGCTGCTGGAAGCGCCCGACGGCGCCAAGATCGTGCTGCTGCACGCGCTGAACCCATACGGCTTCGCCTGGGACCGGCGCGTCAACGAGGACAATGCCGACATCAACCGCAACTTCGTCGACCACGGCGCGCCGCCTGCCAACGACGCCTATGCCGCGCTCGCCGAGTGGATCGCGCCCCGCGACATGAGCCGCGAAGCGATGAAAGCGGCCAACGCGAAGCTCAAGCTCTATGCCGACGCGCATGGCGATTTCGCGCTGCAGGAGGCGATCACCAAAGGGCAATATGTCTATCCCGACGGGCTCTATTACGGCGGCGCGAAAGAGAGCTGGTCGTCGCTGATGCTGCGCGACGTCTTGAGAGAGGAATTGCGCGGCGTGAAGCGGCTGGTGGTGATCGATTTCCACACGGGCCTGGGCCGGCACGGCCATGGCGAGATGATCACCGAGGACCTGCCGGGCTCGCCGGCTTACGCGCGCGCCAAGGCGATGTGGGGCGAGCGCGTGTGCTCGAGCGAAGCAGGCGAGTCCGTGTCGGCGCCCTTGACGGGCACGGTCGACAAGGCGTTCGCCGGCTGGCTGCCCGACGCCGAGCTCACGTTTGCAGCGCTCGAAGCCGGCACCTTGCCGACGCGCGAGGTGTTCAACGCGCTGCGCCGCGACAACTGGCTGCATCGCTTCGCCGGTCACGATCACGAAAGCGCCGAAGAGATCCGCCGCGAGATCCGCGCCGCCTTCTATCCCGGCACGCCGGAATGGAAGCGCCTGGTGTGGGCGTCGGCCGTCGAAACCGTCAAACAGGCGCTGAACGCGCTTTGAGCCGAACAACCACGAAGGGGAGTACCATCATGCGCTTGCTAGCCGCCTTTACCGCCGCGCTTCTGCTCGGCGCCGCAGCACCCATGCCGCCGGACGAGAACAAGCAGCTCGCGCACGACATCTTCCGCGACATCGTCGAGGTGCATTCGGTGCACGAGGTCGGCACCGGCGGAGTCGCCGACGTGCTGGTGAAATATCTCACCGACAACGGCTTCTCGAAGGACGACGTCCATGTCGTGCCCGAGACCAACTATCCCAAGCAGGTCAACGTCGTCGTGCGCTTGAAGGGCAAAGGCAAGGGAAAGCCCGTGATGTGGATCTGCCACATGGACGTGGTCGAGGCCAAAGCGGAAGACTGGACCTTGCCGCCGTTCAAGTTCACCGAGAAGGACGGCTATTTCTACGGCCGCGGCACGTCGGACATGAAGGACGAGGACGCCGCCGCCGCCGCGTCGCTGATCCGGCTGAAGAAGGAGGGCTTCGTCCCCGACCGCGACATCATCGTCGCCTTCACCGCCGACGAAGAGGTCGGCCTGGAACAGGACGGCCCGGCGTTCCTGCTGCGCGAGCATCGCGACCTGGTCGATGCCGGGCTGGTGATCAATCCCGACGGCGACAGTGGCGAGATCGTGAACGGCAAGCGCCTCGATTTCGGCATGGAGACCAGCCAGAAGACCTATGTCACCTACGATCTCGAGGTCACCAACAGGGGCGGCCATTCGTCGGAGCCGCGCCCCGACAACGCGATCTATGACCTCTCGCGCGGACTGGTGAAGCTCGCCAACTTCCAGTTCCCCTACAAGACCAACGCGACGACGCGGCTGTACTTCCAGCGCCGCGCGATGATCGAGGCTGGCCGGAAGCGCGCCGACATGCTCGCCGTCGCCAAGCAGCCGATGGACCTGAAAGCCGCCGCGCGTCTCGCCAAAAGCGACATCTCCCTCAACGCCATCCTGCATTCGACCTGCGTCGCCACCATGCTGAACGCCGGCGTGCAGGAAAACGCGCTGCCCGCGCGCGCGGTCGCGACCGTGCAATGCCGCATCATGCCCGACGAGACCGTCGACGGCGTGAAGGCCGTGCTGCAGAAAGTCGTCGCCGATCCCAAGATCAAGATCACCCATCCCGACATGGTCGTGCAGGGGCCCGAATCGGCGCCGACGCCCGAGGTGCTGCATTCGGTCGAGAAGGTCGTGCATTCGATGTGGGGCAAGGTGCCGGTGATCCCGGCCATGTCGGCGGGCGCGAGCGATTCGATCTTCACCCGCAACGCCGGCATCCCGAGCTATGGCGTCAGCGGCGGCTGGGCCGACGTCAACGACGTGCGCGCCCATGGCCGCGACGAGCGCCGCGAGGTGGGTGCGTTCTACGAATCGGTCGAGTTCACCTATCGCCTGATGAAGGAGCTCGGCGGCCGGTAACCGTCAACGCGAATTGACACAGGCACGGCGGCTCGCGCACCAGATGAACGAGCCCTTGTCGGTCGCGACCGCGACCGCGCCTTGGGAATTGATCCCCCAGGCGGCAACCTGGTGCGCGTGCTTGACCGCGATGTCGGTGAAGGTCGCCGTGACCGTGTCGTAGACGAAGCTGTGCGCGTGGCCTTTGGCATCGGTCCATTGGCCGACGGCGAGGCCCTTGTCGTTGATCGCTTCGAGCTCGGTGCCCGCCGACTCCCCGCTCGGATAGTCGACGGTGACGAGCGTCTTGTTCGCGAGCACGAAGCCGTGCATCGGCGGGGTGAAATAGCTGCCGACGACGGTGCCGGTGCCGTTGATGCCGCGCGCCGCGCTCGCCTGGTGCACTTGCGGGATCTTCACGTCGCGCGTCCATTTGCCCTTCTGGCCGAGGAACGCGACGATGTGATGCCGGGCGGGGTCCCAATAGGCGCCGGCGAAGCGGTTCTTCGCGTTGTCCATGCCGCCGATGTAACCGTTGAGCTGCTCGCCGCTGCGCGTCACGCCGACGATCTTGCCGTTCAGATTGCGCACGAAGATCGGCTGCGCGCCGGCATCGCCGCTCTGCGAATTGGAAAGGCCGGTGATCAGGCCACTGTCGTTGATCCCGCGCGCCTCAGTGCCGCCGTCGCCGCCGTCGAAGGTCTTGTAGTGCTTGCCGTCGAGCGGGCCGAAGAACGCATGCTCGAGGCCGTCGGCGTCGACATAGTAACCCGCGATCGTCCCGTCGTCGTTGATGGCCGTGACGTTGGTCGCGGTCGCGCCTGCGACCGGCACCACCGGGATCAGAACGGCGGCGGCCGATGCCGCCCCCGACGCCAGGCTCATCCCCAGACAGCAAAGCAACACAGCACGCATGACGCCCTCGGACAGTTCCCAAGGCGCAAGTGCGACGGAGAAGGAGGAAGCGTCAAGAGCTAAGTGTCGATCCGCAGGGCGCCCGCCGGAGACTTCGCCACCTTTTCGGCCGCGATCGAGGCGCGAAGCTGGGGCGGCGGCGGATATCCCAGGCTGCGGATGAACGGCGATTGCGAGAGGTACACGAGAGCGACGCCCAGGGCGCAGGCGGCCACGACATAGCGGGAGATTCGCCCGTGGCTGCCCTTGGCATAGGCCAGCGAGATCGCGAGATAGAGCAGGCCCAGCATCAACGCATGATCGTCGGGGAACATCGTTCTAGCCCCTTCCAAAATGCCCAAGGAAATCGTCTTTCCGACGCTTTTCTCCGTATTATATACTATTTTCCAGAAAACTCCAACATAGCGACAAATGCACGGAAGTGGTAATTGGTTCCGGGACGCCCTTTCCGATGCAGAAGAGCTTTGAACGTTTATCAACCGCTTTGCGTTATTGGTTCTTTTCGGAATCAACGAATCGCGCTATATCTATGGGTACGCATACTATGCGAATACCGAATTTTGTAGCGGGGGGCCCTTGATGTCGAAAAGCGACCGGAAGCTGGCGCTTGTGGAACAGGAACAAAAGGACATCCCGAAAATCGCGTCCAAAACTCCCGGATGGAAGCTTCAGCCCGACGTGATCAAGCACATCGAGGTGGTATTCACCACGCAGACGGCGCTCTGCGAATATCTGCGCACCAACCCCAAGACTTGGCGCGACCTGACCAGCGGCGCCGGTACCCGCGAGAGCACGGCCCGGGACGTGGCGATCAATTTCGCCGTGTTCTTGAGCCGGGCCGCCGAAGGAAAGGAACCGCGCAATCCGAGCGCATTCCGCTATGAGTTCGTGGAGAGGCTGAAGGACCGCTACGCGTCCTATCTCGACAGCTTCGACTTCACGCCGATGCTGATATCGGCCGAGGGCTGATCCGTTCCGGCCCAGGATGGCGTTGCGGCGGCGTTTGCCGGCCGATATAGGGTTGACGGCACGCACCCGTAGCTCAGCTGGATAGAGTGTCGCCCTCCGAAGGCGAAGGTCACAGGTTCGAATCCTGTCGGGTGCGCCATTATTTTGCGGTCGCGCGAGTTAGCCGCCACACCAACCCTAACTCGCGCGCCCGGTTGGTTCGAACTTTCTCCATCCGGGTGCGCCAGCGGCTCATTTTCCTGCGAGGGCGATCGGCAGGCTCGGCGCGTCCGGTCCGAAGCGCTCGATCTGCAACGCGACCGTCTTGGCGGTTTTCGGGACGGCGAACTTGACGACCCCGTCTTTCGCGGCGCCCGTCTCGACGAGCTCGTTCAAATCGCTCACAGGCGCGCGCGGCATGCCGTCGACGACCAGGCGAAAACTGTCGTCCCAGAAATTCGCCGGGTATCCCTGTTCGTTGAGCATCCTCACCGTGATCTCGAGCGAAGGATCCGTGGCGTCGTCCTGGGCGAGCTGCATCTTGAGGATCGTATAGGTCCTGTCGTCGCGCTTGATCACCTGCCCGGCCGGGAGCGCGATCGCGGGATGGCCGGCGGGCGGCGCAACGGCTGTGTCGCTTGACGGTGCGGGCGCGGTCGTGCCGCCGGCAGACATCGCGGGCGGGCGCGCGCCGCTGGTGACCGCATCGGAAGACCCGGGCCGCAGCAGCAGCCCCAGCACCAGCAGGATCGCGCCGAGCACGCCCGCCCCGATGCGCCCTCGCGGCCCCGGATCCAGCCGGTCGCCGATCTTCCCCAGCACCGCCAGCGCGAGGAAAGCGAGGCCGACCACGACCAGCACGCTGTTCACCGGCGCGCCCAGCAATGCCTTGACCAGATCGCCCAAAGCCCGTCCCCCGCAACCCACCGCGCGGGAACTTTAACAGACGCTACCAGCGGCAGAAATGGATTCGATGCGGCGCCGCGGGCGATGGGAGCTCCACCGCCCGCCGGCAGTCCGTCACGCCCGCTTCACCGGCAGGAAGCGGCTGTTGCGCAGCAGGCCGGCCGTCACCAGCGACACCAGCACGCCGACCGGCGCGATCTCGGTGAAGGTCATCGGCAGGCGATAGAGCGGGTTTTGATAGTTGACGCGGAACTCGTTCGCCTCGGCGACGGCTCTCTGCAGCGCCGCGCCGGTCTCGTGCGCCTTGGCTTGGGCGATCATGTAGTCGGCATATTCGCTGCCGAAATCCCAATGCGCCAACGCGAGCGTCAGCTCCCAGGAGAGCGCATAGAGGATGCCGGCGACGAAGCTGATCGCGAGCCCCATGCCGAGCGCCGGCCAGAACCCGATCACGCCGCCGCGCTCGACGTCGCGGTAGCGCTTCACGCCCAAGAACACCCAGGCCAGCGCGATCAGCATGATCGTATAGCCGATCACCATGGCCCAGTCGGAGGGCTGGTGCCGCCCCTTCGTGGCCAGGACCAGGCCGCATTGCAGGACGCCGACGATCAGGCCGGCGATGACGCCATAGGTAAGAATATTGCGAAACATGGTTGTCCCCCTTCGAGGTCGGATTGCGCCGCCATCAGCGCCGCGCGGCCCGGCCGAAACAATCGCCCGAAAGGGTGATTGTGACGAAATCACCCCGAAAACCTTTCTCTACTCCACCATCCCGAGCTCGCGCGCCTTGTTGACCGCGTCGGCGCGGCGCTTGGCGCCCAGCTTCTCGAACAGCCGCGCGACATGGGTCTTGACCGTGTTGGGCGAGACATGGAGCGCCTCGGCGATCTCCTTGGTCGAGCGGCCGGCCGCGATCTCGCGCAGCACCGCCATCTCGCGCGCGCTGATGCCGAGCGAGGCCTGGGCCTTGGGATTGCCGTCGAAGGGGAGCGGCTTCGCCCCGCCCATCAGCTGCACGCCGACATAGAGGCCGAGGCCCAGGAACGCGGCTGCGATCAGGAACAGATAGATGTCGCCGGAATGGGTGCGGACCAGGCGCAGATAGTCGAGCCATTGCAGCGCCACGGCGCCGGCGGCCAGCAACGCCCCATACAGGACCACCCGCTTCCACATCGCGTTCTCTATAGCGCGAAGCGGCGCATCGGGTAAGTTGCGGCGGCATGAAGACCTATCTCCCGCGTTCCTGGGTGAGCCCCAAGCTCGTTCCCGGCAAATCCAAGATCCATGGCAACGGCGTCATCGCGGCCGCAGCCATCGCCGAAGGCGAGACGCTGATGGAGTTCGGCGGCGAGCCGATCGTCCCCGCCGATTTCGAGACCGATGTCTACCGCATGCGCTCGATCTGGCAGGTGGGCGACGGCGCCTATCTGGCGCTGCGCGAGGACGATCCGGTCCCGAGCCTGGACGAGAACCTCAACCATTCCTGCGACGCCAATGCCTGGCTGGGCGACGAGGTCACCCTGGTCGCGCGGCGCGCCATCGCGGCCGGCGAGGAGATCACCCTGGACCACGGCACCTGGAATCACGACGAGGACGACTATGTTTGGGACCAGGACCGTTGCAGCTGCGGCGCCGAGGGCTGCCGGCGGACGCTCACCCCCGACGACTGGCGGCTGGAAAGCGTGCAGGACCGCTATCGCGGCCACTTCCATCCCTTCGTGCAGCGTCTGATCGACGCGGCTAGTTCACGGTAATCGCGACCGGCGCCGACGGAATGCCGTTGGCGACGACTTCGAGCTTGCTCGCGCCCGTCTCGGTCGTGGCCGCGACGTCGAAATGCGTCGAGACCGTCGCGGCGCCCGTCGCCACGCCCATCGTGGAATGGTCGTGGGTGCGCGCATAGAACACGTGTCCCGTCGCGTTGTTGGTGATGCGCACCAGGGGATAGTTGGTCTGCGTCTCGTCCTCGTCGCCGAACGAGTTGGCTTGGCTGAGGCCGTTGAACTGCGTGCCGGCGATCTGATAGCTCGATCCGCGCGTCACCGTCGCCGGGAAATCCGTGACCGTCGGCGCCCACGAGGCCCGGTACGTGCCCGTCCCCTTGTAGACCGCGAAGCCGCCCACCAGGATCTCGCCCGTCGGCAGCACCATCAGCGCGCCGCCCGCGCCGTTGAACGGCTCGCGCGTCAGCTTGGTCCCGTCGAACTCGTAGAGCGCGCCGCCCAAGGTCTGCACCAGCACATTGCCGTTGGGCAGCAGCGCCGCGTAGCAATCGCCGACGTCCTCGTTGCTCGGGAAATCCGGCCCCGCGGTCCAATGGCCCGTCTTGTCGCCATGGCTCGGCGGCGTCCACACATCGGTGTGCGACTTGGAGCTGCCGTCCTTCTTGCCGCCGGCCGCGAACACCGTGCCGTCGGGACGCAGGATGCCCGGCCCGACTTCGCCGGGCGGCTGGTAGCAGGGCTTGTCGGGATCGTAGGGAATGCAGCCGCAGCAATTCTGCGGCTCCCACAGATCGGCGGGCAGGTCGCCGGCATTCACCCATTTGCCCTTCTCGGGGAGATAGCGCTCGGATTTGGGATGCTTCTTGACGTCGAAAGTCAGGAAGGTGCCGTCGGGCAGCAAGGTCCAGCCTTCCTCGGCGTTGAAGTCGTTCTTGCCCTTGATCGGCATCGCGTTCCATTCGAGCGTCGCCGGATCGAGATAGGCCATCAGCTTCTTGAACTTCGCGCCGACCACGAAGCGGCCGTCGGGCAGCACCACCGAAGGCGAGTCGCCGACATAGTCGTAGCCCTTCGGATGATCCAGCGGCGTCCAGGTGTTGGCGAGCGGATCGTAGATCGCGCCGAGATTGGTGAAGGAGAACGCATTGAAATTGTACTCGCCGCCGATGATCGCGAGACGGCCGTCGGCGAGCACGGCGCCGGCGAAATAGAGCGGCTGATAGCCGGGCTGCAGGTTCGCGACCTTCTTCCAATTGCCGTTCTTGTAGCTGCCCATGATGTCGGGCGTCAGCTGGTACCAGTCGGATTCGCCGTTGCCCTGCGCCAGCACCGTGCCGTCGGTGAGCTGATAGGTGATGAGAGCGCCGTCGGGCGGCTGATGCGTCAAATCGGTGAAGGTCTGCGCGTTGGCGCAGGTCGCAACGAGAGCCAGGCCGAGCGCGATGGCGAGCCGACGGAACATGAGAATTCCTCGCAAATACAGGGCTTTTCAGCCTATCACCCGCGCAGCCGAATCGCGAGCGCGTCGCCTTGCAGCGTGCAGGGCGCATCGAGGACAACCGCATCGAAACGCGCGAGCATCGTGCCGCCGATGCGCGCCGGCGCCGTGGCGACGATCAAGGTCGCATCGACCGGGCCCGACGTCACAGGCGCCACGATGGCCGAGCGGCCGCGCCGCACCATCACGTTGAGATCGATGACCGGGCCGCCGAGCGGCGTGCCGTGACAAGCGACGTCGCCGGCGAACGCGAACGGCACGCCCGCCTCCAGCACGACCTCGCGGTCGTCGAAGGCGAGACGCATGTGCCCCTCCAGGATCGTCAGCACGCGGTCGATGTTGGGAAAGAGCGAGAACGGCCCGGCCTCGCGCACTTCGGCGATGGAGACGCGCCAGTCGAACGAGTCGAAGCCTGCGCGCTCGGGCGACACCATCACCTCGCGCGTGATGCCGCCGCCGTTCTTCCATGGCATGGCGACGCGGTCGGCGGCGCGCAGGATCCTCATCGCGCAAAGGCGAGACAGGCGCCGAGAATGTCCTTCAATGCAGCGCGCAGTTCCGCCGCGCGCGGCTCGGCATAGGGCGTGGGCCAGTTCGTGGGCGCCGGCGCATCGGGCTCGTCGATATAGCCGCGGCAGGCGAGCTCCAGCTGGATCGCATGGACGCCGCGCGCCGGCTCGCCATAGTGGCGCGTCGTCCAGCCGCCCTTGAAGCGGCCGTTCACCACCCGCGAATAGCGCGTCGCCGCGCAGGCCGCGTCGACCGCCGATGTCAGCGCCGCATCGCAGCTCCTGCCGTCATTGCTGCCGACGTTGAATTGCGGCAGCTCGCCCTCGAACAGGCGCGGGATGCGCGAGCGGATCGAATGCGCGTCGAACAGCACGACCCGGTCATGCGCGCCGCGCAGCCGGTCGAGCTCGGCGCGGATCGCGGCATGATAGGGCGCGAACCAAACCTCGCGGCGGCGCGCGATTTCGCCCGTGTCGGGCGCGCGGCCTTCGACATAGAGCGCCGCCCCGTCGAAATCCGTGGTCGGGCAGAGCCCGGTCGTGGCCATGCCGGGATAGAGCGACGCGCCGGAGGGGTCGCGGTTGACGTCGATCACGCTGCGCGAGATGCGGGTGCGCACGGTGGTCGCGCCCATTCCCGCGGCGAAATCGTAGAGCCGGTCGACCCACCAATCGGCGTCGCGCCGCGCATGCCAGAGCGAGGCGAAGCCGCTCTCGAGCTCCGCCGGGATATCGCTGCCCGTATGGGGGAACGAGACCACGAGGGGCGCGTCGCCCCGATGTACTTCCAGCCAATCCATTGGCATAGAGTGCGCAAATGGACGGTTCCGATCAACGGCTCTGGTTCGCTGAGGCGCTTTTGCCTCAAGGCTGGGCGCGCGACGTGCGGCTCACGCTCGCGGAGGGAAACATTGCGCGTATCTCGACCGGTGTCGCGCGCGCGGGCGACGACGACGCGCACGGCGCCGCGGTGCCGGGCCTTCCCAATCTGCACTCCCACGCCTTCCAGCGCGGCATGGCGGGCCTGGCCGAGACGCGCGGGCCGGCAAGCGACAGCTTCTGGACCTGGCGCGAGATCATGTACCGCTTCGTCGAGCGCCTCGACCCCGACACGTTCGAAGCCATCGCCGCGATGGCGTATGCCGAGATGCTGGAATCCGGCTTCACGCGCGTCGGCGAGTTCCACTATCTGCATCGCGCGCGCGACGGCGGGGCTTATGCCAATATCGGCGAGATGGCCGCGCGCGTCGCCGCCGCCGCCGATGCGACCGGCATCGGGCTGACCTTGCTGCCGGTGTTCTATGCCCATTCCGGTTTCGGCGGCCAGCCGCCCAAGCCCACGCAGCGCCGCTTCATCCACGACATCGACACTTACGCAAAATTGCTCGATGCCAGCCGCAGCGCCGCAGCCTCGCTGGGCGATGCGGTCGTCGGTGTCGCGCCGCATTCCCTGCGCGCGGTCACGGCGGAAGAGCTGAGCTGGGTGGCGACGCTCGCCGAGCCCATCCATATCCACATCGCCGAGCAGATGCGCGAGGTCGAGGACTGCGTCGCGTGGTCCGGCAAGCGCCCCGTCGAATGGCTGTTCGACAATGCCGAGATCGACGCGCGCTGGTGCCTGGTGCACGCCACGCATATGACCGAATACGAAACCGCGGCCGTGGCGCAAAGCGGCGCGGTCGCGGGATTGTGTCCGATCACCGAAGCCAATCTGGGCGACGGATTGTTCCCGGCGACCGCGTTCCTGAACGCAGGCGGAGGCATCGGCGTGGGCTCGGACTCGAACGTGCTGATCGACGCGGCCGAGGAGCTGCGCCTCTTCGAATACGGCCAGCGCCTGGTCTTGCGCGCGCGCAACGTGCTGGCGCCGGGCGAAGGCGCATCGACGGGCGCTGCCCTCTATCGTGCCGCGCTCGCGGGCGGCGCGCAGGCGCTGGGCGCGGATGGCGGCGCGATTCGCGAAGGTGCATCCGCGGATATCGTGAGTCTCGACCGCGCGAATGCGGCACTGATCGGACGCGACGGCGACGCGTTGCTCGACGCATGGATCTTCGCCGCGCGCGGCGGCGCGGTCGACAGCGTGTGGCGGCGCGGACGCAAGGTCGTCGCACAGGGCCGCCATGTCGCGCGCGACGCGATCGCCGCGCGCTATCGAAAAGCGCTGGTGCTGCTTCTTTCGTGACATTGGCGCGTTTGCCTCTTCGCGAAAGGAGAAAACGCCTATGGCCCGAAAATATTCCAAGAGCGCGGGAAAAGACGTCGAGCGCGCGATGAAGCGCAAGAAGAAAGGCAAGCTGAAGCGCGGCAAAGGCGGCGCGGGCGGCACGGTGAAGAGCCGCAAGCAGGCCATCGCCATCGGCCTTTCCGAAGCGCGCAAGAAGGGCAAGAAGGTGCCCCAAAAGGCGAAAAAGAAATCGAAGAAGAAGAGCTCCAGGAAGAAAAAGAAGAGCAGCTAGCGGCCGCCTCTCGCGTTGTATGCGCGAGAGGTGCCCATCATGAGCCAACCGCAGAAACAAACCCAGCCGCCGCAGGAACAATCGCGCCAGCCCGGCCGCGAAAGCGAGATGACGCCGAAGCCGGAGTTCCTGCCGCGCTTCAAGGGCGCCGACAAGCTCAAGGGCAAAGTCGCGCTGATCACCGGCGGCGATTCCGGCATCGGCCGCGCGGTGGCGGTGCATATGGCGCGCGAAGGCGCCGACATCGCCATCATTTATTTGGAAGAGACCGACGACGCGCGGGAGACCAAACGCCATGTCGAAGCGGAAGGACGCGCTTGCCTTTTGATAAGCGGCGACGTCGCCAAGGAGGAATTCTGCAAGGAGGCCGTCGGCCGGGTCATCGAAGCTTTCGACCGCCTCGACATCCTGGTCAACAACGCCGCCGAGCAGCATCGGAAAGGCGAAGGCGGGCCGCTTGACATTCCGCAGGCGCAGCTTCAGCAGACTTTCCAGACCAACATCTTCGGCTATTTCTACATGGCCAAGGCCGCGCTCGAATACATGAAAGAGGGCGGCGCCATCGTGAACACCGCTTCGGTCACGGCCTACAAGGGCAACGCCGAGCTGCTCGACTATTCCGCGACCAAGGGCGCCATCGTCAGCTTCACGCGCTCGCTGAGCCAGGCGCTGCTCGAGAAGAAGATCCGCGTCAACGCGGTCGCGCCCGGCCCGATCTGGACGCCACTGATCCCTGCCTCTTACGACGCCGAGAAAGTCGCCAAGCACGGATCGACCTCGCCGATGAAGCGCGCGGGCCAGCCCAACGAGGTCGCGCCGTCTTTCGTGTTCCTGGCGAGCGAAGACGCATCCTACATGACCGGCCAGGTGCTGCATCCGAACGGCGGCGTGGTGGTGAACAGCTAAGCGCAACAGGGCGAAGCTAAGCGCAGCCCGTAAGTTGCGCGCCAACATTCAGTCGAGCATCTTCTCGAGGGTCGAAAGCTCGTCCGCCTCGCCGGCGGGCTTGTCCCAGCGCAGACGGTTGATCCGCGGAAAGCGCATCGCGACGCCGGATTTGTGGCGTGTCGAGCGCTGCAGGCCTTCGAACGCGACCTCGAACACCAGCCCGAAATCCTTGGTCGCCTTCACCACGCGCACCGGCCCGAAGCGGTCGATGGTGTTGTCGCGCACGAATTTGTCGATGCGTTTCAGCTCTTCGTCCGTGAAGCCGAAATAGGCCTTGCCGACCGGCGTGAGCGCGCGGTCGCCATTCGCATCTTCGCGCCACACCCCGAACGTATAGTCCGAATAATAGCCCGAGCGCTTGCCGTGGCCGCGCTGCGCATACATCAAGACCGCGTCGATCAGGTGCGGGTCGCGCTTCCATTTGAACCACGGCCCCTTCGGCCGCCCGGCCTCGTAAAGCGAATCCCAGCGCTTGAGCATCAGCCCTTCGGCAAGCGCCGGATCGCCCGCGGGCGGATGCGCGCGCAATTCGGCCAGCTCGTCCCAGCTTTCGAAGGGCTGCAACGGCGACAGGTCGATGCGCGGCGACGCCGCCTTCGCCACGAACGCCTCCAGCCGCGCACGGCGCTCGCGGAAGGGCAGCCCGCGCAGATCCTCTTCGCCGTCGAGCAGAAGATCATACGCGCGGATGCCGGCCGGGAACTTCGCCAGCAGCTTGGCATCGGCGGATTTGCGATTGAGGCGCTGCTGGAGGTCGCCGAAGCTCGCGACCTTGCCGTCGCGCAGCACCAGCAGCTCGCCGTCGATCACGCCGTCGAAATTGAGGAAGTCGAGCACGTCGGGGAACGACTTGCCGATGTCGTCGCCGGTGCGGCTGTAGAGCCGCTTCCGGCCGCGCTCGCTGACCGCCTGGACGCGGATGCCGTCCCATTTCCATTCCGCCGCGTAGTCGGCCGCGTCATAGCTCGCGAAATCCTTCTCCTCGTCGATCGCCTGCGCCAGCATCACCGGCCGGAAGCGGCCCGGCGCGGCCGCGGTCGGCTTCTCGCTGCGCTTCTCGAGCCAGGCGAAGAGATCCTCGAAAGGGGCATGCTGGCTGTGCCAGACCTCTTCGATCTCGGCGATCTCCACGCCGCCCATCTCGGCCAGCGCCTGCTTGGCCAGCCGCGCCGAGACGCCGACGCGCAACCCGCCGGTGAGCAGCTTCAAGAGCGCCCAGCGGCCATCGGCATCGAGCGCGTCGAGCCAGCCTTCGAGCAGCGTCTGCACTTGCGCGCGCGTGGCACTGCGCAAGGCATCGACCACTTCGGAGAGATCGGGCTCGCGATTGGCGCCGGGCTTCGCCGGCCACACCAGCGCCACCGTCTCGGCAAGGTCGCCGACATAGTCGTAGGAGAGCGCGAAGAGCTGCGGGTCCATGCGCGCCTCGACCGCCTTGCGGATGAAGGCGGGCTTGGCGGCGTCGAACGACAGCCCGCCCGTCAGCGCCGCCAGCGCCCAGCCGCGCTCGGGATCGGGCGTGTCGCGCATGTGGTCGCGCAGCAGCACCAGCTTGCCGTTGCGCTGCGGCGTGAAGGCGAGGCGGTCGAGCAGATTGGCGAAGCCGCGCATCAGCTTTCACCCTCATCCGGGTCGTAACCCACGAGCGACAGCGCCCGCGCCTTGATGCCTTCGAGCTCGGCCCAGCGCAGCAGCGCGTCCTCGTTGCCGTGGGTGATCCACACCTCGCCGGGTTCGACCTCCTTGATCGTCGTGGTCAGCTCGTTCCAATCGGCATGGTCGGAGATGACGAGCGGCAGCTCGACCTGGCGCTGGCGGGCACGGGCGCGCACGCGCATCCAGCCCGACGCGAAGGCCGGCAGCGGATCGTTGAAGCGCCGCGACCAGCGGTCGTCGATGGACGACGGCGGCGCGACGACCACGGCGCCGGCGAAATCGCTCTTCTTGCTTTTCTCCGTCGTCGCCGGCGCGATGGGGCCGAGATCGATTCCGAACCGCGCATAGAGCGCGTTCAGCGCCTCGATGGAGCCATGGACGAAGATCGTGCGGTCGTAACCCGCCTCGCGCAGCAGCGCGATCACGCGCTGCGCCTTGCCGAGCGCATAGGCGCCGACGAGATGCGTGCGCTCGGGGAACTGCGCCAGCGACTTCATCAGCCGCGCGATCTCGGCGCGGTCGTCGGGAAAGGCGAACACCGGGATGCCGAAGGTCGCCTCGCTGACGAAGACGTCGCAGCGCACCGGCTCGAACGGCTTGGCGGTCGGATCCTTGCGGCGCTTGTAGTCCCCCGAGACGACCACCGTGAACCCCTTGCAGCGCACCACCGCCTGCGCCGAGCCCAGGATGTGCCCGGCAGGCACGAGGCTCACATCGACGCCGCTGCGCGACACGGTCTCGCCATAGCGCAGCGCCTCGGTCTTCTCCGCGAAGCCCTCGCCATAGCGCGCCTGCATGATCGCCAAGGTCTCGGGCGTCGCGAGCACCGTGCCGTGGCCCGAGCGCGCGTGGTCGGAATGGCCGTGGGTGATGACGGCGCGCGCCACAGGGCGGATCGGATCGACATGGAAATCGCCGGGCGGGCAATAGAGACCCGCCGGCGACGGACAAAGAACGTTTTCCGGCTTCGGCATCGCCACGAGTCTTAGGTCCCCCGCACCAGCCGCATCAATGCCGGACGCGCTTGGCTGCCCTGACCGGCGCGGGACCCTGGGCGGCATTCGCCGTCAGCGCGGCGCAGTTGGCATCCTTCGCCAAGCCCGGATCGACGAAGGCGAGCACCGCGGCGATCGGATTGAGGAAGCCCAGAGCCGCCGCGATGCCGCCCTGCGCGACCGCCTGGCCCGCCTCGATGCCGAGGCTCGGGTTCGACAGCGTGCCGCCGATGGTGATCGGCGCGCGGACGCGGCCGATGCGGAATTCCTTCGGCTGACCCGTGACCTGCATGTTCACGGTCTCGTCGTTGAGATTGACGCTGCCCTTGCCCTGGATGAGCACCGACTCGGTGTCGATGGTGAAGCGCTCGGTCGCCAGCGTGCCGCCGCGCGCATCGAAGCGCACCAGGGCGCAGCGCAGGTCGGCGTCGCTCTTGTCGTTGGTCAGCAGCAACCCGAGGCCGTTCAGCACGTCGATGCCGGTGAGCTCGGCGAAGGCTTTGCGCACCTTGCCGCTCGGCACCACCAGGGTCACCGCGCCGTTCGCGTGGCTCGCGGCCTCGTGCACCGAAGCGCCGGGCGCATGCAGCTTGGCGCGCGCCTGCAGCACGCCTTCGACCGGCGGCGGCTTGCCGCCGACGAATTGCTCGAGATGGATGTTGCTCAAGCGCGCATCGACGTCGCTGACCGGCACGGCGCCGCGCGCATCGACCTTCACCGCGCCCGAGAGTTTGCCCGTGACGAAGTCGAAGGTCAGCGGGTCGATCGTCATCACGGCGTTGTCGAGCAGCAGATGCATGTGGAATTCGCGCAAGGGCAGATCCTTGCTCGCGATGCTGGCGGCGTCGTACTGCACGTCGGCGTTCATCTGGCGCACGCGGCCGACATCGAGCGGCGTGTCGGGCAGCGCGCGCGTGCGGAGCGCGACGGGCGCCGCCGCCTTCGTCTCGACCGGCTTGGCGCCGATGAAGGGCCCGAGATCGACGAAGCGCAATTGCTTCGACGCCAGAACGGCTTTCAGGAAGGTCGGCGTCTGGCCGGTATAGGCCGTCATCTCGCCATGAAGGTCGGATTGGCCGACCACGCCGGTCATGTTCTTGAAGCTGTAGACCGAGCCTTCGCGCGTCACGTCGGCCGAGAGCCGATAAGGCGGCGTCATCGGGAACACGAGCCCGGTCAGGTAATAGAGGTCGGCCATCGACGCGCCCGAGAACGACGCTTTCGCGCCGAAGCGGCCGAGATGGAACGGCTTGGGCAGCACCGCATCGGCCGTCACATGGGTCGTGCCGGAATGGATGTCGGCCGCGAAGCGATAGGGCTTGTTGACGTCGACGTTCAGCAGCGGCCCGCCATGGACGTCGGCGGTGAACTTGTTGCGGTTCAACCTGCCGTCGCCGGTCAGCCGGAATGCACGGTCGCCGGCCCCGGGCTGCTCGCTGGACGAGACCGCGCCTTCGAACAGCACCTTGCGCACCCGGTCGTCGATGCGCACATGGCCGTCTCGCACGACGAAGCGACGGATCGGCGGGATCGTCCAAGGCTTGCCGGAGCTGCTGCCGAAATCCCAATTGGTGCGCCCGCTCAAGTCGCGGATCACGACGATGTCGGGCTTGTCGAGGGTGACGTAAGGGATGATCGTCTTGCCGCCGAACAACGGCATCAGGCGCACAGAAGCCTGGAAGCGTCCGATATCGGCGGCATGCGGCTCGCGCGTCCAACCCGGATTGGCGATGACGACGTGGCCCGCATCGACGCTGGGCGTCCAGCTGAACAGCTTCACTTTCAAGGGGCCTTCGATGCGCACCTCGCGGCCGAGCCGATAGGACACATAGCGCCCGACGGGCCCGCGCATCTTGTTCCAATCGAGGAAATAGAGGATCAGGATCGCGCTCGCGATTGTGAGCAGCAGCACGCCGATCAGCCATTCCGCGAAGGCCGGCCACGACCACCGATAGCTCTCGACGTAGCGGCGGACATCGAGCCAGGCGCGGTCGAGCGCGCCGGAGCCATATCCTGGGTGATGATCGGTCGTCACAAACCTATCCAAACTTCCGTTCCAGAAAGAGAAAAACGCGTCACACGCGGATGGGCTCCATCAGCCCGCCGCAACGGTTTTCGCTCTGCCGCGTTTTCATCGCGGGGAAATTTGGCCACAAGCGATGCTCAGGACAATTTGGCAGCTTTTCCGCGCCGGGATCGATGCGTTCGTCGCCGACGAAGCGCTGACAAGGGGCGCGGCGATCGCGTTCTACATCGTCACGGCGATCGCGCCGCTGCTCTATATCTGCGTGACCATCGCAGGGCTGGTGATGGGCCGGCACGAAGCGCGCGACGCGGTCGGCGGCGCGCTCGGCCAGATCATGAGCCACGACTCGGTGAAATTGTTCGACGCCGCCATCCGCAACGCGCGCGGCACCTCGACCGGGATCGTCGGCGGGATCGTCGGCGTCGCGTTCCTGATCCTCACCGCGTCGGGCGTGTTCGGCGAGATGGAGGACGCGCTGAACGCGATTTGGCGCGCGCCGCCCAAAGGCCCCGTGCTGCCGCGCCTGCTGCGCGGACGCGCGCGCAGCCTGGCGCTGGTGATCGCGCTGGGCTTGCTGCTCGTGATCTCGATGCTGATCGGAAGCCTGATCGCGGTGCTCAAGCACACCATCGCGGTCGAGACGCCGTTCAGCCAGGCCACGCTCGGCCTCGTCAACGCTGCGGTGTCGGTGATGCTGGCATCGCTGCTGTTCGCGGCGATCTATAAGGTCCTGCCGAACAAGGACCTCGAATGGCGCGACGTGATCGCGGGCGCGGTCGGCACCGCGCTGCTGTTCCAGCTCGGCCAGTTCCTGCTGATCTATGTGCTCGGCATGAGCAGCATCGCGAGGCCGTACGGCCCCGCGGGCGGGCTGATCCTGCTTCTGGTGTGGGTCTATTACTCCGCGCAGGTGTTCCTCTTGGGCGCGGAGTTCACAAAGGTCTATGCCTGCAATTTCGGCAGCCAGCAGGGCTGCGAAGGCTTGAGCACGACGGCGCGCGTGGGCGTGCCGCCGCGCGCTTCGCCGGTTCAGGCGAACGTCGTCCAGGTCGACTGATCGTAGATGTGGTTGCCGCGATAGCCGGTGCCGCTGCGCGTATGCGTCGCCACATTGCCGTCGCGCACGGTCGTCGAGGTGATCGTCTCGCTCTCGCCCTTGGCATTGGTGCGGGTGAGCGTCTTGTCGGTCTCGCCGTCGGCGCGCGAGATCGTGCCGGTGACCTCGCTGGTCTTGCCCTTGGCGTTGGTGATCTCTTTGGTCAGCGAGAACGTGCCGTCCTCGTTGCGGGCCATGCTTTCCTGGATGGTCGTGGTCTTGCCGTCCTTGACCTTGACGATGGTCTTGCTGCCGTCGGGATTGACGGTGATCGTGCGCTGTACCGATTTGTGCGTGCCGTCGGCATAGTCGACCGTCTTGTCGACGACCTTCCGGCCGTTCACCGTCTCGAGTGTCTTCGCGAAGGTGCCGTCGCCATGCTCCATGTCGGCGATGGTGCCGGCCTTGTTGACCGCGCTGCCGCCCGAGCCGCCGGTGACGCCGACGCTGCCCGTGGTCGGACCGTTCGGGGGCACGATGATGTGGTTGTGGCCGAACACGCTGGCTGAAGTGAGCGACATGGCGTCCTCCGCATGAATTCGCATTTCCACGAGCAAGCTCCGGGCCAGCCGGAAAGTGCAGGATTTGCGCTGTTTCCCGCGTCCGCGCGCGGCAAATATTTCCGCACGAAGCGAGGCGATGAGCAGTTCTTGCTCGGAACAAATTGAATCAATTGGCGCCGCGCCCGGTGACCGCTGAGTGGCGATGTTTGCGGTCTCTGCTTAAGAAAAACCTTTGCTTTACCCATGGGGCGGAAAATTCCGGCCATGGGACAACGCGCGATCGGATTTGCGAAGAGGACGCCTGCGCCGGGCGCGCTCGTCGCCGACGCTTTGGTGCGCGCCATGGACGACGAAGAGACGCCTCTTCCCATTCCGCTCGACCTCGGGCCTCTCATCGCGCCTTATCGCAGGCATGGCCGGTTGTCGTTGCGCGTCGAGCGCCTGCCGCCCCGCGCGCGGCTGAGTCGCGGCCACAACAATGGCGACCGCTCGTGGTCGCTGATGTCCGACGAGCTCGACGGGCTTGCTTTCCTTCCGGCCAAGGGCGGCAGCGAGAGCTGCGTGCTCGGCATCCGCATCGTCAGCCTCGACGGGGGCGACGGCGGCACCCTGGCGCTGCTCGATTATCCGGTCGCGCCGGGCGAAGCGCTCGCAGCGCCGCCGCCGGCGCCCGTCGTCGCCGAGAAGCCCGCGCCGCGCCGCGAGCCCGACAACGCCGAGCTGCGCCGGCTGCAGGACGAGCTGTCGAGGGCCAAGGCTGCGCTCGCCGAGCAGGCCAAGCCCGCACCGGATTCGAGCGCCGCATTGGCGCGCGCGGAAAAGACCATCGCCGATCTCACCGCGCAGCTCGAACGCGCCAAGAGCCGCTCCGCCGCCGAGAGCGCGCGCGACCGCAGCGACGAGTCCGAGCGCAAGCGCCTGCGCGACGAGGTCGCCCGCCTGAAGAGATCGCTTGCGACCCGCGACGAAGAGCTGGCCGAGCTGCGCGAGGAGAGCCGCACGGACAGCGAAGCGGCGCTCGCCGACGCCGAGCGGCGCTGGCGCGATGCCGAGGCCGAGCGGCTGAACGACGCCAAGGCCCAATGGCAGGGCAAGTCCGAACGCGCGCTTGCCGAAGCGACCGCCCAGTTCGAGCGCACGCAATCCCGCGCCCAGACCGAAGCCGCGCAACGCTATCGCGACGCCGAGGCCGAGCTGGAGCGGCTGAAGGACGACCTCGCCGCGGCCAACGAAGCCATCGCCGACCGCGAGAACGACATCGCCGACATCCAGGCCCGGCTCGACGACCAGATCCGCAAGACCGATGGGTTGCGCGAGCACGAGAGCGAGATCCGCCGTCTGGGCGCGGAGATCGACGGCCTTCGCGTGTCGCTGGCCGGCCGCGACCGCGACCTTTCCCAGGCGCGCGCCGACATGGAGCAGGCCAAGATCGCGTGGCGCAAGGACAGCGAAGCGGCGCTCGCCATCAGCCTGAACGACTACAAGCAGGGCGAAGCCGCGCGCCTGCGCGCCGCCGAGGAGCAGAGCCAGCAACAAGGCCAGGCCGCGCTCGCCAAGGTCGCCAAGCGCGTCCAGCAGCTCGAGGCCGACCTCGCCCAATCGCGCGCCCATGCCGAAGCACTGATGCGACGCGGCGATTCCGACGACATCAAGCAGCTGCGCCGGGATTTCGGGCACCTCCAGGCGCTGCTCTCCGAGCGCGAGCAGGAGATCGCCCAGCTCCGCCTGGACAGCGAGCATGCCCGCGAGCGCTGGACCGCCGATGCGCGGATGTCGCTGCAGAAGGCCGAGCAGGACTGGCGCGACGAGGCCGAGGACAGCGAAGCCCGCGCGCTGCGCGCCCAGACCACGCGGCGCTACATCCGCGACGCGATCCTGGCGGCCTCGCTCTCGGCCATCGCGGTGCTGTTCTATCTGAGCATGGGCGACAGCGGCTGGTGGGCGCTGATCCCGGGCACGAGCCAGGACGCGCCCCAAATCGCCGCGACGGCGCCGACCCCCAACGCACCGGCCAAGCAGGCGGCAGCCCCGACCTTGTCTGTGCTCAAATCCGCGAACCTTCGCGCCGCGCCGTCCAGGACCGCGACCGTGATCGCGACCCTGCCGCGCGACAGCCAGGTGGCTTCGTTCGAGCGCCAGGGCAACTGGGTGCGGGTCAAGAGCGATGCGACGCGCAAGGAAGGCTGGGTCTATGCGACCTATCTGTCGGAGCCCGCGAAATAGCGCCTGAAGGCGAATACATCCCGCGCGGGCTTGATTTTCTCAAAAGACAGGCTCATTGGGGCTGAAGAACGCGGGAGCCTCTCGCGCTCGTCCCGTCGGCCCTTTTCGAGCGCTCGCGATGCAACAGCCCGCGCAGCACAACGCGCCCGCAGCGTCCGATCCTCGGGACGTCATGAAGGGCATCGAGAAGCTCATCGTCTGGGTGGGCTCGCCGGCGTCGCTGGTGCTGCACACCATCGTGTTCATCGCCTTCTTCGCCGCGTCGCTGCTCAAGCTGGTGCCGTGGGAGCTGATGCTCTTGGTGCTGACCACGGCCGTGTCGCTCGAAGCGATCTATCTGGCGATCTTCATACAGATGAGCGTCAACCGGCAGGGCGCGAGCCTGCGCGAGGTCGAGGAGGACGTTGAAAGCATTCAGGAAAACGTCGAGGAGCTGGGCGAGAACGTGGAAGAGCTCGGCGAGAATGTCGAAGAGCTGGGCGAGAACGTCGAGGACCTGAAGGAAGACGTCGAGGACATCCAGGAAGACATCGGCGAGGACGACGAGGACACGATGCGCGAGCGCAAGCAGCAGGCGATGCTCGACACGCTCACCAACGACGTGAAGGCGATCCTCGCGACGCTGGAGTCGCTGAAAACGAAATAGCGCGCATCGAAACGCTTGCCGGTTCCGCGCAACGCGAGCAATCTCCGAATCGCATTCGAGGAGACCGTCATGGCTCGCAAAACGACGAAGAAAAAGAAGTCACCTGCCAAGAAGAAGGCGGCGAAGCGGAAATCCGCGAAGTCGGCGCGCAAGGCAGCCCCCGCCCGCAAGGCGAAGAAGGCCAGGAAAGCGAAGAGGGCCGGCAAGGCGAAAGCCGCTGCCCGCAAGCCCGCCGCGAAGAAAGCGAAGCGCCGCACCGTGCGCCGCAAGCCCGCGGCTGCGCCCGCTCCGATGCCGGCCGACACTTCGTCCGACACGGGCGGCGGCATGGACAGCGGCGGCATGTCGTAAGCGCAATCGGGCGAAAGCTCTTCTTTCGCCCGGGAATTGCGCGCCGATCAAGACTTGTCCGGCTCCGGCGTGAAGCTCAGCGCCGCGCCATTCATGCAGTAGCGCAGCCCCGTATCCGTGGGGCCGTCGTCGAAGACGTGACCGAGGTGCCCGCCGCATTTGGCGCAATGCACCTCGGTGCGCGTCATGAAATGGCTGTTGTCCACCGAGGTCTCCGTCGCGCCGTCGAGCGCCTTGTCGAAGCTCGGCCAGCCGCAATGGGCATCGAACTTGGTGCTGGACTCGAACAATTTGCCGCCGCAGGACGCGCATTGATATCCGCCCGTGCGCCATTCGGCATTGAGCGGGCTCGAGCCCGGCCGCTCGGTGCCGTGCTGGCGCATCACGCGGTAGGTCTCGGGCGAGAGCTGCTCGCGCCATTCGGCGTCGGGCTTGTCGATCTTGTCGGTCATGGTCATTGTCCTGCGTTCTCTATGGTGTCCTCGAGCGTCTTGGTCAGGCGCCCCTTGTTGGCGAACTCCCACGGCGCGCCATAGGCGATGTCGTCGACGCGCCAGCCGGAGGGGCCCCTGACCACATATATAGTGTCGCTCCAGGCGGCCGGCTTGTCCTTGCCGTCGTCATAGCTGAGCGCGACGGCGCATTGTCCCGCTTTCGCGTCGCCCTTGCAGGCGCCGACCTTGAACGATGTCGCGCCTTCGAAGTTGGAGGTGAACAGATCGCCCTCGATCAGCGGCGGCGAATCCTTGTTGGCCTTGGCGAAGGCGGCCTCGGCGCGGTCGGCCCGTTCCAGCAGGCTCTCGAGCGCGGGCGAAATGTGGGGCGCGTATTTCGCCCGGCCCTTGGCGTCGGGGATGCCGTCCGACGGATGGAAGGTCGCATAGGCGCCGTAGAAGCCGTTTGCGGCATCGCTCATCTCGTCGGCCGGCGCCGGCGACGCCAGCAGCAGCACCGCGAGCGCCGGAAGCAGCGTCCTCATGCGCGCGCCTTCAGCAGGTCGCGGATCTCGCGCAGCAGGACCACGTCCTCGGGCGGGGCGGCCGGCGGCGGCTCGCCGGGGCGCGAGACCAGCTTGTTGATCTGGCGCACCAGCAGGAACAGCATGAAGGCGACGATGACGAAGCTGAGCACCGCGTTCAGGAACACGCCGTAATTGATGGTGATGGCGCCCGCCTTCTGCGCGTCGGCGAGGGTCGCGAAGCTGCCGCCCTTCAGAACGATGAAGAAATTGGCGAAGTCGATGCCGCCGGTGATCCACCCCAAGGGCGGCGTGAGGACGTCCTTCACCAGCGAGTTGACGATCGCGGTGAAGGCGGCGCCGATGACGACGCCGACGGCGAGGTCGACGACGCTGCCGCGCATCGCGAAATTCTTGAATTCCTTGAACATGGCCGCACCCTCTTCACGCCCGCGGAGTTTGGCGAACCAGGGCCAGAAATAGAAGACCGCCCGCCGCGCCCAGGATGGCGCCCAGGCTGTTCGCCGCCTCGTCGAGCCATTCGGCGTCGCGGCCGGTGAAGCTCTGCAGAATCTCGAGCAGCCCGCCCAGCGCGATCAGCCCGGCCACGACCGCGAGCGCGCGGCGCCGCCCCAAAGCCGTGGTCGCGATGCCGGCGAGCCCGAAATAAGCGATGAAATGCAGGAATTTGTCGGAAGCCTCGGCTTCCAGATGCGGCGGGTGCGGCGTCAGCTCGCCCCACACCACCAGCGCCAGCGCCGGCCAGAACAGCCAGACGGCCGCGCGCCGCGCGATCCTTATCCAATCCATGAGGGTGAGATGCCTTGGGGAACCGCGCAGATGCTGGCGCGCGATTGCGGCTAATCCTCGGCCGGCAAGGTCAGCTTGAAGCGCGTGCCGAGACTGTCGGATTCGATCTGCAGATCGGCCGCGATGGTGGCGGCGAGCTGGCGGATCAGGCGCAACCCCGTGCCGCCATCCTTCGAAGGGTCGAAATTCTCCGGCAGGCCGACGCCGTCGTCGCCGATCTCCACCACCGTCCGGTCTTGCGCATCGCGGCGGCAGACGATCGCGATCTCAACCGGCACGCCGGTCGGATGCGCGTGCTTGAGCGCGTTCATGATGATCTCGCCCAGGATCAACGCGACGGTCTGCACTTGCTCGATGCTGCCGGGGCAATGGGTGTCGAGGCGGTGGACGATGCCCACCCTGCCATCCAGCGCCAGCGACTTGACCAAAGTGTGCGAGCTTTCAATCAGGTAATGGCCGAGATCGATGACCTCGCCCGGCTTGACCGCGCTGAGCCGGCGGTGAAGCTGGCCGATGCCGATCACCTTGCCGGCGACCTCGCGCAGCATCTCCTGAACCTCGGTGCGCGTGTAGCTCTGCGGCCCCTTGGCGACCTGGGCTGCCCGGGCCTGGATGAGGTTGGCCAGCAGCGCCAGGTGATTGGCGACGCGATGATTGACCTCGTCGACGAGGGCGAACTCGACGCGGTGGCGGGGAATGAGGGTGACGATGTCGGCGGAGCTCATGGCGATCTCCTTCGCCTATAGCGTCGACCTTCGCAAGGGGCGAGTCAATATAAAAATTCAATACTTTCAACGAGTTAATAGCTAATTGAACCAATTTAGGGGGTTATGCGTTCTGAACGGCGAGATAGTATATTGAGTAGAGTGAGTAAGTGGCTTACTATCTGGCAATTCTGGAGAAAGGACGATGGCCGGCGAATTGACCCGTGGCGAGCGGCTGCAGATCATGCTGACCGCCAAGGAATTGGAAGCATTGGACAATTGGCGGTTCTCGGTGCGGATGCCGAGCCGCGCGGCGGCGGTGCGCGAGCTTTTGAAGCGCGGCTTGGCGGCGGAAGGCTTCATGCATGTCGAGGCCGGCAGCCATTCGCGCGATTTCGGCGTCACCGACGATTCGACCGACTCCGCCACGCGCGACCGCAACGAAGCCACGGCGGCGACGAAGAAATAGCCGCGCTCGGCTTGCAAATCTTGAGGCTCCCCTTTAAGACGCCCGCTCTTTCGTGAGTGGCCCGGCAGGGCATGCCGTGGCGGCTCTTAAAGCGACCGGTCCCCAGGGGCCAAGGAGTATCCGCAAAATGCCCAAGATGAAGACCAAATCGGGCGCCAAGAAGCGCTTCAAATTCACCGCGAACGGCAAGATCAAGACCCACCAGGTCGGCAAGCGCCACCGCTTGATCAACAACTCGCCGGCGCGCACGCGCGACCTGCGCGGCACCGCGGTCCTGTCCGAATCCGAAACCCGGCGCGTGAAGCGCTGGATGCCGTACGGCTGAAGGAGGCTTAAGAATGTCGAGAGCACCCCGCGCCGTACCGAGCCGCGCCCGCCGCAAGCGCGTCCTGAAAGCCGTCAAGGGCTTCTATGGCCGCCGCAAGAACAACATCACCACGGCGAACGCCGCGGCCGATCGTTCGCTGCAGCACAACTATATCGGCCGCAAGGAGAAGAAGCGGAACTTCCGCGCGCTTTGGATCCAGCGCATCAATGCCGGCTGCCGCGAGCACGGCGTGACCTACAGTCGATTTATCAGCGGGCTCGCCAAGGCCGGCATCGAGATCGACCGCAAGGTCCTCGCCGATCTGGCCGTGCACGAGCCCGCCGCCTTCAAGGCGCTGGTGGATCAGGCCCAGGCGTAAGCCTTAGCGTCCATGCTGTCATGGCCCGCGAAAGCGGGCCACCCAGCTGGACCCGCACCAACCTCCGACATCCATCACGCGTCGCATGGATGGCCCGCTTTCGCGGGCCATGACAATGGGATAGTGACGGATGCCATGATCGATACCTCGACACTCGAAAAGCAAATCCTGGATGGCGTGAGCGCCGCTTCCGACGAAGCGGCGCTCGAAGCCGTGCGCGTCGGCGCGCTCGGCAAGAAAGGCTCGATCTCCGAGCTGCTCAAGTCGCTGGGCGCCATGTCGCCGGACGAGCGCAAGGTGAACGGCCCCCGGTTCAATACCTTGCGCGACCGCGTGACCGAGGCGATCGCCGCGCGCAAGACCGCGCTTCAGAGCGCGGCGCTGAACGCGCGCCTCGCTTCGGAGCGCATCGACGTCACCCTGCCCGCGCGCCCCGAGCCGCAAGGCACGGTCCATCCCGTGAGCCAAGTCCTCGACGAAGTGACCGCGATCTTCGCCGATCTGGGTTTCGCGGTCGCCGAAGGGCCGGACATCGAGCTCGACGACTACAACTTCACCAAGCTCAACATCCCGCCCGACCATCCCGCGCGGCAGATGCACGACACGTTCTACATGGCGAAGCAGCCCGCGGCCTCAAGCAGCGAAGCGGTAGGCCAAAGAAATGTCCTGCGCACCCATACCTCGCCGGTACAGGTGCGCACGATGCTCAAAGCAAAGCCGCCGATCCGCATCGTGGCCCCCGGCCGCACCTATCGCGTGGACTCGGACGCGACGCATTCGCCGATGTTCCACCAGTATGAAGGCCTGGTCGTCGACGAAGGCATCAGCCTCGGTCATCTGAAATGGGTGCTCGAGGAGTTCTACAAGGCGTTCTTCGAGGTCGACCAGGTCGAGCTGCGCGCGCGGCCGTCCTACTTCCCCTTCACCGAGCCGAGCGTCGAATGGGATTTGCGCTGCGACCGCTCGGTGCCGGGCAAGATCGTCTTCGGCACCGGCAATGACTGGCTGGAGCTTGCCGGCTCGGGCATGGTGCATCCGCGCGTGCTCGCCATGTGCGGCATCGATCCGGAGCGCTATTCGGGGTTCGCGTTCGGCGGCGGCCTCGACCGGCTCGCGATGCTGAAATACGGCATCCCCGACATCCGGCCGTTCTTCGAGTCCGATCTGCGCTGGCTCAAGCATTACGGCTTCGCGGCCCTCGACGTGCCGACCTTGGACGGAGGGCTCAGCCGATGAAATTCTCCCTGTCGTGGCTCAAGGACCATCTCGACACCGATGCCGGCGCGGCGACGGTCGCGGACAAGCTCACTTCGATCGGTCTCGAGGTCGAAAGCATCGAAGATGCCGGCGCGCGGCTGAAGGACTTCGTCGTCGCCCATGTAATCTCGGCCGAGAAGCATCCCAATGCCGACAAGCTGAAGCTCTGCATGGTCGATGCGGGGGATGGCCAGCCTATTCAGGTGGTCTGTGGCGCGCCCAATGCGCATACCGGCATGAAGGCGGTGTTCGCGAAGCCCGGCACCATCATCCCGGTGAGCGGCGAAGCGCTCAAGATCGGCACCATCCGCGGGCTGGAATCCCGCGGCATGCTGTGTTCGTCGCGCGAGCTTCTGCTCGGCGACGATCACAGCGGCATCATCGTGCTTCCCGCCGATGCGGTGGTCGGCCAACCCGCCGCGCGCGCGCTGGGCCTGAACGATCCCGTCATCGACGTCTCGATCACGCCCAATCGCGGCGACGCGACCAGCGTGTACGGCATCGCGCGCGACCTGGCGGCGGCCGGGCTGGGCACGCTCAAGACTCCCGAGATCAGCCCGGTGGCGGGCAAGTTCGAGAGCCCGATCCAGGTCGCGGTCAATGCCGGCGACGCCTGCCCGATCTTCGCCGGACGGCTGATCCGCGGCGTGAAGAACGGCCCGTCGCCCCAATGGGTGCAGGAGCGGCTGAAGGCCATCGGGCTTCGGCCCATCTCGGCGCTGGTCGACGTGACCAATCTGATGAGCCACGACCGCGGCCGTCCGCTGCACGTCTTCGACGCCGACAAGCTCAGCGGCAACCTGCAGGCCCGCTTCGCGAAGGACGGCGAGACGCTGCTGGCGCTGGACGGCAAGACCTATACGCTCGATTCCCGGATGACCGTCATCGCCGACGATGCGGCTGCGCGCGGCATCGCGGGCGTGATGGGCGGCGAGGAAACCGGCTGCAGCGATGAGACCGTCAACGTCTTCCTGGAAAGCGCCTGGTTCGATCCGGTGCGCACGGCGGCGACGGGGCGCAAGCTCGCCATCCTGTCGGATGCGCGCTACCGCTTCGAGCGCGGCGTCGATCCGGAGTTCGTCGTGCCGGGCCTCGAGCTCGCAACCAAATGGATCCTGGAATGGTGCGGCGGCGAGGCGTCGGAGCCCGTCGTGGCGGGCCGCCCGCCCGCCTGGCGGCGCGAGATCGCGTTCGACGTCGCGCGGGTGAAATCCTTGGGCGGCATCGACGTGGCGAAGGACGAGATCGTCCGTATCCTGACCAATCTCGGCTTCAAGGTCGATGGCGAGATGAAGGTCACCCCGCCGTCCTGGCGCTCCGACATCGAAGGCCAGGCCGACCTGGTCGAGGAGGTGGTGCGCATCCACGGCCTCGACAAGGTTCCGTCGACGCCGATGCCGAGGAGCGGCGCGGTCGCGAAGGCCACGCTGACCCCATCGCAACGCCGCACGCGCCTCGTGCGCCGCACGCTGGCCGCCCGCGGCTTCAACGAGACCATCAACTTCACCTTCATCCCGCGCGCGCACGCCAAGCTGTTCGGCGGCGGCGACGATGCGCGCCAGCTCGAGAACCCGATCGCCGCCGATCTCGACGCGATGCGGCCGAGCCTGCTGCCGTCGCTGCTGGCGGCGGCCGGCCGCAACCAGGCGCGGGGCGCGATCGACCTGATGCTCGCCGAGCTCGGCGCGCAGTTCGAGAGCGGCATGCCCGAAGCCCAGAGCGCCGTCGCGGCCGGGGTACGCATCGGCAACGGCGCGCGCAGCTGGAGCAAAGCCACGCACCCCGCCGATGCGTTCGACGTCAAGGCCGACATGCTGGCGGCGCTCGAAGCGGCGATGGGCTCAGCCATGACCGCGCCGATCAAGCCCGGCGCCGCGCCCTGGTATCACCCGGGCCGCTCGGGAACGCTCGCGCTGGGACCGAAGGTGCTTGGGTTTTTCGGCGAGCTGCATCCGGCCGTCATTGCCGCCTTCGATATCAAGGGCCCCGCCGCCGCATTCGAGATCTTCCTCGACGCCATCCCGGAGCCCAAGACAAAAGGAAAAGCCCGCTCCACATTTGCGCCGTCGCCCTACCCGGCCGTCGAACGCGATTTCGCGTTTGTGGTCGATGCGGCGGTCGCGGCCGAGGACGTTCTCAAGGCCGCGCGCAATGTCGACCGCCAGCTGATCGAGCGCGTGGAGGTCTTCGACGTCTATGAAGGCAAGGGCGTCGCCGAGGGCAGGAAGTCGCTCGCCATCGCGGTGCGCCTGCAGCCCAAGGACAAGACGCTCACCGACGCCGAAATCGACGCCGCAGCGCAGAAGATCGTCGCGGCGGTCGCCAATGCAACGGGAGGAGAGTTGCGCACATGAGACCGGTCATCGCGCTCGCCGCGTCGCTGCTCGCTGCGCCCGCATGCGCGCAGCAGGCGACTTTCAACGATCCCCTGGTGGACCATCTGGCGGGCAACTGGGTTCTGACCGGTCCCATGGACGGCAAGACGGTCACGCACGACATCGCGGCCGAGTGGGTGCTGGCGCATCAATATCTGCAGCTCCGCGAGGTCTCGCGCGAGAAGAACGCCGACGGCTCGCCGGTCTATCAGGCGATCGTCCATATCGGCTGGGACGCGAAATTGAAGATCTACGACTGCGTGTGGCTGGACGATTACGGCAGCATCTCCACGCAGTCGCTGGGCTATGCCAAGCCGTCGGGCGACAGCCTCGCCTTCGTCTTCCGCAATCGCGACGATCCGGGCAGCTTCCACACCACCTTCACCTGGCACCCCAAGGACGGAACCTGGGCGATGGACATGGAGGCCGTGACGGCGGCCGGCAAAGCCGAGCCCTTCGCGCGCACGACCTTGACGGCGGTGAAATAGTCGGGCCGTGGCCTATATGGCGCTCTGCGATGCCTGCGGCGCGGCGCTTTCGGCGGAGCCGCCCCTGTTTCATTGCGCCGTCTGCAATGCCTCGCCCCGCCGGCGCAGCTTCCATCGCCTCTCCCGCGAGGGCCGGATGGCGCCGCGCGGACCCGGCTCAAAGGCGCTGTGCATCGCCGAGGAAGCCGACAATCTGGAGATGCTCGCCAAGCACTTCGCGGTGACGTCGGCAGCCCTCTACGGACGCCATGGCAGAGGGCGCTTCGGCAAGAGCACCCTGGAAGGCGTCGACATCCGCGACCTGAAGCAATTCGCCGATGCGAGCTTCGATCTCGTCACCGCGATCGGCGTGCTCGACTATGTCGAAGGACCCGAGCGGGCCTTCTCGAGCGTCGCGCGCGTGCTCAGGCCGGGCGGCGTGTTCGTCCTGCACATCCTTGGCCATCTCATGCAGGACGGCGATGCGCCGCCGCGATTGAACAGGACCCTCTTCAGCAGCGACGATTGGCTCAGCCACGTCCCGCGCGACGTGCCGATCTCGACCTTTTTCTACACCGCCGGCTGGACCGCGCAGGCGTTGCGCGTGGCCGGCTTTGCCGTGGAGACGATCCGGCACGACGATCCGGCGGGCCCGCAAACCTGGTTCCTCGCCAGGCGGGTCCAGCCATAATAACGCCACCCGGCTGATGAAGACTGCCGCCGCTGGAGGGTCGTCATGCGCAAATTCGATCTCGTCATCGTCGGCGGAAGCTTCGCCGGTCTCGCCTGCGCGCGCACGGCTGCGCTGCGGGGCTTGAGCGTCGCCGTGCTCGACGCCAAGAAGGAGCCCGGCGCGCGGATCCGCACCACCGGCATCGTCGTCAAGGAAGCGAGCGACGATTTCGACCTGCCCGCGCGGCTGATGCGCAAGGTTCGCGGCGTGCGCCTCTATGCCCCCGATTCCCGCGCGCTGGACCTGCATGCGCCCGGCTATTTCTTCCAGGCGACCGATACGGGCGGCGTGTTGCGCTGGATGGCGGGCGAAGCCGAGCGCGCCGGCGCGACCTTGATGTATGGCGCGAAGTTCGAAGGCGGGTTGGAGCATGACCGCGGCGTGGCGCTGGCCCAGCTCGGCCTGCATGCGCGCTTCCTGATCGGTGCCGACGGCGCGCGCTCGCGCGTGGCGGAATGCTTCGCCCTCGGCCGCAACCGACACTTCCTCACCGGGCTGGAGATCGAATGCGAGCGCCTCGACGGCTTCGACGAGCGCTTCCTGCACTGCTTCGCCGACAGCCGGATCGCGCCGGGCTATATCGCCTGGGCGGTGCCGGGCGTGAACGGGATGCAGATCGGCGTCGCGGCGACCAAGCCGAAGAAGCCCGACCTCGGCGGCCTGTTGAAGCGGCTCAAGGCCTTTTGCGACGTGCGCGCGATCAAGGCGGTCGAGCGCCGCGGCGGGCTGATCCCCGCGGGCGGCACCTTGTCGGATCTCGGCAGCCGCCATGTGATGCTCATCGGCGACGCCGCCGGCATGGTCTCGCCGGTGACGGGCGGCGGCATCCACACCGCGCTGAATTTCGGCCGCCGCGCCGCGCAGCTGGTCAGCGACCATCTCGACGACCGCGGACCGCATCCCGTCGCCGCGCTGAAGCGCGAGGCGCCGCGCTATACGGCCAAGCGTTGGATGCGCCGCGCCCTCGACCTGGCGCCGCCGAATGTCCTCATCAACGCGCTTTTGATGACGCCGCCGGCGCGCGCCATGGCGCAGCGGCTCTATTTCCACACCCGCGCGACGCCGGGCGTCGCCTTCGAGGACCGCAACGAAGACGAGCCGGTGCAAAAGCCCGCCGCCCGCCTGCATCTCGTCTAAGGCGCATCGAACGACGCCGCATCGATGGGAAGCGGCTCGACATTGCCGCGGATGCGGGACTGGAGCGTGTAGGCCAGCGTGCCGGGAAAGCCGAACAAATTGGTCTCGAGCGTTTCGGCGTCGGGAAACTCCGCCGCGCGCGAAAGCTGCGCAAAGCCGGTGCAGCGTCTGTCGAGGGCCCGGCCATACGCGAACTGGACGCGATAGGTGCCGTCGGGAAGCGCGGGATATCCCACGCTGGTCCGGCGCGCGACGAAGAAGGCGATGAGCAGGGTTCCGTCCGCGCCGCTGCGGATCTTGACGATGACGTCGTCGTTCGACTCGTTGTGGATTTCGATCGTGTTGGCGGGCGCGCTCCAATGCGCATTGTCCTTGAGGACCTGGCCGTTCTTGATGGCGCAGACGGGACGCGCCACGGCACGATGCGGAGCGGCCGTCAGCAGCATCGCGCATGCCAACACGAGGTTTCGGCCGGCTCGCCCCACGCGCCCCCCTTTCGCCCCGCTGTATAGCGCGTATGCTCGCGCTTTGCATTTCCAGCCCGAATTTCGCCATGGCCGAACCGCGCTTCGACAAGACATCCGCCCTCTCCTTCATCGTCGCGTTCGGGATCGTCAGCCTGTTCGCCGACATGGCCTATGAAGGCATGCGCGGCATCACCGGGCCTTATCTCGCTTTGCTCGGCGCCAGCGGCACGGTGGTCGGAATCGTCGCCGGCACGGGCGAGCTGTTCGGCTATGTGCTGCGGCTGGGTTCGGGGCGCCTGGCCGAAAAGACCCGCGCCTATTGGGCGATCGCGCTTGCCGGCTATGTCGTGCAGATGGCCGCGGTGCCGCTGATGGCGTTCGCGGGCGCGTGGTGGGCCGCGGCGGGGCTGATCGTGCTGGAGCGCACCGGCAAGGCGCTGCGCAATCCGGCCGCCAATTTCATGATGAGCCGCGCCGGCGAGCAGATCGGCCAGGGCTGGGCGTTCGGCCTGCACGAAGCGCTCGACCAGACCGGCGCGCTGGCGGGTCCGCTGATCACCGCTTTGGTGCTCGCCCGCCATGGAAGCTACGCGCAAGCGTTCCTGTGGCTTGGCATCCCGGCCGTGCTGACGATCCTGACCGTGGTCGCGCTTCGCGTCCGCTATGCCTTTGCGGGAAGCATCGCGGCGCCCGAGAAGAAATCCGGCGACGGCGCCCTGCCCCGCGCCTTCTGGCTCTATGCGGCGAGCGCGAGCCTGATGGCGTTCGGCTTCGCGGATTGGCCGCTGGTCGCCTATCGGTTCGCGCAAGAGCACATCGTCTCGGCTGCGGTCATTCCCGTGCTCTATGCCATCGCGATGGGCGGATCGGGCGCGGGCGCGCTGCTGCTCGGCCGCTGGTTCGACGCCAGCGGCTTCAAGGTCCTGTTCCCGGCCATCGTCGTGGCCGCCATCGTCGCCCCGCTCGCCTTCCTCGGCGGCACGACCGTCGCGGTCATTGGCGCGGTCTTGTGGGGCGTGGTGCTGGGCGTCGAGAACTCCGTGCTGACGGCCGGCGTCGCGCATCTCGTGCCCCAAGCCGCACGGGCGCGGGCCTATGGCGCGTTCTCGGCCGTGTTCGGCATCGCCTGGTTCGCGGGCAGCGCGCTGCTCGGCGCGCTTTACGACATCTCGCTGCCGGCCCTGGCGGCGGTGTCGTTCGCGACCGAGCTGGCGGCCATCGTGCCGCTGCTGATGGTGCTTCGGCAGCCCGGGTTGCGATAGACCGTCCCCGCCGCTATACGGCGCCCCTCATGAGTGAAACCGCCAAAATCCGCAATTTCTCGATCGTCGCCCATATCGACCACGGGAAGTCCACGCTCGCCGACCGCCTGATTCAGACCACGGGCGGCCTGTCGTCGCGCGAGATGAAGGACCAGGTCCTCGATTCCATGGAGATCGAGCGCGAGCGCGGCATCACCATCAAAGCCCAGACCGTGCGCCTCGCTTACAAGGCGAAGGACGGCGAGACCTATACGCTCAACCTGATGGACACGCCCGGCCATGTCGACTTCGCCTATGAGGTGAGCCGATGCCTGGCCGCCTGTGAAGGCGCGCTGCTCGTCGTCGACGCCAGCCAGGGGGTGGAGGCGCAGACCTTGGCCAACGTCTACCAGGCCATCGACGCGCATCTGGAGATCGTGCCCGTCCTCAACAAGGTCGACCTTCCCGCCGCCGAGCCCGACCGCGTGCGTCGGCAGATCGAGGACGTGATCGGCATCGACGCCTCCGAGGCGCTGCCGATCTCGGCCAAGACGGGGCTCGGCATCGGCGACGTGCTGGAGGCCATCGTCCATCGCCTGCCCGCGCCCAAGGGCGAGCGCGACGCGCCGCTCAAGGCGCTGCTGGTCGACAGCTGGTACGATTCCTATCTGGGCGTCGTGGTGCTGGTGCGCGTGGTCGATGGCGAGCTGAAGAAAGGCCAGCGCATCCGCATGATGGCGTCGGACGCCGTCTATCAAGTCGAGCGCGTCGGCGTGTTCACGCCCAAGCAGGTGATCGTCGACAGCCTGCGCCCCGGCGAGGTCGGCTTCATCACGGCGCAGATCAAGCAGGTGGCCGACACCCAGGTCGGCGACACCATCACCGACGAGAAGAAAGGCACCACGACGCCGCTGCCGGGCTTCAAGCCGGCGCAGCAGGTCGTGTTTTGCGGGCTGTTTCCCGTCGACGCCGCGCAGTTCGAGGATCTGCGCAGCGCGCTCGGCAAGCTGCATCTGAACGACGCGAGCTTCACCTACGAGATGGAGACCAGCGCCGCGCTGGGCTTCGGTTTCCGCTGCGGGTTCCTGGGCCTGCTGCATCTCGAGATCGTGCAGGAGCGGCTCGAGCGCGAGTTCAATCTCGAGCTCATCGCCACCGCGCCGAGCGTGATCTATCGCATCCACATGACCGACGGCACCATGATGGAGCTGCACAATCCCGCCGACATGCCCGACGTCGTCAAGATCGCCTTCATCGAGGAGCCATGGATCAAGGCGACGATCCTGGTGCCCGACGAGCATCTGGGCGCGGTGCTCAAGCTCTGCGAAGACCGCCGCGGCCAGCAGATCGAGCTTACTTATGCCGGCGCGCGCGCGATGGTGGTCTATCGCCTGCCGCTGAACGAGGTGGTGTTCGATTTCTACGACCGCTTGAAATCGGTGTCGCGCGGTTACGCGAGCTTCGACTATCACATCGAGGACTACAAAGAGGGCGACCTGGTCAAGCTCTCCATCCTGGTGAACGGCGAGCCCGTCGACGCGCTGTCGATGATCGTCAACCGCCAGCGCTCGGAAGCGCGCGGGCGGGCGATGTGCGAGAAGCTCAAGGAGCTGATCCCGCGGCATTTGTTCCAGATCCCGATCCAGGCCGCCATCGGCGGCAAGGTCATCGCGCGCGAGACGATCAGCGCGCTGCGCAAGGACGTCACCGCAAAATGCTATGGCGGCGACATCAGCCGCAAGCGCAAGCTCCTCGACAAGCAGAAAGAGGGCAAGAAGAAGATGCGCCAGTTCGGCAAGGTCGACATTCCCCAGGAAGCCTTCATCGCCGCGCTGAAGATGGATCAGGATTGATCCGAGGCCGTTTGGCGTCGCCGCCGCTTTGATCTAAGCAGGGCCGATGCGTGTCGCCCTCATCGACTACGGTTCCGGCAATCTCCGCTCGGCGGAGAAGGCGCTGAGCCGCGCCGGCGGCGAGGTCGCGGTGACGGCCGAGCCGGGCGTGGCGGCGAAGGCCGAGCGCATCGTGCTGCCCGGCGTCGGCGCGTTCGGCGATTGCATGGCGGGGTTGAGGGCCGTTCCCGGCATGGTCGATGCGCTCAGCGAGGCAGTGCTCGCGCGCGGCACGCCGTTCCTCGGCATCTGTGTCGGCATGCAGCTTCTGGCGCGCGTCGGGCGGGAGTTCGGCGACCACGAAGGCCTGGGCTGGATCGACGGCGAGGTCGTGCGGCTGGCCCCCAACGATCCCGCGCTCAAGATCCCGCATATGGGTTGGAACGCGCTCGACATCGCGCGGCCGCATCCGGTCTTTGCCGGCATCGCGCCGGACGCGAACGTCTATTTCGTGCATTCCTATGCGATGCGCCCGACCTCGCCCGCGCATGTGCTCACGACAGCCGATTATGGCGGCGCGTTCGCCGCCGCGGTCGGGCGCGACAACATCCTGGGTGTCCAGTTCCATCCCGAGAAGAGCCAGGCCGTCGGCCTGATCTTGCTCGAGAATTTCCTTCGGTGGCGGCCATGATCCTCTACCCCGCCATCGACCTGAAAGACGGGCGCTGCGTGCGGTTGAAGCGGGGCGCCATGGACTCGGCGACAGTGTTCAACGACGACCCCGCAGCGCAGGCGCTGTCCTTCGAGCGCGCCGGGTTCCGCTGGCTGCATTGCGTCGACCTCGACGGCGCCTTTGCCGGCCGGCCGGCGAATGCGGACGCGATCAAGGCCATCCGCGCCGCGACGACCCTGCCCATCCAGCTCGGCGGCGGCATCCGCGACCTGGCGACGGTCGAAAGCTGGTTGGAGCTCGGGATCGCACGGGTGATCCTAGGGACCGCCGCGCTCAAGGACCCGGCCCTGGTCCGCGAGGCCGCCCGCGCCTTTCCCGGGCGGATCGTGGTCGGCGCCGACGCGAAAGGCGGAAGGATCGCGACCGAAGGCTGGGCCGAGGTTTCGAACCTCGCACCCGTGGATCTCGCCCGCAAGTTCGAGGACGCCGGGGTCGCGGCCATCCTGTTCACCGACGTCGACGGCGACGGGCTGCTCGGCGGGGTCAACGTGACCGCGACCGCGGCGCTGGCGCGGGCGGTGCGCATCCCGGTCATCGCCTCGGGCGGGGTCGGCGGGATCAAGGATGTCGAGGCGCTGATCGCCGCGGACGAGCCGAATATCGACGGCGTGGTGATCGGGCGGGCACTCTATGACGGGCGGATCGATCCAAGGGCCGCGCTGGCGCTCGCGAACAGCGTTCGGCGCTAGAGGATGTTGGGATTGCCGGTGAGGCGCCGCATCAGGTCGTCGAATTGCTCCAGGGTCTTGTAGGTGATACGGATATCCCCACCTTTATCCCCTTTGTGTACGATCTTAACTTTGAGCCCCAACATCCTGGAAACATTGGCTTCTGCGGCTTTCAAGTTCACGTCATCGACGGGTTTTCCCCCGAGACGGCCGCGCTTGAGCGCCGAACGCTGTTCGGCCTCGCGGACATTCATGGCGCGATCGACGATTTGCAGCGCCATGGCCTCCGGGTCGGCGACGCCGAGCAGGGTCCGCGCATGGCCCGCCGTCAGCCGCCCGTCGCGGACCATCGCCTTGACGCTCTCGGGCAGCTTGAGCAGGCGCAGGGTGTTGGCGACATGGGGCCGGCTCTTGCCGACCTCCTTGGCGACCCGGTCCTGGGTGTAGCCGAAGCGCTCCATCAGCTCGTGATAGGCGGCCGCCTCTTCGATGGCATTGAGGTCGGCGCGCTGGACGTTCTCGACGATGGCGAGCTCGAGCGCCTCGCCGTCGCTCATCTCGCGCACCACCACCGGCACGTCGTGGAGCTTGGCCGCCTGGGCCGCGCGCCAGCGCCGCTCGCCGGCGACGATCTCGAAGGCCTGGGCGTCGCCCGCGACCGGACGGACCAGGATCGGCTGAAGGATGCCCTTCTCGCGGATCGACTCGGTCAGGTCGTGGAGATCTTCCGGCGCGAAGCTCTTGCGCGGCTGGAAGCGGTTGGGCTTGAGGAACGCGACCGGCAGGGTGCGCGTCTGCTTCGCATCCGCGCGCACCGGCTCCTCGCCGATGAGCGCCGACAATCCGCGTCCAAGTCCGGCCTTGGGCGTCATCACGCGGCCTTGCGCAGGCGTTCGCGCTGGATCAGCTCGCCGGCCAGCTTGATATAGGCCTGGCTGCCCGGACAGCGCAGATCGTAGACGAGGGCGGGCACGCCGTGGCTCGGCGCTTCGGAGATGCGCACATTGCGCGGGATCACGGTGGAATAGACCTTTTCGCCCATGTTCTCGCGCACGTCGGCCGCGACCTGATCGGAGAGCTTGTTGCGCTTGTCGAACATGGTCAGCACGATGCCCTGGATCTCGAGGCCGGGATTGAGGTTCGCGCGCACCAGCTCGATCGTCTTGAGCAATTGCGACAGGCCTTCGAGCGCGAAGAATTCGCATTGCAGCGGCACCACGACGGCGTCGGCCGCAGCCATCGCGTTGACGGTGAGAAGCGTGAGCGACGGCGGGCAGTCGATCAGCACGTACGAGAACCCGGATGCTCCGTGTACGGAATATTGCTCGAGCGCGTCGCGCAGGCGGTAGTTGCGCCGCTCCATGTCGATCATCTCGAGCTCGGCGCCGGAGAGGTCGACCGTCGACGCCACGATGGAGAGCTTGGGGATGCGTGTCGGCATCACGGCCTCGGCGATGCCGGCCTGGCCCATCAGCACGTCATAGGTGGTGAGCTTGCGCTCGGCGCGCGGAATGCCGAGCCCGGTCGACGCGTTGCCTTGCGGATCGAGATCGACCACCAGCGTCGGCTCGCCGATCGCGGCCAGCGCGGTGCCGAGATTGATCGCGGTCGTGGTCTTACCGACGCCGCCCTTCTGGTTGGCGACGACCAGCACGCGGGGCCGTTTTGGTTCGGACATGGGAGAGCTCCCGGACCTCCAGGATGGTGCCGGACGGATCGGTCAGGCTGGGGTGCTGGAGGACCTGCATTTTCCAGGAATTGCGGGCGTGCGTCAATTCGGCCCCCACATTTTGCCCCTTCAGAAACAAGCAAATGGACTTGGGGCCTAGGAAAGTCTGTGCATAGCCGAGCAGCGTGTCGAGCGGCGCGCAGGCTCGCGCGGTCACCGCATCGAAGGGTTGCGGCGCGGCCTGTTCCATGCGGGCGTTGCAGACTACGGTGTCGAGGCCGAGCCGGTCGCGGACGGCCTCGAGGAAGCGGCATTTCTTGGCGATGGATTCGAACAGCGTGACCTGGACCCTACCGCGCAGCAGCTCGGCCAGGACCAGCCCTGGAAAGCCCGCGCCGCTGCCGAGATCAGCCAGGGTTGTGGCGGACTCGGGGACGAAGCGGGCGAGCTGGGCGCTGTCCAGCATGTGGCGACCCCAAACATCGGCGAGCGAGGCCTGGGAGACGAGGTTGTGGCGGGCGTTCCAGTCCTCGAGCAGGCCCGCATAGAGCTTCAGCCGCGCCAATGTTTCACGGGAAACGCCGGTGGCCTGGGCGAAGGCGTCAGGCGACACGCTTGGCTCGGACATGGGCGAGCACGAGAGTCAGCGCCGCCGGGGTCATGCCGTCGATCCGCGCCGCCTGGCCGAGCGTGGCGGGGCGGATATGGCTGAGCTTCTGGCGTGCCTCGGACGACAAACCCTGGACCGCCCGATAATCGAGGTCATGGGGCAGCGCCATGCCCTCGTCGCGGCGGAATGCCAGGATATCGGCCTCCTGGCGGTCCAGATAGCCGGCATATTGGGCGTCGATTTCCAGCTGTTCCGCCACATCCGGCGCCAGATCCGTCAGCGCCGGCCAGATCCGGCCGAGCACGTCCAGATCCACCGCCGGCAACGCCAGCAGCTCCATGGCATTGCGCCGTACGCCATCAAGCCGGATGGCGATGCCGTGCCGTTGCGCCTCGTTCGGTGTCAGGTTCAGCCCCTTGAGCTGGGCCTTTGCCTGCGCCAGAGCCTCCATCTTCGCGGCAAACGCCGCGGCCCGCGCGCTCCCGACGCAGCCGGCCGCCGCACCCAGCGCCGTCAGCCGCTGGTCGGCGTTGTCGGCGCGCAGGCTGAGCCGATACTCGGCGCGCGAGGTGAACATGCGATAGGGCTCGCTGACGCCGCGGGTCACCAGATCGTCGATCAGCACGCCGATATAGGCGCCGGCCCGGTCGAGGACGAGCTCGGCACCGGCCGCGTTCAGCCCGGCCATCAGGCCCTGGGCCGCCGCCTCCTCATAGCCCGTCGTGCCGTTGATCTGGCCGGCGAAGTACAAACCTTTGATTTTCTTGGTCTCCAGGGTCGGCTTGAGCGCGCGCGGATCGACATAATCGTACTCTATGGCATAGCCCGGCCGCCGCACGTCGACGCGCTCCAGGCCGGGAATGGTCTTGAGCAGCGCGAGCTGGACCTCCTCGGGCAGGGAGGTCGAGATCCCGTTCGGATAGACCGTGTCATCGTCCAGCCCCTCCGGCTCGAGGAAGATCTGGTGGCTGTCGCGCGCGGCGAAGCGCACGACCTTGTCCTCGATCGACGGGCAATAGCGCGGCCCGGTGCTCTCGATCTGGCCGGAATACATCGGCGCGCGATGGAGATTGGCGCGAATGATCGCGTGGGTCTCGGGCGTCGTGCGCGTGATGTGACAGACGGTCTGCGGGGTGGTGATCGCGCGGGTCAGGAACGAGAAGGGCACGGGCGGGTCGTCGCCATGCTGGATCTCGAGCGCGGCCCAATCGATGGTGGCGCCGTCCAAGCGCGGCGGGGTGCCGGTCTTGAGCCGCCCCAACGAAAAGCCCAGAGAATACAAGGTCTTGGAGAGGCCAATGCTGGGTCCTTCTCCAACACGGCCCGCCGGAATCCGCGTCTCGCCCATGTGGATCAAGCCGCGCAGGAAAGTGCCGGTGGTCAGCACTACGGCGCCGGCCGCGATGGTCCGGCCGTCCGCGGTGACCACGCCCGTCACACGGCCGTCGGCGATGACCAAGTCCTCGACCGCGGCGGCCAGGATCTCGAGATTCGGCTGGGCGGCGAGGGCGGCCTGCATCGCCTGGCGATAGAGCCTGCGGTCGGCCTGGGCGCGGGGGCCGCGAACGGCAGGGCCTTTGCGGCGGTTGAGCATGCGGAACTGGATGCCGGCGGCATCGGCGGCCTTTGCCATCACCCCGTCCAGCGCATCGATCTCGCGCACCAGATGGCCCTTGCCGACCCCGCCGATGGCCGGGTTGCAGGACATCTCGCCGATAGTCTCGACTTTGTGGGTGAGCAGCAGGGTCCGGGCGCCGACCCGCGCCGCCGCGGCCGCCGCTTCGCAGCCCGCATGCCCTCCGCCGATGACGATGACGTCGAAACCGCTCATGGCGGCGTCAATAGGCGAGGCGGCCCGCCGGAGCAAGTTTCCCGTGAAACGGGACCCGTATTGCTCCGTATACGGATCACTTGCCGATGCAGAAATCCTTGAACACGACGTCGAGCAGCTCCTCGATATCGACGCGGCCGGTGATGCGGCCGAGCGCGCGCAAGGCCAAGCGGATCTCTTCCGCCAACAGCTCGGGCCGAACGGCGGGTGCGACGAGGGCGCCATCGAGCGCGCGCAAGGCTTCCTCTAGCGCGTAGCGGTGACGCTTGCGGGTGAGCGCCGGCGCTTCGCCCGGCGCGTCGAGACGGTCACGGATCATCGCCGTCAGCCGGGCGAGCAATGCGTCGAGGCCTTCGCCGGTCTTGAGCGATAGCGAAAGCCCGTCGCTGCGGCGCTTCAGGTCGCTCTTGTTCCACACGACGAGATCGGCGCGGATGTCCGGCGGCGCGGCATCGGCGTTTGCATCGAGCAGCAGCAGCACCAGGTCGGCCGCTTCGGCGCGGGCCAGCGCGCGGCGCACGCCTTCGGCTTCGATGGCGTCGGACGTTTCGCGCAAGCCCGCGGTGTCGGCGATGGTGACGAGATAACCGCCCAAATCCATGCGCACCTCGATCACGTCGCGCGTCGTGCCGGCGGTCTCGGCAACGATGGCGACGGCGCGGCGGGCGAGCGCATTGACCAGCGAGCTCTTGCCCGCGTTCGGCGGTCCGACCACCGCGATATGGAGTCCGTCGCGCAGCCGCTCGCCGCGGCCTTGGTCGTCGAGATGCTTGCGAATTTCCGCGGCGATATCGGCCACCGCGGCGCGCGTTTGGGCGATTGTGTCTTCGGGCAGCTCTTCGTCGGAGAAATCGATCGCCGCTTCGGCCCAGGCGCCGGCGCGGATCAGCGCCGCGCGCCAGCCCTCATAGAGCGCCGACAGCGCGCCGTCATATTGGCGCAAGGCCTGGCGGCGCTGGGCCTCGGTCTCGGCCTCGATGAGGTCGGCGATGGCCTCGGCCTGGGTGAGGTCGAGCTTGCCGTTCGCCACCGCGCGGCGGGTGAACTCGCCCGGCTCGGCCGGCCGCCCGAAACGGCGCAAGGCTTCGAGCAGCGCCTCGACCACCGCGCGCCCGCCATGGACATGGAATTCGGCCATATCCTCGCCGGTGAAGCTGGCCGGCCCCGCGAAGAACAGCACCAGCCCCCGGTCGACGCCGCCGATCCGCCGCAGCGCGGCCTGGCGTGGCGGCGGGGCAGGGCGCCCGGTCAGGCCTTCGACCGCCCGCGCCGCGTCCGGACCCGAGACGCGCACCACCGCCACGCCGGCGCGGCCGGGCGCCGAGCTCAGCGCATAGATCGTGTCCATCAGGCCTTTTTCTTCGCTCCGGCGCCGGCCGCCTTGGCCGCGCTGTCCCACAGGAAGCGCTGGAACTGCTCGAACGGCGCGCCGCCCATCGGCATCCAGGCCTTGAGCATCGCCTCGGGATCGGAGGTGTCGAGCGCAGCCTTCATCCGGCGCGCGATCTCCGCCATCATCTCTTCCTGCATGGGCGCGACGTCGGGCAGGCCCATCAGCTTGCGGGCCTCTTCCGGCGTCATCTCCATATCGACGTGAATCTTCATGGGCTTAACCGCTTTTCGTTTCCCGCTGGTGCCGTGTCGGGCGGCGCGCTAAAGGAAGCCAAGGGCAATCAAAACACAACCGAACCATTTCAGGAAATCTCTCACCATGAGCAGCAACCGGCTCGGCACCGCGAGCAGTCCCTATCTTCGGCTCCACAAGGACGACCCGGTCCATTGGCATCCCTGGGGCCGCGAGGCGCTGGCGGAAGCCGAGGCGCAGAACAAGCCGATCCTGCTCTCCATCGGCTACACCACCTGCTACTGGTGCCACGTGATGGGCGGCCAGAGCTTCGCGGATCCCGAGACCGCGGCGATAATGAACGAGCATTTCGTCAACGTGCTCGTCGACCGCGAGGAGCGTCCCGACATCGACCTGCTCTATCAGAACGCGTCGGCCGGCATGGGCGCGCGCGGCGGCTGGCCGCTGACGATGTTCCTGACGCCGAAGGGCGTGCCGTTTTTCGCCGGCGCCTTCTTCCCGAAGGAGAAGGATTCGACCGGCCTGCCGACCTTCAAGACCGTGCTCGGCGACGTCTCGAAGCTCTATCGCGACAATCCCGCCCCCGTCGCCGAGGCGACCGAGCGCGTGCTCAAGCAGATGAGCGAGCATTGGAGCCGCGACACCCGCGGCACCCTCGACGGCATGACGCTCGAGACCGTGGCGGTGCGCGTGGCGCAGCGCTTCGACATCTTCTTCGGCGGCGTCACCGGCACGCAGAAATTCCCGTCCGTCCCGCTGACCGAGCTTCTGTGGCGCGCCTATCTGCGCACCGGCGCCTCGCAATACATGCAGCTGATGTCGACGACGCTCGACCACATGCTGATCGCGGGCATGTACGACCATGTCGGCGGCGGCTTCTTCCGCTATGCCACCGACGAGCGCTGGCTGGCGCCGCATTTCGAGAAGATGGGCAACGACAACGCCCAGATCCTGGGGCTGATGACCTCGGTCTGGCAGCACAATCACAACGCCATCTGCGAAGCGCGCATCAACGAGACCGTGGACTGGCTGCTGCGCGAGATGATGGCGGGCGATGCGTTCGCGACCGCCATCGACGCCCAGGTCGACGGCTTCGAGGGCCGCTATTATCTGTGGAGCGAAGCCGAGATCGACGCGGTGCTCGCCGGCACCTTCGTGCAGAAGTTCAAGGCCGCCTATGGCGTGACCCGCGACGGCAACCTCGCCGGCCGCAACCATCTGCACCGCCTCGGCACGCAAGCCCCGTTCCCGCAGCCCGAAGCCGACGAGGCGCTGCTCAAGCGCCAGCGCCAGATGCTGCTCGAGGCGCGCAGCAAGCGCAAAGCGCCTGCGCGCGACGAGAAGGTTCTGGCCGACACCAACGGCATGATCGTCACCGCGCTCGCAGAAGCCGGGTTCGCTTTTGCCAAGCCGGATTGGATCGCCAAGGCCGTCAAGGCGTTCGACTTCGTGGTCAAGGCGCTCGGCGACGGCGGGCGCCTCAGCCATTCCTGGATCGACGGCATGCGCGGCCATGACGGCTTCGCCGACGACTACGCGCATATGGCGCGCGCGGCGCTGGCCTTGTGGGAGGTGACCGGCGAGCAGCGCTTCCTCGACCACGCGCAGCGCTGGGTGCTGACCCTGAACGAGCATTTCTGGGACGGCATCATGGGCGGCTATTACACGACGGCGGAGGATTCCGATCCGCTGGTCGTCCGTACACGGTCGATCTACGACCAGAACCAGCCGCCGGCCAATGCCGTGATGATCGGCGTGCTCGCGCGCCTCTACATGGCCACGGGCGAGATCGTCTACAACGAGCGCTGCTTCTCGCTGGTGCGCGGGCTCGCGAACGAAGGCCTGCGCGTCTTCATGTCGATGGGCAGCTATTTCGACAATGTCGAGTTCGCCGCCAGCAACCTCCAGATCGTGATCGTCGGTCCGAAGGATTCGCTCAAGACCCGCGAGCTGGTCGACGCCGTGCGCGGCCGCAGCCTGCCCAACAAGCTGCTCACCGTGATCGCGCCCGATCAGACCCTGCCCGAGGGCCATCCCGCGCGCGGCAAGGAGATGGCGAACGGCCAGCCGACGGCGTATGTGTGTCAGCGCAACGCCTGCTCGGCGCCGGTGACCAACGCGGTGGCGCTGAGCCAGATGCTGCAGCTGCCGCAGCCGCGCCAGGCGCCGCCGGCCGCGCGCGCGCAATAAGGAGACGACAAATGACGGCCGCCAAGCAGATCTCCATCTCGACGCCGGACGGGCCGTTCGCGGGCTATCTCGCCACGCCGAGCTCGGGGCGCGGGCCGGGCATCGTCGTCATCCAGGAGATCTTCGGCGTCAACGCGGTGATGCGCGGCGTCGCCGACGGGCTGGCGGCGCATGGCTATTTCGCGCTGGTGCCCGATCTCTTCTGGCGGCTGGAGCCCGGCGTTCAGCTCACCGACAAGACCGACGCCGAATGGCAGCGCGCCTTCGATTTGATGAACCGCTTCGATCCGGACAAGGGCGTCAAGGACATCCAGGCCGCGATCGACACCTTGCGCGGACGCGACGGCTGCACGGGCAAGATCGGCGCGGTGGGCTATTGCCTGGGCGGGCTGCTCGCCTATCTCACCGCCGCGCGCACCAATGTCGACGCTTCGGTCGGCTATTACGGCGTGAACATCCACGAGAAGCTGGCCGAGGCCGCCAACATCAAGAAGCCGTTGATGCTGCACATCGCCGCCAAGGACCAGTTCGTGCCGCCCGAGGCGCAGAAGAAGATCGTCGACGGGCTCGGGAACAATCCGCTGGTCACGCTCCATGCATACCCTGAGATGGACCACGCCTTCGCGCGCGTCGGCGGGGCGCATTACGACAAGGCTTGCGCCGACCTCGCCAATGGACGGACCTCGACCTTCTTCCGCCAGCATCTGAGTTGACATAGACCCAAGTTGATCAGGGCCCTCACCCTCATCGCCATCGCGTGCGCGGCTTATCTCGCCGCCGATGTCGCGCATGAGGGGCTCGGCCATGGCGGCACCTGCATCGCGCTGGGCGGCCGCATGCTGCTGCTCGACACGACCTATGAGGATTGCTCGGTCCACAGCCGCTGGATCGACCTTGCCGGGCCGCTGGTGGGCCTCGTCGTTGCGCTCGCCGCCTGGTTCGCCGCGCGCAGGACGCACGGCAATGCGCGGGTCTTCTTCGCGCTGGTCTTCGCCTTCGCCGCGTTCTGGAACCTCGGCTACATGCTCAAATCGGGACTGGCTTACGCGGGCGATTGGCACTTCGCGATTGCAGGCCTCGAGCCCGCGGGCGCCTGGCATATCGCGCTCGCGGTCGCGGGCCTGGCGCTCTACATCGCCGCGATGCGCATGCTTGCAGTCGTGTGGCCCGCGGGCGACGACATGCCGTCGGGAACCTTTGCGACCGTCGCCTATCTCGCCGCAGCGGTTCTGTCCGCGGCCGGCGGGCTGCTGGATCCGCGCGGACCGCAAGCGGTGTTCAGCGACGCCTTGCCGTCGTCGCTGGGCTCGATCGGCCTGGTGCTGGTCGGGCTCAGGCGCCGCAGCGGCGTCGCGCTTGCGGTCTCCTGGGCCTGGATCGCCGCCGGCATCGTCTCGGCCGTCATCTTCGTGCGCCTGCTCGGCCCCGGCCTGCGGTTCTAATCCGCGAGCGGACGCACGTCCTCGACCAGGTGCACCAGTACGCGGCCGGGCTCCTCGATCTGCATCATATGCGCCGAGTTCTCGAACCAGACGAGCTTCTTCGACGGCGCCGTCACATGCTCGAACCAATCGGCCACGACCTTGGACGAGGTCGTGTCGTCGTGGCGGCCGTTGAAGATCACGATGGGGCAGCGGAACGCCGTGACCTTGGTGAAGTCCGCCCTCGTCATGGCCGGAAGCAGGATCGGCAGCGACAACGCAGAGCCCTTGTCGATGGCCTCGAGATCGGCGTCGGTATAGTCCGGCGACAGCTGCGTCGCGTGATAGTAATAGCCGTAGCCGTCGCGCTTCCAGCTCAGGCCGCCGAACGCGACCGACCATTTGCGCTCGATGTCGATCTTCTCGAGCGGCACGTTGCCGTCGGGCTCGGGATAGGGCGCGATGGCCTTCAGCTCCTTGATCGCCTGCGCGTTGTGCGCGTCTTCCGCCGCCTTCAACGTCGCCTCATAGCCCAGCCGCTCGCTCGCGCGCGAATCGATCATCTGGCCCATGCCGACATAGGCATAGAGCCATTCGGGATGCGCCTGCGCGAGCTTCAGCCCCAGGATCGTTCCCCAGGAATGGCCGAGCACGAAGATCTTCTTCTTGTGGTATGTCGCGCGCAGATATTCGACCAGCGCTTGGGCGTCCTTCTCCATCATGTCGAGCGACATCGTCGGCCGGACCGCGTCCCCGCCATTGGCGTTGTAGGTCTTGCCGGAGCCGCGCTGGTCCCATTGCACGACGGTGAAATAATCCTCCCACGGGTTCTGGAACGTCCAGCTCGTCGGCATCTCCGGCGCCGCCGGCCCGCCATGGACGAACAAAAGGATCGGGTTGCTCGCGTCGCGGCCGCGCACCGTGATCCATTGCTTGGTGCCGTTGATCGGGACCTCGAGCCGCTCGTCGATGCCGTTCGGCGTCACGATCTTCTGCAGCTCGCCGATGATGGCGCGCGGATCCGCGGCCATGGCAAGCGAAGGCGTGACGAGACCGACCAAGACGAGAGGCAGGATACGCATGACAAAGCTCCAACGCGAAACGCTTCGGCTGATATGGGAACGCGTGGGGTGCTTGGCTAGAGCGCGCGCCGCATCGCGCGGCCCAAAATCAGCATCGCAGCGCCGCCGCCCGCGCTCACGGCGGCATGCAATGTCCAGAACATTGCCGGCGAGACAGTCTCGTACAATCCGCCCAAGCGGCCGCTGATCGTGCTGCCCAGGAAGATGGAGAGATAATAAACGCCCATCATCGTCGCGCCCACCTTTCGCGGCGCGGCGCGCGAATAGAGCGCGGTGATCGTCGGCGAGAAGAACAGCCAACCGACATTCGAGCTCAGATGGAACAGGATCGCCCACACAAGCGGCGCGCGCCCGTCCGGGCCTGCGATGTACTGCGCGAGCGCGAGCCACAAGGTCGACACGCCGAAGATGAAGCAGCCGAGCGCGATCTTGGTGAACTCGTCCGGCTCGCGCCCGCGCGCCGCCTGGCGCCGCCACAGCCACAGCACCAGCGGCAGGCACAGGAACGGCGCCAGCCCGTCGATCGATTGCAGCCAGACCACCGGCATCTCGAAGCTGCCCAGATGCAGCTCGACATGGTCGCGGGCCCAGAGGTTATAGGTGTTCCAGATCTGGCTCTGCGCGATCCAGAACGTCGACGCCACCGGCACCAGCAACAGCAGAAGCGCGACGACGCGCCTCTCTTGCGCGCTCAAGGGCGGCATCGGTTCGGCGTGGGCGCGTGCCGGCTCGGGCGGAAGCGTGCCGCGGCCGAGCAGATAGCCCACAAGCCCCACCGCCATGCCGATGCCGGCGAAGGCGAACGCGACATGCCAGCCATAGGCGCGCTGCAACAGGCCGGTCGCCAGCGGCGCCGCGAAGGCGCCGAGATTGACCGCGCTGCCATAGAGCTGGAACGCGAAGGTGCGGCGGCGGTCGTCCCGGGCATAGAGCTCGCCCAGTTGCGGCGCGAGGTTGCCGCGCAACGTGCCCGCGCCCAGGATCAGCAGCAGCAGGGCCGGCAGGAACGATTGCTCGAACGCCATGCAGAAATGGCCGGCGGTCATCAGCGCAGCACCCAGGCTCACCGCACCGGTGCGCCCCAGCACGCGGTCGCCCAGCCAGCCGCCGAACACCGGGGTGAAATAGACGAGCCCGACATAGAGGCCGAAGATCTGCGACGCCAGCGCCTGGACCGACAGCGGCCCGGTGAAGGTCTCGATCGCGGCGCGCACGCCGGCGAAGCCCAGGATGTGCTCGACATGGCCGGGCAGCAGAAGCTGGTCGACCATGTAGAGCACCAGCAGCGCCTGCATGCCGTGGAACGAGACGCGGTCCCAGAACTCCGTGGCCGCGACGGTCACCAGCCCGCGCGGATGGCCGAAGACCATGCGTCGTTCCGCGCCGATCGCCTCTGCCGTCATCGCCCTCGCCCTTCGCCCGATGATGGCCCTAGAATAGCGGCCCGGAGACAGACCATGAAAGCCATCCGCTTCGCCGAGACCGGCGGGCCCGAAGTCTTGAAGCTCGAAGACGTCGATCTTCCGCCGCCCGGCCCCGGCCAGGTGCGCGTGCGCCACACCGCCATCGGCGTGAACTTCATCGACACCTATCACCGCTCGGGCCTCTACAAGCTGCCGCTGCCCTCGGGGCTCGGCACCGAAGCGGCGGGCGTGAACGAAGCCACCGGCGAGCGCGTCGCCTACGCGGGTCCCATCGGCGCCTATGCCGAGGAAGCGAACGTGCCGGCCGACAAGCTGGTCAAGCTGCCGGCAGGCGTCAACGACGAGACCGCGGCCGCCGCGATGCTCAAAGGCATGACCGCGCAATACCTGTTGAAGCGGACGTTTCCGGTGCAGCCCGGCCAGACGATCGTGTTCCACGCCGCGGCCGGCGGCGTCGGCCTCATCGCCTGCCAGTGGGCGAAGCATCTGGGCGCCACCGTGATCGGCACCGTGGGCTCCGAGGACAAGATGGCGCTGGCGCGCGCGAACGGTTGCGACCATGTGCTCAACACGCGCGAAAGCGACTGGCCTGCCAAGGTGCGCGAGATCGCCAAAGGCGAAGGCGTGCCCGTGGTCTACGATTCCATCGGCAAGGACACCTGGGCGGGCTCGCTCGATTGCCTTGCCGTGCGCGGCATGATGGTGAGCTTCGGCAACGCCTCGGGCGCGGTGCCGGCGTTCGAGCCGGGGACCTTGAGCGCCAAAGGCTCGCTCTATCTGACGCGACCCACCCTGTTCCACTACACGCGCAATGCCGAAGAGCTGCAGGAGACCGCCGACGATCTCTTCGCGGTGATCGCTTCGGGCGCGGTGAAGATCGCGGTGCATCAGCGCTTCAAGCTCGCCGAGGCGCGCAGGGCGCATGAGGCGCTGCACAGCCGTCAGACGACGGGCGCGACGATCCTCATTCCGTAAGATTGCGGCCGAGCTTCAAGAGCAATCCGGCGCTGTCGAAATATTCGCTGCAGGAGCGGATCTTGCCGTCCGCGAAACGCCAGCAATTGACGAGCTGGAACTGCGCGCGGCTCTTGGTCTTGAGCTCTATGACGTCGAGCTGGTTGGACACCCACACCACGTCGCCTTCGCCGACCATCTCGCCGGTGTCGTAGCGCAGGATCGCGAAGTCGCTCGCGATCAGCGACAGCGCCTCTTTCAGGCCGAGATGCCCGGTGAAGCGTCCGCCGAAGCGGAAATATTCCTTTGGCGCGTTGGAATCCCACACCACGTCGTCGGTCGCGGCGCTCATCAGCGGCGCGAGGTCGCCCTCGACATAGGCGCGCATCACGCGCCTGAGCGTCTCGTGGTTGGGATGCACCGAAAGCTACTCCGCCGCCTGGCGCAGATAGATCGAGCGGCGCGGCCGCGCCATCACGCGCTCGACCATCGGCACGAAGGCGTCGAGCGGCATGGTGTCGTAGCCGGGATCGAAGGCGTTCTGGTCGTGGCGCGCGCAGAACATCGCGGTGCGCTCGAACGAGGGATGGCCGCGGAACTGCTCGCGCATGTCGCGGTCCAGGCCCAGATAGTGGAAGAAGTAATAGCCCTGGAAGATTCCGTGGTGCTGGAGCATCCACCAATTCTCTTCGCAGACGAAGGGTTTGAGGATCGTGGCGCCCAGCTCGGCGTGATTGTGCGAAGCCAGCGTGTCGCCAATGTCGTGCAGCAGCGCGCAGACGACGTATTCCTCGTCCATGCCGTCCCTATGCGCCAGGCTCGCCGATTGCAGCGAATGCTCCAGGCGGTCGACCGCGAAGCCGCCGCAATCGCCCTCGAGAAGCTTCAGATGGGCGAGCACGCGCCGGGGCAGGTCGCGGTTGAACTCGACCGCGGCGGCGCCGATCTTCATCCAGTCGTCCTGCGTGCCGTCCTTCATCGCATGGAATTGCGCGCGTTCCTCGGCCATCGTCGTCTCCCCAGGTCCAGCCTGGGGGCATTGTCCGCCCGCGCCGCGCGCCGGTCAATCTTTGTCAAATCCCGCCGTCACGCTATCGTCGGCGGATCGCATTCTGGGGACCAGACATGAAGGACAATCCGGCCGAGCGCGCCTTCGAGCGCTTCCTGTTCGCGAGCCGCTGGCTGATGGCGCCGTTCTATGTCGGGCTGGTGCTGGCGCTGGTGGCGCTGATCCTGGTCTTCGCCCGCGACCTGGTGGACGAGATTTCCAAGCTCGCGGCCTTGAGCGAGACCGACATCATCGTCTGGGTGCTCTCGCTGGTCGACCTGTCGCTGGCGGCGAACCTGCTCGTCATGGTGATCTTCGCGGGCTACGAGAATTTCGTCTCCAAGATGGACATCGGCGACCATCCCGACCGGCCGAGCTGGATGGGCAAGGTCGATTTCTCGGGCATGAAGCTGAAGCTGGTGGCCTCCATCGTCGCGATCTCGGCCATCCATCTCCTGCGCGCCTTCATGGAGGTCGACAGCATCGACGACCGCTCGCTGCGATGGAAGGTGATCCTGCACCTCGTCTTCGTGGTCTCCGGCGTCCTGCTCGCGCTGATGGATTGGATCAGCGAGAAGGCGGAAGACCACGACTGAGGCACCAGCTTGAGGGCCAGCCTCGACTATGGTATCGATGCTGGCATGGGTGAAATGCGCAAGATCACGGTCGAAGTGCCGGTGGACGACCTTACCGCAGCACAGGACTTCACCGGCGAAGGCGTGACGGAAACGGTCCGCGCGGCATTGCGTAGACTTCGTTCGGATCGCGCGCTGAAAAAGCTTCGTGCCCTTCGCGGCAAGGTGAAATTTTCGATGACCTGGCAGGAAATGAAATACGATCGCGAATGATTGCGACCGATACCAGCGCGCTCGTCGCGTACCTGAAAAACGAAAGCGGCGCCGATCTCGACCTGTTGGATGCCGCCGCCTCAAGTGGCCAGCTAAGGCTTCCGCCGGTCGTCATCACCGAAATCCTCGGCGACGAGGCTTCCAGCAAAACGCTCGCCGAGTTGCTTCCCGATATCTTGGCCTTGGAAACAACCACCGGCTTCTGGGAGCGCGCTGGCGCTACTCGCCGTCTGCTGCGGCAAAAAGGGTTGAAAGCGAAAATCGCCGACACACTGATCGCGCAATCCTGCATCGACCACGATGTAGCTCTCATCACGCGCGACGGCGATTTCCGCCACTTCGCCAAGCATTGCGGGCTGAAGCTGGCCTGAGCCAGCCTCACCTTCACGTATTCATGCTGTCGAAGAAATCGCTGTTGGTCTTGGACTGGCGCAGCTTGTCGAGCAGGAACTCGATCGCGTCGATGGTGCCCATGGGCGCCAGGATGCGGCGCAGGACGTACATCTTGGCGAGCGTCCCCTTGTCGACCAGAAGCTCTTCCTTGCGGGTGCCGCTCTTGAGGATGTCGATCGCGGGGAAGACGCGCTTGTCGGCGACCTTGCGGTCCAGGATGATTTCCGAATTGCCGGTGCCCTTGAACTCTTCGAAGATCACCTCGTCCATGCGGCTGCCGGTATCGATCAGCGCGGTCGAGATGATGGTCAGCGACCCGCCTTCCTCGATGTTGCGCGCCGCGCCGAAGAAGCGCTTCGGGCGCTGCAGCGCGTTGGCGTCGACGCCGCCGGTGAGCACCTTGCCCGACGAAGGCACGACGGTGTTGTAGGCACGGCCCAGCCGCGTGATGTTGTCGAGCAGGATCACGACGTCGCGCTTGTGCTCGACCAGGCGCTTGGCCTTTTCGATCACCATCTCGGCGACCTGGACGTGGCGGGTCGCCGGCTCGTCGAAGGTCGACGAGATCACCTCGCCCTTCACCGTGCGCTGCATGTCGGTGACTTCTTCCGGGCGCTCGTCGATCAGGAGCACGATCAGATAGACCTCGGGATGGTTGGCCGAGATCGCCTTGGCGATGTTCTGCATCATGATCGTCTTGCCGACGCGTGGCGGCGCCACGATCAGGCAGCGCTGGCCCTTCCCCAAGGGCGCCACGATGTCGATCACGCGGCCGGTGCGGTCCTTCACCGTCGGATCGGGCAGCTCCATGTTGAAGCGCTCGTCCGGGTAATAGGGGGTGAGGTTGTCGAAGGCGACCTTGTGCTTGATCTGCTCCGGATCCTCGAAATTGATCGTCGAGACCTTGAGCAGGGCGAAATAGCGCTCGCCGTCCTTGGGCCCGCGGATCGGGCCTTCGACGGTGTCGCCGGTCCTGAGGCCGAAGCGGCGGATCTGCGACGGCGAGACATAGATGTCGTCGGGGCCGGGGAGATAATTCGATTCCGGCGAGCGCAGGAAGCCGAAGCCGTCCTGCAGGGTTTCGACCACGCCGGCGCCCATGATCTCGACATTGCGCTCGGCGAGCTCTTTCAGGATCGCGAACAGCATGTCCTGCTTGCGCATGGACGATGCGTTCTCGATCTCCAGCTCTTCGGCGAATTCGAGAAGGTCGGTCGGGGATTTCGATTTCAAATCCTGCAGCTTCATGGTCTGCAGGCCATTTTGGACGGTCATGAAAATTGTACCTGATACGAGAGAGGGAGGTTCGGTCCGGTTGCCGCGGGGGTCAGCCCTACGGGATCATCATCGGAAAGATTGATCGGGCACCGCGCCGGTTTCCCGGGTCCCGGCGTAAGGCGTCGAGCGCCTGCCGCCTGCGATGCAATGGGGAACGAGGTCTATATAGCGCTATTTTCCCGGGATGCAAATAGGCGGGCGTGTCAAAAAGGCTGCACGATTACCAGGATTACAATGAACACCATCAAAACCGGCGGAACCTCGTTCAGGATGCGGTAGAACCGGGCCGGCTTGTCGTTCCTGTCCTGGGCGAAGGCCCGCACGCGGCCGACGAAATAGCCGTGCAGGCCGGACATGAGGATTGCCAGGACGAACTTGGCTTGCAGCCAATGCTCCTTATAGGCCTCGGTCAGGATCGCAAGCGTCAGCCCGAACACCCAGGTCGCGATCATCGCCGGGTTGATGATCGTCCTGAGAAGCTTTCCTTCCATCACCTTGAAGCGCTCGCTCTCGGCCGAGCCGGGCACGGTTTCGGTGTGATAGACGAACAGCCTCGGCAGATAGAACATCCCCGCCATCCACGCGATCACGCTGATGACGTGGAACGCCTTGATCCAGAGGATGTTGTTCGAGAGGAACGCCGTCATCGCTTCACCTGCTCCAGCACCAGGCGCGCGAGCGCGTCGATGAACGCGGCGCGCGTGCCGACCGTGGGTGCGCGCAGATAGTCCGGCACGCCGCTCGCGCGCGCAAGTTTCGCATATTCCATGTCGAGTTCCACCAGGGTCTCGGAATGTTCCGAGACGAAGGCGACCGGTGCCACGACCACGCCCATGCCGTCGCGGCCGGCGCGGACGATCTCGCTGTCGGTCGACGGCCCGATCCATGTCAGCGGTCCGACACGGCTCTGATAGCAGACGGTAGGGTCGAGCTCTGCCATCCCCAATTCGCGCACAAGGGCCGCGGCCGTCGTCTCGACCTGCCGCTGATACGGATCGCCGGCGCGGATCACCCGCTCGGGCAGGCCATGGGCCGAGAGCAGCAGGCGGTAGCGGATGCCCGGCCGCGTCTGCTTCCAGGTCTCGCGGACGCAGTCGGCAAGCGCGGCGATGAAGCCTGGCGCGGTGGGATAGTTGTCGACGCGCGCGGTCGGGATGCCGAGGCTCGCGGCAGCGCGGTTCCAATCCGCGAAGGACGAGGCGGTCGTCGTGGTCGAATATTGCGGATAGAGCGGCAAGAGCACGATCCGCTCCGGCGCGAAGGCTTTGACGGCAGCCACGGTTTCGTCGCTGAAGGGATGCCAGCAGCGCATGGCGATGAACGCCTTCGCGTCGACGCCTTGCGCCGCCAGCGCCTGTTCGAGCGCGCGCGCCTGGGCTTGCGTGTTCTCGAGGATCGGCGAACGTCCGCCGAGCTTCTCATAGATGTCGCGCGCAAACGGCGCGCGCCGACGCGCGATCAGCCACGCCAGCGGCAGGCGCAGCGGCGCGGGCAAGCGGATGATGGCAGGGTCCGAGAACAAATTGCGCAGATAAGGCTCGACGGCATCGAGCGAGTCCGGCCCGCCGAGATTGAACAGGACGACAGCGAGCCTCACGCCGTGCCCCGCACGATCTTCAACAATCGCTCCACATGGGCGATGGGCGTCTCGGGCACCACGCCATGGCCGAGATTGAAGATGAAGCGCTGCCCGTGCATCTCGTCCAGAATGCGCTGCGCCGCGCGCTCGAGCGCCGCGCCGCCTTCGACCAGCACAAGCGGGTCGAGATTGCCTTGCAGCGCCACGCGGATGCCCACAGCGTTGCGCATGGCGGCGAGCGGCACCTGGGTCGCCACCGAGATCGCATCGACCCGCGTCGCCGCGTGGAAGCGTTCGGCGCGCTCCGCGGACATGCCACGCGGGAAGCCGATGATCTTCGCCTCGGGACGCGCGGTGCGCACTTTGCCCACGAGTCGCGCCGTCGGCTGCGTCACCCAGCTTTCGAACTGGTCAGCGGCGAGACCTTCCGCCCAGGAATCGAAGATCTGCACCGCGTCGGCGCCGGCATCGAGCTGCGCCACCAGATGCGCCGCCACGCAATCGCCGAGCAGATCGAGCAAAGCCTGGAACCCTTGCGCATCGCGTGCGGCCCAAATCTTGGCAGCCATCTGCGCGTCGCCGCCTTTGCCGGCCGCCATATAGGTCGCCAAGGTCCAGGGCGCCCCTGCAAAGCCCAACAGCGCCGTCTCGCTTGAGAGCGCTCCACGGACGCGCTGCAAGGTCTCGTAGGCCGGCGCGAGCCTGGCACGCCACACGGACGGATCGCGCTCCAACCCATCGACCGTCGCGATCGGCGGCAGCGACGGCCCCTCGCCCTCGGTGAACGTCACCGTTTGCCCCAGCGCATGGGGCACGGTCAGGATATCCGAGAAGATGATCGCCGCGTCGAAGCCGAAGCGCCGGATCGGCTGCAGCGTGATCTCCGTCGCCATCCCGGGGCTCATGCACATGGTCCAGAACGAGCCTGCCTTGGCCCGCAACGCACGGTATTCGGGCAGATAGCGTCCGGCTTGGCGCATCAGCCAGATCGGAGGAACCGTCCGGGCTTCGCCGTTCAATACAGAGATCAGTCTCTTCTCACTCAAGACAAGACTCCTAGAAGGATGATGGAGAAGATGTTGGACCTGTGGGTTGTGGAGGAGATCGGGGATAGGGCCTCTCTAGGCCCTTCGTTCAAGGGAAACAAGATGAGGTGACAAGCGGTCCGGCTGGGGATGGCGCTGTTGACGCGGATCGCCGAATTGTGCGCGCTTGGGGTAATGTGCGCCGATGCCGCCCGCGTTGGGCGCGGAAGGGATGGTTCTGTGGGTAACGCTTTCCATGTGCATCTGGTTTCCGACGCCACCGGCGAAACCTTGAACGCGATCGCCAAGGCCGCGCTGGCGCAGTTCGAAGGCGTCGACGTGCATGAGCATGCCTACATGATGGTGCGCAGCCGCCGCCAGCTCGAGCGCGCGGTCGAGCATATCGCCGGCGCGCCGGGGCTCGTGTTCTTCACCCTGGTCAGCCCCGAGCTCCGCGGCGAGCTCGTCGCGCAATGCGCCAGGCTTTCGATTCCCTGCCTCGACGTGCTCGAAGGTCCGGTCGCGGCGATGCGCCTGTTCCTCGGCGCCAGCGAAACCCATCGTCCCGGCGGCCAGCACGAGGTCGATCAGCGCTATCTCACGCGCATCGAGGCGATGAACTTCACCATCCAGCACGACGACGGCCAGTCGCTCGACACCATCGACGAAGCGCAGGTGGTGCTCGTCGGCGCCAGCCGCACCTCGAAGACGCCCACCTGTGTGTATCTCGCGATCCGCGGCGTGCGCTGCGCCAACGTGCCGCTCGTGCCGGGCATTCCGGTGCCGAGCTATCTGCTCGCGGCGCGCCGCCCGCTTGTTGTCGGATTGTGGGCATCGGCCGAGCGGCTGATCCAGGTCCGGCGCAACCGCCTGTCGACGATGGGCGAGGCGCGCGACACCGATTATGTCGAGCTCGAAAGCGTGCGTGCCGAGATCACCCGGACGCGGCGGCTGTTCGAGCAGCATGGCTGGCCCGCGATCGACGTCTCGCGGCGCTCGATCGAGGAGACGGCCGCAGCGATCCTCAATCTGCTCAGCGAGCGCGAGGAGGCCCGCGCGTGACGCTGCTGGTCCTGGCATCGGCAAGCGCGAGCCGGGCGAAGATCTTGCGCGATGCCGGCGTCGCCTTCGACATGGTGCCGTCTCGCGTGAACGAAGACGCGGTCAAGATGATGGGCTTCAGTCCCCATGATGTCGCGCAGCGGCTGGCGGAGGTGAAGGCATCGACAGTCGCTTCCGGCCATCCCGACCGGCTGGTGCTCGGCGCCGACCAGGTGCTGAACCTCGACGGCAAGGTCTTGAGCAAGGCCGCCACGCGTGAGACGGCTGCCGATCAGCTCAAGGCGCTGCGCGGCCGCGCGCATGTGCTGATCTCGGCGCTCGCTTTGATGCGCGACGGCGAGGTCGTGTGGCGCCACACCGACGAGGCGCGGCTGACCATGCGCGACTTCAGCGATGCGTTCCTCGAGGCTTACCTGGGGGCCGAGGGCGACGCGGTCCTGGGCAGCGTCGGCTGCTACCGGCTGGAAGGGTTGGGCGCGCAGCTTTTCGAGCGCGTCGAAGGCGACTATTTCTCCATTCTGGGATTGCCGCTGGTGCCGTTGCTCGGCGCGCTGCGGGACTTTGGTGTGGTCGCGAGATGAAGCTTGCCGGTGTGATCGGATGGCCCGTGGCGCAGAGCCTGTCGCCGCGCCTGCACGGCTATTGGCTGGCGGAGCACGGTATCGACGGCGCTTTCGTGAAGCTGCCCGTGCGGCCGGAGGATTTCTCGACCGTCCTCAGCGGCTTGCGGCGCGCCGGCTTTGCGGGCGTGAGCGTCACTGTGCCGCACAAGGAAGCCGCCTTCGCGGTCGGCGCGCGCGTCGACGAAGCGGCGCGGGCGGCGGGTGCGGTCAACCAGCTCGTCTTTCATGCCGACGGCAGTATCGAAGGCCTCAACACCGACGTGCCGGGGCTGAAGGCGTCGCTGGCCGCGGTCGATTTCGCAGGCAAGCCGGTCGTCATCCTGGGCGCCGGCGGCGCCTCGCGGGCGGCGCAGATCGCGCTGAAGGAAGCCGGCGAGATAAGACTCCTCAACCGCACGCCGGGCCGCATGGGCGCCGTCGGTTTCGGGCATTGGGCCGAGGCCGCGAAGGACGCCGCGCTGGTGATCAACACAAGCAGCGCCGGGATGAAGGATACGCCATCGCCGGATGTCGACCTCGCGCTGCTGCCCAAGACCGCGATCGTGTGCGACATCGTCTATAATCCGCTCAGGACCGGGCTGCTGCTGCGCGCGGACGCGCTCGGGCTCAAGACCGTCGACGGGCTCGGCATGCTGATGCATCAGGCCGTGCCGGCGTTCGAGGCCTTCTTCGGTGTCGCGCCCCAAGTGACGCCGGCGTTGCGCCGCGTGCTCGAAGAGGCGTTGGCTCATGGGGCCTAAGCCGTTCCTGATCGGGCTCACCGGCTCCATCGGCATGGGCAAGACCGCGACGGCCGGCCTGTTCGCGAAGCTGGGCGTGCCGGTCTACGATTCCGACGCGGCGGTGCACCGGCTCTACGAGCGGGGCGGCGCGGCCGTGGCGCCGATCGCGGACGCGTTCCCCGGCACGGTCGTGGACGGCAAGGTCGACCGCGTCCGCCTGAGCAAAGCCGTCGGCGGCAACGAAGCGGCGTTCAAGCGGCTCGAGGCGATCGTCCATCCGCTCGTCGCCGCCGAGCAACGCAAATTCATGGCGAGCGTTGCCGGTGCCGAGATGGTCGTGCAGGACATCCCGCTGCTGTTTGAAACCGGCGGGCAGGCGCGCATGGACGCGGTCGTGGTGGTCTCGGCGCCGGCGGAGCTTCAGCGCCGGCGCGTGCTCGCGCGCGAAGGCATGACGCCCGAAAAGCTCGACCACATCCTGTCGCGCCAGCTGCCCGACGCCGAAAAGCGTGCAAAAGCCCATTTCGTGGTTGAAACCGACAAGGGGCTGGAGCATGCATTCGCGCAGGTGAAGCAGATCGTCGAAACCATCCGGGCCCGCCTCAAGCATGCGTGAGATCGTCCTCGATACCGAAACCACCGGCCTGGATCCGAACGACGGCCATCGGGTGATCGAGATCGGCTGCGTCGAGCTGATCGACCAGCGGCCCACGGGGCGCAGCTTCCAGCGCTACCTGAACCCGGACCGCGACATGCCGCCCGACGCGCAGCGCGTGCACGGCATCACCACCGAGTTCCTTCTCGACAAGCCGCGCTTCGCAGACGTGGTGCTGGAGTTCCTGGAATTCATCGGCGATGCGCCGCTGGTCATCCACAATGCGAGCTTCGACCTCAAGTTCTTGAACTCCGAGCTGCATCGCGTGTCGCACAAGCCGTTGTCGTCCGCGCGCGCGATCGACACGATCGACATCGCCAAGAGCAAGCTTCCCGGCGCGCGCTATTCGCTGGACGAGCTGTGCAAGCGCTTCAACATCGACCTGTCGGGGCGCAGCCTGCACGGCGCGCTGCTCGACGCGGAGCTGACGGCGCAGGTCTATCTCGAGCTCGTCGCCGGCGCGCGGCAGAAGCGGCTGGAGCTGTCGCCCGTCGACGCGGCGCTGGTGGCGACGGTGGTGCGCGTCGCGCGCATGCGGCCCGTGCCGCTGGCGGCGCTCGTCACCGAGGCCGAGAGCGCGGCGCATGACGCCTTCGTCGCCCAGGAGCTCGGCCAGGAACCGGTCTGGAGCTGGGGCTAGCGCCGGTTGTTTTCAAATTGGCGCGATAAACCCGATGTCATGGCCCGCGAAAGCGGCCATCCAGCCGGGCCTTGCACATCGAAGCCAAGGTTGCTCGGAGTTTTTTTCGATGACAACAACAACGTCACCTGGGCGGCCCGCAGTCGCGGGCCGTGACAATCTTGTTTGTGATACCAACGGGCGTTGTCTTTGACCTTTTTCGTCGTGGCCGGGCTTGCCCCGGCCATCCAGATTCCTTCGGAAAATGGCCGATTTTCCGGATGGCCGCCTCAAGGGCGGCCATGACGAAATGAGTCATTGATGAGGTCCGTTGGTATGATTCCAATCGATAACAATCGACGCTAACGCTTTAGCGGCGCGATCATGATCGTCGCGGTGGCGGTCGCGATGGTCTTGCCGGTCTCGGTCGCGAGCGTGGCGTCGAGAAAATTGATCTGCCGTCCGCGCTTCAGCACGCGGGCTTCCGCAACGTGCCGTCCGGCTGCGCCCTGGGAGAGGTACGAGACCTTCATCTCGAGCGTCGGCGCGATCTCGCCCCATTTGAGCACCAGCCCCGCCGCGACCGCGAGCACGTCGTCCATCACGCAGGCGATGGCGCCGCCATGCAGCGCGCCGAAGCGGTTGAAGTGCGGTTCGCCAAGATCGTAGGCGATGCGCGCGAAGCCGGTCTCGGCGTCGATCTCGAGCAGCTGCTGGTTCAGCCAGGCCGAGCACGGCGCCTGGCGCTTCAGGATCGCCTGGATGTTCGCCGGATAGTCCGCCGCGCGCGCCGGATCGATGGCCACCTTCATCGTCAGGCCCAGAACGGCTCGACGCGCTTGAACGTCTCCCAGCGCTTCATCGCGCTCTTGCCCAGGCGCGCGCCGCGCGCGCAATGCCAGCCATTGATCAGGCCCGACGCGAAGCACAGATCCGCCTGCACGCCCGGCGACAGCGCGTCGTCATGGGTGAGCTGCGAAAGCGTCGCGCGCACCTGGCCGGTGTCGTTGAAGGCGCCGAGCAGGTCCTGCAGCTCCTTCAGCTTGGAGATGAAGCGCTTGACCGCTTTCTTCTTGTAGAGCGGGCCATAGAACTCCGCCGCATAGCGCAGCTTCTTGAGCGAGATGCGCAGGCGGTGGAAATCGCGCTGCTCCACGGTCTTCAGATGCCGCCCGCGCTTGCGCGCCTTCATCAGGAACTCGTCCAGCCTGCGCGGCGCGATGGATTTCACCTTGGCGCGCACGGCGTCGCGGTCGTCGAAGCTGCGGCTCTGCGCGGCGGCCGCGACGTCGTCGAGCAGGATGGCGAACTCGACGCTCGAGACGCGCGCGACCGCGCGGTCCCAGGCGTCGCGCCGCGCCAAGTCCAGCCGCTCGCGCAGCAGGCCGAACGCCGCGTCGCCGCCGGCCGCTTCGACGGGCGGCGCGAACAGCTCGTCGGCGAAGACGTCCAGGTCGCGCGCCGGCGCGATGGACGAGCCGAACGCCTTGGTGCGCGCCTGAAGCTCGCGATGCGCGGGGCTCAGGAACTCTTCGCCGAACGCCGCGAACGCGACCGTCAACCGGCGCAGCCCGACGCGAAGCTGGTGCAGCCCTTCGACCTCGCGCGAGCGCGTCACCGCGGCGACGTTGGCGGCGACATGGGCGAGGCATTCCAAGAGCGTGACGCGATAGGCATCCTCGACCGTCATGCCGCGGCCGATCTTGAGCGGGCGCGCGCTCACGGCCATGGCGTGGAATTCGAGGCTGGCGCGGGTCGAGCGGATGGTCGCGGGGCGGGGATCTTCCATGGGCGCTCCAAGTCTACTTAAACCACGCGCACCGGCAATCCCGCTTTTGCCAGCGCCTGTTTGGCTTGGGCCACGGTCGCCTCGCCGAAGTGGAAGATCGAGGCCGCCAGCACCGCGCTGGCATGGCCGTCGCGCACGCCTTCGACCAGATGGTCCAGCGAGCCGACGCCGCCCGAGGCGATGACGGGGATCGGCACCGCATCGGCGACGGCGCGGGTCAGCGCGAGGTCGAAGCCTTCGCGCGTGCCGTCGCGGTCCATCGAGGTCAGCAGGATCTCGCCCGCGCCGCGCGCGGCCACCTCGCGCGCATAGGCGACGGCGTCGAGGCCCGTCGGCTTGCGCCCGCCATGGGTGAAGATCTCGAAACCGCCCGCCGCATTTCGCTTGGCGTCGACGGCGACGACGATGCACTGGCTGCCGAATTTCTCCGCCGCGCGGCGCACGAAATCGCGGTCGTGGACGGCGGCGGTCATGATCGAGACCTTGTCGGCGCCGGCCAGCAGCAGCGCGCGGATGTCGTCGAGCGTCCGCACGCCCCCGCCCACGGTCAGCGGCATGAAGCAGACCTCTGCCGTGCGCCGCACCACGTCGAGCAGGATCGGCCGCTTCTCGTGGCTCGCGGTGATGTCGAGGAAGCAGAGCTCGTCGGCACCCATTTGATCGTAAAGCATCGCCTGCTCGACCGGGTCGCCGGCGTCGCGCAGATCGACGAAGTTCACGCCTTTGACGACGCGGCCGTCCTTCACGTCGAGACAGGGGATGATTCGGACCTTCAGCATCAGCGCGCGGCCCTCTTATCGCACCCTGGCCATCGCCGCCACGCTGAGCAGGATCTTGCCGCAGACGGCCTCGGCCGGCACCGCGGTCGTCTTGGTCAGCGCCTCGGCTTCGAGCAGCTGGTCGAGCGCGTCGAGCAGCCGTTGCTCGCTCCAGCGCTGCGCCTGCCCCTTGAACGACGCGGTGCGCGAGAAATGGACGGGTGGGCGCAGCTTGCGCATCGCCTCGTCGGCGCTGCCGCCGCGCTTGGTCTCGGCCGCGACGAGCAGCAGACGCTGGAAATGCGACATCGCCTGGCGCAGCACCTGGACCGGCGAGGTGCCCGCGATCCAGAGCCGCTCGAGCGCGAGATCGAGGCGCGGCAGGTCGCCCGTGCCGGCCGCGTCGATGGCTTCGTCGACGCGCGCTTCGGCTTCGTCGCCTATCACCGCGCGCACGTCGTCGAGCGTCACTTGCTTGGCGCCATGGCAATAGAGCGCCAGCTTCTCGAGCTCGCGCCGGGTCACGCCGCGGTCCGAGCCCAGGCGGCCGACGGCGTCTTCCAGCGCGTCGGGTGCGATGGACAGCCCTTCGGCCTTCAGCGCATTGCGCACCACGTCGAACAGGTCGCGCGCGCTGTCGGGATAGCAGGCGATGGCCGCGGCGTTGTCGGCCTCCTCGAAGAGCTTGCGCAGGCCGGTGCCTTTGGCCAGGTCTCCGCCTTCGACGACGATCAGCGCGTCGCCCTTGGGATCGTCCAGGAAGCCCTCGAACAGCTTGGCGAGGTTGTTGCCCGCGCCGCGCACGCGCACGACGCGCCGCCCGCCCAGCATCGAGATCGCCTGCGCCTCGTCGGCGAGGCGCGCGGGATCGGAGGCGAGCGCGGAATCCTCGAGGTCCGAGACGCGGAAGGCGTCCGAGATGTCGTCGACCACGCTCTTCATCAGGCTTTCGGCGCGCTCGCGCACCAGGCCCGTGTCGGGCCCGAACACCAGCGCCGCGACCAGCTCCTTGGGCGGCTTGGCGGCGTAGCGGTCGGCGTCGGAGGATTTGACGATCATCGCGTGGGCGCGCGCGCGGCCTTGGCTTCTTGCGCGAAATAGACCGCAAGGTCGGTGCGGATGCGATAGGCGATGTCTTCGGCGGCGCGCTTGTCGGCGTCCTGCTGCGCGACCAGCGTCGCGTAAGGCGAGGCCACGACGTTGTAGGCCGAAAGCCCGAGCTCGATGCCCTTGGTCACGACCTTTCCGGTGGTCGCGTCGGTCAGCTCGTAAGCGACGTTGAGCGTGTCGTTGTAGCGCGTGATCGCCGCGTCGTTCTGGATCGCGATGCCTTCGGACTTGGTGGTCAGCACGACGCGCAGGCGATAGGCGCTTGCGCTCGGCTTGCCGGAGGCGTCGAACAGGTCGATCAACGTGTTGCGCAGCTCGTAGCCGAGCTTCTCCGGGATCGGCTCGACATAGATCGCCTGGAGCTTGTCGGCGCTTTCCGCCGTCGCGCCCGAATCGCCATAGAGCGGATGGAAACCGCATCCGCTGAGCGACAGAGAAAGGACGAGGGCGGCGAGCCTTCTCATACGACGATGTTCACGATCCGCTTCGGCACCACGATGATACGCTTGGGCGCCTTGCCTTCCAAGGAACGCAAGACCCCGTCATCGGCCATCGCCGCCGCCTTGACGGAGTCTTCCGACGCTTCGGCGGGGATGGTGATCTCGCCGCGGCGCTTGCCGTTCACCTGAACCGCGATGGTGAGCGTGTCCGATCTGACCAGCGCCGGATCGGCTTTGGGCCAGGGCGCGTCGACGACCAGGGTGGCGTGCCCCAGCGCCTGCCAGCAGCTCTCGGCCAGATGCGGCATCATCGGCGCGAACAGCAGCACCAGGCTCTCCAGCGCCTCGCGGCGGTCGGCCGGCGCGGCTTTCGCGTCGATCATGCCGGCAAGCGTGTAGATCTGCGCCACGGCGCGGTTGAAGCGCAGATGCTCGACGTCGTCGGTCACCGCGGCGATGGCGCGGTGGGTGGCGCGGCGCAGCTCGGACGCGCCCTCGGGCGCAGTGCCCGGCGCGGGCAGCTCGGACGCGCCCTCGGGCGCAGTGCCCGGCGCGGGCAGCTCGCCCGCCTCCTCGACCAGGCGCCAGAGGCGCTGCACGAAGCGCCAGCAGCCGGCGGCACCCTCGTCGGTCCATTCGATGTCGCGCTCGGGCGGCGTGTCCGAAAGCATGAACCAGCGCACCGTGTCGGCGCCGTAGACGTCGATGATCGTCTCGGGCGCGATCACGTTCTTCTTCGACTTCGACATCTTCTCCGACGAGCCGATCTCGACCGCGACGTCGCTGCCCTTCAGATAGGCCTTGCCGTCGCGCTTCTCGATCTCGTCGGGCGTGACCCACTCGCCGGCCGCGTTCTTGTAGGTCTCGTGGCAGACCATGCCCTGCGTGAACAGGCTCGAGAACGGCTCGTCGACCTTTGCATAGCCGAATTTGTGCAGGCCGCGGGTGAAGAAGCGCGCATAGAGCAGGTGCAGGATCGCGTGCTCGATGCCGCCGATATACTGGTCGACCGGCAGCCAATAGGCGGCCGCGTCCTTGTTCACCGGCGCCTCGCTGTTCGGATCGGCGAAGCGGGCGAAATACCACGACGAGTCCACGAAGGTGTCGCAGGTGTCGGTCTCGCGCTCCGCCGCGCCGCCGCACTGCGGACAATCGACGTGCTTCCAGGTCGGATGCGACACCAGCGGATTGCCGGCGCTCTCGAATTTCAGCTCGTCGGGCAGCAGCACCGGCAGATCTTCGGCCGGCACATAGCCGCACTTTTCGCAGCGGATCATCGGGATCGGGCAGCCCCAGGGGCGCTGGCGCGACACCAGCCAATCGCGCAGGCGATAATTCACCTCGCGCTTGCCGCGGCCTTGCGCTTCGACGCGTTTCGCCGTTTCGGCCTTGGCCTGGTCGACGCTCATGCCGTCCAGGAATTCCGAATTGGCGAGCTTGCCCGGCCCGGTATAGGCCTCGGCGCCGACCTCGAAGCCGGCGGGATCGCTGCCTTCGGGGATGACCACGGGCAGCACTTCCAGGTCGTATTTGCGCGCGAAATCCAGGTCGCGCTGATCGTGCGCCGGGCAGCCGAAGATCGCGCCGGTGCCGTACCCCATCAGCACGAAGTTGGCGATATAGACCGGCAGCTCCCAGGTCTCGTCGAACGGGTGGGTGACGCGCAAGCCCGTGTCGAAGCCCATCTTCTCGGCGGTCTCGATCGCGGCTTCCGACGTTCCGGTGCGATGGCACTCGTCGATGAAGTCCTTGATGTCGGCGCGCAGGCCCGAGAGCTTCGCGGCCAGCGGATGATCGGGCGAGATCGCCACGAAGCTCGCGCCGAACAAGGTGTCGGGGCGCGTGGTGAAGACCTCGATGCCGTCTTTTTTGTCGCCCGCGACGTCGAAGCGCAAGCGCAGGCCTTCCGAGCGGCCGATCCAGTTCTTCTGCATCAGCCGGACCTTGTCGGGCCATCTGTCCAGGCTATCCAGCGCGCTCAGCAGATCGTCGCTGTACGCGGTGATCTTGAAGAACCATTGCGAGAGCTTCTTGCGCTCGACCAAGGCGCCCGAGCGCCAGCCGCGGCCGTCGATCACCTGCTCGTTGGCCAGCACCGTCTGGTCGACGGGATCCCAGTTGACGCTCGCCTCCTTGCGGTAGACGAGGCCGGCCTCGAGGAAATCGAGGAACATCGCCTGCTCATGCCGGTAGTACTCGGGATGGCAGGTGGCGATCTCCCGCGCCCAGTCCAGCGACAGCCCCATGGACTTCAGCTGCTGGCGCATGGTCGCGATGTTGTCGTAGGTCCATGTCGCCGGATGGACCTTCTTCTCCATGGCGGCGTTCTCGGCCGGCAGGCCGAAGGCGTCCCAGCCCATGGGGTGGAGCACATTGAAGCCGCGCGCGCGCTTGAAGCGGGCGACCACGTCGCCCAGGGTGTAGTTGCGCACATGGCCCATGTGGATGCGCCCCGACGGATAGGGGAACATCTCGAGGACGTAGTACGGGTCGCGCTTGTCATCGGTGTTGACGACGAAGGACTGGTTGTCGTCCCAGGCCTTCTGCCAGCGCGGTTCTTCGACGCGCG
>DASZQV010000033.1:0-230770 GCA_035549495.1 Rhizomicrobium sp. | reverse complement strand
CCTTCTCGGGCAGGTTCAGCTTGGACGCCAGCTTGAGCGTCAGCTTCTGCGCCGCGGCCGGGCTCATCGCCGCGAGCACGGGGGCGAGCGCGTCGGATTTCATCTCCTGCGCCACGGGGATCAGCACCTCGTCGTCGAGGCCGTCGAAGATGCGCGCCGCGTCCTTGGGCTTCATCGCCGAATAGGTCTTCACCAGCGCCTTGATCTGCGCTTCCTGTGCCGTGTCGCGCTGGCCGAGCAGAGCGGTCATGCGCGTCTCGAGCTGCTTCAAGGTCGCGATCTTGTCGTCGACGCGCTTCTCGGTCGCGGCCAGAACGTTGGCGCGCATGTCGAGATCGCGCGCGCGGCTGTCGAGCTCGGCGCGGCGCTTGGAGAGCGACGAGAGCACGTCGACCTCCGCGGCGCTCGATGTCTCGCTGTCGTCGGCCGCGAAGTCCCTGGGCGCCGGCGCGTCGTTGGCCGCGACCTGCACGGCCGCCTTGGCGCCGTCCTCGGCTTGGGCTTCGTGCACCAGGCCGGCGCCTTTCAGCACCAGCAGGGCCGCGCCCACGACCATGACGGCCGGCAACAGACGCAGCGTTTTCATCGCGCGACCTTCAGCCTGTCCATGATGCTGCCCGAGGGAAGGCCGATCGACTGCACCTTCGGCGTGGTGTCGACGCTGCGCTCCATGCGGCTGGCGATGCGCTCGCCCGACGCGGTCAGAAGCGACAGCTCGTCGATGGTCGCGCGCGCGACCGAGAGCTTGCGGTCCAGCGTCTCGCCGACCGTGCCCGCCGCCGCCTGCAGCGCGCGCAAGGACGCGCCTGCGGTCGCGATGGAGGCGTTGAGCTCGCCGATGGTGGATTTCAGATGCTCCTGGCCCTGGCGCACGGCGCGCAGCCGGCGCTCCAGCAACCCGCAATAGATGAGCGTCGCGACCAGCAGAAGGCTCAGCGCCAGCTCGACGGCAAGGTTGAGGGTGATCGTCATGTCCGTTCTTCCCTAGAGCGCGCGCGAGGCGTCGGTGCGCTCGATCGCGTCGTCGACCTTGATGGCGACGTTGGAGCCGACACGGCCCATCCGTCCCTCGAGCAGCGGCACGCCGCGGCAGCGCAATTCGATTCTGCTGTCGGGCGTGGCGTTCAGCATCACGGTCTCGCCGACCTGCATGTTCATGATCTTGTGCAGCGGCATGATCTGCTCGTCGAGGATCGCCTCGATGTCCACGGTGGTCGACCACAGCTCGGTCGCGAGATGGCTTTCCCAGATCGAGTCGCGGCCGAACTTCTCGCCCATGAATTGCTGCAGCAGCAGCTTGCGGATCGGCTCGAGCGTCGCATAGGGCAGCAACAGCTCGGTGCGCCCGCCGCGGTCCTCCATGTCGATGCGCAGCTTGACCAGGATCGCGGCATTGGCGGGGCGTGCGATCGCGGCGAACCGCGGATTGGTCTCGAGGCGGTCGAGCGCGAAGTTCACCGGCGCCAGCGGCTCGAAGGCCTGGCACATGTCGTTCAGGATCACCTCGATCATGCGCTGAACGAGCGTGCGCTCGATGGTGGTGTAGGGCCGGCCCTCGATGCGCATCGCCGACGAGCCGCGGCGTCCGCCCAGAAGCACGTCGACGATGGAGTAGATCAGGTTCGAATCGACGGTGAAGAGGCCGTAATTGTCGAGCTGCTCGGCGCGGAACACCGCCAGGATCGCGGGCAAGGGAATGGAGTTCAGGTAGTCGCCGAAGCGGATCGACGTGATGCTGTCCAGGCTCACTTCGACGTTGTCCGACGTGAAGTTGCGCAAGCTCGTCGTCATCAGCCGCACCAGGCGGTCGAAGACGATCTCGAGCATCGGCAGGCGCTCGTAGGAGACGAGCGCGGAGTTGATGATGGCGCGGACGCCGCTCTTGTCCTGGAGCTGATCGTTGTTGACGTCGAAGCCGAGGAGGGAGTCGATCTCCTCCTGGTTCAGGATGCGCTCGGCCGTGCCGGTCGGTTGGGCGGCGGCGAGGGCGACGTCGGCGCCTTCGGGGATCTCGGGTTCTTCGCTCACTGGACGATCATTTCCTTGAGCAGCACGTCGCGGACTTTGTACGGCGCGGCGGCCACGTTGATGCGGCGCAGCAGTTCTTCCTTCAGGCGCAGCACGCCGGCCGAGCCTTTCAGGTCGTCGATGCGCAGCTCGCGCAGATAGCCCTGGAACTGGTCGACGATGCGCGGCATCAGCGCCGTCATGCCGGCCTTCTCCTCGGCGGTGTTGAGCTCGAGCGAGGTGGAGAGCTTGAGGTAAGCGGGGCTGCCGTCGGCGCTCTGGATGTTCACGATGATGTCGGGGACGTCGTAATAGGCGACCTCGGGGGGCGTCACCGGAACTGGCGTCTCGTTGGCCGCGACCTTGTCGTCGCCGCTGCCGCTGAAGACGAAGAAGTAAAGACCCGCGCCGCCGCCGATCAGCAGGACAACCAATCCTGCCGCAGCGATGATCAGAAGCTTCCTGTTGCCGAGGAGTTTCTTAACGAAACCTTTCTTCGGCTCCGTCTCGACCGCTGCCTCGCCTTCGGGCGCGTCCTCGGTCGCTTCCGCCTGCTTCCTGTCTTTGGCCATGCACGCCTCGTCGCCCTTCGCTGAGCGTCAAGGTAAGCAGACGTGGTTAAGGAGGGGTTTAACGGCAGCCTTCGCCCGGCAGTCTTTGCCGCCTGGTCGTGGGGCGTGCGCGGAAAGCCCAGCAAAATCAACGCGCGACGGATGGCATGGCGGCTGCATTTGGTTGACCGCGGACCAGAAAGGACCGCAGGCCATGGATAATTCTCTCCTCGTTTCGTTGTCGCAGCAGATGGCGTCCTTCCAGTCGATGGACGTGATCGCGAACAACATCGCCAATGTGTCGACGCCCGGCTATCGCCGCGAGCAGCCGACCTTCCAGGAATACGTGACCCAGCTCCCCGGCGACGACGGCACCATGCAGGACGTCAGCTTCGTGCAGGACACCGGCATCGTGCGCGACATGAGCCAGGGCCCGCTGACCCAGACGGGCAACGCCTTCGACCTCGCGCTGAAGGGCAAGGGCTTCTTCGTGGTGCAGACGCCGAACGGCGAGCGCTACACCCGCAACGGCCATTTCGCGCTCGATCAACAGGGCCAGATCGTCGACGACAACGGCGATCCGCTGATGGGCGATGGCGGCGCGATCACCATCACCACCGACGACGGCGACGTCCATGTCGGCGCCGACGGCACGGTGTCGGGCAAGAACGGCCAGCTCGCGAAGCTTCGCCTTGCGGCCTTTGCGGATGAGAGCCATCTCGAGAAGCAGGGCCAAAACATGTTCTCGTCGGCCGACCAACCGACCACCGCGACCGACGCGACCATCGCCCAAGGCATGATCGAAGGCTCGAACGTGCAGCCCGTGGTCGAGATCTCGCGCATGGTCGAGGTGATGCGCGCCTATCAGGCGACGGCCTCGATGACCCAATCCCAGGAAGACCTCATCCGCCAGGCGATCGACAAGCTTGGCACGATCCCGAACAGCTAGGAGACGACCCATGCGAGCTCTGAGCATCGCGGCGACCGGCATGCTGGCGCAGCAGACCAACGTCGAAGTCATCGCCAACAATCTGGCGAACATGAACACCACCGCCTACAAGCAGCAGCGCGCCGAGTTCCAGGACCTGCTCTACCAGAACGTCGAGCAGGCGGGCGCGCAGTCGTCGGACTCGGGAACGTTGCTGCCCAGCGGCATCCAGCTCGGCGCCGGCGTGCGCACCGCGGCCGTCTATCGCATCGGCACGCAAGGCACGCTGACCTCGACCGGCAATCCCTACGACATGGCGATCAACGGCGCGGGCTATTTCCACGTCCAGATGCCCGACGGCACCGACGCCTATACGCGCGCCGGCAATTTCGCGCTCTCGCCCGAGGGGCAGATCGTCACCGACAAGGGTTACGTCGTGGCGCCCGGCATCGCGGTGCCCGCCAACGCCACGGGCATCACCGTCAACGCGCAGGGCCAGGTCCAGGCGACGGTGCCCGGCCAGACCGCGCCGCAATCGGTGGGTCAATTGGAGCTGACTCGCTTCCCCAACGAAGGTGGGCTGACCGCGGTCGGCGACAATCTCTTCACCGAGACGCCGTCCTCGGGCTCGCCGCAATCGGCCGTCCCCGGCTCGCCCGGCTACGGCACGATCCAGCAGGGTTTTCTGGAGGGCGCCAACGTCAATGCGGTGGAAGAGATGACCTCGCTGATCACCGCGCAGCGCGCTTACGAAATGAACTCCAAAGTCATCACCGCGGCCGACGAGATGCTGCAGATGACCTCGCGCCTGGCCGGAGGCTGATCATGAAAGCGATCCTTCTCTTTGCCGCTGCGTTGCTGATGGCCTATCCGGCCTTCGCCGACACGGGAGTCCGCATCGTCGTGCCGGCGCGCGACATCGCCCGCGGCGAGACCATCGGCGAGACCGATCTCTCTTACGTCTTCGTGGCGCCCGCCAACGTGATGCCGAATGTCGCCACCCAGATGGGTTCGCTGGTCGGCATGCAGTCGCGCCGCGTGCTGCGCGCCGGCGAAAGCGTGCGCAACGACGATGTCCGCCGCCCGATCCTGGTCGTCAAAGGCACGACCGTGACCATGAGCTTCGAGGCGCCCGGCGTGCTGCTCACCGCCACCGGCCGCGCGATGAGCGAAGGCGGGCTGGGCGAAACCGTCACCATCCAGAACCCCGTTTCGTACCGTCAGATCACCGCCGTCGTCACCGGTCCGGGCACCGTCAAGGCACAGAGCGGGATGGGCGGCGTGCTGCCCCGTTCCCGCGTCGCCAGCGCCCGCTAGAGGACAAGACCATGCGCATGCTGAAATTCGCCCTGCTCCTCTCCGCGGCCGCGCTCGGCGGCTGCAGCGCCGTCGACCGCATCAAGGAGATCGATGGCGGCCCCAAATTCGCGCCGATCTCGAACCCCTTGCCGCAGCAGGTCACCAGCCTGCCGATGCCGGCGGCGCCGACCGAGCCGCGCGGCGCGAGCTCGCTGTGGCAGCCCGGCGCACGCAGCTTCTTCCACGATCCGCGCGCCAGCCGCGTCGGCGACATCATCACCGTCAACGTCTCGGTGGCCGATGCCGCGAAGCTCTCCAACAGCACGTCGCGCTCGCGCACCAACACCGAGAACGCCAACCTCACCAACTTCTTCGGGCTCGAGACCAAGCTGCCCGCGGGCATGGACCCGGCGAGCCTGGTGAACATGGGCTCGGCGAACTCGAATGTCGGCGCCGGCGGGGTGGACCGGTCCGAGAGCGTGAACCTGACGCTCGCCGCCCTCGTGACCCAGGTGCTGCCCAACGGCAACCTCGTGATCGGCGGCCATCAGCAGATGAAGGTCAACAACGAGCTGCGCGACCTCCAGGTCTCGGGCATCGTGCGCACCGAGGATATCACCAACGCCAACACCGTCGACGTCACCCAGATCGCCGAGGCGCGCATCTCCTACGGCGGCAGCGGCACGGTCAGCGACGTGCAGACCCCGCGCTACGGCAGCCAGCTCTTCGACATCCTGATGCCCTGGTAATCTTGCCGTTGGCCCGGCGGTGCGCTCTACTCCTCAGGTTGTGGGGATTGGGAGCCGCATGACGGGGAAGGCTTGGCTTGCGGGGTCGCTGCTGCTTGCGATGACGGTGCCCGGTCAATTGAGCGCCGGCCAGAACTCGCGTTTTTCCGATCTGCGCGCGTTGCCGGAATTCAAATATGTGCGCGCCTATTTTCCCGACCGCGAGGTCGACTACGGCGCCGGCGCGCAAATGACGAAGGACGAGATCGCGGTCAGCACCAAGGCGCTCCAGCGCGTGCTCGACACCGCCATCGCGACCGCAGCCGCCAAGTCGGCTGGCCTGCAGATCCTGCTTTCGAAGGCCGCCGTCGCAGCGCCCGCGCCGCAAGAAGCTCCGGTCAAGGTGCAGGTGATCGACGACGGCACGCGCTGGGCCAACGCTTCGGCCGAAGGCGGGATAAAGCTCAGCCCGGAAGTGCTGCGCGGCCTCATGCTGGGCTCGCTGCGCGCTTCGGCCGCCGGCGGCGGAGACCTGCGCTCGATGATGATGGCTTCGCTGTTCGCCGACAGCGGCGACAAGCTGCCCACGGACAAGGCGGTCCAGGAAAAGCGCTTCCAGCTGGTGCTCGACGTCATCTCCCATGCCCGGACCGGCTCGGTGACCGGCACGCTGTTCGGCATGCTCTGGAGCGCAGCCGCCACCGGCGAGCCGGATTCGGGCAAGCCGCCCGCGAGCGAGCTGGAGCCGAAGCTCAGGGATTGGGCGGCGCGCCGCGAAAGCATTCCGCTGTTCTCCGAGCTCGAGCTGGTCGCCGGCTTCGGCGCGTTCCAGACCCATTACGTGTTCGCGGAGCGGTTCCTGCTCGCGCACGAGCTCGGCCACATCCTGCTCGGCCACGCGCCGCATTTCGCGCTCGAGCCTGACGAAACCGACGAAGCCTTCTGCATGCGCATGAAGCCGATGGAGGACCAGGCCGACGCGTTCGCCATCGCGCTGCTCGTCATGGACGACGATTTCGCGGTGGACGCCAGCCTCCATCTGCCGCTGGGCGGCCTTCTGGTCGCGCTCGCCTCGAGCGACGACGACCAAACGGAGGACGCCGGCGATCTCGACGCCGGCGATTTCGATTTCCTCGGGCAGACCACGGGATATTCGGACCTGTTCGACTATGTGCTGGAAGAGGCGCATCTCTCCGGGCGGATTACGTCGAGCGGCTCGTGCCGCTATCGCGACGCCAAGGACCGGTCGGCTTTCGTCGCAGGCTTGCGCAAGGCGTTCTATGGCGCGCGGCGCGCCGCGGTCAAGGAGCTCGACGACTATCGCCGCGCGCGGCCGCCATCGATGGCGGTCAACTATCAAAGCAATGCGGAGGTTTCGTCCGACGAGGTCTTCGCGCTCTTCCCGCCCAAATGCGACGGCGTGAAGACGACGCGCACGGTGAAGCGCGATCCGAGGGGCGGCAACGACTATATCCAGCGCTGCTATTGGCCGGTGCCGGAAGAGACGGCCTTCTCGGCGGAGACGCGCGCGCTTGCCGGCCAGGCGGCGATGGAGCGCTTCCTCGCGGACTACCGCGCGCCTTGAGCGGCTAGGGAGCGTCCGCGCCGGGCGTCCAGTACTGCTTCTCCAGCGTCACGTCGACGACCGATCCGCCGATGCCGCCGCCTACCGTTTTGCTGGTGAATTGCTGCGCGAGATAGCACACGGTCAGGTCGCCCGCGAAGGTCGCGTCGATCTTGTACTGGGACGCGCTGTAGTCGGAGATGGCGGCGCCGCCCGAGGCCGTGGTGCCGCTCAGCGCCTTGAAGGGCAGCTTGTTCGCGGCGTTGATGCCGAGCGCGCCGGCGATGGATTTGTCCACGATCACGGTTTCGCGCCGCGCGGTCTGGACGTTGCGGATGATGAAGTAGCGCTTGTCTTTCTCCATGTCCTTCGGGCTGATGTTCTCGCGGAGCGCGCGGCGGACCGGAAGCTCGTCGGTGCGAAGCTCCTTGCGCGAGCCCAGGATCACCACCGTGCTGTAGTCGCGCGCGCCGGACAGGCTGCCGGAGGCGTCGAGCAAGCCGCCGAAGGTCAGGATCTTGGCGAAGATCGACGCGCTGATGCGGCCCTGCTGGCTCACCGAGACCGACGACACGTCGCCTTGCCGCACGGGGACCTTGGCGCCGAGATCGTCGACCTCCAGGCGCACGTTCCTGGCATCGACCGAGAATACCACGCCGGGCCGGTCCAGCGAGTTGGGAGCGTCGAGGCACTCCCATCCCGGCGGCATCAGGTTCTTCAGCGCTGCGGATGAGGGATCGCCGCCGGCCCGCGAAATGCAAGCCAACGATGCCAGCACGACGATTGCCGAAAGCCGCCCCTGCATCGAGCCCCCCAACGCTGCGGTAGCGGGCTTCTATATCATCGCCGGCATGCAATCGCCAAGGGAGCGGCCGGACGATTCAAACTCAGTCGTCCCGATACACCTTCTCGCGGCGCTCGTGGCGCTCCTGCGCTTCGATCGACAAGGTCGCGATCGGGCGGGCGTCGAGGCGCTTGAGCGAGATCGGATCGCCGGTCTCTTCGCAGAAGCCGTAAGTCCCGTCTTCCAGCCGGCGCAGCGCCGCGTCGATCTTGGCGATCAGCTTGCGCTGGCGGTCGCGGGTGCGCAGCTCGAGCTGGCGTTCGGCCTCGGTCGAGGCGCGGTCGGCGAGATCGGCATGCGGCACGGTCTCGGCCTGAAGGTTCTGGATGGTCTCGCGGCTCTCGCGAAGGATCTCGTCTTTCCAGGTGTTGAGCTTGCGCCGGAAATATTCGCGCTGCTTCTCGTTCATAAAGGGTTCGGTTTCCGTCGGCCGGTAGTTGGCCGCGATCTGGATGCCCATGCGCAATTCCCTTCGATACGCCACTCCTGACGGGCCGGGGTTATAGCGACGAGCTTTGGGCCCTTCAACCGCTATTCGAAGACAAGGCTAAGGACGAAACGACAGAGCTGTCAGTATCTTAGCCCCTGAGCGTCCCCCGTCCCCAGTCCACCAGCCCGGCCAGCAGGGCCAGCACGCCATAGGCGACCAGCGCGGTCTGGGCCTCGGCCACGTCCGAGGCCGGCGGCGGGCCGAAGGCGCCATAGAGCTCGACCGCCGCCATGGCCGCCACGAACGCCCACAGCCCCGCATCGCCGAATCGGCTGCGCGAGGGGACGGTGCGGGCATAGACAAGGGCGCCCGCCAGCAGGAAGCCCAGCTCCAGCGGCAGGCTGATCCACAGCCAGCGCCACAACCCGAAGCCCACCTTGGCCGAATCGTCGAGCAAGGGGAGATCGGGCACATGGACGATCAGGTCGGCCAGCCAGTGCGAGAACACCGCGCCCGCCACGACCGCGACGGCCGCCGCGCGCCGCTCGGTCGCGAACAGCAGGGCCACCGCGCCGAAGACGAGCGACAGCGCCAGCGCGCCGATCAGGCCATGGGTATAGGGCATGTAATAGAGGTCGAGCGGGCTTCCTTGCGTGAAGCCGGGGACGATGCGCACCTTCTCGACGCCCAGCATCACCAGCGCCGACCAGCACACGTCCAGCCATTGCACGGCAAGGAAGAAGACCCAGAGCGGAACCTGGCGGGCGAGCGGCTTGGCGGCGAGCGCCGGACCGTAGTGGCCGATGAACATGGATGCCTCCTTGAGTATGCCCCAGAGGTAGCCGCTCCCAGGGCAAACGGAAATTGCCGAAAGCCGGTGAGCATGTATACATAATCGTATGGAAGCCGGCTGGGATCTCCATCGCTCGTTTCTCGGCGTGCTGCGCTTCGGCAGCTTGTCGGCGGCGGCGCGCGAGCTCGGCCTGACGCAGCCAACGCTCGGCCGCCACATCGATGCGCTCGAGGCGACGCTGGGCGTCAAGCTGTTCGCGCGCGGCCGTCACGGGTTGGTGCCGAGTCCGGCGGCGCTTTCGCTTCGGCCGCATGCGGAGGCGATGGAAGCGGCCGCGGCGGCGCTGGCGCGCGCCGCCTCGGGCGAAAGCGACGCGCCGAGCGGCGCGGTGCGCGTGACCGCCAGCGTGATGATCGGCGCGGAGGTGTTGCCTTCCATCCTGACGTCGTTTCGCGAGGCCAATCCGCAGATCGCGGTCGAGCTCGTGCTCTCCAACCGCAACCAGGATTTGTCGCGGCGCGACGCCGACATCGCCGTGCGCATGATCCGCCCCGCGCAGAAGGCCTTGATCGCCAAGCGGCTCGGCACCGTGCGCGGCGGGCTCTATGCGCATCTGCGCTATCTCGCGCGTCACGGCACGCCGCGCAGCCTGGAAGAGTTGGCGGGCCATGCGCTGATCGGCTTCGATCGCGACGCGGGCATGTTCCGTGCTTTGGCGCTTCCGGGCGGATTGCCGGTGACGCGCGAGATTTTCGCGCTGCGCAGCGACGACGAGCTCGCCCAGCTTGGCGCCTTGCGCGCCGGCTTCGGCATCGGCGGCGCCCAGGCGGGCATCGCCGCACGCGAGCCCGACCTCGTTCCGGTGTTGCCGGGCGCTCTTCGCTTCAAGCTCGAGATGTGGCTGGCGATGCACCAGGACCTGAAGGGCAGCCGGCGCGTGCGGCTGCTGTTCGATCATTTGGCGGGCGCGCTCACGGCCTATGCCAAAGCTTCATAATCGGGGTGGACATGGCGGAAGCGATGGCCTATATCCGCCACCTTTCCGAAAGGAACGGTCTTGGCGCGGGGTGGAGCAGCCCGGTAGCTCGTCAGGCTCATAACCTGAAGGTCACAGGTTCAAATCCTGTCCCCGCAACCAAAACCTCAATGAAATCAACGACAAAAAAGAAGTTTTGATCGGATTTGCTCTGGCGATGGTCTAGCACGCGGCCAGCACAGGTCCGGGGCAGACCGCCCGATGGCGCGGCAGCGCCGTGTCACGCTTACCCCGGTCCCTTTGCGTCGCGGAAGCGCACCAGCCTGCCCAGTTCCTCATCCCACAGCGTCAGATTGCCTGCGCCGAGCGCCCGGCGCAGGGAGAGCGGGTTGGCGGGCCTGAGCAACGCATTGCTCCGGTGGCAGGCGGCAAGGTGGTAGTTTGGGATGCGCGGCGAGAGGTGATGGATGTGGTGATAGCCGATATTGCCGGTCGCCCAGTGCAGGATGCGCGGCAGGGCAAGATGCGACGACCCGGCCATCGCGGCGGCGTCGAAGCTCCATTCGGGCTGGCGCAGCCAAGCCCCGTTCTCAAAGCGGTGCTGCACCGAAAACAGCCAGAAGCCGACGACCGTGGTTACGAAGACAATGGGCAGCTGCACCATCGCAACCCGCGCGAAACCGAGCCACAGCCCCAGCCCGGCGATCAGGGTTGCGATAGCAGCATTGGTGAGCCACACCGAGCGCCGCTCCCTGGTCCAGCTCGCCGGCGTGTCGAACGGAAAACGGTAGAGCAGCAGGAACACCAGCGGCGGAAAAACGAGATTGGCGATCATCATGCTGCGCGGCAGCCGGTAGAGCAGACGCTGCCGCGGGGAACGGGCGCGGTATTCGGCGACGGTGAGGCAGGTCGAATAGATGTCGGCGCCGGTATCGCGCCGGTCGAGGTTGTTCCAGTTGGCGTGATGCTGGGCATGCTGCCGGGCCCAGTTCGCGTATGGAGCCAACGTCAGCACCCCGCAAATCGTGCCGATCACGTCGTTGGCACCGCGCGAACCGACAAAGGAGCCGTGTCCGCAATCGTGCTGCACGATGAAAGTGCGCACCAGCGCCGCGCCCGCGGGCAGTGCCAGCACCAGCGTCAGCAGATAGGAGAACGACAGCGACCAGTACATGAGCGTGCAAAGCGCCAGGTAGAGGCCGATAGAGGTTGCGAGCTGCCACGCAGCGCGCGCCGCATGAGGCTGCTCGAACGGCCTTATCGCGGCACGGAGATCCGCGCGGGAGGAGTGCTGCATCTGGATTCCTTCTGTATGGATCGCATGGTTGCGACCCCGGCAGGCGGCGACGAAGCTTGCGCTTGCGCGCCGCTCCGCCGCCGCCCGGGCTGGTCCGCAAACACGACGCGATCGCTCGCGTCGCACGCAGACCGCCAAGCCGGACCGAGGAGAGGCTTGCGCCTCGAAGGATCAAGCTGCTTCGACCGGCGCGATCGTCGGTCCGACGACCGGGGGCATGGTGTCCCGCGACGGAGTCGCGGGCCGGACAGCCGCGCGGCGCGACTTTTTCGCCTTTGACGGCGGCGGCACGTTCAGAGCGGCTTCGCGGTCGACGGCTTCCTTGGCGAGACGCAGAACGCGCAGCTTGGCGGTCTTGGCATCCACCGCGGCGCGCTCGCTTGCGATCATCTGCTTGACGAGGGAGTCGCGTCGCTCGGCGACGGCAAAATGGTTCTGCGCGCGCTTGCGCGCGGCGTCCTTGGACGAGGTATCGGCCATGAGAAGATTCCCTTTCCAATAAAGAGAAGACGGGCGGCGGACGCGCCGCCACCCGTATCGCAAGCCTTAAACGGCCTTGAGATTGGCTGCCTTCGAGCCGCGCGCATCCGGCTGAATGTCGAACGAGACTTTCTGGCCTTCGTTCAGCGAACGCAGTCCCGCCGCCTCGACCGCCGTGGCATGGACGAACACGTCCTTGCCGCCGTCATCCGGCGCGATGAAACCAAAGCCCTTGGAGGTATTGAAAAACTTCACGGTACCGATCGTCATTGCATTTCCTTGCGTACATTGGGAGCCGCGATGCGCAACACGCGCACTACGGACGTGAAAAACGCACGATCAGCTTTTCAAGGAAGTTTTCCGGCTGGTTCGGCGCGCTTGTCGGCGGGTCGCAACAACTGAAGCGCTTCGTCTGAGGGACGTAGAACCACGTGAGTTTTATATAGGCGCTCGCTCCTCAAATTGCAAGGAACGCGCGGAAACAGCGGAATATGGGCCTTTCGCGCCGATTAATCCGTGCAATTGCCCGCGGTCGCGCCTATATAGAGCGCAGCGGCATATCGTTGCCTACGCCTTGAAAGGCACACCTCCTTAAATGACAAGCTCGTGGCGCGCGGGAATGACCGCGCGCATGTCGCGAAAGACCGTTACATTCCGCCGTCCGTTCGTGCTGCAGGGCTTTGCCCACGTCTTGCCTCCGGGCGATTACGTGATCGATACGGAGGAAGAACGTCTCGATACCTCGCTCACTCTCGCATGGCGGCGCGTTTCCACCGTGATGCGCGTTCGCGTCGATGGTGCTCTGGAATGCCGCTCCGTCGATCCGGACGCGCTTGCAGAAGCGCTGCTGCGCGACAAGGCGCACGACGCGCCGGGCTCTCCGGCGTCCCGCTTGTCGGAAAAATTCCGCCGCGACAGAGCACGCCGCTCCTTCGCCCGTCCGGCAAGTCACACGTAAGATGAGGACCGCAAGAATGACGACGAACGCAAACGACGATTTCCGGCTGAGCCGGGTCGAGGCCGAGGGCTGGAACGCGGCGCAGCGCTACATGGTCAACGAGGCAGTCCGGCCGGGCGACATCCGCGCCGCGGATTTCAATCCGTACCGGGGCGATCCGGCGCGCGGCAGATGGTCGGCGGGATTCCGCAACGCCCTCGCAGCAGCGGGCGTGAAATGAGCATCGGCTACCATGCTCAGGCGTATGCCGCGCGAGGCGCGATGCGGCATCGTTTCGATCACGGGCTCCTCAACGATCTCATCGCCGTACTGGAAGCGAACCCAGCCGGCCTGCGCCGCTGGTCGGTGATGCGCGCCATGCGCAAGCGCCGCGAACGCGCCGGCCACGACATCGCGCTGAAGTTCGAAGACGAGATCGAGCGTCTGTTCCGGGAATATTGCGTGAGCGAAATTCCGCGCGAGAACGAGACGCGGCCGTTCTTCAAGCCAAAGGACAAGGCGGGCGAGGTGTGGGCGGTCGATCGCGCACGGCTCGCCGCGTTCCTGGAAGGCGTTCGCGAAGCCGTCTGAGCGGCAGATTGGAAAGACGCAATATGAGATTGTGGAAAAAGCCTGCGGCCAGTGCGCCCGTCGCGCTCGGACCGCTTCAGAATGACGAGCAGCGCATTGCCGTTGCTGCGCGTGCCAGGGTAGCGCGCGAGCGGGTGGCGTTCGAGCTCGACATCGCATGGATCGCGCGAGATGCGGCGACGCCTGCGCTCGGCAAGGCGGCACCGCGGGGCCCGCGCGCATCGCGTTGACCGCGGTTGCCGCGCTTTGTCCCCACTGCAACCGCAGCGGCACGATCGACTACGCGGTGATCGGCGAAGGCCGGCCGCCCGAACCCGTTTCCGCGACCGGCGGATTTCACGTCGAGACCGGGCGAATGGCGGACGGCAAAGTGCTCGTCGTATGCGACGCATGTGACGAGATCCTGGCATTGTGACTGCGCGACAGCCTTGCCGTTGTCTGGCAGGAGGCGGGCGGTTCTCCGGCACGCGCTCCGGACAGGGACGCACTTGGTTTCGGCCGCGTACTGGTTGGCGCCGCAGTCGCGGGCTGCACGGCACCATCGAGCAGGATTGGCGGGATCAAGGCCTGCGCATCCGCGTGACCGCACCGCTGGACAGTCTCATAACCTGAAGGTCACAGGCTCAAACCCTGTCCTCGCAACCAAAATTTCCTGAAAAATCAATAAGATGTTCAGGCGGCCTAAGCCGCCGCCATCAGCGCCTTGCGCAGCACGGCTTCGCCATAGGCCGTGTTCATGTGCGAATTGTCGTTCTTGGCGGCCAGCTCGGCATGGAAGCGCGCGGGCGCCGACGACAGCGACGCCTTGGTGCCGATCCCGTCGGCCTCCAGGGTCTCGTCGGGCTGGGACAGGAAGCGTGCCTCCGACGCGCGCGCCAGCCGCTCGCAGCCTTCGACGAACAGCCGCACGACGTCGCGCGCCTCGCCGGTCTCGACCATGGCCTGGCGGATCTTCTGGTTGCGCGCATCGGCCATCGGCGTCGGGCAGACGAAGATCGGCGCCGTCGTGATCGCGCGCAGCTTGACGAGCGTGCGCCCGGCAAGCGTCGCGCGCGCGGCGCCGCGCACGGCTTCGGCATAGCAATCGTCGGAGATCGGCGTGCGCCAATCCTTGGCGTGACGCTCGGCGCGATACTTGCGGCTGATCTCGAGCGCCGCGGGAACGCCGAGCTCGAGCCCGTGGATCACGTAGCGATCATAGTCGCCGGCGATGGTGCTCTTGCCGCCGGAGGTGAGCTTGAGCGAGCCGGCGAGCGGATGGCTGCCCGGCACCAATTGACCGTCCGACACCGAAAGCCCGTCCAGGGTCTTGCCAGGGGCGGCGAAGAAATCGAGCGTGAAGTCCGGGAACTCCTGGACGAGGGTGTTCCAGGCGAGCTTCAGCGCGGCGAGATGCGAATCGCCGATCAGGCAGACGCGGGTCATCGGGCGAACGCGTCCAAGAGAATGTCCTCGCAGATCGCGTTTTCGCTCTTCAGCGCCGGCTGCGGCGCAGGCGCTTGCGACGGCGCGGCGCCGGTTTCATGCGCGGAGAGGAACGTGTCCATCGCCGCCGCCACGCCTTCGGCGCGCACGCGGCGCAGATCGTCTTCGTAGAACGCGCCTTTGGCCTGCGCGCCGGCGATGATCTCGTAGGAGGGGAAATAGTCGACGTCGTCGTTCTCCTGCGCGAGCTGGCCGGCCACGGCGCGCAGCACCGATTTCGAATAGGCGGTCGCGGCGAGAACGTGCTGGCCGCTCGCCGTCGCGGTCAGCGGCACCGGCGAGACGGTGAGCAGGAATTTGAGCTTTTCGTTGCCGCGCTTGGCGATGCGGAAGAACGCCTTCATGTCGTCATAGACGTCGCGGAACGCGAAGTTGCGGAACGCGTGGACGTCCGGATCGTAGCGCCCGACGATCGTGCCCGGCGCGGTCGGATAGACCGTCTCGGATTCGCGATGCGTCCAGGCTTCGGTGAGCCCGAGCGTGAACACGAAAAGATCGGCCGCGCGCAGCACATGGGCGACGCGGCGCAGATGGTATTTGCGGTGCTGCTCGACGAGCGCGGGATCGCCGAAGCCGTTCGGCTCGACACTGGGGCGCAGCGCGTCGTAGTGGCGCCCGTCCTTCTCCCAAATCCAGTCCTTGGGCTCGAAGCGGTCGAAGGCTTCGCCGGCGAGCTGGCGAAGCTGCCGCGCGGTGTAGATGTTGCCGTAGCGCGCCGAATAGAGGCCGTAGCCGAAGCGCTGCGCCGCCTCGCCGGTCAGGCCGGGCGGCGCGGGCTCGGCGTCGATCACCGAATAGCGCCGCGCCTGAAGATGGCGCGCAATGTGCTGCGCGAAGCAGCTGCCGGCGGTCGCGATCTGGGTTCCGCGATCGATGGCGAATTTCGGACGATAGAGGCCGGGGATCGCTTCCGGCTTCTGGCCCACGACGCCGCTGCGCCAGAAGGCTTCGGCAGGCAGGTCGCTATAGGGCGAGGCGTTCGCCATCTTGTCTCTGAGCAAAGGTGTTTGCGCGAAGCTAAGCGCAATCGCCTGCTAGCTCAAACGAAAAGGGCGGATCTTTCGATCCGCCCTTCGCGCATTCCTTGCTGACCAGGTCAGCCGCCGAGGTCGATGACCGCGCGGCGGTTCTGCGGCTCGCGCACGCCCGGGCCCGTCGGGACCAGCGGGTCGTGGAAGCTCTTGCCCTGGATCGAGATCGTCGAGCCGTCCATGCCTTCGCGGACCATTTCGTCCTTGACGGCCTGAGCGCGACGCTCGGACAGAGCCTGGTTGTAGGTGTCGGAGCCGACGGTGTCGGTGTGGCCGGTGACCATCACGCGCACCATGCCCTGCGACTTCGCCGTCTTGACCGCTTCGGCGACGACTTCCTGCGCCTTCTCGGTCAGGTTCGACTTATCGAAGTCGAAGAAGACGATGAACGTCTTCACAACCGGTGGCGGAGGCGGCGGCGGGGGCGGAGGAGGCGGCGGCGGGGGAGGCGGCGGCGGCGGGGCCGGCGGCTCGAGGTACCAGCGCAGGCCGAGCATCGCGACGTTCTCGCGAACGTTCTTGATGTGAACCGGCTCGACGATCTGCGAGCGGAAATCGTCATCGACCTCGGCGGAGCGGAAGCGCCAATCGGCGAACAGATCGACCGCAGGCGACACGCTCATGGAGATGCCGCTCATGCCTTGCCACATGAAACCGGTCTTCTGGCCATAGATGGCGCGCACGGTGCCGAGCTTGGTGTCCTGGCCGACGGCGCCGATACCGATACCGCCACCGATCGTCCACGAGAACATGTCCGTCAGCGGGATGTCGTACGACACGTTGAACAGCGCGGACTTAACCGTCACGCCGCCGCTGGTGAAGATGGGGCCGACATGCTGATGGGCCGAATGGCCGCCATAGCCGAGCTCGATCTCGGTGCGGATGCCCATGTCCCACTTGTAGCCGGCCGCGACGACGCCGAGCGCATCGGGCTCATAGGCGACTTTCCCTTCCACGCCCGCAACGTTGACGTGGACCAGGAGCGGATCCGAATAACCGATGCCGGCACCCAGGTACCAGCCCATGTAATCACTTGCCGCGGCCGGCACGGTCAGTGCCGCCAAGGCAGCGCCCGCCAAGGCGATCGAACGAAGTTTCATTTCTACCCTCGCTTCATAAACCGACGGGCAGGGACCCCCCTACCAGAACGTCAGACGTGCAAGCTTTATAACTTTGTGCCGCGATCCTGTCTTCTGTGAAATGGCCGAAGTGCAATGATTCCAGGCACGGACCAGCGGCTTTGTCGCAAGCTGTGGCACATTGGCAACCGTCACCGCCATGACATAAAGCCCCAATCCGAACAGGAGCTTAACGGCCGGAGCTCACAGCCGGGAAGGGCGCCGCCCTTTGTATCAAATGCTTACGGGACGGGCACGATTTACTTAAGCTTTTGATCCAATTTGATGAATCCCGCTAAAAGCGAAAGAGGGCGGACACCGTCCGCCCTCTTCCATCTCGTTCCTGCGCCGGACGTCAGCCGCCCAGGTCGATGACCGCGCGGCGATTCTGCGGCTCGCGCACGCCCGGACCGGTCGGCACCAGCGGATCGTGGAAGCTCTTGCCTTCGATGGCGATTGTCGAGCCGTCCATGCCTTCGCGCACCATCTCGTCCTTGACCGCGGTGGCGCGGCGCTCGGACAAGGCCTGGTTGTAGGTGTCGGAGCCGACCGTGTCGGTGTGGCCAGTGACCATCACCCGCACCATGCCGCTCGCTTTGGCGGCCTTCACCGCTTCGGCGACGACTTCCTGCGCCTTCTCGGTCAGGTTCGACTTATCGAAGTCGAAGAAGACGATGAAGGTCTTCACCGCGGGCGGCGGCGGGGGAGGCGGCGGCGGGGGCGGAGGCGGCGGAGGAGGCGGGGGCGGCGGCGCGGCTTCCGGCTGGTTGAAGTACCAGCGGATGCCGACCAGGGCCACGTTCTCATGCGCGACTTTGATGTGCACCGGATCGAAGACGGCGAAATCCGAATGGAAATTGTCGTCGACCTCGGCCGAGCGATAGCGCCAATCGGCGAACAGCTCGGCGCCGTCGGTGAGCGCGTAGGAGATGCCGGCGATGCCCTGCCACATGAAGCCGGTCTGGCTGCCCTTGATCAGCCACGCATTCGCGGGGCTATCCTTGATGTGCGGATTGACGCTGCCGAAGCCGACGCCGCCGCCGAGCGAGACCGAGAAGCTGTCGGTGACCGGGATGTCGTAGGTGAGGTTGAAGAGGCCCGAGGTGATGGCCATGCCGCCGGCGACGCCGGGCAGCGACGCCTGCTTGTGCAGCGCGCGCTCGTCATAGCCGCCTTCGAACTCGGCACGGAAATTGTCCCATTTGTAGCCAATGGCCGCCGTGCCCAGCACGTCGTCATGGAAGGGCACCTTGATGGTGGGTCCACCTGCCGGCGTCATGTGCACGAGCTCGGAGGTATCCCAGCCGAGGCCCAGGCCCAGGTACCAGCCCTCATAGTCGTTGGCGACGGCCGGTGCGGTCAAAGCCAGCACCGCGGCGCCGGCCAAGGCGATCGAACGTAGTTTCATAAGTCCCTCTTCCAGACAGCATCTGACGGCCGCACAGCCGCGACCGACCCAGCAACAAGCCGTCTTGGGCATCGATGGTTGCGCGGAAACGCTTGGCGGGACGCTATATTTTCCCGCTGTGTCGGTCGGGCAACACCATCAAAAAGCAGGTCCGGCGCCATGGAAAAGGAACGCATAGCGCCCCGTCAGAACCCGGAAATCTCCCGGCTTTCCTTCGAGCGCCGCCTGCAGCTCGGTCCGCGGCGCGACATGGAACAGCTTTAGCCAGGCGAGCAGGGCGGCGCGCATCGGTCCGGCAAAGCCCGTCAGGTCCCCGAAATCGACGATGTGGATCCACCCGCCGCTCGCCAGCGCCGATCGGGCCGCGGCGAGCGAGCCTTTCCAGTCGGGGATCATTGACAGGCTGTAGGAGAACACCACGTCGTCGAACGGCGCCGCCTCGCCGAACATCGCCGGCGAAAGCTCTTCGGCATAGCCATGAGCGAGCCTGATACGCCCGGTCAGCCCGGCGCGCGCGATGGCCTTGGCGGCGGTGTCGAGCATCGCGTCCGACGCGTCGACGCCGAACAGCACCGCGTCCGGATAGCGCCGCGCGATGCGGATGAGATTGCGCGCGGTGCCGCAGCCCACTTCCACGATCCGCGCGCCGCTCTTGGGCCTGAGCTCGTCGATCAGGCGGTCGCGACCGAAGAGATAATATTTGCGCGTGAAGTCGTAGATGTAGCGCTGATAGCGGTAGACGCTGTCCATCAGCGCCGCGTGATTGGACACGACGTTCTCTGGCACGCTCAGGACAGCGCCCTGCGCGTATAGAGGTGGAAGCCGCCATAGATCGACGAGCGGTCCTTGGCGTGCAGCGCGCGGCTCTCGGCTTCCTGATAAGTCCAGGGCGCTAGCAGCTCGGACGGCAGCTTGCGCGGCAGCGGCGAGTCGGCGCCGGCGGTGCGAAAGATCACGCGCGCGTCGCGGGCGGCCGCTGTGCGGTCGATCTCGGTCCACAAGGCCGCGAGCTGGCCCGGATTCATCCAGTCCTGCGCGTCGAGCAGCACGTAGCGATGCATCGATTGCGCGGGCTGGTCTTTGAGGAAATCGGTCAGCGACGCGTGATGGATCTCGACCTTGCCGGTGCGCGTGCGGATGACGTCGTAAGTCTCGCGGCGCAGATAGTCCGGGATCGCCTCGCGGTTCTCGACGTCGTAGGCGCGGCTGAAGGCCTGCCAGGCGAAATAGTTCTCGTTGATCGGGAAGTCGCAGACCAGACGCTCGACGCGCTCGCGCAGGCTGTCGATGGCGCTGCCGTTGTTGGTCGAGACCAGCTCGTCGTACTGCGCGGGGGGGATGCCGAGCGCATAGAGCGACACCGGCGACTTCGACAGCAGCTTGACGGATTTGTAGTCGAACAGCGGCGCGATGATGCGGTCGAAGGCCTGGCGCTGCTCTTCGGGCGTGCGCGCCTCGAGCACCTCGTCGAGCCGCTTGCCGTGAAGCTTCGCCACCGCGTGCAGGATGCCGATGAAGCGGCCGAGCAGGCTGTAGCGATAGAGGTTGCGCTCGAACATCGCGATGCGCTTGCCCTTCAGCGGCACCGTCTTGTCCCAATAGCGCCGCATCGTCGCATCGAGATTGGGCTTCAGGTGGCGCTCGTAAGCTTCGCGGTTGGCCTTGTCGTTGGCCTGGCCGAAGAAGCGGAAGAAATCGTCGTAAGCGGGCAGGTTCTCGAGCGCGCAGAGCTTGAGCGTCGTCAGCGCGACATGGTTCGGGTTCAGGTCGACCGCGACGATCTTGGCGGGATCGGCGGCGAGATAGTTCATCACGTTGCAGCCGCCCGAGGCGATGGTCAGCAGGCGGTGGTTGGGCTTGAGCGCCAAGGCCTCCAGGTCGACCTCGGGGTCTTCCCAGATCTGGTTGTAGACAAATCCCTGGAACATCAGGGTGAACAGACGCTCCAAGGCGCCGCGCTTGGTGGTGGCGGGCCGCTGGTGTGCCGCACGCTCAAGTAGAAGATTGGCCATCGATACCTTCTGGGGGCTGACAGGGGTTCGGGTTGCTTGTGCTTTCGCCCTTGTAGGCGGAACGACGCGACGGGGCAAAGCCATGGCCTGATATTGTGACACCTTTTTGACTGGTTGCACTGCAGCAAAGGCGGGCTTATGCAAGCGGCCATGACGACCCCGATGAGTGCTGCCGCCAAAACCCCCGTCGAAGAAGTCCTGGACCTGCTCGATCTGGAGAAGATCGAGGAGAACATCTTTCGCGGCGTCTCGCCCAAGGACCGCATGCAGCGCGTCTTCGGCGGCCAGGTGCTCGGCCAGGCGCTGGTCGCGGCCTTGCGCACGGTGGAAGGGCGGGTCTGCCACTCCTTCCACGCCTATTTTCTGCGCGCCGGCGATCCCAAGGTGCCGATCCTCTACGAAGTCGACCGCTCGCGCGACGGCTCGAGCTTCACCGCGCGCCGCGTGGTGGCGATCCAGCACGGACGGCAGATCTTCAACATGGCCGCGTCGTTCCAGGTGCCCGAGAGCGGCTATGAGCATCAATTCGACATGCCGAAGGTGCCGCCGCCCGAAGCGCTCGCGAGCGAGCACGAGCTGCGTCTGAAAGAGATCGACAAGATGCCCGAGCAGGCGCGCGAATGGGCGCTGCGTCCGCGGCCGATCGAGATGCGGCCCGTCGAGTATCGCGGCTTCACCAATCGCGGCAAATCCGCGCCGTTCGACAATATCTGGATCAAGGCGACGGGGCCGCTGCCCGGCGACATCGGCGTACAGCAGGCGGTGCTCGCTTATGCGTCCGACATGTCGCTGCTCGACACCGCGCTGTTGCCGCATGGCGTCGATTGGCATTCCTCGATTCAGATGGCGAGCCTCGACCACGCGATGTGGTTCCACCATCCCTTCCGCGTCGACGAATGGCTGCTCTATGCGCAGGACAGCCCGAGCGCCTCGGGCGCGCGCGGCTTCAATCGCGGCGCGTTCTACACGCGCGACGGCAAGCTCGTCGCGACGGCGGTGCAGGAAGGGCTGATGCGGCCGCGCCCAGAACGCAAGGCTTAGCGCAAGGCCTAGTTGGTGCGCGCGATTTGCGCGACACGTCGCGGATGGCTGTAGAACGTGTTCGACAAGGTCACCGGCAGCTTGACGAGATAAGTCGAGGGTGTGGTGTAGCTGTAGGTCACCTCGGCCATGATCACGCTGCCGCCCGTGGTGATCAGCCCCGTCGGCACCGTCACCGCCGCGCCCTTGGTGCGGGCCGTGCCGCTGTTGGTATCGCTCCAGCCGACCTTGCCGCCGCCCTTGCCGTCGTCGATCACCGACGTGATCACCACCCGCATGCCGGTCGCGGAATAGGGATAGACGAGCGCGTTGAGCGCGTTGAAGACGTTCGTGATGTCGGAATTGCTGACCGTGCTCTCCTGCGCGACCAGGTCGGCGGCGGTCGAGGCGATGTTGGTCGTGTCGGACTTCACGATCAGGATGTTGGTCACCTCGATCGAGCCGAACAGCAGCGCCAGCATCGCCGGCAGGATGAGCGCGAACTCGATGGCGGCGAGGCCGCTTTTGGCGGCGCGGAACCGGTTGAGGGTCTTCAGCATCCGCTCATCCCCGTCGAGAACGGCTCGTTGCGGAACGAGGCGGCCGAATAGAGCAGGTGCTTGTTGTTCGCCATGTTGGTGAGGAACGGCGTCAGGACCGGCGTGAACACGGTCCAGGCATAGAACACGCGCACCAGCACCACGTCGCAGGCGTTTCCGGTCGAGAACGCGTTCATCGTCTTCATCTGGCCGGTGCCGTCCAGCGGGTTCGAGAAGCCGACGCCGCCGAAATTCGAGAACGATTCGACGTCGATCATCAGGTTGCTGTCGCAGGGGATCAGCGGCGCGATGTCGGCGCAGACCCGGGTGCGGATCGCGGCCTGGGTCATCGACTGGCCTTGCACCTGTCCGGTGCGCACCAGGCGCGCCACGTCGTTGGCGCCGACCTGCAAGGTCGATTGCGCGAAGAAGATGATGCCGATTTCCATGATCGAGAAGATCAGGAGGAAGAACACGGGCGCGATCAGCGCGAACTCGATGATCGCCGAGCCCGAGCGCGCCTTCGCGATTTTTCCCACAAGGCCGAGCACGCGTTTCGTTCCAGCCGCTTTCCGCATGCTCAAGGGTGCGTCGGTTCGGGCGCAAAACGAAGCGGAAGCTCGTTCCGTGCTGAACAAAAGCTTAACCACGCCGCGCCAATCGCGTAATTGTAAATGCCCTGTTCATTTTCATTGAAGCCGACCCAATTTGCGCCGGCGCCGTTAACACGCACCTAACCACGGCTGGCGAAAGCGCGAGCAATTCCGCCCTTTCGCGCCGATGATGCCCGCTCGACGACTCTTTAGAGGTTCGGAAAAACGATGTCGATCGGCGAGCGTATTCGCAGTATCGCCACGCGTCTGCGCGCGAGCGGCTTCGTTAAGAGCGTGCGCGGCTTTGGCGGCGCCGAGGCGGCCAACGTCGCGATGATCTTCGGGCTGTCGCTGGTGCCGCTCACGGTTGCGGCCGGCGCCGGTCTCGATCTCGCGCGCGGCATGCTGGTGCATTCCGAGCTGATCTCGGCGCTCGACGCCGCCGCGCTCGCGGTCGGCGGCACGCCGGGCCTCACCCAGTCGCAGATGACGACGCTCGCGCAGCAGTATTTCAACGCCAACTACAAGATCGATTCGACCTTCGGCACGCCCGCGCCGGTCACGGTCACGGTAGTCGGACAGTCGATCAAGGTGGCGACGAGCGATCCGATGCCGACCACCTTGATGAGCGTCGTCGGCTATCGCACCTACACCGTGAACGCGTCGTCGACCGTGGTGTGGGGCCAGCAGAAGCTCTGGGTGTCGCTGGTGCTCGACAACACCGGCTCGATGACGCAATCCGACCCGCACACCGGCACGACCAAGATGAGCGCGCTCAAGACGGCGACGCATTCGCTGCTCGCCATGCTGCAGAACGTGGCGACCAATCCCGGCGACGTGCAGGTCTCGATCACGCCGTTCGCGCGCGACGTGAAGATCGGGACCTCGTATTCGAACGCGACCTGGCTGTCCTGGACCGACTGGCTCGCGGCGCCGTCCTCGACGCCGTCGTCGAGCATCGGCCCGGGCTCGGACTGCCCGTTCAGCGACAACGACGAAGGCTTCCACTGCCAAGCGACGCCCACCAACGGCAGCTCGAACGCGCGATCGATCCCGAGCAGCGGCACCTACAAGGGCTATATCTGCCCGAGCGACAACAATGTCGGCCATTACTACAATGGCTGCTGGACCTCGACGAGCCTGGGCAACGGCAAGTACAGCCATTCCTGGGTGACCAACAACAAGAGCACCTGGGGCGGCTGCGTCACCGACCGCACGCAAAGCTACGACGTCGACAACACGGTGCCGACCACGACCAATACCGCGACCTTGATGGTGGCCGAGAACTCGCCCTCCTGCGCCCAGACCACGATGATGGGGCTGAGCTACAATTGGACGACCTTGAGCAACGAGGTCGACGCCATGCAGGCCGCCGGCGCGACCAACCAGACCATCGGGGTCGCCTGGGGCTGGCTCACCCAGAACCAGGGCGTGCCGTTCAGCGCCACCGCGCTGCCCGCCAACACCCAGCGCATCATGATCCTGCTCTCCGACGGCTTGAACACGCAGGACCGCTGGTACGGCGACGGCTCGAACCAGTCGACGTCGGTCGACAACCGCATGGCGCTGGCCTGCACCAACGCCAAGAATTTCGGCTTCACGATCTACACCGTGTTCGTAGACCTGAACGGTACCCAGGGCAACTCGACGGTGCTGCAGAACTGCGCGACCGACTCGACCAAGTATTTCGATCTGACCTCGTCCGACCAGATCGTCACCACCTTCAACTCAATCGGCGAGCAGATCACCAATCTGCGCGTTTCGCAGTAGGAGCTCCATGTTCGAGATCTTCGCCACGGTCGTCGACGGCGTTACCCACACTTTGATGCGAGTTTTACCCTATCTCGCCGGCATGGGCGTGCTGTTCGCGGCGCTCTCCTGGTGGTCGCCCTGCAACAAGGGAAAGCCGTGGTGGCAGAAGCGCGGCCTCGTCACCGACATGTGCTATTGGCTGGTGGTGCCCTTGGTGACGCGCTTCGGGCGCATCGGGCTCGCCATCGGCATCACCGTCTGGCTGCTCGGCATCGACACCGCCGACGGGCTGGTCAAGTTCTTCGATCACGGCCACGGCCCGCTCTCGCATCTGCCGTTCTGGGTGCAGTTCGCGATCTACATGATCGGCAGCGAGTTCTGCCTCTACTGGATCCACCGCGCCTTCCATGGCAGAACGCTGTGGCGCTTCCATGCCGTGCATCATGCCTCCGAGGACATCGAATGGATCTCGGCGGCGCGCTTCCATCCGCTCAACATCGTGCTCGGCACCGTGCTGGTCGACGTCGTGTCGCTGCTGTCGGGGATCACGTCGGACGTGTTCCTGATCGCGGCGCCCTTCGCGACCATCTCGTCGGGCTTCGTCCACGCCAATCTCGACTGGACGCTCGGGCCGTTCAAATACGTGTTTGCAGGCCCCGTGTTCCATCGCTGGCATCACACGCTCGAGCATGGCGACAAGAACTTCGCCGGCACGTTCTCGCTGTTCGACTGGATGTTCGGAACCTTCTACATGCCCGAAGGCGCGCTGCCCGAGAATTACGGCCTGGGCGAGGGCAGCGAGCCGATCCCCGAAAGCTTCGGGCGCCAGGTGCTCTATCCGCTGACGGCGTGAGTCACGAAAAAGGGCTGCGTCGCGCAACGCAGCCCTTCTTCCAATTTCCGAAATGCCTAGTGCTGGTTGGCCGCGACGCTCGCCGCCTTGACCGCCTGCTCCTGGTGATTGAGCACCGAGCTCGAGGCTTCGTCGTAGAAGGCCTTCTGGTCGCCCGGGATCGGATTGCTCTCGCAATGCGCGGCGGTGCAGGCATAGCTGAACTGCACCGAGCCCTTGTTCAGGGTCACCACGCCGCCGGCGCGGTTGGAGACGGTGATCTGCTGGTTGGTGACGGTCTGACTCTGCGGGCCGAGCGCGATCAAATTGGTCACGCCGAAGCTCTTGCCCAGCACGAACGCATGATGCGTGTCGATCACGGTGGCGTCGGCGATGGTCGGGTTGCCGACGAACACGGTCGCGATCGGCTGGTTGAAGCTGACGACGCGGACCTCGTCCATGGTCAGCGAGACGCCATGCAGTGCCGGAGCGTGGCGCGCGACGACCTTGTGGTGCGCCGGCCCATGCGCGGATTTGTGCACCGGCTTGACCGGCGTCTTGGCCACGGCCGGCGCCAGCGCAAGGCTGAGGACGGCAGCGGCGACGAGCGGTTGGCGAAGGCGCATGGCGCGAAATCCTGCAAGTTTTCCAAGGCCATCCTAGGGGCGGGCGCGTGAAGGAAGGCTTAACGATTGCGGACATGGACGACGGCAATGTCGTCCGCATAGAGGCGTTTCCAGCCCGGCATCAGGTCCATCGCCGCCGCCGCCGGCGTGTCGGGAATCAGCAAGGTCCAGCCGATGCGGTACTGCGCGAGCGTCGCCTGCAAGGCTTTGGGGTCGGGTGTCATGATGCGCGCGTAGTTCTTGAGGAAGTCGTCGCCATAGAGCTCGGCGCGGCTGTCGATGAAAGGCTTCACGCCCCTGAAGATCAGATAGCCGCCGAAGCCGTATTCGTTCAGCACGGGCGTCGCCGCGACGTCGCGCGGCACATGGGCGAGCGCCGCTTCGGGCGTCACCAGCGCGCCGCCATGCGGCAGCGCGAGCGAGAGGCGCGCGAACGCGATGCCGGCCAGCGCGGTCATCGCCGCGGCGATCGCGACCCAGCTGCGCTTCGCCTGTCCGGGGCGCATGTCGAGCGCGCGCGCGATGGGCGCTGCGAGCAGCAGCGGCACCGTCATCGCGAAGACGATCTGGTGGCGCTGGTGCTGAAGCGCCAGATGCAGCAGCAGCAACACGATGAGAATCCGGCTGACCGGAAGCGCGATCCTGCGCGAGAGCAGGACATAGAGGCCGGCCAGCACGACGAGCTCGAACGGTTCGATGGTGGCGAAGCTGGTCGGCTGCCACTCGCCGACATGGCCGAGCCCGCTCATCTGCACCAGGCGGAACGGGAACAGAAGGCCGTCGACGAAATGCGGCGTGATCAGCGCTGCGATCAGCGCGAAGACGCCGAACAAAGCCCAGGATTTGAAGGTCTTCCAGCTCGGCGCTTCGGCGAGCGCTTCCAGTCCCATCAGGCCCGCGAGCAGGAAGCCGAACACGAATCCGCCATGCAGATTGGCCCAGAGGGTCATCACGGGGAGCAGCGCGACGGAGGGGCTGCGCTTCTCCTCGCGCGCGATCACAAGGCCCACGGTCCAGATCTCGAGCAGCGGCAGGGCCAGGATATGCGGCCTCGCGAGCAGGCTGCCCGTCATGCAAGAGAGCGCGAGCACCAGCACGATCGTGCGCGCCGGCTCGGCGAACCAGCGGCCGAGATCGCGCGCCAGCAGTCCCGCGGCGAGCGCGAAGCCGGCTGCGAAGAGAAGCGCTGTGCCGCCCCAGCCGCCGAGGCGGAACGCGGCCGCCATCAGAACTTCCGACAGCCACTCATGCGCGTTCCACGCATGGCCCGCGAACGTATAGGAGAACGGATCGGCGTACAGCACCGCGCGGTCCGCGATCATCCTGGCGCCGGCTGCGATGTGCCAATATGTGTCGCCGTCGTTGAAGATCTGCGGCGCGAACGCGACCGCGGCGAAGCACAGAAGCGCTGCGATCCAAGGCGCGAGCGAAATCTTCCGGTCCAAAACGGGCGCCTGCGCGAGAGTTTCGCCGGCATGACTATCGCAGAGCCGTGAGGAATTGGTTTGCGCAGGCTTCGCGACGCCAAACGCGATCCGGTTCCATCGCAAATGTTCGAATTTGGCCGATAGCGTAAACGAAACTTGAATTTTAACCGCGCGATTGTCTCGAACGGCGCGTTTCCGTGCCGACGCGACACACTCCGGCGCGTCTGCGCAAAATTCCCTTAAGGCCGCGTTAAGTGCGCGGGGCCTAGTGTTGCGTCACCGTCCGCGTTGGCCGCCAAGGAACCAGCCGGACATCCAGGGTGTCAAAAAGCGGAGGCTAACAATGACCCTTTTTTCTCGCTTCGTTCGTGACGAATCCGGCGCGACTGCCATCGAGTACGGCCTGATCGCGGCGCTGATCGCCGTGGTGGTGATCGGCGCGGTGACCGCCGTCGGCACGCGTCTGTCGGGCACGTTCAGCACGGTTTCGGGCAGCGTGAAGTAAGAACCCGTCACAAGCTTGGTTCGCGGCGGCCGCTCCATTGGGGGCGGCCGTTCGCGTTTCGGCGCCGGTTTGCGCGTGCCGGATCGGCACGATGCCTGCGCGGTGCGCGAAAATCGGTTCAGGAAAAATTATCCCTCGCGCGCCTAGTCTGCGGCATGCCGCGGCTGAAGCGCAAAGCGCAAGGCCCCGGCGATCCGGGGTGTCAAATTTGGAGGCCAACATGAATCTCTTTTCCCGCTTCGTGCGCGACGAATCCGGCGCCACGGCCATCGAGTACGGCTTGATCGCGGCGCTCATCGCCGTGGTCGTGATCGGCGCGGTGACCGCGGTCGGCACCGGCTTGTCGGGCACGTTCAGCTCCGTCTCGGGCAGCGTGAAGTAACGCGGTTCCGAAGCTCGACGCGGGCGGCCGTCCTTGGCGACGGCCGCCTGTGCCTTCCAGAAAGGTCTTCGATGGTCGCCGAGATGCTCGTGCTCTTCGTGGTCCCCGCGCTGCTTGCGCTCGCCGCGGGCTGGGACATCGCGAGCTTCACGATCCCCAACGCGCTGTCGCTGGTGCTCATCGCGGCATTCGCGCTGTACGCGGCGCTGGTCGGCATGCCGCTCGGGCCCATCGGACTTCACCTGCTCGCGGGCGCGATCGGGCTCGCGGCGGGCTTCACGCTCTTCGCGCTCGGCCATGTCGGCGGCGGCGACGCCAAGCTGTTCGCCTGCATCGCTCTGTGGCTCGGCTTCTCGAGCCTGCTCGAGTTCACGCTCGTCGCGTCGGTGTTCGGCGGCGGTCTGGCGCTTCTTCTCCTCACCTTGCGCAACGTTCCCTTGCCTGCGTCGCTCGCCGGCCAGGGCTGGATCGTGCGCCTGCACGACAGCCGCTCGGGCATTCCCTACGGCGTCGCGCTTGCGGCCGGCGCGCTGGTCGTTCTTCCGCACACGGAAGTCTTCCGTATTGCTTTTGCATGACAAATCGCGCCCGTGTTGCAACTGCGCAGTGTCTTCTTAAGCATTTTCTAAAGGGTTCCGTGGTCCCATCGCGTCCCAAAGGGAGCCACTTTCCATGAACACGCCGCGCCTCATCGTCCTCGGGATTGCCGCGATCGCCGCCGGCGGCGCCGCGTTCCTCGCCCGCGGCCTGCTCGGAGGCGGCACCAGCACGAGCTCGGCAACGCCCGCGCCTGCGCCGGTCACCACCGCCCAGGTGCTGGTGGCGAGCGCCGATCTCACGCCCGGCCGTCCGGTGACGAACGATCAGGTGCATTGGCAGAGCTGGCCCAAGAATTCCGTCGACCCGAGCTTCATCACCAGCGCCGGCAATCCCAACATCGACGCGGTGGTGAAGGGCACCGTCGTGCGTGCCCCCATCGTCGCGGGCGAGCCGATCACCGAGACCAAGATCGTGCATGCCGACGCGGCGAGCTTCATGTCGGCCACCTTGACGCCGGGCATGCGCGCGGTGTCGATCGCCGTGTCGGTCGCGTCGCTCGCCGGCGGCTTCATCCAGCCCGGCGACCGCGTCGACCTCGTGCTCACCTCGCAGGCCGGCGAAGGCAACAAGAAATATCGCGCCACGACGATCCTGCGCGACGTGCGCGTGCTCGCGATCGACCAGGCCTTCAACGACAAGAACCAGAAGCCGGTCTCGGACGTGAAGACCGCGACCTTGGAGCTCACGCCGCAGCAGGCCGAGCGCGTCACCCGCGCCCAGGCGAGCGGCACGCTGTCGCTGTCGCTGCGCTCGCTGGTCGAGCAGCTCGCCTCGACTGGCCAGGGGGCCGGCCAGAGCCGCGTCGCCGCGGCGCGCGCCAAGTACAACGACAACAACGCGAACAACAGCTCGAACTCCGACGGCGGAGAGGTTTCGGTCATCCGCTACGGCGTGCTGCACGCCGATTCCACCTCGGGAGGGGAATGATAATGCCGAGGAAGCTTCTTCTCGCGATCATCGCTCTTTCCGGCCTCGCGCTCGTCGCGGCCGACGCCAAGCCGATGGACCCGGTCGACGATTCCGGCGCGCGCGTGGTCAACGTCTCGGTGCGTGACGGCGCGCGCGCCGGCCGCCACATGGTGCTCGGCCAGGGCAAGGGCACGGTCGTGCTGCTCGACGCCGACGCGCGCGACGTTCTGGTCTCCAATCCCGAGATCGTCGACGCGGTGGTGCGCACGCCCCGGCGCATCTTCCTGCTCGGCATGAAGACGGGCCAGACCAACGCCTTCTTCTTCGACGCCGGCGGTCACCAGATCCTCTCCCTCGACATCCGCGTCGAGAAGGACACCGGCGATCTCGGCTCGATGATTCACGCCAACATCCCCGGCTCGAACATCAAGGTGTCGGGCCTCAACGACAACGTCGTGCTCACCGGCACGGTCGCGAGCGCCGCGGATTCGACGCGCGCCCAGGACCTGGCGGCGCGCTTCGCCGGCGATCCGCTCAAGGTCGTCAACATGCTCTCGATCGCGGGCAGCGAGCAGGTGATGCTGAAGGTCCGCGTCGCCGAGATGGACCGCAACATCGCCAAGCAGTTCGGCGTCAATATCGGCGAGGCGGCGCTGGTCGCCGGCGTTCCGATCATCGCCCAGACCCAAAACCAGTTCGGCCTGCTCGGCCACGCGCTGAGCGATGCCTCGGGCGCGCAGTTCGGCCAGGCTTGCGCCGCGCATTTCACGCCGGGCGTCACCGACGTCGCGACCACGACGATCACCCACAACCTGCCGCTCGCGGGCGGCGGCGTGATCTCGCATCCGGGCGGCACCGGCGCCGGCGGGACCGGTCCGATCACCGGCGGCACCTCGATCCTCGACACGATCACCCGCACCATCCCCTGCGCCAGCCCCAACAACGTGCAGGGCGTGCTGCAGGCGCTCGACCAGATCGGCCTCGTCCACATCCTGGCCGAGCCGAACCTGACCGCGATCTCGGGCGAGACCGCGCGGTTCCTGGCGGGCGGCGAGTTCCCGGTCCCCTCGGGCCGCGACAACCAGGGCAACGTGTCGGTCACCTTCAAGGAGTTCGGCGTCGGCCTGTCCTTCACGCCGATCGTGCTCTCGGCCGGACGCATCTCGCTGCAGATCTCGACCGAGGTCAGCGAGCTCACCAACACCGGCGCTTTCAACATCTCCGGCGGCACCGTCAGCGATCCGACCACGGGCCAGTCGTTCACCGTGCCCGGCCTCACCATCCCCGCGCTCAACGTGCGCCGCGCCGCGACCACGGTCGAGCTGCCCTCCGGCGGCAGCCTCGTGATCGGCGGCTTGATGCAGCACACGACCAAGCAGGTGCTCGAGCAGTTCCCGGGCATCGCGCAGATGCCTGTGCTCGGCGCGCTGTTTCGCAGCCGCGACTTCCAGAACAACGAGACCGAACTCGTCGTGATGGTCAGCGCCTATCTCGTCAACCCGACGGCGATGGCCAAGCTCTCGGCGCCGACCGACGGCTACCAGACCCCGACCGATCCGGAGACGATCCTCTTCGGTCACCTCAATGCCGTCTACAAGCGCGATCCAAGCTCGCCCAAGCCCGGCGGCGGCGGGCCGGTCGGCTACATCGTCGAATAGGAGCGTGAACCATGCTTAGCCTCAGGGACATCACGCGTTTCGCCTCTCTCGCGGCTCTCTTGCTGGCGGGAAGCTGCGCCGCGCCGGAGAACGACGGCAGCGGCTACGTCGCCGATCCGATCGCCAATCATCCGATCGCGGTCGAGCCCGCCTATCATTCGCTCAAGCTGCCCTTCTCCTCGACCGACGAGGGCCTGATGCCCGACGATTCGGCGCGCTTCAGCATCTTCGTCTCGGACTATCTGCAGAGCGGCAACGGCGCGATCTCGATCAGCGCGCCGCCGGGCCCTGGCGCGAACGCCGCGATCGGCTATTTCGGCGAGAGGCTTGCGTCCTATGGCGTGCCGCGCGACCGCATCCTGGTCGGCACCCATGACGGCGCGAACGACGGCCGCGTCGAGCTCGGCTACATGAGCTACAAGGCGCATGTCGAAGGCTGCGCCAGCCCCGACTGGTCGACCAATTGGGGCGACAGCGCCGACAACCAGCCGCCGCCCAGCTTCGGCTGCGCGACGCAGAAGAACCTCGCCGCCATGGTCGCCGATCCGCGCGACCTGATCGAGCCGCGCACCATGACGCCGTCCGATGCGGTCCGCCGCAACACCGTCCTGGGCCACTACGAGAAGGGCGAGATCACCCAGGCCGACAAGCACACCGTGGACAAGGCCTCGGAGCAGTCCGGTACCTCTTCGCAAGTCCAGTAGCAGCAGGGATCGACATGACGACGCTTCATGCTCCAGAACCGGAAGCCTTCGGCGCCAAGCCGCACGAGCGCCCGGTGCCGCGCATCTCGATCCACGCCTTCGTCGAGTTCCCCGACACGGGCGCGGCGCTGCAGCGCGCGGCGAACGACCGCCGGCTCTCCAAGGCGCACCTCAACGTCCAGCTCGGCGGCATCGGCGCCGCCGTCGACCACTATCACGGCGTGGTGACGCCGAACCTTCTGATCGTCGAGACGCGGCTGAACGGCAAGGCCGCGCTCGACGAGCTCGACCGCCTCGCCCATGTCTGCGATCCCGCGACCAAGGTGATCGTGGTCGGCCGGACCAACGACGTCGAGCTCTATCGCGAGCTGATGCGCCGCGGCGCCAGCGAGTATCTGGTCGCGCCGCTGAACCCACTGCATCTGATCGAGGTGATCTCGGGGCTCTATCTCGAACCCGGCGCGCAGCCCATCGGCCGCGTGGTCAGCTTCATAGGCGCGCGCGGCGGCGCGGGCTCGTCCTCGCTCGCGCACAATGTCGGCTTCTGCATCGCCGACGAGCTGCACATCAACACCACCATCGTCGATTTCGACCTTCCCTTCGGCACCGTCGGCCTCGACTTCAACGACGAGCCGGGGCAGGGCGTCGCCGATGCGTTGTCGGCGCCGGAGCGCCTCGACGATGTCCTCCTCGACCGCCTGCTGATGAAGCGCGGCGATCATCTCTCGCTGTTCACCGCGCCCGCGGCCCTGGAGCGCGACTACGAAGCCGGTCCCGACGCCTACGAGTCGGTGCTGGAAGCCGTGCGCGGCTCGACGCCCTGCGTGATCGTCGACATGCCGCATTCCTGGACGCCCTGGGTCAAGGCGACATTGATCAATTCCGACGAGATCGTGATCGTGGCCACCCCCGACCTCGCCTCGCTGCGCAACGCCAAGTCGATGTTCGAGCTCCTGAAGAGCAGCCGTCCCAACGACGCGCCGCCGCGCCTGGTGCTGAACCAGGTCGGCCAGCCCAAGCGGCCGGAGATCCCACCGAAGGATTTCGCCGAGACCTTGGGCACCGATCCGGCCTCGGTGATGAGCTTCGATCCGCAGCTCTTCGGCCAGGCCGCGAACAACGGCCAGATGCTGATCGAGCTGCAGAGCGGCAGCGCGAGTGCCGAAGGCATCCGCCGCCTCGCGCAGGTCGTCACCGGCCGCGCGCCGCAGCCGTCGCAGAAGGGCAATTCCTCGCTGCTGTCCTTCCTCGGCAAGGGCAAGAAGAGAGCGTAACGGATGTTCGGAAAGCGCAGCAACGTCGCGACCGATAGCTTCGCTCCGCGCCCGCCGGCGGCGCTGGAGCCCGTCTCCGGGCCGCCGCCCGTTGCCGCGCCCGCGCGCGTCGAGCCGGTGGCGATGAAGACGACGCCGCAGGCCGCGCCCCAGCCGGTCAAGGCGGCGCCGCGCGTTCAGGTCGACCAGCGCTCCGAGGACTACTACCAGATCAAGACGCTGATCTTCAGCGCGCTGATCGACACCATCGACCTTGCCCAGCTCGCGCAGCTCGATCCGGATTCGGCGCGCGAGGAAATCCGCGACATCGTCAACGAGATCATCTCGATCAAGGCGGTGGTGATGTCGATCGCGGAGCAGGAACACCTGCTCCAGGACATCTGCAACGACGTGCTCGGCTACGGCCCGCTCGAGCCCTTGCTCGCGCGCGACGACATCGCCGACATCATGGTCAACGGCGCCAACCGCGTCTTCATCGAAGTCGGCGGCAAGGTGCAGCTGACCTCGATCCGCTTCCGCGACAACGCGCAGCTGATGAACATCTGCCAGCGCATCGTCAGCCAGGTCGGCCGCCGCGTCGACGAAAGCTCGCCGATCTGCGACGCGCGCCTCGCCGACGGCTCCCGCGTCAACGTGATCGCGCCGCCGCTGTCGCTGGACGGGCCGACGCTCACCATTCGTAAGTTCCGCAAGGACAAGCTGACGCTCGACGACCTCGTCAAGTTCGGCTCGATCTCGCCCGCGGGCGCGCGCGTGCTCGGCGTCATCGGACGCTGCCGCTGCAACATCCTGATCTCCGGCGGCACCGGCTCGGGCAAGACCACGCTGCTGAACTGCATGACCGCCTATATTGACGCCGAAGAGCGCATCATCACTTGCGAGGACGCGGCGGAACTTCAATTGCAGCAGCCGCATGTCGTGCGCCTCGAGACGCGTCCCGCAAACCTCGAGGGCCAGGGCATGATCACCATGCGCGATCTGGTCAAGAACTGCCTGCGCATGCGTCCCGAGCGGATCATCGTGGGCGAAGTACGCGGACCCGAGGCGTTCGACCTGCTGCAGGCGATGAACACCGGCCATGACGGCTCGATGGGCACGCTCCACGCCAACTCCCCGCGCGAAGCGATGAGCCGTCTGGAATCGATGATCACCATGGGCGGCTACCAGCTGCCGATGAAGACGATCCGCGAGATGATCGTCGGCTCGATCGACGTCATCATCCAGGCGGAGCGCATGCGCGACGGCTCGCGCCGCATCACCAAGGTGACCGAGGTCGTCGGCACCGAAGGCGACGTCGTCATCACCCAGGACCTGCTGACCTACGAGATCTCGGGCGAGGACGAGACCGGCCGCCTCAAGGGCAAGCACATGGGCACCGGCATCGTGCGCCCCAGCTTCTGGGAGCGCGCGCGCTACTACAATCTCGAGCGCGAGCTCGCCGACGCGCTCGACCAGCTCCAGGCCTGACATGATCGTCGCGTTCGCAGCCATCCTTCTCCTTCTCGCCGTCGGCGGCGCCGGCTACGTCTATGTCGGCGGCCAGCGCGAGCGCCAGCAGAAGCGCTTCGCCTCCGTCGCCAAGCCCCAGGCGCAATTGCGCGGCGGCAAGACCGGCGACGACGGCGCGATCAAGCGCAAGAACGTCCAGCAGCTCTTGAAGCAGATCGAAAGCAAGGCGACCGAGCAGAAGCAGCGGGTCACGCTGCGCCGCCGCCTCGATCAGGCCGGCTGGCCCGATGTCTCGGTCAACATGTTCTGGATGGTGTCCGGCGCGCTCGGCGGCACGGTCGCCCTGTTGTGCTTCGTCATGCATCAGGGCTGGATCGTGATCGTCATGGCAGCGTTCGCGGCCGGCCTCGGCCTGCCGCGCTGGGTGATGTCGTTCAAGAAGGGGCGGCGCGAGAAGAAGTTCACCGAGGAATTCGCCAACGCCATCGACGTGATCGTGCGCTCGGTGCGCTCAGGGCTCCCCACCAACGAGGCGCTGCGCATCGTGGCGAAAGAGAGTCCCGATCCCGTCGGCGCGGAGTTCAACAAGCTCGTCGAGGGGCTGAAGGTCGGCGTCACGCTCGACCAGGGCTGCAAGCGCATGTACGAGAACATGCCGACGCCGGAAGTCAGCTTCTTCGGCATCGTCATGACCATCCAGCAGAAATCGGGCGGCAACCTGTCCGAGGCGCTGTCCAACCTCTCGGGCGTGCTGCGCGACCGCAAGCGCCTGGCCGGCAAGATCAAGGCGATGTCGTCGGAAGCGAAGGCGTCGGCGATGATCATCGGCTCGCTGCCGATCGCGGTGATGGGCATCGTCTACGTCACCACGCCCGCCTATATCGCGCTGCTCTTCACCGAGAAGGCCGGCAACCTGATGCTGGCGGCCTGCGCGTTCTGGATGAGCTGCGGCATCTTCGTGATGCGCAAGATGATCAACTTCAAGCATTAGGACCTTCGCCATGACCGCCGATTTGATGGACCTGTTGTTCGATCCGGCGTTCCTCGCGACCCTGGCCGCGGCCATCTTCGCGTTCGCGACCATCGTGACGCTCGGCCTGCCGTTCGCAGAGCGCGACGGGCTGGGCCAGCGCCTCAAGAGCGTGGCGCAGCGGCGCGAGGAATTGCGCGCGCGCCATCACGCGGCGCTGAATGCCAAGCGCGCGTCGCTGCGCGTCGAGCCGGTCGGCTCGGTCAAGGTGATGAAGGGCGTGGTCGAGCGCTTCGACATCGCCAAGCTCGTCGAATCCGAGGGCTCCAGGGAAAAACTCGCCCAGGCCGGCTATCGCGGGCCGACGCCGGCGATGGTGTTCATGTTCTTCCGCTTCGTGATGCCGTTCATCGTCTTCCTCCTCGCGCTGCTCTATGTCTTCGTGATCGCCCATTTCGAATGGTCGACCCTGATGAAGGTGGGCGTGGCGATCGCAGCCGCGCTGGCCGGTTACTACCTGCCCGACATCTACGTCTCCAATGCCATCGCGCGGCGCCAGCAATCGATCATGCAGGCGTTCCCCGACGCGCTCGATCTGATGCTGATCTGCGTGGAATCGGGCATGTCGATCGAGCCCGCCTTCACCCGCGTCGCCGCCGAGATCGGCCAGACCTCGCCCGAGCTCGCCGAAGAGCTGGCGCTGACCACGGCCGAGCTCTCCTATCTGCCCGAGCGCCGCGTCGCCTTCGAGAACTTGGCGCAGCGCACCGGCCATAACGGCGTCAAGGCGGTCGCGACCGCTCTGAACCAGGCGGAGAAATACGGCACGCCCTTGGGCCAGGCGCTGCGCGTCGCGGCGCAGGAAAACCGCGAGCTGCGCTTCTCCAATGCCGAGAAGAAGGCGGCGGCGCTTCCCGCCAAGCTTACCGTGCCGATGATCGTGTTCTTCCTGCCCTGCCTGTTCGTCGTCATCATGGGCCCCGCGCTCATGAAAGTGTCGTCGCACATGCATTGAGCGCCGCGCGCGAAAGCGCGGCAGCTCACGCGGAAATTCCCGATAGCTGGAGTTTTACGGCGAGCCCGCGTCCGCAGTCATGCGCAGCGCCGGCGTCTTGCTCTTCGCGGCTTTGACCTCGGCGGTCTTCTTCGCGGGCGGGGCGACGGTCGCGATCTTCTTGGGTGCCGGCGCAGCGGTCGTGGCGACCGCCTTCTTCGGCGCCGGCTCCCTGGCCGTGGCGGTCTTGGCAAGCTTGTGCGGCGCGCCGCCCGCTACCTTGGTAGGACCAACCTTGACCGGCCCCGCCTTCGGGTCGGTGGGGATCTGCTGCATCATGATCGTCGGCGGCACGGGCTTGAGCGGCGCGCTGGCGACCGCGGAGGGATGCGGCACGATCGGCTGCGGGTTGCCCGTGGCGGGCTTCGCCGAGGCCGGCGGCGGCGCCGTCACGACCGCTTGCTCGGGCGCGACGCTGGCCAGCAGCGCGATATTCTGTGCGATCTTGGGATTGCTCGAGCCGGTCGCCCGCGCCTGCGTCAGAAGCTGGCGCGCGCTGGTGGTGTCGCCCGCCTGCATGCGCGACAGCGCGTAGTTGTTGAGCACGCCCGCATCGCCGGGGCGCAGCTGCAGCGCGCGCTGATAGGCGGTGCGCGCATTGGCATAGTCGCCGGTCTGGTCGTAGGCGACGCCTGTGGCCGAATAGAAGCTCCAATCGCCGGGTGCGAGCTCGACGGCGCGCCTGAGGAAATCGAGTGCCTCTTTCGAGCGGCCCTGCTGCACCAGCGTCTTGCCGTATTCGCCGACGATGCGCGAATTGTCCGGCGCCACCATCATCAGCTGGCTGAGGATCTTGGTCGCGCCGTCATAGTCGCCCTGCATGCGCGCGGCCTGGGCGGCGCGAATCTGGACATCCAGGTCGGCGGCCAGCGGCTTGGCGGCGGCCGGCGCCTGTTGCTGCGCGGCCTCCTTGGGCTTGGGCGCGCTGCTGCCGCTTCCGAAATCCAGCGTCGAGCAGGCGGTCAGCGCCGTGCCGAGAAGAAGGGTGGCGGCAAGCCGGGAAAGGGTGCGGGCCATGGACGTGCCTTGGGCGGTTAAATCCACGGCACAGGATGACCGGAGGCGGTCAATAAACCCTTAATCCGCCTGGGATTTCGTACACCTTACGCGCCGCCGGAATCGACCTCTTGCTGTGCCGCTTTGCGCCAATCTTCCATCGCGGGCAACGCCCAGACCGTCTCCATATAGGCTTTGGTCCGCGCCGGGGCCTGGATGCCATAGGTCGTGAAGCGCGACACCACCGGCGCATACATGCAGTCGGCGATGGAGAAGCGCCCGAACAGGTAGGGGCCGCCATGACGGGCGAGCGCCGCCTCCCACGCCTCCAGGATGCGCGCGATCTGCGCCTTGGTCGCCTCACGCAATTCGGGCAGCGGGAGCCGGCGCACGAAGTCCATCGACAGCTGGTCGCGCACATCGGCAAAGCCCGAATGCATCTCGGCGGCGGCGGCGCGCGCCTCGGCGCGGGTGAGCGGATCGTCGGGCCAGAGCCCGGCCTCGGGGTGCAGGTCGTTCAAGGTCTCGCAGATGGCGAGGCTGTCCCAGATGGCGCGCTCGCCGATCTTCAGCACCGGCACGCGGCCGGCGGGCGAGTGCTTCAGGATCTCGGGACTGGTGGCCGTGGCGCGCAGCGGCACGACGATCTCGTCGAACTTCACGCCCACATGGCGCAGCGCCAGATAGGGCCTCAGGCTCCAGCTCGACCAGTCCTTGGTGCCGACGATCAGCGTGTATTTCATGGCGTTCTTTTCTAAAGTCGCGCGTGGTTCGCGAACAGGTCTTTTCGATGCAGGTTAGCTTTGCGAGGAATGCAAAGGATGCCGTCCCGCTTCATGCCGTGCTCGCGGCCGATCTGAAGCGCTGGCTCGGGAGCCGGCCGAAGCGCGAAGCGAGCTTCCTCAAGAGCGCGGGCTTCGAGGCGAAGGAGGGCGATCTGCGCCTCGTCGCCGACGCGCAAGGCGGCATCGCCTGCGCCGTGCTGGGGCTGGGCAAAGGCGAGGACCGCTATGCGCTGGCGCATTTCGCCGAGAGCCTGCCCCCCGGCACCTATCGCTTCGGCGAAGTGCCGGAGAGCCATGGCGGTGCTGTCGGCGCGCTCGCCTGGGCGCTCGGGACCTATCGCTTCGAGCGCTACAAGAAGCCCAAGGGCAAGTCTGCCAAGCTGGTGCTGCCGCCGGACGTCGACGGCGCCGAAGTGGCGCGCATCGCCGAAGCGGTGTTCCTGGCGCGCGACCTGATCAACACGCCGCCCAACGACATGGGGCCGGAAGAGCTGGCGGCGGCCGCGCGCGATCTTGCGAAGAAGCATGGCGCGAAATTCGCGGTCACTGTCGGCGATGCGTTGACCAAAGAGAACTATCCGCTGATCCATGCCGTGGGCCAGGGCTCGGAACGCGCGCCGCGCTTGATCGATATCCGATGGGGCCGCGCCGATGCGCCCAAGGTGACCTTGGTCGGCAAAGGCGTGTGCTTCGACACCGGCGGTTACGACCTCAAGCCCTCGGCGGGCATGCTGTCGATGAAGAAGGACATGGGCGGCGCCGCGACCGTGCTCGGTCTGGCGGACATGGTGATGGGCGCGAAGCTGGATGTGCGCCTGCGCGTGCTCGTGCCTGCGGTCGAGAACTCGGTCTCCGGTCGCGCCTATCGCCCGAGCGACGTGTTCAAGAGCCGCAAGGGCCTTACGGTGGAGATCGGCAACACCGACGCCGAAGGCCGCCTCGTGCTCGCCGACGCGATCGCGGAAGCCGACGGCGAGGAGCCCGAGCTCCTGATCGATATCGCGACGCTCACCGGCGCGGCGCGCGTCGCCACCGGTTTCGAGCTGCCGCCCTTCTTCACCGACGACGAACTCCTCGCCGCCGATCTGATGCGCCATGCGAAAGAACAGCAGGACTGGATGTGGCGCATGCCGTTGTGGCGCGGCTACGACTCGGCGCTGAACAGCAGCGTCGCCGACCTCAACAACAATCCCGATTACGGCTATGCCGGCGCGATCACTGCGGCGCTGTTCCTGGGCCGCTTCGTCGCCAAGGCTAAAGCGTGGGTGCATCTCGACATCGCCGCCTGGAGCGACCGCCCGAAGCCCTGGCGCCGCAAGGGCGCCGAGCCCAACACCGCGCGCGCGCTCTATGCGTTGCTCAAGGAGCGCTACGGCAGCTAATAACCGCGGTCGAGATCGACGGTGTTGACGTGGCGCTCGCCGCGCTCGGCACGGGCGATGCCGTCGACGACGAAGCCGGCCGCGACTCTGGGGTCCGAGATCGCGGCGATGTGCGGCGTGGCCGTCACCCTGGGATGCTTCCACAGCGGGCTCGTCTCGGGCAGCGGCTCGGTCTGGAACACGTCGAGCGTGGCGCCGGCGAGGTGTCCGCTGTCGAGCGCCGCGATCAGGTCGTCCTCGATCAGGTGCCCGCCGCGCGCGACGTTGATCACATAGGCGCCTTCGGGGAGCTTGGCGAAGGTCGCAGCGTTCAGGATGCCGCGCGTCTCGCCGGTCAGGGGCAACAGGCAGATCAGGAAATCGCTCACGCCGAGGAACGCGTCGAGCTCGCCCGCGCCGCTATAGCTCTCGATGCCGCGCACGCTTTTCGGCGTGCGGCTCCAGCCCGACACGGGAAATCCCAGATCGCGCAGCCGCTCGCCGGCCACCGTGCCGATCTCGCCCAGCCCCAGGATCCCGATGCGCGTGTCGGCGGTCTTGCGCGGCAGCATGCGCTGCGCCCATTTCGCTTCGCGCTGCGACTCCTCGAAAGCGTGCAGCTGGCGGTGCTGCACCAGCACATGCATGACGACGAACTGCGCCATCTCGGTGGAGAGCTGCGGATCGACGAAGCGCACCAGCGGCACGTGCTTCGGATAGTCCGGATCGGCCAGGAACCCGTCGACGCCCGCGCCGAGCGAGAACACGGTCTTGAGATTCGGCAGCGTCTTCAGGAAGCCGTGCGGCGGACGGAAGCTCAGCGCATAGTCGATGTCTTCGGGCTTGTAGGCGTCGCGCTCATGCACGACGACGGTCAGGCCGGTGAGCCACTGCGTCCAGATCCCCGCCCAATGGGGAGGGATCACCATCAACAGCGTGGGTTGCGCCGCGCTCATCGGCGCCGCCCGTCAGTTCTTCTTAGGTTGCTGCGGAGCCGCAGGCGGCGTGCCGGCAGGCGCCTTGGTCACGTCCGTCGGCGCGTTCGGCGCGGCGGCGTTGTCCGACTTCGCGGCAGGCGCCGGGATCGGCATCGGCGAATCGCTCTGCAGGCGCAGCCAGGCGAGCAGGTTCACGCGATCCTGCACGCTGCGCAGGCCCGCGAAGCTCATCTTGGTGCCCGGCACATACGAAGCCGGCGACTTCAGGAACTTGAACAGCGTGTCGAATTTCCACGGATCGTGGCTCGCACTCATCGCGCCCGAATACGAGAAGCCCGGATGCGTCGCGCGCGCGCGGCCGACCACGCCCCACAAATTCGGGCCGATCTTGTTCGGGCCGCCCTTGGAGAGATCGTGGCACTGCTCGCAGCGCGCCGAGATCTTCTGGCCCGCGGCGGTGTCTGCCGTCGGCAGCACGGTGCCGAAATCGGGCAGCGGCTCCTCGGCGGGGGCCGCGGCGGCGCCGGTGGTCGAGGCTTCCTCGGTCACGCCTTCGACGACATAGCCGGGCTTGGCCGGATGCTCGGGCTCGAAGATCGCCTCACTGGCGAAACGGATCACCAGGATGAAGATCAGCGTGCCCAGGACCGCGCCCGCGATCTTGTTCCATTCGAAGGAATCCATAAGGTCAGCTCCGCCATGGCTATGCGCGCGAGGAAAGGATCGGTCCGCGCTCGACCGCGGCGACATTACAAGCCCGCCCAATTGCGTCATTGCGGCGAAGCGTCGCATAAATCCAGGAAATCCCGGCAAAACGCCTCATGAAACCCGTCATTCTGATCCCGGCCCGCATGGCCTCGACCCGGCTGCCCGGCAAGCCGCTCGCCGATATCGCGGGCAAGCCCATGATCGTGCGCGTCTGGGAGCAGGCGGTCGCGGCGGGCGTGGGCCCCGTGGTGGTTGCCGCGGCCGAGCGCGAGATCGCCGATGCAGTCGAAGCGGCGGGCGGGCGCGCGGTCCTGACGGCGCCGGATCTGCCCTCGGGCTCGGACCGGATCCATGCGGCGCTCAAGAACATCGGCGGCGGCCACGACGTCGTGGTCAATCTCCAGGGCGATCTGCCCGCGCTCGACCCCGCCTATGTGCGCGCCGTGGTCGAGGCGCTCCCCGGGGCGGACATCGCAACCCTCGCCGCCGGGATCGACGATCCGGCCGACAACGACAATCCCAACGTGGTCAAGCCGGTGGTCGCCTGGCAGGGCGACAAGGGCCGCGCGCTCTATTTCACCCGCGTCCGCGCGCCTTACGGCGAGGGGCCGCTGTTCCACCATGTCGGCATCTATGCCTATACGCGCGAGGCTTTGGCGCGCTTCGTGGCGCTGCCGCCCTCGCCGCTCGAGAGGCGCGAAAAGCTCGAGCAGTTGCGCGCGCTCGAAGCCGGCATGACCATCGCGGTCGCGCGCGTCGATAAAGTGCCCTTGAGCGTCGACACGCCCGAAGATCTGGAGAAAGCCAAAGCATGGTTTCGCTGATCACGAGGGCCAAGACCGTCGCGTTCCAGGGCGAGCCGGGCGCCTACGCCAATCTCGCCGCGCGCGAGGCGCTGCCGAACGCGCAAGCCTTGCCGCGGCCGACCTTCGACGCGGCGCTGGAAGCGGTGAAGCAGGGCGAGGCCGATCTCGCCATCGTGCCGGTCGAGAACTCCGTCTACGGACGGATCGCGGACACCCATCTTTTGGTGCGCCATTTCGGGCGCGCGGTGAAGGGCCATGCCTCGGCCGAGAAGCACGACCTCTTCATCGCGGGCGAGCATTTCCATCGCGTGCGCCATCAATTGCTGGGGCTGACGGGCGCGCGCCTCGCCGACGTGAAAGAGGTCTTCAGCCAGCGCCCCGCGCTCGGCCAATGCCAGAAGATCGTCAAGGAGCTCCGCCTCGTCGAGCGCGAATGGTCCGATACGGCGGGCAGCGCCAAGCATGTCGCTGCGCTGGGCGATCCTCACGCCGCCGCCATCGCCTCGCGCCTCGCCGGCGAGCTCTACGGTCTCGAGGTGCTGCGCGCCGACGTCGAGGACGAGCCCCACAACATGACGCGCTTCCTCATCGTCGGCGGCGAGGACGACGACGCGCCCAACGACGGCCGCGCGGTGATCACGACCTTGCTGTTCCGCGTGAAGAACATCCCCGCGGCGCTCTACAAGGCGCTGGGCGGCTTCGCGACCAACGGCATCAACATGACCAAGCTGGAGAGCTATCAGCTTGGCGGCTCGTTCAACGCGACCGAGTTCTATGCCGACATCGAAGGCCATCCCGACCAGCCTTCCGTGCGCCGCGCATTGGAAGAGCTGCAATACTTCACCTCGAAGCTTTCGATCCTGGGCGTCTATCCCGCCCATCCCTTCCGCGCCGAGATGCCGTGATTGTGACCGCGCGATGCGCGCGGTCCCGGCCGCGCTCGCCGCACCGCCGCCGACCTTAGCGCCGAGATCGTGCATGCCGCCGAACATGAGGAATATTCGGCCGAGGCCGTCATGGCCGGCGACGCGCATTTCCATCTCCAGCATTCGCTCGATGGCGCGATAGGGCCTGACGGCGCGGGTCCGACGCGCGTGCGCTCAATCCCTGCCGCGGCTGCGGCAACGGCGTGATCCCCGACGTTGAAGGGCGTGAATAGCTTTTCGTGCGATCCCCGCCAGTGTGACGATGAGATCATCGCCACCGCGCTATTCCCCGAGTACCGAGGCGAGATGCGGTGCTGTCCAGACGATCACGATAATCGCGATCATGGCGCAAATCGCAAGCAGTGCAAATGTTGCTACTGCGAATCTTCCGGAAGCGCGGCCGCCAAGCTTAAAAAAGCGAAATTCGATTTCTTCACGACTGGCCATCTCAATCTCCGCATACGGACGTACTCCCTCATTGAGGGAGATCATTCGTTGCGGTGATTGAAGGAAGGGCAGAAACATAGAGGTAGACTTTGATTACATCCACCTAGCGTTTTTCTGTCACTTTTGTGACATCGCCAGATGTGCATCATTTGGTTTGGCACGTTGTTCGGTTGTTGCCCTTTGGCAACATTCCCGACCGCGCTCCCTCATAACCACCCATGCGCAGATATCTTCACGTTCGAAGGACCCTCACCCCTCCACCCACGCCTTGATCAGGTGATGGGCGATGGCGATGGATGGCGGGATCGCGAGGTCGGGCTCGGTCCCGCCGTCGAGCAGGCGCCGCGCGGTGGCGCGGTCGAGCCAGCGCGCTTCGGCGATCTCCTCGCCGTCGGGCTTGAAATCGCGGCTTTCGGCTTCCGCGAGGCAGCCGATCATCAGCGAGGAGGGGAACGGCCAAGGCTGCGTGGCGACATAGGTGACCTTGCCGGCCTTGAGGTTCACTTCCTCCATCAGCTCGCGGCGCACCGCTTCCTCGATCGTCTCGCCCGGCTCCATGAAGCCCGCGAGCGCGGAGAAGAACCGCCCCGGAAAGCGCTTGTTGCGTCCGACGAGGCAGGCATCGCCGTGCACGCCCAGCATGATCACGACGGGATCGGTGCGCGGGAAATGCTCGGCGCTGCATTGCGGACAGAGCCTGCGATAGCCGCCGTCCTTCAGCTCCGTCCGCGCGCCGCAATTGGGACAGAAGCCGTGGCGCTGGTGCCAGTCGATCATCGCCTTGGCCTGGCCCATGATCGCGGCGTCCTTCATCGGCAGCGCCATCGCCGCCGCGCGCGCCTCGCGGAACGCGCCGAAGCCCGCCAGCGGACCGCTCTCGGCGGGATCGGACGCTGCGGAGACGTCGACCGCGAAAAGCGCGCGGTCGCCTTCGAGACCTAGAAACACGACTGGCGCATCGGGTGCGGCGAGGCTCTCGCACAGGCCGGGACGGAACAGGCCGAGCTCGTTCTCGCCGATCAGGAAGGGCTGCAGCCGCCACATCGGCAGGATCAGCGAAGACGGGTCGCGGCGCCTGGCCTCGAGCCATTGGGCGTCGGTGCGCTTTTCGCTCGCGCGGTCTAGCGGATTGCCGGTGAAGGGGATCATGCGCGCCTCTTGGTCCGGTGAAGCTAGCCATATACGCCCACGGCACAAGCCCCCGTTAACGCGGCGCTAACCATGACCGTTCAGCCCAATTTTACGCGCCCCGTGCTCCTCTTGCGCTTATGCTTCGCGTTCTCGGCTGTATCGCGTTCGACCATGACCCGCGGCTCGTCCTGCTGGCCGCGATCCTGTGCCTGTTCTCCTGTGGCACGGCGATGAGCCTGATCGGCCGCGCGCGCGCCGGCGACGCGCGCCAGCGTCTCATGTGGATCGCGGGCGCTGGCTTCGCCGCGGGCAGCGGCATCTGGGCCACGCATTTCGTCGCGATGCTCGCCTATCGCTCGTCCTTCCCCTTCGACTACGACATAGGCTTGACGTTTCTGTCGGTCGCGGTCGCAATCGTCTTATGCGGCGCGGGGTTCTGGCTCGCCGTGGCGCGCGGCAACGCGTTCGTCGGCGGCGCGATCGTCGGCGCCGCCATCGGGACCATGCATTATGTCGGCATGGCGGCCGTGCGCGCGCCGGCACGCGAGATCTGGGAGCCCGTCTACGTCGCGGCCTCGCTTGCCATCGGCATCCTCGCCATGGCGTTCGGCATGCGGCTGGCGCTGCGCGGCCGCGGCATCGCGGGCTACGGCTTGGGCGCCGCCATCTTCGCGCTCGCCATCGTCGCGATGCATTTCACCGGCATGGCGGCGGTCAGCTTCGCCTACGACCCGACGGTGCCGATGACCAGCGGCATCCTCGCGCCAGACACCTTGGCCATCGCCATCGCCGCCATCGCCGTCCTGATCCTGGGGCTGGGCACGGTGACAGCGGTGGTCGATCATCATCTGGCCGAGCGCGCGGCGGGCGAGGAGACCCGGCTGCGCCGCTACATCGCCGAGCTCGAGACGACCAAGGCCGAGCTGGAGGAGACGCTGCGCGACCGCGCGGTGGCGCTCACCAAGGCCGACATGGCGAGCCGCTCGAAATCGGCGTTCCTGGCGGCGATGAGCCACGAGCTGCGCACGCCGCTGAACGCGATCATCGGCTTCTCGGAAGTCATGACCTTCGAGGCGTTCGGGCCGCTCGGCAACGCGACTTACAAGACCTATGTCCACGACATCCACGATTCCGGAAAGCACCTGCTCTCGCTGATCAGCGACATCCTCGACATCTCGCGGCTCGAAGCCGGCAAGGCCGAGATGAACGAGGAGCCGCTCACGATCTCCACGCTGGTCGGCGATTGCCTGCGCATGGTCGAGCGCCAGGCGGAGAAGGGCGGGCTCACGCTCACCCAGGAAGTGCCGCACGACCTGCCGCGCGTGCTGGCCGACGAGCGGCGCATCAAGCAGGTGCTGCTCAACCTCTTGAGCAACGCGGTCAAGTTCACCAACCAAGGCGGCAACGTCATCGTGCGGGCGCGACTGACCGGCGAGGGGCTGTTCCTGGCGGTCGAGGATTCGGGCATCGGCATCGCGCCCGACGACGTCGCGCGCGCCTTCGAAAGCTTCAGCCAGATCGATTCCAGCGTCGCGCGCCATCAGCATGGCGCCGGCCTCGGCCTGCCGCTGTCGCTGCAGCTGATGGAGCTGCATGGCGGCACCTTGACGCTCGAAAGCGTGGTGGGAGTCGGCACGATCGCGACCGCCTTCCTGCCGGCGTCGCGGGTGCTGGCGCGGCCCCGGGCCGCGGCTTAGGACTCGCATTCCCCGTCCGAACCGCCTATATCCCGGCCCGGAAGTCGGCGGGCGCGCCGCTCGCTAACCTGGTCAGGCCGGGAACGGAGCAGCCATACCGAATCCGGCGCGGGTTGCCGGCTTCCACCTTTCCGTCTTTCCACAGAAATCGCCCGCAAGCCGGCCCAGGCCGCTGTTATAGTCGCGCCCATGGACAACGAACTCGGCCTCGATCCCACGCCCGCCAAGCGCGAGGCTTACCGCGTGCTGGCGCGCAAATACCGCCCCCAGGACTTCACGGGGCTGATCGGGCAGGAGGCGCTGGTCAGGACGCTCTCCAACGCGTTTGCCACTGGGCGCATCGCCCATGCCTTCATGCTCACCGGCGTGCGCGGCGTGGGCAAGACGACGACGGCGCGCATCATCGCGCGCGCGCTCAACTGCATCGGCCCCGACGGCACGCGCAAGGAACCGACGATCCACCCTTGCGGCGTCTGCGAGCCCTGCGTCGCCATCGCCGAGAGCCGCCATGTCGACGTGCAGGAGATGGACGCGGCGTCCCGCACCGGCATCGACGACATCCGCGAGATCATCGAAGGCGTGCGCTATGCGCCGGCAAGCGCGCGCTACAAGGTCTACATCATCGACGAAGTGCACATGCTCTCGAAACAGGCCTTCAACGGCCTGCTCAAGACGCTCGAAGAACCGCCGCCGCATGTGAAGTTCGTCTTCGCCACCACCGAGATCCGCAAGGTTCCGGTGACGGTGCTGTCGCGCTGCCAGCGCTTCGACCTGCGCCGCATCGAGACGGCGGAGCTCGTGGCGCTGCTCAAGGACATCGCGGGCAAGGAAGGCGTGGCGATCGAGGACGGCGCGCTCGCGCTCGTCGCCCGCGCGGCCGAGGGCTCTGCGCGCGATTCGCTGTCGCTGCTCGACCAGGCCATCGCGCATGGCGAGGAAGGCACGATCACCGCCGGGTTGGTGCGCGCGATGCTGGGCCTCGCCGACCGCGGCCGCGTCCTCGACCTGTTCGAGAAGCTGATGGGCGGAAAGATCGCCGACGCGCTCGCCGATTTGAACGAGCTCTACGACCGCGGCGCCGATCCTCTGGCGGTGATGCAGGACCTGCTCGAGACCACGTACTTCCTCACCCGCATCAAGGTCGCGCCCGAGGCCCAAGGCTTCTTCGACGGCGCGAGTTCCGAAGGCCGCCGCGCGGCCGAGATGGCGGGCAAGCTCGGCATGCCCGCGCTCACACGCGCGTGGCAGATGCTGCTCAAAGGCTTGATCGAGGTGCGCGACGCGACGCGGCCCATCGCGGCCTGCGAGATGGCGCTGATCCGCCTCGCTTATGCCGCCGATCTTCCGCCTACGGACCGGTTGGTGCGCGACCTCCTCGATGGTGACGGTCCGGCGCGCGGCAGCGCAGCGCCGTCCCGGCCTGCGCCTTCCGGAGGTAGCGGCGGCGGCGCGCCGCGCGCGAGCGGCGCCCTCGCGCAGCCGGTGGCCCAGGCCGGCGCCGCGCCGCAGATCCGCAGCGTCGAGGACATCGTCGCGCTCGCCGATCCGAAATCGATCCTCAAGGTCCATATCGAGAGCTTCGTGCGCCCCGTGCGGCTCGAGCCCGGCATCCTTGTGTTCGTGCCCGCGCCCGGCGCGCCGCAGACGCTCGCCAACGACCTGACGCAGAAGCTCAAGGACTGGACGGGCCAGCGCTGGGTCGTGACCCTGGCGCGCGAGGGCGGCGAGCCGTCGATCGCCGAGCGGCGCAAGACCGCCAAGGCGGCGCGGCTCGAAAGCGTGATGCAAGAGCCCCTGGTGCGCGCCGTGCTCGACCGCTTCCCGGGCGCCGAGATCGTCGCGGTGCGTGATGCCGTCGTCGAAGACGCGCCGGCGCAGCCCATGCCCGACAACGACTGAATTTTTTTGGCGCGCGACTTACGGGCAACGCGAAGATGCATTGCCCTGTTGCGCTTACAGAAAATTGTTCGGCCAGATCATCGTCCGCCACATATGGGCGGTCGGCGAATTGTCGAAGCCCAGGCCGTCCTCCGGCTGTTTGAAATGGCGGCCGATCAAATCCTCGAACTCCGCCGGATCGATCGCGACGTTCTCCTCGAAGGCGTAGAGGTCATAGAGCGTGATCGCCCGCGCGCTGCCGTACCAGCGATGCTCGCGCGCCGTGTCGTGCGCCCGTTGCAGATAGTCCGGCACGACGTAATCTGGGCCGAAGAACTTCACATAGGCCGCCGGGTACTCGTAGTCGAAATCGGCATCGGGAAAGAACCGCAGCGCCTGGTGATGCTGTACCGCCCAAGCGATCTCTTCGTCGACATAGGGTGCTATGAGCTGCGCGCCCCAATAGCCGTGGTCGGCCCGAATCAGGATGCCGTTGGCGATGTCGTGCAACAGGCAGGCGAGCACGACCTTCTCGGGTTGGCCCGCCTTGCGCGCCAGGGTCGCGCTCTGCAGCAGGTGGTTCGCGCTGATCTTGCCGAAACGCAAGCGGTAAAAATCGAGCAGCCTCGGGCGCTCGGGCATCTGGGGCAAAGCGGGATTGTCGCCCTGCATCATGATCGTGCCGGGCTTCAGCGCGGCGAGCACGGCACGCTCGCCCTCGCATTCGAAGTCGGTCGGGTTCGCGATGGGTTGCGCCAGGATCAGGCGTTTCGGTTCGGACATGGCAAGTCCTCGAAAGGAAGTGGGGCTCTCGAAATCGATGGCGAAGGATACGCTGTCCCTGCTAGATCGTGGGTGACATGGCGACGCATACCGCAGGTCCCGAAATCGAGCGCCTGATCCAGCTCCTGGCCAAGCTGCCGGGGCTTGGGCCGCGCTCGGCGCGTAGAGCCGCGCTGGCGCTGCTCAAGAAGCGCGAGGCGCTGCTGGAGCCGCTGGGCGCCGCGATGCGCGACGCCGCGGCGGCGATCCGCAGCTGCGAGACCTGCGGCAATCTGGACACGACCAGCCCCTGCGCGCTCTGCCGCGATCCCACGCGCGACGGCCATGTGCTGTGCGTCGTCGAGGACGTGGCCGATCTCTGGGCGCTGGAGCGCGCCGGCGTGTTCCGCGGCAAGTATCACGTGCTCGGCGGCGCGCTCAGCGCGCTCGACGGCGTCACGCCGGAGCGCCTCAACGTCGCCTCGCTGTTGAAGCGCGTCGGCGATGGTGTCGACGAGGTCGTGCTCGCCGTCAACGCCACCGTCGAGGGCCAGACCACCGCGCATTACCTGATGGACGCGCTCGCACCCTCGGGCGTGAGGATCACCCGCCTCGCCCACGGCGTCCCTGTCGGCGGCGAGCTCGACTATCTCGACGAGGGCACCTTGTCGGCCGCGTTCAAGGCGCGGCGGGGTTTTTAGGTTTTCGGCAGCGCCGCCTGATCCTCGCCGCCGCCCAGCTCGACATTGCGGATCTTCTCGCCGCGGCCGACGATCTTCTCGCTGGAGACGGCGATCTCCTTGATGTCGGCTTCGGCTTGGCCGAAATGGCGCTGAAGGTTGAGCACGCGCTCGCCCAGCCGCTTCACGTCCGCGACCAGCATGCCCACTTCCTTCTGGATCAGGCTCGCCTGCTCGCGCATGCGCGCGTCCTTCATCACCGTCTGAATGGTGTTGATCGCAAGCATCAGGATGTTGGGCGAGACCACGATCACCTGCGCGCGATGCGCCTTCTGGATCACGTCGGCGAAGCCGTCATGCAGATCGGCATAGATCGATTCCGACGGCACGAACATGATCGCCGGCGTCTGCACCTCGCCGGGAATGAGATAGCGCTCGGCGATGTCGGCGACATGCTTGCCGACATCGGCGCGCACGCGCGCGACCGCGAGCTTGCGCTCGTCGTCCGTCGTGGCGCGGCGCAACAGGTCGAAGCCCTCGAGCGGGAATTTAGAATCGATGACGATCAGCGCCTTGTTGCCGGGGATGCGGATGACGCAGTCGGGACGGTTGCGGTTCGATAGCGTCGCCTGGAAATCGTAGAGCGAGGACGGCAGCCCGTCGCGCACGATCTCCTCCATCTGCGCCTGGCCGAAGGCGCCGCGCGCCTGCTTGTTGGAGAGCACCTGCTGCAGCGACACGACCTGGCCCGACAGCGCCGAGATGTTCTTCTGCGCCTCGTCGATCACGCTGAGCCGGGTCTGGATGCCGCCCAAGGTCTCGGCGGTCTTGGTCGCAGATTCGGTGAGCGTTTCGCCCAGCCGCTGGTTCAGCGCGTCGATGCGGTCGGAGAGCGCCTTCTGAAGCTGCGCCTGCGCTTCCAGCGTCTGCTGAAAGCGCTCGCCGATGCCGCCTTGCGCCGCGATCACCGTGTCGAGGCGGGGATCGGTGGGCGGCGCGCCCCGGCGCAAGCTCAGCACAACGGCCGCGACCACGACGGCGATGCTCAGCAAAATCAAGCCCAATTCCATGCGTTTTCCTGTCAATCTTGACCCGGAAGGCCGGCTCACCTATCTGAGCCCCATGACGATCCGTCCCATCCTTACCGCGCCCGATCCGCGCCTCAAAGCGGTCTCGACCGATGTCGACAAGGTCGACGACGAGATCCGCCGGCTGATCGACGACATGGCCGATTCCATGTACGAGGCCGACGGCATCGGCCTGGCCGCGATCCAGATCGGCGTGCCCAAGCGCGTCATCGTGATGGACCTGGACCAGAAGTCGGGCAAGAAGAATCCGCGCGCCTATGTGAACCCCAAGATCGTCTGGGCGTCGGAAGAGCTTGCCACCTTCGAGGAAGGCTGTCTCTCGGTGCCCGAGATCTGGGAGGATGTCGATCGTCCCGCGCGCATCCGCGCCGAATATCTCGACCGCGACGGCGCGTTGCAGACGCTCGAAGCGGACGGCTTGCTCGCGACCTGCCTGCAGCACGAGATGGACCATCTCGAAGGCGTGCTCTTCATCGACCACATCTCCAAGCTCAAGCGCTCCATGGCGATGCGCAAGCTCCAGAAAGCCAAGCGGCTGAAAGAGACGGGGTGACGCTCCGTCTGGCCTTTATGGGCACGCCCGACTTCGCGGTGCCCTCGCTGGCCGAGCTCGTCGCCCAGGGCCACGACATCGCCGCCGTCTATTCGCAACCTCCCAGGCCCAAAGGCCGCGGCTACGAGACCGAGCCGTCGCCGGTCCACAAATTCGCTTCCGCCGCCGGCATCGAGGTTCGCACGCCGTTGTCGCTGAAAGGCGCGGACGAGCAGGCCGCCTTTGCCGCGCTGAATCTCGACGCAGCCGTCGTCGTCGCGTATGGGCTGCTGCTGCCCAAGCCGATTCTCGATGCGCCGCGATTGGGTTGCTTCAACCTGCATGCGTCGCTTCTGCCGCGCTGGCGCGGGGCCGCGCCGATCCAGCGCGCGATCATGGCCGGCGACGACGAGACCGGCGCGATGGTGATGCGCATGGAGGAAGGCCTCGACACCGGTCCGGTGCTGATGGCGGAGCGCGCCACGATCGGCCGCAAGACCTATGGCGAGCTGCACGACATCCTCGCGCGCTTGGGCGCCGATCTGATGGTGCGCGCGCTGAGCGCTCTGGAGCGCGGCACGGTGAGCGAAACGCCGCAAGCGCAGGACGGCGTCACTTACGCCAAGAAGATCCTGAAGGACGAAACGCGCATCGACTGGACGAAGCCGGCGCGCGAGATCGATTGTCTGGTTCGCGGCCTCTCGCCGTTCCCTGGCGCGTGGACGACAGCGAAGGGCGAGCGCCTCAAGCTGCTCGATTGCGAGCCCGTCCCCGGGCATGGCGCGCCGGGCGACGTGCTCGAAGGCCTGACCGTCGCGTGCGGCGAGGGCGCGCTCAAGCTCACGCGGCTGCAGCGTGCCGGCAAGTCGGTGATGACCGCGGACGAGCTGCTGCGCGGCTTCCAGCCCGCGCACTTCGAATGACGCGCTATCGTCTCATCGTCGAGTATGACGGCGCGCCTTTCGTCGGCTGGCAGCGCCAGGACAACGGCTTGTCGGTGCAGGGCGCGCTGGAAGAGGCGATCTTCAAGCTCTCGGGCGAGCGCGTGACGGTGCATGGCGCGGGCCGCACCGATGCCGGCGTGCATGCGCTGGGCCAGGTCGCGCATTTCGATCTCGTCAAGGACTTTGCGCCCGACAAGGTGCGCGACGCGCTCAATCATCATCTCAAGCCCGAGCCCGCCGTGATTCTGGACGCCTCGGTCGCGGCGGGGGATTTCCACGCGCGGTTTTCGGCCAAGGGGCGGCATTATCTCTATCGCCTGCTGTGCCGCCGCCCGCCGCCGGCGCTCGAGACAGGCCGTGTCTGGCACGTGGTGCGCGCGCTCGATGCCGAGGCGATGCATGCCGCAGCACAAGCGCTGGTCGGCCAGCACGACTTCACCACCTTCCGCGCCGCGGAGTGCCAGGCGAAGTCGCCGGTCAAGACGCTCGACCGCCTCGACGTCTCGCGCGTGGGCGAAGAGGTGCATGTGAATGCCTCGGCGCGCTCGTTCCTGCACAACCAGGTGCGCTCGATGGTGGGAAGCCTGAAGCTCGTCGGCGAAGGAAAGTGGTCGCCGCGCGACATGGCGAGCGCGTTGAAAGCGCGCGACCGCGCCGAATGCGGGCCGGTGGCGCCGCCCGACGGGCTTTATCTGCTGCGCGTCGACTACTGAAGGTCGACCAGCTCGACATGGTCGGGCTTGGTGCCGAGGAATATCTCGCCCACCCGCGCGAAACGCTCGGCGGCGTCGGTGGCGAGGAATTCGCGGCTCGGCGCGCCGGTGTGCAGCAAGCCGTCGTCGCGCAAGCGTTTCTCGACCGCCAGTGCCGTGGTCGCGGCGCTGTCGACGAGGACGATCTCCGGCCCCGCCACCTTCGCGATGGTCTGCTTGAGCGCGGGATAATGCGTGCAGCCAAGCACCAGCGCGTGCGGCTGCTTCGCGAGCAGCGGATCCAGATAGCGATGCGCGACCAGGTCGGCGATCTCGCCCGCGATCAGGCCTTCCTCGGCCAGCGGCACGAACAAGGGGCAAGCCTGCTGCATCACCTCGACCTCGGGCGCGCGGGCGTGGATCGCGCGCAAATAGGCGCCCGCCTTGACCGTGCCTTCGGTCGCGATCACCGCGATGGGGCCTTTGGGCGAAGCGGCGAGCGCGGCCTCGGCGCCCGGCGCGATCACGTCGATCACCGGCAGCGGCGCGAAGGCCTCGCGCAACGCGGGCAACGCGACGCCCGACGCGGTGTTGCAGGCGACGACCAAGAGCTTGATGCGCCGCTTCACCAGGAGGCCCGCGGCTTGCACCGCATAGCGCGACACCGTGTCGGCGCTCTTGGTGCCATAGGGAAGCCGCGCCGTGTCGCCCAGATAGACGAAGCGCTCGTTCGGCAGGCGTTCTGTCAGCGCGCGCATCACGGTGAGCCCGCCCATGCCGGAATCGAAGATGCCTATTGCCGCATCGTTCATGCGAAATAGCGCCTGAGGATGGCGAGATAGATGTCGGCGAGGCGTTCTATCTCGGCCACGGCGACGCATTCGTCGGCCTTGTGCATCGTGCCGCCGGGAAGGCCGAGCTCGGCCACCGGGCAATGGCTCTTGATGAAGCGCGCGTCCGAGGTGCCGCCGGTGGTGGAGAATTCGGGCGCGGCGCCGGTCGTCTCGCGCACCGCGTCGGCGATCAGCGCGGTGAAGTCGCCGGGCTTGGTGAGGAACGCTTCGCCGCCGACGCTGAATTGGATGTCGACATCGGGCGATGCAACCGCCTCCTCGATCCACGCCTGCAGCGATTGCGGCGTGTGCGTGTCGTTGAAGCGGATGTTGAAGGTCGCGCGCGCCTCCGCCGGGATGACGTTGGTGGCGGGGTTGCCGACATCGACGGTGGTGAACGACAGGGTCGAGGGCTCGAAATGCTCGGTGCCGGTGTCGAGCACATGCGATGACAGCTTCGATACGATCGCCGCCATGGCCGGAATCGGATTGCGCGCGCGATGCGGATAGCCGACATGGCCTTGCACGCCGCGCACGATGATCCGTCCGGTCAGCGAGCCGCGGCGGCCGATCTTGAGCGTGTCGCCGGCGGAGGCGGTCGCGGTCGGCTCGCCGACGATGCAATGGTCGAGCGTCTCGCCGCGCTCTTTCAGCCAGCCGAGCATCTTCGGCGTGCCGTTGATCGCCGGGCCTTCCTCGTCGCCGGTGATGAGAAGGCTGATGGAGCCTTTGGGCTTGCCCAGCCGCGCCACGGCGGCCACGAACGCCGCGATGCTCGATTTCATGTCGGCGGCGCCGCGGCCATAAAGCATGCCGTCGACGATCCGGGCCGCGAACGGCGCATGGCCCCAGAGCCGGTCCTCGCCCGGCGGCACGACGTCGGTGTGCCCGGCGAAGCAGAAATTGGGCGAAGCTGTGCCGAGCCTCGCGTAAAGATTGTCGACCGGCGCCGTGCCGTCCTCTTCGAAGCGCAAGCGGTGGCAAGCGAAGCCCAACGGCTCCAGCGCGGCGGCGAGCACGTCCAGCGCGCCTTCGTCCTTCGGCGTCACCGAAGGGCAGCGGATCAGGGCTTGGGCGAGTTCCACCGGGTCCATGCGCGATTTATACATGGGTCAGGCCGTTCGATAAGGAGATTTGCATGGGACGTTTGGAAGGCAAGGTCGCGGTCGTCACCGGGGCGGCGAGCGGCATCGGGCGCGCCACCGTCGACCTCTTCGTGGCGGAGGGCGCCAAGGTCGTCGCGGCCGACATCCAGGACGACAAGGGCGCGCGGCTGGAAGAGGAGCACAAGGGCGCGGCGCGCTATGTGCGCTGCGACGTCTCGAGCGAAGCCGACATCGAAGCGGCCATCGGCACGGCGGCGAAGCATTTCGGCCGGCTCGACGTGCTGTTCAACAATGCCGGCACCGGCGGCGCGCGCGACGCCGCCGACGCGGTGACGGCCGAGGGCTTCGATTCGGTGATGCATCTGCATGTGCGCGCGGCACTGCTCGGCATGAAATACGCGGTGCCGTTGATGCGGGCGCAGGGCGGGGGCTCGATCGTCTCGACGGCGTCGGTTGCGGGATTGCGCTCGGGCTACGGTCCGATCCTCTATTCCATCGCCAAGGCCGCGATCGTCCACATGACGCACGTTACCGCCGCGCAGCTCGGTCAATCGAGCATCCGCGTCAACTGCATCTGCCCGGGCCTGATCGCGACCAACATCTTCGCGAGTTCCCTCGGCGTGCCGAGCCAACTCGGCGAGACGCGCATCGACGCCATCGCCGAAGCCGCGAAGAACTCGCAGCCGATCCCGCGCGGCGGACGCGCCCGCGACATCGCCGAAGCCGCGCTCTATCTCGCCAGCGACGGCGCCAGCTTCGTCACCGGCCATGCGCTGGTCGTCGATGGCGGGCTGACCTTGGGCCCGAACGGCGCGGACCAGCTGGCCGCCTTCGCGCCGATCGTCCAGGCGCTCGGCATCGATGCCGACACCCTCGCGCAGATGATGGCGCCCAGGTAGGATCGCCCGGCCTTTAGGGGAGGGACCATCATGGGCAGGATCAATCTCGGCCGCGTCGTGCTGGGCGGCATCGTGGCGGGCATCGTCATCAACGCGTTCGAGTTCGTGCTCAACGGCATGGTGCTCGCCGACCAGTGGACCGCGCTGATGCAGTCGATCAACCGCATGCCGCTGGGCGTGAGCGAGGTCGTCTGGTTCAACGTCCTGGCCTTCATCCAGGGCCTGGCGGCGATCTGGACCTATGCCGCCATCCGCCCGCGCTTCGGCGAAGGGCCGAAGACGGCGGTAATCGCGGCGCTGCTGACCTGGGTGACGGCCTACATTCTGGTCGATGCGATGCCGACGATCATGGGCGTCTTCCCGCTGTCGATGACCTTGATCCTGGTCGGCGTCGGCCTGGTCGAGATCGTGGTCGCCACCTTGGCGGGCGCGTATCTCTACAAGGAATGATCAGTCGCGCAGCAGCTCGTTGATCGAGGTCTTGGCGCGGGTGCGCGCGTCGACGCGCTTGACGATGACGGCGCAGGACAGCGACGGCTTGCCGGGTGCGCCGGGCATCGAACCCGGCACGACGACGCTGTAGGGCGGCACCTTGCCTTGGAAGATCTCGCCCGTGGCGCGGTCGACGATGCGCGTCGACGCGGTCAGGAACACGCCCATCGACAGGACCGCGCCTTCGCCCACGATCACGCCTTCGGCGACTTCGCTGCGCGCGCCGATGAAGCAATCGTCCTCGACGATGGTGGGCGTGGCTTGCAGCGGCTCGAGCACGCCGCCGATGCCGACGCCGCCGGAGAGATGGCAGTTGCGGCCGATCTGCGCGCAGGACCCCACCGTCGACCAGGTGTCGACCATCGTGTTCTCGCCGACATAGGCGCCGACATTGACGAAGCAGGGCATCAGCACCGCGCCTTTGGCGATGAAGGCCGAGCGGCGCACGATCGATCCCGGCACGGCGCGGAAGCCGGCCGCGCGGAACTCCTCCGCCGACCAGCGCGCGAATTTGCTCTCGACCTTGTCCCACCAGCTTCCGGGATGGCCTTCGATCAGCCGCATGTCGTTCAGGCGGAACGAGAGCAGCACGGCCTTCTTCAGCCATTGATGCACGACCCATTCGCCGCCCTGCTTCTCGGCGACGCGAAGGCGCCCCTGGTCGAGATCGGCCAAAGCCTGCTCGACCGCGTCGCGCACCTCGCCCTTGGTCGCGGGTCCGAGCGCCTTGCGGTTCTCCCAGGCGTGCTCGACGATGCGGGCGATGGTCACGTGCGGATCCCTTCGAGGAATTGGGTGAGGTCGCCGGTCGTATAGTCGATATGGCGCGAATCCGCGACCGGCTCGGTCGGGCCCTGGCGCGACCACACCGAACCGTTGTCGATCCACACCGTGGTCATGCCCAGCGCATGCGCCTCGACCAGGTTGCGCGCGAGGTCTTCGAACATCGCGGCGCGCGCCGGCACGATCCCTGCGCGGGCGATCACCGTCTCATAAGCCGCGCGGTCGGGCTTCGGGCAATAGCCGGTGGTGCGGATGTCCCAGAGATCGTCGGCGACGTCTCCCAGGCCCAGACGGTCGAGCACCCGCGCCGCGTAGTTGCGGCAGCCATTGGTGAAGACGAATTTGCGTCCCGGCAGCCGCGCGATGGCGTCGTTCAGCGCCGGGTCCGGCACCAGCACCGACAGGTCGATGTCGTGCACGTCGGCGAGATAGGGCTCGGGGTCGATGCCGTGGCGCCGGATCAGCCCGTTCAGGGTCGTGCCGTGGTCGCGGTAATAGTCCTTCTGCAGCTTGCGCGCGTCCTCGAACGGCAGGCCGAGCAGGCGCGCGACATAGGCCGTCATGCGCGTGTCGATCTGCGCGAACAGGTCGCTCGCCGCCGGATAGAGCGTGTTGTCGAGGTCGAAGATCCAGCTTTCCACATGGCGGAAATCCGGTCCCGACGCTGCCTGTTTCGCCGCCTGCATAAGGGCGAAGATGGGCGAAGCGGGGCTCGGGCACAAGACGGTTACGTTCTCTCAACCATGGTCCTTAAGCACGACTTAAAGCCGTTTGCCCCATCCTTCGGCCATGACGGGAAGGATAGCGCGCCAATCCGGATCCGCGCCGCGGCCTGAAGAGGTCCTGCGCGTGCTGGAGCAGCGCGCGCTCTCCGCCCAGCACGAGCTCGCCTGCCGCACCGACGCGGGCGACGACGTGCTCGACTATCTCGCCAGGGAAGGTGCTGTGGCGACGCGCCGCGCCGTCGCCGCCAACGCGGCCGCGCCCGCCCATGTCAATCGCCGCCTGGCCGACGATTCCTGCGACGACGTCCGCGCCGAGCTGGCGCGCAAGATCGCCCGGCTGATGCCCGGCCTGTCGGCGCGCGAGGCCGAGCATGTCCAGAAGCTCACCGTCGAGACGCTCGAGCGCCTCGCCGCCGACCAGGTGCCGCGCATCCGCGCGATCCTGGCCGACGAGATCAAGCATCTCGATTGCGTGCCCGCCCAGATCGTCAAGAAGCTGGCGCGCGACGTCGAGGCCATCGTCGCGGTGCCGATCCTCGAATATTCGCCTTTGCTGTCCGACGCCGACCTGATGGAGATCATCGCCGAGGGCAAGGTGCATGCGGTGCTCGCCGCCATCGCCAAGCGCCGGCCGTTGAGCGCGCATGTCTCCGACGCCGTGGTCTCGTCGCTCGACATCCCGGCGGTGTCGGCGCTGCTCGCCAATCCCGACGCCGCCATCCGCGAGCGCACGCTCGATGCCATCATCGACCAGGCCGAGCGCATCAGCGTGTGGCAGAACGCGCTCGCCATGCGCGCCGACCTGTCGCGCCGCGCGATCCGCCGGCTCGCCTCGTTCGTCTCGACCGAGATGATCGAGCAGCTGTCGCGCTGCCATGCGCTGGACGACGAGACCAAGCAGCATCTCAACCGCCAGGTCCGCGCCCGCGCCGAGGAAGGCGAGCTCGCCTCGTCGCAAAGCAATGCCGCTCTGGACGAGGTCGCGGCGGCCGAGAAGGCGGGGCGCCTCGACGAGGACTTCGTCGAGGTCGCGGCCGAGGCCGGCAAGCGCGAAGCCGTGGTGCTGGCGCTGTCGAAGCTTGCGGGCGTCTCCGACCAGATCGTCCGGCGCATGCTGCTCACGCGCTCGGCCAAGCCGGTGACGGCGCTGGTGTGGCGCAGCGGTCTTTCGATGCGCGCCTCGTTCAAGATCCAGCGCTTCGTGATGAAACTCCCCGCCGACGAGCTATTGCCCGCGCGCAACGGCTTCCGCTTCCCGCTCGGCGAGGACGAGATGCGCTGGCATCTGGGCTATTTCGGCATCGCCGCGGAATAGGTCTTCGGACTGTACACGAGCCCATGCTCGCTGACATGGGCGGTGAAGCCCGACAGTCCCTTCACGTTCGTCACCGCGAAGCCGGACTCGACCAGGCCGCGGGTGTTGCAATTGCCGCGCCCGGTGATCTCGAACTCGACATTGGTGGTGCAGAACTTCTCCTTGCCGTAGACGATCGGCACGCCGCCGGGCGTCTGCGCCAGGATGAAGATCTTGTCGGCCTTCAGCGGTTCCGAGATCGCGCGCGCGCAGCCGCCAGGCGCGATCTTCCACCAGCCGCGCGACACCCATTTGTTGTTCTTCGCTTCGCCGATCGCGACCCAGATCGCTTTGGTGGTGTCGTCGCAGATCGCATAGCCCGAAGGTGCCGCGGTCTTGAGCGCTTCGGTCTCCAGCGCATCGAACAGGTCGGCCGGCGTCGCGTCTTTCTTCATGTTGAGGCGCTTCTTGAACGACGCCAGCGCCGCATCGGCCTGCTTGTCGGGCTTGGCGTCGACGGCGCCCAGTCTGCCGCCTTCGTCCTTGAGCAGGCGCTTGATGCCGGCGGTCTCGGCGTCCTTCAGCGACGCGAAGGCCGGCGTGTCGTCGAAGCTCATCGTCCAGCCGCCTTTGCCGTGGGTGTCGATGCCGGCGAAGGGCAGCTCGAAGGTGTCGTCGGCCGGACAGCGCAGCGCCGCCAAGGGCACTTTCAGCGCGAAGGTCGCATCCTTGGCGCAGAGCTTCTGCTTGCCGCCCCAGGCGCGGGTGATGCCGGCGTGGCCGAGCGACGAGCGCGCATAGACGAAATAGCCGTGCGCCGTCAGCCTGCCGGGGATCGCCGTCTGGCACGCGCCGGGCACGATGCGCGACCAGCCTTGCGTGATCGCATTGATGCCTTGCGCATAGCCGGTCGCGGCATAAAGCACGTAGGAGGTGCGGTTGCAGAGCTTCAGCTCGGCATGCGCCGGGCCCGCGCAGAGCATCGCGCCCGCCACGATGGCAAGCGCGAGCCTCATTCGGCTGTGATCAGGGTTCCGGCGCCGTGCTCGGTGAAGAGCTCGAGCAGCACGACATGCGGGATGCGCCCGTCCAGGATCACGGCCGCCTTCACGCCCGACTGCACGGCTTCGATCGCGGTCTCGATCTTGGGGATCATGCCGCCGCGGATCGTGCCGTTCTTGATCAGCGCCGAGGCTTCCGAGATCGTGAGCTTGGGGATCAGCTTGCGGTCCTGGTCGAGCACGCCTTCGACGTCGGTGAGCAGCAGCAGGCGCTCGGCCTGCATCGCGCCCGCGACCGCGCCCGACACGGTGTCGGCGTTGATGTTGAAGGTCTCGCCCTTTGGACCGATGCCGATGGGGGCGATCACCGGGATCAGGTCCGACGCCATGATCTGGCGCAGCACTTCCGGGTTCACCTTGTCGGGCCGGCCGACGAAGCCGAGATCGACCGGCTTGGTCTCGAGCGTGGCGGGATCGAGCTTCATGCGCTCGAGCTTCTTGGCGAGGATGAGATTGCCGTCCTTGCCCGAGATGCCGACGGCGCGCCCGCCCGCGGCGTTGATGCCGCTGACGATGTGCTTGTTGATCGAACCGGTCAGCACCATCTCGACGATGTCGATCGCCGCCTGGTCGGTGACGCGCAAGCCGTCGATGAAGCTGGACTCGATCGACAGGCGCTTGAGCATGTCGCCGATCTGGGGGCCGCCGCCATGGACCACCACGGGCTCGATGCCCGTCTGCTTCATCAGCACGATGTCCTGCGCGAAATCCTCGGTGACGCCTTCGACCATGGCATTGCCGCCATACTTCACGATCACGGTCTTGCTGTCGTAATGCAGGATGTAAGGCAGCGCCTCGACCAGGACGCGCGCGGTCGAGCGCCAGCGCGCCATGATGCGCAGGTTGCGATCCTGTGAGATGTCGTCTTGCAGCGCCATGGCGGCCTTATAGCCCAAAGGTCCTCAAGCGGCCAGCGCCGCCACGTGCTCCTTGATGGCGTCGAGGCCCAGCGCGTCGCGCGACGAGGTGGCGAAGATCTCGGGGTACGCCGCGGTGTGCTTCTTCGCCTCTTCCGCGAGTGCCGCTTCGGCTTGCGCGCGCTCGGCCGTGCGCAGCTGGTCGATCTTGGTCAGCACAAGGACATACGACACCGCGGCCTGGTCGAGCAACTTCATCGCCTGGCGGTCGGTGTCCATCGCGCCGCGCCGCGCATCGACGAGCAGGAACACGCGCCTGAGCGCCGCTCGGCCGCGCAGATAGGCGAAGATCAGCGACTGCCACTCGTCGGCCAGGCTTTTCGAGGCTTTGGCATAGCCATAGCCCGGCAGGTCCGCGAGCACGATGCGCCCGCTCAGATCGAAGAAGTTGATCTGCCGCGTGCGGCCGGGCGTGTGGCTGACGCGCGCCAGCGTCTTGCGGCCGGTCAGCGCGTTGATCAGGCTCGACTTGCCGGCGTTGGAGCGGCCGACGAAGGCGATTTCGGGCCGCTTCTCCGGCGGAAGGTTGCCCGTGTCGGTCGCGCCCCAGATGAAGTCGCACGGGCCCGCGAACAGCTTCCGCGCCGCCTCGTCCATCTCAGCTCCGCTTGAACCGGTTCGCGAGCCACGCGGGCGGCTTCAGGTTCTCGATCAGGTGCACCTCTGCGCCCTGGCGCTTCATCATCACATATTGCTGCACGACCGAGAGCAGATTGTTCCAGGTGTAATAGATCACCAGGCCTGCCGGGAAGGTCGCGAACATGAAGGTGAAGATCAGGGGCATGTAGGAGAACATCTTCGCCTGCACCGGATCGGCGGGCGCCGGGTTCAGCTTGGTCTGAACCCACTGCGTGATGCCCATCAGGATCGGCCACACGCCGATGGAGAGGAACGCGAGCCAGCTCGGCAATATGGCGTGCGGATTGAACGGCAAGAGGCCGAACAGGTTGATGAACGAGGTCGGGTCGGGCGCCGACAAATCGTTGATCCAGCCATAGAACGGCGCGTGGCGCATCTCCAGCGTGACGAAGATCACTTTGTAGAGCGAGAAGAACACCGGGATGATGAGCAGCAGCGGCAGGCAGCCCGCGACCGGGTTCACCTTCTCGCGGCGATAGAGCTCCATCATCGCGGCTTGCTGCTTCTGCGCGTCGTCCTTGTAGAGGTCCTTGATGCGCTCCATCTCGGGCTGGACCTTCTTCATCTTGCCCATCGATTTGTATTGCGCGTTGGCGATGGGGAAGAAGATCAGCTTGACGATGACGGTGAGCGCCAGGATCGCCAGGCCGAAATTGCCCAGCAGCAGGTAGAGCTGATCGAGCAGCCAGAACAGCGGTTGGGTGATGATGATGAACCAGCCCCAATCGATGGCGAGGTCGAAGCGCGTGATGTTGAGGCTGTGCTCATAGGTACGGATGGTGTCGAACACCTTGGCGCCCGCGAACAGCCGCTGGGTCACGCCGGCCGTCTGCCCGGCGCCGACGGTGAGCGGGCTCAGGCGATAGTCGGCCTGATAGTGCTTGGTGCCTTGATAGGGCGTCGCGCTGTAGGACGCCGAGAACCGGTCGTTCTGCGGCGGGATCGCGGCCGCCATCCAGTATTTGTCGGTGATGCCCAGCCAGCCGCCCGTCGAATCGAAGGTCTTGGCCGGTGTGCCTTCGTCCTTGAAGTCGTCATAGGACGGATCCTTCAGGCTGCCGTCGCCGACGCCGACGAAGCCTTCGTGCAGGACCCAGAAATGCTGCGAGGTCGGCACGCCGTCGCGCGCCACGGTGGCGTAAGGATAGAGCACCGCCTTGGCGCCGGACTTGTTGGCGACCTTGTCCTCGACCGTGAACAGGAACTTGTCGTCGACCGTGATCGTCCGTGTAAAGACCAAACCGTGGCCGTTGTCCCAACTCAGCGTCACCGGATGGTTCGGGGTCAGCGCGCCGGTGCCCTCCTGCGTCCACACCGTGTCGGCGGTCGGCATGGGGACCTTGGCCTGCGAGACGAAGCCGAAATCGGCGTAATAGGGGAAGGCGCTGCCGCGCGGCGACAGCAGCACGATCTCCGGGCTCTTGGGATCGACGGTCTCGCGATAGTTCTTGAGGCGCAGATCGTCGAAGCGCGCGCCTTTCAGAAGCAGCGAGCCGTCGACCGACGGCGTGTCGATCTTGATGCGCGCGCCCTGGCGCTCCAGCGCCTGGCCGCGGGAGAGATGCGCCGGCCCTGCGGCCTGCTGCGGCGCCCCGGGCGGGGCCTGCGGCGTCTCGGACTTCTGGTGATGGGTCGCGGCTTCTCGCGCCTGCTGCTGCTTCATCTGCGGCCCGGCGACGAAATATTGCCAGCCGAGCATCACGACGAGCGACAGCGCGACGGCCAGGATCAGGTTGCGGTTGTCGTTGCTCATGACGTCCTGCTGGGAGACCTATTTGGGCGGCACGGGATCGAAGCCCGACGCGCCGCCGAGCCAGGTGATGGGGTGACAGCGCGACAGTCTTTTGACGGTCAGCGCGAGGCCTTTCAATGGGCCATGAATGCGCAACGCGTCCATCGCGTATTCGGAGCAGGTCGGCTGGAAGCGGCAGACCGGCGGGAACAGGGGCGAAATGAACCGGCGGTAGGCGAGGACGGGCGCCAGAAGCACCGCAACGGCCCAATCCCGGATCACGCCTTCTCTCCCGTCTGATCCAGCTTCAGATGGGCGGCGCGGACCGCCGACGCAAGGTCCTCGATCAGGCTTTGGAACGGCCGGTCCAAGGTTCCCGGCCTGGCCACCAGGACGTAGTCGTGCGCCGCGCGGCCGGACCCGGGCAGAACGGCCCGGGCGGCCTCGCGCAGGCGGCGCTTGGCCCGGTTGCGGGCCACGGCGTTGCCGATCTTGCGGCTGGCGGTGAAGCCCACCCGGGGCATGTCCGAAGGGGCGGGGCCCCCTTCCCCGGTCGGAGACATGCAGGTTTCCAAGGTCAAAGACGGGGTGACCCGGCGGATCCCCTTCTGGGCGCGTAGGAAATCTGCTCGTGTTTTCAGGCGGTTCATGGAAAGCCCCTGGCTGGGGCCACGGAAATCAGGCCGAGAGCTTCTTGCGGCCATGGGCGCGGCGCCGCGCCAGGACCTTGCGGCCGCCCGCCGTCGCCATGCGGGAGCGGAAGCCGTGGCGGCGCTTGCGCACGATCTTGCTCGGCTGATAGGGGCGCTTCATGGCGGGCTCCGGACGTCTTCAAAAGAGCGGGGTTTCTAAGCATTGGGGGGAAGCCTGTCAACGTTCGCCCAAACCTCAAGCCTGCCTTGGATTTCGCCACGCGTTAATGCTCTAAAACAGGGCATGTTTGGCCGCATCCGTGCCGGATTGAGCGATGGCGTCAGGCTGGCCGCGCACTCCCTGTCCGGCCGGCTCCTGCTGCTCACGCTGTTCTACGTGATGACCGGCGAAGTGCTGATCTTCGTGCCCACGATCGGCCAATACTACCGCGAGCTGCTCGGCAACCACATCGAATCCGCCGAGCTCGCGATCCTGCCCTTCACCTTGCCGGGCGGGAACCAGCTCCCCGACACGGTCCGCCACGCGATCCTCGAGCGGGCCGGCGCGCAGGCCGTGCTGCTGACCCTGGCCGACCAGCGCTATTTCTTCGACCTCGGAAAGCCCGCGGGCGCCGTCGACGTCACCATCGACCTGACCAAGGCGGGGATCGGCACCGACATGGTGCAGGGCCTCTCCTGCCTGTTCCACAAGGGCGACCGGATGCTGCACGTGGTCGCGCCGACCCACATCAAGGGCGCGAAGTCGATCGGCATCATCCTTGGCGAGCGTCCGATCCGCGACGCGCTCGTGGCTTACGCCTGGCGGGTGGTGGCGACGGGACTGTTCGTCTCGGCCTTGGCGGCGGCGTTGCTCTTCATGTCCCTGTTCTTCGTCTTCGTGCGCCCGATGGAGCGCATCACCGCGGCGATGATGCGCTTCCGCGACAATCCGGAGGACAGCGCGCGCATCGTCGCGGCCTCGGCGCGGCGCGACGAGATCGGCCAGGCCGAGCGCGAGCTCGCCTCGATGCAGCGCGACCTTTATGCGTCGCTGCAGCAGAAGACGCGGCTCGCCGCGCTCGGCGAGGCGGTGGCGCGCATCCAGCACGACCTGCGCAACATCCTCGCCAACGCCAAGCTCGCCTCGGACCGCCTGTCGACCATCGAGGACCCGGTGGTGAAGCATCTCACCCCCCGCCTCGTCGCCTCGCTCGACCGCGCGGTGGCGCTCGCGACCCAGACCTTGCGCTTCGGCCGCGCCGACGAGCGGCCGCCGTCGCGCAAGCGCATGCCGCTCAAGGGCGTGATCGACGAGGCCGGCGACGCCGCGCTCGAGATCTCCACCCGCGCGATCGCCTTCGAGAACAGGACCGACGACGCGCTGATCGTCGACGCCGATCCGGAGCATCTCTTCCGCCTCGTGCTCAATCTGCTGCGCAACGCGGTCGAGGCGCTTGCGGGGCGCGACGGCGCGCGCATCGACGTCGTGGCCGAGCGACACGGCCGCACGGTCAGCTTCTCCATCGCCGACAACGGGCCGGGCATCCCGCTCGCGATGCAGGCCAAGCTGTTCCAGCCTTTCGCCAAGGCGTCGCGCGCGGGCGGCTCCGGCCTCGGCCTCGCCATCGCCCGCGACCTCGCGCGCATGCATGGCGGCGACATCACCTTGATGTCGACGGGGCCGGACGGCACGCGCTTCCGCATCGATATTCCCGACCGCAAGGACGGCTGACATGGCGCAGTGGGATCCCAAGACCTATCTCGATTTCGAAGACGAGCGCACGCGGCCCGCGGTCGAGCTGCTCGCGCGCGTGCCTTACAAGGCGCCGGCGCATGTGATCGATCTCGGCTGCGGGCCGGGCAATTCGACGGCGCTGCTCGCGCGGCGCTGGCCCAAAGCCAAGCTCGAAGGCCTCGACGCGTCCGAGCCGATGCTCGACCAGGCGCGGCGCTCGGGCATCCAGGCGACCTGGCATTCGGGCGACATCCCGAGCTGGCGGCCTTTGCGCAAATACGACGTGATCTTCGCCAATGCGGCGCTGCACTGGATCGCGGACCAGGACGCGCTGATGCGGCGCTTGATGTCCTATCTCGCGCCCGCGGGCGTGTTCGCGTTCCAGGTGCCGGCGAACTTCGACGAGCCCTCGCACGCGCTGATGCGCGAGGTGGCGGCGAGCGGGCCGTGGGCGGCGAAGCTCGCGGGCGTGCGCAACATCGTGCTCGGCAGCGCGCAGGGGTACTACGAGCTGCTCGAGCCGCTCTCGTCGCATCTCGACATCTGGCATACGACCTATCTTCAGGTGCTCGAGGGCGAGGACGCCGTCTATCGCTGGGTCAGCGGCACGGGACTGCGCCCGTTCACCGGCGCGCTCGAAGGCGCGGAGCGCGACGCCTTCATCGCCGCCTACAAGGCGCGCCTCGACGAAGCCTATCCGCGCCGCGCCTCCGGCAAGACGCTGTTCCCGTTCCAGCGGCTTTTCGTCGTGGCGAAGGCATAGCTCCGCCGCGCGCGGAATCGACATTCTTCTCCACGCGCGCGCAATGCCGCCGGCGGCCGGCGCCGCCGCTTAAAAACCTCGCAATTATCGGGATTTGGTGGATTTGGGGATTGGACCGTCACGGTTCAAGGGCTCCGCGAGAAATTCTTACGGCACCGGCCGCATCTTCGGCTCGCGGTCCCAGCGCTTGCCCTGCGCCGCGCTGTCGACGAAACGGCCCGCATCGGCGCGCTTTTCGAGCGCGATGCAGGATTCGTCCAGGTCGCCTTCTTTCAGGCCCGCCTTCGCGAAGAGATCGCTCAGATTGGGTGTGAAGCCGATGGTCTTCAGATGCGCGAAGGCGTCGCGCACGAAATCCTGCGCCGCGCCCATGCCGGCGAGCCGTGCGGCGCCGTCGTCGGAGGCGATGATGGCGACGGCGTCGAACAGCGGCGACGGTCCGCCTTCGACGCGCTGGTCGGCCGAAAGGATCGCGTCGTTCGACAACACCGCGCCGCCGATCTTCTCGGCGACGATCTTCACGCTTGCGCCTTCGGCCTCGATCGCCTTGATCAGTGCGCTCACCAGCCCGGAATCCGCGCCGTCGCTCACCAACAGGCCGATCATGCGGCCCTCCAAGGTGGCCTTGGCTTTTTTGACGATGCTGAGCGCGTCGGACAGCTCCACATCCTTGGGTTCCATTGCCGGCGTCGCGGGCGTCACGTCCTCGATGCCCAATCCGGCGGCGACCCGGTTGCCCAGATCCTCGTCGATGTTGAGCAGATGCGAGACCATGCGCTCGCGGATCGCCGCCGTCTCGACCTTGCTGAGCTCGAAGATCAGCGCGGCCGCGATGTGGGTCTGCTCGACCTCCGTCTGGCTCGCATAGAACAGCCGCGCCTGGGTGTAGTGGTCGGCGAAGAGCTCGGCGCGGACGCGCAGCTTGTTGCCGTCAGCGGGCTCGGGGAACGAGCGGAAGCCGCGCTCGCCGACCTCGCGCGCGGAGCCGGGGCTGAGGCTGTTGGGTTCGTAATTGACGCGGCCCTGCGGCACGTCCATGCGCATATGGCCGTCGCGCTGGAAGTTCGCGAAAGGGCATTTCGGCGCGTTGATCGGGATCTGGTGGAAGTTCGGCCCGCCCAGGCGCTTGAGCTGCGTGTCGAGGTAGGAGAACAGCCGGCCCTGCATCAAGGGATCGTTCGAGAAGTCGATGCCCGGCACGACATTTCCGACGCAGAACGCGACCTGCTCGGTCTCGGCGAAGAAATTGCCCGGATTGCGGTCGAGCACCAGCCGGCCCACGATCTTCAGCGGGATTATCTCCTCCGGGATCAGCTTGGTCGCGTCGAGCACGTCGAAATCGAATGCGTTGGCCTGTTCCTCGGTGAAGAGCTGAACGCCGAGCTCGTATTCGACCGTGCCGCCCTTGTCGATCGTCTCCCACAGGTCGCGGCGGTGATAGTCGGGATCGGCGGCGCTGATCTTGATCGCCTCGTCCCACACCACCGACTGCATGCCGAGCACCGGGCGCCAATGGAACTTGCAGAAGGCGGACTCGCCCTTGGCGTTGACCAGCCGGAAGGTGTGCACGCCGAAGCCTTCCATCATCCGGTAGGAGCGCGGGATGGCGCGGTCCGACATGATCCACATGACCATGTGCATGCTCTCGGGCATCAAGGAGATGAAGTCCCAGAAGGTGTCGTGCGCGGTCTGGGCCTGCGGGAACTCGCGGTCGGGCTCCGGCTTGGCGGCATGGATCAGGTCGGGGAACTTGATCGCGTCCTGGATGAAGAACACCGGGATGTTGTTGCCGACGAGATCGAAATTGCCTTCCTGGGTATAGAACTTCACCGCGAAGCCGCGCACGTCGCGGGCCAGGTCGCGCGAGCCCTTGCTGCCGGCGACGGTCGAGAAGCGCACGAACGCCGGCGTGCGCGTGCCTTTCTTGAACAATGCCGCCTTGGTGACCTTCGACAGGTCGGCGGTGCACTCGAAATAGCCATGCGCCGCCGAGCCGCGCGCATGCACGATGCGCTCGGGGATGCGCTCGTGGTCGAAATGCATGATCTTCTCGCGAAGGACGAAGTCCTCCAAAAGCACCGGCCCGCGCTCGCCCAGCTTGAGCGAGTTCTGGTTGTCCGAGATCGGGATGCCCTGGTTGGTCGTGAGCGCCGCGCCGCCGGGCGAGGTCTGGTGCGTTTCGCCGCCCGCGCCGACGGTCCCGACGCTGCCCTTGGATTTCGCGGATTGCTTTTTGTTGGTGGCCATGATGCGTTCCTCGCGAATGTCGCGTGGGGTAACGCCTCAAGCCGGAAACGGTGCTCGCCAGTTCGGAATTATTCTAATCTCCCAGCGCCACGCCGTCGCGGCGCGGATCGGCGGCGCCGGAATAGCCGCGCGCCGTGCGCTCGACGATGTGCAGGCCGCTCTTCTCGACGCCGGGCATCGCCACCGTGTGGCCCATCGCGTTCAGCCCCGGCGCGAGCGCTTCGAGCGGCGTGCCTTTCTCGATCAGGGTCGGCGAGTTGAGGTTGCCGGGATGGGGAAGGGCGACGGCCTCGTCCGGCGTGGCGCCGTTGTCCAGCATCGCGATCAGCGCCTGGGCGACATAGTCGATGATCATCGGCCCGCCCGGCGATCCGACCGCGAGCTTGAAGCGTCCGTCGGGCCCGAGAACGATCGTCGGCGACATCGACGACAGCGGATGCTTGCCGGGACCCGGCGCGTTGGCGACGGGCTTTCCGTCCAGCGCCGGATCGAGCGAGAAATCGGTCAGCTGGTTGTCCAGGATGAAGCCGCCGACCATCATCTCCGAGCCGAACGGCGCCTCGACCGTCGTCGTCATCGACACCACCTGACCATTGTCGTCGACGATGGACATGTGGCTGGTGCCGGGATGCTCGGGGCTCTTCTGTGGCGCGTATGTCTTGCGCGATGTGGGCGGCACGCCGGCTTCGGCTTTGCCCATGTCCTTCCTGGGATCGATCAGCGCCGAGCGCTGCGCGATGTAGGAACGGTTCAGCAATCCCGCGACGGGCACGTTCACGAAAGCCGGATCGCCGAGATATTCGCCGCGGTCCGCGAAGGCGAGGCGGCTTGCCTGCGTGAACAGATGCACGCCTTCAAGCGTGTCGGTCGCAAGGTCCTTCGACGGAAAGCGCTCCAGCAGCTCCAGGATCTGCAGCACCGCGATGCCGCCCGAGCTCGGCGGCCCCATCGAGCACACGCGATAGCGCCGATACGGCCCGCACACCGGCGTGCGCTCGCGGGCCTTGTAGCGCGCGAGATCGGCGAGCGTCATCCCGGCGGGATTGACCGGCGCGTGGTTCACCTTGTCGACGATGGCTTGTGCCAGCGCGCCCGCATAGAACGCCTTGGGCCCGCGCTTTGCGATGTCGCGCAAGGTCGCCGCGAGCTCGGGGTTCTTGAGCGTTTCGCCCTGCGCATAGGGCGTGCCGTCGTCGTGATAGAAATGCGCCTTGATGTCGGGCATCCGGGCCATCTGCGGATACTCGCGCAAGGTGGCGGCGAGCTTCTTGGCCACCGGGACGCCCTTGGTCGCGAGATCGATCGCGGGCTGGAACAGCACGGCCCAGGGAAGCTTGCCATACTTCTTATGCGCCAGGTCGAGCATCGCGACGACGCCCGGGATGCCGACGGAAAGCCCGCCCGGGATCACCTCCATCTTGCCGCGCGGCTTGGCGTTCGCGTCGAGAAACATGCCGGGCGACGCCGATTGCGGCGCGGTCTCGCGGCCATCGAAGCTCGTCATGTGCTTCTTCTTCGCGTCCCACAGCAGCATGAATGCGCCGCCCCCGATGCCCGACGATTCCGGCTCGACCAGGGTCAGCACCATCTGCGCCGCGATTGCCGCATCGACCGCCGAGCCGTGCTTGCGCAGCATCGTGCGCCCGGCTTCGGCGGCGTACGGATTGGCCGCAGCGATCATGTGATGCTTGGCGACGGTCTCCGCGCGCGCGGGTCCGTCCACGAGCATGGCGACGAACAAGGCGAGCGCGAGCGGCAAGCCGGCTTTCATGATCTCTCTCCAACGGCTAGCCTCTCTAACATGATCGAGCCGGGCGCGCGAAATCTGATCACCGACGTGGCGGGCCTTCGCGTCGGCCAGGCCGAGGATGCGCGGCTGCGCTCCGGCGTGACGGTCTTGATCGGCGACGCGCCGATGTGCGCGGTGTGCGACATCCGCGGCGGCGCGCCGGGCACGCGCGACACCGCGGCGCTCGATCCCGTTAACCTCGTCGGGTACGCCGACGCCATCGTGCTCTCGGGCGGATCGGCCTTCGGGCTCGATGCGCCGTCGGGCGTGTCGAGCGCGTTGCGTGCCCAGGGCCGCGGCTTCGAGATCGCGCCGGGCGCACCGCGCGTGCCCATCGTGCCGGGCGCGATCCTGTTCGACCTCGCCAATGGCGGCGACAAGGATTGGGGCGACGAGACGCCGTATCGCGCGCTCGGCCGGCGCGCCGCCGAAGCGGCCGGCCTCGATTTCGCGCTCGGCCGCGCCGGCGCCGGATATGGCGCGATGGCGGGGCGATATAAAGGCGGTCTCGGCAGCGCCTCGTCGCTCACCGATGACGGCGACACGGTCGGCGCGCTGGTCGCGGTCAATTCGGTGGGCTCGCCTTATATCCCCGGCACCGATGTGTTCTGGGCCTTCCCGTTCGAGCAGGCGGGCGAGTTCGGCGGCAACCGTCCCACAGGCGACATCGCCTTCGATCTCGACCTGCCGCCCGACATGAAAGGCCCCCGGCCGCTCGAGAATACCACCATCGCCGTCGTCGCGACCGACGCGGCGCTCGACCGCGTCGAGCTCGCGCGCATCGCTGTGATGGCCGCCGACGGGTTCGCGCGCGCGCTGCGCCCCGTGCATACGCCGTTTGACGGCGACGTCGTCTTCGCGGTGAGCACCGCGCAGAGAGAGCTCGCCGGTCTGCGCGCGCGCGAGGTCTTGCGCCTCGGCCACATCGCCGCCGATTGCCTTGCCCGCGCCATCGCGCGCGGCGTCTATGAAGCGAACAAGGAAGAGAGCCATGGATAGAGAGATCACGCGGCGCACCTTTGCCGCCACGGGGCTGGTCAGCGGCTTCACCCTTGCCGCGGGGCCGCTGAACGCCGCCGCCATCGTCACCGATGCGAAGGGCCTCGATGCCGGTGAGGTGTCGATCCCGGTCGAAGGCGGCGCCATTCCAGCCTATCGCGCGCGACCTTCGGGCAAGCACGACGCGCCGGTCGTGATCGTGACGCAGGAGATCTTCGGCGTGCACGAGCACATCAAGGACCTCTGCCGGCGCCTCGCGCACACCGGCTATTACGCCATCGCGCCGTCGCTGTATGCGCGTTTCGGCGATCCGGGCAAATACGACATGGGCCATATCAAGGATCTCGTCGCCGACATCGTCTCGAAGGTGCCCGACGACGAGGTGATGAGCGACCTCGACGCCACCGTCGCGTTCGCCAAGAGCGAGAAGGCCGACACCGCGCGGCTCGCGATCACCGGCTTCTGCTGGGGCGGGCGCGTGGTGTGGCTCTATACTGCGCATTCGCCGGCCGTGAAAGCGGGCGTCGCGTGGTATGGGCCGCTGGCCGGCACGCCGAACGCGCTGCGCCCCAAGACCGCCATCGATCTCGCGCCCGAGCTGCACGCGCCTGTGCTGGGTCTCTATGCCGGCCAGGACAAGGGCATCACGGCGGCCGATATCGACGCGATGCGCGCCGCGCTGGCGAAAGCGGGCAAGACGACCTCGCGCATCGACGTGTTCGCGGACGCGCAGCACGGCTTCAATGCCGACTACCGCGACACCTACAACGAAAAGGACGCCAAGGACGGCTGGCAGCGCATGCTCGCCTGGTTCAAGGCGAACGGGGTGGGGTAGGAGGCACTTGCCTAGTCTTTGAACCCTAGTTCGGGGTCGTGGACGTTTTCGTAAGCTGCAGTCAGAAAATCGTCGAAGTCGCCGACTGCGGCCTCCAGATCCTTCGCCGGAATTCCGCGCGTTGCGGCGTCTGTGATGAACTTGGTTTTGAGGCGCGCCACCTCCCGATCAAGGTCGGCTGCTTCGGACAAGCCGGGAATGTTGTGAACGTTGTCGGAGACCCAGTCCTGGGCGAATTGCTCAAGCTGATGGCGCATGGGTGCGGCTGCTTTCGATAGGACGCGACCGAGAGGCTAAACGTTTCCGGCACGCCAGAGTAGCCGCAACCTATCCGCAACTACCGATTCAAGCCGCTCAGCGAACAAAGACCCGCACTTCGCTCGCCGTCGCGTTCGGGTCGGTCGAGGACGCGACCGCGAGCCGCGACGCCGGCACGCCCATATCGGTGATGGAGCGCATCACCTCCTGCGCGTGGCGCTTGGCCGAAGTCTGGGCGAGCTGCACCGCCTCGACCGTGCCGCGCGTCGGCGACACCGCGACGACGCTGAAGCCCGCGCCGGGGCGCGACTGCAGCGCCTGGCTCAGCGCCGCATAGAGGATCTGCTGGTAGTCGACGTTGGGGTGGTCGAAGCGGATCACCACCAGCGGCGTGCCGCTATAGGCGATCTGGCTGACCGGCGAGCTCTGCGAGGCGAGCATCGGCGTGCCGAGCTCGGCGCCGTAGAGCTCGCCGTTCTTGATCGCGGCCGCCAAGGTCGTGAGGTTCGCGCGCTCGTTGGCGGCATAGGCCGTCTGGCGCTGCACGTCGTCCGACACGTTCTTGAGCAGGCGGTCGATCAGGATGATCGTCTGGTTGGTCTCGTCCTCGAGCACCGAGAGCTGGCGGTGGTCCTCGTCGACCGCGCCCGAGACGTTGAAGGTCGCGGTGATCTGGTCGAGCACGTAATGCGCCGTCGACGAATCGTTGGCGACGTCGGTGCCCAGCGTGTTCAGCGAGTTGATGTTGATGGTCAGCTGGTCGAGCGCCTGCTGCGCCGTGTTCCATTCGGCGACGAGCTCGGGGTTGCCGCGCGTGGTGCCGACCTGGAGGCGGGCGGTGATGCGCGCCTTGGCCTCGTGATACAGGGTGGCGTTCGCCGAGGCCGAGCTGTGCAGGCTGCCCAGACGCTGGGCGTTGGAGGCGATATGGTCCTCGAGCCCCATGACCTGGTTGCGCAGATTGCCGATGGTCGTCGAGACCGCGGTGCCGGTGTTGGAGCCCTGCTCGATCTGCACCGGCGTGATGGCGCCGATGGTCGACATGGTAGGCGCCGCGGCATAGGCCGGGCTCTGGTCGGGCAGGGTGCCCGCTTCGCCGGAATAAGAGGGCTCGCCTTGCATCGGCTGGCTGCGCGAGGCCGGATAGGCGGCCTGGGGCGCGGGCCCGTTGCCGTTGTCCAAGGTGCCGGGGGTCGCGGTCGCGTCCTGCGTTTCGTTGTCGTCGCCGAACAGGGCGTTGTCCACGTCCGAACAGCCCACCAGACCCAGGCTGGCCACCAACGCCAGGGCACCGAAAAGGCGGCTGCCCGCGCGCGTTGCCTGAAATGCCTTCATATGCCGTTCTCCGCTGTACCCTCAGCCTCTTCCCCCGCGACGAGGCGCGGATGAGGCCAGCCCAAAGCGCGCCCGGCCTTCGACGCAGTCCGCACGCTTTGGACGCCAGTCTTAACCAGCGCGCGCGCGCGCTACAAGAGTGTCGGGCAAGGGTTCTTGGGGAGTTTTTCGTGGCGGCGCGGGGACTTGGCCGTCGCGGCGCGGGCGCCGGAGCCCTGGCATGGCCTTTGGCGACATGTTCCGGCCGGGAACGCGAAACATCGCCGCCATCGCCGAATTTGCAGCTTGCCTTTGCGGGCCCGGGTCAATAGGTTCTCCGGCCTTCACGGCATGGCCAAGCACCGGTAGCTCAGCTGGATAGAGCACCAGACTACGAATCTGGGGGTCGTGGGTTCGAATCCTGCCCGGTGCGCCAGCCAGTCCTGCTCTCATCGCCATATCGCGGCCGCTCGCCGAAAAGCCCGGCGTTTGGCGCCGTCGTGCGGGTCGATCCGGGGATAGAGACTCGCCGACCAGGGAGATTCCCGCCCCTTTCTCCCGTCAGTCTCTGAACCGAGAGACCCAACCCCCAGGTTCGCTTCGAAATCGGGGGTGCCGGTTTGCGCTTGCCGCCCAGTGCCGCGAACGAACCCGGTCTCCATGCCCGATTAACAGGGAATTTTCGTGACCGGAATCCTCAAGATTCTGTCGGCGATAGCCCGTATGAGCTCGATTTTTCTGGGTTAAACTTCGTTCGGCGGATTTACACGATCTAAAAAATAACAGGGAATTTTGAAACGGGTATCAGGGAATTCGTGCGCAGGAACAGGGAACGGAAATCGCACGAACAGGCAACCGATTTCGCAGCCTCACCGTCACGATACCTGCCGGAACATGGCCCGCTGCTCGGCCCAAGACAATGGAATGTCGGCCGCAAGAAGGTGGGCGAGGCGCAGACCCTGCGGCTGCTCCCCATTCAAGATCGCCTTCGTCAGATCCGGCGCCAGAAAGGCGAGGTTGAGGATGGCCCCGACATGCTTGCGCTCTTGCTTGAGCTTTCCGGCGAGCGCCTCGACCGACCCCACCTCACCGACCTCCAGCATGGCCCGCCACCGATGCGCCTTCGCCAGCGCCTTGATCAGCGGCGCATCCGGCATCCGGGCGGACGGCCCTGTCCCTGGCGCCGACAGCACCTGCGCCCGCCCGCCACGAAACCGCGCCCTGACCGGAAGGGCCAGGATCAGGTGTTCCTTCTCTTCGGTCAGCAACTCATCGGTTCCGAGCTTGGCACGCCCATAGGCGATGATATCGCGCTCCTTGAACCCCGCCGCTTCGCCTGCGCGCCAGCGGCGAAAAGCCTCAGCGCGGTCGAGCTGCAGCGAGACATGGTCAGTTCCAAGCTCGATACGCTGAATGAGCGATCGGAGATCGCCCGACTTCGCCTGTTCGGCGGTCGCCAAGTCCAGTCGGGTCAATGCCGCTGCCAACAGGTCTTCAATCGCGGTCGCCGGCACACGCGCGATAGCTCGGCTTGACCTTTCACCCGACTGCCGGCTCGCGTAGTAGCAATAGCGTCGCCCGTCAGGCTTCATGCTGTAGGTCGGCACCATGGCTGTGCCACGGTCGTCGAAGATCAATCCGGCGAGGGGCGCTTCCTGTGGAACGCTGGCCTTACCGGGCGTGCGCCGCCGCGACGACGCAAGCTGCTCCTGCACGGCGTTGAAGAGCTCGCGCGCGACAATCCCCTTGTGCTCGCCGGGATAGGATTTGCCTTTATGCGTCGTCTCGCCGACATAGGCCCGGTTCTTGAGCAGACAATATAGTGCGCCGCGATCGAACGGCGTCCCACCATGCGCGCGACCGGAGGTCGACGTCCAAACCTTGGAGATGATCCGCCGCTCGGCGAGATCATCGCGCAGTGTGCGCACGCAGCCGAGATCGAGGTAACGCCGGAAAATCAGGTTGACAGTCTTGGCTTCGGCCGCGTTAACAACGAGCTTGCGGCTGTCGATGTCGTAACCGAGCGGCGGGCAGCCACCCATCCACATGCCCTTCTTCTTGGACGCGGCGAACTTGTCCCGAATGCGCTCCCCCGTCACCTCGCGCTCGAACTGCGCGAAGGACAGAAGAACATTGAGCGTAAGCCGCCCCATCGAGGTCGTGGTGTTGAAAGACTGCGTCACAGACACGAACGTGACCGACCTGCGCTCAAACACTTCCACGAGCTTCGCGAAGTCCATAAGTGAGCGGCTGAGCCTGTCGATCTTGTAGACGACTACGACATCCACCTTCCCGGTCTCGATCTCCTTCAGCAGCCGCTGAAGTGCAGGCCGTTCCAGTGTCCCGCCCGAGAAGCCTCCGTCGTCGAAATGCTCCCGCAGAGCGACCCATCCCTCCGACTTCTGGCTGGCGACATAGGCCTCACACGCTTCGCGCTGCGCATCCAGGCTATTGAAATCCTGCTCCAGACCCTCCTCGCTCGATTTGCGCGTATAGATCGCGCAACGGATTTGCCGTTTCGACGTCATGACGCGACTCTCCGCGTCAATCGTTCCGTCTTCTGCTCCAAACCGAAAAATCTCGGCCCCGACCATCGGGTGCCCGTGATCGTGCGTGCTACGTCGGACAAACTCTTGAAACGCCGCCCATCGTACTCGAACCCACCCGTCGTCACCGCGACTCTATGGACGACGCCTTTCCACTCGCGCGTGACAAAGACGCCGGGTGACAAATCGCGCCGCTGTTTCGGCTCGTAAGTTCCTGTCCGCTCCAAGGCATCGCCGATCTCGCGTAGCTTACGCTCTGACGGGAGATCGAGCCCGCCAGAATCCTCAGCCTGCACTCGCCAAGCCAGCAATCGAGCCATTACCTCTCGCGACCGAATTGCCGGCGGTTCGCTTCCGAGTCTCTTCTTCCAGACATCCCTGAGGTCCTTGATGGGCAGCCGCGCCAGCTTGATCAGTTCGATTTCAACCGCTCCGGCGGCTAACGAGGCGGATTGCTGCCGCTTTATCGAGGTGCGTGTCATGCCGGCACGATGACTCGATAGACGCGCTTGCCATCGACCCGCTCCGATACGACCTCGAGTCCGAACTTCTTTTTCATGACGGCCGAAATGACCGCACGCACCGAGTGCGATTGCCACCCGGTCATCTTGCATAGCTCCGCGAGCGTCGCCCCTCTCTTCCTGCACAGCATCACAGTCATCGACGCGATCTTGCTGCTCTTTGCGGGCTTTGCGACCCTTGTGGCCCCTACCACCACTTGTCGGCTATGGCTTTTGACCCGCTGCGCCCGGAGCTTCTTCGCGCCGGCACCGGCCGCCCGCTTCTTCTTCAACGTCCTTCTATTGCTCGACTTGCCCACAACCATCTCCATCCGAACCGACGGCACCGCCGCCGCCTACGCCGGATGCACGCTCTATTGCGTGATGAAGTCGACCGGATTTCGAGCAATCTAATGGCGAAGATAAGCGCCCTATGAGCATCAGATTGCTCGAGGTTCCGTGCCGAACCGGATCGGAGATGTATGAGCGCGCGTGGGCTCGGGTTTTATAGCTCAATCGCGACAATTGAGCGGCTCGCAAAAGGCGCTGGCAGTCGAGCCGGCAGAACTTCTCTTGCGCGGCAAGGAAGTCGCGCGAAAACTGTGTGTCTGCTCCTATGCCGGTGTAAAGTCGGCACACAGTGACAAAGCCTCAGGGAAGCTCCAAGTTAGAACGCACTGAGCCAGTTGGCTAGATCGGCGATGCTGGACACGCCCGCTGATTTCAGCAATCGGACAATGTCAGCGGCGCAGATGATGATTATCGGGTGCTGATCATCCTTGATCTCTTTGTACGCTTGATCGGCCACGATAGAAGTAGTTACCAATACGCCGAATTGACGATGCCTCAAGCGAGAGATCAACCGGGAAAGGTCCTCGACACCAACGGAGCTGTTCCAGCCGTAGCATTTGGCCTCAAGAGCGAAATCTACGAGGACGGCTGAAGGCCCATCGCCCAGTTGGTACTTCCCGATGCCATCTCGTCCGCCATCCCGACTGGGCCGCGTGATGTCAAGCGAGACAATCCGCGGCAACATAAGTTCGGCTATCTTTGCAGCGCAACTCTCAAATCTGACTTCATCGCCCTGAAAGTGGAGCTTGATCGCCTCAATGATCGGGCGATCTTCAACAGCCGGCAGCTGCTCCTCTTTCTTGCGATACTCCAGAACTCGTGGCGCTTTCAAGGGATGGTAAATACCGTTCTGCACCCATGCCTTCCAAGCAACGGGGCAGCTTTCGGACAAAACATCCCCCTGCTTGATGTCATTCAACCAATGGCGCGAAATTCTGCCAGCATCAAGAATTGTGAGTTTGGCGCGGTAATTTTGAAACCGTTTGCCCTGACGCTGCCTCCAAACCGCGACCAAGTCGTCATTGGAGGTCAGACCTTCTGCACCCGGCACTGCTAGTCCGAGGAACCGAACATCGCGCCAGCTGTTCCTCAGATTTGCAAAGACAAATACCGGTGGTATCGAAGGCCATAGTTCGCGGGCGCCGTGACGGCGTTCATATATATCTCGCAAAATGAGATTGCCGAACCGTTTTGTCTTGTGAAGCTCTTCCCCGGCTGTCCGGTTATCTCCAAAATACGTGAAGATGCCACTTTGCCTATCGAGGTCATCGGGCCAATCAGCTTCTGAAAAGCTCGAAGTAAGCAGGACAAGTATTGGTTTGTCCCGATGGCCGAGGTACCGAAACCCACCCTGATTGCTCACTCCAAGCAGGTGGGGTAGTGGATCATCGGATGCGTTTCCCTGTCGTCCCCCCACGTAAATTTTGTCCACCAAGAGATCGGACGTAACCAGATCGGAAACCCAAGCGCTACTCATTGCGATTTTTCCTGCTGCTGAGCGCTCGCTCCACGATCTTCATCGCGGATCTCATATCTCCCCTCAAATCATGTTCCCATATCCGGACCACCATCCATCCGAGATTCCGCAATGCAAGCGAGACGTCCCGGTCTCGAACCTTGTTTTTCTTGATTTTGTTAAGCCAGAAGTCGCTGTTCGTCTGTGGCTTGACGCTGTGCATGGCACAACCGTGCCAGAAGCAACCGTCCACAAAGATAGCGACCTTCAGCTTGTTGAACACAACATCAGGAGAACCAGGGAGATCACGACGATGCAACCTAAAGCGCCACCCTCTGGCGTGCAGCGCAGAACGCAGACGTTTCTCGGGCTTTGTGTCCTTACCCTTTATCCGGCTCATGTTGAGCCGGCGCTGCTCGGGGCTGAGTACGTCGGCCATCCATCACCGCAAGCTCAGAGTGGCGGGTTCTTTGGAAGTAGAGCAACGGGGCATAGCGACGCCAGGAAACGAAATTCTTCTTCATCGTCATCATAGACAGCCATGCTCTGCCTGAGGCGCCGGGATGCGATTGAGACCAAGCGGGCATGCATCGGTGATCGTGTGGCTCTACAGATGAAGGTCACCGACAGCGGCAGTTTTCCGTCATTGGCCTCCATCGACCGAATAAGCGCAAAGTCAAGGTTGTCGATAGCACCGAACGCCGCTCCTTCAAACTTGTTGCCTCCGAGGCGCCAGTTCTTGTGGACCTTGCCCAGGTGGCGTGTCGAGCGGTCCTCCACATCCCCAAATGTGCAGAAGCAATCAAAGACGCTTCCTCCGGAACGAAAGACTGCTGGGGAAAGCAATCTCGCGGCGACCGAGCTGTTGATGTTGATAGCGCGCTGCTTGCTTCTTGCCGATGAGCGGTGTGCCGCAAATAGGCCAAGGTCTGATCCCGTCAAAGAGCGGACTGCAATGATTTCGCGGTGGCGCTTGGCCATCAGCGTTCTCCGGCGGATGCCAGTCTGGATGCTGTGGCCACGTCAACTCCGATCAGCAGCGACAATACTTCCTCAGCCATCGCTTTTGCCAGGAGCGGAGGAACTGCATTGCCGATTTGGCGGAAAGCCGGATTCATTGTGCCTGAAAACACAAAGCCGTCGGGAAATGATTGCAACCGCGCGGCCTCCCGCACGGAAATCGAACGGGCTTGGCGGCTGTCGTAATGGATATGGGTGTAACTGTCTTTTCCCAGATGTGCGAGCAAGGTGCGTGCGGGCTTGTCACTCTCCATCTTGCGCCACTTGTTCGGGAACTTTCCAGGATCGTACGGCGGCACGATCGAGGCATGGAGTTCTTTCCATGCCGGTGAATTCCTTCGCGGCGCCTGCCTCTTGGCCTTTAGTTTTCGAATGCATTCGTCAAACATCTTCTCCGCACAAATCACTGCCTCAGGATATTGGTCACCAGGCTTCAGTCTGGCGAAGAGCGGATAATCACGTGGCAAGTACCTGATGACGTGATCTCTAATTTCCTGGGTCGCCTCAAATCCCGGCCAGGTCCGCATCCGAACCGCAAAATCTGAGAGAGTTGGAGTAGCGGGGTAAGCGAGCGGTTTGTCAAAGCGTCGTGCTCCCCGCTTCAGATCACCTGAGGCCATGAGCTGACGCGCATCGATCACTGGCAGGTCGCTGATGGCTTCGCTTGCCACAATTGCGGGCGGTAGAGGGGTCGTTGCTGCAGGAGGGGGGCGATAATGACCGCCGCTGGCTGCATCGGCCAGTAGCTTCAGAGCTACCGCTCGCGAGCCGTCGTATCCAGGTGGCAGATTTATCCAATGTGTCGGGCTGGGAAACCGGACTTGGGTCGTTACCGATCGGTGCAGTGCGAGCAGGAACATTCGCTCCCGCATTTGGGGAACGCCAAAGTGTGCAGCATTGAGAAGTGTATACCCGCACACGTACCCTCGGCTGGAAAGCACATCGCAGACTTCCTCTGCGATGTTGTGTCCCCCATGGTTCAGCATGTCTGGGACATTCTCCATCAGCACGGCGAGAGGCGCACAGGCTTCGACATAGTTCAGATACTCAATGTAGAGGCGCGCTCGCGGATCATGCCGGAAGGCCTCTGGATGATCCGCAATCTCACGAAGCTTGGAGCGGCCCACGCGCGCGAAGGCTTGGCAAGGCGGGCCGCCCACAATGATGTCGAAAGCCAGCGAGGCGCTGCCCAAACCCAGCTGCGCCGCAAGCTGCTGAGGTTGCACAGCAGTGATGTCTCTGGCGATGGCGTGTTCGGCGGCTCCCTTGTGGAAATTCTGCCCGTGCGACCGCGCAGCGTCGGGGTCTGACTCGACTGCCGCCGCAATCTGGAAACCAGCAGCCTGAAATCCCAAGGAAAGGCCACCGCATCCGCTGAAGAGGTCAAGTACGCGGGGGCGACCACCCGTTGCGAGCCGTGCGGCTTTCTGGGCGATCACCGCGTCGATCACTTCGATACCCCGCCGACTCTCGCGAAGAACAGGCTCTCGCTGCCACATCGGTGGGCGCGCAGATTGGTGTCCAGCATTCCCGCGACCCCTGAATAACCTATTGATTCTCCGATATTACCCAGCTCCACGGAACCAGCAATGCAATGGCTAGAACTGTCCACCCTGCTGCATCGCCAAGTTCACAGTATGTTCCAAGCCGTGCCTAGTTCAATGCGAAAGTTGGGGGTGCCCCAACCAAGAATTGTGTAGTGTCGCCCACGATGTAGGGGCGGTATGGAGACGATTTTTTCCGGAAACGTGGAAGTTCAGGTCCTCCGTGATGGACAGGAAATTGCGCGAGTCGTGCGGCCTCTACGGCATACCCCCTCGGGACCTGTCGTTCGATACAAGAGACGGCTCTGGCCCATCGTCAACAACAATACCATCGACTTGAACGGCAGACCGGTCAACGAAACCGACAGATCAGTCCAGGAAGCGAGTGGAGGTGCAGACGAACCAGCGGCGGTCGCATCCTGCGCCGGTGCAGGGCGCGAGCAGGTCAGTGCCAGTGACGAGACGCCTTCCCGGGACGTCTCGAGTACCGATCGAGCACAGAAGGGCGTTCTTCAAGCAGGACCAGAGCAACGCCTCCTTGTGGATGCGGGACCTGGCACGGGCAAAACACATACTGCATGTCTCAAGGTCGCGGCGCTGATCCGCCAGCACGACATTCCGCCCTCGCGCATATGGATGATCAGCTTCACACGCACTGCGGTCTACGAAATCCGCAGCAGATTGGAAGTGCTTCTGCCGGATCGTTCCGAAGCATCTGCAGTTCGGATCGCCACATTGGACTCGCTTGCATGGACGATCCACTCTGGCTTCATCAGCAACGCGACGCTGACCGGGTCCTATGATGACAGCATTGCTGAGACACTCGCGAAAATTCGCAGCAGCGCCGAAGTGCGGGAGGAATTCGAGAAGATTGCTCATGTCATCGTCGATGAGGCGCAGGATATCGTCGGTGTACGGGCCGAGCTTGTACTTGCGATCATCGATGCAGTTACGCCGGAATGCGGCGTGACTGTGTTTGCCGATCAGGCGCAAGCCATTTATGGCTGGACGGAAGACGATGAACACGCGGAGTCCGAAAAAATCAGCTTGCTCAGCGAACTCGAAGATCGCGAGTTCCAAGCTGTCAGTCTGGAAGATGTGCACCGCACCGGATCGCCCACGCTATTGAAAATCTTCCGAGACGTACGGCGGAAGGTTCTGGAGGCAGGCGCCCCACTTGTCAGGGGTCCCGAGATACGTCTGGATATTGAGAGGCTTGCCGATGCCAAGATCGGCTCGGCGAAGAGTCTGGACCTTTCTGCACTGCCGTCAAACGCGCTTGTCCTCATGCGGCAGCGGTCGGATGTCCTCATTGCTTCGAGCTACAACCAAGCCATGCCTCACCGGCTCAGATTATCCGGGTTGCCGGTCCGCACGCTGCCCTGGTTGGCATTGATGCTCTGGGACCATGTCGATCGACGCCTGAGCAAGGATGTTTTTGACCGCTTGTGGGAGGAACGAGTCGCTGGTCGGGTCAGCTCTCCTCTGTCGAGCGCCGCATGGCCACTTCTTTTCGAGACGGCGGGGTTGAGTTCAAATGTGATTGATATCCATCGCTTGCGCACTGTGCTTGGCCGATCAAACCCGCCAGCTCCTTTCACATCTCCTGATTATGGCGACAATGGACCAATTGTCGGAACGATTCACGCGAGCAAAGGCCGCGAAGCGGAAGAGGTCTTCCTTTATCTCCCCCCTCAGCCGGAAAGCGAAGAAGACGGCAATGATCTCGACGAAGAAATTCGCGTGATGTTCGTCGGGGCCACGCGGGCGCAGAGGAAGCTGTCAGTCGGCAATTCCTCCGGCAAGCGCCTTGGCAATGTCGATGGCCGGTTTTGGAAAAGTGTGCGTAAAGGTCGGGTACAAATTGAGATTGGGCGCGCGAACGACATTCTCGCCACGGGTTTGGTCGGCAAGGGGGTCTTCCGGGAGGCATCGGATGCAATGAAGGCTCAGCGCTTCCTGCTCGAATATCCGGTCCTGGAGGGGCTTGGTGCCTATACCGAGCGGGATATCGGATGGAAATTTGCTATTGAGACCCGTGACAAGCAGAGAATTGGTGCTTTGTCCGAGCGCGTGAGCGCCGATGTGAAAGAAATTGCGAGCCGCTGTAACCGCTGGCCGCCGCCAAGTTTTCTGCCGCACATCCGCTCGGTCGGCTTGAGAACGATTGTGCTCCGCACTGATGATCCGGATTTGGACCTGTTGCATGAGCCATGGCGCAGCAGCGGATTCGTGGTCGCGCCAATGCTTCTGGGCATCTGCATGGCAAAATTCAAATCATGAGAGAGACTGCGGCAGGGGAACAGTCGGAGGCGGCTCGAAGGGCGATGGTCCTGCGCATGCAGGAAGACCTGATTGGGCCCCGCAGCCGCGACGAGATGCTCACTGCCCGACCAACTGATGTTTATCTGACTGGCATTTTGTGGCCGAAAAATACGGCCCTGGCGCCGGAAGAGGACGAGAGACTCGCGATAGCTCCCAGCGATGATGAAGATGGTGATGACGCGGAGGACTTGGCCAAACCACTGGCCGTGGTGATGCGCCGCCCGTCGGCAGCGGGATTGTCATTTGCTGCTTCGGGAGGCGAGCCTCCTTCAATAGCGGTGCAAGTGCGCTTCGGTACCTACGTCGATGTCGATGAAGGGGGGAAGACACAATGGCAGAGGCGTGAGCATTCGCCATCACCGATAACGATGACGCTGGAGCACGGTGCGCGAGATATCGCTGTTTTGCCAGACGACCTGCCGGGCCTGAGAATCAATTTGCGATGCGTGCCTTTTACAGGCGGAGTGCTCGCTACTGTGACGCTTGTGAACGATCTTGTGCCCGAAGAGCCCGGGCGGAACTTCACAGAGCGCAAGACGCTCTGCCAAGTATCCATTGCAATCGAACCTTCTCCGGGGACCAAGCTCATAGCCAGACCGTCGCGGCGAGCTCCCGTTGATGACGAGGATTGGTCGTCCGCCTTGCTCTACCGTGATGCACACGAGTTTGCAGCGGGCCACACATGCGCCGCTAGCTGGACGCAGAGTCCAAGCGATCCAGCGTCAGCAAGTCAGATTCTTACGACTTGGCTGCCTGAAGCCGCTGTTCCAGCAGTGAGCCCGGACGGAGACTCAGTGTTCCGTGAGTTGGCGTCGAGCGGCATTGATCCTCTGTCAGCAAAATGGCTCGCGTCTGCTTCGGACGAGAATCTGCAGGCGGGGTTGAGCAGACTATGTGATGCGTACGGCAAATGGATTGCGCAGCAGCAGACTGAAGCAAGCCAACTCTCCGCACCCTTCAATGGGATCGCTCGTCGTCATCTGGGCGAGGCGCAACAAGTTCGGGAGCGAATGGTGGGTGGGGTCAGCTTCCTTAGGACCTCTAAGGATGCCCGTGACGCTTTTCGCTTGGCGAACACCGCGATGTCAGCGCAAAGGCAATGGTCAAGCGCAGATGAGCTGCGCTGGCGCCCGTTCCAACTGGCGTTCATCTTGCTGGCTCTCGAAAGCAGCGTCGATGGCCATCATCCTGATCGGCAGGTCATGGACCTGCTATGGTTTCCGACCGGCGGCGGCAAGACCGAAGCCTATCTGGGTCTCGTCGCCTTTGTTGCATTCTATAGGCGCCTTTCCTGTGCCAAACCGGACGACGGTGCCGGCGTAGCGGTCATAATGCGCTACACGCTCCGTCTGCTGACGACGCAGCAATTTACGCGTGCGGCCGCGATGATATGTGCATGCGAGGCTATCCGGCGCGGATCGCTGCGGCCGAACATTGCGGTGCAGCTAGGCGAGCAACCCTTCGGCATCGGACTTTGGGTAGGTGAGGGTGCCACGCCTAACACGCGTCAGGCTGCATTCGACAGCCGCACCGATCAATCAAAATCCTCTCCACGCCAGTTGAACCGGTGCCCCTGTTGCAGCAAAGACCTCGAATATGTTCAGCGCCTTCCGACGGATTCAGTTTCGGTAATCTGTCCGAACGAGCAATGCCTTCTCTTCGGGTGGCCGTTACCTGTGTGGGCCGTTGACGAAGACGTCTACGCATTCCGACCTACTCTGCTCATCGGGACTATCGACAAGTGCGCTCAGATTGTGAGGCGTCCGGCGACGGCCTCGCTCTTTGCCGTACACGGTCCTATGCAGCCCCAACTGATTCTTCAGGATGAGCTGCATCTAATTTCAGGCCCACTTGGAACACTCGCGGGACTCTACGAGGCCGCGCTGGACGTAATCTTGTCTGCTGCCGGCACGCGCCCCAAAATAATTGGATCCACGGCAACGATCAGGCGTGCTCCTGATCAGGTTCTGGCGCTTTTTGACAGAAGGACCTGCCAGTTTCCGCCTCCAGGGCTGACGGCAACAAACTCGGGCTTCACAGTGACCGATCCCATGTCGCCCGGCCGCCTCCACGTTGGCGTCGCAACGGCAGGTCGGTCGGCCAAGTTTACTCTGCAAGCTGTCGCCGCAACTCTCCTGCAGTCAGCGGCGGGCGGACTATCGGCACAAGTGCGGGATGCATATTGGACAATGGTCGCATATTTCAATTCGCTTAGAGAGCTGGGTGGAGCGTTGGTTCTCATGCAGGACGACGTCCATGACACGATCCGGCTTATTGCGACGACACGCGGTGAGACACCACGAAGTCTCGGTGCGGTTGAAGAGCTAACCTCCCGAAGAACGCAGGAGGAAATCCGTGACATGCTCGACATACTCGAGGTTCCGGCAGGTCAGCCTTCTGCTGTCGACGCGGTTCTGGCTACCAATATGGTTTCTGTAGGCGTGGATATCGCGCGGCTCGGTCTTATGCTGGTCAACGGCCAGCCGAAGACAATGGCCGAATATATTCAGGCCACCAGCCGTGTCGGTCGTGGAAGAATCCCCGGTCTCGTCGTGCCAGTGTTGAACAGTGCCAAGCCCCGCGATCGTTCTCACTTCGAAACTTTTCGGACTTGGCACACAACGATCTACCGCGAGGTTGAGGCGACCAGTGCGACACCATTTGCGTCCCGTGCCCGCGACCGGGCTCTCCACGCTGTGCTCGTCGCTGTTATTCGGCATCTCGTCGCCGGACGGCTCACAAGTCCGGTGCTTGATGACAATTCAGTCGCCGCCGCTGACCCGCTTATTGTGCGGATAGCCGAGCGCGCGCGCCGCGTCGATCCGCTTGAGACGGATGTTGAGAGCGAACTCCGCGAACGCCTTGCTCGCTGGATAAGACGGGCTCCTCAGCAATACTGGAGCAAGTTCTCCAGAACTTCTCTTCTTCAGAGTGCAGAAGATGCTGTCGCATTGCGCGCTTCGGGCCGGATCGTCGGTCAAGCGTGGCCAACGCCAAATTCAATGCGGGGCGTCGAACCGGCAACACAGTACAGGTTGACAGAAGCATTGAGGAGCAGACCCTGATGCCCTCAAATGCGCTTGGCCCTCTGCGCCGGAGTGCGGCCGCGACGACGTTCGGGCCGGGTGCAATTGTTGATTTCCGGGCCGGTGATGCGACCATCTCGGCGGTCATCGGGGGGCTTGAGGAGTGGGATCGCAATTTTCCGCCCGCGGGGCTTCTCAATCACCAAGCAATACGAGAAGAGCGCCTTCAGAAGAAGCTGAATGTGAAGGGCTTTCGCCTACCACCGGTGCGCGATCCTGCGCGCGAAGCTGATGCCGAACGCGCGCTTGTGGCCGTGCGGTTTCCATCTTGGTTGCAATGCCCCCAATGTGACCGGATCGGCCCGGAAGAGCGTTGGAACTACGAACCGGGGCGGCCGGGGCGTATCTGTCAGACCTGCACTAATGTAGCGCCTGGTCGGATGTCTGTTTTTGTTATTCCCGTGCGCTTCGTAATGGCGTGCGAGAATGGCCACCTCGATGAGTTTCCTTGGCACGCCTGGGCCGGTCACCGCGAGAGTTGTACGAACCGCAATGGCTTTCTTTTGCTCCGATCTGAGCAGGCCGGTCTCGCGGGACTCATCCTTAGCTGCCCGAAATGTGGTTCCCGCCGCTCGATGGACGGCATTTTCACAAAGGAAACATGGCAGAGATTTCCGAACTGCCGAGGACGCCGACCCTGGCTTGCCGCGCCGCCTGAAACCTGCGTCCTAAAGGCCCGCGCCGTCCAGCGCGGCGCCTCGAATTTGTATTTTCCAGTCATTGAATCGGCGCTCAGTATTCCGCCTTGGTCAGACCGCCTTCAAGAAGCGCTTGGCGTCCATTGGGATGCGATTGTCAGGACCGAATCCGAAGACAGGGCGACCTATGTGCGGATTCTCGCACGCGGCGACTTGGCCGCAGTGCTTCAAGAGCTGCAACTGTCTCCGGAGCAACTGGCGGCTGAAATCGAACGGCGGCTCAATTCGCAGAACGCAATCGACACCGACAATCTCAGGGTTGAGGAGTACCGGCAGTTTACGGGTGGTGTTCATGTGCAAGGGCTGGACCGCGAGTTCGAGATACGGCCACAGTCCGTCCCTCCCAATCTGACTGCGTGGTTCCAGCGCCTGGTCAAAGTCACGCGCCTCCGCGAGGTACGGGCAATGAAGGGATTCACGAGAATCCAACCGCCAGGCGATTCCGATGATACCCATATCGCCTCACTGTCGGTGGATGCTGGTATCGACTGGCTTCCCGCCATTGAAGTTCGAGGCGAAGGCATTTTCCTGGAACTCAATACCGAAGCGCTGGCGGTGTGGGAAATCCAACCAGAAGTAATCTCGCGAGCAGAAGAGGTGAATAGGCGCTGGAAGAAAGAGTGGGGAGAGCGCCACCGAGCCGAGGACGATCCGCCAAGGGAAATTACTGCACGCTTTCTGCTTACACATACGTTTGCCCATGCGTTGATGAGGCAGCTGACCCTGGATTGCGGGTACTCAACAACAGCGTTGCGGGAGCGCCTATATGTCTCGGAAGAGCGCACAGTTATGGCGGGTTTGCTGATCTACACAGCCACGACAGACAATGATGGCACTCTCGGTGGCCTTCAGCGAGAGGGCGATCCGGCTCGGATCGGGCGGACGATTATTTCCGCTCTGCAGGCCCAGACTTGGTGTTCATCGGACCCACTCTGCATCGAGAATGTCCTCAGCGGTGAGGAAGGCCTCTCTTTGGCAGCTTGCCACTCCTGTGTCCTTGCTCCCGAGACATCGTGCGAAGAATTCAACCGACTTCTGGACAGGGCCTTGCTTGTCGGGACGCCCGGTGATGCATCCGTCGGCTTTTTCAGCAGTCTGATCGCGGCTACGGTGTGATGTCTGGTCCGCAGATGTGGCCGAGAGTGTTGCCGCGCCAAGTCCGCGAGAGCACGCTCCGGGAGGCCGAGGTAAAAGTCTACGACCTTCTTGCTCGCACCCTGGATCGCAGCTGGTCGGTATTTTACAGCAGACCTTGGTTGGGGCTCACTCCGTCTGGCGAAGAAAGAGATGGTGAGTGCGACTTCGTAGTGGTCCACCCTGAACTCGGCTTTTTGGCAATCGAGGTCAAGGGCGGAGCGATATCGTACGACCCTCTTACCGATCAGTGGATGAGCACTGACCGAAACAAAATCCGTCACCGGATCAAGAACCCAGTACAGCAAGCTGTTTCCTCAAAGCATCAGCTGCTGGAGAAAGCAAAGCTTCAGAAGTCGTGGCCTGGTCGGTACATCCGAGCACGGCACGGAGTGGTCTTCACCGACACGACGTCACCCCCTAAAATGCTGGGACCTGACAGCCCGCCAGACATTTTTTGTTGCAGAACAGGGCTGCGAAATATCGCTGACTGGATACGAAGCAGATTGTCAGGGGGCGAAGGCTATAGCCTGGGGGCGGATGGGGTACGCGCGTTTGAAGAGCTTCTAGCCTCTCCGTTTATGCTGCGCGTTCCATTGGGGCACTATCTGGACGACGATGACGAAGCCATCGCGGCCCTGACCCCGCAACAGTTTTTCATTCTCGATTCGGTCGGCCACCTCCATCGCGTTGCAGCGGGCGGAGGTGCAGGAACCGGTAAGACCATTGTCGCGATGGAAGATGCCATCAGATTGCACCGCCAGGGCTTTAAGACGGCTCTAGTATGCCGGTCCGCACCACTGGCCGCCTTTATTCGCGACGGGTTGGGCCGTGTTGAGCCGAACATTGGCGTGTGGAGCATTGGGGAGCTCTGCTCAGCCCTCACTAGCAGGGCGGAAACTGAGTACCAGTCAGCGACTGGGATCGAGAAGGGCATCGAAGAGGTACTGATTGCGGTACGCAAATCCCCTTCGAAACGATTTGACGCGATTATTGTGGACGAGGCACAGGATTTCAGAACCCATTGGTGGATTGCGATGGAGGAACTGCTCGCTGATGCCGAGCGGTCATGGCTGCACGCATACTTCGACACGAACCAGAGCATCTATGGCGATCTGGCAAGCGAACTCGCAGCTTTCCGGATTGTTCCCATCCATCTGACCCGAAATCTCCGCAACACGCGGTGTATTCATCGAGCGGCCACGCGATTTTACAGAGGGATTCCTATTGCGGCCGACGGACCGGAGGGGGTGAGTGTGGAATGGGAGGCGTGCCACGACGAAAAAGTAGCGAACCGGGCTGTTGCCGCTGCTACCCGTCTGATCGGGGAGAGAGTTACCCCGTCTGACATCGCAATTCTCGCCGTCGATGAACGCGCCAAATCCGAAATCAGAAATCGAAGCGGGTTCCCTAGCGGTGTGGCCGCAGAACTAATCAGCGACTTCAAGGGACTCGAACGCAAAGCAATCATCATAGCGGCGACGCGGGGAATCGCTGATCAACCCGAACTCGCATACGTGTCGCTGTCGCGCCCACGAACTCATCTCATAGTTTTTGGCGAGCCCAGCATCCTGTCTTGGCTCAAATCTAGCGCAGAAGCTAGCGGCTGATATTCGCTTCGAGCGCACGCGGCCAAGGTCCCAATGCACGTTAGAGCAGAGCGGTATCTGGACGCGAAATGCAAGAATTAACTCTAGCCCCTAATAGGGACAGCGCTCGGATGCGAGCGAGTGACCAGTTTGTGAGTACTATGGAGAGTGAACAATCTGCTGTATTCTGTTCACGCCTTCTTTCTCGCGTCAACCGCGTCCGCTCGCTTTTTCTCGCAAATCTGGCGAGGACTCCGCGCATGACGCAATCGCTGTTTGACCAGGCTGGCACGCGGAAATATCTCAATGAGCGAGAGCGCCGCGCATTTCTAGCAAAAGCATTCAGAGAACAGCGTGAAGTCTCTTCGTTTTGTCTAACCCTCGGGCTTACTGGGGCGCGATTGTCTGAGGTTCTGAGCTTAACCGGCGATCAAATCGACTTCGCGAACGGTGCGATAGTCTTTCGGACGCTCAAGAGACGAAACAAAATCGCTTTCCGCGCAGTTCCTGTGCCGCCGCGGTTGCTATCGCTCCTCAAGAAACTGGCTCCGAAATCAAATGTAAAACTTTGGGATTGGGGAAGGACCGCTGCTTGGTCAATTGTCAAAGGGCTTATGCGCGATTGCGGTATAATCGACGCGCTTTGCAAGCCGAAGGCGTTACGACATGGCTTCGCAGTTGCGGCTGGTCAACGAGGCGTGCCGCTCAATATCGTGCAGCGCTGGCTCGGGCACGCCCGAATAGAAACGACGGCGATCTATGCTAACGCTCTAGGCAAGGAAGAGCGCGACCTAGCTAGACGCCTTTGGGGCTAGATTTGCGCTCTGGCTGGGCTATCGGCGGAGGCGAACCTGCCGTTTGCTGCACGTCAGATACTGCGTCGGACCACCAAATAACTTTCCCCTCTGCCACACGACCGAGGTGAATTATCGCCTTGTTCGCGGGGTCGCGGATAAAGACTCGATACCCCGGTGCTATTTCTTCCGGCAGTGAAATCGTCCTCGCGAAAGCGAGCATTATCTGATCGCAAGCTTCAATGGTTCCAAATATCACATGCGCTAGCCAAGGAAGCAGGGAGACAATATTTTCATTGTAATAATGCTCGGCCTTCCACTGAAAGCTCGCGAAGGTCTTGGCTTTAGGATCGACACAAAAGCCTTTCTCGGTCTCAAAAATTGTCTCGATGCTGTCGCCTCTGTGCATGATGCGATCTGGTGCTTGCATTAAAGCAGCAAAAAACGCGCCATAATGTGAGTAGGCTTCCGCTAGCAACGGCGGCAAAGTGTAAGCCTCAGTCAGTTCGCTTGAAGAGCGCACAATATGACGGTCTCTCAAGACCATCTTCGTGAAGCTGTCCGGCGGTAACTTGCGCGTTTGTCTTTTTGCGTCCAGCTCCGGGTCCAAGAGCTTTGTCGTATTGTTCCAGAGATATGCTATGGCCTTTTGAAGCAAGTCGAAGGTTGACCTAGCAACTGTCAAAAGATATTCGAGTTCCGTCCGGACATACGAAGCTCTCATATCGCGGGCAATTTGCGCCTGCGTTTCGTAGTAGTGGCGAAGTTTGTCGGCACATGTGCCAAGAAGATGGAAATCATCTTGTATCCCTTTCACTGCGTCAGCAATTTCGGGGTAGCTGGTGCGTTGCCACATAATATCTATGAACTGAATCCATAGGTCGGATTCGTTGGCCCGAAATTTGGCGACGTAGTTCGAGTGAATCGTATCGATGACCTGAATTTTTATGAACGATCCTGGTGGTGCGTCAATCCACTGATGCCAATTGAAACCATCCCATAGCGGCATCAATAGAAGCGTTCGGCCATAAACCGCTTCTGGCTTCAAGTAAAAGACCTTTTCCAGTTCCTTGCGAGGTATTGTGTGCATCTGACGCCGCATTAACCCACCGGCTCCCGCTCACATAACTACAGATATGTCTGCGTTCTTTGGACGATATTGCCGCTCGAACGCGGCATATTGCGCTATATCTGGCATAAGGCCGTCACGTCGAACATCCGAAAAATCCATTCGCTTTATGGGAGGCGCTAGATCGCCTAGCCTCGTCGCCAAGTGTTCGCCGTGCGTGGTCAATACATCCGATAGCAACGTTGAGAAATAGATGCAGTCATCGGTATAGACTATCAAACCCTGCATAAGGTCTGGGTAGCTACGATCAATGTGCCCGGAAGGAAGGCTCAGGCCAAAATATCGAGCCATTCGCTCATCATCTGAGAAAGTGGGGTATTCTTTTATCAGTGAATTTCTTTGGTCCATAGCGTGCCGCTGATTGTGGATTGCTTGCGTGACAGATGCAGCCAGCGATGTAGGCTCATACGCCGACAGAACACGGGTAGAAAGAATGTTGTTGAGCGCATCTATCGGCGTCCAAGCCGGAGTTAAAGCTTGGAGATCGAGAGATACGTTGAGCACGACGGGCTGTGCATGCTTTGGCCCGATGGCGGCTTCGAGAACTCGCTTATGTTCTGCGAGATAATTTTTATACATTGGTACAAGCCGCTGCCGCTTAATCGCAACAAACACATTGGCGATTGCGGCGCATTGTCCAATTGCAACGTTGCAAGCAGCAATTTCGTGCAGCAGCAGACGTTGCTTTTCTTTTCTTCTTCCGAGCCATGTAGCCGCTAGTGCGCCCGCGACGGCGCCGAATGCCGCGCTGAAAAAGTTGGAATTAAAGAAGGCAAATAGATCTGCTCCGTCCATCATGCTGTCTCGCTAAGAATCAGCGTGATAGTAGGTATTTTTCGGGTCTATCCGTGCGATTTCGGCAGGTAATCCCCTGAACAGAATACAGCATTCTGTTCACGCAGATTATGCGTAGATTGTCATTCTCAGGATATCAGAACCCGTCAGTATCTCCGAGCGCGAGTGCGATTCCATAACAAAACGTATCCAGCAGATCGTCCTCGCGGTCGCTGTTTTTGTCGCCGATCCGGAAGCTCTCGACCTGATCTAGCAGGTGATTCAGTGAGCGTCGTTTGTAGGTGGCGGTCTTATTAAAGGCATGCTCCGTGTACTTGACCTGCCCGCGATGCACATAGCCGGAAACCGATATCGCGCGCTCATCCTTTCCCAGGGCGGTGAGCTTGGACTCGATCGCGAGCGCGGGCATGCCGCGGCGTCTGGCTTGCTGGAGCAGGATAGTGCCGGAATTCTTGTCCTCGATGAACGCGCCGAGCGAGCCGCGGCGTGCGCCGCACCGCGCTGCCACGGCGCCGAGGTGATTGAAAACTTCCGGCAACCAGGATTCCAGCAGCGCACCTTCGATTTGGACGATATCCCAGTCCAAGACCAGAAGCGGCGCGCCGATGGAGTGGCGGTCATACGCGAAATACGTCACCGCCGTGGCGTCGTGCTCGGTACCGGTCTTGGAGGCCGTGTCGATGATGGCAAAAACGGAGTCGCAACGGCCGGGACAGAGAACGGGCCGACCCTCGACCAGCAGCTTCTCTCGCGAAAAGAATGCAACGCCCGACCAGTCGACGAACTCAGCCAGGTACTCCTGGGCATAGACCAGCGGATCGTTGTCCTGCTTGAGGTCTGCCTGATAGCGCTCGCGGCGGGACTGCCATGCCGCCCCGCTCTCGTATCGCAGACGCTTCGGCAAGAGCGGATTGTCCAAGGTGGTGGCGTGATATTCGTGGAAGCCGTGCTGCGGCTCTGTGCAGATCCGATAGAAGAAATTGTCCGGATTTTTGCCTGCAGAATTTGAGCAGACCAGCGCCCGGCCGGCATGGTCGTAGAGCGTCGGCTTGATCGAGCGCTCCCAGATTTCCATCATCGAGCCGGCGGCGACGTTGCTCGTGTTCTTGGCGAAGGCGGCCTCGTCGATCACGACGCGATGGTAGCCGCGGCTGCGGCCGGCCATCGGGTTTTCCAGCGACCAGAAATCCAGCCGCCCGCCGGTCTGAAGCGTGATCGCGCCCGCGCCGCGCGACCGCGCCGCGAGCAGGGGCGCAAGGGTCCTGCTGAGGTCCGAAAACACCTCCGACGCCTGCATGTGCTGCGGAGCGAACCAGGCGCAGGCCTCGCCTTGCACCAGCCCCTGCTTGATCCAGGCCTTTGCCAGGTCCGTCTTGCCGAATCTGCGGCCGCAACGAAGCGCCATGAAGCGGTGGCCCAGCAGCGCGCGGTAAGCCCTGACCTGGCCCTCGTGCAGGCGGCCGATCGAAAGGGATGTCGGGCGCGAGGTGCTAGCGGGCCGTCGCATCATCTATCTCGGCGGGGACGGCCTGAGAGCCAAGGTCGCGGGCCTTCTGTTCCGCGGTCTGCCCGGGGTAGTCGGGCAGCCAGTCGCGAATCAGCAAACGGTTCGCCTGTCCGCCCGCCTGCCGCAGCATCTGCGCCCGCTTGTGTAACAGCACGTCGGCGGCCCCGACATCGCCGTTGATAGCGCGCTGGACGAGCTGCTTGAGCGCGACTTCGCGACGGGACGACGTCCGCGCTCGGCCGTTCTCGCGGTACTTCACCGGGGCGTTCAGCACGTCGTTCACGATCTCGCCCAGCGGCGATGAAGCGCATTTGGGCCTGCCCTTAGGGTTGCCGGACGTGCCCGGCCTGAACCTCGTTGCCCGCGGCGGCTTGCCGTAGCCGATGCCGTAGTCATGCATTGTCCGGCTCGGCTGCCGGCGCGGTCAGCGCGTCGGTATAGTCGCTGTCGACAAAGGCGATCTGCGGGGCCGCTTCCGGACTGTTCCGGGCAAGGTCCTCGTATTTGAGCAAGACGCGGCTCGCGCGGCCATCGCCGGCCGCCTCCTTCTGCATCAGCTGATGGATGATGGCCTCGAGGGCCGTGATCTCCCGCTCTTTCCCGTTGAACACCGATCGCAGCTTACGAAGCAGAAGGCGGTCGAGGATGGCCAGCATGTCCGCTGGAGTTCGTGCTCGACTTGGTCTACGCCGCTTGCAGCGATTGGCTTTGCTCACTGAGGAACCTCGGCCTCGACGCTCCGGGCATGACGCATTTCCTCAAAGCTCGCCCCGCTGGCGTGGCGCGCCGGCGCCTTGGTTATGCGCTGCCACCGCGAGATTGCCAGGTCGACATAAAGCGGGTCCAGTTCGATGCCATAGCCGCGCCTGCCGGTGCGCTCGGCCGCCAGGATCGTTGTCCCGCTGCCGCAGAAGGGGTCAAGGACGATGTCGCTGTGCCGCGTCACGTCCAAAATGGCGTCGGCGACCAGCGCGATCGGCTTGACGGTCGGGTGGAGATCGAGGGCGCGGGCGCGGCCGCGGCGCGCGAAGCTGTTCATGCCGGGGTAATTCCAGACATTGGTGCGATTTCGGCCAAATCGCCCAAGCTGGACGTTGTTAAGGTGCTTCTCGCCACAGGCGCGGAACACCAGCACGAGCTCATGGGCGGAGCGATAGAGCGATCCCATGCCGCCATTGGCTTTGGCCCAGACGCAGAGATTGATCATCTCCCGCTCGGACTTTTCGACGGCGGCCATAGCCTCGGCGACGTGACGCCAGTCCATGCACATGAAATGCACCGCCGCTGGCTGGGTATGCGGTTGCATCACTTGCAGGACGGAGTGCAGGAACGCCTCGAATTGCGCCTTGCTCATCTCTCCGGATGCCATCGCGAACTCGCGATGCGTCTCGCGTCCCTTCCCGACGGCGTGACCGTCAATCCGCACGTTGTAAGGCGGGTCGGTGAACACTGCGGTAGCAAGCTCGCCCTCAAGGAGCGCGTCGTAAGATGCTGCTTCTAGCGCATTGCCGCAGAGCAGCCGATGCGGACCGAGGTGCCAGAGATCGCCAGGCTGGGATATTGCCGGCCCCTCCAGAACATCAAATTCGTCGTCGGCGCTGGCAACGTCGGGCGGGTCAAGCGACTGAATCCGGAAATCGATCTCCGGCGCCTCGAAGCCGGTCGCCTCGATCTCGAAATCGATCGCAATATCCTGGAGTTCCTTGAGCCGGAGCGCCAGCTGCCCCTCGTCCCATGAGGAGCGGTCGGTGAGCTTGTTGTCGGCGAGCATGTAGGCCTTGGCCTGCTGCCCGCTCAGGTGCTCCAGCCGGATGACGGGAATATGCGTCAACCTCAATAACTTGGCCGCCTCCAAGCGGCCATGGCCGGCTTTGATGGTGCCGGCCTTGTCCACCAGGATCGGTGCGTTGAACCCAAAGGTCTGGATGCTGCGTGCTATCGCACGGACCTGCTCGCGAGTGTGCTTGCGCGGGTTGAGCGGGTCGGGCACGACCGATTCGAGGGGGACGTGTGCAACGGCCAAGCACAGACTTGGACCAGGCGACTCGTCATCCAATGCCGATATGTACAGTTCGGTCAATTTTGCCTCCGGTGCGGGGCTCGATTGCGGGCGGGGCAGAGGTGCCTTATCGCGAGCCGCCTGTCACCGGAGTTAAATGGCAGGTTCGACGACCGGATTATTTGCCGTCGTCGGGTTCTGTTCCGAGCTTCTGCATTTCCGCGAATTGCGCGTGCTGGCCCATGTGCCGGCGAAACTCGGCGCGATACTTGTCGGTAGGCGTCTTCGCTGCGTCCTCGAAATTGGAGCGCCAGGCTCCCAGTGGATCACCTCCCCAGCGTCTATCCCGCCTCCCGCCGGCGAGCTTCCAATAGAGATCAATCGCCTGGGCAGCGCGCCTATTGCGCGGTCCCGGATACCGACCGCGGAACCATTTCCAGGCCTCGGCGATAAATATGGCGCAGTAGATTCGGGCGGGGATTGCCTCGCCCAACTGCGCGCGCCCCGCGCCGGGCTTAACCTTGCCTTTGTGGTCGACAAGAACCGGCAGTTTGGAGGCACGGTCGGCACGGACCTGCAGTTCGCCAACGATCATCTGAAACTTGAATGGAGCGTCCATCGGCCGGTCGCCGCCCGCGTTCAGGAATTCGCACACCGATGACTCAGCGAGTGCGCGGCGCAGAAGAGCCGCCGCGTCTCTAACCTTCTTGAGGATTTTCACCATTTGAGCTCGTGTCGGTTGCCGCAGTCCAACCGCTTGATCCAGGAAGAACATCGGCGCCCACTCATGAAGATATTCCGCGAGCCATTCCGGCGGGTTGGGAGCGACCATCTCCGCGACGGGCTTGAAATCGTCGGACCTAAGATCAGGAGGTAGATCAATTGCTCCTTTGTTCGACGCCGGTTTCTTTTTAGATCTCGTTTCCGCTTTCTTGCGCGCCATCTGCCTGCCTCGCCACCTATCAACCGGCCCGCGAAGACTACAGCAATAGCGCCGGCAGCATCGACATCTGGCGCTTTCGGCAACCTATGGTTATAGTGGCTCCGAAGAAGTGACGATAATTGGGAATTATCAGTGATTGTTGACACGAACGCTGCAAGCGTTTCGGTAAATATCGCTCCAATGACAGTGGACCAAGCAGAAGAGACATCCTGTCTTTTCAGAGATGTCCTGTCAGCAGTTCCGTATTACAACCAGCTTGCAAAGGAAACTCAGCTTGCCAAATACACGGCGGCTCGGCTGATCAGCTTGATATCTCTCGACCCGGGCGCAGTGCTCATCGCCACAATCGCGACTGGTCTGATTGGCTACTGCATCAGCGAGATAGACGACGGTACAATTTGGCTCGACTGGTTTGGGGTCAGACAGGACTTCAGAAGAAAAGGGCTTGGGTTTGAGCTTCTAAAGTCCCTCGAACGTCGATGCAGAACAACGGGTACGCACAAAATATGGTGCGACAGCCGAGCGAACAATATTGAGTCTGCAGACGTTCTGATGCGAAGCAAATTTAAGCCACTCTGCACCATCGACAATCACTGGTACGGGCAGGATTTTATCTTATGGGAAAAAGTGATCGCCTAAATATCCTACGGCATAAGAAGTTTTTGCTGCAAATCGGCGGCTCGTTCGCCGCCGTTCTCGCAGTGACTTCGGCGATTTTTACAATCGCAGGGTGGCATCTTGAGATCGCTTTCGTTATTCCGTTCGCACTCGCGGCTCTACTTCTATCGGTGTTTTTGACGAAACGAGCCATCCGCGCACAGTTCTTGCCGGTTGAGGATCTGCCTGACTTCAACGCCGATACAAAAGGATCTGCAACTTTAATATGCCCATGTGGTTCAAAACTCCGCTCTCAAGCTAAGCAACTCGCGGCCGAATCATTTGCGAGAGACTTTGTAATCGACCCTAACATCTATGAACAGCTTTGGCTGAAAAATAATTACATTTTGACTTGCTTGTGCGATCAGAACGAAATCGTTCATGGGTATTTCGACGTCATTCCGGTGCGCTCGTCCTTCGCTATACCACTACTGAAGGGGCGGATACATGAAACGCAAATGACGCACGACGATGTGCTGTCACCACATGAAATGGAAAAATGTGAATATCTCTATATCGCCGGGATCGCAGTTAGGAACCCCGAAGCGTATCTTGGTCGGCAAGACGCTAACATTCTTGTCTGGGGTCTCTTTGAATATCTAAAGAAGTTCTACGGATTTGGCGCTCCGTTGCTGATCGCAATCGCGTCAACAGAGCCCGGTAAGGGGTTACTTAAAAGGTTCAAAATGCAATGGGAAAATGGTCCCCGAGATAGGGTAGACGGCGGCGATCTCTATGTTTTGAAATTGACCAAGCAGGAGTTGGATGACCGTCAAGCTCGACTGCCAGACTGGAGCAACTTGTGTGTGCGAGTTTGGGATGGAAAATCGAACGTCGTGCGATTGAAAGACGTAAGGCGCCCCCGCAGGCCGGCTGCGCCAAAGGAGAAACAAATAGATATATCGGATACGGGTTCCGCATCGAGCGCGAGATAACGCGGTCTATTACGCACCTCGCTCCCTGAGGCCAATTAGCAGGGGATTTCTCCGAATGCGATCACCTATATCAATTCCACGATTGACGTCGCTGGCTATCCAAGGTGTGCATAGCTCTGGATCCGGGTCTGCGAAGAAGAGTAGCGCCTTTCTGCGCAAAGAAGATTCTGTTCGGACAACGCGATGGTATAGTGGCTGAATTACACCTCCCGTGAGTAGCCAGAGGATTTCTCCCGGGACCAACAATAACTCATCGTCCGAAATGTTGATTGGCGAAAACGTTCCGTCGGGCATCCGAAACTCGAGGCCAGGTCCGGTGTTCGATATCAGAGTAACTAAACAAGCGTCCTCATGGGGATCGTTTATATATTGAGACCGTGTGTCCTCAATATTGATATTGTGATTGATCTGAAGGATCGACCACTGATGTAACGCGTTGCGAAACTTCTCCCCCGTGTGCGGTCCGCCAATGGTGTCTGCTAATTTGATCACGAAGTTCTCTGTCAGAATTTCTAATTTATTGTGCAACGCATGCATCGACTTATAGAGGTGCTTCCCTTGTCTAGTCTGTAACGTTTTTTGGGCATCATGTGAAAAGTAGCTAGTAGAAAAGGATTCCATTAGGTCCGGTCGATTCGGCGAATCAGAATATTCAATTCCAAAGGGTCTATAGCCCGCGTCAAACGGGAGTGCGTCTTTTCTCTTCGTTTCGATATCAAGTTGGAAGAATTCCGCGGCCGCCGGATAGACACCTTGAATCATGTCTTCAAGTGCGCTGCCGATCTTAATTCTAAGGTGTCCAACCTCTTTGAACTGTCGTATCGCGTCGTCGTCAAATTCAGGGCTTGTCACTGATAATTCCCAATTATCGCTAGCTGTCAGGAGGGAGGTCCGCGGGGGAACTGCGCGGAAACCGACAATTAAATCCGTTCTGATATTGAGGTTGCTCTGACGCATGTTTGGGGCCACCACGTGACAAAACTCGACATACTCGTGGAAAACTATGTGGATCAATGCCGCAATGTTCGACGCCTAGCGGCAAATACTGTTGCCGCCTATGAGAGCGATCTCCGGCAATTCATCGTTCGCCATGGAAGAAACAAGCGACTTACTGCCGGCTCTATCCGATCGGTTCTTACTCAGATTGCTGAAGATCGCCGTTTCGCGTCTTCCAGTGTCAGGCGGAAGATTGCAGCTACCCGGACCTTTCTCAAAGACACCGATCCCGCTCTAGCTGCCGCGACATTTGGAACATGGAAGCTATCCATCCGTATACCGGCGCGTCTGCCGAAAGCGCTTTCGAAAGGTGATCTTACCGCTCTGTTAAGAGCGGCTCGCCCAAGTCTCTCGGAGTCGGTTGCGCATGCATCTATTGACCACCTCTGCTTGTCACTCCTGGCGGCCACTGGCCTTCGAGTCTCCGAGCTCTGTGCATTGACAGTTGGACAGACAAATCCCGCCACCGGCGAGATCACCGTCTTCGGTAAAGGGTCCAGAGAACGTGTCACGATAGTCGCGAATGTCGACGTTCGCCATGCACTGGCATCGTACATTCATTCACTGCCGGATCGCCAGGACATGGACGCGCCATTGTTCCGAAATCGACGAGGCAGGCCCATGACCCCACAGTGTCTGAGGCTACGTCTTCATTCGATTGCGCGCACCTCTCTCATTCGACGCAGCGTGACTCCCCACATGCTGAGGCACACAGCCGCGACCATGCTGGTAGAGGGCGGGGTAGACATCAGATTTGTTCAGCGTCTACTCGGTCATGCGAGCATCGCCACTACCCAGATCTACACCCACGTGACCGACATGGCCCTTCGCAACGCTCTCGAAAGAGCTGACGTAATGCGGGGAGTCGGCTGAAGGTGCATGTATTACGCCGCCGGCAGGCCGCCGCGACACATAATGTTTCGGACTAGCATATACCGCAATCCTGTGTGCCGTCCGGGACCAATAGCGATAACAGCTCATGCAACTACGCTATCAACCGCTATGACATGCGGTGCGAGGCGAATAATGTGCGAGCGCTCGGATAATTTTGTCATCCACAAGCGTCTCACCTCTTCGAATTTGACCAGACAACAACGCATGCGCTTTCATTTTTGATTTGGAAGCCTTTGGCCGTATTGAGTTGCTCAACGTGGTGGGTATCAAGCTCGAACAGGTTGGCCGGAGACGGTTTGAGTTCAATGATATAGCGATCAGACCCGTTCTTGACGTCGATTATCGTGTCGTGGCGGAACAACGCCGCGACAAACAGCGTGAATATCAACGGCCAAGTGAACTTTCTGGTCATCGGCGCCTCCCGTGTCCAATTTGCAGCCGAATGTTTTGCACATAAGGCCGCCCGAAGGGGGGGCATCGTTTGGATCGTGCGAATTGCTTTCAGAGGTTACGAAGAAAAGCCGACGTCACGAAAAGATTTCAAATATTGAATTCAATTCCTGATCTCCCGCCTACCTCCGGCCTCTCTCGGCCCCTAGGCGGCGCGCTTGCGGCATAGGCAGAGATGGATGCGACGCGAGCGACGACGCCGGCGCGGCTGCGGCGCGCGAATTTCGAGAGATCGCCCCGCTGTCCATCACGGGGCGCAGCTGGGACTTCCGCTGAAGCTTGGGGATCAGCTTGCCCCTGGTATCGCGATCGACGCGATGCACAAGGGCATGGAAACGCCTGACATAGTCGATGCCGATGTTCTCGGGGTGATACCAGGGGCCCTCTTCGAACAAATACCATTCCGGCTCGAGATTTGGGGCCTGGACGTCGAAAGCAAGCTGCCGGGCGTGATGCTTGTCGTAAGCCGCTGCGGGGTGATAAGCGAGAATGCTCATGCTCACCAGCACGATCTCGTCCCGTTCGGCGACAAAGCGCAGGCTGTCGTATCGGCTGGCTTCCGATTCGCTCCGCAAGCCGAACAGCAGAGAGACGCCAGTCTTCATTCCCTTTGTGCGCCCGATGAGGTCGAAGCAGCTGTGGATCTGATCGACGGTATAGCCTTTGCGCATTTCCTCGAGGACGGCGTCGTCGAGATGCTCGATGCCGAGATAGAAATAAGAGAAACCCGCCTCTTGAAACAGGTTCAACGGCGTCCGGCTTTCGCCTTTCAGCACGTTGTCGACCCGCGTCAGAAATCCCATCTCCATTTCGCGGCTCAATCGGTCGGCCGAGAGCAGCCCGAGCAGGTCCGGCAACTGGTGATAGAGGTGGAAGGTCGAATCGTCAAAAAAAGCCGCTTCATAGCCCCGGTCGCGTAGCGTGTGTAGTTCCTCGAGTATGCGGTGAGGCGAGCGCACACTCAGCGAACCGCGTTCAGTGCAGAAGCTGCATGAATATTCACAACCGCGCATCGCCATGATCTGGGCGACCCTTTTGGGAGTTCCGTCCGCGTACCTAAACACCGAGAAATGCCTCTCAACGTCGCCAGGCAAAAGCCATCTCGGAGGCGAGGGTAACTTGTCGAGGATGAGAGGCCGTTGGCCGGGCTGGCGCAATCCTGCCCGGAAACGTCCCGACGGCGCCTGCTCGACGAGATTTCCCTCGAGGGAAAATGTAAGCTGGCATTGCCCTTCGACGTTCGCGAGGCTGCCCGCCGTCACGAGGCGGTTTTTTGCGAGCCCGATGTCAAAGTTCCGCTTGAACAGCACGGACACCAATCGTTCGAACAGGTATTCGCCGTCTCCTTGAACGGAAAAGTCGAAGGCGCCCGCATGGGCCGTTATGGATCCACCGGGGCCCTTTGCCCCCGTCTCGTCCTCGTGCGGGCCGCCAATTATCACCGGACATTCTGGATTCCAGCGCTTCACGCATTCGGCGATCGCGATGGCCCAGAAAAAAGCATAAGATGTCGACCCGATCGCGACGATGTCGGGCTGGCGCTGTGGCAGAATGCAGTTCAGCTCCTCGAGGGCGAAACCCGGATCGGTGGAATAACTGCTGACCGTGTCGAACAAATAGAGACTATCGCGCGCCCAACCCGGGTACTCGCCTTTGTCGATACGCTCCGCCAGCACCGACGCGGCGTACAAGATGCCCATGGGTGCGCCGCGGAAGAGCGTAACCGTATCCAGTGTCGGCGCGTGGATCAAAAGCACGCCTCCCGAGCGTTTGCGGGAAGTTCCTGGTTCGCGGCTCATTTGCTCGAGACTTTCCATAGTGTGACCCCGTTGTGTGTGTGTCAGCTCGCCCACTCGCAAAGAACTCGTGTCGTCGCGCTCCATTCACGACGTACTTTCCGCGCCGAACTTCGATTTGAACCAGGGTGGAAATCTCGGCACTTTGGCTTCGGTTTTGTTTTTCGCGCCGCCCGCCTTCGCGGCGGTAGGCTCGCTCGCCGAGCTGCCCTCGATGCTTTCGTGCAGGTCGTTGAATATGTTGCGGAAGGTGCCCTTTCCGAACTGCAGGAACGGCCAGGCGCAGTTAAACTTGTCCATCGGCGTCGCGCCCACGAGCAGCTCGAGCGCTACCAGGCAGTTCATCCGTATGATGGCGTTGAACGCGCGCCCCTTCGCCGCTTCCGCGATCCTGATCAGCACTTCGGAAGCGTCGAGCAGCTGCTTGTTGACGGGATTGCGCAGGAACTGTTCGGCGGGGAGCCCGAAGCTCCGGAAGCCGAGATATTGCGACTGCTCTTCCCCAGTCAGCTTCTGAAAGAAAAACGTGAATACGCGAGGAGCGACGGTCGGCTTGTTGTCGAACGCGATTGTCGAACGCGGATTCTCCACGGGGCTTTCCGCAACGAACCATTTGGACCGAAGCGGCTCTCTGTCAGCGGGGTCCAAGGAATCCGAAATGTGAATCTGGACGCGGTGGACGGGATTCCAGACACCTTCCTGTATCGCTTCGCAGAATATTTCCGCATCGGGGGGGAGATAAGTGGACTCCTTAGTGCGGATTATTCGTCGTGCCCTGGTCGGCGCATCATCGGCGCCCGTTCCATGAAAGCAGAGCTGATTTCCGAGAGTCTGCAGGATCGGGCTAAGCGGCTCGCCCGGCCGTATCGGGTCCAGCGCCTCTTTCGGTAGGAACAGACCGTAGTCGTCGTTGTACAGTTCGCCCAAAGAGAAGACCCAGACCGCGCTGGACGGATAGCAGCAGTCCCGAAGCACGCTCCGCGTCTGGTGAAATGCCTGCTCGCTCTTTTGCCCCTTCGGTGGCCCCGTCTTGATATCCAGGATGCAGGCGTGCGGGAGCATCTCGCCGGGATACGCGCTTTTCCGGGTCAGCCACGGGACGAGGCCCACACCACCGGGCACGACTTCGCTGGACCAGTCGCCGTTCTTTTGCCTGAAAAATATCTTTCGCGTCACGTCCTCGGCCGCCAGCTCTAGCGGCGCCGCAAAGTAGCGGGTCTTGGCGCTTGGCGTCGGAGCGGTGCAGACCGACCGAACGATCTCGAAGGCAGGCGCTTCCGGCAATTTACGCTTTTCGTAGTAGTACGAAGTGAGGCGCTTGAGCAGCTCGCAAATCCGCTCGAAATCGGTTTCGTTGTCCTCGAGCACGAAGAACCGCCGGCACTTGTAGGAAAATGGCGTCATCGGGGTTTCTTTCGCTGCTTCAACACGGATTTCAGTCCCGGGCCGGCGAAGATGACCCTCGACACCCATGTCGCGATGTCACTGGGCTGATTGTCCGAAACCTGGACGTCGTATTCGATCTTCAGATACTTGCTGAGCGTCGGCGCGTCTTCGCAGGCGATCTTCAGGGCAAACAGCTGCACGCCGCCAGGATGAGAACCTTCCCTGCGGGGAAAAATTCCCTCCTTCGCCGTCCACAGGCTTTCGAGCAGGCTTCTATTGAAGTGCGCGGGATTTTTGACCGAGATCTCGAACATCCCGCTCTGGCCGTCAGCTTTGCCGAACTCTATCATCGCGGCGGCAGGAGAGCCCGTCACCGGCTGCGCTGAATGCTCGGCGAGATTCTTCAAGAATGCACGAACGGCGCAGGCGACGAGATCTTCGAACTCGTTCGGATCAGTGTCCTCCACTGCCTCGGCCAGACTGGCAGGCTCGAGCTCGCACAGGCGTTCAGTCTCCTCGTCGATCTTGAATTCGACCGAGGGAATGGCCTGATCGTGACGGGCCTCGATCGCCTTGATCTCGTTCTGCACGACCCGCTTCAAGCGGGCCAAGCCCTTTGGCGAAACGGTCTTTTTTGCAATCTCTGCCTCGGCGTTACGGGCTCTTGCGACGAGATGTAGCGCCTGCAAATGCGAGTTTTCTAGAGCTCCCTTGATTGTTCCCGTTACCTCCTGAATCACGCCGTCAGGAATCCAGTTCGCGCGAGCTATGATCAAAGGAATTTCATCGAGAAGCTCCCGGCGAAGCACCTCTTTGACTCGATCGAACGAACGTCCGACGGCCGTCTTCACGGCGGCTCTAGTTTGAAGATCGGATTCGACAAGTACGGAGTAGTCGAATTTGTCGAACACGGATTTCTTGAAGTCTTCGACAAAATCAGCGGTATCGAAGACCGAATAGTATCTCGGAGATTTTCCGAAGATCGCGTCAAAAGGGCAGTAGAAGCACAAGACGATCGACGCGGCGTCGCTCCTGCCGAAGCCGAGGGGATACGCGATGGGGACATAGCAGACGCTGCGCACGCCCCACACGGCTTCCGCCGCCTTGTTGAGCGAAACAAACCTGATGCCTCCCGGCGATACTCTGTAGGCGTGATGGCGGTCCCCTTCCTTCAGGCATCTCGTGTCGGAGCAGCACAGCTGCTTTCCGGACAGCAGCGCGGCCTTCATCATCGACCGGCAAATTTCGCTCGGCTCCTCGAGTCTCTCCTGAGAGAACGTCATTTGTAGCAGGCGGTGACGCAATATCTCGTGTTCGGGAAACTGCTCCTCTGTCAGCGCCCGTTTGGCGAAGGGCGTTCTCCATTCGCGATAATTCCTGTCGGAATCAGGGAACGCGAAGCGAACCATGCCTGTTCCGGGCAAAAAGAAGCCGACCAGTAACCCGAGCGACGCGCGCGGTTCGCCGTCGACCAGATGTCCGACATGCGGCAGCTTGAATTCTCCGGACGCGGGAGGGCTTGCCGTATTGCGGCCATTCGCGAGCTTTCCCGCAAGCCAATTCTCGAAGCTCGGAAGCTCGCTCAATCCACTGGCGATCTTGATGAATGCCTGGCCCCAGATGGAGTCGGAATCGGCCATGGCGTTACCGGGCGCCACCGTACGCCAGGCCGTCTGGGTGCTCGCGCAAGGCAGCGGCGCGAAAATTTCCGTCGCGCGGAACGCGGCGGCGCTCATTGCGGCGGGGCCGGACGGAGGGAAATCGTCTTTGCATAAGCAAAATCAACCGGAACGGTGTGATTGACAATCAGGATGGCCGCACCGCGTGCGTGTATCGCCGATATCAAGGATGCTACGCGCTGGACATTTTGCGCGTCTAGATTGTTAAAAGGTTCGTCAAGTAAAATCAAGTCCGGAAGGCGAGTGCGGATAAACAGATCAAGAATATTCAAGAGTTGAGCTTCACCACCTGACAAGTCGCGAGCTGTCTTTCCCAGAAGTCCCGCGTCGGTTCCAGACGAAGCGATGAGGCTCTCCAGGCGCGAGAGGGTTTTGCGCGACAAGGCTCTGCGCAGCAGTGACGGAGGTACGGACGAGTTCGCAAGGGCGAGATTCTCCTCAACCGTGAAGGTCTGAACGATTCCACCGCGCGCATCCTGGCTGAGATAGGCCGTCTTCGTCAGGCGAGCGCCAGGAGCGAAAGTGAGATCTTGCCCGTCGATCAATAGACGGCCCGTCGCTGGCGCATCGATAAGCCCGGCGATGAGCCGCAGAAGGGTGGACTTTCCCGAACCGTTGGTCCCCACGATTCGAGCAAGCTCACCTCTCCCGAGCGCGAAGGCGACATCCGTGAACGCGTCGCGGCCGGCTTTCGGATACCGATAGGCGAGATCGCAAACCTCCAGGACGCCTGCGGCGGCAAAATGTTTTCCCTTTGCGGCCCTCGAGGCCTGCTTCTGCATCCGCCGCAGCCATGATCTTTGTGAAATCGATTTGAAGTCCCCGACGGTGAGCGCGACGTACAGGGCGATCGCGATCCGGACGAATTCGGGCGGCGTGCCCGTCCGATACGCCATGGCGATCAATGCAAAGTAGAGTGTGCTACCCAGGATGGCCGCCGTCGTGACCTTTAGCTGTCGCAGGCGTCCCAATCCCGCCATGAATCGCAGCGCGCGCGATCCCGCGAAGGAATCGCCGATTGCCGGCAAGAATTCGCGAATCTGCTGGCCGATGATGAACGCAACAATTCCAGTGATGAGGACGTCGAACCCGCGATCGAGCGTCGCCGCGCCCTCCCGCATGCTGACCAGCGCGCCGCCGGCCGCGACCAGCGCGTTCCCCGCGACCAACGCGAAGGATTTGTAGAAGTTCGGACTCGCTCCATGACGACGTATTGCCGAAGCGCCGCCGGCATCGTCCTCGAGCGCACGCAAGAATAGGCCGAATTCGGACGCCAGCATCGCGTCGAGCAGGAGCTTGGTCGCGGCTATCACGACGAAGACCAGCGCTATCTCGGCCGGATGCCAAGCCAGCCCGGCGAGGTCGATCGTCCTGTCGGTCCTGGCAAAGGAGCTCAGCAGAGTTTCGGCGTTGCCGTAGGGCAGGGTAGGGCGCAGCATAAGCAGGTTTACGCCGTAGAGCATGAACGCGCAGAGCACGCCCGAGAGCAGCCCGTCGATCCGGAGAAGAAGCGCGAATGCCGATGTCGTGAGCCCGGCGAGCGACCCGGCCGCCATCGCCAGTGCGACGGCGGTGATACCGTCGAGGCCCATGCGGACCTGGGCGAATGCCGCGACCGCGGCGCCCAGGACGAAGCTTCCGGCGACGGTCACGTCGGGAAAGCGGATATATTTGAACGTCAATACAGAGGACAGGGTAACGAAGCTGTAGAGCAGCCCATCGTAGATCGATGCGTCCGCCCAGGACAGAACCGGCACACCCCATTCCGTCATGGCAGCAACGTCTTTCCTATGTTCGCCTAATCGTAGATACGCTTCGCCTTTTTCAACAGTTCCAGCGGGAACTGAATATGCAATTCGGCGGCGGTCGTTCTGTTCAGCTCGAGGACGCCTTCGCTCATCGTGATCACGGGCAGATCGGACGCCGATTTGCCCGCCAGCAAAGCGACCGCTTGGCGGGCTCCAGTTTCGCCGAGCAGCTCGTAGTCGATGGTGTATCCGCCGAGAGCGCCCGCCTTCACCGACGTCGAGTCGGCCGCGAAAGTGGGGATATGTCCATCTATGCCCGTCTTCACGATAATGGGAGCGGCTTCGAACATCGAGTTGTCGGATCCTATCAGGAGGATGTCGTTCCTGCCTGCCAGCGTGGCCAACAACGTGGGCAGCTCGTCCTTGTTCGTGACCGGTACGTCATCGACGGAAAATCCGTATTTCGGCGCGATCGACACGATGAAGTCCCGCCCGAACACGGCCGGCTGCTCCTGCGGGCTATAGGGCATCCCGATGCGCCTCGCATTCGGTCTCAAGATCCGGATCAGGTTGAGGACTGCAGCATAAGGCGCCAGATCAGAAACCCCAGTAATGGCGCCCGGCCTGTCTAGGCTGGGGACCAGCCCGGCGCCGACCGGATCCGTCACCGCAAGGAACAGGATGTTTAGCCCTTTAGGCTTCATTTGGAGCGCCGTCTGCGCAACGGGCGTCGTGATGGTCGCGAGAAGGTCGGGATGCTTTGCAATAGACGCCGAGATCACCTGCGCGTACTGCGTGCTATCTCCACTAGCATGCATCTCGACAATGTTCGTATCGCGGAAATCCGCGTTCGACGCTATGCCGCGACGGAACCCCGAAATGATCTGGTTTATTGCTTCGTGCGGCGCCGTATAGTCGATGACGATAGTCTTCCGCGGAGTCAGCTTTGAATGTGGGCCGTCTCCACACGATTGCAGCGGGGTGGTCGAGAGGAGCGCAAATGCGAGAAGGGTGAAGCGCACTACTCCGAGTCGATCGAGTACTGGCATGGAAGCCTCCCGTAGCGCCTCGGATTTTAGAGAATCCCCCCTCGCACACACGAAGCGTGTGTTGATTTCAAACTTTGAAAACATGGATTGAAACAAACGCCGCTTCGCAGCGCGGGGGAGCAAGGTATTGAAAATAAACGGCTTATTGAGTGGCAAAGAAGTGGAGCGTGGCATTTCGGGCGTCGCCGCAGAGGGGATGGCCAACGAATCTCCCCCAGCTGTATATCTGGTTGTCGCGGAGAATGTCTCGTTCGCGCTGTGGTTCGGCTGCCAGCAGAGCTTGGATCGCTCCATCGGCTCATCGATAATTGCTAGTTGTCGCTGACTCCGAATCGATCACCACTCGCCATCTCTTCATGTTGAATGGACTGAATGGCGGAGATCATATGGTTTGACCAGAGCGGAATACAGCAGTGTCGTGCTGTCCAAAAATGCTTTCCTTGCTACCGAGCACTGCGGCTGGCGCGCGATTTCCTATCGGCTAAACTACCGTCAAGGAAGACCATGATTCGATCCAGGTTGCGGCTGGCGCGCGATTTCCTATCGGCTAAACTTAAAGCTCTCATCGCGCCGTACACCCTGCCGTTGCGGCTGGCGCGCGATTTCCTATCGGCTAAACTTGTTCCGGGGCTTTCCATCACGGCCATTTCGTTGCGGCTGGCGCGCGATTTCCTATCGGCTAAACTCGAGCGATGCGGCGCGCGGCGTGAACTCAAGTTGCGGCTGGCGCGCGATTTCCTATCGGCTAAACTCGGCCGCGGTGCCGAGGCCCACTTGCGCCTGTTGCGGCTGGCGCGCGATTTCCTATCGGCTAAACTGTCCGGTTACGACCATCACTGCCTCGAATGGTTGCGGCTGGCGCGCGATTTCCTATCGGCTAAACTCGGCGTAGGCGGCGTAGGCGGCGGCGTAGGGTTGCGGCTGGCGCGCGATTTCCTATCGGCTAAACTGGCTGCGAGCCCCGCCGAGCGCTATACATAGTTGCGGCTGGCGCGCGATTTCCTATCGGCTAAACTCACTCAACGACAAGGGAGACACGATCTACTGTTGCGGCTGGCGCGCGATTTCCTATCGGCTAAACTTGGCGATGGCCTCGCTCAAGGCCTCGATCTGTTGCGGCTGGCGCGCGATTTCCTATCGGCTAAACTCAAGGACGTCTATGGCAACTACCTCAACTTGTTGCGGCTGGCGCGCGATTTCCTATCGGCGAAACTCTCCACGACGGCTTATCTGTCGCTGATTTCGTTGCGGCTGGCGCGCGATTTCCTATCGGCTAAACTATGGCCGGGGAGACAAGACGATCTCGATCAGTTGCGGCTGGCGCGCGATTTCCTATCGGCTAAACTCGCGCACAATCCCAACCGGCCGCCGCCGCCGTTGCGGCTGGCGCGCGATTTCCTATCGGCTAAACTTACCCTCAGCGATCCCTAGGCGTTCGTGAAGTTGCGGCTGGCGCGCGATTTCCTATCGGCTAAACTGCGGCGAATATTTTTGATCTGATTTACAAGGTTGCGGCTGGCGCGCGATTTCCTATCGGCTAAACTCTCCGGAAAGGTCGGGCGTTCCTTCGGCCAGTTGCGGCTGGCGCGCGATTTCCTATCGGCTAAACTGCAAACGGCACGTTCCAAGTGACCTATGATGTTGCGGCTGGCGCGCGATTTCCTATCGGCTAAACTAGAGGCCCGGATTGGGAGGAGAGCGAGCTGGTTGCGGCTGGCGCGCGATTTCCTATCGGCTAAACTCTGACCATTCTGATTGAGATGGTCAGGATAAGTTGCGGCTGGCGCGCGATTTCCTATCGGCTAAACTCTCGGTCGTATACGGCGTGTACTGATATTGTTGCGGCTGGCGCGCGATTTCCTATCGGCTAAACTCGACGCTACCGTCTGACATTGTTCCGTACAGTTGCGGCTGGCGCGCGATTTCCTATCGGCTAAACTAGGTTGCACAAGCGTGAACGGCTCCAGTGTGTTGCGGCTGGCGCGCGATTTCCTATCGGCTAAACTTCGTGGTCGAAGATCAGCGTGTCCGCAGAGTTGCGGCTGGCGCGCGATTTCCTATCGGCTAAACTCGGCCCGACGCCATGGACCTTCTCCATATCGTTGCGGCTGGCGCGCGATTTCCTATCGGCTAAACTCCTGGTCGACATCCATCATCTGGTGGGCGTGTTGCGGCTGGCGCGCGATTTCCTATCGGCTAAACTTGTATCGCCGCGCGCAGTAACGAGCGCGCAGTTGCGGCTGGCGCGCGATTTCCTATCGGCTAAACTATGGATTGCGAGGTGTGGCCTCTTCGGCAAGTTGCGGCTGGCGCGCGATTTCCTATCGGCTAAACTCAAGTTCCCGGCGGATGCGGTGCACACCTAGTTGCGGCTGGCGCGCGATTTCCTATCGACTAAACTCCCGCGCCGGCGGCCTAGTCGCCCACGACGGTTGCGGCTGGCGCGCGATTTCCTATCGGCTAAACTCATCACGGCTATACAGGACGCCTCCGACGAGTTGCGGCTGGCGCGCGATTTCCTATCGGCTAAACTTCCAATCACCGGGCGGTTGCCTGTTCCAAGGGTTGCGGCTGGCGCGCGATTTCCTATCGGCTAAACTCCCGCGAGCCATCGTCAGGCAACGCATAGCGTTGCGGCTGGCGCGCGATTTCCTATCGGCTAAACTCGATACGGTTTCTTGTTGTGGCGACGGTATGTTGCGGCTGGCGCGCGATTTCCTATCGGCTAAACTTCGCAAGATCCAGTGCGGAGTGTACGCCCAGTTGCGGCTGGCGCGCGATTTCCTATCGGCTAAACTCGGCGGCGCGGTGACCACCGTCCTGTTCACGTTGCGGCTGGCGCGCGATTTCCTATCGGCTAAACTCGTCCGATGCGTCGATGCGCGAGCCGTGCCGTTGCGGCTGGCGCGCGATTTCCTATCGGCTAAACTCTCGAAAGCGCGGCCGAGCATGTCGATGCCGTTGCGGCTGGCGCGCGATTTCCTATCGGCTAAACTCGGCCAATGCCGCTGGCCGCATGGCGGTGTGTTGCGGCTGGCGCGCGATTTCCTATCGGCTAAACTATCATGGCGGAGTACCTGCCGAATGCGCAGTTGCGGCTGGCGCGCGATTTCCTATCGGCTAAACTCGGAGGCAGCGTGGGCAGCGAGGGCAGCGTGTTGCGGCTGGCGCGCGATTTCCTATCGGCTAAACTTGATGTGCCGGCAAGCTGTTGATTTCAAACGGTTTGTCGGCATTTCTTTTCCAGAATGTTCCATTGCTCGGGCCTCAGAACATCGCATATTGCTGCGGATTTTCGTTCTTGGCCGCCCGTGTTCGGCCATCGAACGAGACGATCGTCTCGTACTGCTTATCGGTGAAATTCAGGATCTGCACCAGCCCGGTCTTCGGCAGCGAGCGCTCGATCCGCTTGGTGTAGGCTTCGGCCTGGTCCTTGCCGCCGCAGAACCGCATATAGACCGAGAACTGGCTCATCGAAAAACCCTGATCCAACAGAAAGTTGCGGAACTTCGTCGCGGCGCGGCGCTCGCGTTTCGTGCCCACGGGCAGGTCGAAGATCACCATCATCCACATCAGACGATATCCCGTCAGCACGGCCGGTCAGGCGTCCGCGGCGCCTTCAAGGCGCAGCTCTGGCCATTCCAGAGGCAGGGCCGGCTCCGGCAGGTCCAGCGCCGGCTTCCCCGCTTCAAAGCTCGCTGCCAGCGAAAGCGCCAGCCGCTCGAGGCAGGTGGAGACGGGCGTGGTGCCGCGCGCGGTCGCCATGTCGAGGCTCACCACCTCCGCCAGCTTGCGCTTGACGTCGGGCGAGACGTCTTGCGCTCCCTCCGCCGCCAGACGTGCCACCAGATAATCGACCAGCGGGCGGAACGGCTCCATCAGGTCGTCCACCAGGCACATGGGATTGCCCCGATTGGCGTGGTGCAGCCCGACGGACGGGTGCAGCCCGGCCGAGGTCACCACGCGCGCGACGCCGGCGCGCAGAACGGTGTAGCCATAGTTCAGCATGGCGTTGGTGCCGCCCGATTGACGGTCACGGCGGAATTCGTCGCCCATCAGGAGCGGCCAATAGCGCCGAGCGGCCTGGGCTTCCATGTTCTCGGGATCGCCGGAACGCACCTTGCGCGCCAGGAGATCGAACGCGCCGTCCGGCTTGCCCATGCGCGCCAGCACCGCGCCTTGCTGCAGGATCTTCGCGCGCACCAGCGTCTGCCACAGCCGTTTCTTGAGCGGCTCGTCGGCATCGAGCTGGTGGCGCATGCGCAGAGCCTGCACGTGATGGCCGTCGAGCGGCCACACCCAGGCACGCGGCATGTGGTTGGGGCCGCACAGAACCACAGCAGCGCCGCGCTGCGACAGTTCGACGAGAAGATTGTTGGAATAGGTGAGGCCGTGCGCGTGGCACAGCAGCACGCCGATGTCGTCCAGCGGAACGCGACCCACCTCGCTGCCATCCGCCGAGATCGTCATGAAACCGCGCAGCACGGCGAGATGGCGGCCATCGCTGGCGATCTCGACGACGCGCTGTGGCATCAGGGGCCTTTTCCGTTGCGCGGGCCGGGATCGGTCAGCCGGCCGATCTCGTCGACGCCGACTTTCCTCAAGCCCATCCCTTTCAGCGCGCCGGCCGATCGCGAGAGATATCTGAACGGATCGTTCTTGTCGGCGTCGCGCGCCTTCAACGCGCCGGCCTCGTTGTGGTCCGCCATGACGATGGTCTGTCCGCTCATCTTCACCACGCGCAGGACGCGCCGACGGCCCGCTTCCTCGATCGCGACCATGTCGTCGATATGCAAGCGCATGACCTTCTTCGCCGCGGGATGCGGGCGCTCCTTGGCCGGATCGAAATCCACCTGGTTGGCATCGAAGCGCCGAACGACCACCGCTTTCCAGCTTCCGTTCGGCAACTGGTAAATATCGGCGAAGGCGTTGCCGTCCGGTTTGTAGGCTTTGTAGGGCTTTCCGGTCCTGCGGTCCCTGATCGGAACGACTGCGAGCTCCTCGACCATGCGTACGCGCCGGACCTTAACCTTGCGGTCACCGAGCGCGATTCCCGCCTTTGCGGCGTGCTCCGCGAACAGGCCGGCCGGATTCTTTTTCTTTCTGTCGGATTCCTCCAGGGACGTCGCGCGCTCCATCGGCTTTGCAGCCTTGAACGTCTGCCACTCCGCGTTCAGCGCGGCGCGTAAAGTGGGATCGCGCACCGCGGGCAGTGCCGCGTCCATGTCCTTCGGCGTGAGGAAGCTCGCGAGCGCAGCGCGGGAAACGACCTTCCAATTCCCGTTCTTGCCGGGTTCGACCAGTCCATAAGCGGTGTCGTTGTGAAGCGAGCCCGAGGTCTGCGCTCTGCCGTTCGCATGCGTCCAGGGAAAGGTGCCGTGGTCGGGCTTGTGGGAAACCACCAGGCGGTCGAGATGCGGGCGCAGGGCGTCGGGCGTGAAGCCCTCCCACGGCAGCGGGATCTCGTCGATCAGGCGCTTGCGCTCGGCGTCCGAATTCATCTCCGAGATCCGTTGCAGAAGGCGCTGGTCGGTCATCGCGATGACGAAGGCGTCGATGGCGTGGTGGCGGTGATCGTCGCGGTTCTTGCGCGTGGGCCCGTCATCGTCGCCGGCGCGATTGTGGTCGGAGAGCAGAGCGTTCAGGCCCCACTTGCCACGCAGCATGGCGGTGAGCTTGCCGGGAATGGCACGGACACGCAGACGCCCTTCCGCCTTCTCGTTGTAGAGATGCGCCAGATAGCCACGCGCGATGCGCGAGAGGTATTTCGTCTCGTTGAGCTGGCGGTCGAGGAAGTCCTTCTCGTCCGTAAACCGCTCCATGGCGTCGGCATGAAAGCGCCAGCGCTTGTTCTTGGGCAGGGCATCGGCGCGCAGCAGGATCTCGTCATACTTGTACTGGTGCGGGCCGATGCTGGGATTGCCGTGGAAGGCGTCATAGGGCGAGCGGTCCTTCTTGGCGCGGTTCGCCTCGCGCAGACAAAGCACCTTGTTCGCCATCGAATCGTCGAGCGTCTTGGAGAAGGGCAGGATGTGCTCAATTTCCGTGCGGGCATCGATCGCCATCTCGAACGAGATCGTCTCGCCGGTGAAAGGGCAGACTTTCACCGATCCGTATTGCTGCTCTTCCCACAGGCGCAGCTTGCGCAAGAGATGAGGAGAGGGCACTCCTTTCGCCGCGACAATGTCGTCTTTACGCCGCTGGTTGGCGGCTTCGTTGTCGCGGTTCTTGCGCCGCTCCTCGTCCTTCTCCTCCTTGTTCATCTTGAGGTCGCGGGCGAGTTCGATGACGATCTCTTCGGGCTTGCCGTAGCGCTCGACCAGACGGTTGACCACGCGACGAAGCTGGCCCAGCCCGATATGCACGGTCGGGTTGGCGATGCGGCCGTAATGGGCGACTTCATCTTGCTTGGGCTTCTTGGGATCGCCGCCCACGCATTGGCGTCCTAGGACTTCGCCGTAATAGGGCAGACGCTCCAGCGATGCGTCCGGCCGGAAATCGGAATGATGCCCATATTCTGGGACCTCGGCGACGGCTTCGGAATAGTTGAGGCCTTGGTCCTCCATGATGGGCAGAAGTTTTTCGATCGCCTTCTCGCTCAGGCGGGCATAGCCGTCGGGCAGGCCCGTGGCGGCGAGCTTCTTGGCCGCGGCTTCGTCCAACTCCCATTCCGCCTGGGCGATCCGCTCGATTTCTTCCGGCTTTTCGGTCTCGATCAGCGCGCGCACGATCTCGGTGCGACGCGCGAACGACATCTCGAACCAGCTCTTGCCGAAGATGTCCTTGAGCCGCACAGCCGTCTCGTCGCCCTTCAGCGCCTTGCGGTTCTCATCGAGCAGGTTGACGCGTGCGCCCGAGGGCAGCTTGAGCAGCTTCAGCAGCGCGTCGAGCTTCAATTCCTTCTTGGTGCGCAGCTCCCTCAGCACCTTGTCGCGCTGCTCGTGCGTGAGCGGCACTGCGCGCTCGCCGGGCACGAGGATGCGAAGGTTGTTTGCCTCCTGCACCATGCGGAATTCCTGCGCGCAGGGAAGGGCGCGATGGGCGCGGCGCTCCCCGTCCTCCAGCAGGCACCAGCCGGGATCGACGGGCTTCAGCGGACGCTGGAAGAAGATGATGTCGCGAAGCTCCTCCCACTGCTGCGGCCGCAGCATCTGGTGCGGCGCCTGCGCCTCCCGGATGCGATCAAACTCGTCTTCGTAGAGCTTGCGGTCGGGATAGAGTCCGGTTTCGGGCCGCGCACGGACTGCCTTACCCCTGAGCCGGCGCCTATGCAGATAGTCGCCCAGCGTCTTTGCGCCGCTCTCGGCCATCTGCTTGTGGAGGGCGTCGATGCGGGGCTGGATTTTGCTGTTGTCGGCCGCCTTGTCGGTCTTGCGGTTCGACTTGAACCCGCGTCGTTGGTTGATGTGGAAAAGCGCGCGGCCGAGCTCGTAAGGCTTGACCGCTTCGTTCGCCGCCTTGGCGCGCATTTCATATGGATCGAGCGCGACAAGTCCTTGCCGTTCCGCTTCATCCGACGGCATCAGGCCGAGCGCGATCAGCGCGTCCATCAAGTCGTCGCGGCGGGCGAGGTAGCGGTCGCGCCGCTTGCGCATCCCGCGCGGCACGCGCCGCTGGACCGCCAGCGACGTGCCGTCCTTCGGATTGCGGCCGTCAGTGAAGATGCGTGTGAGAAGGTAGCGATTGGCCTGGGGTTGGCCGTTGTCGTCGAGTTCGACGATCGCTCCGCCAATGGAATTGGTGCCCACATCTAGACCGAGTCGATATTTGAGCTTTTTCATAATTTTCGCCCCACTGGATAGGCCACGATTTCGTGCGAAATCGTGGCCCCACCCGCTCCAGCACCACGGCGAACGCCGCAGCGGTGCGCGCTAACCATACGCCCGATGATAAAAGAGTCAACACTCCCTCTGTGACACCCTGGCATCCCATCTGTGACTCCGTCTTAGGCTATGCTTAGGTGCCACATGCTGAGACGAGGGTCACAGAATTGCGGTTGGCGCGCGATTTCCCATCGGCTTATAGACTTGCTAAATGCAACCAGAAGAATACAGTTGCCCTGCGCAAAAGTCGAATATTTAGCCGATAGGAGATCGCGCGCCGTAGCAGGCCCTTCGGGTCCTGCAGCCGTTAACAAGTCTCTGAGCGAAAGCTCTCAGGACACAAAATCGGAAGGCAGGCTACGGCCTGCCTTTCTGCTTTTTGCGCTGTAATCTTCGACGAAGAGGCGCGCAATTCCCGGTGGCAGAAGGCCGCCCCTCGACAAATTTGCGAATACAGCCAAGGCGTTATTCTTGTTTATCCAATTATCAAAGGTAGTTTGACAGCATCCCCGCATGGGGAGCGGTGAAGAACATAAATCACCCGTTGTCGAGGAGTTCATTTCGCGCTGGTCCGATCGCGAAGGCGGACAGGAGCGCGCGAACTATTCTCTGTTCCTGACCGAGCTCTGCGACGTGCTTCGCGTTCCGCATCCGCAGCCCGCGGAGGCATCGAGCGAACTCAACGACTATGTCTTCGAGCGGCGTGTGGAGCGCTTTCTGGCGGACGGCGCCGTGGAGGCGGGACGCATCGATCTCTATAAGCGCGGCCATTTTATTCTCGAGGCGAAGCAGAGCCGCAAGCGCGCCTTTCGAAAGTCGTCGGCCGGCGTCCAGGAGGACCTCTTCACACCTCGGGATGCAAAACCGACGCCGGATGTGGGAACGATCGATCATTTGATGATCCAAGCGCGACGCCAAGCCGAGCGCTATGCCTTGGCACTCCCATCGGATCATCCCTATCCGCCCTTTCTGATCGTTTGCGACGTGGGGCGGACGATCGAGCTCTATTCCGATTTCTCCGGCCACGGCCGTCATTACGCGCAGTTTCCCGATGCCAAAGGTTTTCGAATAGAGCTGAGGCAGCTGACAGATCCGAAGAAGCGCGAGCTGCTTCGTTGCGTGTGGGAAGCACCCGACTCTCTCGATCCTGCCCGGCAAACAGCCAAGGTGACACGCGAGATAGCCGGGCAATTGGCCGAGATCTCGAAGGCGCTGGAAAGCCGGGGGTTCGACGCGCGAAGCGTGGCCATCTTCTTGATGCGGTGCCTGTTCACGATGTTCGTCGAAGATGCGGGGCTTTTGAAGAAGAAGGGTTTCACCGAACTGCTGACGCGCTGTTTGGAAGAGCCGAGGCGGTTCACCTCCGAAATCGACGATCTGTGGCGGCATATGGATGAAGGAGGATATTCGCCAGGGATCGGTGAGAAGCTGCTCCGCTTTAACGGCAAACTCTTCAAGAACGCTGCCGCGTTGCCGCTCGATGCCGATGGCATCCGGCTGCTGCGCGACGCATCCGATGCGGATTGGTGCGATCTCGAGCCGGCCATCTTCGGAAGCCTGTTCGAACAGGCGCTGGACCCGGACGAGCGACGCAGGCTTGGCGCTCACTACACGCCCCGCGTCTATGTCGAAAGCGTCATCGATGCCACGATCGTCGAGCCCTTGGCGCAAGACTGGATCGAGCACCAATCGGCCGCTGATCGTGCTCTGCAGGCAGGTGACAGGTCGGCCGCTATCCGCGAGATTGGGGATTATCTCAGGCACCTTGCGTCGGTCCGGGTGCTCGATCCCGCGTGCGGCACGGGGAATTTCCTCTATGTCGCGCTGCGTCGGATGAAACAGCTCGAAGGCGAAGCGCTCAAACAGCTTCACGACATCGGCGGCAACGAAGCAGTCGCCGAGGTACGAGATATCTCCGTCAAGCCGGATCAGTTCTTCGGATTGGAATTGAACAGGCGGGCCGTCGAGATTGCCGAGCTTGTGCTGTGGATCGGCTATATTCAGTGGCACTTGCGCACGCGCGCAACTGTACCGCCCGAGCCGGTGCTGGGAAACAAGGACCACGTCCAGGAAAAGGATGCTCTTCTAGCATGGAAGGGCTATCCGCAAATGCTTTTGAAGCGAGATGGATTTGGCAGGCCGGTCGTCGACCGCCGGGGGCGGGAGCTCTATGCCTTTCCGAATGCGTTCCGGCCCGATTGGCCCGCCGCGGATTTCATCGTCGGAAACCCGCCCTTCATCGGCGGCAAGGATATTCGCGGTAGGCTGGGTGCCGGCTACGCGGAAGCGCTGTGGAAGGTCAATCCGAAGATCAACCCTTCGGCCGATTTCGTCATGTATTGGTGGGATCACGCGGCCGATCTGCTGACACGGGAAGGCACCCGGCTCCGTCGCTTTGGGTTCGTGACGACCAATTCGATCACGCAGGTCTTCCAGCGCCGCGTCGTGGAGCGGCATCTCTCCGCGGACCGCCCCTTGTCCTTGCTTCTGGCCATTCCGGATCATCCCTGGACCAAGGCGACCAAGGACGCCGCGGCCGTGCGCATTGCGATTACGGTGGCGACATCGGGACTGCGCGAAGGAATTTTGCGGCAGGTTGTCAGCGAAAGCCAACTCGATACCGACGAGCCCAAGATCGGGTTCATCGAGAGAACCGGCAAGATCAATGCCGATCTCACGATCGGGGCCGACATCACAAAATCAACGCCACTGGTTGCGAACGAAGCGCTGTGCTCTCCCGGGGTCAAACTTCACGGCGACGGCTTCATCGTCACGCGGGAAAGGGCGCTCGCGTTGGGCCTCGGACGCCGCCGCGATCTGGAGCACCATATCAAGGCATATCGCAATGGTCGCGACCTGACGGCTCGGTCGCGCGACGTCATGGTGATCGATCTGTTCGGACTCGATGAGGCGGAAGTCCGGCAGAAATATCCCGAGGTCTACCAGCATCTGCTTGCGACAGTGAAGCCCGAGCGCGACAGGAACAATCGGCCGTCCTATCGAGAGAAGTGGTGGCAATTCGGAGAGCCCAGACGCGAGCTCCGGCCTGCGCTTTCCGGCATCAAGCGATACATCGCCACCGTCGAGACGATGAAGCATCGCATTTTTCAATTTCTGGACACCGATGTCCTGCCCGACAACATGCTGGTGGCGATCGCGTCGGATGCGGCGTTTCATCTGGGCGTGCTTTCGTCGAGCGCGCATATTGCATGGGCCATCCGATCCGGAGGGCGCCAGGGCGTTGGCAATGACCCTCGGTACTCCAAAACGCGCTGCTTCGATCCCTTTCCTTTTCCGGATGCCACGGCAACGGCCAAAATGGGAATCGCCGCGCTGGCGGAAGAACTCGACATGACGCGAAAGCTGGTCCTGGCCAATAACCCCGATCTCACCTTGACCGCGCTCTACAATCTGCTGGAAGCGGTCAGGACGGGTGCGCAGCTATCGCCAAAGGAGCGCGGCCTGTGTGATCGGGGATGCGTTTTGATTTTCAAGGAATTGCACGACCAGATCGACACGGCTGTTCTAAATGCCTATCGCTGGCCAGCGACTCTCGCGACCGACGCGATCGTCGAGCGACTGGTCGACCTCAATCGGGAACGCGCCTCCGAAGAACGGCGCGGTCTCTACCGATGGCTGCGGCCCGAATACCAAGTCGAGAAGCTGGGACCGCTCGCCCATCGCGCCGATCGTGTTCAAGCCATCTCGTCGGCACGAGCCTCCGCGCCGAGGCCTGCGTTCCCTATGGAAAAGAAAATGCAGGCCGGCCGGGTGCTGGAGTTGCTCGGCCTCAGTCGTTCGCCGCTATCTGCTCGCCAGATCGCTTCAAATTTCAAGAACCAGACTCGGATCGAAAAGGATATCCAGGACGTCCTTACGTCGCTGAGCCGTCTGGGCGATGTCGAAACGTTTGACAACGGCCGCAGCTACGTTCGCTCAGCTTTGTGACGCTGCACAGGCCGACCAATCAACCGTCATCGCGATCCGTTCGCCGCAGGTGGCCGCGCGCGTGGACGGCGATGACGGTGGCCGCGATCTGCTCAAAGAAGCCCGACGTGACCATGCCGCGAATGAAGTTGCCGTTCGACGACGGCACGAGATCGAAGCCGGGCCATGTGAAGACGTTGGCTTGATCGATCACGACCCAGGCGGGTCGACCAGGATCGAGTTCGATGCGTGCCTTGAGCCCATCAGGCACGGCAACGGCCGCTGCATCCGATCGAGGGGCTTGGCTCGTGACAGGCAGCACGGTCACGCGCGGAGCATCGTTGCTCGAACGCGATTCAACGGCGATGATGATGCAAGGACGGGCTTTCGCCCCTTCAGCTCGTCCGGCCGCCTTTTCCTCCGACCAAAGAAAGTGATGCCGAACGATCTGGCCGACCTTTGGCGCTTCGCCCTTGGCCATAGGCCGGAATCAGTCGGACGGCAGATGGGAGAGATCGGCGGTCTTCATCGCGTCGACCGTCTCGGCGGGAAGGTCGGCTGTCCTGACCGCCTTTGTCGAGCGTTCCTCGATCACCTTCAAACGCGCATAGTCTTCGGCAGCCAGGAGCACCAAGGACGGGCGGCCGTGGCGGGTGATCATGACGGGCTCGCGCCGCGCAAGATCGGTGAATTCTCCCAGCCGCTTCTGAAAATCACTGGCGCTGGTGGTTGTCACTTGATTAAATCCATATAATACCGATAGTACGGAATATATGGAAATCAAGGGCAAGAGTCAACGCGGAGGGTCGGTGCGGGGCAGGCGACAAGAACGCTTCGATGTCGCCAGGCTGCGCGCCATGGCCGGCGATCTGACCTTTGTGCGCGGCCAAGCCTATTGCGATGACGGAAAGGTCGAGATCGTGGCGGTCGAGGCGGCTGGCGTTGCCGCGCGCGTTCGGGGCACGGAGGTCTATCGCACCAAGCTCGAAGGCAGCGACAAGCGATTCGCGGGCGAATGCTCTTGCCCGGCCTTTGCCGATCGCGGCTTCTGCAAGCATCTGATCGCGACCGCGCTCGCGGCCAACGCATTGAGCCACGACGCGGCCAAGGCGATCGGCAGCCGCTTCGCGCGCATTCGCGATCATCTGCGCGCGCAAGGCACCGACGCGCTTGTCGACAAGCTCATGGCGCTGGCGGAGCGCGATGACGTCCTGCTCCGCGATCTCGAGCTCGCGGCCGCGATCGCGGGCGAGAACGACAAGGCCGTTCTGATGCGGTTCCGCGGCGCGATCGCCGACGCTATGTCGACGCACGGCTTTGTCGAATACAGCGAGGTCGGCGGTTGGGCGTCGGGAGTCGAAACAGTGCTCGATGGGATCGAGAATCTAGTCGCACAGGACCGGCCCGCGCTCGCGTTGACCTTGCTCGACGATTTCTTCGATGAGATGGAGGACGCCCTCGGCGAAATCGACGATTCCGACGGGCAGGGTGGAGAGCTCGTCGCGCGCGCCGGCGACATTCATCTCAAGGCCTGCCTTGCCGCGAAGCCTGATTCCGTCGAGCTCGCCCAAAGCCTCTATGCCCGCGAAGTGAGTTCCAAATGGGATTTCTTTCAGGGCGCCAGCGAAACCTATGCGGAGGTTCTGGGCGAAGCCGGCCTTGCCGAGTATCGGCGCTTAGCGATGGACGCTTGGAAGAAGCTGAAGCCGTTGCATCCCCGCAGCGGCGACGAAGACCGTTACGGCCGTCGCTCCACGCTCGCGTCCATTCTCGAAAGCTTCGCCGAACGTGACGGCGACCTCGACGCGCGCATCGAGATCCGCAAGAAGGACTTGTCGAGCGCCTATGAGTATCTGGGAATCGCCCAGCTCTGCGCCGCACACGGACGCGACGCCGACGCGCTCACATGGGCGGAAGAGGGGCTCTGGCAGTTCGAAGACAATCCCGACACGCGACTGATCGTGTTCGCCGGTGAACTCTATGCGCGGCTGGGGCGTATGGCCGACGCGGAAGCCGTGCTCTGGCGCGAATTCGAGCGCACTCCGAGCGTCGATTTCTACAAGCAGATGAAGACCGTTCTCGGCGAAGGAAAATCGGTGCGAGATCGTGCCGTGGCCTTTCTCAAGGCACTGATCGCGGGCCCGAGGTCACGATCCGCGCCGCGCTGGGCATCATTGCCGGATGTTCTTGTCCGGTTGCTCGTCGAAGAGAAACTGTTCGACGACGCTTGGGGCACGGCGGCACAACACGATGTCAGGATGAATGAGCGAATGCGGTTGGCGGAGGCCAGCGAGGCCAGTCATCCGGGACGCGTGTGGACCGTCTATGCCGATCACGTCGAGAACATCGTGCGTTCCGGTGGGCAAAGGAACTATCAGGAGGCTTGCAAGTTCATCGCGCGCATCGGCGATCTGCGGGCCAAGCTTGGCGAAACGAACGCCCATGCCGCTTGGCTTGATGGCCTCGCACTCCGGCACAAGGCCAAGCGGAATTTCATGAAGCTTCTAGGTAGGTGATGGCCCGTCAGTCTCTGTCGGGGCTTAGCGGGCGGAGCGCATTTTCCCCAGACTGCCCCCTGCGCCATCTAGTCGGTTGTCCGACCCGGACACATAGGTAACAGATTGTACCTAAGACATGGGTGACATCCCCGGGCCGAAGGGATTGTCGGGGGGCTGCAGGTTTTTCGGCTCCAAGTCGATATATCCCAGATCGTAAGCCACCCTCGTTTCATCTCCCCCTCCGGCCTATAAAGGCGCATGCGCGTCGTGGGCTCACATTTCGGTGCGGTGAAGGTACTTGCGCCCGAACGGCACGGCGATGCGCGCGGCTGGTTCGCGGAGACCTATAACCGCGACGCCCTCGCCCGCCTCGGCATCGATTGCGACTTCGTGCAGGACAATCACTCGCTGTCGCGCCGGCCGGGCACGGTGCGCGGCCTCCATTTCCAGCTCCCGCCCTTTGCCCAGGCCAAGCTCGTGCGCGTGGTCAGGGGGCGCGTGCTCGACGCGGTCGTGGATCTCAGGCGCGGCTCGCCGAGCTTCGGCCGCCATGCCGCGATGGAGCTCGGCGCGGAGGACGGCACGATGCTCTTCGTGCCCAAGGGCTTCGCGCACGGCTTCTGCACCTTGGAGCCCGACACCGAGGTCCTCTACAAGGTCGACGCCTATTATTCGAAAGCGCACGACCGGGGCTTGCTCTGGGCCGATCCGGCGCTTGCCATCCCCTGGCCGGTAAGCGCCGCCGAAGCGGAGCTTTCGGACAAGGATCGCGCCCAGCCCCTGTTGTCCGCGCTCGGCCTGGTGTTTGAATAGCCGCATGCGCATCATGATCACCGGCGGGGCAGGGTTCATCGGCTCGGCGGTGGTGCGCCTCGTCCTGGGCGAGACCGATCATCACGCGCTCGTCTTCGACAAGTTCACTTATGCCGCCAGCCTCGGCGGCGTGCCGCGCGACCATCCGCGGCTGACGGTCCGCGAGGCCGATATCTGCGACGCCGGCGCGGTGGCGCAGTTCCTGGCGCGTGAACGGCCCGACGCGATCCTGCATCTCGCTGCGGAGTCGCATGTCGACCGCTCGATCGACGGGCCGGCCCAATTCGTGCGCACCAATGTGCTCGGCACAGCGGTGCTTCTCGAGCAGGCGACGGCATATTGGCGCGCGCTCGAGCCCGGGCGCGTCTTCCGCTTCCATCACGTCTCGACCGACGAGGTCTTCGGCTCGCTCGGCGAAGAGGGCCGTTTCACCGAAGAGACGCGCTATGACCCGCGCTCGCCCTATTCGGCGTCCAAGGCGGCGGCGGATCACCTGGTGCGCGCCTGGCATCATACGTATGGACTGCCGGTGGTGCTCTCCAACTGCTCGAACAATTACGGCCCCTGGCAGTTTCCCGAGAAGCTGATCCCGCATCTGGTCCTGTGCGCGCTCGACGGCCGCACGCTGCCCGTCTACGGCAAGGGCGAGAACGTGCGCGACTGGCTGCATGTCGACGATCACGCGCGCGCGCTGCTGCTGGTGCTCGAGCGCGGCGCGGTCGGGCACAGCTACAATGTCGGCGGACGCTGCGAGCGGCGGAACATCGACGTGGCGGCGCAGATCTGCGCGATCCTGGACGAGCTCGCGCCGCGCGCGGATGGGCGCCACGCCGACGCGATCGCCTTCGTCGCCGATCGCCCGGGGCACGACCGGCGCTATGCCATCGACGCGAGCAAGATCGCGCGCGAGCTCGGCTGGCAGCCGCGCGAGAGCTTCGAGCAGGGCTTGCGCGAGACCGTCGCCTGGTACGTCGAAAACCGCGCCTGGTGCGAAGAGATCAAGCGCCGCGGCTATGACGGCGCGCGGCTCGGGCTGGGCGCATGAAGATCCTCGTCGCCGGACGTTCGGGACAGCTCGCGCGAGCGCTGTCGCGTCGCATGAAGTACATCGCACTCGGCCGGCCGGAGCTCGACGTCACCGACGCGGCATCGGTCGCGGCGGCGATGGCGGTGCACAGACCCGACGTTCTTATCAATGCCGCGGCCTATTCCGCGGTCGACCGCGCGGAGGACGACCGCGACGCAGCCTTCGCAGTGAACGCAGACGGTCCGCGCAACCTCGCCCGCGCGGCCGAAGCGCACGATATTCCGCTGGTGCACATCTCGACGGATTATGTCTTCGGTGACGGCGGCGACGGGCGGCCGTGGCGCGAAGACGATCCGGTCTCGCCCAAGAGCGTCTATGGGCAATCGAAGCTGGCCGGCGAAGAAGCGGTGCGGGCACAGGCGGCGCGGCATGTGATCCTGCGCACCTCCTGGCTGTTCTCGGGGACAGGCCGGAATTTCGTGCGCACCATGCTCGATCTCGCCCGGACGCGCCCCGCGCTCGGCATCGTCGACGATCAATGGGGTTGCCCCACGGCCGCCGAGGATCTGGCGCGCGTCGTCGCCGCTGTGGCATCCGCAGCGGGACCGTACGGCACCTATCACTATTGCGGCGCCGGACCGGTCACCTGGTTCGGCTTCGCGCAGGCGATCTTCACGTTGTCAGGCGGCCCGCGACCCGCGCTGACGCCGATCTCGACCGCCGAGTTCGCCGCCCGTGCCCCGCGGCCGGCCTATTCCGTACTGGATACGGCGAAGATTGCGCGCGACTATGGCATCGAACAGCGTCCCTGGCGCGAAGGGCTCGAGGCGGCGATGCGGGAACTCGAAGCGTGATCGGCAAAGGCATCATCCTGGCGGGCGGCGCGGGCACGCGGCTTCATCCGGTCACCCGTGCCGTCAGCAAGCAGCTTCTGCCGGTCTACGACAAGCCGATGATCCACTATCCGCTGTCGACGCTGATGCTCGCCGGCATCCGCGACATCCTCGTGATCACCACGCCCAGGGACCAGGACCAGTACCGGCGGCTGCTCGGCGACGGCGCGAGCCTCGGGCTTTCGCTCTCTTATGCCGTGCAGCCCGCGCCGGACGGCCTGGCGCAGGCCTTCGTCATCGGCCGCGATTTCATCGGCGGGGACGGCGTCGCGCTCGTGCTCGGCGACAATCTGTTTCACGGGCCGGGCTTCTCGAGCCTTCTCAAGAAGGCGGGGGCGCGCGCGCAAGGCGCCACGATCTTCGCGACCTGGGTGCGCGATGCGGCGCGCTATGGCGTGGTCGAGCTCGATGCCGCGGGCCGGCCGCTCTCGATCGAGGAGAAGCCGAAGCAGCCGCGCTCGAACTGGGCGGTCACCGGCCTTTATTTCTACGACAACAGCGTGGTCGACGTGGCGGCCTCGGTGCGGCCGTCGGCGCGGGGCGAGCTCGAGATCACCGAGGTGAACGCGCACTATCTCGCGCAAGGCGCGCTGACGGTCGAGATGCTGGGCCGCGGCTTCGCCTGGCTCGACACCGGCACGCCGGATTCGCTGCTCGAGGCGGGGGAATATGTGCGCACCGTCGAGACGCGGCAGGGCCTGAAGATCGCCTGCCTGGAAGAGGTCGCCTGGCGCATGGGCTATATCGACGCGGCGCGGCTGGAGCAACTGGCGGCGGGATACGGAGATTCTCCGTATAAGGAGTATCTGCTCAGCGTTTCGCGCGCGCCTTGACGATCTCCTCGACATAGCGGCTGTAGCGCGGGTTTTCGGGCGCGAGCTCCGCCGCGCGCCTGGCATGCGCGAGCGCCTCCTCCCTGCGGCCGCCGCGCCGAAGCGCGCTGGCGAGATTCAGATGCGCAGCCGCATCGTCAGGCGCGAGCGCCACGAGCGCGCGGGCGGCCGCCTGCGCGGCGTCGAAGTCTTCGGCCTCGAGATGGAGGTCCAGCAGCTTCCTCAGCGCCGCTTCGTTGCCGGGGTCGAGATCCACGGCCGTCTGGAGAAACGTTGTCGCTCGCGCTTTGCGTCCGCGCTTGGCGAGGATATGGCCCATCCGCGCCTGCATGTCGGCGTTTTGCGGATGGGCAGCGATGGCCGCGCGGCAGACGCGCTGCGCGCCTTTGAGATCGCCTTGCGCCTCCAGAGTCATGACGGCGAACGCCAGCAGATCGAGATTATCGCCGAGCCGCGTCTCGACATGGGCGATGACGCGCGCGAAATCCGCCGCGCTGTCCGGCGCCGACAGCCGGCGCATCAGCGACATGATCAATCCCGGATTGGCGAGCGCCGCCACGGTACGGGCGCGGATCGCTTCGGCCTCATCCGCATGGCCCGCCGCGTCGAGGACCTTCGCGCAGCGCAGCAGGGTGAAGCAGCCGCGCTCGCCGGCCGCTTCGGCCTGGACGCGGGCCTGTTCGGCATGGACGAGGGCGGCGTCCCTCCGACCCAGATGCAGGTGCATCTCGGCCAGGGGCAGCGCGAAGCGCGGCGCAAAGCCCTTCTCCTCCGGGTCGAGCGTGGCGAAGATCTTCGCCGCTTCGTCGAAACGGCGGTGATTGACCAGGTTGGAGAAGCTCAGCCAGCGGTCCATCGCCGCCGCGTCGGGCAGGCCTTCGCCGGACGCGACGTAATGCTCGACCATGCGCCCGACGATGCGGCCCACGAACTCGGCTTCGACATGGGTGAGGTCGTTCGCCCAGACATAGCTCTCTTTGGTGAGCATCGCGCTCTCATAGGACGGGAAATAATCGACGCTCGGATATTCTTCGGCGATCTGGCCCGCGACCGCGCGCAGCACGCTCTTGGAATAGGCGTTGGCGACGATGACGTCGTCGCTGGTGAAGGTCCGCGCCAGGGGCACCGGCGAGGTCGTGATCAACAGGTTGCGCGGACCGTCCGCGAACAGAAGGTCGAGCGCGCGCCGCGTGTAGTCCAGCGCCTCGGCGAAGGTCAGCCGCTTGAAGGCGAAGCGCCCGCCTGCATTGTGCTTGCGCATATAGTGCCCGAACTCGACATACTGTCCGGTCGCGCGGTCGATCCAGCATTCGATCAGGCCCAGCGTGACGATCACCGTCTCGCTCACGAACGCGTTCTCGAACAGGCGATAGAGCGCGCGGCGCTGCTCGACCGCCTGGGACCTGGGCACGCCGTACCGGTTGGTCAGCCGGTGCTGCATGTCGACGACGGTTCCGTCGTCGAGCCTCAGCAGAAGCGGCTCGACGTCTTCCTCGCGCACCTCGCCGTCGCGGTCGCGGATGGCCTTGGTCCAGGCGAGCTCCTGCCAGATCGAGGGCGGCGTGTATTTGTTGAGGATCTCGTCACCGCCCGCGCCCTTGATGCCCGCGTTCCGGTCGAGGAATTTCCGCGCCGGAACGTCGAAGCCCAGCGCCGCCAGATTGTGCTCGACGTTGCGCGCGAAGCAGCTGCCGATGGTGAACACGCGCGAGCCGGGCTTGAGCGTGAAGCCGGGCTTGAGCTCCGGCCAGCATTCGGGCTCGAGCCGGTTGGCCGCCCCACGCTCGGGCCAGCGCGCGCCGCGATTTGCAGCGCTTCGGGCTATCGCGTCTTCGAGTTCGATTTCGGCCATGCGGTTCAGTTTCGAGGAAACTTTGTTGATCGTCCAGGGAGCGCGCGATACCGTCGAAGCCCGCGCAACAAGGTGCCGTCTTGTCCACTCCGCCCGCAACCCATGGCGATGCCTTCGCAGAGGCGAACGCGCTGTGGAAGCAGGGCCGGCTCGGCGAGGCGGAGCGGGCCTATCGCGCCATCCTCGACGAGAAGCCGAACTCCGCTTGGGCGCTCTACCGGCTCGGCGAAGCCTGCCGCAGCCGCGGCGACGAGGATGCCGCGCAGGATTTCTTCGCGCGCGCCATCGCGCTCAATCCGTCGCTCGCCGAGACCAGCGCGGTCAACGCCTTCTGGCGGCGCTTCCGCGCGGCCAACGACCAGCTCGAGCAGAAGAACCTGAACAGCGCGGAGCCGGTCTTCCGCGAGCTGCTGGCGCAGGATCCGAACTGCGCCCCGGTGCTGGCCAAGCTCGGCCGCATCGCGGGCGAGCTCGGCAAGGCGCAGGACGCGCTCGATCTCTACGAGCGCGCCATCGCGGCGGACGACGCTTACATGTGGGGCCATATCGGCAAGGCCGAGATCCTGGCCGCGAGCGGCGAGCTCGAGGACGCGGCGCGCATCCTCGAGACCGTCGGCGCGCGCGATCCGTCGATCGGCGTCGTGAAGGACAGGCTCGCGGCGCTGCGCAAGAAGCAGCGGCTCGATCGCGAAGTCGCGGACGGCATGCGCATTCGGCACTGGCCGGCGACGGCGCCGCGGCAAAGCGCGGGCGGCCGTCCGCGGCTGGCGGTCGTGTCGTGGTGCCTCGCGCACAATCCCGTCGGCCGCGCGATGATCCTGGCCGAGGTGGCAGCGCCGCATGCCGATGTCGAGCTGGTCGGCCCGGTCTTTCCGGCCTATGGCGAGGATCTGTGGCCGCCTTTGCGCGACGGCGCGCGCGCGGTCGAGACCTATGGCTTCCTTTCGCCGAGCTTCGCGGCGTTCATGGAAGGCGCGATCCGGCTGGTGATCGAGCGGCCTTGCGAGATCGCCTGGGTGTCGAAGCCGCGGCTGCCCGGCCTGCTGATCGGATTCCTCTACAAGCTGATCCACGGCGCAAGCGTGATCCTCGACATCGACGACGACGAGCTCGCCTTCGTCCGCGCCGATCACGCGCTGAGCCTGGACGAGTTCCTTGCGGACCGCGTGCCGTCCGACTGGCGCGAGCCCTATGCCAAGCGCTGGACCCAGCTCGCCGCGTCGATGGTCGGCGATGCCGACGCGGTGACGGCGTGCAATCCCGTGCTGCAGCGCCGCTATGGCGGTACGCTGATCCGCCATGCCCGCGACGCGCGCGCCTTCGACGCGGCGCGGCAGTCGCGCGATTCGGTACGCGCCGAATTCGGCTTCAAGCCCTCCGACAAGATCGTGCTGTTCCTGGGCACCCCGCGCCGCCACAAGGGCGTGCTCGACGTGGCGCGCGCGCTCGCGCAAGTCGGCGATCCGAACGCGGTGTTCTGCATCGTCGGCACCGTGCTGGACAAGGAGCTGAAGAAGGAGCTCGAGAGCTTTTACGGCGCGCGCATCGTGCTCCATCCCGACCAGCCCTATTCGCGCCTCGCCGAAATGAACGCGATGGCCGACGTCGTCTGCATCCTGCAGGACCCACTCGACCCGATCGTGCAGTCCCAGACGCCGGCCAAGCTCACCGACGCCATCGCGACGGGCACGCGCATCCTCGCCACGGCCGTGCCGCCCGTGCTCGACCTGATGGAAGGCGGGCGCATCGTCGCGGTATCGGACGGCAATCTGGTCGCGGCGCTGGCGGCAGCGCTAGCGGGGGAAAACGGCGAAGCCGAAGCGCGGCGCGCGTTCTTCCGTGCCGAGCTCTCGAGCGCGGTCAACGCGGTGCGCGCCGGCGAAGCCATCGCAAAGGCGCGCGAGAAGAACGCCCCGGTCCCCGCCGATATCCGCCGCCTGTTCGCGCATATCGACGCGTCCATGCCGGGGTCGCTGCCGGAAAACCTTCGCGCCGCGACCAAGGGCGCGTTCCGCACGGGGCCGCGCGCGGGCGCGCTCCGCGATCTTCGCAAGGACGTGAACCTCGTCTTCTTCTGGAAGCAGAACGATTCCGGCATCTATGGACGCCGGCAGGACATGCTGCTCAAGCGATTCGCCGCGCTGCCCAACGTCGCGAAGGTCCTGCACATCGATGCGCCGGTCTCGGCCGATGCGCTGAACGCGCTGCCGGGTTCGTCGGGCCAGGGACGCCTGGTCGCCGCCAACACGCTCGGCCGCTTTCTCGAGACCGCCGACGACGAGCGCGTCGCGCGGCGGAGCTTCGTCTATCGCGGCAAGGAGACCCATCTGTTGGGCCGCGAGCTGCCGGCGATCGAGGAGTTCCCCAACGCGGTGGAGCGGTGGCTGGCCGAGCTCGGCATGACGGACAATGTGCTGGCCTGGGTGTGCCCGGTGGTGCGCGGCTTTCCCGAGGTGCAGAAGCGGCTCGGCTTCTCCTTCGTCGCCTGCGACGTGATCGACGACCAGCGGCAATGGCCGATGCAGCCCGCCTGGCGGCTGCAGCTGGAGAAGAGCTATCGCGAGACCTTCGCCGTCGCCGATGCCGCCTTCGCCAATTGCGAGTCCGTCGGCGCGTGGCTGGAAAGCGAAGGCCTCGATCCGCTCGTCGTGCCCAACGGCATGGATGCGCCGGACGGCGTCGAGCACTGGGCGGTGCCGGCCGCGCTCGCGCATCTGCCGCGGCCCATCGTCGGCTATTGCGGCAGCCTCTCGCACCGCATCGACTGGGACCTGATCGAGCACGTCGCGCGCGCCCGCCCTGCCTGGTCCATCGTGCTGATCGGCGAGCCGGGCCGGGACGAGCGCTATCGCGACGTCGCGAGGCTCGCGAACGTCCACGCGCCGGGCGTGCTGCCTTACGAGACCGCGCAGCGCCATATCGCCGCCTTCGACGCCGCGATCATCCCGCATCTGGATTCCGCGCTCTCGGCGCGCATGAATCCGCTCAAGCTCTATGTCTATCGCAGCCTCGGCGTGCCGGTGGTGTCGACGGCCATCGCCAATCTCGACGACCTCGCCTCCGAGATCCGCGTCGCCGGCACGCCGGATTTGTTCGTCGCCAAGCTCGAGGAAGCGATCGCGCAGGGACATGCGTTCCCATCGGAAGCGGTCGCGCGCAGCCTGTCCTGGGCGAGCCGTGCGGAGGCGATATGGGCCCGCCTCGAGGAACTGTTCGAACGCCGCGCGAGGCAAGCCGCATGAGCGAGACTTATCAAGGCCTGTGCAGCATCTGCGGCGCCAAGGGCGAGTTCGCGCGCGGCGACGTGCGCTCGACGCGCGAGACCTTCGGCTGTCCGACCTGCCGCGCCAATTTGCGCTATCGCGACCAGGCCGCGCTCGTCCTCGACGAGTTCGCGCGCGGACGCTCGGTCTCGCTGGCAAACCTGGTTGCTTCCGGGCGGATGGCGGCGGTCGACATCTTCGAGCCGGCGCTGAAAGGGCCGTTCGTCAATGCCTTCAAGGCGCTGCCGCGCTATGTGCGTTCCTACTACTGGCCGGATCGCGCGTTGGGCGAGGTCGACGGGAACGGCGTGCGCAACGAGGATCTCACCAAGCTCACCATCGCCGACGACAGCTTCGACCTCGTCATCACCAGCGACGTGCTGGAGCATATCCACGACTACAGGGCCGCGTTCCGCGAGATTTTGCGCGTGCTCAAGCCCGGCGGCGTGCACATCTTCTCGATCCCGACCGACTGGCCGCTGCCCGACCGGTCCGAGCCGCGCGTCGCGGTCGAAGACGGCGTCGAGCGCCACCTCAAGGAACCGCGCTATCATACCAGCGGCGACGGCACGCCCTGCATCGTCTATACCGATTTCGGCGCCGATCTCGTCGACACCATCGATGCCGCCGGCCGCTCGAAGACCCAAATCGTCCGGCGGCACAACATGCTCGACCGCTGCTATGTCAACGCCACCTTCCTCACCCGCAAGCTTCGCTGATGGAGCTGCGCTGCCCGATCTGCAAGTCGACCGCGTTCCTGGCCTTCAACGGCCGCGACAATGCGCGCTGCGCCGGCTGCCAGGCGATGGAGCGCACGCGGCTCTTGTGGCTCATATTGGAGCGGCACGGCTTGTTCCGCCCGGGGTTGCGCGTGATGCATGTCGCGCCCGAGCTGCCGCTCGCCAAGCGCTTCGCCGAGCTCCAGGGCGAGCGCTATTTCGCCTGCGACGTCAACGCGGCGCGCTATGCCAGCACCTTCACCACGATCCGCGCGATCGATCTTTGCAACGACCTCGTCAAGCTGCCCAGCCGCTGCTTCGACCTGATCCTGCACAGCCATGTGCTCGAGCATCTCAAGGGGGATCCGGAAGAGGTGCTGCGCGAATTCGAGCGCGTCTTGAAGCCCGGCGGCCACCATTTCCTCTCCGTGCCGGTGAGCGGCGAGGAGACGCGCGAGGACCTGTCCGACGATCTCTCCGACGCCGAACGCTCGATGCTGTTCGGCCAGGCCGACCACATGCGCATCTTCGGCCGCCGCGACCTGCCGCTCATGCTCGACCGGGTCTGGGGAAAGCGCGAGCGCCATCACATCGAGCCGCTCGAGCTGTTCGCCCAAGAGGGCCTGGAGCGCGCGGCGATCCCGAAGGACGCCTGGTCCGGGATCTCGAGCCACACCGTCTTCCATCATGTGCGCGCTACGACGCAGGCCGTGCGCGTCGCGGGCGGGCCGGCGATGACGGCCGGAGCCGCGGCGCCCGCAACACCGGTCAAGCGGCCCAACCTCATCCTCCATATCGGCATGCCCAAGGCAGGTACGACCTCGCTGCAGCGCTGGCTCGCTTCCAATCGCGAAGGCGCGTTCGCGGCGGGCCTCGATGTCTGGGACGCGGCCGAGAATCATTCCGAGCCGATGTTCATGGCCTTCGCCGATCCGGCGCGGATCGCGCGCGGCACGATGTGGTTTCAGCGCGACGGCGATGCCGCAGCCGATGACGGCGGCGCGCTGGCCGGCTTCGACCGATTCGTCGCAGGGCTCGGCGGCCGCACCGGCTTCGTCTCGGCCGAGACGCTGTGGACCTTTCCGGCGCGCGACGTGAAAAAGCTCGCGGAGCATCTCAAGGGCATCGACACGCTGGTGCTGTGCTGGGTGCGCCCGCCGGCCGAGTTCATGGCGACGGCGACGCAGCAGCGCCTGCGTTCGACCTTGACGATCAGCGATCTGGGGCTCGACTTCCAGGACAAGGTGCTGATCCGCTACCGCCGGCTGGATGCGTGGATCGAGAATTTCGGCCGCGACAACGTCCGGGCCCTGCCGCTGTCGCGCAACATCGTCGGCCAGGCGCGCGAAATGCTGGCCGGTCTCGGCATCGATTTCGTGTCCGCCGAAGGCTCGGAGCGGATGCTCAACCCGTCGGTCAGCCTTCTCGCCGCCAAGGCGCTCCTGGCGCTGAACGAAAGCGGGACTGCGTCGCGCCGGCTGCGCAACATCCTGCAGGATCTCAAAGGGCCCGAGTTCCGCCTGGCCGAAAGCGTGATCCGCCGCACCGCGCCGCTGTTCCGCAAGGAGGCGCGCTATCTCGCCGAGCATTTCGGGCTGGCCGAGGACTGGCTGCTTGCCGATGCGATCGGCATCGACGACGCGCTGTTCTTTCAATGGGACCACGCCGAGATCGTGGCGCTGCTGCGCGCGCTGAACGACGCCTTAGGGGGCGATGAGTAGCCAGGTCTGGCGCGCGCTGCGCACCTCGTAGCCGTATTCCTTGGCGAAATCCTTGACGTGCTCCTGCATCACCAATCTGCCGGTCTCGTCGGGCCATAGCCAATCGTCGCCGCACAGGACCGCGTTCGGGAACAGCTTGCGCGCGACGTCGAGGTCGTCGCGCTTCTTGTCGGCGTCGATATAGATGAGCCCGGGCTCGATGCCGCGCTCGGAGAGATAGCTCAGCACTTCGGGCGAGCGCCGGCGCACCGGCACGAAGCGGTCCTTGTAGAGGCGCACATTGTTCATCGCGACGCAGAAATTGCCGAAGCGGCGGATGTTGTGGACGATGACCGCGATCTGCTCGTCGCTCAGGTGATAGACGGTGCGCGCGCGCAAGGGATCGACCGCCATGTTCTCGATATAGGCCGCCCAGTTGCTGTCCCAGGGATCGCAGCCGATCACGGTGAGCTTGTCGGAGGCGCGCAGCCATTGCAGCGTCGAGCCGCAGAGGAAGCAGCCGATCTCGACCATCAGCTCGATGCCGCGCTCCTTGATCGCCTCCAGGATGATCTCGCGCCCGCCGCGCCCGCCGCCGTCGAGCGGCAGATAGAACGGCTCGATCTCGCCATAGCCGAAATCCGGCCACGGATTGTCGCGGCGCAGCGGCTTCATTCCCAGGGCGATTCTCGACACGGGGGGCATGGCGGCGAATATGCCCAATCGCAGTCGGACTGTGAAGCTACGAATGTCCCGCCGCTTCCGCCGCGACGATGTTCATCCAGCGCCGTAGCAGCACGGCGTGGCGCGCGCGCTCGTCGGCGCCCAGCTCGACGACGGGCGCCTGTTCGAGGTCGAAATGACCGTGGTCCCGGCCGCGCACCAGCGTCGCGGTGCCACGCTCGGGCCCGCGCTGCGCGACTTTGGCGCCGATATAGCGGATGGCGAGACCGACGCGCCGCTCCGACGATGTGTTCGGTTCCGAGCCGTGGATCAGGATCGGATGGTGCAGCGACATCTCGCCCGGCGCGAGCACGACGTCGACGGCGCGGCTTTCGTCGACGGCGTCGCGCACCTGCTCGCGCGCGGGCAGCATGTTGTCGCGATCCTGGGTCTCGACATGCGTCAGCGCGCGCCGGTGCGAGCCCGGGATGACGCGCATGCAGCCATTCGCCCGCGTGCTGGGCGTGAAGGCGAGCCACGCCGTCACGCCGATGTTCTCGGTCAGCCCCCAATAGGTCGCGTCCTGATGCCAGGTGACGAAGGCCTTGTCGTTCGGACCTTTGCTGAAGAAGCTCGCCTCCCAGCACAGCAGGTCTTCGCCCAGCAGCGCGGCCACGGGATCCAGGATGCGGGGCTCGCGGATCAGCGTCCACAGCCACGGCACCAGGAGGTGCGGCTTGAAGTTGAGCAGCGGCGGCAGGCGGCCGGCACGCGCGCCTTCGAGCGCCCGCAGCGCCGCGTAGCGCCCGGCGATCTCGTCCGCCGTGAAGACGGGAATCGGGAACACGATGCCGTCGCGGTCGAAGGTGAGCGTCATGGGCGGAAGATCGTCGTCATGGCGCGGCGAAGCACGTCGCTGTGGCGCGCCACGGCTTCGGGCGCGAACTCGCTCTCCGGCTTTTGCTCGAGGTCGAAGGTGCCGTGATCGCGCCCGCGCACCAGGGTCGCGGAGTTGCGGCCTTCGCCGACATGGCGCAGCGAGGCGGGAATGTAGCGTACGGAGAAGCCGATGCGGCGGCTTTCGCTGCGATTGGGGTTGGAGCCGTGCAGGATCAGCGCGTCGTGCAGCGAGGCCTCGCCCGGCGCCAGCACGACGTCGACGGCCGCGCTGTCATCCACGTCGGAGGCCACGCGCTCGCGGCGGCCGAGCAGGTTCTTCGGGTCGCGCGTGTCGGTGTGCGGCAATGATTGGCGATGGGTGCCCGTCAGCATGCGCACGCAGCCGTTCTCGCGCGTGCTCGGCGTCAAGGCGATCCAGACCGTGACGGCCTTGGGCTCCGACAGGCCCCAATAGGTCGCGTCCTGGTGCCAGGCGACATAGCGCGGATCGTCCGCGTTCTTGACGATGAAGCTGGTGGCCCAGCACAGCAGATCCGGCCCCAGCAGGTCCTCGACCGCGTCGAGCACGCGCGGATCGTGCACGATGTCCCACGCCCAGGGGATCAGCAGATGCGGCTTGGCGTTCAACGAGGGCGGAAGGCGGCCCGCGCGCGCCGCTTCGATGGCCTCGAGCTTTGCGAGCCAGCCGGCGGCGTCCTCGGCCGGGAACAGCCGGAGCGGGAAGACGACGCCGTCCTCCCCGAAGCGTGCGGCCTGCGCGTCGCTCAGCCGTTTCATGGCAGAAGTCCCGTCACCCAGGCGGGCCGAGGGTCCTGTTCGCAGGCGCGCAGAAACGCCTCGCGCGCCGCGCGCTTGGGCGCCGGATCGGCGAGCGCTTGCGCCATCCTTTCCCAATGCCGGTCGAGCGCGTCGAGCACCGCTTGCGGCAACGGCGTCGTCGTTGTGCGGGTCCGGGCCGATGCGAACGCGTCCGGCCAATCCTTGACCAGGTCTTCGCTGCGTCCCGTATGATCGAGGAAGCCTTGGAACTTCCTGTAGGACGGCTGCGCCACCAGGATGCCCGGCACGCCATAAGCAGCCGCGGTCACATAGCCGTGCAGCGAGGCGCCGATATAGAGCCGGCTCTGCGCGATGGCGGCTGCGATCTCGATCAGGCTCGCGGGATCGTCGAGCACGATGTGCCGTGTCGTCAGGTGCTGCGAAATCTCGCGCGCGAGCACGTCGTCGGCATGGGTCTGGCCGACGGCGATAAGGATCGGGGTGAGGCGCAGCGCCATCGCGAAGCCGTCGACCAGCGCCGCGGCGGCGGGAATGCCGAGCTTGGCGAGGGAACGGTTGCGGAAATGCAGCACGAAGAAGCCCTGGTCCGTGCCTGCGCCTTTGCGCGCGAGCAGCGCCTTGAACGGGGCCGCGAGCGTCCCGCGCGGCCAGAGCCGGGCGATGGCCGCGACGGGATCGGGCACGATGCCGGGCGCGGCGTCCGCGGGCGGCTCGAGCAGCTCCAGGCTGCCCCGGTCGCGCAGGGAGAGATAATCGGCGGCACGCAGCGCGGCATCGATGAGCGCGCGCTGGCTGCCGGCGAAAGGATGCGGCACGCCGGGGGCGTTCCAGGCGACAGGGATGTCGCGTCGCGCCGCCGCAAGCGTTGCGCCGAGCCACAGGCCGGGTCCCGCGAAGTCATAGAGCCCGCCGCCGGCATACTCGTCCAGGAAATGCATCTTGTGGGTATGGATCATATAGCCGCCGCCGATCGCGACGCCGTCCGCCTCGGTCGCGCCGGCCATCATCTCGCGCAGGGAGATGGACGCCATCGCGTCGCCGAAGCCGGTCGCGGCGCCGCTCGGCGACACCGGAACGATCCCGATGCCGTGCGGTGCCAGGGCCTGTTGCGCGATCAACGGGAACATCAGGTCGCCGAAATTGCGCATGTCGAACATGCCGCTCAACAGCACGCGACGCTCGCTTTGTTTCCCGGAAGGCATGTCGCTACAATCGCGTTGCTCGGGACGATCATATGGACAACGAGACACAAGAAAAAGCGCCGAATTCGGCCCTGCAGATCCACGATGCCATCGCGGCCGATCTCGCGCGCGGCGCGCTCGCGGAAGCGTCCGCGGCGCTGGATGCCGCCCTGGCGCGCTGGCCGGGCCATTCCAAGCTCCGCCTGCTCAAAGGCGAGGTGCTGGCGCGGGAGTCGCGCGCCGACGCGGCCTTATATTATGCGGACCTGCTCGACGATCCGGCGCTCGCCATCTGGGCCGGTCCGCGCCTGGCCGAGCTCCTGAGCGGCGCTCCGCTCGCCATCGCGGACGCGCTCCCCGTCGCGCGGCGCGTCTCGCGGTCCGACGCCGACGACAAGCTCCGCGAGCCGGTGCTCGACGCGTTGCTCAAGCGCGACGATGCGCAGGAAGCCACGCGCCTGCTCAAGCTCATCGGATCGAAGAGCCGCATCTTCCGCTTCGAGTCCAAGCTCGCCGTGTATCGGACCGAGGCCGGGAAGTTCGCGGCCGCAATCGAGCTGCTCGAAGTCGCGCGCGCGGAAGGGCGGCTTGCGCTGCACGCGGCGATGCTGCTCTCGGACCTGCTGTCGCTGTGCTCCCGGCTCGACGACGCCATCGCGCTGCTCGAGGAATGGCTCGCTCTCCATCCCGAGCATGCCGACATCTATCGCCGGCTGACGATGATGCTGCAGCGGGCGCGGAAGTTCGACCGCGCGGCGAAGATCTTCGAGATGGCGGTCGCACGCTGGCCGCAGGACTGGATGCTGGTCTACCGGCTCAACCGGCTGCCCGTCCCACCCGAGCGCTATGCGCGCATCTTCGATGCCATCCGGCAAGGCGTCGGCGACGCCTGGAAGAAGAATGACAGGCTGCGCTTCCAGCTCGCGCTGGCGGCGTTGCATCTGGACGATCCGTCGCCCGGCTTCGCGCTGATGAAGACTGCGTACCAGCCGCCGGTCTCGATCCTGGCCACGCCCGTGAAGAAGGCGCTCAAGGCGCGCAAGCCTGAGGATTGGCGCGCCGGCTCGCGGCTGAAGGACGACCGCACTCTGGAGGTGCAGGTCGCGCAAAGCCCCGGCGCGCGCGCGACCGTGCTTCTGACCACCGGGATCATGTTCGGGAACCTGCCGCTCGCCTTCGTCGACACGCTGTTCGCGGCGCATGGGATGAACGTCGTCTACCTGCGCGATTTCGCCAAGCGCGCCTATCTGCGCGGCATCGCCTCGCTCGGCGCAAGCGAGGACGAGACGATCGCGGCGCTGAAGAAGATCGTCGCGGAGCTGGGCGCGACGCGCACGATCGCCATGGGCTCGTCCTCGGGCGGGTTCTCGGCGCTGCGCTACGGCGCGCTGATCGGGGCCGACGAGGCGGTATCGTTCTCCGGGCCCACGGCGATGGCGACCTTCTTCGACTCCGCGCGGGTCTCCGCCTGGAATCCGAACTTCTTCGTCAAGGCGCAGATGGAGCGCGAGGGCGATCTGCCCTTCGACTTGGTGCCGCTGTTGTCGCAGCCGCGCGCGACTCGCTTCACGCAGTTCTACGGCCAGGGCTCGGCCGGGGATGCGGCGCAGGCGCTGCGCCTCGAAGGGCTGCCCGGTGTGCGCCTGATCGCGGTGCCCGGCGTCGACGATCATTTCGTCGTCGACCACATGATCGGCGACGGCAGCTTCGAGAAGTTGCTGGGAACGCTCGCCGGCTAGCGTTCGACGATTCCGGTGCGCGAATCGTACGTCCAGCCGCGCGCGCGCACGGGCATCAGCGGCTTGCCGCGCAGGCGCAGATAGGTGCGGCTGCCTTCCTTGAGCATGGTCATCGCGCGCTCCTGGGTGCTGGTGCTCAGGCCGCCATGGATCTGGTGGAAGGTGCCTTCGCCCAGGATGCGGATGAGCTGCGTGCCGGGAAGGCCCACCGCGCGGATCAGCGTGTCGGGATTGACGACGCTGCCGCCCGGCTCGCGGAAGCCTTCATCGTAGCCGCCGAGCTCGTCCCACAGTGCGCGCGGGAGGAACAGCGCATTGCTCTCCAGCATCGCGCCCAGCGGTCCGCCGCGGATCTCCGGCGTCGCGATCTCGAACAGGCGATAGCCGTCCTTCGGCCAGGCGACGGAGGCCAGAAGCGAATCCTCCGTCGCCTGGTCGTAGCCCTGGGCGCTGCTGATCCGCTGCAGATCGGGCCCAAGCTGATAGTTGAGCGTCGCGATCACGGGCCGGGGGTGGAGCGCGGCCGCCGCTGCGCAGGCCTTCACCAGGCCGGGCGAGGCCATGCGCGCGCCGTCGATCCAAACGCCGATCGGATCGCCCCGCGCCGCGGCGAGACCTTCGTTGATCGCGCGCACGGGCGAGGGCGACGGCGCGGAGCAGCGCAGCACGCGCAGCTCGGCGCCGAGATGCGCGAAGTCCTCCGCCCGTGGGGCCAAGCGCGAGGCATTGTCGACCACGACGATCTCGTAATCCTGCGCGCCTTGGTAAGACGGTGAAAGCGACAGCAAGGTCCGCGGCAGCTCGCGCGCCATCTCGTAGGAGATCACGACGAGCGAAAGCATCTAGGCGGGGGCGCGCGCGGTGAAGGCGGCCACGAACGCGTCGACGCTCGGCGTGTCGAAGAACCGGTGCGGGTCGACGATGACCTGGAACTCTTCCTCCATCACGCCGGCCATGATCACGGCCTCGACGGAGTCCAGCCCATAGACGTCGAAGCGGTCGGCGGTCGAAAAGGCGGCGAGATCGAGACCCAGCACGCCGCAGATGTACTTCGTCATCCAGGCCCTGAGCACGGCCGGGTCGATGTCGCGCGGATCATTCTGCATCGGAGGACGGGTGTGCGGCGTTCGTCTCGACCTTATGGAGGCCGAGTTCGCCCGACAAGAATTTTGTTCTCGCCGCGGTGCGCCGGATCTTGCCGCTCGAGGTGCGCGGCAGCGTGCCGTAAGGGGCGAGATGGACCTGCGGCACGACGCCATGCGCTTCCGCGATCCGCCGCGCCAGCCGCGCGTCCAGCGCCGCGGCGCCGCCGAGCCTGCGCCGCTCGATCTCGCAGACCACGACCAGGCGCTCGCGCGCGCCGTCGTCGGTCGCGAAGGCGCAGGCGGCGCGGATGTCGGGCGATTCCTCCAGCGCCGTGGTCTCGACGTCGGCGGCATGGATCTTCGCACCATAGAGGATCAGGAAATCCTTGAGACGGTCGACGACATACAGCTCGCCATCGACAAGAGCGCCGATATCGCCGGTCGGAAGCCAAGTCTGGCCGTCCTTGGCGAAGAGATCGGGGAAGGGCGCGATGCCGCGCCGCGCACCGTCCCAATGGCCGGGCGCCAGATGCGGGCCGGCGACGCAGATCTCGCCCGCGTCCTCCCGTTCGCCGCGCAACGCGACGCTGCCGCCCCCGGCAGGCGCGCCGCAGGAGACATGGTCGCGCGGTGCGCCGCTGCTCCAGGCTTGTAACGTCCTTTGCCGCACACCGCTGCCGCGCTTCGCCGCCGACACGATGAGCGTCGCCTCGGCGAGGCCGTAGCAGGGCAGGAACGCTTTCGCCGAGAATTTCGCCGGGGCGAAGCGCTCCGCGAAGGCGTTCAGGACCGAGGCGCGCACCGGCTCGGCGCCCGAGAACGCGACCTGCCACGACGACAGATCGAGCGTGCGTGCCTCGTCCGCCGCGATCATGCGCGTGCAGAGCTCGAAACCGAAGCAGGGACCGCCGGCGGTATCGCTGCGGTACTTTTCGATCGCGCGCAACCAGCGGATCGGCTTCTGGATGAAGGCGCGCGGCGGCATCAGCACCGCGGTGCCGCCGAGGAACAGCGGATGCAGGATGGTGCCGATCAGCCCCATGTCGTGGAAATGCGGCAGCCAATTGACCCCGACGATGCCGGCCTCCGTACCGAACGCGGCCTGGATCATCCGCTGATTGGACGCGAGATTGCCGTGCGTGATCGCGATGCCTTTGGGCGCCTGCGTGGAGCCCGACGTATATTGCACGAAGGCCGGCTGCGATGGGTCAAGCGCAGGCAGGGCGGTTGTCGGGCCATGCAGATCGTCGGGCGTCAGCACCTTCGTGCCCGCCGCTCCGATGCGCGCGGCATGCTCGTCCGATGTGACGATCGCGGCCGGCCGTGCGTCGCTCAACACCGCCGCGAACCGCGCCTTGTTCTTGTCCGTGTCCGGAAGCGAGACCGGCACGGCGATCGCGCCGGCGCGCAGCGCGCCCAGGAACACCGCGACGAAAGCCGCGCCCGGCGGCATCGCGATGACGACGGCCTGCCGGGAAAGCCCCGCCGCCGCGAAGCCGCCCGCATGGCGTTCTGCCATCGCGTCAAGCGTGCCGTAGGAGACGCGCTCGGTTTCGGTTTCGCCGCGCGCGAGGAAGATGATAGCGTCGCGGGCGCTCTTCTCGCGGGCGTGCTTCGAGATCACATGCACGATCGAATCGAACTGTCCATCCACGCGCCGCTCCCTTCCCGTCCTTATAGCGGCAGCTCTTGCCGGCAAGAAGCTCGGTTCGGATGAGCGCCGGCCCACCGCGCCGGCTCGACGGGGAACGCGGCTGGCACATCGCGCGCTATGCCGACGCCGCGGTGCTGCTCAAGAGCGACGCGGTCGCCATGATCGAGATCGCGCGCCGTCTGGAGAAGCTGTCCGCGCGGATGGGCGGCGACGGCTTCGCGAACCTGATCCTGCTTCTGGGCAGCTCCCACCCGTTCCAGAACCCGCCCGCGCACGACGCGACGCGCGCCGTGCTTCGCGAGACGATGGCCGAGCTCGCGCGCCGCTGGACGGCCGAGACGGTCGCGGCGCTCGTCCGCGACCTCTTGAAACCGCACTCCGGCGGCGAGCCCTTCGACGCCGTCAAGGGGCTCGCGCAGCCGCTCCCGTCCAGAGTGGTCGCCGGGACGCTGGGGCTCGAGGCGGACCGGGTTTTGGAATGCGGCGCGCTCGCGCGCGAGGTTTCCGCGATCTGGCATCGCGACGTCCTGCCGCTGCGGGTGCTGGCCGCGATGGAAGAGCAGGCATCGCGGATCGTGGCGCTGTTGCAGGCCTCGGGAAAGCGGCGCGACGAATTCGCGCGGCTCGCCTTCCTGACCATGGCCGGCGTCGACACCACTGCGGGGCTGCTCGGAAACGCGATTGCGATTCTCGCGGGCGACCCTGCGCTTCAGCAGCGCCTGCGCGACGACCCGGCGCGCATACCGGGCTTCGTCAACGAGACGCTTCGCGTCCGGCCGCCGCTGCGCCGGCTTGTCGGGCGGCGGACCTGCGCACCCGTGCGCCTTTCGGATTGCGAAATCCCGGAAGGCGCGCTGATCGAGATCGACCTGGACAGCGTCCACCGCGATCCCGACGCGTATCCCGATCCGGACCGTTTCGACATCGCGCGCGGGGGGCCGCCGACGCTCGCCTTCGGCTTCGGCGCGCATACGTGCGTCGGCGCGCCGCTTGCGCGGCTTGAAGCGCGCATCCTGATCGAACAGCTCTTGACGGCTTGCACGGTTCGTCCCGCAGGCGCGGCGGTGCGCGGCGGAACTGCGGATTGGAACGAGTTCCACTCGCTTCCGATCCGCCTCGAACGTCGGGTTTAAAACCGAGGAAACCCTGGCCAAGGCTTGGCCTGTCGCATAGGGTTCCGGCGCGGGCTCCGCGCCGGGGAAAGCTCTGCGGAAGGTTGTATCGTGGGGACCTCAGGGGAAACGTCCTGGCAGGACATGGCGTGGCACACGCGGCCGGAGCTTCAGCCCGGCTTCGTCAATTCCCGCATGCGCGCATACCTTGCAGGTCTTGGGCCGGTTCCGTCCGGCTCGCTGACGCTTGCCAACCGCATTGCCTTCATCGGTTCCAAGTCGCTCGGCGCCGACCTGGCGCAGTTCGCCGCGGTCGAAATGCTCGCGCCGGGCCGCGAGGCTCCCGCCGTGGATGTGCTCTTGATTGCCGGCGATTGGCCGAAGGCCGGCGAGCCTTGGCGCGAAGCGCTGCTCAACCCCGCCGACGCGGCGGCGTTGCGCCGGACCATCGCGCTCTACAGATCGCGCGGGACGCCGTCGGTGCTGTGGCTCACCGGCGAGGCGGACGCGGCCGAGGCGCTGCTCCATCTGAAGGACGCCGTGGATGCGGTGTTCGTGCCGCACGGCATGACGGGCGGCCCAGCGCTCGACGCCGGCGTGAACGTGAAGCTGTTCAACCCGTTCCGCGGCGAGGGGCCGAGCGCGGACGCGGCCTTCTTCCGCTTCCTTGTCGATGGCGCGCATGAGCTGGCGGATGCAGCGCAGTGGGACATGCTCGCGCCGTTCCTGCCGTTCAACAGCTGGCTGATCGATTCCTCGTATCATTACCAGATCCCGAACATGAAGCTGCCCGCCGTCTGGCGGCGGCGGTTCCTCGGCCATGTCGACACGGTGGCGCGCGCGGCGGCGACGAAGATGGCGTATGGCGTCTTCCTTCCCGATGCTCTGAGCCGGCGGCGCCCGGCGCATTTCCGCCGGCGCGCGCGCGAAGCGGCGGCATGCAAGACCTTGGTGTTCACCGACGCGGCGGCGCAAAGCGGGACGATCCGCCTCGACGCAAGCGACGCGTCCGCGACGGTGGCGCGTCTGTGCGAAGACGACGTGGCGCGGGTGGGACTCGCGCATCGCGCATGGCGCGAGGTGATGGCAGGCGATTCGCTGTTCGAGCGCCTGGAGACGATCTTCGCGGCGGTCGGGATCGCGCCCGTCTACAGCGAACCCTTGCGGCCCAGCATCAATGTCGTGATGCCGACGCTGCGACCGGAGCTGATCCCGTTCGCGCTCGCGATGTTCCGTGCCCAGACCTACGCCAACGCCGAGCTGACGATCGTCGCCAACGGCGTGCCGGTTCCCGACGAGATCGCAAGAGCGATCGCCGAAACGCCGCGCGCACGGCTTTGCGCGGTGCCGCGGGACAAGACTCTCGGCTATTGCATGAATTACGGCATCGACCGGGCGGCGACGGACTATTGGGCGAAATGGGACGACGACGACGTCTACGGTCCCCACTATCTCGAAGACCAGATGCTGCAGCGGAAATACCTGGATTTCGACGTCGCGGGGAAAACAGCGATCTTCAACTATCTCGAAGAGCGCGACTGCGTCTATGCGCGCAATTTCGCCGCGCGCGACGCGCCGGCGGCGCATCTCGGCGGCGGCACGCTGATCGTGCGCAACGGAGGGCGCTATTTCGCCGAGGACGGGCGCGGCGGCGAGGACCGCGCGTTCCTGCATCTGGCGCGCGAGCGCGGCGATCGCATCGTGGCTGGCGATCCGTTCAACTTCGTCCAGGTGCGCCGCGCGGACCCGGCGAGCCACACCTGGACCCTGGGCGCGCATGCGCAGGATCTGCGCGGACCTCGGCGTCCGGGGCTGCGGCTCGAGGCGGTCGTGCAATGAGCCAGTTGCAGATGCGGCGGCCTGCGTCGTCGGCCGATCTCTATGCCAGGCTGGCGCTGGCGCTGGAACGAGCGGTGGCCGAGCCTGCGGACGCCGTGCGCGCCAGCGGCTTTGTCGATCCGGCGCCGCAAGACGATCCGGGAATCTTCCGGCCGCCGGGCGAGCTGCCCGAGCATCTCTTCGATGCCGGGGCTGTCGAAGGCGGCGCGAAGTTCTGCCTGTTCGGCGGACGCGCCTATGTCGGCATCCGCGGCGGCGCGCTGACGGAGTTCGAGCGCCACAAGCGCGCCAATACCGTTCAGCCGCTCGCGATCGTATTCAACGGCACGCACGCGGTCGAGATCGCCTATCCCTTCGACGGCCGCGCGGGCTGGACCTGCTTTCCCGTGGAGCTTCCCGCGGCGCTCGGCCGCGTGACGGCGGTCGAGATCGAGCGCGACGGCAAGCTCCTCTTCAGCCGCAATGTCGCCGAAGACCCGGGCAGGCCCGATTACCGCGCCGGCCTCTGGCTGATCAACGCGGCCGGCCGGTTGTCGGGAGCGGTGAACGGCGCCTCCTGCGATGTCGCGGTGGAGATCCGCCTCGGCGGCCGATCGCATTGGGCGATCTCCAATCCGCCGCCGGAAGCCGGGCGCCCGCGTCCGTTCGAGTTCGATCTCGCGCCCTTTTGCAGCGACGGCTTGCTGCAGAAGGTGTCCGTCGTCAATCCCGCCACGGGCGCCGAAGCGGCGCGTTCGCCGGTCGGTGTTTTCGCCTCGCGGGGCGCGCATTTCCTCTTCGCCCATCCCGAGATCGCCGACGGGACATGCCGCGCCGTGCTGCTCCATTGGAAGGACGGCAGGCGCCGCAGGCTGTCGCTCCACTATGCCGAGGACCTGACCCTGGACGAGGTGGCGCGCGTCGATCTGGACGATCCGGCCGAGGCGCGCTTCGAAGGGGGCGACAACAGCTTCGTCCTGGATCTCGAGATCCTGCGCTCGGGCGAGGTGATGATCCTCGACGAGGAGGGCGCGATGCTGGGCAAGCTTCCTCCTTTGCGCCGGATCATGGCGCTGGCCGGCTTGTCGGAATTCGCGCATGAGCCGACGGCCGAGGCCATGGTCGCGTGGGCGCGCGAGGCGGTGACCGCGGAGCGCTGGCCGGAAGCCGCGGAGCGCTGGACGGCCTGCATCGCGAAATTCGGCGACAAGCAGCATTGGTTGGCGAACCGGGCGCGGGCGCTCGCCGAAGCGATGCGCTTTGCGGAAGCGGAGCGCGAATATGTTCTTCTGGCGGAGCGCTTCCCGCATCGGTCCGACGGTCTGGCCGGCCTGGCGCGCCTCGCGCAGGCGCGCGGCGACTGGGCCGGCGCGGCGGCGCTGTGGACCGCGTGCCTTGAGAAATTCCCCGGCGAGCATGCGGCGCAGCGCATGGCGGCGAAGGCGAGCGCGCTCAGGCATATCGGCCGCTTCGCCGAAGCCGAACGGCTGCTTCGCGCGGTCGCCGAGCGTCATCCCGGCGACGCCGCTCTGATCAAGGCGAGGATCAAAGCCGCGATCGACCATGCGCATCACACCGGCCAGAGCGCGCTGCGCCGCGACGAGATCTGCGACGAAATCGAAGCGCATTTCCCCGCCGATGCCGGCAACGGCGCGTTCATCGAAGGGATGCGGCTGCTTTCGCGGCTCGGCGAATACGAGCGCGCGCGCCGGCGCCTGGTCAAGGCGGTGCCGCAAGCCGCCGATCCCGAGGAGATCGAGATCCTGTTCCGCGGCGTGGGCGAGCTCGTCGAGGCCGGCTCGCGCGGCGTGCTGTGGGAGCAGCTGCTCGAGCGGGCGCGGCCGCTTTCGGCGGAGCTGGAGCTCAGGCTTCTTCTCGCGCAGGAGCGCTTCGCCCAGTTCCGGCGCCGCTTCGACGAGACGCGCGGCGCGCTCGCGGACAGCCGAAATTTCGTCCAGCTCGAGCGCGTGCGCGCACGCCTGGACAAGCCGCGCGCCGAGGTGTTCGCCGAGCCCAAGATCTTCGGCATCGGCCTGTCGCGCACGGGCACCCGCTCGCTGACCGAGGCGCTGCGCATCCTGGATATCGACGCGGTGCATTGGGTCAATCCGCTGACCTATCAGCTGATCGGCGCCGGCGACGTCTATCTGTTCGGCGCGTGCACCGATATCAGCGTCGCCCAGGATTTCGAGAAACTCTATTGCCAGTATCCCAATGCCCGCTTCGTGTGGACGCAGCGGTCGGTCGAGGACTGGACGGCCTCGATCACCCGGCATTACGAGTTCTGGCACCGCGCCTCCGGCGTCGAAGGGCTGCGGCGCGAGCTCGATCGGGAGGCCGTGCCGTTCGGTCTCTCGCGCGTCGCGATCGAGTTCGGCCTCTATCTCAACAACGAGGATTTCGCAGCCGCCCATCGCAGCTTCGAGCAGCGCCTGCGCAATTTCTTCCGCGACAAGCCCGCGGGAAAGCTCCTGGAGCTCGACATCTTCGCGGGCCAGGGCTGGAGCGAGCTGTGCGCGTTCCTGGGCCGTGCAGTGCCGGACCGGCCGTTCCCGCACGCCAACAAGGGCCTCAAGTGAAGTCGAACTGGCGCTCCAGAAGCCGGCTGAGCGCCAGCGCGGCGGAAACCTCGCGGCGCGGACGCATGACCAGAAGCGTCTCCACGGCATCGACCTGCTCGAGCAGCTCCAGCGCGTCGCGGTAATAGGCGCGCTTGTCGTCGACGTCGTGCAGCAGCACGCGCGGCGCCGCCTCGGGCGGCAGACCGGCGCACGCGACCGCGACCGAAAGGCAGCAGGCGACGCGGAATCTGCCGTCGACGAAGACGAGATCGGGCGTGGTTCCGCGCCGCGCCCATTCCGCCCAGCCGGTCGACAGATAGGCGCTCCATTTGCGCACCGTGCTGCGGTCGGCCGGCCGTCCCCAATCGGCGACCGGACCGATATCGGCATGCAGAAGGCTTATGCTGCCGTCGGCCGCGCGGGCCGCGATCTCGGGATGGGCGCGCACGGCCTCGACCCAGGCGCCGTCGGAATCGATCGAGACGATCTGCCTCACACCCGCGCGCACCGCCATCAGCGACGAGCCGCCCATGCCGAGCTCGAAATAGGCCGACGCCGCGCGCAGCTCGGCTTCGAGCCGGGCGCGCTCCGCTGCCGACATCTGAACGAACTCGAGATCGATAGGGGTCACGGGATCGTCCGGTCGGGGTGGCGCGGAATCTAGAGCACAGTTTGCCGCGACTGTCCCCTGCGCCAGCCTGTCCTTGTCCGCCCCCTGAGACATGGGTGACAACCTCGTGCCGAACGGGTTGTCGAGGGTTTTGCAAGGTCTTCTGCTCCAAATCGATGTATCCGAGATCATGGCGCAGGAACCCGCGGCGCAGCTGGTGCGCGATTTCCTATCGGCTAAACTGCTGTGGGGAGACGCGCGGGAGTTCCGACGCAGTTGCGCCTGGACGATGTCGAAACATTCGATATCGCCCCCCCGCGCCGGCCCGTTCCCGCTCGACGGCCGAGACCCGGTCGCGCAGCCGAGAACTAGCCGGCCTCGGAATAAGCCGGCATCGGCGAAGCGCGCCGGCGCCTGCGCCGCCGAAGCAGCAGGTACGTGGCCCCAATCCCGAGGCCAAGCCCCCCGGCGATCAGGTCATAGAGGGTGATGCTGCGCGCAGCACGCGGCGCACAGCTCTGCGTCGCGACGTCGTACGGCACGTTGTTGGCGCGCAGGAATGCGATTAGGCCGGTGGCGGCGCTGGCGTAGTAGACGCCCACAGTTGCGTTTGTCTGGGATCCCGCGGCGCCTTGCCGAGTCGCATCGGCGCCGCTCCAGGTGTTGACCCCGACTACGCGCCCGCAGGCGTCGAGGAGCGGCCCGCCGCTGCTACCGCCATTGACGGAAGCGTTGTGTTGAATGACGGGAACGGCGTTGCGCGTGTCGCCCGGGTCAAGCGACGCGGAGTATCCTCTGCCGACCACGCCGTTGGTGACCGTCGGATCGGCCCTCGGCGCCCGGAAGGGGCTATCGGCCGTGTCGGGATAGCCAAAGGCATAGACAGCGCTGTTTTTCGCAACGGGCGCGTCGGCCAGGGTCAGCGAGGCCGCCAGACGATCTTCCACCTTGACGACGGCCAAATCGCGTGCGGCAGAGACATAAAGCACGCGGGCCGTGCGACCTTTGCCGAATAAGGCGGTCAGATCGTTCGTGCTCTGAGGCTCCGGCTCGCCGGAAAGCAGAACGCCGATGAACTTCGCGTCCTTGACGGCCGCGTAGCTCGTGACGATGTAGCCGTCGCGCGACACCGCGAAGCCCGAGCCCGTTGCTATCGTCAAGCTGGCCGTCCCTGCCGGCGATGACGGCTGCAACGACCCCGAAGCCGTCCAGATATGCACGACCGCCATTTGTGCCGCATCGGAAACGGTGTCGATGTCGCCGCTCGGCCGCCACATATCGATGACCGACTTGCGCAAGGTGGCGAACTGCACGCCCGTCGCGCGCATCAGCCCGAGGGAGCCGCTCGCGAGAGGCTCGCCGAACGGCCGCCAGAGCGCGGCTGTGAAGCGGTTGAGCACGGGGCTCTCGCCGTCGTCGTCCCGGGCAGCCAGCGAATCGACATGCGTGGCCTGCGTCGCGCCGGAGGCGTCGGTCGATATCAGGATGCGGCCACGATCGACGAAGGCGACATGCTCGATCGCGGCGCCGTGGCCGCGCACGCGCCCCACGAGCTTGCCCGCGCGGTAGATCCGCGCGATTCCGTCCGGTCCGGCAACGGCGACCAGCCACTTGCCGTCGACCTCCAGAAACGCCGCCTGGGCTGCTGCCGCCTCGGGGCGCCTGCCGGCCGCGCGCTCGCTTTCGAGACCGATCCACGCCAGGCCGAGAACGCCGGCCAATGCGGCGATCGCCAGCGCGGCCGACCAGCGCATGATGGTGTGACCGGACACGCGCGAGCGCCCCCAGGCGAGCGTCAGCACGCAGAGCGCAAGCAGGACGACCGCCGCGATCCGCTGATATCCGCTGCGCTCGGTGGAAGGCACGGGCCCGCCGAAGGCAAACTTCGCGGTGCCGTTCGCGTCGTAGAGCCCCCAAGAAGCGCCGACCTCCCCTTCGCTAGTCGACTTCAAAGGCTGGTCGTAGCCTTCCATCAGGTAGTAGTCATAGCCCTGCTCCATCGCCAGCTGGACGAAGGCGCGCGTGAAAGAGGCTTCGTTGGCGAGGCTCGCCTGGGCCGCTTTCCTGTCGCGGCCTTCGGATGGCCAACCGGCTTCGCCGATGACGATGGGCTTGTCGGGAAATTCCTGCTGCACCTCGCCGTAGGTGCGCCGCAGGAAGTCGAGCGAGTTCTTGACGTCGATGCCTTCCCAATAGGGAAGCAGGTGCACCGACACGATGTCGACCTCTTTGCCGAGCTCGGGCGTGAGCATCCAGGTCGACCACGGCTCGGCGGTGGTGATCTTGATGCGCGCGGGCAGCGCCGTGCGCACGCGCTCTATATATGCGTTGAGCTGCTCAGGAGTCACGAAGCTGAACAGAATCGCCTCGTTGCCGACGAAGACGCGGTCGACGACGCGCTGATGGGCCAGCGCCGTAGCGATGCCGAGCTTGATCTCCTTCTCGTTCTGGTCGAGATCGGCGCCGATCGCGATTCCAAGCGAGACGGTGATTCCATACCGCGACGCGATTTCGGGCACCTTGTCCAGGCCGTTCGCCACCGTGAAGGTGCGGATATGAGCTGTGAGGCGCGAAAGCTGCGCCATGTCGCCGTCGATGCGCTCCGGCGCGATCCGTCCGGCGTCGCGTTTGGTGAAGACATGGCTGGGATTGTAGGCGATGCCGCGCACCTGGCCGTCCCAGTCCTGCGCGCCGATGGCGTCCTGGCGGCTCAGCGCGAAGAGCGCCGCGGCAGAAACCGCGAAGAGGAACGCGACGGCGGTGCGTGCGTTGCGCAAGCGAAGCGCCGCTTCAGCCCAATGCAGAACCGTCCGATAGATGAAAAGCATGCGCCCCTCTGCGGAGCGGCAATATAAGGCGAACGCGCCTGTTTGGCATAGACGCTCGGCCTATCGCTTTCGCTTTGCCGCTGCTGTATGTTCGTGGTCAAGTTGTTGGGGGTGATCGCTTGAGATGCCGTTTGTCTTCGTCAGTCACGCTGGCCCCGACAAGCCTCGACTGAAGCCGCTCGTCGAAGCGTTGATGGATGCCGGTCTCAAGCTGTGGATCGACAACCCTGCCGCATTGGGCTTGGCTCCCGAGCGCTTGCGGGAATTCTATCGCATCCGAGCCGGCGCTCGCTGGCAGGACGAAATCGACGAAGCATTGCGGCAGAGCGCATGCGTGCTGGTGTGCTGGTCGAAGGAGGCGTGCGACCCGCGCATCGCCTCGGGCAAGAAGAGGGTGGCTTGGCTCGATGAGGCCGCGATCGGCCGCGGCTTGGGAAAGCTCGTCGCCTGCACGATCGACGACGTCGATCCCAAAGGCCTTCCCGGGACGCATTCCAGCCGGCAGGTGCCGCGCGTCGACAGCGACCTTCCCCGGCAGCGATATCTGAACGCTTTGGACCTGCTGATCGAAGACGTCAAGCAGATGGTCGCGAGGAACATGGAAAGCCGCCGTTCCTTCTCGATGCCGCGCGACTGTTTCGCGCCGTTCTTCGCGGACCGCACCGAGCAGACGATGTCCGCGCGCGAGGCGATAGCCGAGGTGGCGCAGAAATCGGGCGTGAGCCCGATGCTGATCGTGGGTCCGGAGAACGAGCGGCCCGACGAGTTTCGCCGCCGCATCGGGATCGAAAGCGCGCAGCTTCTTTCCGATGGCGGCCGCTGGTGGGAAATGGAGACGCCGTGGCCCAGCGGCGTGCCGCCCCGCCAATTCGCCGCAAGCTATCGCCGGGCTCTGTCTTGCGCGCTCAGGCTGTCGGGACAGATCGACGATCACAGGATTGCCGCGGCCTTGGAAGCGAAGGCGCGTCCGGTCGCGGTGTTCCATTGCATCCGCGCCGAAGAATGGGGAAGCGAAGAGCCGGAGCGGATCCGCGAGTGGCTGCGATGCTGGCGCGACTTCATCGCCGCGGTGCCGGGCCTGCGCGTCATACCCTGGCTTCAGGTCAAGCTCCCGCCGGTCAAGCCGGGCTGGCGCGAATGTCCTCCCGGCCTGTCGCGGCTGGTGTGGGATGCCATTTTGTCGATGCGCAGGAAGCTGGACGACGAGGGCGCCGCCCCGGCCGTTGCCGTGCCGCCGATCCTTCCCCCGATCATGCTGGGCGACGCCGACCGCTGGATCGACCAGCTGCAGCCGGATGCGGGCCCGCGCCGCCGCCGTCTGGAAGAGGAAGTGGCGAGGCTTTATCGCTCGCGCAGCTTTTTCCAGGGCCTGGTTTCCGGCCAGCCGCGCAAGCACGGCGTCGATCACCATCGCTTCGCGGTGGCGCTCGAACCTCTGTTCGCCGAACCATAGCGGCTTTCTTCCAAGGAGATCGCGTTGCCCTATCCCTATTTTGCAAAAGGCCTGTCGCACGCGTCTTCTCGCGCAGACGAGATACCCACCCTCGATCGCGCCGCCATGGAGGATCCGGCCGGCTATCGTCCGCATCCCGAGCTCAGCCATGCCGTCAACGTGGCGCTGGTGCTCGGCATGCCATTGCTGCTCACCGGCGAACCCGGGACGGGAAAGACCCAGCTCGCCTATGCGATCGGCGAGGAGATCGGCTGTCCCATCTTCAAGTTCGAGACCAAATCGACGAGCCAGGCGCGCGACCTGTTCTACACTTTCGACGCGCTCAGCGCCTTCAAGATGCGCGATGACACCGATCCTAGACTGTTCATCCGCTACCACGCGCTCGGCTCGGCGATCCTGGATTGCTTCTCCCGCGACGATCCGCGCGTGGCGGCGCTGCTGCCGCCCGGCGCGGAGCACGCCGGCCCGCGGCGCTCGATCGTGCTGATCGACGAGATCGACAAGGCGCCGCGCGATTTTCCCAACGACCTGCTCAACGAGATCGAACGGCTGTATTTCCGCGTTCCCGAGCTCATGAACATCGGCTCGCCCGGCGCCGAGCAGGACGAAAGCGGCATTCCGCGCCATCTGCGGCCGATTATCGTGATGACCTCGAATTCGGAGAAGGGCCTTCCCGACGCCTTCCTGCGCCGCTGCGTCTATTTCGACATCCCGTTCCCCTCGGTCGAGGAGATCAAGGAGATCGTCGGCGCGCGCGTCGCCGGCCTCGACGCCTCCAGTCCGCTCCTGGCCGACGCGCTCGACCTGTTTCAGAAGCTGCGCGGCAGCGATCGCACCATCTCGCTCAAGAAAAAGCCGTCGACCGCCGAGCTGCTCAACTGGCTGCAGATGCTGATCCACCGCGGCGCCGGGCCTCGGGATTCGTTGCGCGACAGGAAGCAGCTCATCGAGGAGACGCTCTGCATCCTCGTCAAGAGCAGCGACGATCGCCGCGAAGCGCAAGCCTTCGTGGCGGAGCGTTGGGGCGGCTCGCAGCCGAAATGAGCGCGAGGCCGGACGCAGACAGCGACCTCGAGTTTGCGCTGGGCACTCAGGTCTTCGACTTCCTGGGCATCCTGCGCGCTGCCGGCTTTCCCATCGGGCCGCGCGATTACGTGGCGGCGAGCGCGCTCCTGGCCGAGCTCATAGCCGAACGCGCCGGCGGCTCGGAGCTTCGCGACTTCCGCGCCGATCTCGCGCCGCTGCTTGCGCGCTCCCCGGCTCAACGGCTCGAATTCTTCCGTCTTTTCGATGCCTTCGCTCCTTCGCCCACGGACGCGCAAGGCGCTGCCGTTCCGGTCGAGGATGTAGCGGTGCCGCCGCGCTTCGCGATCCGGCCCATCCGGATTGTCGCGGTCGCGCTCGCCGTCCTGACGCTCGCAGCTGCCGGCGGCGCCTATTGGTATTTCGCGCGCACGGCGCCGGTCGTGAATGTCGTTCCGAAACCCGTGGCGCAAGCGCACGCGCCTGCGCCCGTATTGAAGCTGCCCGCAGAGCCCCAAGCGATGGTCGCGACCGGCTCGGCCAAGCCGTTCATCGAGCGCGTGCTGAAGGTGGCCAAGGAGCATTATGGAGCGCCGACGCTCGACGAGCTCGCGCTGTCCTTTGCCGCCCGTTCTCCCATCCGGTGGTCGCAGGAAGCCTATGCCCAGCGCCTTCAGGAATTGACCGGCCTTCCGCGTCACCAACCCTTGCCGCTTCTCGGTACCCAGCAACATCCCGTATCGGAAGCCATGATCGCGATTGCTTATGCGCTCGCCCAGATCGAAACGCCGGGCCGCGTCCCGCATCTCTCCGAAACGCGCACGGCCTTCAACGCCTTGATCAATTCTCAGACCGAGAAAAATTTCGAAGCCGAGGCGCTGGCAATCGGCCGAGGCAAAGGCTCCACGCTGGACGCCGCGTCGGTCCATGCCGTCAAGGATACGCTGATGGACCTGGCGGACGAGCGCGATGCGGCGGCAACGGGCGTCGCGGCGGTCCGCAACAACGCGTCGGCGAAAGCCAAAACGAATCCGAATGACCTGCCGCAGCGGGTGCGCTCGCTGGTCAAGGGCGATTCGCTGGAGCGTTCGCTGGCGATCTATCCCGACAAGGAGCTGGCGCAGCGTTTTCCGGGTCGGCCCTGGGTCTCGCACGATTCACCCTCGGGGGCCGAGATCGCGCCGCAATGGGCGCCTTGGGCGGCTGGTGCGGTGCCGCTGCTGATTGCGTTCTACTGGTTCTTCAACAGCGCGGCGCTGCGCAAGGCCTATCTCCGCCGTCGGCCGCCGGAATTCCCACCTTTGCACATGGATCTGGCCGCAGAGGCTGCGGCGCATAAGCACGCGAGCGCAGCGCTCTTTCACCGCATCGGCCAGCGCCTGCAGCGCCGGACAGCGCGGCCCTCGAGCCAGATCGACATCGATGCGACCGTGCGCGCCTCGATCGAAGCCGGCGGCATGCTCGTCGTCCCGCAATTCGCAAGGACACGCGCGGCGTCCGAATATCTGGTGCTGATCGACCGGGCGGGCGCCAACGACCAGAACGCCGAGTATTTGCGCTCCCTCGTCCTCAAGATTCGCGAGCTCGTCACTCTGGAGGTGTTCTTTTATCAAAGCGAGCCATCGATGCTCGAGCCGGACGAAGGCGGCGCTCCCGTCCCCATCGAGCGCCTTCAGGCCACCTATCCCTTCCACCGCCTTCTGATACTGGGTTCGGGCGCCGAGTTTCTCGATCCGGTATCGCGCGAGCTCTTGCCGGGCGCCGAGAAGCTCGCCTTCTGGGAGCGGCGCGCGCTTCTCACGCCGCTGCCGGTGGCCGAATGGGCGCAGGAGGAATATCTGCTCGCGCGTTCGCTGGCGATGCCGATCGGCCGCGCCACGCCGGAGGGCCTGATGGCTCTGGCCGAGATGTTCGGGCTGGAAGGCATAGAGTACGACGCGCTTTTCGACCGCTCGGGCGACGGCCTGGCGCAGCCGCTGCCCGATCTGCTCAGGCTGCGCACGCAGCAATATCTATATTCCGCGCCGCCAAGCGATCATCCGCTCGAGCAGATCGTGCAGGACCTGCGCAACTATCTCGATGCGCCGGCTTTCGACTGGTTGTGCGCGCTCGCAGTCTATCCGGCGATACAGTGGGACCTCACGCTCCATCTCGGACTGACGCTCGCCGAAAAGCCGGGAGGCGACGCCGCGCGCCGGCCGCTCTATCGGGAGGATCGCATCGCGGCGCTGACGCAGCTGCCCTGGCTGCGCAGCGGACGAATGCCCAACTGGCTCAGGCGCGTGCTCATCGGATCGCTGAAAGCCGGACGCGCCGGAGAGGTCCGCGTGGCGCTCGAGCGTCTGATCGAGGCGGCACGCTCCACCGGCGACGTGGCGCGCGACGGCAATATCCACATCCGCATCGGCCGCGAGCCGCGCAAGGAACGGCTGGAACCGAAAACGTTATTCGACGACGAAGTGCTCCTCGATTTCATGGCAAAAGGCGAGATCGAGGATTTCAGACTGCCCAACGCGCAATTCCTCTCCCGCTTCCTGCCCGAGGCATGGATGCACCGCTTCGGTTGGCCCGAGCTGATGGTTGCCGCCGTCGCAGGGCTCTATGCTGCAGCGGCGTGGCTGTTGACACCGAAAGCCGGCGCGGCGCTCATCACGGGAGCGTGGTTGCCGCTCGCGGCGCTGGCGATGGGCGCGCTTGCTTTTGGGGCGATCGCAGCGAGCGAGAAGATCTACGCCGCGTTGCGCGCGTTTGCCGGTTGGCTTACCCCTTTCGCGCTCGCCGCGACGTTTGTTTTCCTGGGCTCGCTTCTCCTCTCCGACATGTATGTGATGCGATGGCGGCCCCCCGGCCTGCCGGACATCAAAAGCATGACCGATTTCGCGATATGGGCGCTGGTGTTCCTGCTGCCGTTGGGAGGCGCGGAAGCGGTGACCGAATTCTACGGCTTGCGCGGCGGCCGTGTCGTATCGCGCATGCCGTCGCGCGTCCTGGCGCGAGCCGCGGGATTCGCGCTCTTCTGCTTTCTCGCCTTGACCTTGACCGTCGACGACGATGCCGCCGGTCCGAGCGATTGGCGCTGGAGCCGGATCGCCGCGATCGCCTTCGTGGTTTTCATCGCCGGCGTGTTTGCAAGGCGCTTCGCGCCGGAGCGGTTGACGCCGTTCGGCGCGAGAAGCTTCATGCGGTTTGGGGCTGCCACGATCCTCGCGCTTGGGCTGCTCGCGCTCCTGCCGCTCGGCCCTGCCTTCCTGCTTCGTAGCGCGCTCGGCGCGGCGCATGCCGATATTCCGGGTTCCGGCGACACGACCGCGCCGGCGGACGCGCAGCTGCTCGCCGTCTCGCCCGATGGACGCTTCTTCGCGACCGGCAATGCGAGCGGCGAGGTCCGGACGTTTGCCGCTTCCGATCCGGGCAAGCCGCTGTCGACGATTCGGCTCGAGGGCGGAAGGGTCACCGCGCTTGCCGTGCGCAAGCCCGAAATGCTGCCGTTGCGCGTCGCCGCCGCCACGCTCGAGCATCGCACGCTTTTGCTCTTCGATGGCACGACCGGACGCAAGCTCGGCGAGAGCATTCAGCCTTGGGCGGAGAGCGCTCAGTCTCGGGAAACTGACGGCACGGTGACCGCAGCCGCGATCGGCCCCGACGGCGGCACTGCGTTCGTGCAGGAAGACGGCAGCGGTGTTCCCTTTATCGTCAATGGTGCCGACGCCATCGCCGTTCAGGGCCACGGTGCGGTCACCGCGCTTGCTTCCGCCGGCGTGGGGCAGTTCCTCTATGGCGCGTTGGACGGCACGATCGGTGTGTTGGCGAAGAGCAATGGCACGCTCGCGTTGCGCGACGCTCCTGCCATCCAATCGCCGGCAAATGTGCCCGCTTTCGCGTTGCCCGGCGACCGCGCCGTGACTTCGGCGGCGTATTCGCCCATCTCCAACCAGTTCGCGATCGGATATGCGGACGGCGGCGTGGATGTGCGCGATGGCGCGAGCGGCAAGACGGTGTTCATCCTGGCGCCTCCCACCACCAATCGAATGGAGCACGTTTTCTATTCTCCTGACGGCTCCCTGCTGCTGACGATATCGATCGACGGCCGGGTTCGGACCTGGGACAGCCGAACCGGCAAGGTCCTGACCGACCGGACCGCGCCGATAGGGCAGGGCCCCCTGACGGCGGCGCTGTCCGGGAACAATCGGGCCATCGGCATCTTGAGCGGCCAGAAGCTTATCTTCTGCGGCGGGAGCGGTGCCGCAACATGCGAGGTCTTGGACAGCAAAATTCCCGCGTTTTTGTTCGTGCCGCCCGGCACGCTCACCCTCATCGTCGATCGTGACGGCAAGCTTCGGCCCTGGAAGCCGGTCGGAACCTGGAGCTCTCAGGTGAGCGGAATTCGCGGCGTCGTTTTATCCCACGACGGATCGGAATTCCTGACATGGTCGGACGGCGGCATCGTCAATCTGTCGGACATCAATACCGGGAAGCTCTTGCGCGCTTTGCAGCCGGTGGGCGGTGACATCATCGACGCCTCCATCTCCGGCGACGGCACGCGCGTCGCCGCGGGCGTGCGGCATGGCAACGACCCGGCGACGGTGGTCGTCTGGGATGCGTTTACCGGCGGCATCGTGTTGTCGTTCACGCCGTATCAAGCGGACGCTCTTGCTGCCGTGCGGCTCTCGCCCGACGCGAAGCGGCTGCTGACGGCGGCGGCCGGAAAGGACAAGCCGGCGCGCATGTGGGACTTGTCCAAAGTCAGCGGCGACTACAAGGGCGGAGTCGCGATCCGGTCCATCCAGATCGACGACAGCTTCGGCATTCCGACCGGCTCGGACGTTTCCTTGGCTCCTCATTTGAGCTGGAGCGCCAAGAAGACCGTCGCGCCCGGACAATTCGAAGATATCGAGATTCGCGATACCCGCAATCAGGATCATCCCATCGTCTATCGCGCGAAACGCGCCGATTTCGCTCCGATGGGGGACATCTATAGGCTCGTGATGAAGGATGGCGTCATCACCCAGCTCGACATGAACGGCGCGCCGCCATCCACGCTGAAGTTCGCGAGCTATATATTCGATTTGAGCCAGTTTTTCGGCTTTCGCTTCACCGCGGTCACGACCGACGGCGCGATCCTGCATGGAGCGCTGCGCCGGGGCGTCATCTCGCGTATCGATTTCGCCGGCCGCGATGCGCGCCTGGCGATGGGTCCCGCGGTCGGCTGGCAAGCAGCCGGCGCGCAGCCGCAGCAGCAAACGGGGAGATAGGATGATGCTGCATCATATTCTCGCGGCGCCGCTCGTCGCCATCGTTGTCACGGTCGTTTTCATGCAGGCGGCCGTCCTCGTTGCCGGATCGGCCAGGCGCCGCGACTATCGCCGCTTCGAGGATCAAAGCGGCCAGAAGATCGTCGAGCGTTTCGCGTTTCCCGAGGTCGCGCCGGGCGAAGCGCAGGAGCGCTATCGCCGCCTGACCACGGTGCGGGACCGCACCCATCAGGCGGCCAATGCCGCGCAAACCCGCTACTATAACGCCGTGCTGCGCTCCTCCGGCTGTTTGGTGCTGGCGTTCCTGGCGCTCGCCTTCTCGATGCTGCTGTCGTCCGGCATGCCCGAGGAGGTTCGGGTGCCTCTCGAGCGGCTGGTGGCCTGGCTGGACGCCACCGCGACGTTGGCCGTGCTCGCGCTCTTTCTGGATGGACGTCTTCGCAACGCGCCATGGCTGTCCGCCCGCTCTTGCGCAGAGCTGATGCGCCAGTACCAGATCCTCGAAACCGTGCTTCCCGGCCCGCAATCGCGCGCCGGGGAAACCGCCGAGGCGGCGGAGGCGGAAGCCGCCCGGATTGCCCGCCTGGTCGACGATGGCCCGAGCAAGACCCTCGCCACCCGGGTGGAGCAGATCTGGCATTCCCGCCGCGCGGAAATCGCCGCCAGAGCGATGGATCGTTGCGATCTGGCTCCCGAAGGGCTGCTGCTCTATCTGACAAAGCGCCCGCGGCGCCAGCTCGTCTGGTTCGTCGATTCGGGGGCGAGGCTGGAGCACATCGCCGAGCGGCGCAAGAAAGTCTTGCTGGGCCTCTACATCGCAGCCGTCGCGCTTTCCTTGCTCAACCTGGTTTTGCTTCTCATGGAGCGGCCGCTCTCGGACTATATTCATCCCGTGCTGCTGATCGTCGTCGGCCTGGCGGCAGCGATGACGGCGCTCTCCGTCAATCAGAATTCGCGCAGCCTCATCCACCGCTACCGCATACAGGAGCGCTCCATTGCCGGCTGGCTCGACGGCTTCGACCGGCGTTGGGGCTTTTCGACACTCTCCGCGACGGAACGCGATGCCGCGACGAAGGCAGCCATGCGCGACGAAATCCTGAAGTTCGAAGATCTGATGATCGAGGAGCTGATCGACTGGCTGTATATCACCAGCCACGATTCGATCGAGCTCGCGCCTTAGCGATCCGCGTTCCTAGGAATGCCGGCACGGCGTGTCTGGCTCGTTCTTGGGGATATCGTATAGGCTGCGATCCCGCTCCGACATCGTGCCGACGCCGGCTTGCGCCAGCTTTTCGCAGGCAAGCTCGACTTGTCCATCGACGTCCTGGAACAGGAAGGCGGGAAGCGTGTGCACGAAGATCGTCCCGTCGTCCCGCGTGACCGCAGCTTTCGATGCAACCACGATCTTGTGCCCGTCCGGGCTGAATTGGATGGAATAGATATTGCGTCCGGGATCCCGGAGCATCACCAGCTCCATGCCGGTAGCGACGTCCCAGATCTTCAGCGTGCCCTGGCTCGAACCGGTCGCCACAAGCGTTCCATCGCGGCTGAAAGCCAGGGCGGTGACGTCCTCCTCGCCGCTGACAAGTATTCGGGCCTTCGACGGCGCTTGCGCGTCGAGCACCTCGGTCTCGCCATTGAAGAAGCCGATGGCGAGCTTCGTGTCGTCGAAAAACGCGATGGAGGTGATCGATGAATTGCCGTCGATCCGGAATTGCCTGATCCTTCGCAGCGGCGCCACGCTCCAGATGCTCGCCGTATAGGCATTTGTCGGGTCTTTCTGGTCGACTGTCACGATCTGGCTTCCGGCGGCGTCGAATTGGGCAAAGGAGCTGATTTCGTCCAGATGTGTCATCGTCCGCGCGCGCACATCGACAAGGTCCGACCCGTACAGCGAGGTGACCACAATTTCCCGGCCGTCCGCGCTCACATTGGGTGTCCCGGCCAAACGCATCGCATCGACATAGCGTGTCAGCAGACCCCATGTTTCCTTGGAGATCCGTGTCGTGCCCGACCGGTCTCGAAGAGGGTGCTCATCGACGGCCAGTCCCAAATATTCCGAGATTCGAACCAGCGCGCTTCCGAAGTCGATATCGGCGCCCTTCCGTTGCAGCGTGTCGGCGTCGAGGTGCTCCGCCCTTTGCCCCGTGAAAGCCAGGATGTCGTGTCCATCCTTGGCGAAGGCGGCGCCCCATAGACCGGCGACGAGCCGCCTGGTGTCGGCATGCGGTGCGCGCCACAGACGCACGGTGCCGCTCTCGGACAATGTGAGCTCGAGACTCTCGTCGGGGCTGAAGGTCGTGAACCTCACGCCGTCGTTGGGCGCAGCGAATGTCGCCGCCGGATCGGAAAACTGCGGCGCCCGCGGATCCCGCAAGGTGGAAATCCCGTCCGAATAACCGGTCGCGACGATGGTTCCCTTCTTGTTGATGGCTTGACTCGTGGCGAAGCTCGGGCTGCGCCACCAGGTGAGCTGCTTTCCGGTCGGAAGGTCCCAGACGATCGTATTGCCCATATCCCAAGTCAGGACCGTCGCGTTGTCCGGAGAGATCAAAAGGTACCCGGGCAACGTGTACCACGCGATCGATCCGACCGTGCGCTTGGGATTGATGCTCCAGACGGCGATCGTCGATCTATCGAGTCCGCCGAGTCCATCGACTCCATGCTGTTGCACGGCGGCCATCAGGCTTCCGTCCGGACTGAACACGACGTCATGGCCGGTTTCGCTCCACAAATGTCGCCCGCTGAAATCGAACACTGCCAGCTTCTCGTCCGAAGGTTCCACCACGATGGTGTTGTCGTCCGGTCCGATCCGCAGATAGTTGTCGTACGCCAGCCTGAGATCCCATGCCGTGTCGGCGGGCAGCAGCGCTTTCAGCACGCGCAGGCGGCGCTGCGTCTGCGCGTCCCATAGCTCCACCGCCCGATCGGCGACGGCAACCGCGACGAATTTCCCGTCGACGCTGAAATCGCCGCGATAGCCGATCGATTCGTAGACGTGCGGCGCGCCGCCGGCGATCTGCCACGCGATGACGCTGAAGTTGTCGAGGCTGCCGCACGCGATCAAAACGCGTCGCCGGTCGGGGGTGAATGCCATCTTCGCAGCCTCGCAATTGTGCGCTCCGCGAAGCACCCGCAATTTTCGCCAATGCGCGACGTCCCAGATCGCGACCGTATCGTCCTTCATAGCCGTCGCCAGAAGCTTGCCGTCCCGGCTGAACGCCGCTCTCCGGGCCTCTCCGTCCAACGTGCGCACCAGGGACGAATTGATGTAGGCACGCTCGAGCTGCACGCGGGCGGGCGCGTTGCGGTTGGCCCCCGCAAAGAGCCATCGCAGACGGCCCTCGAGGCTGCGGTCGTCGGCGGGCTTTCCGTAGAGCGACAAGAGGGCCGCTTTGTCGAACTGGAAGTCGTTGCTCAGCTGCCTGGCTTCGCGGGCATAGTTGTCCGAGCGTGCCGCCAGCGCCTCGACCCAACCCTTTGCGGCGGCCCAGCCGACGACGATGGCGGTCGCGACGAAAGCCGCTGCGAACCAAGCGCCGACGACGGACATGCGGCGCAGGCGGCGAACGTTCCGTTCGTTCTGCGTGATCAGCCGCCTTCTTTCTTCGATCTGCTGGCGTTCCAGGTCGTTGGCGATCTTCTCGGCGTCTTCGCTGGCGTGCAGGAACTCGCGTTGCACCGCCGGCAGCTCCGGCAGGCCTGCCGGCTTGTTCAAGCGCCATTCGAGATAGGCGCTCAGCTCGGTGCCGCGGAGCAGCAGCGCGGCCGGTCGCCCTCTGGCGTTCCAGCGCTCCGCCATTTCGCCCAGCCGCGTCTGGTCGCGGATCCACACGATATCGACTTTCAACGCCTGCTCGAGCGCGCGAAGCCCGCTGCCGAAGCCCGAGTGGCTGACATCGGGCTTGGGGAAGAAGAAAATGTAGTTCAGCTCGCGCAACTGCCGCGGCACGCCGGCGCCCGCGAGATCGCGGCATACGAGCGGAATGAGTCGCTTGCCGAGCTCGAACGCCTTGGTCACTTCCCAATTGCAGGTTTCCGACGCGGCGGAGTCGGGCGACAGCACGAACACGACCACGTCGACCGAGAGGATGATGTCCCCCAAGCGGCGCTGCCAATCCTCTCCGGCGGAAATCCCCTCAAGATCGATGATGGCCGTGAAGCCGCGATCCTGCAGCGCGATCACGAGCTGCTCGGCGAAGACGATGTCGGCTCGCGCGTAGGAAACGAAAACTCTCGTGTTGTCGGACCCAGCCACCATTTCCTCCGAGCCCGCCAAAATAGCAGACCGCAACTGCCGAGGCGAAACGCGCGCGCGTGCCGTTGGTCGATGGCTTTTGCGTCGGGGCGTTCTTGCTCGCGAAGGAATGCCGTAAGCATCTGAAATACAACCGAATCCCGATCGGAGGCCGCCGACGGCGCGTCTGCGCCGGAAGCGGATTGTATCGAAACCTTCACCTTCCGCCGGCCTGGCGGTGATGTATAATCATCGTATTGTTCGTTGATTTTGGAGGGGCTGTCGTGACTGCAAAGCGGCAAAGAAAAGCAAAGCCCGTCACCTGGAAGATTGCGATTACCCCGGTCGCGCGCGCCGGAGCCGCCGTGTCGGATTGCAACCAATGCAATCAGTGCAACAACTGCAACAACTGCAATTTCCCAAGGAATTGCGGCGACTGTGCCAACTGCGGCAGCCCCGGCAATACCTGATCTTGAACAACAGGTTTCTTCCCGGAAATTGGGTGGAGAACGTGATCGGCCGGAGCAACGGCCGTCGTGCCGTCACGCATGTTTCCGATTTGGTGCGCAACCCGGAAGAATTGCGAGGTATTGTCTGCGCCGTTCTCGCGTCAGCCGCGGGGATCAAGGCGCGCCCTCCCTTTTTCAGGGTTTTTGTGGACTCGGCACAGCGGTTCGATTTGGCGGACTCTTTGTTTGGGACGGAGCCCGGGCTTTTTCAGGATCCGCAAAGGCGGCTTCCATCGGTGCTCGGCAGCGACCGGTTCTGTCTGACGCTCAATGGACTGACCGCCTGGAACGAAGAGTTCCACCGCCTGATGCAAGCCGAGATCGTATCGCCGCTCGTATCCACGGACGGAATCCTGCCGACTGCGTTCGATTTCTACACGTTCATGTCGACCTCCGGCTTCACCCCCTTTGGCATTCACGACGATCGAGGGGACGCTCTGCTGTTTCATCTCGGTCCTGGCGCAAAGGACGTTTGGCTCTGGTCTCGAGCACGATATCTGGCGCTCGTGGGCGGCGGCTGGGCGAGCTTCGACTTCGAGAGAATGTGCGCGTCCGGAAGACACATCCGCTTGGAACCGGGTGACGCGCTGTTCATCCCGGCCGGAGAATTCCACCTTCTGCGCAGTGCGGACTTCAACATGTTCTTGGGCGTCATCATCGGGCGACAGACCTGTGCGAGCCGGATCAAGGAGGCCGTCGATCTCTTTGCCGAGCTGCACGGCGATGAGCGGCTGCGCGGCGCGCTGGAACCGGCAAGCGAAGCCGGTCTCGGCATTCGACGCTACGCGGCCATGCAGGAGCTTGTCCTTGCGTCGAATGGATATGTCTCGCAGCCGCCTCACATGATGGACGATCGCCAGTGCAGTCCGCGCGAAGACCTGTTTGCGCTGTCCTGTCATTCGGTCGGATGCAAGCGGCTCGCGGACGCCGAGGTGCTTTTTTCCCGCGGTCGTGTTTTCAAGACGTCGCCCAATAGGGCGATAGAGAGCGTCGTCGAGCTTGTTAACGCGGGCGCCCCTTTCGACTTCGATCGGGCTGGTCGCTGTGCGGAAGGCGCAATGCCGCTCGACCAGCTCGAAGCGATGCTGCGCTTTCTGGTGCGCTCCCGCGGCATCGCCGTCGTCCCTGCCTCGGCCGCGCCTTCGAACGCACGTCCATAGCTTGAGGGTAGCAAATGCCGGAGAACCCAAATCTTCCGGGTCGAATTGACGGCCGGTTCATCCAGTTGCGAAGGCTCTCCAAGGCCGATGCGCCCGCGCTGCACGCCATCTTTTCAGACGCCGAAGCGCTGCGGAACTGGGACCTCGGGCCTGCCATCGCTCTCGACGACACGCTCGCTTGGATACGCCAGTCCCTCGGTCTCGCGACCGCCTTCCACGGCGCATGGACCATACGGGCCGGAGATGGCGCGCTTGTGGGGGTGGCGACGTATTTCGACCGGGAACCGTGGCAGGACCGGACGCAAATCGGCTTTGCGCTCCGCCGGACCGCGGAGTTCGAAAATCTTGCCGGCGAGACGATCGGCCTTCTGAAGGCGGTCTGCATCGACCGATTGCGATCGCATCGGATGGAATTCATGTTGGAGCCGACCGACCTGACGACGCGCTCGATCGTCGAAGCCGCGGGATTTGCTCGGGAAGGAACGTTGCGCGGCCGGTTCAGAACCGCTACGGGCTATCGCGACGCGGACCTATTTGCTTTTGTTGCGGATTGTGCCGCCGCGGCTTGCGAAGTCCGCGACTCTTCCGAGCTGCATTGGCGTCTCGATGAAGCTGCCGGAACGGACATTGCGAGCTACACGCGGCGCATTCAGCCTGCGGAAATTTCGGCCGATGCTCCGCTGTCCCTCGCCCTGCCGGTGGTGCTCGAGGGCAGCCAGCTCACGGCCCACGCTTCCGGCGCGAAAGTGACTCTGAGCGCTTCGTCCGGCGTCCTGAAAGCGATTTTGCGATGTCTGGACGGGTTCCACTCGCTCGAGCGCATATCGGAGCGGCTGGCCGGCACCTATCAGCAGGCAGACGTTCGTGCGCTGCTCGAAACCATGGTGGCGAACGGACTTCTCGTTCCATCCGACCGTCTCTTCGAACGCGGTTGGGCCTATGCGGAGAATCCGTCCGCGCTCTCCACCCCGATCGGCCCGGACACGGCGCTCGAGCTCGCCAGGGCATCCGCCGCGAAAATCGGCCGGTTCGGACCGGAAGCCATCGTCGTTCGCGCGCCTGGAAAAGCTTCGAACCTCGCGGCCCTGCTCCAGAGCCGCAGAACCACGCGCCGCTTTACCGGCGCACGGCTGGACGACGCGGTGGTCGCAAATATCCTGTATTCCGCCTATGGCCTCGTTGGCGAACCGCGCCTTCCAAACGGCGAAGCCTGGGCACGCCGCGCGGTTCCTTCGGCCGGCGGCGCCTATCCTCTGACTCTGACGTGGGTTCAATGGTGCGCCGGCAAAGAATTGCCGGCCGGCATCTACGACGTCGTCGTCGGCACGGATCGCGAAATCGGATTCGAGCCGATCTCGGATGCGCCGGTCCAGATCTTGTCGGCGATCGTGAATCCAACTGAGATCGTCGACGCCCACGGATTGCTCGTGATCGGAGCCGATATCGCGGGAAGCCGCCGCAAATATGGGAATCGAGCGTTCGGATATGCGCTGGTCGAGGTCGGCCATGTCGCGCAGAACGTCCAGCTGTCGGCAGCGTCGGAAGGCGTCGGAGTGCTGGAGATCGGTGGGATCCTCGAAAACAGGCTGCGTCAGGTCATTGGGCCTTCGGTCGGGCAGCCGTTCCTGGCGATGGCCTTGGGAAAGGCGGAAACGCGACCGCACGGCACCGCAGCGCAGGATCGTCTCGAGCTGGAATTCGGTTGGGTCCCGCCGGCGCACAATCGGGACATGCCGTTTCATCTGGCAGGCGCCAGGCTTGTCGGACAAGCGGAAGCAGGCGATTGGTGCTGGGGACGATCGGCCGATCCCGCATCGGCCGTCAGAAAGGCGGTCGGCGAAGCGGTTGAGCGCGCTGCGTGCGCGAAGCCCGGGAAAATTTTCTGGGCTCGAGCCGAGCATCTCGATGCGTTTGTCATGCCGCAAAGATTTGTTTCATACGACGCCGGCACCTACCGCAGGAATCGAATGCTTCGCCGGTTCTCCGTCGACCAGGAACGGCCATGGGTGATCGCGACCAGAGTATCGGACGGCGCGAAGGTGGCCGTCCTCGCGGACCATGTCTATTTTCAAAACGCGATTCCGGACAACACAGCTCCCTATACATCGACGACGACATCGGGATCGGCGGCCTATCCGACTTTCGACGGCGCAGTCGAGCGCAGCGTCCTCGAGCTCCTGGAACGCCATATGTTTCTCTTGGCCTGGCTCAAAGGAATCCAAGCGCCGAAGATAGACCAGGCCGCTCTTCCTGCCCATTTGAACCGCAGAATTGCCGCCTTGCGCGATATGGGATGGCTTTGCCGCCCTCTGCTGCTCGGCACGGAACCGGTCACTACCATCCTGGCATTCGCGCAAAACCCCGAGCGGGGCATGACGCGCGTCTCCGCCGCCAGTCGCTTCGACGCCGAGGAGGCGCTGACGCACGCGCTCGAGGAAGTGGAATCGTCGATCTATACGATTCCGGCCGGTCGACGCCGCAAAAGACGCGGCCTTTCTCCCCGCACCGCGGACTCGCCGACGGACCACGGCGATATCTACCTGCAGGAGCGATATTTTCGCCGCGCCGATTGGCTCATCGAGGGGAGGGAAACGGCGGCGCTAGGCGAGCAGTCCTCGCTCTGCGGCAGCGCCGAACAGATATTCAAGTTCTTTCATGAGCGGGGATTCGAAAGCTATGTCACGGACATTTCGCCGGACGTTTCCTCGCTGCCTGCCTTTGCCCAGTCGAACAAAGTGGCACGTGTCCTGATCGAGGGCCTGCTGCCGATGTTTTTCGGCACGAGGCTCGAACCGGCCCTTCGGATGCCCTGCTTCGGCTCGGAGCGCCTTGGAACTGCGCCCACGCCGCGCTTCATCCATCCGTTTCATTGAGCGTCGCGTCGACGCCGCTCATTTCGTGCGGGCAGGAGGCTTCGGCGCTGCCCGTGCGCGCCGGGGCCTCTTCTTGGGTATCGCAACGCCGCCGGCGATCAGGGTCTTTCTTATCTTGTCGGTGAGCTCCTTGGGGGTCCTGCGGAACCGGTTGTAGAGCACGCCATCGATATTGGTCGGCAGCTCCAGCTTGTCGCTCCGCTTGCCGCCAAGAAGAAGCAAAGTCCTTCCACGACCCCATTTGGCGAACGACCAGCCCATTTCGAAGACCACATTCTGCCGGGCGCGATATTTCTCCTGCGACGGCAAGCCGGTGGGGCTGACGTCGTCGGGCGTCAAGATGACGATGGCAAACTCCACGTCGCGCGTTATGTGCTCGAGCTTCTCGATGATGGTCCAGGCGCCAAAGTCCTGCGTCTTCGAGAAAACCACCGGCTCCAACCCCAGAGCCTTGATCAGCTCCATGGTTTCGTTTCGAGCGCGGTGATCCTGCCCGTGCGCTATGAATATCTTCGCCGCCACGCGTCCCCCTCGTGCGATTACGAAAGCAATTCGATGAGTCTTGCGGCGAATGGTATGATCTCATCGCCCTTTTGAAACCGGAGCACGCCGTCCATGTTGGGAACGGCCATGCCGTTTTCGGACATCCGCTCCAGCAAGATGTCGACGCGAAATTCCTGCGCGGAGGCCAGCACGCAAAGCGTTTCCTTGTTCAATTCGCCCAGCTCGCCTCGCTGAAGCTTGGCCAGAAGGCGCAGTCCCGCCATCTCGTCCACGGCCTCGGATTTGACCCAAGGGAGCCGCATGTCGACGATCAGCAGATCGAAGGCCTCGGATTTGATGCGACTCTCGCCTTCGCTGCCGGTATCGGTGTAAGCGATCCTGGCGTAGCTGAGCTCCAGCTCCGAGGTAAGGCCTTCGATGGTCCCGATGTCGTCTTCGATCGCCAGGACGCGCGGGCCTTGCGGTGCGGCGGTGGTCATTCGGCGAATCTCACTTTGTTTGTTCCGGGACGAAGGCCTTTCGGGAAGCGAAGCTCGAAAACCGTGCGAAAGCCTTCAAGGGCGTCTATCCGCTCCGGATCGTTGAGCGTCGGCGTGCTTTCCCGGCAAAACAGCTCGCCGTTATGGACCTTGGCGAACAAGCGCGAGATATAAAGCCCCAGCCCCATGCCGCGGATCGATCGCCTGCTGTCGATGCGCGCGACGCGGGCGAAGCGGCCGAAGATCTGCTCGAACGCGCCTTCCGGGATCCCGATACCCCAATTCTCCACCTGGATGATATGCAGCGATATCTGAGGGATGGCGCGGACGCTTACGACCATGGGGTCGTCGCCATGCGTGCGCGGAAGCGAATATTTGATCGCGTTCTTGAGAAGATTGGCCAGGATCCCTCTCAAGAGATTGGCATCGCCGATGACTTCCAATCCGGCAAGCGCCGCGTTTTTATCGAGCCTGACGCGCCGCGCAGAGCTGCGGCCCTCTTCCCCTGCGCGCCATTCCAGCGCTTCCTGCCAGGCTTCGTCGATGAGCTGCTCCCATTTGTGCTTTCCGAATTTGACGTCTATCGAGCCTACGGATTTTCCGGCGAGAGCGATCGCCGTGCGCATCTGATTGGTGACTTGGCCGCTGGTGCGGTCGACCTCGGCCTTGTATCGCTGAAGAGCCATGACTTGCGGCATGTTCTGCGGGTTGTCGCGCAAAAGCGTGATCGTTTCATTGATCGATCTTATCGCCTTTGCGCCCAATTTCGAGATGGGCGTCGCCACCTCGTGGCCGAAGAAGGCAACCAGGTTTTCAGCCTCGTCCACGGACACCATGGAATGCGACGCATCGATGGCGCTGCTGAAGATCGCCAGCAGCGCCGGAATGGCGTGCTCTTCGCTTTGTCCGTCGAAAAAGGTCTTGCCTGCGGGAAATTGGGCGCCGCCCGCATAGATGCAGCGCAGCGCGATGGTCCCATCCGCTTCAGCCCCGGCGCCGGCCGAGATGACCGAAAGCACGCCGATGTCGCGCAGCGCGCCGGCAAACGGATCGTCCGCGGAGGACGGCTGGTCGCTGAGACGCCACGCTTTCAGGACGCCCGGCTGCGAAAGCTTTTCCAGGAATTTGCTCTCCGCCGGATCGAGCACGCGACGAGGTAGCGCGTTGTGCAGCTTTTTGTCGCCATTGTGCAGCACGTCGAAGAAGCGGGCGCCCTTCGGTCGGTGGAGAATCACGGCATTGCCGAACCCCAGCTCGTCGAGGCTGCTGACGCATTCGGCGATGATCGCCGTCTTGTTGACGATCTTCTTGCTTCCCGACGTCGCCATGCGCTCGAGTTGCCGGATGGCGCAGCGGTTCGACAAATCGTCCGCGAAGTCGCCCAGTTGTTCGCAACCGCTCGCGAGCGCCATTTCGTGGGCATAGTTGAAGGGAAGCTCCGGCGCGTCCTTCCGGTTGACCACCCGCACGAGGAAGCTCAGGAAGCCGGTTCCGAAACGGCGGTGCAAGATCGATTGCACGCGGCCCAGGGTGCGCTGGTGGAAGTCGGCGGTCTCCACGCGCTGCAGCGTCGGGTTTTGCCCGATGAAGCTCGGATAGTCCGGAATTCGCAGCAGATCCGAATTCTCCCAAGCACCGCCCGTCAGGTTCTGCCCGATATTGAATTCTTCGGGCAAGCTCATAGCGGGAGAGCTTGAATCCGAAAACACCTCGGCGACTTTCACAAGCTTGCGTTCGGCCCAGCGATATTGAAACACCGCGCAGACCTGGGCGGGGATAAGCCGGCTGAAATGCCGGGCGGCGAGATCCGCAACGTCGGCGGCCAGAACGAAAGGGTTGGCTTTGTGCGTATTGACGAATTCGTCCGCTTTGCGGCGTGCGTCCAGAATCTGACGCGCGTGAACGCTCCAGAGAAATTGTTCGATTGAGCTTTTCAATGTCAGATAAAGGATATGCGAAAGCGGAATATCGACCTGCATATCCAGATCCAAGGATAAGCCGATAAGCGCCACCAATTCGCCGGTCATGCCGCGAATGGGAATGTCGATCCAGCGGTCTTTCTCGAGGTGAAGCTTCTCGATCCACCAATGCGCGGCCTGCGGGCTTGTCTCCAAGGTGGACGACACGAAGTCGTGGCGCCCCACGCCCGCACTGATCGTGGCTTCCCCGTAGGGGACGGAAATGCCGGTCGGGAGCTTGATCTTCTTTTCGCGGTGACTATACGTGCGCAACACGAGCACTTCGTGGTTCGCCCGTGCGGGATCGCGCGTGACTTCGTAATAGCGAGCCGCTTTGAACCCCGCATCGACAAGAGTCTCGAGAACATTTTTGAGGAAGCCGGGCTCGTCCTTGGACAGGGATTGCGTAAGCTTCGGGATTTTCTCGATAAAGGGTCCTAGCGGTTTCAATCAATCCTCGAGCCGGATTCGCCCACCCGATGGCGGCATGACTGCCTCCGAAATATAGTGTAAATTATCTGAAAGAAAAACGCCGTATATTAACAGAGCTGGCGACTCCGACCTCTTTTGGATAGCAATATTTCAACAAGCGGAATTTGTCCGCATGCATCTTGTTGCTTGGGACACTGTATTGACGACGTCCAATTGGGACAAAGGCGTGAGCAGCGTCAGTCCTTCCCCCACACCCACTCCGACGCATTCGCGCGGCAGCCGCCGCCTTGCGCGCCGGTCCAGGCGCGGCCATGGACGAAGCGGCCCGACGCCGCGCCGGTGGGCTTGCCGCCGTCGAGCGCGAGCTTGCCGTTGACGAGCACGTCCTCGACGCCCACGGCGAGCTGGTGCGGCTTCGCATAGGTCGCGCGGTCGGCGACGGTCGCGGGATCGAACACGACGACATCGGCGTAGTACCCGGCCTTCAGCAAGCCGCGGTCCGCGAGCGACAGGTTCCCAGCCGGCAGGCCGGTCAGCTTGCGCACCGCGTCCTCGAGCGTCAGGTCGTGGTTCTCGCGCACATATTTGCCGAGCAGCCGCGCGAAATTGCCGTAAGCGCGCGGATGGTCGTTGGCGAGCAGGAACACGCCTTCGGGCGCGGGCGCCGCTTCGTCCGAGCCGAAGCTCATCCACGGCAACGCGACCTCGCGGCGGATATTGTCCTCGCTCATCAGGAAGTAGGCGACGCCGACGCGGCTGCCGTCCTCGACGACGAGATCGATCGCGGTGTCTTCCGCGCTTTCGCCGCGCTCCTTGGCGACCTCGGCCAGGCTCTTGCCGGTCAGGGGCTTCAGCTTCGGGTTCTTGAACGCCAGCAGCAGCGTGCCGTCGGGCCCCGCGCCGGCATAGAGGTTCTCCCAGGTCTTGGGATGCGCATCCAGCATCTCTGCCTTCACCTTGGCGCGGATCGCCGGGTCTTTCAGCCGCGCGATCCATTTCTCGAGGCCCCCATCCTGCACCCATGACGGCATCGCCGCGTCGAGACCGGTCGCGCCCGCCGTATAGGTGTACATGTTCGCGCTGATGCGCACGCCACGCGCGCGCGCCGCATCGATCATCCCCACGATCTCGTCGAGCTTGCCCCAATTCGAGCGCCCGGCCTGCTTGAAGTGATAGATCTCCGCCGGAGCGCCCGACGCTTGCGCGATGTCGATGCTTTCCTGCACGGCTTCCCTCAGCCGGTCGCCTTCGCTGCGGATATGGGCGATGTACATCCCGCCGCAGCGCGCCGACACCTTGGCGAGCGCGATCAGCTCGGGCGTCTTGGCATAGGTGTTGGGCGAATAGATCAGCGCATCGGTCAACCCCAGCGCGCCTTCCTCCATCGCTTGCTTGACGAGGCCTTCCATCGACACCAGCTGCTCGGGCGTCGGCTGCACATCGGCCTCGCCGAGCAGGTTGGCGCGCACCGTGCCGGCGCCGACGAACGAGGCGACGTTGGGCGCGATACCTTTCTTCTCGAGCATGTCGAGATAGCCGCCAAGCGTCGACCAGGTGATCGGATATTTGATGTCGCCTTGGCGCGCTTCGCCCAAGGCCTTCATCGCCGGCGTGAGCGGCCCCATCGAATCCTCGCCCATCACTTCCAAGGTCACGCCTTGGCTGACGTCCGACAGCGCGCGGCCGTCGGCGATCAGGCTCTCTTCCGGGTGCGCCAGCATGTTGATGAAGCCCGGCGACACTGCCTTGCCGCGCGCATCGATCTCGCGCGCGCCGTGGCCGGCGACATGCGGCGCGATCGCGGCGATGCGGTCGCCCTTCACCGCGACGTCGCCGAGATAGGCTTTCCCGCCCGAGCCGTCATAGATCGTGCCGCCGCGGATCACGACATCATAGTCGGCGGCGAAGCACGGCGTGGCGAGCGCGACGGCTACGGCGGCGGCAAAGAAGCGATGCATGGCGATCCCCTTTTCGGCCTATGCTGCCACTATGACCGAGCGGGGTCCCCTTTCGAAAGCCTATTTTGCGCGGCACGCCAATACCGTGGCGGTGTCGCTGATCGGCACCATCGTGCTGGTGAACGGGGTGGGCGGGCGGATCGTCGAGACCGAGAGCTACGATCCCGCCGACCCCGCCTCGCACAGCTATCTCGGCCGCGTCACCGCGCGCAATCGGGTGATGTTCGAGGCGCCGGGGCTCGCTTACGTCTACCGCTCCTACGGGTTGCACTGGTGCCTGAACTTCGTGTGCAGGGAGGCAAGCGCGGTGCTGATCCGCGCGCTCGAGCCGACCGACGGTGTCGCCAAGATGAAGCGCCGGCGCGGCACGGACGAGACGCTCGCGCTCTGCGCCGGGCCGGGTCGGCTCTGCCAGGCGCTCGGCGTCGACGGTTCGCTGAACGGCGGGTCGCTGTTCGCGAAGCCCTTCGCGCTGTTCAAGCGCCAGGGCGGGGTCGAGACCGTGTCGGGCCCGCGCATCGGCATCGGCAAGGCGAAAGACGAGCTTCGGCGTTTTGGCGAGAAGGATTCGCCGTTCCTCAGCCGCCGCTTCAGAAGCGCAGACGAATAGTCGCGCCGCCGCCTTCGGTTTCGGAGATATCGACCGTGGCGTTGTGGACCGCTGCGATCTGGCGCACCAGGGTCAGACCGACGCCGCTGCCCTGCCGCTTGGTGGTGAAGAACGGCACGAACACCTTGTCGCGCTGCTCGAGGGCGATGCCCGGCCCGCTATCGGCGACGGCGATGACGACATGGCCGTCGGCGTCGCGCGCGGCGGAAAGGCGGATCGTGCGTCGGCGCTCGCTGCCGTCCAAGGCTTCGATGGCGTTGCGCATCAGGTTGATCAGCGCCTGGTCGAGCAATTCGGCATCGGCCTCGACTTCCAAGGTCTCTGGCTCGACCAGGGTCTCGAGCGCGATGTCGCGCGCGGTCAGCTCGGCGCCGAACAGCCGCGCGACATGGGCGAAGCGGCGGCGCACCGGCGTCACCTCGGGTCGCGTCACCAGCCGCTTGGTCAGCCGGCGATGGTTCTGTACGAAGTGCAGCAGGCCTTCGCTGCGCCGCGCCACGGTCTCCAGCGCATCGCTCGCATCGGCCAGGATCGGCGCTTGCGGCGCATCGGGGGGCAGGGAATCGCGCGCCTCGCGCACCAGGTCGTTGGTGGTCGCGACGAGCGACGAGATCGGCGTCAGCGAGTTCATCACCTCATGCGCCATGGTGCGGATCACGGTCTGCCACGCCGCGAGCTCCTGCGCGGAGAGCTCGTTCTCGATATTCTGCAGCGAGACGATGCGCCGCTTCTCGCCGCGGATCGTGAGGTCGGTGACCGACGCCTTCAGCTGCAGCGGCCCCGAGACGCGCTCCATGCGCAGGATCGCGCTGTTGCCCGGCTGCAGCGCGCCGATGCCGGCGGCAAATGCCTGGCCGTGGCGCCCAAGCTCGTCCGCGCGCGTAATGCGGCGCTCGAACAGCCGCCGCGCCGCCATGTTGAGCAGCTCGATCTCGCCGTCCAGGCCGATGGTGATCAGCGCCACCGGCACATGGGCGAGCATGGTCTGAAGCGTGCGCGCCTGCTCCTCGCGCTGGGTGCGGCTCGATTGCAGGCGCGCGATCACCTGCGTCATCGCCTGGCCCAGCTCGCGATAGGCGGAGTCCGCGGTCAGGCCGGTGAAGCTCTGCGAAGTGTCGTCGAAGGCGACGGCGTCGAGGAAGCGCGCGATCTCGCGGCCTGACTGCGTGGCGAATTGATAGAACAGCGCGATCTCGGCCAAGGCCGCGACGCTGACCAGCGCGACGCTCATATACCAATGGGTATGCGTCGCCATCCAGACGATCAGGAAGAAGGTCGCGAACAGCGCCGCCATGCGCAGTGCGATGCCGGTGCGGAAGCGGCTAGAGTCCATATTTCTCCATCCGCCGGTAGAGCGAGGCGCGCGTCAGGCCGAGCGCCTTCGCCGCCTGGCTGACATTGCGGTCGTAGCGCTCGAGCGCGCCGAGGATGGTGGATTTCTCGATACCGTCCAGTGTCTGGTCCGGCGCGCTTTGGCGGACCGGTCGCGCCGGGGCGAACGGGAAATCCACCGGCTCCAGGATCATGCCGTCGCTCAGGATCACCGCGCGTTCGACCGCATGGCGCAGCGCGCGCACATTGCCGGGCCAATCGTATTGCGTGAGATGCGCCAGCGCCGCTGCGCTCAAGCGCTTGGCGGGGAAATTGTATTTCTGCGCATAGAAGCGCACGAAATGCTCGAGCAGCAGCGCGATGTCCTCGCGCCGCTCGCGCAAGGGCGGCAGCGCGATCTCCACCGTGTTGATGCGATAGAGCAGGTCCTGGCGGAACAGATTCTCGTCGGCGAGCTGGCGCGGCAACAGATTCGTGGCCGCGACGATGCGCACGTCGATGGGCTCGGGCTTGGCGGCGCCGACGGGCACGACCTCGTGGCGCTCCAGCGCAGTGAGCAGCTTGCTCTGAAGATGCAGCGGCACGTTGCCGATCTCGTCCAGGAACAGCGTGCCGCCCCGGGCGGCGCGGAAGAAGCCCGTGCGGTCTTCCTTGGCGTCGGTGAACGCCCCGCGCTTGTGGCCGAACAGTTCGCTCTCGAAGAGCTGCGGCGACAGCGAGCCCAAATCGACGCGCAGGAACACTTCGCCCGAACGCCGCGACAGGCGATGCAGCTCGCGCGCGACCAGCTCCTTGCCGGTGCCGTTCTCGCCCAGGATCAGCACATTGGCGTCGGCCGGCGCGGCGCGGCGGACGGTCTCGAAGATGGAAAGCATCGCAGGCGCGGTGCCGATCATCTCGGAATCGGTCTGCAGCGCCGCGACGAGTCCGCGATTGCGCTGGCGCAGCTCGGCCGTCTCCATCCGCGATTGGCGCAGATTCGCGGCGGCGGTGAGGGTTGCGAGCAGCCGCCCGTTCTCCCACGGCTTGGTGACGAAATCGGCGGCGCCCTGCTTCATCGCGGTGACGGCCAGCTCGATCTCGCTATGCGCGGTCACCAGCACGACGACGGCGCTGGGATCGAGCGCGAGCACCTTCGCGAGCCACGACAGGCCTTCCGCGCCGCCCTCGGCGCCGACCGCGAAATTCATGTCGAGCAGCAGCACGTCGAAGGCGTTGGCGCGCACCAGCTCGGGCAGCCGCGCGGGATCGCGCAGGGTCTCGACGGACCGGAAATGCCGCTTGAGCAGCAGCCGCGCGGCCAAAAGGATGTCCTCCTGGTCGTCGACCACGAGAATTCGGGCCGGGCTGGGGAAGGCGGGCGGCATGTACGGTTCCGGACAGTGTCCGCCGAAGTGTACGCGGCCGGACAGCGGACGGCCAAGCGATTTCACTATCTCATTGTAAATGCTTGGCTAACTCGCTGGCACGCCGCTTGCCACGAAGCTGTCCGAACGGCACGGATAGGCGGCATGGCGAGGGTCCAGAGCATCTTCAGGCGGGACGACGACGACGGTCTCACGACCGGCGGCATGGACCGCGCCATCGCGCGCAAGCCGGCCTGGCGGCGCTATGGGCCCTTCGCGCTCGGCGCGGTGGTGCTCGCGGGCGTCGCCGCTTGGCTGCTCGCCGGCAGCGGCGCGCATGTCTATCGCGTGCCCATCGACCGGCTCACCATCGGCACGGTGAGCGAAGGCCCGTTCGAGGATTTCATCGCCGTGCGCGGCGCGGTGGCGCCGTTCATCACCAACTATCTCACCACCGACCAGGGCGGCACCGTCAAGCAGGTGCTCGTCGAGGACGGCGCGATCGTCACGCGCGGCCAGCCCCTCATCATTCTGTCGAACCCGGCGCTGCAGCTGCAGGTCGCCTCGCAGCAGCTCGCTTTCGAGCAGACGCGCTTCAAATACGAGCACGACATCCTCGATATCGACCACCAGATCAGCAAGCTCCAATCCGATCTGGCGCGCGACAAGATCCTTCTGGAAGGACGCGCCATCGCGCCTTCGACCTACAAGGAGGAAGAGGAGGAGTACAAATATTATGTGCGCCTGCGCGCCGCCACGGTGGGCTCGCGCGATGTCGAGCAGAAGATTCGCGAGAGCCAGCTCAAGAGTGGGGGCACGGCCATCGCCAATGCCGCGGTCGAAGCACTCACCATCCGCGCGCCGATGGACGGCCAGCTGACGGCGCTCGACGCCGAGGTCGGGCAGTCCAAGAGCCAAGGCGCCGTGCTGGGGCAGGTGGATTCGCGCGACCGCTTCAAGCTCACGGCCCAAGTCGACGAGTTTCATCTCGGCCGCGTGGTGTTGGGACAAGAGGCGATCTTCACCGTCGACGGCCACGACTATCGCGCCAAGGTCGCGAAGATCTATCCGCAGGTCTCGAACGGCACGTTTAAAGCGGATCTGTATTTCGTCGGCACCGCGCCCTCGGGCATCCATACCGGCCAGGCGATCGACATGAAGCTCGAGCTCGGTGGTGCTGCACGCGCGGTGATGCTGCCCAACGGCCCGTTCTATCAGGACACCGGCGGCAATTGGGTGTTCGTGCTTCTGCCCGACGGCCGCGCCGCGACGCGCCGCAGCGTGCGGCTGGGCCGGCGCAATCCCGAATATGTCGAAGTGCTGAGCGGGCTCAAGCCCGGCGAGCGCGCGATCGTGTCGGGATACGAAGCCTTTCAGACCATGGACCGCGTGGAATTCGAACCGGGGCAAAAATGATCAAGCTCAAGAACCTGAAGAAAATCTACCGCACCACCGACGTCGAGACGACGGCTTTGCGCGACATCAACCTGGAAGTGGCCGCCGGCGAGTTCGTCGCGGTGATGGGCCCGTCGGGCTGCGGCAAGTCGACGTTCCTGAACATCGTCGGCATGCTCGACAGCCCGTCCAGCGGAGAATACTGGTTCGGCAACACCAACATCGCGGGCTTCTCGGAAGCCCAGCTCTCGGAGCTGCGCAAGAGCTCCATCGGCTTCGTGTTCCAGAGCTTCAACCTGATCGACGAGCTCAACGTCGCAGAGAACGTCGAGCTGGCGCTGCTCTATCACCAGGACGTGTCGCCGTCGCAGCGCAGGAAGCGCGTGCGCGCGGCGCTGGAGCGCATGAAGATCGCCCATCGCGCGCGCCACATGCCCCAGCAGCTCTCCGGCGGCCAGCAGCAGCGCGTGGCGATCGCGCGCGCGGTGGTGTCCAAGCCCAAGCTCATCCTCGCCGACGAGCCGACCGGCAACCTCGACACCGCCAACGGCGAAGAGGTGATGCAGCTTTTGACCGAGCTCAACGCCGAAGGCACGACGGTGGTGATGGTGACGCACTCCCATCCGCACGCCGAATACGCGCACCGCATCGTCAACCTGCTCGACGGCGCCGTCGTCGCCGAAAACGTGGCGAAGGTGATGTAGCCATGGGCATTCTCGGGAACTATCTGGTCACGGCGCTCAGGAGCTTCGCGCGGCACAAGCTCTACAGCTTCATCAACATCGCGGGGCTGGCGGTAGGATTGGCCTGCGCCATCTTCATCATGCTCTTCATCCGCGACGAGCTGTCCTATGACCGATGGGTTCCCGGCACGGACGATCTCTATCGCGTCGAGACCGGCGTGCTGTTCCCCGGCCACGGTTTCTTCGCCGGTCCCAACAGCCCGTTCCCGCTGACCGTCGCGCTGGCTGCGCAGATTCCCGAGGTCCAGGCGCAGACGCATCTGATCCCGCAGCGCATGACGGCCAGGGCCGGCGACCGTCAGTTCTCCGAATTCGTCGACGTCGTCGACACGAATTTCTTCCAGGTGATTCAGCTGCCGCTGGTCGAAGGCAATCCGGCGACCGTCTTCGCCCAGCCCGAATCGGTGGTGGTGTCGCAAGAGACGGCGAAGAAATATTTCGGCGACAAGGATCCCGTGGGCCGGACGCTCACCATGGACGGCAAGCATCCCTTGACTGTGACCGGCGTGATGCGCGACCTGCCGCACAACACCCAGCTCGTCGCCGACATCGCCATCCCTAACACGTCCAAGGCCGATCCTCTGCCGGTGTCCGAGAGGACGGCCTGGCTCAACGTCGACGGCGAAGCGTTCGTTCGGCTGGCGCCCGGCGCCTCGCCCGCGACGGTGCTCGAGAAGACGACCGCGATCCTGGACAAGAACGTCGACGCCAAGAAGGAGATGGAGATCGACCTGCCGGGCAGCAAGGTGCTGCAGGTCCATCTCACGCGCTTCACCGACGTGCATCTGAACAGCGACGTCGGGGGCGGCCTGACGCGCGGCGGAAGCTGGACGGTGATCTACGGCTTCGCGGCGATCGCGCTGCTCATCCTTCTGATCGCCTGCTTCAACTTCACAAACCTCGCCACGGCGCGCGCGATGATGCGGGCGCGCGAGGTGAGCTTGCGCAAGGTGATGGGTGCCCGGCGCCGCCAGCTGATGGCGCAGTTCCTGGGGGAATCGGTGCTCACCGCTTTGGTGTCGCTGGCGCTCGCGCTCGCCATCGTCGAGATCCTGATGCCGGCCTACGACGCGTTCCTCAACCGGCCCATCGCGCTCGACTATGCGACGAGCCTGCCGCTGCTGGCCGGATTGGTCGGCGTCGCCGTCGTTACCGGGATCATCGCCGGCATCTATCCCGCGCTGGTGCTGTCCGGCTTCCGCCCCGCCGCGACCTTGCGCGGAGGCCGAGGCAAGGCCGGATCGGGCCGGCTGCGCACTGCGCTGGTGGTGCTGCAATTCGCGATCTCCATCGGGCTCGGGATCGCGGCGATCGTCGTCTTCGCGCAGATCCGCTTTGCCCAGGAGATCGATCTCGGCTTCGAGCGCGACCGCATGGTGGTGGTGAGCAACGCCGACACCATGACGCCCGCCGCGCGCGACACCTTCATGCACACGCTCGAGTCCAATCCGGCCGTCGAAGGCGTCGCGCAGTCCCGCGCCGCGCCGTTCATCGACGACGTCTCCATCGAGACCTTCAAGGTGCCGGGCGGCGTGCAGAACTTCTACATGCGCATCGTCGACGCCTCGCCCGATCTTCCCAAGCTGTACAACATGCGGCTCGTGGCCGGGCGTCCGCTGTCGCTCGCCTATGGCAACGACATCAACACCGGCAAGGACGAGCCGCTGCAGGACGGCCGCAACGTTCTCTTGACCGAATCGGCGGCCAAGCGCTTCGGCTGGACGGCGCAGGGCGCGCTCGGCAAGAGCATCGTCCAGATCGACGCCAAGACGCCGGTGCGCCTGAGCGTGGTCGGCGTTCTCGCGGACGTGATGATGGACGGCGTGCGCTCGAAAGTGCAGCCGATCGTCTTCTACTACAATCCGAACGGCATCGACGTGTTCTCGGTGCGCATGAAAGCCTCGCAGCTGCCGCAGGCGCTGGCCGCGATCGACGGCGCCTGGCACCGCTTCGCGCCGACGGTCGCGCTCCGGCGGCGCTTCCTGAGCGACATGTTCGACCGGCTGTTCGTCGCCGACCAGCAGCGCGGCACGATGTTCTCGATCTTCGTCGGCATCGCCGTCTTCATCGCGTGCCTCGGCCTGTTCGGGCTCGCGGCGTTCACGGCCGAGAGCCGCACGAAAGAGATCGGCATCCGCAAGGCGTTCGGGGCGCGCACGCGCGACATCGTCAGGCTGCTGCTCTGGCAGTTCTCGATACCGGTGCTGGTCGCCAATCTCGTGGCGTGGCCGGTCGCCTGGTTCTATCTGAGCCGCTGGCTCGAGAGCTATGCCTACCGCATCGACCTGAACCCGCTCTATTTCGCGGCTGCCGGGCTGGGAGCGCTGGTGATCGCCTGGATCACGGTCGCGGGACACGCGCTGCGCGTCGCCCGCGCAGCCCCGATCAACGCGCTGCGCTACGAATAGGAGAGGGGCATGTTCCGCAACTATCTCGTCACGGCGCTGCGCAACTTCACGCGGCACAAGCTCTACAGCTTCATCAACCTCGTGGGCCTCGCGGTGGGTCTGGCCTGCGCGATCTTCATCATCCTCTTCATCCGCGACGAGCTCTCATTCGATACCTGGCTGCCGGGCACGGACAATCTCTATCGCATGGAGATGACCTATTACTTCCCCGGACGGCCGCCGGAAGGCACGGCCGGCGGGCCCTATCCGCTGCCGCCGGTGATGAAGACCGGCGTGCCCGAGATCCGCGACATCACGCGCCTCTTGCACGAGCCGATGACGGTCAAGGCCGGCGACCGGCAGTTCTCGGAGGCGCCCGCGGCCGTCGATCCGAATTTCTTCACCGTGGTGCCGCTGCCGCTGGCGCAGGGCAATCCGGCTACGGTCCTCCGCAATCCGGAATCGGTGGTGATATCGCAGTCGATGGCGCGGAAGTATTTCGGCGACGCCGATCCGCTGGGCAAGACGCTCCTGCTGCGCGGCACCCATCCCGTGACGGTCACCGGCGTAATGCGCGATTTGCCCTACAACACCCAGCTGGACGTCGAGATCGTCTTTCCGCTCAACTCGCAGGCCGACACCTGGGAATACAAGGACGGCTGGTTCGGCGGCGACACCTTCACCTATATGCGGCTTGCGCCGGGTGCGGACCCGCAGTCCGTCGTCGACAAGACCGAAGCGCTGCTCGACAGGAGCGCCGACATGTCGGTGCTGCTCAAGATGCGCGTGCCTACGCACCAGGTCGTGCAGACGCATCTGACGCGCTTCACCGACGTGCACATGAACCCGTTCCCGTTCGACGTGAAGCCGGGCGGAAGCTGGACCACGGTCTATGGCTTCGGCGTGATCGCGGCGCTGATCCTTCTCATCGCCTGCTTCAACTTCATGAACCTGGCGACCGCGCGCGCGATGCTGCGCGCCCGCGAGGTCTCTTTGCGCAAAGTGATGGGCGCCAAGCGCCGCCAGCTCGTCGGCCAGTTCTTGGGGGAATCGGTGCTCACCGCCTTCATCGCGCTGCTGATCGCGCTGGCCGGTGTCGAAGTGCTGCTGCCGGCCTTCGACGGCTTCCTCGGCCGTCCGATCGCGCTCAGCTATGCGCAGGATTGGCCGCTGATCGTGGCGCTGTTCGGCATTGCCGGCGTTGCGGGCTTGCTCGGCGGGCTCTATCCGGCGCTGGTGATTTCGGGCTTCCGCCCCGCCACGACCTTGAAAACCAACAGTTCCGGCGCGTCGGGCCCGGGATGGCTGCGCGTCAGCCTAGTGGTGCTGCAATTCGCGATTTCGATCGGCCTCGGCATCGCAGCTCTCACCGTGCACGCGCAGATCCGCTACGCCCAGAGCCTCGATCTCGGCTTCGACCGCGACAACATCGTCGTGCTGCGCAACGCCGATCACCTGAACGACGCCACCCGCCGCACCATGATCGAGGCGCTGGCGCGCGATCCCGACATCGCCGGCGCCGCGGAGTCCAGCGCCGCGCCGTTCCGCGAAGGCGGCTATTCGGGCAGCGTGCTCACCGTCTCGGGCAATCCGCAGCAATTCGAGATCCGCAACATCACCTCCAGCCGCGCCTATTTCCAAGTCTACAACATCCCGCTGCTCTCGGGCCGCTATCTGAGCGACCGTCCCGCCGACATCACGCCGCCGCGCGATCCCAATGCCAAATCGTTCCGCTATTTCAACGCGCTGATCAACGAGACCGCGGTCAAGACGCTCGGCTTCACCGTCCAGAACGCCGTCGGCAAGGTGCTGGCGGGCGGGATGGCGCGCATCACCATCGTCGGCGTCGTGGGCGACACGAAATACGGCGCGACGCGCGACACGTTGGAGCCGATCTATTATCTCAACCGCCCCAGCGACACGCAGCTGATCTCGGTGCGCGTGAAGGCGGGCCGCACCGCCGATGCCGTCGCCGCCATCGAGCGCATCTGGCATCAGGTCGCGCCCAGCGAAGCCATCGAGCTGCATTTCCTCGACGACAGCTTCGACAAGCTGTTCGCGTCGGACGCCCAGGAGGCCGCGATGTTCGGCCTGTTCGTCGGCATCGCGATCTTCATCGCCTGTCTCGGCCTGTTCGGGCTCGCGGCCTTCACCGCCGAGCGCCGCACCAAGGAGATCGGTATCCGCAAGACCTTCGGCGCCCGCACCCGCGACATCGTGCGCCTGCTGCTGTGGCAGTTCTCGATCCCCGTGCTGGTCGCGAACCTGGTCGCTTGGCCGGTCGCGTACTACTACCTGCATCGCTGGCTCGAAGGCTTCGCCTACCGCATCGCGCTCGACCCGGTCTATTTCGTCATCGCAGGCGCCGCGGCGTTGCTGATCGCCTGGGGCACGGTGTTCACCCATGCGCTGCGCGTCGCGCGCGCCAACCCGATCCGTGCGCTGCGCTATGAATAAGTCTCCCCTGCTTCCCGCGCTCGCGCTGCTGCTCGCGGGCTGCGCGACGGACCCGCCTCAGGTACTCACCCCCCCGTACCGAGCCAAAGCGTTCGTCGGCCCTATCGATGCTTCGTCCGAAATCTGGCCGAAGCCGGAGTGGTGGAAGATCTTCGGAAGCGACGAGATGGCCGGTCTCGTCGCGCAGGCCCAGAGCGACAATCTCGACATCGCCGCGGCGGCGTCGCGCGTGCTGCAGGCCGATGCGCAAGTGACGATCCAGCGCTCGGCGCTGTTCCCGCAGCTGAGCGCGCAGGCGCAGGCCGAGCGCGCCGGCAATTCCGGCGGCTCGCTGTCGAACGGCGGCAGCCCGATCTCGGGCACGGGCAATGTCTTCGGGCTCAGCGTCGGCGCGACCTATCAGCTCGATTTCTGGGGTCTGGCGCGAGACAACCTTCGCTCCGCCAATGAGGCGCTGAAATCGGCCCGCTACGCGCAGCAGGTCGTAGCGCTCACCGTCACCGCCAACACCGCCAGCCGGTACATGACCGTGCTGGCGCTCCGCCAACGCATCGCCATCGCGAAAGAGAACATCGCCGCGATCAACGACATCCTCAACGTGATCAAGCTCAGGGTCTCGGCCGGCGCGGCGTCCGATCTCGATCTCAGACAGGAAGAAGCGCAGGTCGAAGCCGTCGAGGCGCAGCTGCCGACGCTCGAGGAGCAGGAGACCGAAGCCCGCTTCACGCTCGCTTTGCTGCTCGGCCGGCCGCCGGAAGAGTTCGCGGTGACCACGCAGAACCTCGACGGGCTCGCGGCCCCGGTCGTCGCCCCCGGCCTGCCGTCCGAGCTTCTGCTGCGGCGTCCCGACGTCGCGCAAGCCGAAGCCAACCTCGCTGCCGCGCATGCCGATGTCGACGCCGCCCGGGCCGCGTTCCTGCCGCAAATCGGCCTCTCCGCCGATGGCGGGTTTGCGAGCGCCGCGATCGGCACCTTGCTGCACGGCTCGAATTTCGGTTGGGACATCGGCGCCAATCTGCTGCAGACGATCTTCGACGGCGGCAAGCTGGCGGGCCAGAAGGACCTCGCCAAAGCGACCGAGACGCTGCTCGTCGCCAACTACCGCCAGGCGGTGCTCGCGGCCTATTCCGACGTCGAGACGGCGTTGCAGCAGGTCGCGAACGGCAACAAGACCAAGGACCATCTGGTGCGCGAGGTGAAAGCCGCGCGCGACGCCTTCACCATCGCCAAGCTGCAATACGAGCACGGCGCGACCGACCTTCTGACCGTGCTCCAGGCGCAGCAGACCTTGTTTTCGGCGCAGGATCAGCTCGTGCAGGCGACGCAGGCGCGGCTGCAGGCGAGCGTGCATCTCTATGAAGCGCTGGGCGGCGGCTGGTCCGAAGATCCGAAGGGCCGCACGCAGAAATTCTGACGCGCCACCGCCCCCGGCGAACCGGGAGCGGTGACGCGCGCGGCCCCCACTCAAGGGCTTGGCGGCGGCGTCGGACACGAGAACGCGCCCGCCTTGATCATCTCGGCGCAGTTGCGCGTGAACGCGGTCTTGACCGTCTCGGTCTCGGCTTGCTCCGTCGGGGTCGCGGCGGGATGCAGCGTCTTCCAGAGCGTGGCGGCGTCGGGCGCGGCTGCCGCCATCGCGCCGGTCACGTTCTCGGCCCTCGCATCCGACATCCAGTGCATGTCGGTGGTCTCGCCGAACTTGTCGAAGGTCAGGTTGACCGTGCGGCCTTCGCCGAGCCCGGCTTCGAGACAGAGCCTCTTCGGCGCCGCCCATTGCGACACCGGAACCTGCTGCGAAGGAAGCTTGACGGCAGACGGGTAGGCTTTGCCCTTGTCGTTCAGCTCGACCTTCACGGGCATGACCGCCGGCACCCACATGTAGATCTTGCACGTATCCGGATTCGGTCCGCCCTCGACCTTGAGCGCGTAGCCCGGCTTGCCCCGGTCGGGAGCGGCCGTCCACGTCAAGCCGAACTGCTCGGCGAGCCAGCGCTGCGCATCGGGAGACGAGGTGTCGAACCAGGTATCGAACGCCTGGACATTCAGCTCGATCGGCCGCCTGTCGATCTGCGGGCGGTTGCCGAACGTGTTGTTCCCGGTGTCGAGCGGCGTGTCGTCGATCTTCAGGTCGGCCGTCGTGTCGACGTGAAGGACGCCGGTGCGCAGAGCGGCGAGCTCCGTCGCGTCGGCGTTCAGCTCCTTGTTGAGCTTTTCGAGCGTATCCGGATCCGTGGCGCCGGCAATCTGATGCCGCAGGACGACGATGCGCGCCTTCACGTTTGCCGCGCGCGTCGCGGCATCGGCGATGTCGGCTCTGCAAGAAAGGGGCTGAGGCGGCGGTAGCGCCGGCGGCGGCGGTGGCGGCAGCTGGGCCGCGAGAACGGCTCCCGCCACCTGTGCAACGACCTTGAGGATGTTGCCCGCGATCTGAAACGTGCGGTCGCTGGCGGCGACGTTGAGGCTGCCGATGACGGCGTGGCCGTCGTCGGTCGTCTTGATCTCGATGTCGCGCTTCGTGCGCGCCGTGGACAGGGCGCCCGGCTTGAAGGTCCATAGCTCCGGCCTTGCGCCCGCGACGGCCGCCAGCGACAGGTCGGCTTTCGCCAGTGTCGGCGTTTGCCCGTTGGCGCCGCAGGATTCGAGCGTCAGCCCGAGCGTCAGCTTCATATCCGTATGCGGCATCCTGAATTGGGCTTCCGAGCCGGAGCCCGGATCGGTGGTGGTGCATCCGGCCATGAGGCCGGCCGCCAGCAGGGCGGCAATCGTTTTGGTGTTCATGACGTTCTCCAGATGTCTTCGGGTTGCGTGGTCACGATCCGCCGCCGAACGCGGCGATCGCGAGAAACAGGACGGAGGCGACGATCGAGGTCAGCGACGGCCCGGCCTTGGCCAGGCTGTCGGCCACGCCCGACACGGCCTTGAGCAGGTCGGTGAGCTGGTCGACCGACACCGCCTCGGCTTGTTGCAGAGCCTTGCCGGCGGCGACGTGCGCCTCCTGCCCGAGCTTCGCGGTCGCGCTCTGCCAGACGGTGATCAGATAGACGACGAACGACGCGGCCGACATGATCAGCGCCGCGATGGCGATCGGGTTCGACATGGGATTTTCTCCTTTCCGCCGGCGTCAGGCCGCGCGCGCATAGATCGAGAGCGCCTTGCGCAGGACGTCATTGTCCGCCTGGAGCCGCGCGACCAGGTCGCTCGCCGCCGTGGAAACGTCGGCGCTCGTCCTCGGCAGGCCGGGATAGATGCTCGCCATGAACTGGTAGTCGAGCTCGTCGATGTCCAAGCCGCCGGGGATGTCCCTGCCGTCGATCGTGATCTCGCCCGGGATCTGGTAGCACATGATCGAGTGCGAATCGGCGTGCGCGGTTCCGAGCAGCGAGCTCTCCTCGATCGGCGTCAGCACCTGCTCGATCACCGTCTGCGCGTTCCAGCCGGCGATGCGCTTGAAATAGGCGATGGCCTTCTGCCGGTCGATCCGGCTCACCAGCTCGCGGCGCATATGCTCGTGCGGGCATCCCAAGGTGTGGCCGGTCTCGTGACGGACGACGCGGTGGAATTCCGATTCCTCGGTGTTCATCGTGAAGGCCTCGAGGCACATCGTCGGCTGGTCGGCCTCGATGCTCAGGATGTCGGTGCCGACGTAGGACCAGTAGCCTTCGCCTTCGAGCGTGATGCGCACCTGGGGCTCGACCTTGCTCGGCGCGAACTGCACGTTGCAGCGCGTGCCCCAGACGTTCATGTGGCTCAGGATGCGCGCCTGAAGATCGGCCGGCGCCGATTCCATGAAGCCCACCGTCAGCCGCACGCCGTCGGTGTGCCAATACCTGTTGGTGACGACGGCGATGTATTCCTTGGTCGGCACGAATTCGGGATTGATGCGCAGGCCGCGATGCAGCGGGGCATGGTTCTGCGGATTGATGCTGACCGCGCGCGCCGCAGCCTGGGTCCACAGCTCCTTCGGCAGGCTCTTCGGCACGCAGCTGCCGTGGTGATGATGGCGATGTTCGCTCATGTCGATCTCCTTCGTTTCGATTGGCGTTTCGATTGGCGTTTCGATTGCGTTGCGAGTGATGTCGGTTTTATTCGTCTATGCTTATTTGCCGCAATCACACCAACATAGGTGGCGGGATCGATCAATATCGACTTCGAGGCGGCGCGAGGCCGAGTCACGCCCGTGTCACGCTCGGGTTGCTAGACCGGCGATGCAAGAAGAGCTTGAACCCCGCCGATGCTGTCCTTCGCTCGTGCCTTCATCGAATTCGGCGCCGCGGTGCGCGGCTTGGAATGCGCCGACGGCGTGCTTCAGCTGCTGTGGCGCGACTGGACCAACACCTGCAAAGGCGGCGCGGGCTGGTGGGAGTTCGGCGCCGAGGTGCTTACGCGCACGCGCATCTGCACCACCAACCTCAAGAGCGACCAGATCGACTGGCCGCATACCAACGACCTTATGTTTCTTCACGATTACGGTATCGACATCGTCCTGCGCCGCATGGATTGCGAGCCGGTCTATGGCGGCTGGATCATGTCGACAGGCGTGCAGCTGTCGGGGCGCATCGTGCACGGCCATCACGCGCTCATCGCCGAGGGCGACGGGCTGGAGATCGCCTATGCCTACGATCCGTCGCCGGGCATCTGCGTCTATCGGCCCGAGAACCGGGCGTTCAACCTCGTCGGCATGCGCAAGCCCAGGCCGCAATGGCACAAGCGCCCGCCCGTGGCCGAAAAGCGGCGGAGGACGCGATGAGCGCGCCCGCGCCTGCGCTTTATTCGCCACCGGCTCTGCGCCGGGCGCATAGTATTGGACGGCGAAACACAAATATTAACGCCCGCTTCGTCCTTGACTCTTCTTGGCTACTCCCGCTGGATACTGGCGGGGGGGAAGCGTTCATGGGATCCGCAGCGCCGATCCGGATTACCCTGCTGGGTCATCCGACCGTGGCGGCGCGGCTGCCTGGCGCGGTGTTCCCCGAGAAGGGCTTCCAGCTCCTCGCCATATTGTGCCGCGTGCCCAAGGGCGAATGCTCGCGGCGCAAGCTCGCTTCGCTGCTGTGGGACGCGCAGGACGACGCGGTCGCGCTCGCCAATCTGCGCCAGCTGCTCGCGCGCATCCGCCGCGCGCTCGCCGGCAGCGGCGCAGCGCTGGAGAGCAAGGGCCAGGCGGTCGCGCTGGGCTCGCTCAAAGCGGCGATCGATCTCGGCCGGTTCCAGGACGATGCCGATGCGGAGGCGTCGATCGCGCTCTATGGCGGCGACCTTCTGGATTCCGTCGACGACGCGACGGACGCGTTCCTGGAATGGCTGCGGATCGAGCGCGTGGCGCTGCGCCAGGATTTCTTCTGCCGCGCCGAAGCCGTGCTGATCGAGCGCACCAAGTTCGGGCGCGCCCCGCGCGACCTGCTCAACGACATCGCCGCGCGCATGCTCGCCCTGGATCCCGAGCGCGAAGCCAGCTATCGCGCGCTGATCGAGGCGTTCGGCCGCAACGGCATGCTCGACGAGGCGCAGCGCCATCTGGGCGCCTTGCGCAAGCTGCTCGCGCGCGATCCGAACAACGCGCCGGCGCCGGAAACGGTGGCCGTGGTGCGCCGGGTGTTCTCGGTGCGCCACAATGCCGGGCTGCCCGAGCCCAAGGCGGAGCGCCGGGCATGGCAGCCGCGCGTCATGTTCCTGGCGCCCGAATGGCCGCACGGCGCGCACAACAACCGGCTGATGAAAGTGTTCATCGAGGACGTCGCCAACGAGCTCGCGCGCTGCCGCAGCTTCGTGGTGCTCGCGCCGCACAGCACGTTCCAGCTCGAGCACGAGAGCGGGCATCCGAGCGACAACTCCCAGATGCGCGCCGACTATACGATCAGCGGCTTCGTCAAGCCCGACGGCGGTGCCGGCACCTTGGTGCTGCGCATGATGAAGTGCGAATCGGCCGAGATCGTCTGGTCGGGGCAGTTCAGGATCGGCCTGCAGGAGCTGCTCAAATCCTTCGACGCGCTGGTCGTGCGCGTCGCCTCGAGCCTCGCCGAAGGGCTGGAGCGCAACATCCTCTCGCGCCGCCCGCACGCGACCGACGGCGCGGCCTATTTCCAGTTCCTCGAGGGCATGCAGTGGCTCGAGAATTGCGACCTGCCCAGGCTGCGCAAGGCGCGGCGCTGCTTCAAGCAGGCCTTCGCCACCGACGACGCGATCGCGTCCGCGGCCGCGCGCATCGGCCAGACGCTCTATCTCGAATGGCTGCAGATGGGCGGGTCCGATCCCAACCTCCTCATCGACGCGCGCGCCCAGGCGCAACTCGCCATCGACATCGATCCGAACGATCCCATCGGCCATTGGATGGACGGCACCGTCGCGCTCTATCAGCGCGATTTCGACGCTTGCGAGGCGAAGTTCGCCGAGGCCGAGACGCTGTGCCCGAACTCGCCGGAGTTCCTTCTGCAATATGCCGACGCGCTCTCGCATCTGGGCGATTGCGACACCGGCTGGCTCAAGTTCGAGCGCGCGATCGACCTGAACCCCAAGCCGCCGGACCGCTATTGGTGGGCAGGCGCGACCATCGCGCTGCACCGCCACGACTATCGCAAGGCGATCGAGCTCTGCGAGCAGCTGGACAGCGACGAATCCGTGCTCGGCCTGCTTTGCGCGAGCTTCGCCCATCTCGGCGATCTCGCGACGGCGCGCAGCTACGGCAAGCGCATCCGGGAGAATTTTCCGGGCGGCTCGGCGCTCGCGCTCGGGCGCATCGGGCCCGACCGCAACGAATCGCAACGCGAGCACATCATTCAAGGACTCCGGATGGCCGGAGTGACGTGAAACGAAGGAGATAGTCATGGCTGACAAGACCAATACCAAGCCGCGCGGCAAGAAGGCGCTCGGCACAGACGGCGGCGGGGGCGCGGACTACAGCAAGCGGCTCTACGTCATCGGCGACAAGGAGACCGGCGTGCTCTTCGTCACGGTCGATCCGTTGCGCGTGGCTTATGTCGGCAACGACGACATCGCCGCCTATGCCGGCGCCGGAAGCCCGCCGGAGGAAATTTTCGCCAGGATCGCCGGCGCGATCAAAAGCGTCATCATCTGCTCCGAAGACTCGAAGACGAAGCTCGGCATCGGCACCGGCGGCCAGCAGGTGCAGCGGCAGGTGGAGTCCGGCGTGACGGTGTCCGACGCCGAGTTCTGCTTCGTCGCCAACATGAAAGACGGCCGCTGGGAAGCCAAGCGCCAACCCTTCCCGCCGCTGTACGGCGTTCTCAACTATATGCGCCAGGCGAAGGCGCCGACTTACTCCGAGCCCGGCCTGGTGAAGCCCGGCAAGACGGCGCCCATCAAGGCAAAGCCCATCAAGAAGGCAAAGGTCGCCAAGAAGAAGTCGAGCAAGGGATAACGGCCGATGGGTGCGCGGAGCACGGCGACAGGCGCGGTGTCGGGCAGCGCGGCGGCGGAGACCTTGAAGTCTCTCGCCCCGCATCTGCCGGCGTTCGGCATCACGCGCGTCGGCCTGCTCACCGGGCTCGACGTTCTGGGGATCCCGGTCGCGTTCGCAACGCGGCCGAATTCCCGCGCGCTGTCGGTGACGCAAGGCAAAGCCTTGTGCGCCGACGAGGCGCGGCTGGGCGCCGTCATGGAAGCCTTCGAGCAGGCATTCGCCGAGCGCAGCGAAACCTTGACCGTCCGCGTGGCGGCCCTGCCCGATGTCGTGGAGCGCGCCGTGGACCTGACGGGCTTGAAGCGGGCGGCGCGCCTGTCGGGGCAGGAGATCGCCTGGGCGCGCGCCACCTCGCTGGTCTCCGGCGCCGAGCAGCTGGTGCCGCTCGAGCTCGTCGGTCTCGACCTGCGCGGCAATCTCAGCTCAGGCTTCTCGGCCACGCCGGTGAGCGGCCTGGGCCTTGGGGCAGGAATGTCCTGGGAAGCGGCCGCGACGCATGCTCTGCTGGAGATCGTCGAGCACAACGCCACGACGGCGACGGACATCTTCGGCTTCCTGCCCGGCTTCGCGCGGCCCGTCCGCGTCTGTCCGGGCGACGACACGGCGCTCGACGACATCGTCGCGCGGATCGAGCGCGCGGGGCTTTGCTATCAGCTCTACGATCTCACCAGCCCGGGCGGTCTGCCGGTGATCGGCGCGACCCTCGACTGTCCCGATCTCGTGCCGGGTTGGATGCAATTCGCCGGCTATGCCTGCCGGTTCTCGCCGGAGCATGCCGCCGAAGCGGCCTTGCTCGAGGCCATCCAGTCGCGGCTGACGGTGATCGCCGGCGCGCGCGACGATCTCGAGCCTCAGTCCTATTGCGGCGGCGCGCGATGCCTCGGTGACACGCCGCATGGCGGTCCGCTTCGCGCCCTGCCGCGCGCGCACGCGCAGCTGCGCCACGCCGCGCCGCGCGACAAGCTGGCGCAAGCGCTGGAATGCGCGATCGCGCTCGGCGCGCAGGACGTGCTGGTCGCGACGCTCGGCGAAATCCCCGGCCTCGTCAGCGTCGTGCGCGTGATCGCCTCCAATCTGGAAGCCATGGGCTACAACGCGCCGACCGCGCTCGGCCGGCGGACCCTGGAAGCGCTGTTCGCCAAGGCAGGGACGCGATGAGCAAGGTGCTGTTCGCCGGACCGAGCATCCATGGCCTCGGCCTTCAAAGCGAGGCCGAGCTCGTGCTTCGTCCGCCGGCGGGTTGCGGCGACATCTTGAGCGCGGTGCATGCCGGCTTCGACATGATCGGCCTCGTCGACGGGGTGTTCGGCACCGAGCGCTCGGTCTGGCACAAGGAAATCCTGTTCGCGCTGTCCAGCGGCGTTCGCGTCCTCGGCGCAGCCAGCATGGGCGCGTTGCGCGCCGCGGAATGCGACGCGTTCGGCATGGAAGGCATCGGGCGGATCTATCGCGACTATCGCGACGGACGGCGCATCGACGACGCCGACGTCGCCCTGCTGCATGGTCCAAAAGAGATGGCGTTCCAGCCGCTCACCCTGGCGCTGGTCGACGCCGAAGCCACGATCGCCGAGCTTCACGCTTATGCGGGCCTCTCCGAGGAACAGAAGCAGGTGCTTCTCGGCGCGGCGAGAAATCTGCATTTCCGAGAGCGTAGCTGGACCGCGATCCTCGGCCGCGCGCAAGCGGCGCCGGGGTTCCGGCGCCTGGTCGATGCCTTCCTGGTCGAGCAGAAGAAAGTCGATGCGCTCGAGCTGATCGTGCGGATGCACGAGCAGGCGCCGGCCGAGAGCGCCAAACCCTGGATTCTCAACGAAACACTGTATCTGACCGCATTGGAGGAGAGCCTGTCATGAACGAGATGTGCGGAAGGGATCTGAAAGCGGAGGCCGAAGTCGTTCCCGTCGGCCATTTCGCGCTGTTGCCGGACACCGGCCATGGCGCAACCAAGCTGGCGCTGCGCATCGTCGAGGACGTGTTCGGCCCCGGGCAGGAAAAGCTCTATGAGGCGTTCGACAATCTCCTGACCGCTTTCGCGCTCGAGAAGGAGCACGTCTACCTGGTCGTCATCGCGCCGCCCAGGCGGCTGAACGATGTCCATGCCTGGCTGACGCGCCTGGGATTCGAGTCCGACCATTTCAAGCTCATCGGGCTCCGCAACGGCGATTTCACGGATCAGGATTGGCCGCGCGACGTGCTTCTTTGCGCGACCGCCGATGACGGCGCGCCGGTCGCCATCGAGACGCTCCACGAACGGGTCGGCAATCTCGGCGGCTGGATCGGCGGGAAGCTCGGCATGAAGAAGGTCCAGAACAAGACCCTCCTGATCGACGGCGGAGATTCGCTGGTCGTCGACGATCGCAACTGGATCCTGGGCACCGGCTCTCTGGCGCAGATGGTCGACTACGATCAACGCCCGCAGATGTGGCAAGCCGCGCTCGACGAGATCGAGCGGAAGATCGGCAGGCGGCCGATCCCCGTCGGCTCTTTCCCCGTCGGGAATCTGTTGTACCGGGAGCGCTTGGCCCTTGCCCGCTTGCAGGTGCATAGAACGGCGCGGACGGGGTTCAACATCGCGGCCCGGTCCTCGCTTTGGGCGAGGGTCCAGGACCATCTCGTCGCCTTCTACGAATTCGCCAAGAGCGTCGCGACGAAGAGGTCGCACGACGATATCGACGCGATGGACTGGGCGCATGCCGACGTGGTGGTCTCCGTCACGGGCAGGAACTTCGGCAACGGGCCGGTCGTGCTCGTCGGCGATCCGAAAGCGGACGGATGTCCCGGAAGCGATACGGCGGACGCCATGGCGAAGATTCTAAAGAAGGTCGCCGACGATCTGACCGGAAGAGGTTTCGATGTCCGCCGCAACCCGCTGCCGTTCTGCGACGGGAACATATTGGGTTACAACAACCTGATCGTTCAGACCGATCCCGACATCGTCTGGCTTCCGACTTTCGGGTCCGACATCGCGGCGATGCAGGCGATCGACGACGAGAACTATCGCATCTGGAACCAGGATCTGAGATTCCCGACCGTGCATCGCGTGGAAGGCATGCTCGCCTTTGCGGAAAACAGCGGCTGCATCCATTGCGCGACGCTGGCCTTGCCGCCGTCGACGCAGATCTAGCCGCCCTTCACCACCGCGTCGATCGCCGTGATCTGCGCGAGGAACGGCTCGAGCGCGTCGAGGGGCAGCGCGCTCGGACCGTCGCACAACGCTTTGTCGGGATCGGGATGCGCCTCGAGGAACAGGGCGGCGATGCCGATGGCGACGCCGGCGCGGGCGAGCTCGGCCGCCTGTTCGCGCCGCCCGCCCGAGGCCGCGGCGCCGCTCGCGCGCATCTGCAGCGCATGGGTGACGTCGAAGGTCACGGGCGCGCCGCCGCTTTCCTGCTTCAAGATGCGGAAGCCCAGCATGTCGACGACGAGGTTGTCGTAGCCGAACGAGACGCCGCGCTCGCACACCATCAGCCTGTCGTTGCCGGCCTCGACGAATTTGTCGACGACGTTCCTGATCTGCGGCGGGCTCATGAATTGCGGCTTCTTGATATGCACCGCGGCGGGCGTGGCCGCGATCGCCGCGACCAGGTCGGTCTGGCGCGCGAGAAACGCGGGAAGCTGCAGAACCTCGCAGACTTGCGCCGCGGGCGCGGCCTGCGCGGGCTCGTGCACGTCGGTCAGCACCGGCACGTCGAAGCTGCGCTTGACCTCGTCCAGCACCTTCAGGCCTTCGTCGAGCCCGGGGCCGCGGAACGAGCGGATCGAGGAGCGGTTCGCCTTGTCGAACGACGCCTTGAAGATATAGGGGATCTTCAGCTTCGCGGTGACGGTCTTGTAGTGCTCCGCCGCGCGCAGGGCGAGGTCGCGCGACTCGATCACGTTGATGCCGCCGATGAGCACCAGCGGCAGCGTGTTGCCGACCCGGATGTCGCGGATTTGCAGGGTTTTCATGGCCGCGACCCTATACGCATCGCTTCTCCCGCGCCAGCCTTGCGCGCCGCGGCGGCTTGCGCGATCAAATGCGCGCATGAGCAACGAGATCCTCGACGCGCTCCGGCGGGCGGAGCTGATCGGCGCGCGCGACACGCCGGCGGTCACGGCGCTGTCGGGCGGCGTGTCGGCCGACGTGTTCAAGGTCGAGCTTGCGACGCAAACGATCTGCGTGAAGCGTCCGGTCGAGCGGCTGCGCGTCGCGGCCGAGTGGCGCGCGCCCGTCGCGCGGGCCGAGAGCGAGGTGGCTTGGCTCGAATTCGCGGCGAGCGTCGAGCCCGACTGCGTGCCGCGCGTGCTGTTCGAGGATATTGCGCGGCACCTCTTCGCGATGGAGTATCTGCCGCCCGAGATCTATCCCGGCTGGAAGGCGCAGTTGCTGCAAGGTGTCGCCGACGCGACATTTGCGGGACAGGTGGGCGCCCGCCTGGCGCGCCTTCATGAAGCGAGCGCCGGCCGCGCCGATGTCGAGGCGCAGTTCGCCTGTCAGAAACAGTTTTTCGCGCTTCGCCTCGAGCCTTATCTGCTCCACACGGCAAAAGCACATCCGCGTCACGCCGCGCGGATCGAGACGCTCGCGCAGGGCATCGCCGATGCCCGCATCGCGCTGATGCAGGGCGATATCAGCCCGAAGAACATTCTGTGCGGTCCCAAGGGGCCCGTGTTCCTCGATGCCGAGACCGCTTGCTACGGCGATCCGGCGTTCGATCTCGCCTTCTGCTTGAACCATCTTTTGCTCAAGGCCGCCTACCGCAAGCAGGATGCGCGCGCCTATCACCGTTCGTTCGCGGCACTCAGCGAGGCGTATCTCGCCGGCGTGACCTGGGAGGAGCCGCAGGCGCTCGACCGTCGCACCGCTTCGCTGTTGCCGGCGCTGTTCCTGGCGCGCGTCGACGGCAAGTCGCCGGTGGAATATCTGACCGACCCGCGCGACAAGGAATTGGTGCGGAACGCGGCGCTCGGTTTCCTCGCGCAGAACGATCTCACGCTCGCAACGCTTGCGTCGCAATGGCAGGCCATATTGGCCGCATGAGCGAGGTGGCGCGGCGTACAACCTTCGATTTGCCTTTTCGCGGCCGGCGCCATATTCGTTGGGTGCGCCCAATATCGAAGGCCCCATGCCGACCCAGAAAAGGACGAAACCGGTCGAATTCTATGGCCAGCCGATGAACTCCATTGGCTATCTCACACGCATTACCTTCCGGGCCTTTTCCCGTCATTTGGAGCGGAAGACGCTTCCCTATGGCGTCTCGGCCGGACAATGGCCGTTCCTTCGCGCGCTCTGGGTCGAGGAGGGGCTCACCCAGCGCGAGCTCTCCCGCCGGGTCGCGATGCGCGAGCCGACCACGGTGACCGCGCTCAACGTGCTGCAGAAGGGCGGGCTGGTGCGCCGCGTGCCTTCGACCAAGGACAATCGCAAGATCCACATCTATCTGACCGCCAAGGGGCGGCGGCTGAAGGACAAGCTCATGCCCTTCGTCGCCGAGGTCAACGCGACCGCCGCGCACGGCGTGACCGCCGAGGAGGTCGAGACCTTGCGCCGCATCCTGCTCAAGATGAGCGACAACCTCGCCAAGGAGGAAGCGGCCTATCTGAAATCGTCCGGCGGCGTGATGCCTTTCGGAGCGGCCGCGCCCTAGAATATCCTTCGAAGCCGAAGCATTGCGCGAGACGGACATGCTGAAGGACGTCGAGAACAGGTTCGTGGGGCTGGCCTCGCCGACCGCGCCGCGCTTCGGCCACGGCTCCCATCCCTGCCAGGGCCTCTATTGGACGCCCAAAGGCAAGCGCCCGCGCGTCGCCATGATCGCGACGCACTACAACGTCGATTTCGCCGAGCACTACATCGCGCCCTACATGGCCGCGCGTGGGCTTGGCTTCCTCGGCTGGAACACGCGCTTCCGCGGCGCCGAGGACCAGTTCCTGCTCGAGCATGCGCTGATCGACATCGGCGTGGGCGTCAGATGGCTGCGGGAGCAGGGCGTCGAGACCGTCGTCCTGCTCGGCAATTCCGGCGGCGGCTCGCTGATGGGCGCCTATCAGGCGGAAGCGCAGACCCTCACGCTTTCGGCGAAAGGCGCGGTCGAAGAGGCGCTGCGCAAGCTCGAGAGAGCCGATCTCTATATCTCGCTGAACGCGCATCCGGGCCGCCCCGAAGTGCTGACCAATTGGATGGACGCCTCCGTCGTCGACGAGAACGATCCCACCGCGACCGATCCGGCGCTCGACCCCTTCGATCCCGGCCCGCCCTACGACGCGGACTTCATCGCCCGCTATCGCGCCGCCCAGCGCGCGCGCAACCAGCGCATCACCGATTGGTGCAAGGCCGAGCTGAAGCGCATCAACGCGCTTGGGATTCCGGACCGCGTGTTCGCGATGGCCCGCACCTGGGCGGATCTGCGCTTCATGGATCCGGCCATCGATCCGTCGGAGCGGCCGTGCCCGGCCTGCTATCGTGGCGATCCGCGGATCGCGAACCGCGCGCCCTTCGGCATCGGCAGGGCCAACACGCTTCGCACGTTCCTGTCGATGTGGAGCCTGGAGACCTCGCACTGCCGCGGCGAAGCGCATCTGAGAGAGCTCGCGCTGCCGTCGCTGGTGATCCAGAGCACTGCCGATACCGGCGTGTTCCCGAGCGACGCCCGGATCATCTTCGACGCGCTGGCGGGGCGCGACAAGACGCTCGAAATGCCCAAAGGCGCGCATTATTTCGAGGACGCGCCCGAGCGGCGCGACATGGTCGCCGACATGATGGCGGGCTGGCTGTCGACCCGGGTCTAACCGAGCCGCTTGCGCACGATCTCGTAGAACAGCGGCACGAAGAAGATCGCCAGCGCCGTGCCCGACATCATGCCGCCGATCACGCCGGTGCCGATGTCGTTCTGGCTGGCCGAGCCCGCGCCGGTCGACACCGCCAGCGGCATCACGCCGGCGATGAAGGCGAGCGAGGTCATCAGGATGGGGCGCAGCCGCAGCCGCGCGCCTTCCAGCGCCGCGTCGACGATGCTCTCGCCGCGCTTCTGCGCATCGACGGCGAACTCGACGATCAGGATCGCGTTCTTGGCCGACAGGCCCATGGTGGTGACGAGGCCGACCTGGAAATAGATGTCGTTGTAGAGACCGCGCGCCCACGCCGCGAAGATCGCGCCCACCACGCCCAAGGGGATCACCAGCATCACCGCGAGCGGGATCGACCAGCTTTCGTAAAGCGCCGCGAGCAGCAGGAACACGACCAGCACCGAGATGCCGTAAAGCGCGAAGGTCTGCGAGCCCGCCTGGCGCTCCTGGTACGAGATGCCGGTCCATTCCAGGCCGACGCCCTTGGGCAGCTGCTGGAACAGCTTCTCGACCTCGGCCATCGCGGTGCCCGAGCTGATGCCTTTTGCCGGCCCGCCCTGAAGCTCGAGCGAGCCCGTGCCGTTGTAGCGCTCGAGCTTGGCGGGGCCGAGCGTCCAGTGATAGGTCGCGAACGACGAGAACGGCGCCATCTCGCCGGCGGGATTGCGCACATACCAATGCGTCAGGTCCTCCGGCGTCATGCGATAGGGCGCGTCGGCCTGCATATAGACCTGCTTGACGCGGCCGCGGTCGACGAAGTCGTTGATGAACTGCCCGCCCCAGGCCGCGCTCAAGGTGTTGTTGATGTCGGCGAGCGACAGGCCCAATGCGGACGCCTTGGTCTGGTCGATGTCGATATGCAGCTGCGGCGAGTCGTCGAGGCCGTTGGGCCGCACGCCGGCCAGCAGCCTGTCCTGCGCCGCGAGGCCGAGGAACTGGTTGCGCGCCTTCATCAGCCCGTCATGGCCGAGATTGCCGCGGTCCTCCATCTCGACGTCGAAGCCCGAGGACTGGCCCAGCTCCGGCACCGCGGGCGGCACCAGCGCGAACGCCATCGCGTCGCGGTATTGCGAGAAGGCCTTCATCGCGCGCTCGACCAGTGCGGGGGCGTGGTTCTCCGCGCCCGAGCGTTCGTCCCAGGGCTTCAAATGCACGAAGGCGAGGCCGGAATTCTGCCCGGCGCCCGCGAAGCTGAAGCCCGCGACGATGAAGGTGGTCTCGACGTTCTTCGCTTCGTCGACCATGTAATGGTGCTCGACCTGCTTGGCGACGGCCAAGGTGCGCGACTGCGTGGCGCCGACGGGCAGCATGATCTGGGTGAGGATGATGCCCTGGTCCTCTTCGGGCAGGAACGCGGTCGGCAGGCGCAGGAAGAGGACGATCAGAATCGCGACGACCACCGCATAGCCCAGCATCGCCCAGAGCGGGATGCGCAAGAACCACTGCACCGCGCGGTAATAGCGGTCGCGGCCATACTCGAACGTGTCGTTGAACCATGTGAAGAAGCGGCCGTGCAGCGCCTCGCCGCCTTGTGGAATGGGCTTCAGCAAGGTCGCGCACAAGGCGGGGGTGAGGATCAGCGCGACCATGATCGACAGCACCATCGCCGAGACGATGGTGACCGAGAACTGGCGATAAATGACGCCGGTCGAGCCGGAGAAGAACGCCATCGGCAGGAACACGGCGGAGAGCACCAGCGCGATGCCGATCAGCGCGCCGGTGATCTCGCCCATGGATTTCTTGGTGGCTTCCTTGGGATCGAGGCCTTCCTCGCGCATCAGCCGCTCGACGTTCTCGACCACGACGATGGCGTCGTCGACGAGAAGCCCGATGGCGAGCACCAGCGCGAACATGGTCAGCGTGTTGATCGAATAGCCGAAGGCCGACAACACCGCGAAAGTGCCGAGCAGCACCACCGGCACCGCGATGGCGGGGATCAAGGTGGTGCGCCAGTTCTGCAGGAACACGAACATCACCACGATGACCAGGATCGTGGCTTCGACCAGCGTCTTGATCACGTCGTTGATCGAAAGGCGGATGAAGGTCGTGTTGTCGACCGGGAAGGCGAGCTTGACGCCGGGCGGGAAGGTCGAGGACAGCTCGGCCGCCTTGGCCTTCACCGCGTCGGCGGTCTTGAGCGCATTGGCGCCCGGCGCAAGCTGGATCGCTATGCCGGCGGCGGGCTTGCCGTTCATGCGGCTGACGACCGAATAGTTCTGCGCGCCCAGCTCGATTCGGGCGACGTCCTTCAGCCGCACCACCGCGCCGCCTTCGCTGCTCTTGAGCACGATCTCGCGGAACTGCTCGGGGCGCTCCAGCCGCGACTGCGCGGTGACGGTGGCGTCGAGCTGCTGGCCGGGCACGGCGGGCAGCGCGCCGAGCTCGCCGGCCGAGACCTGCACGTTCTGCGCCTGCACGGCGTTGGAGACATCACTGGGCGTGAGGCCGAAGCTGTTCAGCTTGAACGGATCGAGCCAGATGCGCATCGCATAGGGCGAGCCGAACACCTGTGCCTGGCCGACGCCCGAGACGCGGCTGATCGGATCGACCAGCTTGGTCGCGAGGAAGTCCGAGATGTCGATATTGGTGTAGCGCCCGCTGTCGTCATAGAGCGCGATCACGAGCAGGAAGTTCGACTGCGACTTGCGCACCACCACGCCCTGCTGCTGCACCTCCTGCGGCAGGATCGGCAGCGCCTGCTGCACCTTGTTCTGCACCTGCACCTGGGCGATGTCGGGATTGGTGCCCGGCGCGAAGGTGGCGGTCACCGAGGCTTGGCCATTCGAGCTCGACGAGGCGGAGAAGTAGAGCAGGTTGTCGACGCCGGTCAGCTGCTGCTCGATCACCTGCGTCACCGAGTTCTGCAACGTCTCGGCCGAGGCGCCGGGATAGATCGCCGACACCGTCACCGCGGGCGGCGCGATAGTGGGATATTGCGTGATCGGCAGGCTGTTGATCGCCAGCACGCCCATCAGCGCGATCACGATCGCGATCACCCAGGCGAAGACCGGCCGCTCGATGAAGAACGCGGACAGGCCCATCAGGACCTCTTGGGCGGCTGTTTCAGGAACGAGGCCGGGACGGCGCGCACCTTCACGTCGGGCTGGATCTTCTGCAGGCCCTCTACGATCAGCCTGTCGCCCGCTTTGAGCCCGTCGGTCACCAGCCATTTGTCGCCGATGGCGCGCGAGACCTTGAGCACCTTCAGCCGCGCGAAGCCCTGCGTGTCGACGACCAGCGCGGTCGGGTCGCCCTTCTCGTTGTGGCTGACGCCCTGTTGCGGCGCGAGGATCGCGTTCGGCTCGACGCCTTCGTTGATCGTCGCGCGCACGAACATGCCGGGCAGCAGGATGCCGTCCGGGTTGGGGAAGATCGCGCGCAGGGTGACCGCGCCGGTCGCCTCGTCGACGGTCACTTCGCTGAACTGAAGCCGCCCGTGCTGCGGATACTGCGCGCCGTTCTCGAGCTCGAGCGTCGCGTCCGCATCGTCGGGGCCCTGCTTCTCGAGCGTGCCGTGGCGCAACGCGAGCTTGAGCGCGATCAGCTCGCTGCTCGATTGGGTGATGTCGACATAGATGGGGTCGAGCGTCTGGATGGTCGCGAGCGGCGTCGTCTGCGCCGCGGTGACCAGCGCGCCCTGCGTCACCGACGAGCGGCCGATGCGCCCGGTGATCGGCGCGGTGATGCGCGTGTAGTTGAGGTTGATGCGCGCGCTTTCGGTGTTCGCCGCCGCCTGCTTATAGGCCGCCTGCGCGTCGTCGTATTCCTGGCGCGAGATCGCGTTCTGCTGCAAGAGCGCGCCATAGCGGATCGCCTTGGCCTTGGCGCTGGCGAGCACCGCGGCCGCGTTGTCGTAAGCCGCCTTATAGGGGGCGGGATCGATCTGATAGAGCGGCTGGCCCTGATGGACCATTGCGCCTTCGGTGAAGAGGCGGCGCTGCAAGAGACCGCTGACCTGCGGGCGTACGTCGGACACCGCGGTCGGGTCGGTGCGGCCGGGGAGGGTGGCCATCAGGGTCGCGGGTTCGGGCGTGATCGTCACCACGCCGGCCTCGGGCGGAGGCGGCTTGGGGGGCGGGTTCTGTCCGCATCCTGCCAGCCCCAACAGGCCGGCCACGATCGCCAGGGTCTGAAATCGCACGAATATCATCCGGGGAGTTGGTTACACTTCGCACCTGCAACAATCCAGCGCTCAGGCGGGATTGCGACATTCCGATACGTTTCGGATGTAACGAACGGTGTGGGTTATTGGACCAGCCGGAAGGCCAGATCGACCATGATCTTCAGGCATGGCACCGCCGCGGCGATGATGCCGAACAGAACCAAGGCCAGCCCTACGAGCGCTAGGTCGCGGCGCCGGTCCGGTTCATGATGATGAACCAGAGCCATGTTACCTCCCCGGCGGATTCTTACGATCCGTCCAGACACAATCATGCGCCCGTTCGGCGCGCGGCGCCATACAAATAATGTTTCGCCGTGCTAGGAAGCGGGTTCGGAACAAGGGGGGTGGCGGGTGAACAGGCGTCAGGTGCTGGCGGGAGCGGCGCTCCTGCCCTTGGCCGCGCATGCAGCCGCCGATCCTTGGGCGGCGCTGGCGGCGGATGTGCGCGCCGAGATGGCCTGGGCGTGGGCCGGCTATCGCGAGCGCTGCTTCGGGGCGGACCAGATCAAGCCGGTCAGCGGCGGCAGCGAGGCGTTCTTCTTTCCGAAAGGTCCGCCGCTCGGCCTCTCCATCGTGGAGGCGCTCGACACGCTCTATGTGATGGGCCTCGACGCCGAGGTCGAGCAGGGTGTGCGCTGGATCGCGGGCAGTCTCCATTTCGACATCGACGGCGAAGTCCAGGTGTTCGAGACCGGCATCCGCATGGTGGGCGGGCTGCTGTCGGCATGGGGCGCCACGAAAGAGAAGCGGTTGCTCGCGCTCGCCCGCGACCTGACCGACCGGCTGTCGCCCGCCTTCACGAAATCGCCGACCGGCATGCCGTACCGCTTCGTGAATTTGAAGACCGGCGCGGTGCGCGACGCGGAGAGCTATCCGGCCGAGATCGGCACCTACATCGCCGAATGGGGGACGTTGAGCAAAGCGATCGGCGACCAGCGCTATTTCGACATGGCCAAGCGCGCCGTCAAAGCGTTGTTCGACCGGCGCTCGAAGCTCGATCTCGTCGCCGACACCATCGATATCGAGACCGGTGGGTGGAAGAGCCGGCGCGCCAGCATCGGCCCGCCGACGGATTCCTATTTCGAATATCTCTGGGACGGCTGGCAGCTCTTCGGGGATAAGGATTTCAAATATTGGTACGACATCCACACCGCGGCCATCGCGACGCACCAGGCGGCGCGCGAAGACGGCCGCTTGTGGTTCCCGCAGGTCGATTTCGAGACCGGCATGGTGATCGACCATCATCAGAGCGAGCTGGCGTCGTTCTATGCCGGGCTGTTGGCGCAAGGCGGCGACGTCGCGCGCGGCAAGGACTATCTCGCCTCTTGGGCGGAGGTGCAGGCGAAGTATCGCGTGCTGCCGGAAAGCTATGATTTCGCGAAAGCTGCGCCCGACCGCGTGACCAACGAGCTGCGCCCGGAATTCGTCGACAGCTGCCTGAATCTGTTCCTGCTCGAGCCCGACGACAAATGGCGTATCCTCGCCAAGGCGCACTACGAAGCCATGAAAGCGACGAGCCGTGCCGCGTTCGGCTACACGATCCTCGACGACGTGACCAAGTCGCCGATGGCGCAGGGCGATCTCTGTCCCGGCTATTGGTGGAGCGAGCAGATGAAGTATTACTGGCTGCTGTTCTCGAACACCGACCGCTTCGACTACAAGACCAACTATCTCTCCACCGAAGGCAACATCCTTTTGGGCCTGAAATGAACTCACGCATCAATTCCGCTTTCGCCACGGTCACGACGCTCTTCTTCATGTGGGGCTTCGTCACCGCGACCATCGACCCGTTGGTGCCGAGCGTGCGCAGCGTCTTCAGCCTCACTTATGCCGAGTCGATGCTGACGCAATTCGCGTTCTTTCTCGCCTATGGCGTGGTCTCGCTGCCAGCCGCGCTGGTGCTGGAGAAGCTCGGCTATGCGCGCACTGTGATCGCCTCGCTGGCGGCGATGCTGGCCGGCTGCGTCGGGATGGCGCTGGCGGCGCGCGCGGGGTCGTATCCGCTGGTGCTGTGCGCGCTGTTCGTGATCGCGGCCGGCATCACCCAGCTCCAGGTCGCGGGCAATCCGCTGGCGGCGATGCTGGGCAAGCCGGAAGGCTCGCATTTCCGCCTGACCTTGAGCCAGGCCTTCAACTCGCTCGGCACCGTGCTCGCACCGGTGATCGGCTCTTACGTGATGCTGCGCGGCGGCGTGTTCGCCGGCGCCACGGGAGACGCCGCGCGCAGCGCCACCTTGAGCAACGTGTCGACGCAGTTCCTCGCCATCGCGGCGCTGATCCTGCTGCTGACCTTGTTCATCTGGGCGGCGCGCCGATTGCTCGCGGTGCCGCACGAGCTCGACGATGCGGGCGCATCGCCCTTCGCGGCGTTTGGCTCGCGCTGGGCCTTGTTCGGCGGGCTTGCGATCTTCCTCTATGTCGGCGCAGAGGTCGCGATCTCGAGCCTGATGATCAACTTCCTGCACCAGCCGCAGGTGATGGCCGCAAGCTACGAGCATGCCGGGCGCCTGCTCGGCATCTTCTATTGGGGCGGGGCGATGGTGGGCCGGTTGCTCGGCAGCCTCGTGCTGACGCGCGTGGCTGCGCATCGCGTGCTGGCGTTCGCGGCGTTCGCGGCGCTGCTGTTGTGTCTCACCGTCGTGGTGAGCGGCGGACCGGTCGCGGGCGTGGCGGCGCTGGCGGTCGGCTTCTTCAACTCGATCATGTTCCCGACCATCTTCACGCTGACGTTGGAGCGCTCCAGCGCGCCGGTGGCGGCGACCTCGGGCCTGCTCTGCATGGCGATCGTGGGCGGAGCGGTGCTGCCGCCGATCACAGGCCTGACCGCCGACCATATGGGCCTCGCGCTCGCCTTCGTCGTGCCGGCGGCTTCCTATGCCGTCATCGCGGGCTTCGCTCTCTCGGGGAGAACATCATGCGCATCGCCGTCGCCGCCGCAGCCTGTTGTCTGATCGCCTCCGCCGCGCAGGCGCAAGATTTCGCGAGCGAGGTCAACCCGTTCATCGGCTCGACGAACGGCGGCAACACCTTCCCCGGCGCGACCTTGCCGTTCGGCATGGTCGCGTTCAGCCCGGAGGAGACGCCGCTGCCGGGGCGCAACTACCCGATCGCGGCGCCGGGCGGCTATGAGTGGCGCGCGAACGGCATCAAGGGCTTCAGCCTCACGCATCTCTCCGGCACGGGCTGCACCGGCGCGAGCGGCGATGTGCCGATCATGCCGGTGACGAAAGACGTCGAAGTCTCGCCCGCGATGGATGACGGCTTCACGATCTATTCGAGCTGGTTCAGCCATGCCGACGAGCAGGCATCGCCGGGCGCTTACAAGGTGGCGCTGGCGAACGGCGTGAGCGTGGACTTGAGCGCGACCTTGCGCACCGGCATCGCGCGGTTCGTCTTCCCGAAGGACAAGCCCGCGAACCTGTTGTTCCGTACGTCGGATAGCGAGATCGGAAGCTCGGACGCGACCGTCCATGTCGATCCGCAAAAACGCGAAGTGACGGGTTCGGTCACCAGCGGCAATTTCTGCGGCTATCTCTCGCCCGACCGGCGCGAAAGCTATTACACCTTGCATTTCGTGGCCAAGCTCGATCAGCCCTTTACCGCCGGCGGCGCATGGCAGGACGCGACACTCACCAAAGGCGCAAGCGATGCGCGCGGCGGCACGACGTATGGCGACCGCGGCCATCCGCCCGGCCGCAAGGGCTCCGGCGCCTGGATCGCGTTTCAATCGGGAGCGACGGTCAATCTGCGCGTCGGAGTCTCGTATGTCAGCCTCGGCAATGCCCGCGCCAATCTCGCGACCGAGAGCGCCGGCGAGACGCTGGAAAGCGTGCGCGATGCGGCGCGCGAAGCGTGGAACGCCCAACTCGGCCGGATCGCGGTCAGAGGGGGCAGCAAAGACCAGCGCACGGTGTTCTACACCGCGCTCTATCATGTGCTGCTGGGTGAGAACACCTATAGCGACGCGAATGGCGAGTATCTGGGCTTCGACAACCGCGTGCACAAGGTCGAGCGCGGCCAGCGCGTGCAATACGCGAACTTCTCCGGCTGGGACGTCTATCGCTCGCAGCTCGCGCTGGTGACGTGGCTCGATCCCAAGCGCGGCTCCGACATCGCACAGTCGCTGCTGAACCAGGCGAACCAGAACGACGGTGTTTGGGATCGCTGGACGCATCTGACGGGCGCGACCAGCGTGATGAACGGCGATCCGTCCCCACCCTCCATCGCCGCGATCTGGGCCTTCGGCGGACATAGCTTCGACATGAAAAGCGCCTATGCCTCGCTGCTCAAGGCGGCGACGGTGCCGACCGCGCTCGACCTCACCCATCGCGGCTGCCCGGTGCAATGCGTGGGCGAGCGGCCGGGCCTCGATGTGTGGCTCAAGCTGCACTACATGCCTGTGGGTTCGCCGGGCTGGGGCAGCGCCGCCGACACGCTCGAGCTCGCCGCGGCCGATTTCGGCGTCGCCCAGCTAGCCGAGCAGAACGGCGATGCGGCGAACGCGAAGCTGTTCCGCGCGCGTGCCGGGTGGTGGCGCAACCTCTTCAATCCCAATGCCGCACCGGAGGGCGGCTATATCCAGCCGCGCAACGCCGACGGCACATGGAAGAGCGTCGATTTCGACGTCGAGAACGACGACGACTATGTCGAAGGCTCGGGCGCGCAATATCTCTGGATGGTGCCGTTCGATCCTGCCGGATTGTTCGAAGCGCTTGGCGGCGTCGAGAAGGCGTCGGCGCGGATGGACCGCTTCTTCTACAATCCGGACGGCAGCCTTGCGGTGACCAAGTCGGGCTATTCCCACGCCGAGCTGGACAACGAGCCGTCGATCGCCTCGCCCTGGCTCTACGATTTCGCAGGCGCGCCCTGGAAGACGCAGGAGATCGTGCGCGCCGCGATGAATCGCATCTGGACCAACGCGCCGAACGGCATCTCGGGCAATGACGATCTGGGCGAGATGTCGTCCTGGTATGTGTGGGCGGCGCTCGGCATGTATCCGCTCTATCCCGGAAGGGCGGAACTGGTGCTCGGCAGCCCCTTGTTCGAGAGGGCAACGATCTCGCGCGCCGGCGGCAATGTGACCATCCGCGCGCGGAATGCGGCGATGGACGCACCCTATATATCGTCGCTCGCCGTGAATGGCGCCGAAGTCACGCGGCCATGGCTGCCGGCTTCCTTCGCGCTCGAAGGCGGCACGCTCGACTACGTCATGTCGAAGACGCCGGACAGGAATTGGGGTTCGGCGCCCCGGGATGCGCCGCCGTCGTTCGGGCCGTGAGGCGGTGGACCGGACGGAGCGGACTCAAATCGCCCCGCCATGGGCGCGGACGATCGCGGCGGCGGTCTTCATGTCCTCCCGCACGCCCTGGCGGACCTTGCCGACGGTCACGACGGTCCGGACCGTGGGCGCGTACTCTTCCGGCAGCGGAGCGCGCAGCTTCACCACCTGCGAGCAATCGATCAGGATCGGCGCGCCGTTCGGACGGGTGAATTGCGCCGTGCCGCGCATGGCACCTCTCCGGCCCTCGACGCTCGCCGTCACATTGACGAGATAGAGCCGCGTTTCCGCCGGCAGGAGCCCGCCGTCCTTCAGCCGCTCCTCCAGATTTCCGGGCCCGTCGTTGTATGCCGCGAACATGGTGGGATAGCCGTATTTCTGCCTGAGCCAGCGAAGATAGGCCGCCGACGCGAAGATGTTGTCGTGCGGATCGAACGGATCGGGGCCCAGCCCGTAAATCTCCCGCATCTCCGCATAGGTCGCCGGCATCAGCTGCATCAGTCCCATCGCGCCCGCGCCCGATACGATCGGCCGGCCGGTACCGAGCATCGTGCGCCCGCCGCTCTCGGCCTGCATCACCGCCCGCATCCAGCTTTGCGGAACGCCGAATTTCCTCGAGGCTTCCGCGATCAGCGGGTTCCAGCGCGCCATCCGCTCCCGGAAGGTCATGCGTTCTTCCTGCTCGAACACCGAGGGGCGGACGGGCGCGCGTGGACGGGCGCTTTTCACCGCCGCGGCCGGCGGCGGCGACCTTGCGGCGGCGCGCAACGGCGGCGCCGGATCATGCCTGGGTGAAAGCGCGACGGAGGCGGCCGCGAGCCCGGCAATCGCCGCCATGGCAATGGAAAGGAACGCCGCGGAACCTGCCGTCCTCACGCCGCACTATTCGGCCGCGCGCCGCGGGGCCGTGTCCGCCGCGCGACGCTCGAACACCGGCCCCGGGATCGCGTCGCGCATGCGCCGCGCGAAAGCCGCCAGGCACACTTCGGACTCCGCGAGCGGGCCGCTCTCGTAGCTTCCGGACTCCATACCGGCCTGAACGCGCGAGATCAGCACCGTATCCTCGGCGTTGACCTGGCGATTGATGCGCCAGGTGAGATAGCGCGCACCGCCCACCTCGCGCCGCGCGTCGGGCCGGACATAGGCGATCTCGCGGATGAGGCAGGCCGTGGGCGACACCGGAATGAACTGCATGAAATCGACCTGGTCGGGATAGACGTCGAAGGCGGTATTCGGCCAGAGCCGGTAGTAGCTCCACACGCGCCTGCGGTCGTCGGGAAGATGGTCGAACAGGTGCAGCAGGGACTGGTATCCGCGCTCGGCCCAGTTCGGCGACGGCTTTGCGGTGATGTGACCGTCCATCTTGTCCACCCATGGCCGGGCCTCGAGCCGGTAGGAACTGCCGAACAGGCGCGTCAGCCCGGGGTGCGCGACCGGGATGTGAAGCCCGTCGCCGTAATTGTCGGCCACATTCTTCCAGTTCACGGCGCGCGGCCGGAGCGTGACGCGGCCCTGCGGTCGAAGGGTCTCGAAATCGTGGGGCGCGAGCTCCTCCGCATAGGGCGACATCATCTCCGCCACGGAGGGAAGCCCCTTCTCCATCCGCACGAAGACGAAGCCGCGCCAGATCTCCTGTTCGAGCGGGATCAGGCCGTGGCGCGACTTGTCGAGATTCTCGAATCCCTGCCAGGGCGGGATCGCGCGCAGCCTGCCGTCGAGATCGTAGCTCCAGGCATGATAGGGACAGACGAGCCTGTGCCCGCAATTGCCGTGATCGCCGTCGGCCAGCCGCGATGCGCGGTGGCGGCAGACATTGTGGAAGCTGCGCACCGCGCCGTCCGCTCCGCGCAGCGCCACGAACTTCTCGCCCAGAATGTCGAGCGTGACGTAGTCGCCGGCGCGGGGAATGTCGTTGACATGGCAGACGATGTGCCAGGCGCGCGCGAACACATGCCTGCGCTCCGCCTCGAAGAATTCGCGGCCGGTATAGAGCCACGCCGGCAGGCTTTGTTCGGGAGCGCCCTTCACGCGGATCTCCGTTTCGCAGGGCCGTAAACTAGCCGTCCCGAAGCGTCCCGCGCAAATCCCGCGCCGCGATGGGCCGCTCCGCTAGACGGTATAGGACGCGCTCATCGTGATCTCGGCCTTGAGCAGCCTCGAGACGGGACAGTTCGCCTTCGCCGCGTTCGCAGCCCTTTCGAGGACATCCCGGCCGGCACCTTTCGCCTCGACGTTCACGTCCAGATGCGAGGAGGTGATCGTGAACGCGCCGTCCACCTGTTTCAGCTCGACGGTCGCGGTCGCCGAGATGCGCGGGTCGTTCACGCCCGCCTTGGCGAGCTCGTTCGACAGCGCCATGGAAAAGCACGACGCGTGGGCTGCGCCGATGAGCTCTTCGGGATTGGTTCCCTTTTCGTCGCCGAAGCGCGTGTTGAATCCGTAGGGCAGCGCGTTCAGCGCTCCGCTTTCGGTCGTGATGCTTCCCTTGCCGGTTCTGAGATCGCCGCGCCACTCGGCGGAGCCCTTGCGCTTCATTCCGTCCTCCTGTCTTCGCGGCCGATGATAGCGCGTTTCGACGGAGGCACTACGCGTCCCTCACCAGGACGAACGCGCTCAGGGACGCCGCCGCCGCCATTGCGGCGCCGGCGAGCGCGGCGATGCGGAACTCCGCATCGAGTTCCGCTCCGCTCGCGCCGAGAACCGTGCCCAGAAGGGCGGTGACGATCAGCCCGCCGAGCCGCGACACTGCGCTGTTGAATCCGGACGCCGAGCCGGTATGGGCGGCATCGACCGACGCCAGCACCGCCGCCGTCAGCGGCGCGGCGGCTCCCGACATGCCGAGCGCGATGACGAGCACCGCAGGCAGTACGCCGGTCCAGTAGGAGGCGTGGGCATCCATCCGCAGCAGGAGCGCGAACCCGGCCGCGACGACAAGCGGTCCGGCCGTGAGCGGAAGCCGCGTGCCGGTGCGGCCCGCCAGTGCGCCCATGGCCGGCGAGGCAAGCGCCATCACGAGCGGAAAGGGAACCAGCGCCGCTCCGGCAGCGGTGCCGGAATATCCCGCGCCGACGATGAGCGCGTAGGGCAGCAGCACCAGCAGTCCTCCGAGCGCGCCATAGAGAAGGAACGTCAGGAGCGTCAGGCCGGCGAAGGTTCGCGACGCGAACAGCGCCAGCGGCATCATCGCGCGCTCGCGCCGCGCGCGTTCCAGCACGACGAACGCAGCAAGCAGGATCGACCCGCCGGCGAAGGCGGCAATCGCGCCGCCGCTCCAGCCCGCGGGGCCCGCGCCGACGGTCAGGCCCCAGGTCGTCGCGCCGAGCCCCGCGGTGGCGAGCGCGCCGCCCGCGGCGTCCAGCGGCAAGCGCTGCGTTCCCGGCCGGCCGTCTGCGACATAGGCAAGGGCGAGCGCGATGGCGGCGGCGGCAAGGGGCAGGTTCACGAGAAAGACGCTCCGCCAGCCCACCGTGTCGATGAGCCAGCCGCCGATCACCGGGCCGATCGCGCCGAGCGCCGCGCCCATCGCCGCCCAGATTCCGATCGCACGGGCGCGCGCTGCGCCGCTGAAGGCCTCCCCGAGAATCGCGAGGCTGTTCGGCAGAAGGATCGCCGCGCCCACGCCCTGCGCGCCGCGTGCCAGCAGCAGCCACACCATGCCGGGCGCGGCGGCACACAGGGCGGAACCCGCCGCGAACAGCGCGATGCCGCCGATCAGCAGGCGCCTGCGCCCGAACCGGTCGCCGGCCGCGCCGCCGAGCAGCAGCAGCGCGCTCAGCGGCAGCAGATAGGCATTGATCACCCATTGCAGCAGTTCGCCGTCCGCGCGAAGCGAGTCGCGGATCGCGGGCAGGCCGACATTGACGACGGAACCGTCGACGAAGGCGAGGCCAGAAGCCAGGATCGTGGTGACGAGGACGAGCCGGGGCCGGGGCGGGCGGGCGGCCTGTGGCTTCGCGGCCCGGGCCAGTGCGGCGTCGCAATCCGCGCTTAAGAAGCTGCTCACGCCCGTCTCCCGAATGGCCCTGCCGCCGCAACGCCGGCCGAGGGGAAAACGCCCGCCGTTGCGGCAGGGATCTCGAACCGCAGGCGAATTCCCACAGCTCCGCCCTGCGATCCGCCGGAAAGCGCACATCGTGCGCCATGACGGCAATGGTGCACAGGGCCGGTTCCCCGCGCTCCGCGAGGCTACGCCGGGGTTCTGGCGAAGGGCCGCCAGTTGATCGCGATGATGGCCGCGCCCAGCGCTGCCGCGACCGTCGATCCGGTCAGCACGCCGATCTTGGCCACCGCCGAGCGCGCGTCGTGCGGAAAGGCCTGGTCGGCCATCAGAAGCGCCACCGTGTCGCCGATTCCGCAAAGACAGGCCGCCCCGGCGAAGTTCCGGAAGCTCACGTCCTGCGGTCCCTTGCCGATGCCGAGCGCCATCGCCCCGTAGGAGGCCGCGATCACTCCGATGGGCTTGCCGAGGATGAGGCCCAGCGCCGTTCCGAGGAATATCTGCGACGCCTCGGGCGATGCCAGATCGAACGACAGCACGACCCCGGTCGCCGAGAACGAGAACAGTGGAAGAATGAGATAGGTGCTCCACGGTTCGACGGCGCGCTCGACGCGCTCGGCCGGCGACATCAGCCTGTCGCTGGCGGCGGAAAGGTTGCGCAGCGCCCAGTCCCACACCGGTTCGAGCGCAATGTTGCGCTTCTCCTCGTCGCCGGCCTTTTCGGCTTCGGCCTCGGCGTGGTCGAGCGCGGCCAGCGCCGTCGCGGCCTGGGCAAGCAGGAACGAGGGCTTGGGCGCCGGGCGCGTCGGCAGGAACGCGGCCAGGAAGATCCCCGCAAGCGCGCCATGCACCCCGGCCGAGTGCAGCGTGAACCACAGCACCGCCGTGACGACGAGGTAGGGCCATCCGGCATAGACTCGCGCGCGGTTCAGCACATAGAGCGCCGCGCCGGCGGCTACGCTGGCGATCAGCCATTCGCCGTGGAAATTGTGCGGGAAGAATATGGCGAGGGTGAGCACGGAAAGCACGTCGTCGACGACGGCGAGCGCGGCGATGAAAATCCGCAAGGCCGGCGGCACACGCTCGCCGAGCAGCGCCAGTATGCCGAGCACGAAGGCGATGTCCGTCGCGGTCGGCACCGCCCAGCCCGCGCGCGTGGGGCCTTCGTTCGCCAGCAGGTAGATCGCGGCCGGCGCGATCATGCCGCCCACGGCCGCCAGCACCGGAAGGACGGCCGCGCGCGGATCGGTCAGCCCGCCGCTCGTCATCTCGCGGCGGATCTCCAGGCCGACGAGGAGGAAGAAGATCGCCAGCAGTCCTTCGGAGAACCAGTCCGCCACCGTCAGCGAGAACAGGCTTCCCGCCGTCCCGACGCCGACCGGCGCCTCGACGAAGGCGCGATAGTAGGGCGCGGCCGGCGTGTTCGCGCAGACCAGCGCGAGCAGGGCCGCCAGGATGAGCACCATGCCGCCGGACGCCGGCAGGTTGGCGAAGGCGCGGGCACCCCTGTCGATCCGCGCCGCGACCGGGCGCACCAGCGCCTCGAGCATGGAATGGAAATCCCACGCCCCGTCGTATCGCAGACCGTCGATGAAGAAGGTCGGCGTGCCGGAAACGCCGTTGTTGCGTCCCTCCTCGATGTCGGCGCGCACGCGGTCGCGCGTTTCGTCGCTCTCGAGGTCGCGCGCGAACCGCTCCATGTCGAGGCCGAGGCTGCGCGCGAATTCCATCACCAGCGCTTCGTTCAGGGGGCGCTCGTGGTCGTAGAGGAAATCGTGCATGTCCCAGAACCGGCCCTGCCTGCCTGCGGCTTCCGCCGCGCGCGACATGAACTCCGCGCCGGGATGCGCGCGCTCGTTGGGGAAATGCCGGAACACATAGACGAGGCGTTCGCCCAGCGCCTTGCGCAGGCGCAGGATGACGCCGCGCAGGCGGCGGCAATAGGGACAGAGATAGTCGCTGTACACGACCAGCGTGATGACGCCGGACGCCGCCCCTCCGCCGCGGATGTGGTCGCGCGCGGCATCCACGGGATGCAACAGTTGCGCGATCTCGCGATTTTCGCCAGCCATGTGACCCGCTTCCGCCTATGCGATGTGCCGGGGACGGCCGATCCGTCCCGGCGGGACCTCCAGCGCAGCGCGGTCCCAATGCCCCGCGTCCGCGGCGGCATCGTAGGTCGATTGAAGGAAAGCCAGCAACGCCGCGTCGGGATCGGCGGCGTCGCGGACGGCGTCATAGGGCAGAAGGAACTCGCCCAGCCTGGAGTCGTAGGCCGCCGCGCCCGGAGAGACGCGCGCCTTCGCAAATCCCGCCGGCTCGGGATAGGCGTAGGAATAGAACGAGGCGCCGCGCGTGACATCGTCTCCGGGCCAGAACCCCGCGCTCGAAACCTCGTGCGAATAGGCTTCCCGCACGACATCGTCGGGCAGGTTGGGAACGCCTCCGGGATGCGGCGGGGCCGTCCGGCCGGAGAAGCGCGTCACCGCGAGGTCGAATCCGCCCCAGAAGAAATGCACGGGGCTCGCCTTGCCCACGAAGCCCGTGCGGAACAGCCGGAAAACCCGGTCGCATTGCGCCAGCGCCCGCCAGAAGCGCCAGGCGGCGTCGCGATCGTATGCGCGCGGCCGCTCGTCGCGCGGGAACGGAACGGCATCCGGAATTTCGTTCGGCCGCGTGTTAATCCTCACGGGAAAGCCGAGCGCCGCAAGGCTTTCGATCAGCTCGGCATGGAGGCCGGCAGTGCTTCGCGGCCGCAGCGCGATGCGCGCCTCGCCGCCGTCGCAGGTGCGCACGACGATGGCATGGTCCAGAAAATCGAATTCCAGGCCGAACCCGCTCGTCCCGTGGGGAACGAATCCCGTCGCCAGTCCGCGCTCCGAAACATGGAGTGTCGTGTGCCAGGAATGATTGAGCCAGGGCGTGCAGGCGAGACGGATCTTTCCGGCGATCTGCGTCCACAGATGCAGCGAATCGAGCGTCGGTTTCAGCGCGTCGTAGGGCAACTCCGGCCAGTGTCGCTCCGCAACGCCCATGCCTAGTGCGAGGCCTGCGCGCGCAGGCCGGCGACGTCGCGCGCGGTGATCGAGGATCCGCGCGCGCCGAAGCGGGCGGTGACATAGTTCGCCAGATCGGCGATTTCCGCGTCGGAATAGGCCGCGCCGAACGCGGGCATGAACACCGTCCCTTCCGGCCGCTCGTGCCTGGCGCCCTCGATGACGATCTGCGCGACGTTCACGGCGCTCGGATCGTTCACAGCCCGCGCGCCGGTGAGCGTCGCCTCGCTCCAGATCGGGCTTGTGCCCGTCCAGTCGTGACATCCGGCGCAGGCGCCCGCGAACAGTTTTTCGCCGCGCGGGTTCAAGCCCGGCGGCCGCCGGTAGGTGGCAGGCGCGGCGCCCGCGAGCGCGGAAGGAAGGCCGCTCTCCATCGCGGGCACGCTGCGCATGTAGGCCACGATGGCGCGGATGTCGCTCGCGGCCATCCGGCTGAAGCTGTAGTCGACGGCTTCGCCCATCGGGCCCGAGGCGGTGCCGCGTCCGGGAGCATGCCCGCTTGCCAGATAGCGCTCCAGCTCGCCGTCGCTCCACGCGCCGACGCCCGAACCCTTGTCGCTCGAAATGTTGTAGGCGCGCCAGCCGGCCTGGGTCTCGCCCGCGAACTTCCTCCGGTTGTCGAGGGCGAAGGCGATGTTCCGCGGCGTATGGCACTCGCCGCAATGCGCGAGGTTCTCGGCGAGATAGGCGCCGCGGTTCCATTCGGCGCTGCGGTCCGCATGGGGCTTGAACCGCTCGCCGGGATTGAAGAAGTAGCTCCACAACCCCATCAGCCAGCGCCGGTCGAAGGGGAAGCGCAGGGTGTTTTCCGGCACGCGGTTGTGCACCGGTTTCAGGCTGAACAGATAGGCCTTGATCGCCAGCGCGTCGGCGTCGGTCATCCCCGAATAGGAGGCATAGGGCATCGCCGGATAGAGTCGCCGGCCCTGGTCGTCGATGCCGTTGTGCAGGGCGTTCAGGAACGCCGCATCGCTCCAGCCGCCGATGCCGGTCTGCCTGTCCGGCGTGATGTTGGGGGAATAGATCGTCCCGACCGCGATCGGGAAGGAGAGCCCGCCCGCAAAGGGCTCGCCGCCCTTTGCCGTATGGCAGCTCCGGCAATCGGCCGCCCGTGCGAGATATTCGCCGCGCGCGACGAGCCCGGCCCGGGCCAGCTCCGCCGGAACGCCGGTCGGATCGGCGCCCTTGTACTGCGCGAGCGAAACCGGGCGGCCGCCTGCGAAGTCGAGCGGACCGGGGCCGGTGACGAGCCAGATGCCGAAGCCCGCGGCGGCGGCGGCGGCGAGGGCAAGAGCGGCGAGGACATAGCGGGCCGCGCCCGAACGGCTGAACCAGGTCATGCCGGTTTCCTCCCCGCCAGAACCTCGCGATCGATGGGCAGGCGCCGCAAGGCGATTCCGGTCGCGGCGAATATCGCATTGCGGATGGCGGGCGGCGCGGTGGTCGTTCCCGTTTCGCCGATTCCGCCGGGCGGCTCGCCGCTACGGATGAGATGGACGTCGATCGCCGGCGCTTCGTCGATGCGCAGCATGCGATAGTCGTTGAAGTTCGACTGCACCACGCGGCCCTTGTCGATCGTGATCTCGCCGAACAGCGCGGCGGTGGCCCCGAAGATCATGCCGCCCTGCAGCTGCGCGACGATGGTGTCGGGATTGACGGCGATGCCGGTATCGACGGCCGTGGTCAGCCGGTGCAGGCGGACGTCTCCGTCCTTGCGGACCTCGACATGGGCCACCGTCGCGATGAAGCTCGCGAAGGAAACCTGGCACGACACGCCGCGGCCGTGTCCCGCGGGAAGCGGCTTTCCCCAGCCGGATTTTTCGGCGGCGAGATCGAGCGCGGCCAGCAGGCGCGGCGTCTTGCCGAGCATGGCGCGGCGGAATTCCACCGGATCCTTGCCGGCCTTCTTCGCCAGCTCGTCGATGAAGCTCTCGATGGCGAAGACGTTGTTGTTGGGCCCGACGCCGCGCCAGAAGCCGGTGGGCACGGCCGGCGGTTCGCAGCGCACGACCTCGACCCGCAGGTTCGGGATGGCGTAGGGGACGTCCACCGCGCTGTCGACCGTGTCGAAATCGATGTTGTGGTTTCCCGCGAACGCCGCCGGAAGCCAGCGCGCGACCACGGCGGAGCCCGTGACGCGATGGTGCCAGCCGTCGATCCTGCCGTCCTTCAGCGTCGCGGCCAGCCGGTCGTAATAGACGGGCCGGTAGATGTCGTGACGGATGTCCTCCTCGCGGGTCCACACCACCTTGAGCGGGCCCTCGACCTGCCGGGCGATGCGGACCGCCTTGTCCACCATGTCGGGCTCCAGCCTGCGGCCGAAGCCGCCGCCGATGATCCGGTTGTGAACGATCACGTTTTCCGGCGGCAGTCCGGCCACCTTCGCCGCCGTCTCCCGGACTCGCGCCGCGATCTGCGTCCCCAGCCAGAGCTCGCAGCGGTCCGCGCCGAGGTGGACGGTGCAGTTGATCGGCTCCATCGTGGCATGGGCGAGGAACGGCAATTGGTAATGCGCCTCGATCCGCTCGCCTTCGGACAGGGCCTTGCCGGCGTCGCCGCGCGTCTTTGCGACGAGGCCGGGCTTTTCGCTCGCGGCCCTGATCTCGCGCCACACCTGCGCGGAGTCCACCTTCGCGTTGGGGCCGGGATCCCATTCGATATCGAGCGCATCGAGGCCCTGCTTGGCCGCCCACATGTGATCGCCGACGACCGCGACGAGATCGTCGAGCACGACAACCTGGCGAACGCCCGGAACCGTCCGCGCCGCGCGATCGTCGACATGGCCGACCTTTCCGCCGAATACCGGCGAGGCCGCGAGTGTCGCGAATTTCATCCCCGGCAGCATCACGTCGATGCCGTAGACTTCCGAGCCATCGACCTTCGACGGCGTGTCCAGCCGCTTCAGGGGCTTGCCGATCAGGCGGAATTCCGATGGCGATTTGAGCGGCGGGTCGGCGGGCGGCACGCCGTTGGCCGACGCTGCGACGGCGCCGTAGTCGAGCCTGCGGCCCGTGGGCTTGTGGATCACCGCTCCGTTTTCCGCCGTGCAGCTTGCCGGATCGGCGTTCCATTTCCGCGCGGCGGCGGCGATCAGGAGCGCGCGCGCGCCGGCCGCGGCCTTGCGCAGGGGCATCCAGAACGCGCGGATGGAATTGGAATTGCCCGTCGCCTGCACGCCGAGCATGGGGTTGGCGTAGTGCTTTTCGTCAGGCGGCGCGGGCTCGAGCGCGATCCTGTGCCAGTCGGCATCGAGCTCCTCCGCCATCACCATGGCGATCGCCGTATAGACCCCCTGGCCCATCTCCACCTGCGGCATGACGAGCGTGGTCCTGCCTTCCGCGTCGATGCGGATGAAGGCATTGGGCGCGAAGGGGCCGGGTTCGGGCGGCGATCCGACGGGCGCGTTCGGAACGGCCGCCTCTGCCAGGGGCAGCCGGAAGGCAAGAACGAAAACGCCGGCCGCTGCCGATCCGAGCAGGGTGCGGCGGCTGGTACCCGGGAGGGAACGCTCGCTCATCGCCGCCCCCTCAGCTTCGCGCCGCGCGCTTGATCGCGTCGCGGATGCGCACATAGGTCCCGCAGCGGCAGATGTTGCCCGCCATCGCCGCGTCGATGGCGGCGTCGCCGGGATCGGGAGTCGATGCCAGGAGCGCGGCCGCCGACATGATCTGGCCCGACTGGCAATAGCCGCATTGAACGACTTCCAGGTCGAGCCAGGCGCGCTGCACCTTCGCGCCCTCGGGCGTGGAGCCGATGCCCTCGATCGTCGTGACCGCTCGGCTCCCGATCGCGCCGACGGGAAGAAGACAGGACCGCACCGGCTTTCCGTCGAGGTGCACGGTGCAGGCGCCGCACTGCGCGATGCCGCAGCCGAACTTCGTGCCGGTGAGCCCGACGATGTCGCGCAGCACCCAGAGAAGCGGCATGTCTGCGGGCGCATCCACGGTTTTTGCCTCTCCGTTGATCAGAAGCGTGACCATTGCCGTCTCCTGCCAGCCGCCGGGCACAGTATAACGCCGATCGCGCAATTCGTCGTCCGCAGTTTCGAAGCCGCGGGCGGTGCTTGTCATTTGATATGGCGTTGCGGGGCCGCGTTTTCGCGGCTGCCCGTACGCGAACCGCAACATTGTTTTCCCGGTTCCGGAAACTGGCTCCGGCGCGCAGAGATGTGCGATCTTCCGCCCTCCGGAACGGGTGGAGAGACAGGATGAAAATCGTCGTCATCGGCGGCACGGGCCTCATCGGATCGAAGCTCGTGACACTGCTGAAGCGCACGGGGCACGAAGCGGTCGCGGCCGCTCCGAACACGGGAGTCGACACCGTCACGGGCAAGGGCCTGGTGGAAGCGCTGGACGGGGCGGCCGTCGTGGTGGACGTATCCAACTCTCCGTCCTTCGGCGAAGCGGCCGCGATGGAATTCTTCCGGACGGCGGGACGCAACATCACGGCTGCGGAGACGAAAGCCGGGGTCCGGCATCATGTTGCGCTTTCCGTCGTCGGCACGGACAGGCTTCAGGCGAGCGGCTATTTCCGCGCCAAGCGCGCGCAGGAAATTCACATCCGGGAATCGCCAATCCCCTACACGCTGGTGCATGCCACGCAGTTCTTCGAGTTCCTGCGCACGATCGCGGATTTCTCGACCGTCGATGGAAAGGTGCGCCTTCCGCCGGTGCGCTTTCAGCCCATGGCGGCGCAGGATGTGGCCGGCGCGATTGCGGAGGTCGCGACGGGAGAGCCGCTCAATGGGCTCGTCGAGATCGCCGGACCGCGGATCTTCGCGCTGGACGAACCCGTCCGCGAAGTGCTTGCGCGCGACGGGGATGCGCGCCCCGTGATCGCGGATCCCGCCGCGCCCTATTTCGGCGTCGCGGTGGAGGAAAGGACGCTCGTCCCGGGGCCAGGCGCGCGCCTCGGCACGACCACGCTGGACTGGTGGCTGGCAAACGTTCCGCCGCCGCCGCGCCGCCAGCCGTGACACGCGCGGCCGGCCGGCTCGAACCTGCGGCGGCCGCTTGCCGGGTGAGGTGCGCGGTCCGTTCGCGAAGGGCGGTCTTCAGGAACGGAAGCCCAGGGTCATGTCGGTGAAGTCGATGCGATAGCGCCCGGCTGCACGCAGCACGTCCCGGCCGATGTTGCAGGCGAGCGCCGCGTTGGGTACGCCGTGCACCGTGTCGGTGATGACGAAGGCCGGCGCCAGGCGAAACGCGCGACCCGCGATTTCGATCGTCAGCGAGTCGAATTCGCGCGCTCCGAGCCTGCGCGTCCCGGTCGCCCCGCCGACGCGCAACCCTTTGCGGCCGGAAGTACGAAGCGTGCCGCGGAATCGCCGATAGAACGGCGCGTAGAATACGGAGCGTGCCGCGCCGGAATCCAGACGGCACAAGATACCCTGGCCCGCATATCGCACTTTCAGCAGCAGGTCGTTTCCGGAAAGCGCCAGTGGCGTCTTGTTCGCGAGGCGCACGGGCGAGCCAAAGGCCATCGTGCCGTTCGAATAGTCCATGCTGCCCAGTGCTGAGAGAACGGGATGGCCCAGCAGCGCCACCGGCACCGCTTTGTCGGGCAATACCAGAAAGATCGCATTTCGAACGCGCGTCCCATCCGCCAGCGCGATGTCGGCAACCGCGACGTCGCTCTCCACCCTGCCTCCGACCGACGAGCCGACGGCATAGTTTGCCGGCCGGATGCGCAGACCGAGCGCCTGCGCAAGATGACGCGGTAGAACCGAGATATTCGCACCCGTGTCGGGATATACGCGAATGGGCCGGTGCGCGACGAAGGCCTCGATCCGCCCGCGCGCGTCGAGCTCGAGCGCGGCGTGGCGGCCCTCCGTCACGATTTGCGGTCCGGCATCGGCAATGGCCCGCAGCAGGCGCGCCCGGTTGCGGATGCCCGCAAGCCCCGTACTGCCGGATCCGCGCAATAGCGGCGCGACGGCATCGAGCGCGTCGCGATAGTGAAACACGGCCCTGCGGTCGAGCATGAGAAGTTCCCGCACGCGCACATCGAGCGATGGGCTCAATCCGCGACGTGAAAGAAGCCGTTCCAAGAGCCGCGCCGAAGGTTCGGGATGGGAAAAGGCGGCGAGCACTGCGGCCTGTAGGAACAACATGTCCGGTGCCGCGCCGTCCGTCGCAGGCGGCAATTTGGCCTGGAGCGCGAAAAAGTCGGAATCGCGATACAGGGCCCAGGCGCCTGCCGCCGCGGTCGCCGGACCAGGCTGTGATGCCGCCGGCACCCGGCAAAGGAGCGCAAGCCCCAGAAGCAGCGGAATATACGCCGAACGCCCCATCTTCTTCCTATCCGGCCCAAGCGGCCCACGACAAGGCGGAACAATTATGTCTGGCAAGGACTTGCGGACTACCTTGGATTTTAGTTAACTATTCGTTAACGGCGCGCAAGCGCCGTCCGGGCTGGGCAATCGTGAAATCAATCGGGCGTGGCACAAAGTGCCGGTGAGACCAATTCCGTGCGTCATGGGACTGGCGCTTGTGTTCAGTGCGAGCGCCGCGCTCGCGCAGGACAATGGCGGCGGCTTCTTCGAGCAACTGCTGCAGGGAATACGGTCGAGCGCGGCGCGCGCATCCTGGCAGAGCAACGTCGAACAGGACGTGCAAAACTGTCTCTCGAGCCAGTATGGGCTCGACCCCTCCGCTCTTGCCGACCAGGGCATTTTACCGGACGACCCGCGTGTCGCGCCGGACATCGACAACTGCCGCCAGGCTCTCGCGCAAGGCGGGAGCGTGCAGCCGCAGCAGGCCGCCGAGGATCCTGCGGAGCGAAGGAAAGAGCTGATCGCGCGCTACGGACGGAAGTACGGAACCGAGATCGCTTCCGGAAATATCGACATCGGCATGAATGAGGACGAGGTGAGGGAAGCGTGGGGCAATCCCGACGATCGCCGGTCACTGGCGAAGGGACGGGAGAAATGGGTCTACGGTCAGGACGCCGTCACATTCTCGCACGGCAAGGTGGCCGCAGTGGGGCACTAGCGATTTCACAGGGGGATGGAATGCACGGACGCACTCTGGTTTCGATTGCCGCGATCGTCGCGCTTGCGGGCACGCTCGGCGGCTGCGACAAGATGAAGGGCATGGTCGGGGGCGGAACGGATTTCCGCAATGCGCAGATAGACGTGTCGGGCACGCCCTGTTCGGCCGGCGACAAATTCTCCACCCTGATGCTGAAGGACGGAAAATTCGAGCTGGCGCAGTATCAGTTCGAGATATTCGGGGACTCGAAGTCCGGGGACGTGTCCGCCCACACCACGACCACGGACGCCGACGACACCGTGTTCGTCGGCAATTGCGCGAACAACGGCCAAACGTCTCAGGTCCTCTTTGTCTATGGCCCCGACGGCAAGCGGCTCGGCGCCGCCGATCTCACCGGCAACGGCAAGGGCCTGGTGCAATCCTACGATGTGAAGGACAGCACGATCCTCGTCGAGCAGAACCAGGGCAATCCGCCACAGCTTTCCAAGACCAACTACGCGCTGCTGAACGGAAAACTCGTCGATACGGCGACCGGCGAGCCCGTGGCGGTCGCAGCGGCGGATGAAACGGACAGCGGCGACGTCGACACGATCAGCTTCCAGTCCTTCCACGACAAGCTTCAGCCGTACGGAAAATGGATCGACCATCCTCGGTGGGGCTGGTCCTGGCATCCTCTCGCTGCGAATTTCCGCCCCTATGAAAACGGACATTGGGAAGACAGCGACGAATACGGTTCGGTATGGGTTTCGGCGGATCCGTGGGGCGGCACGCCCTATCACTACGGACGTTGGGGCTACGATCCCAACTACGGCGGATGGCTGTGGGTGCCGGGGTATGTCTGGGGGCCGTCTTGGGTGGTCTGGCGCGCCGACGACGACAATCTCGGCTGGTTCCCTATCCCGCCCGGAGAATGGGACGGCGACGGCGAATACCCGGATTACTGGTCGAGCTGGTACGGCTATCAGGGCGTGCTGGACGCAGCGGCGTTCTACGCCCTGTGGTCCTTCGTGCCGGCCGCCGACATCTTCGTGGGCAATGTCCGTGGGCGCATCATCGATCGCCGCGGCTATGGCCGGTTCATCGGCCGCACCCGCGGTTGGGGCCGCATCGGAAGCGCCCACGGCCATGTCGTGAATCGCGCTTTCGACCGGGGCCGGTTCGCGGCGAATTTCCACCGTGGATTCCCCGGCGGGGCGCGCCACGACTTCCACGATCGTGGCCTGCACACGATTGCCGCAGGTCATCGCATCGGTGCGCGCGAGCTCAGAAGCGGTGGAGGCCTGCATGTCGGCGTGCATGAGCGCTTCGGATCCCAGAAGGCCGCCGGCGGCGCCGGCCTGCATCATCCGGCGAGCTTCGGCCGCACGGGTTCGTACCGTTCCTCGGGCTTCGCGAGATCCGGAACCGGATTCGGCAGGCCCGGAAACGAAGGCGGCGGATTTGCACGGACCGGGTCCTACAATCGTTCCGGCAACGGCTTCGCGCGCAGCAACGGAGGCGGTGCGATGTACGGACGCGGCAACGCGGGCGGCGGCTTCGCGCGCGGCGATGGCGGCAGTGCAATGCCCGGTCGCAACAATGCCGGCGGTTTCGCGCGCGGCGATGGCGGCGGCGGTAGGGGCGCGTTCGGGAACCGCAACAATGGCGGCGGCAACGGCGGCTTCGGCAACGGCGGCGGAGGCATGTTGGGAAACCGCAACAATGGCGGCGGCAACGGCGGCTTCGGCAACGGCGGCGGAGGCGGAATGTCGGGCAATCGCAACGGCGGCGGCGGCGGCGGATCCTTCGCCGGCCGCAGCAACGCTGGCGGAAATGCCGGCAATGCGAATGGCAACAACGGCGGTGGCGGCGGCCGCCGTCACCACTGATCGAAGCCCTGTTGCCTCAATCCCGGCTGGGCCCTTCGAAGGGAGTTACGCTCCTCTTCGCCCGCTGCGAGAGGGCGGGCTGCCGGCCCGATGTCCGCGGCGAGGTGCGGGGCGATCCCCCGCCTCCCGGTCGCGCGGGCGGGATTTGGCCGGCGCGCCGCAGTTCGGACACCCACGTTCCGGGGATGGGCGGGAAGGGGCGGATTGCAAAGGGAATTGCAGGGCCGGAATGGAGCCGGCGCCGCTCCTCCGGGAATCGCCGAGCACGGAAGGTTCACTGGCGGAGCCGGAGGGATTCGAACCCTCGATACGCCTTTTCAAACGTATAACGGTTTAGCAAACCGCCGCCTTCAGCCTCTCGGCCACAGCTCCGCAGGAAATTCTGACTTTAAGACATACTCATTCTGACGATCCCGGCGCGCTTTTATATAGTAGAACCAAATAATTCAATAGCTTAACCTCGTAGTCAGCGGCTATGTAGCGGTTTCAGCCATATCCGAGCAAACGGCACGGCTTGGGCCTCCGTCCGCCAAGTTCTCGGCCGAAGGCGGGCTAGGGGCTGACACCACATTGGTGTCGCTCGTTGAGATTGCTGATTGGCCGTAGAGTCCGAAGAACGTACATTGAATTTCTTGCTGATAAGAGGACTGACGAATGGCGGACTTGGCGTCGCAGCCCACCTCAATTCAGACCATATACGGATGGTACCGAGAGCAAAAACTTTTCGTAAATCGGCGATATCAGCGAAAGCTCGTCTGGATTCTCGAAGAAAAACGAAAACTTCTTGGGTCAATACTAAAAAAGTACCCCATTCCGGCGATCCTAATTGCCGAGCGTGATGGGCAGCCGGGGACGTTCGAAATTATTGACGGGCTGCAGCGGCTCCATTCGATCGTTTCCTTTATTGAAAATGCATTCGATCTAGAAGATCAGCGTTTTTTCAACGCAAAGCTATTTCCCACAGCGTTAGCTGCAGCCGAAGATGGCGCCTTCGAGATCGCAGATGGTGCTCAACTGAGCGGAAAGGAAGTGTCTACAATTCTGGACTATTCTTTGGCTCTTTCTGTGATGCGAAACGCAACGGACGATGAGGTCAATGATGTTTTTGACCGCATCAACACCTACGGGCACAGGCTGAGTGACCAAGAGCGTCGCCAAGCTGGTGTCCAGAATGAATTTAGCAGTCTCGTGCGTGAGTTGGCATGCACGCTGCGCGGCGATGCATCGGCCGACACTCTGCTGCTGCAATCTATGCCTTCAATTAGCATCGACCTTCCTAAAACCAATCATGGCTATGAAGTAAAAGCGGACGAAGTCTTCTGGGTGCAGCAAGGAATTTTGCGCTCCACGGATCTGAGAGACAGTCTCGATGAGCAATGCATTGCAGACGTCATTGCGTGCATTGTAGGGGGCTCGATGATTGAGCGGTCGAAGGAAGTGCTTGACTTGCTCTATTCAAAGGGTGCCGACGAATCAAACGCGATCTTAGCCGCGCTCGACGTATACGGAGCCGAGAAAATTCAGGATGAAGTCAAGTATTGCATCGAGCAGCTACTAAAAACTTGCGATGAGGGGGGTGCTCTAAAACTTCGTGATCTAGTTTTCGATAAGAAGACAACAAACGCGTTCCCTTCAGTGTTTGCTATCATTCTGGTTGCGCTTCACGACCTTATAGTGAAAAAGAAAAAACGGATTTCCGATTACGCAGGTGCAAAAAAGCGCTGGGCGGGCTGTCCAAGCGCATAAGCACTGGTCGCGGCGCGACGCCCGCTGACGAGCGTCAGAAAAATGTCGACCAAGTCAAAGGATTGCTTGATCCGTCAATGATACCTGACCCGAAAGTTACACAGGAAATTTACGGAAATCATTCGGCGATTGATGTTGATGCGATCATTCGACGGTCCGAAATCGAATTGCCAGCATACGAGTTAAAGCAGGGAATATTGCTGTTGGAGAAGAACGGCAAGCAAGACCCAGATATGATTGATAAGCTTATGAAAACGACTTGTGCGATTGCTAATATCGGTCCTGACAGTACCGGCAAAATTCTAGTTGGCGTCACAGACAAGAAAGCAGACTCCGACCGAGCTGCAGAAATCGATGGCGTGATCCCGAAGAAGGTCGGAAAGCGCTTTGTGGTTGGTGTTGCTCGAGAGGCTAAGCGAGTCAAACTCTCTGTTGAAAAGTACTTCGCATTGCTTCGCGATGGGGTGAAGAATTCAGCGCTTTCTGAGCCGTTGCGCGGTGAGATTCTATCCAACATAGACTACAATGAATTCTATGGATTGGGGGTAATAATCATTACGATACCGCCCCAAAAATCCTTGTCGTATTTTGGCGACGATGTTTATTGGCGAAACGGCGACACAACAGAGGCCGCCAAGCAAGCCAAGCGGATCGCCGAAATCGCGGGACGATTTAAGTGACCGGTGATGTCTCGTCCTGGCTCTGACTTCGCCAATTATTCCGGACGCATTCTGACAAGTACCCGTTATTTGGTCAGATTCTTGTGACGAAAGTCAGAATGAGTTCGGTAACTCCAGCCGCTCGCGAATTAGCAAACCGCCGCCTTCAGCCTCTCGGCCACAGCTCCGCGCGCGCGTCTCTCATGCCCGAGATTGCGCGCGCTCTCAAGGGATCAGGCCCCGTATCTCCCGCGCCGGGGCGGATTTTTGCCGGGTTCCCGCCGTTCGCGCCGGGCCCCGGCGCCGCCTGTCTTGTCAGCCATGCCCGGATGGGCGCAGCATCGGCGCCGACGGTGAACCGGGGGGCCAGGCGGCGCCACGCCTCGGACCGAAGCCGGCGCAGGCCTGCCATGCCCCCAGAACCGGCCCTTTGCGGCCGGGACAAGGAGCGAACATGCTGGTCAGCCACATACTCGGCCTCAAGGGCAGGGAGATCGTCGCGATTACGGCCGACGCCACGCTTTCGGCCGCGGCGGAGCTGCTCGCGGAACGGCGGATCGGCGCCGTCATCGTGCAGGGCGCAGGAGGCGATCTCGCCGGGATTTTCTCGGAGCGCGATATCGTGCGCGCCATCTCGCGCGAACGGGCGGCGGCGCTGTCCCAGCCGGTCAGCCGCTTCATGACCCGCGACGTGGCGACCTGCGTGGAGACCGATTCCGTCGATGAGCTCATGGAGATGATGACGCGCGGACGCTTCCGCCACATTCCTGTGGTCGATGCCGAGCGCCGGCTCGTGGGCATCGTGTCGATCGGCGACGTGGTCAAGTCGCGCATCGAGGAAACGGTGCGCGAGGCCGAAAGCCTGCGCGAATACATCAGCGCGTCGGGATGATTCCCCCCGCGGCGCCGGCGCGCCCCGGGCAGATCTGCGCCCGTCCCCCGGCCGGCATCGGCGCCGGCCAGGGATGCGCGGGTGCGGTTCAGCCCGCCGCGATGTAGTTGTCGACCACCTTCTCGAGCACTTCGAGCGGAAGCGCGCCGGACAGCAGCACCGCGTCGTGGAATTTGCGGATGTCGAATCCGGCGCCCAGCGCCGTCCTCGCCTTGTCGCGCAGCCTCAGGATCGTGAGCTTGCCCACCATGTAGGAGCAGGCCTGCCCGGGCCAGACGCAATAGCGCTCGATCTCCGTGACCGCGGAGGCTTCCTGGTCGCCCAGCGTGTCCACATAGTATTTGACCGCCTGCTCGCGGCTCCACTTCTTCGCATGCATGCCGGTATCGACGACCAGCCGGACCCCGCGGAACATCGCGTCGTGAAGCTGGCCGATCTTGCCCCAGGGATCGCCCTCGTACATTCCCATTTCGTCCGCCAGCTGCTCGGCGTAGAGCGCCCAGCCTTCCTGATAGGCGCTAAAGCCGTTGACCTTGCGCAGCAGCGGGAGATTCGTCTCCTGCGCGATCGAGATCTGCAGGTGATGGCCGGGAATGCCCTCGTGATAGGTGAGCGTGGGCAGCGTCCAGCTCGGCACCTCGGCCGTGTCGCGCAGATTGATGTAGTAGGCGCCGGGCCGCGAACCGTCGAGCGTGGCGTTCTGGTAATAGCCGCCCGGAGCGCCGGCCTCGATGTATTTGGGCACGCGCTTGATCTGCAGATCGGCCTTGGGAACCGCGCCGAACCAGGCGGGAAGCTTGGCGCGGATCGCCTGCACCTTCACGTTCAGGTCGGCGAGCAGCTTGTCCTTTCCGGCGTCGGTGTTCTCGTAGCGGAATTTGGGATCGTCGTACATCGCGCGCAAACGCTCGCCGACCGTGCCCTTGGTCAAGCCGTTCGCCTGCATGATGGCGTCGATCTTCGCAGTGTGGTCCTTCACCACGTCGAGCCCCATCTGGTGGACTTCGTCCGGCTTGAGCTTCGTCGTGGTCGAGGCTTCGAGGCAGGCGGCGTAATAGGCTGCTCCGTCCGGCAGGCGCCAGACGCCCGCGTCGTGGGGAGCCTTCGCCTGAAGCGCCTTCAGAAACGCGATCTGCCGGTCGAGCGCCGGATAGACGCGCTGCGCGATGAGACGCGTCGCGATCGCGCCGTAGTCGCCGGGGATGTTCTTCTCCCTGGTGCGGCGCACGACCGAATCCACCAGCGGCGATTTCTCGGCCGGCACCGCGCGCAGCTTGGTGATCTGCTCCAGCGCCTTCGAGAGCGCGAAGTCCGGCGGCGAAATGCCCTCGGCGGCGTCGTGCTCGGCGACCACGCGCTCCTCGTCGAGGACGGTCGCCCATCCCGACAGCCGCGCCAGATAGGCGTCGGCATCGTCCTTGGTTTCGATGCGATGCTGGCTGTCGAGGAAATCCGGCGCCTGCTGGTACGACCCGGTGAGCTGGCTCAGCGTATAGGGCGAACCGACGCCGGCGCTGTACTGGGGAAATTGCCGGTTGTCGTCTTCCTGCTGCTGAAGCCCGTAGAGGATGACGTCGTAGTTCACCGCGTCCATTCCGCTCAGCCTGTCGCGCCGGATCGCCTTCAGCCGGCCGAGCTGGTCCGTGTTCATGCGCCGGAAGAATTCGACCTGCTCGAGCGTGCGGTCGCTGACCATGAATTTCTGGTACGCGCGGTCGCCCTTGTCGATGCCGAGATTGGTCGCGAATTCCGGCGCCTGATCCATGATCTCGTTCACGAACGAGTCGAAGAGCGCGTTGAGCTTCGCGCCTTCCGGCGACGCCGCAGCGGCGGTCTTCGCGAAGGCGGGCCTTGCGGCGGCAAGAGCGGCAGTGGCGGCGCCACTCAAAAGAACGGTACGGCGATCGAGCATGCGAAATCCCCTCGGAAATGGATGGCAGACACTTAGGAACATGGGGCCGCGCCCGCAAGACTAGTTGCGAATTCCACGAGTGGTCCGTGCCCCGCGGCCCGCACGTTTCATGCGCCGGCACCCCGATCGCGGACATCAACGATCACGCATGCGCGCCCGATGTTCGCATTGCGGCGAATTCGCGGCGCGGGCCCGGGCAGGCGGAGGCCGGGTTCCCGGAACGCGGCCCCGCGCGGGGCGTTTTGTGAAGGCGGCATATTGCGCCGCGAGGAAAGGAATTCGCGATGAACGCGACGAAGAGAAATATCCGCCGGATCGCATGCGGCGCCGCCTTCGCGCTCGCCCTGGGCGCGGGCGCGGGATGGGCGCAGACGGGCGGCACGCCCGCCACCGCGCCGTCGCAAGCGGCCGATCCGTCCGCCGTTCCGGCGCAGACGCCGCCGGCCGCGAACCCGCCGGCCGCGCCCGGCGCGGCGATGCCCAATGCCAATCCGTACACGCCCCGTCACGAAGTCTCGCCCGGTGGCATGCCCGCACCCGACAGCGCCAACACGCAGCAGCCCGCATCGCCCGGTCTGAATTGTCCGCCGACGGCGATGTGCGCGCCGGGCACGATGCAGCCCACGACGTCGCCCCCGCCGGTGACGCCGGCACCGACCGTGCCCTGCGCGCCGGGCGACAAGGTTGCCTGTCCCGATCGCTAGGAGAACGAGATGAAACTGCGAAACATCGCGCGCCGCGGATCGTCCGCCGTTCTGTTCCTCGTGCTGGGCAGCACCTATGTCGTCGCCGATCCGGCTGCGGGAAATCCGTACACGCAGAATCCGACGCCGGAAGAACGCGCGCAGACGCAACGGCTGAATGCCGAGTCCGCGCGCGAGGCCGCGACGCCGCCGCAGACGCCGCCGGAAGAGCAGGCGCTCTACGAAGCCCGGCAGTCGCAATATCGCCAGAACATGGAAAGCTACCAGGCGCAGCGCGACCGCTATCTCGCGCGGAAGGAACGCTATCTCGACCGCCGCGCGGAATACGAGGACGGGCGCTCGCATCCCGCCGCGTGGTGGCGGGCGCATTTCGAGCGGGCGTCGCGCGACGGCTTCGACGGCGTTTCGCGCGCGGAGCTCATCGATCTGCGCGTGGTGCGCGAAGACGGCGCGCCCGTGGGCCATGTCCGGGACGCGCGGCGCGACGGCAGCGGCCGCCTGGCGGCGGTTCTGATTCGACTTCGCGACGGCGGCACGGCCTGGGTGCCGGCGCGGACGCTGCGCTACGACCCCGGCGAAGAGATCGTCTTCACGGATCTGGGGATGGGCGAGCTGAACGCCCTCGCGCGCAACAGCTGAACACCGGGGCTTGAGACGCCGGGAAAGCCCCCCATATATGGTTGAAGGCCGCGCGCCGCCCGCAATCGCTAGAGCGGCGGCGGCGGCCCGTTTTTGCCGCTCCGAGTCAAGCCCGCTCCGGCGCGCGGGCCTCAAAAAAAAGCGCAAAATCGGCAAAAAATAGGTTTGACAGGGCTGTGACACGCCCCTATACACCGCGCCCACGCCGCCCGTTGGGCCACGCCTTGCGGGCGGTGTTTCGTCTCTGGCAGAATGGAAGTTCGCGCCAAAAGGCGGCTCTTTGACATTGTGATTCGAGGAAGGGGAACGTGGGCGGCGGCTCGGCCAGCCACGCGCGGACGCAAGTTCGCGCTGACAAATCGAGCAACACGCTGAATGCTCGCGTTCTTCTGCATACACAAAGATGTTCGATCGTCTCTCGGGCCTGTGACGGGACCGAAGACGGTCAAACCTCGTCATGTGATGCGAACTAACGCAAATTGAGCAGTTCAGCGCTCGTTGTTCAGGATCATAACTTGAGAGTTTGATCCTGGCTCAGAACGAACGCTGGCGGCAGGCCTCAAACATGCAAGTCTAGGGGGCGTAGCAATACGTCACCGGCGGACGGGTGCGTAACACGTGGGAATGTACCTACTGGTTCGGAACAACTCAGGGAAACTTGAGCTAATACCGGATAAGCCCTTACGGGGAAAGATTTATCGCCAGTAGATCAGCCCGCGTCCGATTAGCTAGTTGGTGGGGTAAAGGCCCACCAAGGCGACGATCGGTAGCTGTTCTGAGAGGAAGATCAGCCACACTGGGACTGAGACACGGCCCAGACTCCTACGGGAGGCAGCAGTTGGGAATCTTGGACAATGGGGGAAACCCTGATCCAGCCATGCCGCGTGAGTGATGAAGGCCTTAGGGTTGTAAAACTCTTTCGGCGGGGACGATAATGACGGTACCCGCAGAAGAAGCTCCGGCTAACTTCGTGCCAGCAGCCGCGGTAATACGAAGGGGGCTAGCGTTGTTCGGAATTACTGGGCGTAAAGCG
>DASZQV010000032.1:0-2929 GCA_035549495.1 Rhizomicrobium sp. | reverse complement strand
CGCTTCGCAGGCTGTGATTTCGGGCGTCTTTTCGATGACGCGTCAGGCCGTTCAGCTCGGCCAGCTCCCGCGCATGGAGATTCGTCACACCTCGGCGACCGAATACGGCCAGATCTACGTGCCCCGCATGAACGCGGTCCTGGGGATCGGCGTCGTGCTGATCGTGCTTATCTTCAAGAGCTCGGCGGCGCTCGCGGCGGCCTACGGAATCGCAGTCACCGGCGTCATGGTCATCGACACGTTCCACGCGGGTATCGTCGCCAATCGGCAGTGGAACTGGAGTTTCAAGCACGTCATCGTCGTCTTCGGGCTGCTCGCCGCCGTAGACTGGGCGTTCCTGGCGTCCAATTCGCTCAAGATCGTCGAAGGCGGCTGGCTTCCCTTGGTGATCGCCGCGGCGGTGTTCGTGGTTATGGAGACCTGGCGGCGCGGACGCCGCGAGCACCTCGACATCGTGCGCAACGATTCGCTCCCGCTCGACCTGTTTCTCGAGCGTGCTGAGAAGGCGCCGATGCGCGTCGCCGGCACCGCTGTATTCCTGAGCGCGCGGCCGGACATCGTTCCAAGCTCTCTATTGCACAATCTCAAGCACAACAAGGTGCTGCACGAGCGCGTCGTCCTCTGCCATGTGATCGTCGACGATACGCCCTTCGTGCGCGAGGACAAGCGCGTGGAGCTCAACAAGCTCGGCAAGGGCTTTTACGACGTCAGGGTGCATCACGGCTTCTTCGAGACGCCGGACGTGCCGCTCGCGCTCAAGAAGGCGCGACCCTACGGGCTTGCGATCGACGTCGAGCACACGACATTCTTCGTAGGGCGTGAGACGCTGGTGCCGTCGGCCCACCCGGTCCTCGGACGATGGCGCACCTGGCTCTATATTCAGCTCGCCGCCAACGCGTTGTCGCCGGCGCGGTTCTATTGCCTGCCGCCCAATCGCGTCGTCGAACTCGGCGCGCAAATAACGATCTGACCGGGAAAACGTTCGGAAAGCCCATCCAGACCCTTTCAACCGAAAGAGACGTATCGGACGCCCATGTCGCATAGCGCCGCGAACGGACCGCAGATCATTTCGGCCGAGGAAACGGACGGGCCGATCTCCGAGCCCGAAGTCAGGAACGCCAGACTCAGGCGCCGCGCGGCGCTCACGCTCGCCGCGCTCGGCGTCGTCTACGGCGATATCGGCACGAGCCCGCTCTATGCGATGCGCGAAACCGCTCTGGCGGCCGGCGGAGCCAGGCCCGGCGCCGCCGCCGTCATGGGCGCGGTCTCGTTGATCTTCTGGTCGCTGGTGATCGTGGTGACGTTCAAATACGTCGTGCTCATCATGCGGGCGGATAATGACGGCGAAGGCGGCGTTCTGGCGCTCGCCGCGCTCGCCCACCGCACGCCGGGGCTCGGCAGGCGCGCCAAGACCGTCATTGGCCTCGCCGCGATTCTCGGATTGGCGCTGTTCTTTGGCGACGGCGTTCTGACTCCCGCGATCTCAGTGCTTAGCGCGGCGGAGGGCTTGAACGGCACGCCCTTCGAACCGCTCGTCATGCCGATCGCGCTCGTCATCCTGTGCGGACTTTTCGCGCTGCAATCGCATGGAACCGCGAAGGTCGGCCGCCTGTTTGGACCTGTCATGGTGGTGTGGTTCGCAACGCTCGCCATTCTCGGACTTGCCGCCATCCTGCGCGCGCCGCAGATCTTACGGGCCGCAGATCCGATTTACGGCCTTGCGCTTTTCGCCGCCGAACCCTGGACCGCGTTCGTCGCGCTCGGCTCGGTCGTCCTGGCGGTGACCGGCTGCGAGACCATGTATGCGGACATGGGTCATTTCGGCAAATTCCCGATTCGCTTCGCCTGGCTTGCGATTGTTCTGCCCGCGCTCCTTCTCGACTATTTCGGCCAAGGGGCGGCGCTTCTCGTGGAGCCGTCAAGGGCGCCGCTGGCCTTCTACGCCGTGGCCCCCGCCTGGGCGCACTTTCCGCTCGTCGCGCTTGCCACTCTCGCCACCATCATCGCTTCGCAGGCAGTCATCTCCGGCGTCTTCTCGATCGCAAAGCAGGCGGTGCAGCTCGGCCAGCTGCCGCGCATGGAGATCAGACGCACCTCGCCCACCGATCCGGGCCAGATCTTCGTTCCCACGATGAACGTCTTTCTTTGCGCCGGCGTGGTGCTGATCGTGCTCGTCTTCCGCAACTCCGGCGCGCTGGCGACGGCCTATGGAATCGCGGTGACCGGAATCATGGTTCTGAGCACGCTGCTGGAGGCAACCGTCGCCGCGCGGTGGTGGAAGTGGAGCCTTTTTGTCGTTGTCCCTCTGTTCGGCGCGCTGGCGCTGATCGACATGGCGTTCCTGTCGTCCAACGCGCTCAAGATCGTCGAAGGCGGCTGGTTTCCGCTCGGCATCGCAGCCGCCGTCTTCGTCGTCATGGACACCTGGCGCGTGGGACGACGCGCGCATATGGAGCAAATCAGAAAAAGCTCCTTGTCGCTCGACCTGCTGCTCGAGCGCGCCGGCAATCTGGCGCAGCGAATCGGCGGCGCAGCCGTGTTCATGAGCGCGCGCAGCGATGTCACGCCAAGCGCGTTGCTGCATACGCTGAAGCATTTCCGACTGCTGCACGAACGCGTCGTGCTGGCGCATGTCACGGTCGAGGAGACGCCTTTCGTTCCCAATGCTCGCCGTGTAGGCGTGCAAAAGCTCGGCAAGGGCTTTTTCGCGGTCGAAATCCGTTATGGCTTCTTCCAGACGCCGGACGTGCCCAAGGCGCTCGAGCAAGCTCGAAAATTCGGGCTTGCCCTCGAGCCGGAGGCGACGACCTATTTTCTGGGGCGCGAGACGCTCGTGCCGGGGGAGCATCCGGTGCTGCGCCATTGGCGTATCTCGCTATATATGTGGCTGGCGTCGAATGCGCTCGCGCCCGCGCGTTTTTTCCGCCTG
>DASZQV010000031.1:0-2758 GCA_035549495.1 Rhizomicrobium sp. | reverse complement strand
CCCCGCCGCCCCGCGGCGGCCGCGCTCGACGAACACAATGGCCATCGCCTCGAGCGTGGTGGCGGGTAGGTCGGTGAGACCGTAACGCAGCGAATCAAGAGCGCCGTATCCAAGCAGGCAGCCCGCCCACAGCGCAAAGCGGCGCGGCGAGTCGACGTTAATCCAGCGCGTGAGGAGCCAGGCCAGCACGAGCCACGCGACGACGTTGAGCAGCGCATAGGCCTGCAGGATCGCGGCCGGCTGCCCGAGGCCAAGCATCCAGGCCAACCACGGCAGGAAGATGCGGCGCGCGCGCAACATCGGCGAGTCGAGCGCCGTGTCCAGGGCCGGGTCGCGGACGAGCGGATCGACGGCCAGTTGCACGTAGAAGCGGCCGTCGTACGCGTCGCTCGTCTCATCGACGTGCGCAACGGTGCGAACGGCCGGCAACTCGCGGTCGTGCCAGTCGCGGGAGAAACCGATGAGTCGCGTGAACCCGGCGTGCGGTCGCCAGGTGCTCGCAACGGCCGCGAGCACGCACGCGACGACGAGGAGCTGAGCCAGGGCCCAGCGGCGATCCCGCGGGGCCGGCACGCCGCCCTACCCCATCTTCTGCATGGCGGCCAGGAACTCGGCGTTGCTCTTCGTCTTGCCCATCTTGTCGAGCAGGAGCTCCATGGCTTCGACCGGCGAGAGCGGCGTGAGGACCTTGCGGAGCACCCAGATGCGGTTGAGGTCTTCCTTCGGGATGAGCAGCTCTTCCTTGCGCGTGCCGCTCTTGATGATGTCGATGGCCGGGAACACGCGCTTGTCGACCAGCTTGCGGTCGAGGTGGATCTCCATGTTACCGGTGCCCTTGAACTCCTCGAAGATGACGTCGTCCATGCGCGAGCCGGTGTCGATGAGCGCGGTCGACATGATCGTGATCGAGCCGCCCTCTTCGATGTTGCGCGCGGCGCCGAAGAAGCGCTTCGGCTTCTGGAGCGCGTTCGAGTCGAGACCGCCCGAGAGCACCTTGCCCGACGGCGGCGCCACCGTGTTGTAGGCGCGCGCGAGACGCGTGATCGAGTCGAGCAGGATGACGACGTCCTTCTTGTGCTCGACGAGGCGCTTCGCCTTCTCGATGACCATCTCGGCCACCTGCACATGGCGCTGCGCCGGCTCGTCGAACGTCGACGAGATGACCTCGCCACGCACCGACCGCTGCATGTCGGTGACTTCCTCCGGCCGCTCGTCGATGAGCAGGACGATGAGGTAGACCTCGGGATGATTGGTCGTGATCGACTGCGCGATGCTCTGGAGCAGCATCGTCTTGCCCGTGCGCGGCGGCGCGACGATCAGGCCGCGCTGGCCCTTGCCGATCGGCGTCATCAGATCCATGACGCGCGACGACAGGTTGTCCGGCGTCGTCTCGAGGCGCAGCCGCTCCTGCGGATAGAGCGGCGTCAGGTTCTCGAAGAAGAGCTTGTTGCGCGCTTGATCGGGCGACTCGAAGTTGACGGCCTCGACCTTGATGAGCGCGAAGTACCGCTCGCCGTCCTTGGGCGGCCGCACCTGGCCCGACACGGTGTCGCCCGTCTGCAGGTCGAACTTGCGGATCTGCGAGGGCGAAACGTAGATGTCGTCGGGACCGGGCAGGTAGTTGTAGTCGGGCGCGCGCAGGAAGCCGAAGCCATCGGGCAGCACTTCGAGCACGCCCTCGGAGAACATGAAACCGCTGAGCTCGGTCTGGGCCTTGAGGATCTGGAAGATGAGATCCTGCTTGCGCATCCCCGTCGCGCCCGCCACGTTCAGATCCTTGGCGACCTGCGTGAGCTTCTGGATGCTCATGTCCTTCAAGTCGTTGATGTTGAGCGTGGAGGTCTTGGCGGGTCGTCCGCCTTCGGATCCGGAGGCCGCCGCGGGTGCGGGGGTGGAAGGGGCGACGTCGGCGACGGGCCCGTTGTCCTGCGGAGCTTCAGTGACGACCGAGTCGGCAGGCTGCCGCCCCGGGGAGCGCTTCTGATGATTCGCCATAGCGATTGGAACCAGACAAGTGAAGTTGTGTGGAGTTGGAGCGAAACGCGCGCGGCACGCGAATGGCCACGCCAGTGGTTTGACAGAACCGAGTATACACCAGCCGTTGCAAGGAGCAAGACGGAAGATCGCGCACCCGCCGCGCCCGCGAGGCGCCTAATATGCGGCAGGGCTTTCGCCGACGCCGAGAATCGAACAGGCGACGACCGTGGTCAGACCCAGCGCGCGCGCACGCGCGATGACGTCAGGTCCGTCCGCGCCGGGATTGAGCCAGACGGTCCCGATGCGCTTCGCCGCGAGGTCATCGAGCACTTCCACGCCAATCGCCGGCGGCACGTAGAGCGTCGCTTCGTCGATGGTGCCGGCATAGTCGAGGACACTCGCGTAGGCGCGCTCCCCTTCCACCGACGCCTCGTGCGGATTGATCGGCACCACCGTGTAGCCCTGCGCTCGGAACGCGCGGAGCGCCTTGTTGCCGAACTTCCGCCGGTCGCTCGACGCGCCGACCACCGCAATGACGGGCATGATTCGATGGTAGCGCCGCTCAGCGCCAAAAGCCCGGCGCGCCGGCCGCGGCGACTTCGTCGGGAAAGATCTTGCCGGGATTGAGGACGCCGTGCGGGTCGAACGCCTGCTTCACGCGTCGCAGCAGTGCGATGGTCGGCGCATCGAGCGCCAGGTCGAGATAGGCGGCCTTCGAAAAACCAATGCCGTGCTCGCCCGTGATCGCGCCCTCGAGCGCGATGACACCGCGGAACAACAC
>DASZQV010000030.1:0-1596 GCA_035549495.1 Rhizomicrobium sp. | reverse complement strand
ATGGAGGAGGCGAAATACACCATCGCCCAGGCCAATGCGACGATCGACTCGCGCGGCCGCATCACCGATGAGCTGGTCTCGTGCCGCAAGGGCGGAAACTTCGTCATGACCACGCCCGACCAGGTCGAGTTCATCGACGTTTCGCCCAAGCAGCTCGTGTCAGTGGCCGCGGCGCTGGTTCCGTTCCTCGAGAACGACGACGCCAACCGCGCGCTCATGGGCTCGAACATGCAGCGCCAGGCCGTTCCGCTGCTGCGTCCCGAGGCGCCGCTCGTCGGCACCGGCCTCGAGGACGTTGTGGCGCGCGACTCCGGCTCCGCCATCGCGGCGCGGCGTTCGGGCGTCGTTGACCAGGTCGACGCCACCCGCATCGTCGTGCGGGCGACGGAAGAGACCGATCCCACCAAGCCCGGCATCGACATCTACCGCCTGAAGAAGTTCCAGCGTTCCAACCAGTCGACCTGCATCAACCAGCGCCCGCTCGTGAAGGTGGGCGATCGGGTGGCGAAGGGCGACATCATCGCCGACGGCCCGTCGACGCAGCTGGGCGAGCTGGCGCTCGGCAAGAACGTGCTCGTCGCGTTCATGCCGTGGAACGGCTACAACTTCGAGGACTCCATCCTCATCTCCGAGCGCATCGTGCGCGACGACGTCTTCACCTCGATCCACATCGAGGAATTCGAGACCATGGCGCGCGACACCAAGCTCGGGCCTGAGGAAATCACCCGCGACATTCCGAATGTCGGCGAGGAAAATCTCAAGAACCTCGACGAGGCGGGCATCGTCTACATCGGCGCCGAGGTCAACGCCGGCGACATTCTCGTCGGCAAGGTGACGCCCAAGGGCGAAACCCCGATGACGCCGGAAGAAAAGCTCCTGCGCGCCATCTTCGGCGAGAAGGCGGCCGACGTGCGCGACACCTCTCTGCGCGTGCCGCCGGGCGTCACCGGCACGATCGTCGAGGTGCGCGTCTTCAACCGACACGGCGTCGACAAGGATCAGCGCGCGCTGACCATCGAAAAGGCCGAGGAGGACCGTCTGGCGGAGGACCGCGACGACGAGCTGGCGATCCTCGAGCGCAACATCTTCTCGCGCCTGTCGGAGATTTTGCTGCACAAGACCGCCGCGTCCGGCCCCAAGGGCATGGCCGCGGACACCAAGATCACGCAATCCGTGCTCGATACGATTCCGCGGCATCAGTGGTGGCAGATCGCGCTGCGCAACGAGAAGGCGATGGGCGAGATCGAGGCCCTGCGCAAGCAATACGACGAGTCCAAGCAGCGTCTCGACAAGCGCTTCGCCGACAAGGTGGAGAAGCTCAAGCGGGGCGACGAGCTGGCGCCTGGCGTGATGAAGATGGTCAAGGTCTTCGTCGCGGTGAAGCGCAAGCTCCAGCCGGGCGACAAGATGGCCGGCCGTCACGGCAACAAGGGCGTGATCAGCCGGATCGTGCCCATGGAGGACATGCCGCATCTGGAAGACGGCACGCCGGTCGACGTCGTGCTCAATCCGCTCGGCGTGCCCTCGCGCATGAATGTCGGCCAGATTCTCGAAACCCATCTCGGCTGGGCCTGCGCCGGACTCGGACGCCAGATC
>DASZQV010000029.1:0-1694 GCA_035549495.1 Rhizomicrobium sp. | reverse complement strand
GACCGGGTCCCAGGCCTTGATGTAGCCGACCGATGGCGGGGGCACCTTGCCCGCCTTGATCGAATCCAGCACCGCCTGGCTCACCGCCGCGAAATCGACGCCGAGATTCCACGCGCCGTGGTGATAGTCGAGCTCCTTCTCGCCCACATAGATGCCGGCCGCATCCATCGCCGGGATGTAGACGAGCCCAGTCTCGGGATCGAAGCTCATCGGTTGCCAGTTGTGCGCGCCGGTGGCGGCCGGAAAGATCACCGCCATCTTGTCGATATAGCGCGCGCCGGGCGCCTCGACCGGGCGGCCCGTCTTCAAGTCCACATGATCCGCCCAGGTGACGGTCGCGAATTTCTGCGCGCTGATGAGCTTTCCGCTCTCTCGATCAAGCACATAGAAGAAGCCGTTCTTGGGCGCGTGCATCAGCACCTTTCGAAGCCGCCCGTCGATCTTGAGATCGGCAAGAATGATGTCGGCGGTAGAATCGAAGTCCCAGGTATCTCCGGGCGTCGTCTGATAGGCCCAGGCGAATTCGCCGGTCCTGGCATGCAGCGCCACCACCGACGACAGATAGAGATTGTCGCCGCCCTTGGGCGAGCGCAGCTCGCGGTTCCAGGGATTGCCGTTGCCGGCGCCGAAATAGACAAGATCGAGCTCGGGATCGTAGGCGAAGGAATTCCACGGCGCGCCGCCGCCGCCGATCGTCCAGAACTTGTATTTTCCGGTCGTGTCCCAGGTCTTGAGCGCGGCTTCGAGCGCCTTGTTCTCCTGCGGCTTTGCGGGATCGCCCGGCACAACGTGAAAGCGCCAGACGAGCTTGCCGCTCGCCGCATCGTAGGCGCTGACATAGCCGCGGCTGTCGTATTCCGCCCCGCCATTGCCGATGACGACGAGATCGTCGAAGGCGCGCGGCGCGCCGGTGATTGTATAGGTGTGCGCGTGGTTTTCGACCGTGTCGACGCTCCACTTCACCGCGCCGGTCTTGGGGTCGAGCTTGACGAGCCGCCCATCGAGCGTGCCCACGAACACGCCATCCTTCCACAGCGCCACGCCGCGATTGACGACGTCGCAGCAGGCATAGCGGCCGGTGGCGCCGGGCACCTTGGGATCGTAGGTCCAGAGTTCCTTTCCGGTCTTCGCATCGAGCGCCGTAACGATGCTCCACGATTTGGTGATGTACATCACGCCGTCAGCGACGATCGGGGTCGCTTCCAGGCCGCGCACCGAATAGGTGCGGTACTCCCAGGCGACGCCGAGGTCCTTCACGTTCGAGCCGTCGATCTGCCTGAGCGGCGAGAAGCGCTGCTCCGAATATGTCCGGCCATTCGACAACCATTCGCCGTCCTTCTGGCTCGCGATGCGCGCGCCGTCCACGACGCCGGCGCCCGCCGTCACGGCGGCCGATGCGAAAGGCGCTTGTTCCTTCTTGTAGATCGCATAACCTGGAACCGCCACGACGAGGACGAAGATCAAAATCGCCTCGATATAGCCAGCGATGCGGCCGTTCATGCGCGTCCCCTCTCGACGATCAAGCCAGCGCAAAGGCTAGGCGAGCGCGCAATGAGGGACAATACGGCTTCGACGCCGGGGAAGCTTTCAGTCCCGATGGCGCGCAAGCATCGCTTCCAACGCGCCGCGCATGGCGCGGCGAAGCGCGGGCGGCCCCAGCACCTCCATCTCCGCGCCGAGCCGCATCAGGTCCC
>DASZQV010000028.1:0-228441 GCA_035549495.1 Rhizomicrobium sp. | reverse complement strand
CTTCCTGCCGGTGTTCTTCACCTATACCGGCCTGCGCACCAATGTGCTCGGCCTGTCCACCGGCAGCGACGCGGTCTGGCTCGCCGTCATCCTCGCCGCCGCGATCCTGGGCAAGATGATCCCCGTCTACGCCGCCAGCCGCCTCTCCGGCTTCAGCCACCGCGAATCCACCATCCTCGGCTCGCTGATGAACACCCGCGCGCTGATGGAGCTGATCGTGCTCAATATCGGCTTCGATCTCGGCTTCATCCCGCAAAACGTCTTCACCATGCTCGTCATCATGGCCGTCGCCACCACCGTCATGACAGGGCCGCTGCTGCGCGTCCTGTTGCCCAAGGCGGGGTACGCGATCCCGGTGGGAGTCGAAGCATGAATGCGCGGCTCTTCCTTTTGCTCGCATTGCTGACCGTCCGGGCACATGCCGCGGTGCTCGGCATCGACGCGCGCGCGCAGGCGCCCGCGCCCGAGACCGGCTATTTCCATTTCGGGTCGGCGACGTCGCCCAAGGACGGCGCGCTCGCGGTCAACAGCCGCTATCTCACGCTCGACGGCAAGCCGTTCCTGCCGGTGATGGGCGAGTTCCATTTCACGCGGTTCCCCAACCGCTATTGGAAGGACGAGCTCGCGAAGATGAAGACGGCGGGCATCGACATCGTCTCGACCTATATCTTCTGGAACCATCACGAAGAGCACGAAGGCAGGTTCCTGTGGAGCGGCGACCGCGATCTGCGCCGCTTCGTGACCTTGTGCGGCGCGCTCGGCCTGAAGGTCGTCATCCGTCCCGGTCCCTGGGTGCATTCCGAAGCCCGTTTCGGCGGCATCCCAGATTGGGTCGTGCACGCGATGCCGGTGCGCGGCAACGATCCCGTCTATCTGAACTACGTGCGGCGCTATTGGAGCGAGGTGGCCAAGCAGGTTCGCGGCCTGCTGTGGAAGGATGGCGGGCCGATCGTCGGCATGCAGCTCGAGAACGAGTACAACCTCTCCGGCCCGGGCCAGGGCCGCGAGCATATCTCGGCGCTGAAGCGCATCGCGGTCGAGGCTGGGCTCGACGTGCCACTCTACACCGTCACCGGCTGGGACAACACCCTCTATCCCGCGCGCGAGGTCACGCCGCTCGAGGGCGGCTATGCCGACCAGCCTTGGGGCCTCACGACCGAAAAGATGGCGCCGGCGGAGACCTATGCGTTCCGCTTCAACAGCCGCGTCGCCGGCAATCTCGGCGCCGAGACCCGCGGCGCGTTCATGGGCGATGCGGCAGCGGACAGCGCGCACACGCCGTTCCTGGGCGCGGAGTTCGGCGGCGGCGTGCCGGCGATGTATCGCCGCCGCCCGATCATGCGGCCCGACGACGTCGCCGCGATGCTGCCGGTCGAGCTCGGCTCGGGCGTGAACCTCTACGGCTACTATATGTTCCATGGCGGGCAGAATTCGCCCGACCACGGCTCGCTCGAGGAGAACACGTCCATCGGCGCCTATAACGACCTGCCGACGATCGACTACGACTTCCAGGCGCCGCTCGGCGCTTACGGGCAGCAGCACGCGGTGCTCGCCAAGCTCCGGCCGTTCCACTATTTCCTGCAGAGCTTCGGCGCGGCGCTGGCGCCGATGAGCGTGCACGCGCCCGACATCCTGCCCAAGGACAGCGCCGATCTTACGACGCCGCGCTTCTCCGTGCGCAGCGCCGGCGACAGCGGCTTCCTGTTCATGAGCAACTATGTGCGCCAATATCCGATGGCGGTGCAGAAGGACGTCCGGTTCGCGGTGCAGCTGCCCGGCGGGACCATGACCTTCCCGTCGCAACCGGTCGACATCCCCTCGGGCGCCTATTTCGTCTGGCCGATCAATCTCGATCTCTCCGGCGCGCGCCTGGCTTACGCGACGGTGCAGCCGGTCGCGCGTCTCGGCGACCTCTATGTCTTCCATGCGATCGAGGGCATCCCCGTGGAGCTTGCGATCGCGACGGACGGCGTCCTCAGCGTCGCGCCCGCGAACGGCCGCGTGACGAAGGATGGGGGACGCTTCATCGTCTCCGGTGTCCATGGGCTGGTGAGCGTCTCGCTGTCGCGCGGCGGCGACGTGAAGCTCCTGGTCCTCGGCGCCGCCGAAGCGGACCGCCTGTCGATCGCGACGCTCGAAGGGCGGAAGCGTCTCATCCTTTCAGACGCGCAGCTGTTCCAGGACGGCGAGCAGCTCGCTCTGTTGTCGACGGGTGCGCCGGACATCGCGTTCTCGGTCTTCCCGCGCCTCTCGCAGGCGCCGTCCGGGAGCCTGCCGATCCGCGAGATCGCCGCGGGCGGCTCGTTCCAGAAGTTCGAAGCGACCGCGCCCGCGCGCAGCGTCGCCGTATCGGTGACGCAGACGCGCAAGGCGCGCGACGTGCCGCCGCTTGCGATGACCGGACCGTCGGGCACCGCGGTCGAGCCGGCGCCCGAAATCTTCGGCCGCTCCGCCGCCTGGGAGATCTCGATCCCGAAGACGGCGCTCGACGGCGTCGAGGATGCGTTCCTGCGGATCGACGCCCGAGGCGATGTCGGTCGCCTGTTCTCGGGCGCGACCATGCTCGACGATCAGTTCTTCAACGGCGCCACCTGGGAGATCGGGCTGAAGCGCTTCGCGGCCGAGATCGCCCGGCCGCTGACCTTGACGGTGCTGCCGATGCGGCGCGACGCGGCGATCTATCTCGATCGTGGCGTCGCCTCTATGGTGAGCGGCGAGCAGACAGCCGAGGTCGTGCATGTGAGCGTCGTTCCGCAATACGCGCTGCGCGTCGGGCCAAGGATCGGGCCAACGCCGAAGGCCCGCGCGCATTAGATGGCGCCTCGTCCGATCCGGGAATGGAACGGCAGCGGCGGCCTGGACGAGATCGTCGCCGACAATGAGCCCGTGGTGCTGCGCGGCCTCGTGCGCGATTGGCCCGCGGTCGAGGCGGGTGCATCGCCAAAGGCGCTGAGCGACTATCTCCTGCAATTCGACAGCGGCCATGCCGTCAGGACGCTGATCGGACCGCCTTCGATCCAAGGCCGTTTCTTCTATCGCGACGACATGAAGAGCCTCAATTTCGAGCGTCGCGAGGAGGGGATGCGCGCGGCGCTCGAGCGCCTGATCGCCACGCTCGACGATCCGGCGCCGCCGGCGCTCGCAATCCAGGCCGCTTCGGCGAAGGATCACTTCCCGGGCTTCGCGGAGCGCAACTCCAATCCGCTGCTCGGGGCGCGCATGAGCCCGCGGCTCTGGATCGGCAACCGGATCACCGTCGCGACCCATTTCGATCCGATGCTCAACATCGCCTGCGTGGCGGCCGGCCGGCGCCGCTTCACGCTGTTCCCGCCGGAGGAGATCGCCAATCTCTATGTCGGGCCGCTCGACCTGACGCCGGCCGGCGCGCCGGTCAGCCTGGTGTCGGTGACCGATCCCGAGCTCGACCGCTTCCCGAAATTCGCCCACGCGCTCGCGGCGGCGCGAACGGCGGAGCTCGCGCCCGGCGACGCGATCTACATCCCGTATCTGTGGTGGCATCACGTGGAGTCGCTCGAGCGCTTCAACGTGCTCGTCAACTATTGGTGGGACCCGGCGCCCGAGACCGCAAGCAAGCCCTTCTCGAGCATCTTCCACGCCATGCTGGCGATCAGCGCCTTGCCGGCCGACCAGCGCAGCGCGTGGCGCGCGTTCTTCGACCACTATGTCTTCCGCCTGGAGGGCGAGCCCGGCGCGCATCTGCCCGCGCACGCGCAAGGACTGATCGCGCCGATGTCGCCCGATCTCGCGCGGCAGATGCGGGCGATGCTGCGCAACGCGCTGAAATAGCTCAGCCCGGCGGCGGCGTATAGGGCGTGAAGGCGCCGAGGAAGCAGGGCGTCTCGCGGTGCACGACCTGGATCATCTGGCGGTTGGAGCAGACTTCGCCGCCGGCGATGTCGGTGCGGAACGCGTGCTCGAAGCGCAGGCCCGGGCATTCGCGCTTCAGCGTGTTCTTCCAGATCTTGCCGTCGCGCATGTAGTACAGGATCTCGCGGTCGCTGGCGGTGACCGTGTGGTCGATGTGGCTCGCGGTCAGGCAGATGTCGGCATCCTTGGCCGAGGCTATTGTCGCGGCCGCCGCGAAGCACAGGATCAGAGCCGGAAATCTCATGACGGTTCTCCTTTGCCCCTTGCGCATCATGGAGCCGGCTCGACGAGGTCGCAACCGAGAAATCCCATCGTGGCATCGACCGGCTTGGGCCAAAGCTCCACCGACACGTCGCCCATCGCGCGTACCGAGATCACCAAATGACCGTCCTTGAGCGTCTCGTCGCTTTGGGCACGCGGCGCGCCGTCCGGACCCGCATAGACTTTATAGGTCACAGGGCCGGACGCGATCAGGCGGCAATCCAGGATCGTCGTGCGCCGCGCGCGAAAGCCGACATTGATATGGCCTTCGTCGTGGATGTTCCAGAAATTCACGCCCGCTTCGCCGCCCGACGCGGTCCCGAGCACGAAGGACGTCTTCCAGAACGACAGATGCGCGCCGTGGGAATGCGGCCGGTTCGGCGAAAGCGAAGCGATTGTCTTCAGCGTCGGTGCGGCCGACAAGTGAAGCAGCGTCCGCACGGCCGCTGCGCGCGCGTGCTGCGAATAGGGCGGCACGAAGCGCGCGGCCGCGATGCCGCCACGCATCTGCGCGCTGAGGAGAACAGCGGCGAGCATTCTCAGCCTCTCGCGATGAAGCCCTGGCCCTGCAGCCAGTCCAGGAACAGCACCGGCCATTCCTGGATGCTGGCGCCGTTGGCGTCGCGCATGCCGAAGCCGTGACCGGTCTTGGACAGGATATGCATCTCGGGCGAGCCGCCGGCATGCTTGAGCGCGAGGTATAGAGCGGGCACGCCTTCGGAGATGTTCGGCCCGTCACTGTCGTCCGCGCCGCAGAGCAGGAACGCGGGCGGCAGGTTGGCGCCGAGCGTCAACGTCTTCGGCGGCGCGGGATAGATCAAGCCCATGAAGGCGGGACGCGCGCTCGCATCGGGCGCGGTGCCCGCGAGCAGCGCGAGCTCGCCGCCGGCCGAGAAGCCGATCACGCCGAGACGCTCCGGCGACACGTTCCAGTCCTTGGCATGGCTGCGCACCAGGCGAAGCGCCGCCTGCACGTCGTCGACCTCGTCGGCGATCGTGTAGGGCGAGCCCGGCGCGCCCGACAGGCGGTATTTGAGCACGAACGCCGCCACGCCATGCGCGGCGAGCCACGCGCCGACGCGATAGCCTTCATGGTCCATCCACAGCTCGCGATGGCCGCCGCCCGGAATGACCACCACGCCGGCGCCGCTCGCCTGCGCGGGCAGATAAAGCGCGATCGACGGATTGCGGACGTTCGAGACGATGTGCTCGCCTTGATCGGTCAGACGCACGATTTCGGCATCGCCGGGGACAACAGGCCTGAGCGGGATTTCCTCTGCGAACGCCGAGCCGGTGAGAAGCAGCGCGACGGCGAGGGCGGCGAGCGGTCTCATGGCGATCCCCTTCTGCTAGGCGCGGGCTTTCGCGGCCCGGATGCGCTGGCGCGGCGAAGCGGCCTGCTCGGCCTTGCGGATCTGCGCGAGCGCATCCTCGACAAGCGCCTGCATCGCCGCTTCCGCGCGTTTTGCGTCGCCCGCGATGATGGCGTCCGACACCTTCTTGTGCTCGGCCACGCTGCGCACGCCGGTCTGGCGGTTGGTCATGCGGATCGAAAAGCGCAGCGCCGCCTCGATCAGCTCGCCGAGCCGGGAATAGAACCCGTTGCCGCTGGCGTGCAGGATCGCGATGTGGAACGCGATGTCCGGCTCGAGCGGGTCGTCCTGCAGGCGCTCGGATTCGATCATGCCGGCGATGGCCGCCGCGATGGCCGCGCGGTCCGACGGGCCCGCATTCGCGGCCGCCAGCGCCGCGGCCTTGGGCTCGATCGCAAGCCGCACCTGCGTGAACTCGATCAGCAGCGCGAAGGAGAATTTCCGCTCCAGCATCCAGCGCAGCACGTCGGGATCGAGCAGGTTCCAGTTCTCCTCGTCCTGCACCCAGGTGCCGCGGCGCGGACGCGAGCCGAGCAGGCCCTTCGCGGTGAGCATCTTCACGGCTTCGCGCAGGATCGAGCGGCTGACGCCGTAGCGCTTGCAGAGCTCGGCCTCGACCGGGAACGGGCTGTTGCTCGAATAGGTCCCGGTGACGATGGCGACACCGAGGTCCTCGGCGATGCTGTAGGTGAGGTTCTGGCCGCGGCCGGTGGCGATCATCGCCGGCCCTCGCGCAGCGCGCCCGCGGCTTGCGCTTTCTTGATCAGGTCGAGCGTCTCCTGGATGAGGAACTCCATTGCCGCTTCGGCCTTCGCGATGTCGCCCGCCATGATCGCGGTGCAGACCTTCTCGTGATCGGCCACGCTCGCGAGCCTCACGCCCTTCTGGCGGTTGGTCATGCGGATCGAGAAGCGCAGCGCGGTGCTGATCAGCTCCGGCAGCTGGGCATAGAAGCGGTTGCCGCTGGCGCGAAGGATCGCGGCGTGGAACGCGATGTCGGATTCGAGCGGATCGTCGTCGCCTTGCTCGGCGGCGATCATGCGGTCGATGCCCTTCTGGATCTCGGCCTTCTTGACCGCGTCGCGGCTGGCAGCGGCGAGCGCGGCGGCTTTGGGCTCGACGGCGAGGCGGATCTGCGCGAACTCGACGAGCAGGGAATAGGAGAACTTGCGCTCCAGGAGCCAGCGCAGGACGTCCGGATCGAGCAGGTTCCAGTTCGATTCCGGCTGCACCCAGGTGCCCTGGCGCGGCCGAGCGCCCAGCAGCCCCTTGGCGGTCAGCATCTTCACCGCTTCGCGCAGCACGCTGCGGCTGGCGCCATATTGCTTGCAGAGCTGCGCCTCGACGGGAAACGGCTTCTTGACCGAATAGATGCCGGTGACGATGGCGACGCCCAGATTCTGCACGATGGAGTGGGTGAGATTCTGGCCGCGCGGCTGTGCGCTCATGATCGGTTCCTGAAGCGGCTGCCTGTCTCACGCATAGCGGCGGTCGGGCAGCCCCTTGACGTCCATCTTGTACACGAAGACGTTGCCGGCGCCAGTTTCGTTCGCGAGCGCTTGCGCGGACAGACCGTCGCGCGCCGAGGTCACGAACATCAAATCGAGGTCCGGCCCGCCGAACGCGACGCAGGTCGGCTGGCTGACGGGAACGTCCAGGGCCCGATCGACCGTCCCGTCGGGACGGTAGCGCACGATCCTGCCCGCGCCCCAGTGTGCGCTCCACAGAAACCCAAGCGAATCGACGGCGGCGCCGTCGGGATGCGCGCCGTCCGGCGTGCGCGCGAACACGCGGCGATTCGAGATTTGCCCGCTCGCGGTGTCGAAATCGTAGCAATAGATGGTCCGGAGCGGCGAATCGGCGAAGTACATCCGCGCGCCGTCGGGGCTCCAGGCGAGCCCGTTGGAGATCGCGATCCCGCTCTCGCGCCGCGCGACCGATCCGTCCGGTCCGACGCTATAGAGATTGCCGAGCCCCGCGCGCGGCTCGATCTCCTCCATCGTGCCGGCCCAGAACCGCCCTTGGCGGTCGACGCGGCCGTCGTTGAAGCGCAGGCCCGGCACCGCAGCGTCGGGGCGGCCCAGCCACTCGGGCGCGCCGCCCTTCAGGTCGACCAGCGCGAAGCCGCTCTCGAGCGCCGCGACGATCCTGTCGCCGCGCTCCATGAGCGCGAACGCGCCGACGCGCTCGGGCATGGCGAACGCGTCGAGCTTGCGCGCCGCCGGATCGTAGCGGTGGATGCGCTTCTCCTGGATGTCCGTCCACCACGCGCTCTGCGTGGCGACGTCCCAGTGGATGCCTTCGCCGAGCGTGTTGCCGACCGCGATGGTCTCGACCGGGTCCATACGCTCACCAGAACGTGGCATAGAGGAAGACGAGGATGCCGATCACGATGACGCTCGCGACGTTGAAGCCGAGGCTGGTCGAGTAGTCGACATCCGTGACGTCGATCGTGGAGGTGTTCTTGCGGCGCGGGAACAGCAGCGACACCGCGATGGCGGCGGCGAGGCAGATCAGGAACACATAGCCCACGCGGTTCATGAACGGGATCTCGGGCGCGTAGGTCTTGTAGGCGACCGACAGCGCGACCGAGCCGACCGCGCCGACGAAGGCGCCCGCCGTCGTCGCGCCCGACCAGAACATGCCGAGCACGAAGATCACGCAGATGCCGGGCGTCACGAAGCCGGTGTATTCCTGGATGTACTGGAACGCCTGGGGCAGATTGCCGAGCAGCGGTTTCGCCGCGGCCATCGCCATCGCGAGCGAGACGATCGCGGCGATGCGGCCGACGACGACGAGGTGACGCTCGCTCGCGCCTTGGTGCATCGGCTTGTAGAGGTCCATGGTGAAGATGGTCGCGATCGAATTGATCTTGGAGCCCATCGACGCGACGATCGCGGCGATCAGCGCCGCGAAGACGAGCCCCAGGAATCCCGACGGCAGCAAAGTCATCAGATAGGGGTAGGCCTCGTCCGCCTTGGCCAGATGCGGCGCCAGGATGCCGGCCGCGATGCCGGGCAGGACCACGAGCACAGGCATCAACAGCTTCAGGAACGACGCGAGCACGATGCCTTTCTGGGCCTCGCGGGTGTCCTTCGCGGCCAGCGCGCGCTGGATGATGTATTGATTGAAGCCCCAATAGGACAGGTTCATGATCCACATGCCGCCGATCAGGACCGAGAGCCCCGGCAGGTCCTTGTAGTTCGGGTTGTCGGGCGCCAGGATCATGTGGAACTTCTCGGGCAGCTGCGCGCGCAGCGACTGGAAGCCGGCGATTGCGGCGTCGACTCCGGTGCCGCCCGAGATCTTCTCGAGCGCGATGTAAGCGATCACCAACCCGCCGAGCACCAGAAGGCTCACCTGCACGATGTCGGTGAGCGCGACCGCCTTCAGCCCGCCATAGAGCGCGTAGGCGCCGGCGAAGATTCCGAGCCCGACGAGCGCATATTCGATGTCGACGCCCGCGACGGTGTGCACCGCGGTGGCGCCTAGCCACAGGATCGTCGCCAAATTCACGAAGATGTAGAGCAGCAGCCAGAACACCGCCATCACGATGCGCACGCTGGTGCCGTAGCGCCGCTGCAGGAACTCCGGCATCGTGTAGATCTTGTTCTTGAGGAAGATCGGCAGGCAGTACTTGCCCACGATCAGGAGCGTCGCCGCCGACATCCACTCATACGAGGCGATGCCGAGCCCGATGACGTAGCCCGATCCGGACATGCCGATGATCTGCTCGGCCGAGATGTTGGCCGCGATCAGCGAGGTGCCGATGGCCCACCAGGGCAGCGCGCGGCTGGCGAGGAAATAGTCCTTGCTGTCCTTGACGTGCCCCGCCTTCTCGCGCGAGACGAGCTGCGCCAAGGTGAAGATCGAGACGGCGTAGATCGCCACGACCGCGATGTCTATCCCTGAAAGATTCATCGGCGTATGCCCCCTTCAAATCATGTCTTGGCCGTTGCTTCCCCGATGGCCGCGATCGCCTGGCGCGCGCGCATGGCGATGTCTTTTGTTTCGTATTCCGGCTTGAAGATGTCCGAGCCCAGCCCGAAGCCCGCGGCTCCGGCTTGGGCCCATTGCTGCATGTCGGCAGGTCCGATGCCGCCGACCGCGTAGACCTTGACGTCGCGCGGCAGCACGGCCTTCAGCGCCTTGAGATGGCCCGCCCCATAGGTGCTCGCGGGAAAGAGCTTGAGCCGCGTCGCGCCCGCCGCGATCGCGGCAAAGGCCTCCGTCGCGGTCGCGAAGCCGGGCACGACGACGAGGCCGTGCCGCACCGCGCGCGCGATCACGCTCACATCGGTGTTCGGAGCGACGATCAGCCTGGCGCCCGCGTCGCGCGCGCGCTCGACCTGATCGCTGCTCAACACCGTGCCCGCGCCGCACAGGCAGATATCGCCGAGCCGCGCCGCCAGCCGCTCGATGCTGCGAAACGGATCGGGCGAATTGAGCGGAACCTCGATGGCGCGGATGCCGGCTTCGTGCAGCGCCTCGCCGATCTCGACCACGCGGTCGGGCGTCACCCCGCGCAGGATGGCGACGAGCGGGACGTCGTCGAGAGGCTGCTCAGGCGGCACGGCTCGCTCCGTCGAACAGCGTGTCGTAGAGCGCTTTCAACCCGGCGAGCGACGCCGCCTCGCCCCCGATCCGCGTGGCCGGAAGGTCGCGCGTCTTCAGCGCCTGGACATAGAGGTCGGTGAGCTTGTCCGAGCCGATGACGACGACGTTCTGCGCCTGCTCCAGATCGGCGCGGAAGAAGCGTTTCGCGCCCGACACGTCCTGGCCGATGATGAGGCCGGACAGATAGGCGCTCGCGTCGCGCTTCTTGAGCTCGCCTTTCAGCTGGCGGCTGCGCACCTCGAACAGCAGATGGATGAGCTCGGCGTCGGGATACATCTTGGTCTGCTCCAGCGCGCGGGCGAACTCGGCGCCGCCGACGACCTCGGGCGTGTCTCCGGCGTTCACCAGGACGCTGTGATTGTGCAGGATGTCGAACATCTCGCCGGTCAGCGCGGTGAGGAAATGCTCGATGGCGCCGTCTTTGAGCGACACCCATTTGGTGTGCGTGCCCGGCATGCAGAGGAAGTGACGGCCTTTCGCCAGCTCGGAATCGCATCGGATCGCGCCCAGGATCTGGGTCTCCTCGCCGCGCATCATGTCGGGCGCGAGCAGGCGGTTGCGGCAGGTCAGGCCCGGGGCGATCGCGATCTCGCGGCCGTCCATCGCGAAGCACAGCGCGCTGCGGGCGATCGCGTCCGGCCGCGCCGGGCAGGCGAGATAAGCGACCTCGCGCCATCCGATGGTGGAGCCGACCATGCCGCACAAGACCGCGGGCAGCTTGCCGTAGCGCGCGTCCCAATCCTCGACGAGCTTGAAGAAGGCGCCGCCGACGTCGTCGCGAACGGCGCTGACGCCCGGGCCGGCCTTCGACTCGAGCACCTTGCCGTCGCCGCCGCACACATAGAGGCGCAGATGCGTGGTCCCCCAATCGCCCGCCACGAACGCCGGCGCCGTCATCAATGGGATTCCCGATCGACGTTCGAGCCGCTGGCGCCGACCAGGAAGTCGAGGTCGCAGCCGCGATCGGCCTGCAGCACGTGATCGTAATAGAGCTTGTAGTAGCCGCGCTGCCATTTCGCGTTCGGCTTCCAGTCCTTCAGCCGCGCTGCGATCTCTTCGTCCGAGACCATGAGCTGAAGCGTGCGCGACGGCCCGTCGAAGGCGATCTCGTCGCCGGTCCGCACGATGGCGAGCGGGCCGCCGGCTTCGGCCTCGGGCGCGACATGCAGGATGACGGTGCCGAACGCGGTGCCGCTCATGCGCGCGTCGGAGATGCGCACCATGTCCTTGACGCCGCGCTCGAGCAGCTTCTTGGGCAGCGGCATGTTGCCGACCTCGGCCATGCCGGGATAGCCCTTCGGCCCGCAGCCCTTGAGCACCAGGATCGAATTCTCGTCGACCTCGAGGTCGGGATCGTCGATGCGTGCGCGCAGGTCCTCGATGGATTCGAACACCACCGCGCGGCCGCGATGCTTGTAGAGCGATTCTTCCGCGGCGCTGGGCTTCATGATCGCGCCGCCGGGCGCGAGGTTGCCCTTGAGCACCCAGATGCCCGAGGATTCGCGCGCGGGATTGTCGAACGCGCGGATGACCTCGCTGTTGAAGCATTCGGCGTCGGCGATGTTTTCGCCCAGCGTGTGGCCCGTGACCGTCGGAACGTCGAGCGACAGCATCGGCGCGATCTGCTTCAAGGCGGCGGGAAGGCCGCCGGCATAGTGGAAATCCTCCATCAGATAGCGGCCCGAAGGCTGCAGGTCGACGAGCAGCGGGATCTCGCTCGACAGCCGGTCGAAATCGGAGAGCTTGAGCGGAATGCCGAGCCGTCCCGCGATCGCGAGCAGATGCACGACCGCGTTGGTCGATCCGCCGATGGCGGCGATGGTGCGGATCGCATTCTCCATCGCCGCGTGGGTCAGGATGCTCGAAAGCTTCATGCCCTTGCGCGCCATGTCGACGATGGTGCGGCCGCTCTGGTGGGCGAGCACCTTGCGCCTGGCATCGACGCCCGGAATGGTCGCGTTGTAGGGCAAAGCGAGCCCCATCGCCTCGACGACGCAGGCGAAGGTCGAGGCCGTGCCCATCGTCATGCAGGTGCCGGAGCTGCGCGACATGCCGCTTTCCGCCGCCATGAAATCCTTGAGCTGCATCTCGCCGGCGCGCACCGCTTCGCTGAACTTCCACACGTCGGTGCCCGAGCCGATGTCGCAGCCGCGGAACTTGCCGTTCAGCATCGGGCCCGACGAGACGATGATCGTCGGCAGGTCGACGCTGGCTGCGCCCATGAGCTGTCCCGGCGTGGTCTTGTCGCAGCCGCCGAGCAGGACCACCGCGTCGATGGGGTTGCCGCGGATCGATTCCTCGACCTCCATCGCCAACAGGTTGCGGAACAGCATCGCGGTCGGGCGCATCTGCGTCTCGCCGAGCGACATCGCGGGAAACTCGAGCGGCAGCCCGCCGGACTCCCACACGCCGCGCTTCACATGCTCGGCCAGGTCGCGCAGGTGGAGATTGCAGGGCGTGATCTCGGACCAGGTGTTGCAGATGCCGATCACCGGTCGTCCGTCGAACACGTCGTTGGGCAGGCCTTCGCTCTTCATCCAGCTGCGGTGGATGAAGCCGTCGCGGTCGCGCCCGCCATAGGACTTGGCACTGCGGGACTTGTTCTTCGGCGGCGACGACATCTGACGGACCTGGGCGGCGATCTCGGGAATGCTTATTTATATGATAAATATACAACCTGTAAAGGCAAGCCCTTGCACGGGTTTATTCGAACGGCTCCACGCTGGTGTGCCTGGCGACGAGGAACGCATCGGCGACGAGCTGGAACGGAACGACGTCGACGTCGCTCGCGCCGTCCGCGGCGAGGCTCGCGAAGCGGCGATAGAGCAACGGGTATTCGCCGGCGCTCTGCGCGACCGCGACGCGCTCTCCGTTCACCGCCATATCCGCGCCGCCGTTCGAAAGCTTGAGCGTGTCGCCATCGGTCTCGACATCGATATCCCAAGTCTGCACGCCGGTGTGGCGGAAATCCATCTCGGCACGGATCGCAGCGCCGCTCGCCGCTTCGAAATCGATCTCGGCGGCGATGGGGGCCGCGCAGTTCGACGGCACAAGGAAATGCGCGCGCGCGACGCGGACATGTTCCGGCAGGATCGCGGTCAGGATCGAGATGGCGTTGATGCCGGGATCGAAGATGCCGAAGCCGCCCGCTTCCCAGATCCAGGTCTGGCCGGGATGCCAATGCCGCACGTCTTCCTTCCAGACGATGCGCCCCGCGCGGACCGTCTTTCCCGCAAGCCAGCGCCGTGCCGGCTCGACCGCGGCGGCATAGCGGGAGTGCCAGCTCTGAAACAGCGTGCGCCCCGCCGCGCGCGCAAGCGTCGCCAGCGCGTCCAGCTCCGCCGTCGTCGCGCAAGGCGGCTTCTCCAGGAAGACATGCTTGCCGCGGCCGAGCGCGAGCCTGGCGGCGTCGAAGTGGAATTGCGGCGGCGTGCAGATGGCGACGGCCTCCAGATCCGGCTCGCCGTCCAGCATCGCTTCGATGCTGCGGTAGTTCCGGGCCCCGTCGACATCGGCATTGCGGCTCGCGCAGGCGGCGAGATCGAACGCGCGGTCGGCGCGGAGCGCCGGAATGTGCTGGTCGCGCGCGATCTTGCCGATGCCGACCAGGCCGATGCGAATGGGCTTCACGCGCGTGTTTCCCTCACCTGCGGTATGTCCGGTCTGCGCCGGTCTTGTTCATTTATATGATCAATATGCTTTCTGTAAAGCATGCCGACGCTGTCGACTATAGGCGAATCGCGCCGAATCGCGGGCTTTGCTTTCGCGGGCAGCAGTGCATTTCGCAGTTGCGAAGAGATCGTTCCGAGTCGTGTTTTCGAGCTATGCGCGCCATGCGTGGCGCGGACGCAACGCTTTTGTCGCGACGTGTCGTTGACAAGGCCTGTCCGATTTATATTATAAATACGCTTATAAGCTCGCCTCAGTGTGAACGAGGCGGACAGCTCAGAGGGGGATTTGGCTGTGAACTCCATTCATCGCGCGCTTCTTTGCGGCACCAGCGCCATCGCGATTTCGGCCGCCTTGGTCTTTCCGGCCTTCGCGGCGGACGACGAGATCGAGACCGTCGTCGTGACCGGCATCCGCGCCAGCTTGCGCGACTCGCTCGAGATGAAGCGCAAATCGCCGCTCGTCACCGAGAACATCTCGACCAAGGACATCGGCCAGCTTCCCGACGTGACGATCGCGGAAGAGCTCAACCGTCTTCCGGGCGTGAACACGCAGCGCGACCGCGGCAATGCCAGCCAGGCGTCGATCCGCGGCCTCGGCCCGCGCTTCGTCTTCGGCCTGGTGAACGGGCGCGAGATCGCCTCGTCCGAGCCGACGCAGGACGTGCGCTGGGAGATCTTCCCGTCCGAGATCCTCGGCGGCGTGCAGGTCTACAAGACCCAGGACGCGGCGCTGATCCCGGGCGGCATCGCGGCCACGATCGACATCCGCACCACCAATCCGCTCGACTACGAAGGCCCGTCGCTGCAGCTGCGCTCGGGCCCGACCTATAACGACGAGGCCGACAAGCTTCCGCATTACGACGGCCTCGGCTTCCGCGGCAGCGCCGGCTATATCAGTCATCTCACCGACAATTTCGCCATCGCCATCGCGGGCAGCGTCCAGCGCGAGAAGAACGGCTTCCCCGACATGACGAGCTGGGGCGAGAACCAGTGCGGCGCGCCCGAAGGCGGCGCGCCGGGCAACCTCAACGCGGCGGATTCCGCGTCGGGCGTGATCGATTGCAGCGACCCGGCGTCGCGCGCGCTGCAGACGCCGACGCCCTGGGGCGGCCAGACCGAGATCAAGCTGATCGATCAGGATCGCTACGGCCTGGCGGGCGCGGCCGCATGGCGGGCGACGCCGGATCTGGTCATCAAGGCCGATGCGCTGTGGTCGAACTACCAGATCAACGAGCACCAGATTCAGCAATGGTACAATGCCGGCAATACCTGGGGTAACTGGCAGAACAGCAACTACGACCTCTATCACAACCCCGGATCGAGCTTCACCCTCGACGACCAGGGCCATGTGGTGGCGGCGACGCTCGACGCCACGGCCGGCGGCAACTGGCTGCAGGTCAACAACTACCTCGCGCATTACCGCGAAGCCCATACCGAGGTCGCCGGCGGCCTGAACTTCGATTGGACCCACGGTTCCTGGAACGCCAAGCTCGACCTGTCGCATTCGGAGGCCTGGCGCAACAACCAGTGGATCGCGTTCGGCACGGCCGGATTCACGCCGATCTCGTCCTTCGACTATCGCGCCGACCGCGCGCCGATGGTGGCGACCCCGGGCTACAATCCGGCGGACACCTCGTCGCAATTCGCGAGCCAGCATCAGGATGCGGGTCCCGAATACAGCCGCGACCACATCAACGCCGTGACCTTCGACGCATCGGATGCGATCGACGGCTCGTTCTTCACCGCGCTCGATTTCGGGGGGCGCTATTCCGATCGCTACAAGAGCCACCACCGCTACGACTATCTCCTGCCGTTCCTTGGCGCCGACAGCTCGAACCCGCTCGGGCCCTCGATCTTCCTTCCGACAGGCGACCTCCAGCAATTCCGCGTCGACGGCTACAACACGCCGTACCTGCTCTGGGGCGATTGGGATGCGCTGCAGCGGCTCGTCTACGGGCCCGACGGCAACACCGGTCCGGACTCGGCGACGCTTCTGGCCTGCGGACAGGCTTGCGCGACGGCGGGCACGAGCGCGCTCAGCGCCATCCCGTTCGACAACACGCCGGCGCGCTGGCAGGTGAAGGAGATCACCGGCGAGGGCTATGCCAAGGTCGAGTTCGCGCATGACATCGGCACGATCCCGATGACCGGCAGCCTCGGAGTGCGCATCGACGACGTCGACACCACCAGCACGGGCTTCCAGACGACCGACGGCGGCGCGACGTTCCAGCCGGTCACGGTCAAGAACCACTACACCGAGGTATTGCCCAGCCTGAACATGAGCTTCCATCTGGCCGACGATCAGATGCTGCGCTTCGGCGCCGCGATCGCGACGTCGCGCCCGCCGCTGGACGCGCTCAGGACGGGCTATTCGCTCAATCCGCTCGCAATCCCGACGCCGAACGGCAGCGGCGGCAACCCGACCTTGAAGCCGTTCAAGTCGAACCAGGTCGATCTGTCCTACGAGTGGTACTTCCACGACGAGTCGCTGTTCTCGGCGGCGGTGTACTACAAGGACATCAGCACCTTCATCGGCATCGCCAGCTCGCAGCAGACGATCAACGGCGTCAACTACACGATCTCGTCGCCGGCGAATGGCAAGGGCGGCGGCGTGGACGGCATCGAGCTCGCGCTGCAGACCCGGCTCTATTTCCTGCCGGGCGCGCTCGGCGATTTCGGCGTCTACACCAACTATTCCTATGCCGATTCGGACATCAAGGAGTTCTCGCCGCAGTTCAATCCCTATCCGATGGGCGGGTTGACCAAGCACACGGCCGAGTTCGACCTGTTCTACAACCGCGCGGGCTTCGAGGCGCGGGCGGCGTTCAAGTACCACAGCCGCTTCACGCTCATCCCCGGCTGGGACGGCGGTCAGCTGTTCTCGCTGGCGCCGGAGCAGACGCTGGACCTGAGCGCGTCGTATCAGTGGAACGAGCATATCGGCCTGCGCTTCCAGATCGGCAACGTCACCAACGAGAAGTCGCGCGACTCGACCGACAACGACGTCAACGATCTGGCGCGCTACGACGAGTTCGGCCGCCGCTTCCTGTTCGACATCTCGTATCGGAACTGAAGTTCCCCGTTGGAAACTGGCGGGGGCCCCTCGGCTCCCGCCTATTTTTTTGGGGTTTGCGATGAAGAGACGGTTCGCGGCGGCGCTTGCGCCGCTCCTGTTGTGCGCCGCTCCGGGTGCGGCCGAGCCGCGCTACATGGGCGCCGACATGTCGTTCGTCAACGAGATGGAGGATTGCGGCGCCATATATAAAGAGAACGGCGCGGCCAAGGACCCGTTCGCGATCCTCAAGGCGCATGGCGGAAACCTGGTGCGGGTGCGCCTCTGGAACGACGCCGCCTGGACGAAATACAGCAACCTCGCCGACGTGAAGAAGACGATCGCGCGCGCGCATGCGCAAGGGATGCAGGTGCTGCTCGACTTCCACTATTCCGACACATGGGCCGACGGCGACAAGCAGATCGTCCCCGCCGCCTGGGCGAAGATCGCCGATCCCGATGCGCTCGCCCAGGCGCTCTACCGCTACACGCTCGACACCTTGGCGGCGCTCGACCGCGACGGGCTGATGCCCGATCTCGTCCAGGTCGGCAACGAGATCAACCGGGAAATGCTCGAGCCCGAGGGCACCAAGCCGCATCCGATCGACTGGACGCGCAACGCCAAGCTGATCGAGGCCGGCATCCGCGCGGTGCGCGACGCGGGCGCGGCATCGGCGGTGAAGCCCAAAGTGATGCTCCACATCGCGCAACCGGAGAACGTCGAGCCCTGGTTCGCGGACGCCGCGAAAGCCGGCGTCACCGATTTCGACCTGATCGGCATCAGCTACTATGCCAAATGGTCGAAGTACACGATCAAGCAGCTCGGCATCGAGCTGGTACGGCTCGGCATGCTCTATCCCGGCAAGCCCGCTGTGGTCGTCGAGACCGCCTATCCCTGGACGACCAAGTGGAAGGACAGCCAGCCCAACACCTTGGGCGACGATTCCGTGGTCCCGCATTACGGCGCCACGCGCGAGGCGCAGAAGAACTATCTCGAGGACCTGGCCAACACCGTCATCGCCAGCAAGGGCGCGGGCGTCGTCTATTGGGAACCGGCCTGGGTCTCGACCGATTGCAAGACGCCGTGGGGCCGCGGCTCGAGCTGGGAGAACGCGACCCTGTTCGATTTCGACGGCGAGCTGTTGCCGGGCATCGATTTCATGAAGGCGGACGGCACGGCTCCGCTACACTGATCCCATGACGGATCTGAACGGCAAGCTCGGTCTGCATCCCCGCTTCCGGCACGAGATCGTGCGCGTGGGCCGCGAAGGCGCGCCGGTCGTCGTCATCGACGACTTCCTTGGCGATCCCTGGATCGTCGTGGACTACGTCGCCTCGCAATCGGTGTTCCTGCCGGGCGACGCGGCCTATCCCGGCGTGCGCGCGATCGTGCCGCCGATCTACGCGCATGCCTTGCGCCTGCTGTTGGGCAAGCTCATCCGCGACGCGTTCGGCTTCGGGACCGACAGGATCGCGCGCGGCTCCTGCGGCTTCTCGCTGGTCACGACAAGGCCCGCCGATCTCGCGCCGATCCAGCGTCTGCCGCATTGCGACAGCGCGGACCCGCGCCAGCTCGCGCTGCTGCATTATCTCTGCGCGCCGGGCAAGGGCGGCACGGCGTTCTATCGCCACCGCCGCACCGGCTTCGAGCAGGTCGACGGCAGCCGCGTCGCCGCGTATCGCCAGGCCATGAGCGCCGACCTGGCGGAGCTCGGCCCGCCGCCGCCCTGCTACGCGAACGGCAGCGACGCGCGCTACGAGCGCATTGCGGCCTTCGAGCCCGTGTTCAACCGCGTCCTCATCTATCGCGGGATGAGCCTGCACAGCGCGGCCATCGCCCCGGATTTCGATTTCGATCCCGACCCGCGCACCGGACGGCTCACCGCCAACGCGCTGCTCACTTTCGCCTAGAGCCGCGCGATGAAGTCGCCATGCGTGGGCATGCCCTCGACGGCCCTGACGATCAGGCCGCGCAGCCGCGCCGCGTAAGCCTGTACCTGGGCGATGTCCTGAAGGTCGGCGAGCCGGTCGTAGCGCGCGGGCATCAGGTTCTGGCCGATCGCGACCGCGACCCAGCTCGCCGGCGTGAACAGCTCGTCGGCATTTTGCGCCACGCGCCCGCTCTCGCGGAACTGCGCGATCTTGTAGGCGAGGCTGTCGGGGATGCGCATCGCGCGGCAACGGCGCCACAGCTTCGTGTCGGTGCGTTCGGTCGCGCAGTAATGCAGGATGATGAAATCGCGCACCTGATCGAACTCGGCGATGGCGGTGCGATTGTATTCCTCGGCGTCGTGCGCGTCGCAGCGGCGGCCGGGGAAGGTGCCCATCAGCTTGCTGATGCCCGATTGGATGAGATGGATGCTGGTGGATTCGAGCGGCTCGAGGAAGCCGGCGGCCAGCCCGAGCGCCAGGCAGTTCTTGTGGAAGATCGTCTTGCGCCGCCCGGTGGTGAATTTGAGGAATCGCGGCTCGGCGAGCGCTTCGCCGTCCAGGTTGGCGAGCAGCGTTGCGGCTGCCTCGTCGTCGCCGATGTGCTCGCTGCAATAGACGTAGCCGTTGCCGATGCGGTGCTGCAGCGGGATGCGCCATTGCCAGCCGGCCTCGCGCGCCGTCGAGCGCGTGCACGGCGTGGTGTCGCCGCCGAGCGCGCAGGGAACGGCGACGGCGCGGTCGCAAGGCAGCCAGTGCGTCCAGTCCTCGTAGCCCACGCCGAGCGCCTGGCCGAGCAGGAGCGCGCGGAAGCCCGAGCAGTCGATGAAGAAATCCGCCTCCAGCCTTTGCCCGTCGTCCAGGACCAGGCTGGAGATAAAGCCGCTCTCGCCGTCGAGCGTCACGTCGACGATCCTGCGCTCGATGCGCGTCACGCCGCGGGCCTGCGCATATTCGCGCAAGAACTGCGCATAGAGCGCGGCGTCGAAATGGAACGCGTAAGCCAGCCGCGACAGCACCAGGTTCGGATCCGCCGGCGGACGCGCGAAGCGGCCCAGCCGCGCGGCGACGGCGCTGACGTTGTAGTCCGCGAGCGACGATGCATCGCCGAGCGCGCGCAGCTTGAGCCAATAGTGATGGAACGCGACCAGGTCGATCGCCTGGCCGAGCGGCCCGAAGGGATGGAAATAGCGCGCGCCCAGCCGGCCCCAATCGCGGAATTCGATGCCGAGCTTGATCGTCGCTTTGGTCTTGCGCAGGAACTCGTCCTCGTCGAGCCCGAGCCAGCGATTGAACGACAGGATGGTCGGGATCGTCGCTTCGCCGACGCCGACCGTGCCGATCTCCGGCGACTCGACGACCGTGATCGCGCACGCCCCTTTCAGCACGCGCGCCAGGGTCGCCGCCGCCATCCAGCCCGCGGTGCCGCCGCCGACGACGGCGATGGAGCGGATGCGCTCGTCCGCGCTCATGGCAGGCGCTCTTGCGGCGCGGGGCAGTGACGCATGACGAAGTCGCGATGCGACGGCGCCGCTTCGGCCGCCTGCCGGACGATCAGCTTCATCCGGTCGAGGCGCTTCTTGAGCTCGTCCAGCGGCATCACATCGGCGAGGGGATCGTGGCGCTCGGGCATGATGCCCTGGCCGCTCATCACCGACAGCCAGCTCTGCTCGGTGAACAGCTCGCGGCCTTGATAGGCGACCCGGCCGCTGCGGCGGAACAGATCGATCTTGTAGGCGAGGGGCTCGGGGATCGCCATGTGCCGGCAATAGGTCCACAGCTCGGAATCGTCGCGCCCCGTGGCGCGATAATGCAGGATGACGAAATCGCGCGCCCGGTCGAATTCGGCGAGCGCGAGGCGGTTGAACTCTTCCTCCTCCTTGGGATCGCAGGAGCGGTCGGGGAACATCGCGAGCAGAAGCTGGATGCCGCTCTGGATGAGATGGATGCTGGTCGATTCCAAGGGCTCGAGGAAGCCGGCGGCGAGGCCGAGCGCGAGGCAGTTCTTGTTCAGGAACTTGTTCCGCCGCCCGGTGGTGAAGCGCAGGAAGCGCGGCTCGGCGAGCGGCTTGCCGTCGAGATTGGCGAGCAAGGTCGCGGCCGCCTGGTCGTCACTTATATATCTGCTGCAATAGACGTAGCCGTTGCCGGCGCGGTGCTGCAGCGGGATGCGCCACTGCCAGCCCGCTTCGCGCGCGGTCGAAAGCGTGTAAGGCGAGAACGCTCCGGCGCTTTCGCACGGCACTGCGACGGCGCGGTCGCAGGGCAGCCAATGCGTCCAGTCCTGGTAGCCGGTCTTCAAAGCCTGCTCGATCAGCACGCCGCGAAAGCCCGAGCAATCGACGAAGAAGTCCGCCTCGACCGTGCGCCCGTCGCCGAGCACCAGCGCCGCGATGAAGCCGTCCTCGCCGCGCAGCCGCACGTCGGTGACGGTCGCCTCGATGCGCGTCACGTCCCGCGCGAGCGCATAGTCGCGCAGATAGCGGCCATAGAGGATGGTGTCGAAATGAAAGGCGTAGGAGAGGCTGGAGAGGACCGAGCGCGGGTCTTCCACCGGCAGCAGGAACTTGCCCATCAGCGCCGCGGTGTTGGTGAGCGAATAGGCCGACAGCTTCGTGTCGTCGCCCAGAGCGCGCATGCGCAGCCAATAGTGATGGAAATCGACCTGATCCATCGTCGCGCCGTACTTGCCGAACGGATGGAAATAGCGATGCCCGGGTCCGAGCCAGTCCTGGAATCCGATCGCCAGCTTGAACGTGGCTTGGGTCTTGCGCACGAAATCGTTCTCGTCGATGCCGAGCGACGCGTTGAACTGGCGGATCGGCGGGATCGTCGCTTCGCCCACGCCGACGATGCCGATCTCAGGCGACTCGACGACCACGATCTCGCAGGTCCGCTTCAAGGCTCGCGACAGCGCTGCGGCCGCCATCCATCCCGCCGTGCCGCCGCCCAGCACGGCGATGCGCCGGATCGAATCGTTCGCCCTCATGCCGGCGCTGCCGGGCAATAGCGCGCGAGGAATGCTTCGTGCGTCGGCGTCGCCTCGGCCGCGCGCCGGATCAGCGCGCGCATCGCGGCCATGTTGGCGCGGATGTCCTCGACGTCGTGCTGGTCGACCAGCGGGTCGTAGCGCGCGGGGACGACGTCCTGGCCCAGGAACACCGCGATCCAGCTCGTCCTGGAGAACAGGTCGCCGCCGTAGGGCACGACGCGCCCGCTGCTGCGGAACTGCGCGATCTTGTAGGCGAGGGTGTCGGGGATCGGCATCGTCCGGCAATAGTTCCACAGCGGCGTGTCGTCGCGCGTCGTGGCGCAGTAATGCAGGATGATGAAGTCGCGGATGCGCTCGTATTCCTCGTCCATGCCGCGATTGTATTCGGCGATCAGCGCAGGATCGAAGTCGCGGTCGGGGAACAGCTCGATCAGCCTGGTGATGCCGCGCTGGACGAGATGGATGCTGGTGGATTCCAGCGGCTCCATGAATCCGCTGGCCAGCCCCAGCGTGACGCAGTTCCTGCTCCACATCTTGCGGCGGCGTCCGGCGGTGAAGCGCAGGAAGCGCGGCTCGGCCAGCGCCTTGCCGTCGAGATTGCGCAGCAACGTCGCGGCCGCCTCGTCGTCGCCGATGTATTTGCTGCAATAGACATAGCCGTTTCCGGTGCGGTGCTGCAGCGGGATGCGCCATTGCCAGCCGGCCTCGCGCGCGGTAGAGCGCGTGAACGGGGTGAGCGTGGGCGCGTTCTCGCACGGCACCGCGACCGCGCGGTCGCAGGGAAGCCAGCGCGACCAGTCCTCGTAGCCGGTCTTCATCGCCTGCTCGATCAGAAGCCCGCGGAAGCCGGAGCAGTCGATGAACAGGTCCGCCGCGACGCGCTCGCCGTCGTCGAGCGTCAGCGCCTCGACGAAGCCGTCCTCGCCGCGCAGCGTCACGTCGACGATCTTGCGCGGCACATGCACGACGCCGCGCGCGAGCGCGTAGTCGCGCAGGAACGCGGCATAGAGCGCCGCGTCGAAATGATAGGCGTGCACGTACATCGACAGCACCGAGCTGTCGTCGGCCGAGGCTTTCATGAAGCGGCCGAGCTTTGCGGCCACGGTGCAGAGCGAATAGTCCTCCAGGCTCGTGTCGTCGCCGGCGGCGCGCAGCTTCAGCCAGTCCTGGTGCAGCGACACCATGTTCACGGTCGAGCCGTGCAGCCCGAAAGGATGGAAATAGGTGTGGCCCCGCCGCGCCCAATCGACGAACTCGATGCCGAGCTTGATGGTGCCCTGGGTCTTGCGCATGAACTCGCGCTCGTCGAGGCCGAGCGCGTCGTTGAACGCCTTGATCGCGGGGATAGTCGCCTCGCCGACGCCGACGGTTCCGATCTCGGGAGATTCGATCACGCGGATGGTGCCGAACTTGTCCTTCAGGCGGTGCGCCAGCAGCGCGGCCGCCATCCAGCCGGCGCTGCCGCCGCCCACCACGGCGACGTCGCGGATCGCGCCGGCGTTCATGTCGCCGCCGCCAGATATTGCCGGTGCAGCGGCATCGATAGCGCGGCGGCGCGGATCGTCTCCGCCATGCGCGCGCTGTGGCGGCGCACCTCTTCGATGCCGGCGATTTCGGCAAGAGGATCGGCGGCGCGCGGCACGATGTCGTGGCCGAGCATCAGCGAGACCCAGCTGTGCTCGGCGAAATGCTCGCCGTCGAGCATGGCGACCTTTCCGCTGCCGCGGAAGAGCGCGATCTTGCGGCGCACCGTGTCGGGCACCTCCATGGCGCGGCAATGGCGCCAGAACGGCGTGTCGTCGCGGCCGGCGGTCGCGTAGTGCAGGATCAGGAAATCTCGCACGCGCTCGAGTTCCGTCGCGGCGAGGCGGTCGTATTCCGCGGCATCGAGCGGATCGCAGGTCCTGTCGGGAAAGGTCGAGACGAAGCGCAGGATGCCGGTCTGGATCAGATGGACGGTGTTGGCTTCCAGCGGCTCGACGAAGCCGCCGGGCAGGGCCAGGCAATTGCGGTTCCAGAATTTCTTCGGCCGTCCGTTGACGAAGCGGCGCACGGTCGACGCGCCCGGAACCGCCTGCAGCGCGTCATCGTCGCTTGCGAACGCGCTCGCATAGGCATAGCCGCAATCGGTGCGATCGCTGAGCGGGATCGACCATCGCCAACCCGCCGCCGCCGTATCGATGCGGGTATGGACGGGTATCGCGTCGCCGTTCGGCCGCTCCGCCGCGACCGCGCGGTCGCAGGGCAGCCAGCGCGACCAATCCTCGATGCCGGTCTTCAGCACACGCTCCATGACGAGCCCGGGGAGGCCCGTGCAGTCGATGAAGAAGTCGCCCTCGATCCGGCGGTGGTCGTCGAGCACGACGGCCGCGACGAAGCCGTCGCTGCCGTGCAGCTCGGCATCGACGGCGGTGGCGGCGATGCGCTCGACGCCGCGCGCCGTCGCATAGTCGCGCAGGAAATCCGCATAGAGCGCCGCGTCGACATGATAGGCATAGGAGAACAGCGAGAGCGGCGAGCTGCGGTCGGGGCTCGTGCGCTCGAAGCGGCCGAGACGCGCGGCGACGGTGGCGATGGAATATGCGTCGATGCCGGCCCGCTCGCCCGCGGCGCGCAGGCGCAGCCAGTGATGGTGGAACGGCACTTGGGCGATCGTCCCGCCGAATTCGCAGAAGGTGTGGAAGAAGCTCTCTTGCGCGCGCATCCAGCCCGCGAACTCGATGCCGAGCTTGAAGGTGGCGGCGGTCTTGCGCAGGAACGCGCGCTCGTCGATGCCGAGCAGGTTGTGGAAGCGCTGAAGAGCGGGGATGGTGCCTTCCGCGCGGCCGAGCGGCGTCGCGGCCGGATGCTCGATCACGCGGACGGAGCAATAGGACGACTTCACCAGCCGCGACAATGCCGCCGCGGCCATCCATCCGGCGACGCCGCCGCCGACGATCGCGATCGACCGAAGCCGTGTGTCCCCCAGAAGCTCTGTGCCTCCCATCCGCCGGTCGTGCTCCCCGACACTCGTGCTGGATTTATAATATAAATAGAATAATATCACGCGCGTCGCGTCCTGCAACGTGCGATCCGAGGTGAAACATGCGCGCGCTCGCATTGGGAATATTTGTCGTCCTGACGCTCTCCGGCGCCGCCATCGCCGACGGCAGCGGGGGAGGCGGCAATAACGGCTCCGCCGACAGCGGCGGCGAGCGGCCGTTCAACGGCAACGTCTTCCGCCAGGACGAGATGAACCAGCAGCTCGATCCGGAGGGGACGAGCCCCTATGAGACCGGTCTCAATCTCCTCAAGGACCGGAAGTATCGCGAGGCGATCCCGCATCTGACCGCGGCGGCGGCGCGCAAGCCCAATGACGCCGCGGCGTGGTTCTATCTGGGGTATGCGCATCACCAGCTCGCCGAATCCCTCGGCGGCGGCGACGAGCGCGAAACCGAGACCGACACGGCGATGCGCAACTATCGCCACGCGCTGACGCTGGATCCGAACATCAAGGCGGCGCACGAATATCTGGGACTGCTCTACCTGCGCCGGCAGGACCGCGATGCCGCGCAAGGCCAAGCCAAGGCGCTCGCCCGGCTGTGCCCCTCGAGCTGCGAGGAGCGCGCGCGGCTCGATCGCGCGCTGAGCGGAAATCCCTGAACGCTGAGGCGCGACGGAGATTGAATCTGCGATGGAACGCCCGCGGTAGCGGACCGTTATGTCTTCGAGCGAGACAGCGAATGCCGAAATTCGTGACGCTCGGATATGGAGACGAAGCAGGCTACGATCGGACCGCGCCGGAGGTCCGAAAGGCCGCACATGCGCGCGACCGCGAGCTGGTCGAGCACGGGGCGCTCGTCGGTATTGCCCGCACGCCCGTGCAGGTCCGAAATCCGGACGCCGCGGGTGTGCTGACGCAGAACACCGCTTTCATGTCGTCGCCGTTGCCGGTGGCCGGATTTGCGATCATCGAAGCTGCCGACCTGGCGGAGGCGATCGCCATGGTCGCTCGGACCCCGTGCGCGGTCGCCCACGGGGTCGTCGAGGTGTGGCCGCTGGAACCGCCGAAACTCTGAACGGACGGTCATCGCTCTTCACCGTCGAGGGCTTGGAGCAGCGTTAGTCGGCTTCGGCTCACTGTACGGCGGTCGCGGCGATCGACCAACCGATCGCCAGCGCCGCCGCACAGACCGTACGCCCGCCGGTGCGGCGCATGTTTACCGCTTCGCGAAACGCGGCTGCCAGTCCGGCAGGCCCGCGCGCCAGAACACGAAGCTGTACATGTCGGCATAGAGCTGGTCGTTCTGCGACTTGGTCGAGCCGATCCCGTGCCCCGCCGCTTCGTCGATGCGCAGCAGAACGGGCTTGGTCGTGCCGGACGCCTGCAGCGTGGCCGCGAGTTTCGCCGGCTCCCACGGCGAGACGCGAGGGTCGTTCAAGCCCGTCGTGATCAGCACCGCCGGGTACTGCGTGCCTTTGCGGACATGCTGCAGCGTGTCCATCTCGTAGAGGTTCTTGAATCCTTCTTCGGTCGTGATCGAGCCGAACTCGGGAATGTTCGGCGGCCCGTTGGGCGAGAATTCCGAACGCAGCGTGTTCGCCGCCGGCACGGAATCGATCACGCCGGCGAAGAGGTCCGGCCGCTCGGTCAGCGCGCGGCCCATGGTGATGCCGCCCGCCGAGCCGCCGAAGATGAAGAGCTTGTCCTTCGTCGTGTAGCCGCGCGCGATCAGGTCCTGAGCGCAGGCGATCAGGTCGCGCCAGGTATGGACCTTGTTCGCGTCCTTGCCCGCCAGGCGCCAGGCGTCGCCCAACTCACCGCCGCCGCGGACATGGCAGGAGGCATAGGTGCCGCCGGCTTCCAGGAAGCTCACGGCGCGCGGCGAGAAATCGGCGAGCTGCGAGATGCCGTACGAGCCGTAAGCCTGGATGAGGACGACTTGAGGACCTTTGGCGCTCTTCGGCCGCACCAGCGTGTCGGGCACCAGAACGCCGTCTTCCGCTTTCGCTTCCAGGTCGCTGACCTCGTAGCGGTCCGAATCGTAAGCGGGCGTCACGCCGAGCTTCAGATCGGCAAACGTTTTCCGCGCGGGGTCGTAGGCGAAGGTCGTGGGCGGAACGGCGAAGCTTTCCAGCTCGAGCGTGATGCCGGGCACGCGCGGATCGGTGAACGCTTCGGCCACATGGCCCTTGAACGGCAGCGCGATCTCCTCGACCGCCGTCGAGCCGGCGGGAACGCGCAGCAGCACCGAATAGGCGCCCTTGCGCGCCAGCACATAGAGCGCGTCCGACGCGGCATGGACGGAATCGATCACGCGGTCGGGCTGGGCCGGCACGAGCACGGTCGCCGCGGAAAGCGGCTCGCCTGCCTTCACCGAAAGCACTTTGAAGGTCGGCGCGTCCTTGTGCGAGAGCAGATAGATGTGGTCGCTGTCGGCGTCGAAGTTGTTCACGTCGTCATCGCGGCTGACGAACGGCTTCCAGGCGACATTGGGATCGTCGACTTGGCCGACAGGTGCCGTCCACAGCGCCTGCTCGTTCTGCACGCCGTTGATGGAGAGCGCCACGGCCACCGGGCCATTGGGCACGATGCCCAGTGCGGGCGTCTCGTCCGGCTTGAACGACGGTCCGTGACCGACCTTCGAGCCCAGGATCGCGACGGGCTCGGACGTCAAATTCCAGGAGACCAGAGACGCATCGCGATAGCGTTCCGTGCCGGGATCCGCCGCTTCGAGCTTCTTGAGCCGGATGAAATAGAGCGTCTTGGAATCCTTGCTCCAGGTCGTGGCGCCGAATTGCGCGCGGTCGACCGGGCCTGCGACCGGCTTGCCCGTCGCGGCGTCGTAGACGGTGATCGAGGCGTCCTCGGAGCCGCCTTCGGAAATACCCGCGGCCACCAGGCTGCCGTTCGGCGAGGCCAGGAAATAGTTGATCGCATAGGGCTTGCCGCCGTTCGCGGCGCGCAGCGCGGCCACGTCGACGATCTTGCGCGTGCCGGCGGCGTCGCGGACGACCAGGTCGAAATTGTCGGAGCCCGGCGCGCGCTCCTCATAGAAGGCGCGATTGCCATAGCGCACATAACCCTGCACGAAACCGAAGCTTCCCGTGAAGGCCGCGATCTTGTCGGCCAATGCGGCGCGCGGCTGGATCGCATCGAGGATCGAGCGGGTATAGGCGCCCTCGGCCTTCATCCACGAAATCGTCTCAGGCCCCAACGCTTCCATGTAGCGATAATTATCCGTGACCTTGCGGCCCCAGAGCGTCTCGGTCACCGGCTTGACGGGCGCCGGAGCCGGTTTGGCCGGTGCGAGCGAGTCGGTGGCAGCCCAGGCTGCCGTGACGCACAGCAATGCGCCCGCGAGGAGCGCCAATGTCGGCTTGGTCATGATCGTCTCCGTTGATGTCTTGGTTCAGGCGATTGCGTTCACGGCACGACCGGCAGCATCACCGCGCTGGCGGTGCTCCCGCCGTGCCAGATGCTTTGCGTTGCTTTCCGGTAGTCGCCGGGTTTGGCGTACATGATGCTGTCGACGAAGGTCTGCGGGTTGCGGTCGTAGAGCGGAAAGAGGCTCGACTGCACCTGCACCATGATCCGGTGGCCCGGCAGGAAGACGTGATTCACGTTGGGAAGCGCCCATTGGTAGTGCTCGACATGGCCGGGCTTCAGCGGCGTGGGCTTTGAGAAGCTCTTTACATAGCGCCCGCGGAAGATCTCGATCCCGACCGGAAGCTGATAGCCGGCCATCGACGGCTTGCCGCCTTGGGCAGCAGGCTCGGGCACGTCGTTCGGATAGACGTCGATCAGCTTCACCACCCAGTCGCTGTCCGTCCCGGTGGTGGCAGCATAAAGCTCGACCTCCGGCGCGCCCATGATGTGGACCGGCTTGTCGAGCGGCGCGGTCTGCCACAGCGCCACGTCCGGCCGGTCCGACACGAAGCGCTGGTCGTGGACCAGCCACGGCTTCCACTGCAGCGGATCGCCCATGTCGATCGGACGCGGGAGGAAGGGCATGGGGTGCGCCGGATCGCTCACATAGTCGTCATGTCCCGCCGCTGCCGGACGTTCGAAGCTCGCCGCGCCTCCCGCCGCGAGATAGAGCGGCTCGGACGACCCCATCGGCCAGCGCGGGGATTCCTGCCACTGGTCGATGCCGGTCGCATAGGTGAGCACCGGCGGCGTGTGCGGGTCCGGTGCGTCCTTGAGCCAGTGGTCGAGGAAAGGCTTCAGCCAGCGCGTCCGCCACTCCCGCGCCGTGTCGCCGGTGAAATCGAGCGCGCCGAGATCGTAGCCGCCGTGGTTTGCCCCCGAGTGGCGCCAGGGCCCGATCACCAGCGTGACCATATCGTTGCTCGTGTCCTTGGGCTCCAGCGCGCGATAGACCGCCGGCGCGCCATAGCTGTCCTCCTGATCCCACTGGCCGACCTCCAGCATGGTCGGCACCGTCAGCGGTCGCGCCGCGAGCCACTTGTCGACCGCCTGCAAGGACCAGAAATCGGTATAGGCGGGGTTCTCCAGGAACTTGCGCACGCCGGGAAAATGAGCGACCCCCAGCATCGTCGCGAAATCCGCCATGGAGCCCGCTTCGAGATAGCGCGTGTAGTGATCGCCGCTGCCCAGCGCGAACTCGCCGCCCTTCTCACCCTTGTTGGTGGCCTGGCTCACCGCATAGTCGAGCGAGCCGACGCGGAACGCGCCGTTGTGAAACCAGTCGTCGCCCATCCAGCCGTCCACCATCGGGCTCTCCGGCACCGCCGCCTTCAACGCCGGATGCGGATTGATCTCCGCCATCAAGGTCGTGAAGCCGAGATAGGACGAGCCGATGATGCCGACCTTGCCGTTCGACTCGGGCACGTTCTTCACCAGCCAGTCGATCGTGTCGTAAGCGTCGGTGGACTCGTCGATGCCCGTGTCGTTCAGCGGGCCCACGATCGGCCGGTTCATGATGTACTGGCCTTCGGAACGGTGCAGGCCGCGGATATCCTGGTAGACGCGGATGTAGCCGTCCTCAGCGAATTCGGCGTCCATCGCTTCGAGGATGTCGACGATGCGCTGGCTGGCGACGCGGTGCGTCGATTCATGGGCGTCGTAGGGCGTGCGCGAGAGCAGGATCGGGCCGTCTTTCGTGCCCTTCTTCATGACGATGACGGTGTAGAGCTTGGTGCCGTCGCGCATCGGCACCATCGCCTCGCGCCGGACGAAATCGGCCGAGGGCAATGTCTGCTCGTAGCTTGGAACGACATCGGGTGTCATGGGCGTCACGCGCGCCGTGTCCTGCGCGGGCGCACTGGCCGCGCCCAAGAGCGCGACGGCGAAAGGCATGATCGTGCGCAAAGCGAACGGCATTATTCAACTCCCTTCGGATAGCTGATAGAATCGGCCGCACATGATTGCAGCGCTCCCGCCGCCGGTGCTCGAAGTGTACTATTCCCCGACATGCGCGCCATGCCGGCTGGAACTGCCGGTCCTTGCCGATTTCGCGAAGGCGGATGGAAGCCGCGTCCGCATCGTGATCCTCGACCAGGAAGCGCGCGCCCGCGGCGAGTTGCGCGCGGTGTCTCCCGCGCTGGAGAAAGCCGCCGTCATGCGGCACGGCGAGAAGCCGCGCGCGGTGCTGCTCGCGGCCGGCGATACCGACGGCATACTGCCGTTCGCGCGCTCGCTCATACCCAAGGACAAGGTCTGCGGACGCTGGCGCGGCGGCCTGACGCCGGCCAAGGCACGCGAGTTGGTCCAGGCTTGCGCGCGCATCATTTCACCTGGGCGTCGCTGATCTTGAAGAACATGCCCTTCTCGCCGTTGTCGATGAGGGTAAGCGGCCCCGTCACGGTGACCATCTTGTCGGTCCAGTTGATGGCGCGGGGCGAGATCACTTCGGCGACTTCGTTAGGCTCGCCCGGCGGGCAGAACATGCAGACCGGCGTGCGCCGCGTCAGGAGGAAGTGCTTGGTATGATCCGAGCCGTCGAGCGGCAGGACCCAGCCGCTCGCGGTGACGGTGCGTCCGGCAAGCGCTTTCACTTCGGGCGTGACCGCGATGCTGTAGAGGCCGGTGCGGTTGTTGTAGCCGACCTTGCACTTCAGGAATTTGCTCCACAGCAGGTCGTGCGACTGCGGCAGGCCGTTCTGCGCGGCGCGCTCGTCGGCCGGCTGGCCGATCGGCTGTTGCAGAACGATCTTCTGCTCACGCATCGCGGTGGCGCCGACCAGCAGCAGCGGCGCGAGGAGGCAGTGGAGAATGCGTCTCGCGATCATGATTGCAGCAACTCCTCTATGGGCGTGCGGGCGGCACGGATGGCCGGAAACAGCGCGGCAAGGATCGCAACGCCGAGCGCACCGGCGATGATGGTGACGACGTCTCCCGGATCGATCTTCGGTGTGAGCAGCAAGCCGGTCCGATCGGCCAGCAGGCCGGCCCCGATGGTCAGCAGCAGCCAGGTCAGCATGAGGCCTGCCGCCGCCGCGACGAGGGCGATCATCACGGACTCGGCCACCGCGACCAGCGCCAGCGACGCCGGACCGGCACCGAGCGCGCGCAACAAGGCGAGATCGCGCGTGCGCGCGTTCATCGTCGCCATCAGGCTCGCCGCCGCGCCGGCCGCCGCGATGGCGACAAGCAGCAATCCCAGCGCGGTGGCGGCGATCGTCAGGGGACGCAGATAGCTCATCAACCGCGCGATCTCGAACGAGGGGCTCGCCGCCGTCAGGGTCGGATCGCGCTCTATGAGGCGCGGCACCAGCAGCGCCGCCACCGGACTCTTGTACGATGCGACGACGGCGGTCGCGGCATCGGGGAGATTCACATAGGTCTCCGCGACGCCGGTCTCTGCGGCTTCGTCCTCCTGGTGCATCTTGTGGATGTAGCGGACGGTCTCGATGTCGGTCAGGACCATGCGGTCGAGGGCGGAGCCGGTCGGCGCGAGGATGCCGACGACGGTATAGGGGAATTGCGAATGCATCTCCCCACCGGCCTCGAGCCCGTGCGCGCCGATGAACTTGGCACCCAGCTTGAGCTTCAAGGCGCGTGCCGCCTGCGCGCCCAGCACGGCTTCCAGCGGCTTGGTCCATTCGCGGCCTTGCGCCAGATCGGCGCGGTACACCCAGAGCAGCTTCGGCGTGGTGCCGACGATGCGCCAGCCATCGACGTTGTCGCCCAACGCGATAGGAGCAGCGACGCGGATCAGCGGATGGGAGGCGGCCGCCATCGCGGTCTTTTCCGAGACCAGGCCGCGCGGATCGGACACATGCAGCGCGCAGCACAGGACGAGATCGAGCGCCGAGCCCTTGGGACCGATGACCAGGTCGACGCCGCCCCACGACCGCTCGGCCGCTTCCGGCAGCGCGTCCAATCCGGCGAAAGCGACGCCCACGGCGGCGATGCCGAGCGCGCCGACCAGGACGGAGAGCAGCGCCTGGCCCCAGCGCCGGCGGAGATAAGCGAACGCAAGCGCGATCATGCTCATGCGAGCGCCTCCATCTCCACGACGGCGTCGACGCCGTCGAGCACGCGACGGTCATGGGTCGCGATGACAAGCGCGGCACCTTCGGACGCGGCGCTTTCCGTGAGCAGGGTCATCAGCGCGTGGGTGTTGGCGTCGTCGAGCGCAGAGGTCGGCTCGTCCGCAAGGACGACGGCGGGCGCGTTCAGGAGCGCGCGGGCGACGGCGACACGCTGGGCCTGGCCGTGGCTGATGCGATCCGCGCGACGGTTGCGAACCCCCGTCAGGTTCAGCCGCTCGATTAATCCCTCCAGACGCCCGGAATCGTGGATCGGATAGCCCGCGCATTGCGCGGCGAGCCGGATATTCGCGCGCACGCTCAAGGCATCGACCAGGTGGAAGGACTGAAACACCAGGCCGATCCGCCGGCCGCGGAAGTGATCGCGTGCCCGTCGCCCGAGCTTCCAGGGATCGCTGCCGTCGATCTCGATCGTGCCCTGCGCCGGCGCGCGGATGCCCGCAAGCGCCATCAACGCCGTGGTCTTGCCCGAGCCCGACGCGCCGATCATGGCGACCGACTTGCCGCGCATCACGCTGAAGTCCGGCACGCGCGCGAAGGCCCTGCCGTTGCGTGCCAGGCAGAGATCGCGCACGGCGAGCTTCTCTGCGGGATCCGTCATGCCGCCCTCATGGCGATGGCCGACATCATTCCAAAATCTCCAAGACACCTTCGCGGCGGTCCCGCGCGGTTTTGAGAAATGCCGCTCAAGCCGCCGAGCGATCGCTCCTGCGGCAAGAACGGCGCGAAATCGTTGGCTTAGAGAGAAGGTGGGCCGCGCCCGCGCCAGTCGTGCGACGGCGGGGCGAGGTGATGGCGCGTTGGCGGCGCGAACCATCTCAGGACGACAAAGGCCAGCGGCGACCAGACCGCCAGGACGGCCGGCGTGATGACGGCTCCGCCATGCACGGCTTCCTGGCACAGCGGACAATTGGCGGGATCTTCGTTCGCGGGATATTTGTCGTGATCACCGCTTTGTGAACTCGCCGGCGCCTTTGCGCTTCCGAGCGCCAGCGTCCGGTCTACGCCAGCTGCTCGGGGAATATGGATGTGGGTCTGGGTCGCGTAGCTCTGGAACAGGACGGCCAAGAAGACAAAAAGCGAGACGGCAAGCCTTGTCCCGGACACTGTCCGGGGCTTTGGCATCGCAGTCGTGCGCGTTTTCGGCTTCATCCAGCTCTATCGGGTCACGCGGCGGAGCGTACTTTATAACACGATCTTGTCCGAACGGCGCAATCGCTTGAGGGGCCGCGCGTCAGCCGACAAAGGACACCGCGGTCCAGATCGTTCCTGCGCCGAGCAAGGTCATCGCCGTGGTTAACAGTTTCGGATGGGCGTGATGGCTTTCGGGGAGGAGATCGGCGGCGCCCAGATAGAGAAAGAACCCGCAGAACACCGCCAGCACCGGGCCGAACTGCGCCGCCGGCAGGGTATAGAGAAAGGTGGACGCAATGCCCGCTGCGGGCGCGGCAGCGTCCATCGCCAGCCAGCGCAAAGCCGTTCCGCGCGACCCGCCGTTCTTGAGGACCACGTTGGCGGTGTTGATGCCGTCCGAAAAGTCGTGCGCCAGCACGGCGGCGGCGACGACGAGCCCGATCGCATTGGAAACCTGGAAGGCAAAGCCGACGGCGATCCCGTCGAACAGGCTGTGGGCCACCAGGCTCGCCGCTCCCAGCGATCCGCGGCGGGCAAGCCGCATCTGGCGCTGTTCCGCTTCGTGGGTGACCGCGGCGTGCAAAAGCGCGAAGCGATCAAGCAGGAAGTAGAGCAGGAAGCCGGCCCCGACAAGCAATGCCAGCGCGCGCGGAGAACAACGACCGGCGCTCGCGGCTATCGCCTCCGGCAACAGATCGAAGAACGCGACGCCGATGACGGCGCCTGCGCTGAAGCCGAGGATCAGGTGAAGGCGGTCGCGAAGCGCGAAGGCGAACACGCCGCCCAGCAGAGTGGCGAGCGCCGCGGCAAACGCAAAAGTGAGGACGAGCATCGTATGGCTTCGCACGAGGTATTGATCGGAGGCTCGATGTTATAATATAACATCCCGAACCGCGGCAAGGACCGACCCCAATCCATGAAGCACGGCACGCGCGCGCGCGAGCAACCGATCCCCAACCACGAGCGTGTCATCGGCCTTCTGCAGAAATCTCCAAAGCCGATGACGGCATATGAGCTGCTGGACCGGTTGCGGCCTCAAGGTATCACGGCGCCGCCCACCATCTATCGCGCGCTCGACCGTTTGATCGGCCAAGGGCGGGCGCATCGGCTTGAATCGCTCAACGCGTTCGTGGCCTGCGCGCACCCGCATCACGGCGCTGCGGCGCTGTTCTCCATCTGCGGCGATTGCGGCATCGTGCAGGAATTCGCGGACCGGACCATGGATAGCCAGATCGCGGCTTGGGCGCGCAAAAGCGCTTTTGCAGTCGAACGGGCCGTTCTCGAGGTTCGCGGCCGGTGCGGCCGATGCGGAGCGCAAAATCTGCCGGGAGCGGATCGCCGTGCGTAAAGCTGCGGGCCTGGCAGCCGCGGTCTCGTTTTTGCTCGTGCCGAACGGTCATGCCGCGGAGTCACCACATCGCCGACCCGGGTTATGGACCATGACGGTTCGAGAGATCGGCTCGACAGCGCCACCCTTGGTATCGAAATTCTGCATCGACCGCCGCACAGAGGCGACACTCTCGACGTTCGCGTCCAATTTCAAATCGCAGGACTGTCCGGTGCTGAAGACCCATCCGGCGGCGGACGGAAGCTCGACCGATGCCGTGTGCCGTCGGGGCAGTGCGATCATGACCTCGCACAGCGAGCTCCATGTCGGTGAGACGGCTTTCAGCACCCGGTCGGATATCCGGACGTCGGAACCTCTTGGACGCAGCCGCAAGCAGACGATCCTGGGTAACGCCCATTGGCTCGGCGCCTGTCCGTCCGGCATGATGCCTGGCGACTTGGTGACATCGACAGGCCTGCGCCTGAAGCTCGCGCCGCCTCCGGCCAAATAGCTGAAGAAGGGCCGCGAGATGCTTGAGATCTTGTGTTACCCAAAAAGCGCAGAGCGCTCCTTCTCGGTCCCTGCCGGGAATTATGCCTTGCAAAGCCCTGTTCCCAAATGGCAAATCGGGCGGTCTGACGGGGAAACCCCTTGAAGCGTTCGGGCGGACACGCGCATTTGGGACGGTGGACGGGCGTTCGATCGCTCCGCCAATCCGCCTTCGTGCTGTTCTGCCTGCTCGCTTTCGGGCTCCAGACCTTCACGGCGCAGACCCACATCCACATTCCGGGCGGCGCCGATGAGCTGAGGATCGCCAGCACAGATTCCTACGCCCGCAAAGCGGGCACGAAGGGACATTCCACACCGGCGCGCGACAGCCGCGAAAATTGTCCGCTCTGCCAAGTCGCGGTCCATGCCGGCGCGTTCCTGACGCCATCGACATGGATTCTCGAGATCCCGACGCATATCGCCGCGTCCAGCAGCCTCGGCGACCGCACGGATCGCACGACCGATCCGACGTCGTATATCTGGCGCAGCCGCGCTCCGCCGCAAGCATAAGACCCCACACATCCTGACCGCCGCGCCGGCTTCACGCCGCGCGCGATCCTTTCACGCTCGATGTCGCTGCGAGAGGCACGACGTCGGCGACTCGTGGAGTTTGATATGCTTCGTAAATCCATTCTTTGCGCGACCACCGCGCTGACTGCCGCCTGGATAGCGCTCCCGGCCGCCGCCGCCAACTCATCCGGCCAGATCGAAACCGTCGTCGTCACCGCATCGCCGATCGCGGGACAGGCGGACCACTATGCGAGCATCGTGAACGTCGTCAGCCGGGACGAGATCCTGGCGCAGGGCGGCGCGAACCTCGCCGACTCGCTGCGCGACGTGCCGGGCATGGCCGGAACAGGCTTTGCCGCCGGCGCCAGCCGCCCGGTCATCCGCGGCATGGATGCGACGCGCGTCAAGGTCCTGGAAAACGGTCTCAGCAGCTCGGATGTGTCCGACATCGGGCCCGACCACGGCGTTCCGATCGACCCCATGATCACGCAGCGCATCGAAGTCGTCAGCGGCGCCGCGGCGTTGCGCTATGGCAGCCAGGCCATCGGTGGCGTTGTCAACGCCATCGACAATCGCGTTCCGTTGACGTTGCCGGACCAATTCGGCGGCGAAGCCAACGCCAGCTATGACAGCGTCGGCGACGGCGGCCAGGGCGGCGTCATGCTCGACGGCGCATCCGGTCAGTTCGCATTCCACGGCGATGCCTTCATCCGTCGCGACGGCAGCTACGACACGCCGCTCGGCACAATGTTCAACTCCTATACCCACCAGGACGGCTTCTCGGGCGGCTCGTCGTACTTCTTCGGCGACAGCCGGATCGGCGCGTCCGTGACGCACTTCGACGGCAATTACGGCATCCCGGCCGACACGGTCCACATCGTCATGCGCCAGACCAAGGTCAATACCGACGACAGCTTCGCGATCGGCGCGGGGCCGCTCAAGACGGTCAACCTTGCGGCCAGCTATTCCTGGTACGGCCATACCGAGGACAATCCCGACGGAAGCATCAATTCCACCTTCCTCAACAAGGAACTGGACAGCCATGCCGAAGCCATCTTCGACGCCATCGGTCCCTTCGCCAATTCGGCCGTCGGCGTGCAGATCCAGAACCGCCAATATTCGGCGCTGGGCGAAGACAGCTCCTATCTTTTCCCGACGAATACCCTGACCGAGGCGGGCTACGTCTTCACGGAGGTGCCGCTGGGCGACGCCTTCAAGATTCAGGCGGCCGGCCGCGCGGAAGAGGTCCACATCAGCGGAACGCCCGCCTCGGACGTCTTCACCAACAAGAACTTCACGCCGATCAGCGGCTCGGTCGGATTGCTGTGGACGGTGAGCGACGATACGAATTTCGGCCTTACGCTGACCAGCGCCGGACGCGCTCCGGCACAGACCGAGCTTTTCGCGCGGGGCGCGCATGACGGTCCGGCGACGTTCGAGACCGGCGATCCCAATCTCAAGATCGAGCGCTCCAATGCGCTCGAAGGGACGGTGCGCACGACGCTGGGGCCCGTCGCGCTCGAAGGATCGCTGTGGGGACAGCATTTCGAGAACTACATCTACGGCGCCCTGACGGGCAATTTCTGCGACGACGACGGCAACTGCCAGCCCGTGCAGGATGACGATCACGATCTGAAGGAACTCTTCTATCGGCAAGCCAACGCCAATTTCTGGGGCATCGAGGGCAAGGCGTCCGCGCCTCTCTGGGACACGGGCAGCGGCACGCTTTCGGCGAACCTGCTGGCCGACTATGTCCGCGCGACGTTCAGCGGGGGACTGGGCAACGTCCCCCGCCTCCAGCCGTTCCGGGTCGGCGGCGGCCTTTCATGGGACAGCCAGGCGTTCGACGCTTCCGTCCTCGTCCTGGGCGTGGGCGCGCAGAACGAGGTCGGCGCGTTCGATCCGCCCACGGCCGGCTATACCGACGTGAGCTTCCAGGCGCGCTGGCGGCCGTTCTCCGAGCACCCCGGATTCGAGGTCGCGCTGGTCGGTCACAATCTGGCCGACGAGGTCGAGCGTGACTCGGTCGCGCTCAACAAGGCCGACGTCATCATGCCGGGACGCGACATCCGCGTGGTTCTGAGGGCGGCCTTCTAACCCCCATCCGTTCCAGAGGGAGAGCCCGGTCGATCGTCTCCGGCCGGCCTTCTCCGCTCCACGCTTGGAGTGGGTCATGCCGAACCGCATGAAGACGATCCTCTTCCGCAGGAGGATGACCGGACCACGCAAGAGCCGGGTCAGGGTCGGGATCGGGCCCGCTTTGCTGTTCGCCTTGCTGGCTGTGGTGTCCGCCGTCCTGGGGATGCTCATAGAGGGCTTGCTCTAATACCAACGGACCTCATCAATGACTCATTTCGTCATGGCCGCCCTTGAGGCGGCCATCCGGAAAATCGGCCATTTTCCGAAGGAATCTGGATGGCCGGGGCAAGCCCGGCCATGACGAAAAAGGTCAAAGACAACGCCCGTTGGTATAAGCTGCGCGGCGAACTCGTGGACGATGCGCGGTTCATGATCCAGTACGCGACCGTCGATGGCGCAATCGTGATGGTCATTCCGTTTCGCGCTTCGAAGCCACTCCAGTTGGCCTTAAAGACGATGGCTATTGCTACGTGCGAAGAGGCTCAAGCAATCGCGCGAATGGCCATCCGTGTTTGGCAAGTCGCACCTCAATGGCACCCGGAATAGCGGCTTCGAACCGGATCGATTCGCGTCGGAAACGCCGTGAACAAACGCGGATTTCCAGCCCCCGATCTTTTCCACGGATTTCGGTGCCGAAATCTGCTTTTGTACGCCGTTCGGTGCCGGATAGAATGAAATCGCGTCTCGGAAAAGCCGCGGAAATCCTGGAACCGATGGTGGGCGCGACAGGGATTGAACCTGTGACCCCTCCCGTGTGAAGGGAGTGCTCTCCCGCTGAGCTACGCGCCCCTGAAAGGGAGAAGCCCTATAGGGGCAGGGGCTTGGGTCCGTCAAGCGTCGCCGCGCTCACGCCGCCCACGCCGCGCGCCTCTCCCCGCCTACTCTCCCCAGCCGCTGGCCCAGCCGTAGCGGCGGGCGTTGCCGTCGGGGCCGTGCGGGAAGCTGCAGCTGGTGGTGCCGGCGGTCCCGGTCCGGCATTCCGCCTTCGACGGATGGCCGCCGTCGCCGATCAGCCAATGCGTCCAGTTGGAGCCCGAAGGGTCCTGCGGCGCGTTGCCGATGCGGAATTGCGTGAAGCGCCACAGCACGGCGTCGTCGCCATGCGCGGTGGCGGAGACGCCCTTGAGCGTCAACGGCTCGTCGAAGGTGACCGGCCCGTAGATATGCGTCCAGGTCGTGCCGTCGCGCGAGGCGAAGGCGGTGAACGCCGTGCTGCCTTTCGACGCGACGAACCTGACATAGCTGATCGCCTCGGTCTCGGAGATGCCGTTGTCGTGATAGCCGCCGGTCGACACCGTCTTGGCCAGGGCCTTCAGCCTTGCATCCATGTCGATGCCGTCGCCATAGCCGGCCGCCTGGGCGTCGTCGTCGCCTTTGAGGCGGTACTGCACCTGGATGCGGTTGTTGTCCGCGGTGCGGCACACCGCGAAATAGGCCGCCTTGGACGTCGCATGCGCGCGCGCCATCAGGCAGCCCTTGGCCCAGTCCCCGACATGGCTCGACGGCACCAGCACCTGCAGCGAATAGACGCCGTCGCCCGCATCGGGATGCTCCGCGAACGCGATGCTGTCGTCGTCGCCCGAGCGATCCGCATGGATGTCCCCTCGAAGCCCGGCGAAATCTTAGGTTGAACGCTGCCGTTCGTCCAGCTCGCTCAGGATCATGATCTTCTGCCAGATCTTGCGGCCGAGATCGGAAGTCAGCTCCTCGATCTCGACCACGCCGGCCGTCACTTCGCGGTCGCGGATGCGCCCGGCATAGAGCGCGGCGAGCTTGGCGATCAGGGCCAGCATCTCGGAGCAGTAATCGAGATAGCGCGACAGCTCGAACTTGCTCATGCGCCGCGCGGGCGACGAGGTCGTGGGCTCGCTCGCGCTCAGCACCACCGTCGGGTCCTTGGTCAGCTGGTGCATGTCGACGACATGGGCGAAGGCGCGCAGCTCGTGCAGCCGTGCCTGCACCTGGCGGCGCTTCAGCCGCTGCTCGAGGGTGAGCACGAACCAGATCGCGCCGAAGGCCAGGATCAGCAGGTTGACGATCGAATCGAGCCCCTGCGTGATGCCCACCGGATCGGCGCGGCGCAGCACGTCTTCCCAATCGATCAGCTCGGCGACATAGATTTGCGCGGCCAGCCCGGCCACGACCACGCCGAGCGCGAGCAGACGAAGCGCGATGTTCGGCCGGCCGAGACGCTCCACGCGCTCGGCCGTCGCCTGCGCCGTCTGGGCGAGATCGGCGCAGACGGTGGCGAGGCCGGAGCTCGGGAAGCGCTCGGCGATGCGCGCGCTCAAGCGCTCGACCGTGTTCACGATCAATTCGGGTTTGAGGATCGGGCCGCCGCGCATCGCGGCCTCACTTTACTATTGCGGCTTGCTCACCCGCCAGACCGTGTTGCCGACGTCGTCCGCCACCAGCAGGGCGCCGGTCTTGTCGATGGCCACGCCGACGGGGCGCCCGCGCGCCTCGCCCTTGTCGTTCAGGAAGCCGGTCAGCACGTCCTTCGGATCGCCTTCGGGCATGCTGCCCGCGAACCGGACGAACACGACTTTATATCCCGCGCGCGGATCGCGGTTCCACGAGCCGTGCTGACCGATGAACACGCCGTCGGCATAGTCCGGCCCGAGCTTGGCGCCGTCGGAGAACGCGAGCCCCAGCGAAGCCGTATGGGTGCCCAGCGCATAGTCGGGCGGGATCGCCTTGGCGACCAGGGCGGGCATCTGCGGCTTCACGCGGTCGTCGACATGCTGCCCATAATAAGAGTAGGGCCAGCCGTAGAACGCGCCGTCCTTGAGGCCCGTCATGTAGTCGGGCACGAGGTCGCTGCCGATCTCGTCGCGCTCGTTGACCGCCACCCACAAGACGCCGCCGCGCCAACCCATGCCGTTCGGATTGCGCGTGCCCGACGCATAGACGCGATGCGCGCCGGTCCTGGGATCGACCTCCCACACATCGGCGCGGCCTTGTTCCTTGTCGAGGCCTTGCTCGCCGACATTGCTGTTGGAGCCGATGGTCACATACAGCTTGCTGCCGTCTTCATTGGCGACGACGTTCTTGGTCCAGTGATGGTTGATCGTGCCCGCCGGCAAATCGACGACCTTCTCGCCCTTTTCGGGGATCGAAGTCTCGCCGTCCTTGTAAGGGAAACGCAGCACCGCGTCGGTGTCGGCGACATAGAGCGTGCCGTTCGACAGCGTCATGCCGAAGGGCGAGTTGAGGCCGGAGAGGAATACGCTCTTGCTGTCGGCGACGCCGTCGCCGTCGGTGTCGCGCAGAAGCGTGATGCGGTTGGCCGAGCCGCCGGTCTCGGCGCCCGCGGTCTTCATCACCATCTGCTCCACCATGCCGGTGAGGCCGCGGCTGTCGTCGGGCTTGGGCGGCGCGTTGGTCTCGGCCACCAGCACGTCGCCGTTCGGCAGCACCAGAAGCCAGCGCGGATGATCGAGGCCCTGCGCGAACGCCGCGACGGCGAGGCCGGGCGCGGGCACAGGCTTCTCGCCCTGCTGCCAATGCACGGCCTTGGCGACGTTGATCGTCGGGATCAGAGTCGGATTGGGCGCGGGCAGATCGGGCTTCGGGCCCCAGCCCGCGGTCTCGGGCAGCTTGGCTTTCTCGCCGCAACCCGCCAGAGCGATGGCGGCGGCGGAGAGTAACAGGATCTTTCGCATGGGGCGGAAACGTCCGGCCCGGCGTGACGTTCCATTCAGGGATGCAGTAAACGCTCCATTTCCGCCGGGATATCCGCGAAATGGTCGACCACCGCGTCGGCGCCCAGCGTATGCGCCGGCTCGGGCGTATAGCCGAACGAGACCACGATCACCTTCGCGCCGGCGGCGCGCGCGGTGGCGACGTCGGTCGCGCTGTCGCCGATCATCAGTGCCGGCCCGCCGCCGAGTTCGTCGACGACGTGATGGAAGACGCGTGCGTCGGGCTTGTTGTAGCTGTAGCGCCCCGCGCCGTGGATCGACTCGAAATAGGTGTCGAGCCCGAGCTTGGGCAGCAGCAAATCGGTCAGCTCCTGTGGCTTGTTGGTCAGGACACCCAGCCGCGCGCCGCCGGCCTTGAGCGCGGCCAGGGTCTCCTCGACGCCCGGAAAAGGGCGGCTGGCGACCGCGACATGCTTTCGATAATGCGCGATATAGTCGTCGATCAGCGCGGGCAGGCGGCCGGAATCCATCTCGCCGCCGGTCATGCGGAAGGCTTCGTCCATCATCCGCCGCGCCCCGAAGCCGACCAGGTGGCGAAGGTCGGCGTGGTTCACCGGCGGGCGGCCTTCGCGGATCAGGATGGCGTTGAGGGCGCCCAAGAGGTCGGGGGCGGTGTCGACGAGCGTGCCGTCGAGGTCGAAGATCAGGGCTGGACTCATTGATGTCGCTTAACAGATTCTGGGAAACATAGCGTCATGAATCGTCACTTTACCGTTTGGCAGGCGTGGGTTACGGCAAAACCATGACAAGAGCAGCAGTGATCCTGGCCGCCGGGATGGGCACGCGGATGAAATCCGCCAAGCCCAAGGTGATGCACCCGGTCGCGGGTTTCCCGATGCTTCGCCATGTGGTGGACGCGGCGCGCGGCGCGGGCTGCGCGCGCATCGTCGTCGTCATCGCGCCGGGCTTCGACGAGGTGCGCGCCTATGCCGAAAGCCTGGGCGCCCAGGTCGCGGTGCAGGACAAGCAGCTCGGCACCGGTCACGCCGCGTTGTGCGCGAAGGACGCGCTCGAGGGCTTCGACGGCGCGATCCTGATCAACAATGGCGACATGCCGCTCGCCGAAAGCGCGATGATGGCGGAGTCGCTCGCGAGCGCGGAGGCAACCGGCTTCTCGATCGTCGCGTTCCGCCCCGCCGACGCGGCGGCGTATGGGCGCGTGATCCTGGGCAAGGACGGATTGCTCGACCGCATCGTCGAATTCAAGGACGCGAATGCCGAAGAGCGCGCGGTCGATCTCTGTTGCGCCGGCACCTATTCGGCGGCGAGCGCGGCGAAGTTCTTCGCATGGGCGGCGCAGCTCAAGAACGACAATGCGCAGGGCGAGTACTACCTCCCCGAAGTGCCCGCGGTGGCCAGGCGCGACGGCGTGAAATGCGCGGTCACCGTCGCCGACGCGATCACGGTGATGGGCGTCAATTCGCGCGCCGAGCTCGCCGATGCGGAACGCGAGATGCAGAAGCGCCTGCGCTTGCGCCTGCTCGACGGCGGCGTCGGCATGACCGCGCCGGAGACGGTCTATCTTTGCGCCGACACGGTGATCGAGGCGGATGCGCTGATCGGGCCCTATGTCGTGTTCGCGCCGGGCGTGACCGTGCGCAGCGGCGCCGAGATCAAGAGCCACTGCGTGCTCGAAGGCGCGGAGGTTTTGAGCGGCGCGGTCGTGGGGCCGCAGGCGCGGCTGCGCCCCGGCACGGTGATCGGCGAGGGCGCGCATATCGGCAATTTCGTCGAGGTCAAGAATTCGACCATCGGCAAGGGCGCGAAGGCGAACCATCTCGCTTATCTGGGCGACGCCACGGTCGGCGCGGCCGCGAATATCGGCGCGGGCACCATCACCTGCAACTATGACGGCTTCGACAAGCACGCGACCTGGATCGGCGAAGGCGCCTTCGTCGGCTCGGACACGGCTCTGGTGGCGCCCGTGAGCGTCGGCGACGGCGCCTATGTCGGCGCGGGCTCGGTGATCACCAAGCCGGTCGCGAAGGATGCCCTCGCGGTGACGCGCGCCGAGCAGCGCGAGATCGCGGGCTGGGCCGCGAAATTCCGTACACGGAAGAAAGCCGAGAAAGGCAAGAAATAATGTGCGGCATCGTCGGCATCGCGGGGACGCAGGACGTGGCCCCGGTCATCCTCGAAGCGCTGAAGCGCCTCGAATATCGCGGCTACGATTCCGCCGGCATCGCGACCCTGGTCGACGGCGCGATCGAGCGCCGGCGCTCCCCCGGCAAGCTCAGCCGCCTCGACGCGGTGCTGCGCGCGGCGCCTTTGAGCGGGCGCACCGGCATCGGCCACACGCGCTGGGCCACGCATGGCGCGCCGACCGAGATCAACGCCCATCCGCACGCCAACGCCAGGGTCGCCATCGTCCATAACGGCATCATCGAGAATTTCCGCGAGCTCAGGAACGAATTGCTCGCCAAGGGCCACAAATTCGAATCCGAGACCGACAGCGAGGTCGCGGTGCATCTCATCGCCGACTATCTCGACCAGGGTCAGGGTCCCGAGGCGGCGGCGAAGGAAGCGGTGCGGCGGCTGACGGGCGCCTATTCGCTGGCGATGATCTTCCGCGGCGAGGAATCGCTGCTCATCGGCGCGCGCAAGGGCAGCCCGCTCGCGGTCGGCTATGGCGAGCACGAGGCCTATCTGGGCTCCGACGCCTTCGCGCTCGCGCCCTTCACCAACCGCGTCGCCTATATGGAAGACGGCGACGTCGCGGTGATCCGCGGGAATCAAGTCGCGATCTACGATGCGGCGGGGCGTCCCGCGAACCGCGAGATCACGATCACCAACGCGTCGTCGGCGATGGTCGACAAGGCGGGCCATCGCCACTTCATGGCGAAGGAGATTCACGAGCAGCCCGAAGTGATCAACCACACGCTGGCGCACTACCTCAACACCGCGGGCCCGAACGTGCAGCTCGACGACGCGCGGCTGGAGGCGGCGCTGGCGAAGGCGTCGCGGCTGACGATCTCGGCTTGCGGCACGGCGTATTACGCGGGCCTCGTCGGCAAATACTGGTTCGAGAAATATGCGCGCCTGCCGGTGGAGATCGATTTCGCCTCCGAGCTGCGCTACCGCGATCCGGTATACCCGAAGGACGGCGTGGCGCTGTTCATCTCGCAATCGGGCGAGACCGCCGACACGCTCGCGGCGCTGCGCGACGCCAAGGCCAACGGGCAGGTGACGCTCGCGCTGGTCAACGTCGTCGAGAGCTCGATCGCGCGCGATGCCGATATCGTGCTGCCGATCTTCGCCGGGCCCGAGATCGGCGTAGCCTCGACCAAGGCCTTCACCTGCCAGCTCGCTGCGCTGGCGGCGCTCGCCATCGCTGCGGGACGTGGACGCGGCACGCTGTCGGCCGAGGACGAGAAGCGGCTCTGCACCGCGCTGCTCGAGATCCCGCGCCACATCGTCGAGTTCCTGAAATCCGAGCCCAAGATGGAGGCGCTGGGGCAGGAGGTCGCCAAGGCGCGCGACGTGCTCTATCTCGGCCGCGGGCCGTCCTTTCCGCTCGCGCTCGAAGGCGCGCTGAAGCTGAAGGAGATTTCATATGTCCACGCCGAGGGCTATGCCGCGGGCGAGATGAAGCACGGCCCCATCGCGCTGATCGACGAGGCCGTGCCGGTGATCGTGATGGCGCCGCACGATGCGTTCTTCGAGAAGACCGTGTCGAACATGCAGGAGGTGATGGCGCGCGGCGGCAAGGTGCTGCTGATCTCCGAGAAGCGCGGCCTTGAGAGCGCCGGCCACCAGGCCTGGACCACCGTCGAGGTGCCCGACGCCGATCCGTTCATCGCGCCGCTGCTCTACGCCGTGCCGGCGCAGCTGCTGGCCTACTACGCGGCCATCGCCAAAGGCACCGACGTCGACCAGCCGCGCAACCTGGCGAAGAGCGTGACCGTGGAGTGAGTTGATACGGCGCCCGGGCCGGGGTATCCTGCTTACCATGGGTAAGCGGAAAATCGTCGAAGCCGAAGCTGCCGTTCAGGCCCCGCCGAATTCGGTGGTGCAGGACATGCTGGACTGGTTCCGAACGCATCCGCCCGTCGGCGACCATATGCCGGCCGAAGACGCCGTCACGCTCGTTCGCCGCATGCGCGACGAGGACTGGGCGCATTGAGCGTCTATCTGGACGCCAGCGTCATCGTTTCCATCTTCGCCTCCGATGTCTTCACCGAACGTGCCCGAGCCTTCGCGACGTCCAGCCGGTCGCAATTGATCGTCGGCAGCTTCGCCGCCGCGGAATTCGCATCGGCCCTGGGGCTGCGTTGTCGAATGGGAACGGCCACGCCCACGGACGCGAAAGCGGCGCTGGGCGATTTTGACGGATGGCGACAGCGTTTTGCCGCCATGGCCGAGTTGGTCGCCGAGGACATCCGCGCAGCCGATGGCTTTCTGCGCCGCCTCGATCTCAATCTGCGCACCCCGGATGCGATCCACATCGCCATGGCCGGCAGGCATGGGGCCGCGCTTGCGACCTTCGACGACGGCATGGCCGCGAGCGCGCGGGCGCTCGGCATTCCGCTCGCCGCGATCTGACGCCCGCCGTCGCATTGACTCCCGCCAACCTGTGTGTTATTTAACTAATTAGTTAAATAGGAATCCCATGGAAAAGGTCTTCGAAGCCCTGGCTTCGACCGCGCGGCGCAAGATCCTCGCCTATCTCTCGGCGACCGACCTGACCGCGGGCGAGATCGCGTCGCGCTTCACGATGTCGAAGCCCGCGGTGTCCAAGCACCTGCAGATCCTGGAGAGCGCGGGGCTGGTCCGAAGCGAGAAGGAAGGCCAGTTCGTCCGCTACGCGCTGATCCGCGACAATCTGGTCAACACCTTGAACGGCTATGTGCAGCAGGTCTGCCCGGTGTCGCGGCCGCTCAAGCGCGAGAGCGCGAAGCTGAAGGCGCGCAAGGGGTAGTTCAACAACAAGGGGGCAGCCATGAGCGGCGAGACGCGGTGGAGCGATGCGACGGTCGGGCCGTTCCGGGTCCATTCGCTGCTGCTGTCTCCCGCTTGCGATCCGCGCGGCGGCACGGTCGCGTGGGATCCGGCGCGCTCGCTGTGGAACGGCGGCATGATGCTGACCGCGCTCGTCTTCGGCCCGCTCACCGCCACGCCAAGCGCGGTGGCGCTGTGCGTCGGGCTGCTGCTCGCGACGATGTGCACCGGCCATTCCGTCGGCTTCCACCGCCGGCTGATCCACCGCACCTTCCAATGCCCCAAATGGCTCGAGCGCCTGCTGGTCTGGTCGGCGGTGCTGGTCGGCATGCAAGGCCCGTTCTGGGTGATCCGCGCGCACGACTTCCGCGACTGGGCGCAGCGCCAGCCCGACTGCCATCCGTTCCTGCGCCACGGCGCCGGCCTCGTCCGCGACGGCTGGTGGAACCTGCATTGCAAGCTCGAGCTCGCCGAGCCGCCGGTGTTCGATCCCGGGCCCGGGATCGGCGACGACCCGTTCTATCGCTTCCTGCAGCGCAGCTGGATGCTGCAGCAGCTGCCGCTCGCGCTTCTCTTCTTCTGGATCGGCGGCTGGCCGTGGGTGGTGTGGGGGATCGCGGTGCGGGTGACGACCGGCGTCAGCATGCATTGGTTCGTGGGCTATATCTGTCACAGCCACGGGCCGCAGAATTGGATCGTCGACGAGGGCGCGGTGCAGGCGCACAACGTGCCGTGGGCGGCGTGGCCGTCGATGGGCGAGAGCTGGCACAACAACCATCATGCTTTTCCGGCCTCGGCGCGCCACGGGCTCTATCCCGGCCAGACCGATATCGGCTTCGGCTTCATCAAGCTGCTCGAGCGGCTGGGGCTCGCCTGGGACATCCAGACGCCGGACATGCTGCCGCCGCGGCCGGGGATCACGCGAGTCCGTTGAGCCTGCTCGCGCGTTTGCCTTTTGATGGAGATCGAGCGGGACAAGATCCGGGCCCTTGCCGGCTTTCGCAGCGCCTTGCGCCGCTTCCTCGTGTTCAGCGAGGAGGCGACGAGCGACGCCGGCGTGACCTCGCTGCAATACCAGGCGCTGCTCGCGATCGCCGCGGCCGAAGGCACGATGCGGCCGGGCGATCTGGCGAAGGAGCTGCTGCTCAAGTCGAATGCGGGCGTGCAGATGGTCGACAGATTGGAGGCGCTGGGCCTGGTCGCGCGCTCGCCGTCGCCGGACGACCGGCGCGCGGTGACGATCGCGCTCACGGAAAAAGGAAAGACGCTGGTGGCCGCGCTCGCCGCGGCGCATCTCGATCAGCTGTCGCGGCGGCGAAAGCAGTTCGCCGATATCCTGCGCCAGCTCAAGCGCACGCAGGCGCGATAGACGCGGCGGGTGGAGGGCCGGACGGCGGAGGACGCCCGGCCCCTCAGCCTCGCGCTTACTTCACCGAGCCGGAGACGGTGCTGAACGTGCCCGACAGGCCGGTACCGACAGCGGTCACGGCGCCGATCACCACCACCGCGATGAGCGCGGCGATGAGGCCGTATTCGATGGCGGTCGCGCCGGATTCGTCGCGAATGAAGCGGGTAAAGGTGTTCATCTGAATTTCTCCCACAGAAGAGGTCCCTGACGCGAAGGATGCTGCCAGCAAGAAATGAAACGGCGGTTCACAAGGGCTTCGAAATTTTAGCGATCGCGCTTTTTTCGAAAGAAATTTCGTAGCGATTTCAATTGCTTCAACCTGAACAAATGACATTTCCGAAGCGTTAACCGCGCCCTGTCGCAAACTGTATCGAGCCTCCGGCACCGCGCGGATTCACGACACGTGCCCGCCCTATTGGCGCGCCCAATATTCGGCGCCGTGGCGCGGGCGGAAGAAGGTGCGCGGCTCGCCGGCCGCGTCCTCGACCGCGAAATTGCCCGTGTCGGGCTCGAAGAACAGCGTGTCGCCATTGTCGCGATGCTTGACCAGGGTCCCGGGCGGCGGGTGATGCACGAATTGCAGCGCCGCGCGCTCGTATTCCGCCGCGCTGCGCAGCTCCGGGAAGTCGTCGCCATGCTTGCGCCAGTGCTCCTCGGCATTGGCCGAGGCGCCGTCGGCGCCATGCGACCAGACGATCTCGCTCACTTGCGTTGGAGCGGGAGCGGGTTGTTGCGGTCCGCTCAGCTCGAACACGGCCGCGAACACGGCGACGAAAACGGCGACGGGAAGGAGCCATTTGCGCATGCGCGTCTCTAGCGCCGAATACGTTCGCGCGATAGGCTCGAACGAACGCGGAACGAAGGGGTTGGCGATGGAAGGCAGATGCGCCTGCGGAACGGTCAGGTACCGGCTCACCAGCGGGCCGATGTTCGTGCATTGCTGCCACTGCCTGGATTGCCAGCGCCAGACCGGCAGCGCCTTCGTGCTCAACGCGCTGATCGAGACCGACCGGATCGCGCTGCTGTCCGGCGCGCCGGTCGCGACGGCGATGCCGACCGACAGCGGCCGTCCGCACGACGTCTATCGCTGCCCGGACTGCCTGACCGCCTTGTGGAGCGACTATGGCCGGCGCCCGCAGCTGCGCTTCGTGCGCGTCGGCACGCTCGACGACCCGAGCGCGATGCCGCCCGACGTGCACATCTTCACGCGCTCGAAGCAGCCCTGGGTCGGATTGCCGCCGGACGTGCCCGCCGTCGACGTTTTTTACGACATGAAGGCGTTGTGGCCGAAGGCGAGCCTGGAGCGGCGCAAGGCGGCCCTGGGCTAGCCGACCGGAGTGCGCTAGGTCTTTTGGCCCATGACCACGCAAGATTCGCTCAAAGCCGCCGCCGCCGCCAAGGCGCTGGAGCTCGTGCAGCCCGGCATGAAGCTCGGCCTCGGCACCGGCTCGACGGCGGACGCGTTCCTCGACCTTCTGGGCTCGCGCGTGCGTGCGGGACTCCATGTCGATTGCATCGCGACGTCGGAGCGCACGGCCCAGAAGGCGCGGCTGCTCGGCATTCCCTTGGGCGAGCTCGACGCGCTCCAGCCGCTCGACCTCACCGTCGACGGCGCCGACGAGGCCGACCGCGCGCTCAATCTGATCAAAGGCGCGGGTGCCGCGCTGCTGCGCGAGAAGATCGTGGCGGCGGCCTCGAAAGCGATGGTCGTGATCGCCGACGAAACCAAGCTCGTGGCGCGGCTGGGCAAGTTCCCGCTGCCGATCGAGATCACGCCCTTCGCGCACGGCACGACGGCTGCGCGCGTCGCGGCGGAAGCGGCGGCGCTGGGCTATGCGGAGCTGAAGATCGCGCAGCGCATGAAGGCCGGCGCCGCGGTCAAGACCGACGGCGGCAATTTCGTCTATGACGCGGCGTTCGGCGCCATCACCGATGCGCGCGCTCTCGCGGCTGCGCTCAACGCCGTCCCCGGCGTCGTCGAGCACGGGCTGTTCATCGGCATTGCCACGACGCTCGTCATCGCCCATCCCGGCGAGGTCGAGATCATTCCGGCGAGCCGGTAAGCGGCGCGAGCTCGATCCTGGGCACCAAAGGCGCGAGATCGCGCACCAGCCTGACCCAGAAATCCGGACGCCGTCCCGGCACGATGTCGAGCACATAATGCGGCGGCCCGGGATCGGGCTTTTGCACCAAGGTCGCCGGCCATTCGCCGTTCGCCTGAAGCCGCCGCGCCGCGGGCACGTCGCGCAGCGCCAAAGCGATGTCGGCGATCGCTTCGTAGGAGAGCCCGAAATAGGAATGGCCGAGCAGCTCGGCCGGCGCATCGGTGCAGTCGACGACCTCGATGTGGGGATCGCTCTCCAGCGCGCGGTCGCCCTTGGTGCGGCGCCCGGCGCGCGCCACGTCGCCATGCGCCACAGCCGACACCGCGAGCACCGCGTCGCCGCGCGAGGCATAGATCGTGGTGTGGCCGACGAAGGGCCTGGCGGTCTCGAGCAGATGCGCGAAATCGTTGTTGTCCGGATCGGCGCCGACATCCGCCGCAGCCAATATCAATGCATGGACGCGCGGCCGGTCGTCATGCGCCGCCGCCGAGGCCAGCGCCGACAAGGTCAGGCGCGCGCCGATGCTGTGACCGACAATGTCGACGCCGAGGCCTTCCGCCGCGAGCCCGCGCAGCAGCGCTTCCAGCTCCGGCGCCGCATAGCCCGAATGCTCGAGATCGGCGACGTAGCGGCCGACCTGGCCCTCGCTCGCCCAGCTGAAGGCCACGACCGGACAGCCCCAGCGCGTGTCGAGCGCGAGCTGGCCGGCGCGAAGCACCGCGCCGTCGAACAGGGTGTTGAAGCCATGGACATAGATCAGCGCCTCGCCGCAACCGGCCTTGCGCGCGTCGGCGGCCAGGGCGGCGGCGAAGGGAGCGCCGCAGCTTTGCGCCGCGCCCGACTTGTCCTTGATGTGGCCCGTCGGCTCGTCCGTCTGCCCGTATGGCGGGATCACTGCGGTCAGCGTGCCGCAGGAGAGCCGGTTCGCCCAATGCTTGCCGAAGCCGCCCCATTGGCCCGTGTCGCGGTCGGTGACGAAATAGACCTTCTGCTCGGCCTCGGTTCCGTGCCACACCGAGTGGACATGCTCCGCCTTGTCGCCGACGCAGCCCGACAGCAGCGCCGCGCAAAGCAGGGTAAGATACCGCATCGCTCTCATGGGAATTCAGTATGGCACAATACGATTACGATCTCTTCGTCATCGGCGGCGGCTCGGGCGGCGTGCGCGCGAGCCGCATGGCGGCGGCTGCGGGCGCCCGCGTGGGCCTGGCCGAGGAATACCGCATGGGCGGAACCTGCGTCATCCGCGGCTGCATCCCCAAGAAGCTGTTCGTCTATGCGAGCCATTTCAGCGAGGATTTCCACGACTCGACCGGTTACGGCTGGAGCCTCGGCGAGACGAAATTCGACTGGCCGACCCTGATCGCCAACAAGGACAAGGAGATCGCGCGCCTCGAAGCGATCTATCGCAAGAACGTCGAGGCCGCGGGCGTGACGATCCATGGCGACCGCGCGGTGTTCGAGGATCCGCACACGGTGCGCCTGCTGAACGAGGGCCGGCGCATCACCGCCAAGACCGTCCTCATCGCCACCGGCAACAGCCCGACGCGCGAGATGGGGACGACGCATATCGTGCCCGGCGGCGAGCTCTGCATCACCTCGAACGAGGCGTTCCATCTCGACAAATTGCCGGAGCGCATCCTGATCGCCGGCGGCGGCTATATCGCGCTCGAATTCGCGCACATCTTCCACGGGCTCGGCAGCCATGTGTCGCTGGTCTATCGCGGCGGGAAGCCGTTGCGCGGCTTCGACGAGGATCTGCGCGACGCGGTGCTGGCCTCGATGGCGCGGCGCAAGCTCGACGTGATGCTGGGCTGCGAATTCACCAAGGTCGAGAGGCGCGGCGACTGCCTGCACGCCGAGACCAACAAGGGCGGCAAGGTCGATTGCGACCAGATCATGCTCGCCATCGGCCGCCAGCCCAACACCGCGGCGCTGCATGTCGAGAAGGCGGGCGTCAAGCTCGGCAAGCGCGGCGAGATCGTCGTCGACGAATACTCGAAGACCTCGGCGGACAACATCTACGCCATCGGCGACGTCACCGACCGGCTGCAGCTGACGCCGGTCGCGATCCACGAAGCGATGTGCTTCGTCAAGACCGTGTTCGAGGACAAGCCCACGCGCCCCGATCACGTGCATGTGCCGTCGGCGGTCTTCACCACGCCCGAGATCGCGACCGTCGGCATGAGCGAGGACAAGGCCCTGATGCTGGGTCACGCGGTCGACGTCTACAAATCGATCTTCCGGCCCTTGAAGCACACCATGACCGGCAGCGAGGAGCGCTCGCTGTTCAAGCTGGTCGTCGACGCCAAGACGGGGACTGTGCTCGGCTGCCACGTCTTCGGCTGGGGCGCGGCGGAAATCGTTCAAATGGCCGCGGTGGCGATGAAGATGGGGGCGAAGAAGTCCGATTTCGATGCAACCATTGCGCTGCACCCGACCGCGGCCGAGGAGCTCGTGACCATGCGCACGAAGACTTATTCGAAGACGGCGTGATTCACCCCCGTGTCATGGCCGCGAATGCGGGCCACCCAGGCGACGTGTCGCTACTGTCCCAGATATCACGCAGAGGCGCGGAGTCGCGGAGATGACGCCTTTCGGCCGATGACAATCGCCCGGCCGCGGTGTAGCGTCCGCCGCCCGTTGGTAAGAGGTCCCTCATGTTCCGCCGGTTCGCGTTGTTGCTCGCGGCGTCGCTCGCCGTGCTGCCCGCCCAGGCCCAGACCTTCAAGAACCTGGCCCATCAGCCGCCCGACGGCGCGGTGGTGACGTTCCAGATGACCGACGGCACGGTGGTGGCGCAGGGCTTCAACTACAGCGACTGGTGGAAGCTCACCCCCGACAACAAAGGCAGCTATCAGAACGGCACGTGGACGCGCATCGCCGATCTGCCGTCGGACTACGCGCCTTACGCGCAGGCGGAATCGGTGCTTGCCGACGGGCGCCTCCTGATCAGCGGCGGCGAGTACAATTTCGGCGTCTTCTCGTTCACGAATCTGGGCGCGATCTACGATCCGCTGACGAACAAATGGACCGACCTGCCGCCGCCGAAAGGCTGGACCAATATCGGCGACTCGCCGGGCTCGGTGCTCGCCGACGGGCGCTATCTGCTCGGCTACAAATTCAAGACCAAGATGGCGGTGTGGGATCCGGCGACGGCGAAGTGGACCGCGGTGCCGTCGAAGCACAAGCAGGGCTGGCACGCGGAAGAGGGCTGGGTGCTGCTCCCCGACGGCTCGCTGCTCACCGTCGACATCAAGGCGCATCCCGGCTCCGAGCGCTATCTCGTCGACAAGGGCAAATGGGTGAGCGCGGGCGACACGCAGGTCGATCTGCGCGGGCCGCAGGATTGCTGCGGGCACTGCATCGAGTACGGGCCGAAGAACAAATGCTACGACCCGCCGGGCGAGACGGGCGCGGCGGTGCGCCTGCCCGACGGGCGCGTGTTCGCGACCGGCGCGACGCCGGAAGGCGAGACCAAGGCGCATACCGCGGTCTGGACGCCGCCGGGCCGGCACGACAAGACCGGCCATTGGACGCCGGGTCCGGATTTCCCGAACGGCGACCAGGGCTTCGACACGCCGGTCTCGATCCTGCCCAACGGCCACGTGCTGGTCGAAGGCTATGGCGGCCAGCTCTACGAGTACGACGGCACCAACCTCGTGAAGAAGTCGTTCAACGCTGCCGGCGGCGGGCTGATGCCGCTGCCGACGGGCGAGGTGCTGGTGGGCGGCTTCGCGGTCTATGCGTCGCCCGGCAATCCCGATCCGAGCTGGGCGCCCGCGATCGGCGACTTCCCGTCGAGCGTGACGCGCGGGCAGAGCTATGAGATCTCAGGCACCCAGTTCAACGGCTTGAACCAGGGCGCGGCGTTCGGCGACGAGCTCGACACCCACACCAACTATCCGCTGGTGCGCATCACCAACACCGCGACGGGGCACGTGTTCTACGCCCGCACCCACGACCACTCCTCGATGGGCGTGGCCACGGGCGCAACCCCGGTCTCGACGCATTTCGACGTGCCGTCGGGCATGGAGACGGGCGCGAGCACGCTCGTCGTCGTCGCCAACGGCATCGCGTCTGTGCCGGTGAACGTGACGGTGAATTAGGGAGCTTATCCTCCCCCGCATTGTGGGGGAGATGCCGAGCGAACGCGAGGCGGAGGGGCCCCCCTCCGGCGCTTCGCGCCACCTCCCCCGTAAACGGGGGAGGATAAGTTACCCCAGCGCCTTGTCGATCGCCTGGGTGATCTCGGCATCGTTCGGCTCGGTCCGCGAGCCGAAGGTGCCGGCGATGGTGCCGTCCTTGTTGAACAGATATTTGTGGAAGTTCCATTTGGGCGCGGCGCCTTCGCCGAGTTCGGCCGCGACCCATTTGTAGAGCGGATGCGCGTCCGCGCCGATCACGTGCTCCTTGGCGGTCATCGGAAAGTCGACGGCGAAGCGCGTCTCGCAGAAGGTCTTGATCTCGCTTTCGGTGCCCGGCTCCTGGGCGCCGAAATCGTTCGCGGGCACGCCGAGCACGACGAGCCCCTGGTCGCGCCTGGCCTGCCACAGCGCCTCGAGCCCGGAATATTGCGGCGTCAGCCCGCACTGGCTCGCCACGTTCACGACCAGCACGGCCTTGCCCTTGAACTGGGTGAGCGGCAGCTGCCCGCCGTCGATGGATTTGAACGAGAAGTCGTGCAGGGTCGTCATGGGCGGGTCTCCGTGGGGTGAAAGAAGTCTTAACATCTCCGCCCCGCGCGCGGAACCGCTCCGCTTGCGTGGTTAAGCAATTGGAAACGAGCGCCGGGCCATGGTGGGGCCATGGTGAGAGTTCTCCTCGTCCTGATCTATCTCTTCGGCTCCGCGGCGATCGGCGGCGCGGTCGGCCTGTTCGCAGGCCTGGCCGCCGGCGGCGGCATCGCGGCCGGGCTGTTCCTCTTCGCGCTGCAGGTCCAGTCGGGCTTCGACGCGCGCAAGCAACGCAAAGCCGCGACGCGCGAGATCGCCGGGCTCAAGCGCGCCAACGCCGCGATCGAGCTTCAGCTGCACGAGACGCGCGCGCGCATGGAGGAGATGCACCAGACCGTCGAGGCGCGCCACAACGCGCAGGGCCGCAAGATCGTCGCCGAGCTCCAGGTGCTCGAGAGCCTGATGCGCGACTTCGCCGCCAAGATCTCGACCAAGGCCGAGCCCGCGCCCGAGGCCGCGCCTGCGCCCACGCGCGGCGGCGCCTATCTCGAATCCGACCTCCTCGAGACCATCCGCGCCAGCCTCGAAGAGAACCGCGTCGACCTCTACCTTCAGCCCATCGTCAGCCTGCCGCAGAGGAAGCTGCGCTATTACGAAGCGCTGTCGCGGCTGCGCGCCGAGAACGGCCAGGTGATCATGCCGGCGCAATACATCAAGATCGCCGCGCCCGCGGGGCTGATGAGCGTCGTCGACAACCTGCTGCTGTTCCGCTGCGTGCAGATCGTGCGCCGCCTGACCCAGAAGCATCGCGACGTGGGCGTGTTCTGCAACATCTCCGGCGACACGCTGACCGACGCCGAGTTCTTCCCGCAATTCCTCGAATACATGAAGGCCAACCGCGACCTCGCGGGCCAGATCGTGTTCGAGTTCGGCCAGGACGCGCTCGTGAAGAGCGGGCCCAAGGGCGAGGAGAACCTCCAGTTCCTCGCGAGTCTCGGCTTCGCGCTGTCGATGGACCACGTGACCTCGCTCGCGGTCGATTTCGCCCGGCTGAAGAAGATCGGCTTCCGGCACCTGAAGCTCCGCGCCGACGTGCTGCTCGGGGGCATGGGCAATGCGCGGGCCGCGGTGGGACCCGAGGACTTCAAGAAGCTGCTCGAGCGCCACGGCCTCAACCTCATCGTCGAGCGCGTCGAGGACGAGAAGACGGTGGTGCAGCTGCTCGACTATGCCGTCGACTACGCCCAGGGCTATCTCTTCGGCGAGCCGCGCGCCGTGCGCGACGAAGCCGTCAAGACGCCCGAATCGTCGGCGCCCATCATCCCGTTCCGCAAGACCGCTTGATCGGCCGCCACGGTCTCGCGTATCAACGCCGCCATGCCGCTTCCCCGCATCCTGTCCGGCCTCGGCGAAATCGCGTCCGACTACGATTCGCTCGTCTGCGACGTGTGGGGCGTGCTGCACAACGGTCGGGTCGCGAACCGAGCGGCGGTCGAGGCGCTGCGGAAGTTTCGCGAGACGGGCAAGGTGGTGCTGCTCTCCAACGCGCCGCGGCCGAAGCGCGATCTGCTGGTGCAGTTCGAGCGCTACGGCATTCCTGACGATGCTTACGACGAGATCGTGACCTCCGGCATCGCGACGCGCCTCGACCTCGAGCGCCGCCGTCCGGCCACGATGTATCATCTCGGGCCCGCGCGCGACCGCGGCATCTTCGAAGGCCTCGGGATCCAAGAGACGGACATCGGCCGCGCCGAGGTCGTGCTCAACAGCGGCCTCTTCGACGACGACGTGGAGACGCCCGACGATTATCGCGACCGCCTCGCGGCGATGAAGGCGCACGGCCTTCCGATGCTCTGCGCCAATCCCGACTGGGTGGTGCAGCGCGGCGGCAAGCTCATCTGGTGCGCGGGCGCGCTCGCCGACGCGTATGAGAAGATCGGCGGCCGGGTGATCTATTACGGCAAGCCGAAGCCCGAAATCTACGAGCTGGTGCGGCAGACGGCGGCGGGAAAGCTGCTTGCCATCGGCGACGGGCTGCACACCGACATCAAGGGCGCCAACGCGGCGGGGATCGACGCGCTCTTCATCGCCGACGGCATCCATGGCGAGGATGTGCGCGAGATGACGCCGGCGCACTTGGCCGAACTTTTCGCGGGCGCGGGCGTCACGGCGCGCGCTGCGATGCGATCGCTTTCATGGTAGAGGACAAGGCATGACCTATTACATCGACCAATTGAAGCCCGGCCTTTCGGAGAGCTTCACCAAGACCATCAGCGAGCGCGACATCGCGCTGTTCGGCGAGGTCAGCGGCGACGTCAATCCCGTCCATTTCGACGAGGAATTCGCCAGGACCACGATGTTCAAGGGCCGCATCGCCCACGGCATGCTGTCGGCGAGCTACATCTCGACCGTGCTCGGCATGCAGATCCCCGGACCCGGCACGATCTTTATGTCCTTGACCACGCGCTTCAAGGCGCCGGTGCGCATCGGCGACACGGTGGTGACCACCTGCACCGTGCGCGAGGTCAACGAGGAGAAGCGCCGCGCGATCTTCGATTGCGTCTGCAAGGTCGGCGACACCACCGCGATCGAAGGCGAGGCGATGGTCATGGCGCCCGCGCGTCCTAAAGCCTGATGAAGATCTTCCGCCACCACCGGGACATCCCGAGCGCCTTCCAGGGCGCGGTGGTGGCGGTCGGCAATTTCGACGGCGTGCATCTGGGCCACCAGGCGCTGATCGCCGAGGCCGAGGCCAAAGCGCGCGAGCGCGGCGCGGCGCTCGGCATCCTCGCCTTCGAGCCGCATCCGCAGGAGTTCTTCCGTCCTTCGGCGGAGTCGTTCCGGCTGACTCCGTTCCGCGTCAAGGCGCGGCTCTTGGCCGAGCTCGGCGCCGACGCGATGTTCGCGCTGCCCTTCGACGCTTCGATGGCGGCGAAGAGCGCGCAGGATTTCGTGCTCGACGTGCTCGTCGGCGGGTTGCAGGTCGGCTGCGTCGTGGTCGGCGAGGATTTCCAGTTCGGCAAAGGCCGCGCCGGCAACACGGCCGTGCTCTCCTACATGGGCGAGATGGAGGGCTTCGGCACCGAAATCTTCCGCCCCGTCGCCGACGGCCGGGAGAAGATCTCGTCGACCGCGATCCGCCAGGCGCTGAAGGCCGGCCGTCCCGACGAAGCGGCGCGGCTGCTCGGGCACTATTGGGCGGTCGAGGCGCGCGTCGAGCATGGCGACAAGCGCGGCCGCGAAATCGGCGTGCCGACGGCGAACATGCGGCTCACCGATTGCCTGACCCCCGCCTTCGGCATCTATGCCGTGCGCGCCTCGGTGGTGGACGACGAGCGCGTGGTGTCGCGCCACCTGGGCGTCGCCAATTTCGGCATCCGGCCGATGTTCGAGAGCCCGGCGCCGCTGCTCGAGACCTGGCTGTTCGATTTCGCCGGCGACCTCTACGGCAAGCATCTCTCGGTCGAGCTGGTCGCCTATCTGCGCCCCGAGATGAACCTGCCGGACCTGGAGGCGCTCAAGGCGCAGATCGCGAAGGACGCGGCAGCAGCCAAGAAGGCTCTTGCCGCGCTTCAGCCTTCCCATTGAGGGGAGATCGATGCGCGAATGCTTCGAATGCAATCCACAATTTGTCATGGCCCGCGAAAGCGGGCCACCCAGTTGGGTTCTGCAGGGGCGGCAGGTTGGCGAGGTGTTCCTGCTCCGGAAAATATGAGCAGGTGTCGCCTGGATGGCCCGCTTTCGCGGGCCATCACATTCATTTCCCTTAGAACGCGCCCTTTGTAGGGGCCCGCTGGACCGGCCCGAGACCCCCTGCTAGAACCCGTCCGCTGATTTGGCAGGCAGGCCGATGCCGGGATTCCTCAGGGTTTCGCGAATTCGCCGCCCGGCTTCGCGCCGGGCGGGCTGACCCTTTCGGCTGAGCGGAGACCGGGTGCCGGCTCCTGAACGAAGACCGTAAACCACGATGAGCGACCCCAAATCCGATTCCGGCGCGCGCGACTACCGCGCCAGCTTGTTCCTGCCCACGACCGAATTCCCGATGAAGGCCGGCCTGCCCAAGGCCGAGCCGCAATGGCTCGCCCGCTGGGAAGAGAGCGATCTCTACGGCCGCATCCGCAAGCAGGCGAAGGGCCGGCCGCTGTTCGTGCTTCATGACGGCCCGCCCTATGCGAACGGCGAGATCCATTCCGGCACCGGCCTGAACAAGGTGCTCAAGGACATCGTCGTGCGGTCTCGAGGCTTCCTCGGCTTCGACGCGCCTTACATCCCCGGCTGGGACTGCCACGGCCTGCCGATCGAATGGAAGATCGAGGAGAAGTACCGCAAGGACGGCAAGTCCAAGGACGACGTGCCGATCGCGCAACTGCGCCGCGACTGCCGCGAATTCGCCGAGTACTGGATCGGCGTGCAGCGCAACCAGTTCAAGCGGCTGGGCTGCATGGGGCAGTGGGACAAGCCCTACACCACGATGGACTACCGCGCCGAAGCCGCGATCGCGGCCGAGCTGCACAAATTCGTCGGCAACGGCCTGCTCTATCAGGGCTTCCGTCCGGTGATGTGGTCGCCGGTCGAGAAGACCGCGCTCGCCGAAGCCGAGGTCGAGTATCACGAGAAGACCTCGCCCACGATCTATGTGAAGTTCCCCGTGCTGCAAGGCGCGGCCAAGGGCGCGTTCGTGGTGATCTGGACGACCACGCCGTGGACGATCCCCGGCAACCGCGCCATCGCGTTTTCCGAGACGCTCGATTACGGCCTCTACGACGTGACCGAGGCGGCGGAGGGCTCGCTTGCGAAAGTGGGCGAGCGGCTCGCGCTCGCCGACGCGCTTGCGGAGCAGACCGCGCGGCACGCCAAGATCGCGCTCGCGCGCGTCGCCGATTTCGTGCCGCTGGGAACGACCTGCGCCCATCCGCTGGCCGGCCACGGCTACGACTTCAAAGTGCCGCTGCTGCCCGGCGAGCACGTCACCGCCGACACCGGCACGGGCTTCGTCCATACCGCGCCCGGCCACGGCGCGGAGGATTTCGAGCTCGGCCAGCGCCATCGCCTCGAGATCCCGCGCACCGTCGACGTCGACGGCTCGTTCTATGCCGAGGTGCCGATCTTCGCCGGCAAGCGCATCCTCACGCCGGAGGGCAAGGACGGCGACGCCAACGGCGCGGTGATCAAGGAGCTGATCGCGCACGGCATGCTGCTGGCGAAGGGCACCTTGCGCCATTCCTATCCGCATTCGTGGCGCTCAAAGGCGCCGGTGATCTTCCGCGCCACGCCGCAATGGTTCGCGGCGATGGACAAGGAGCTGCCGGGGGGAGGCACCTTGCGCACGCGCGCGATGCAGGCCATCGCCGACACCAGATGGTTTCCGCCGAGCGGCGAGAACCGCATCGCCGGCATGGTCAAGGACCGTCCCGACTGGGTGTTGTCGCGCCAGCGCGCCTGGGGCGTGCCGCTCGCGATCTTCGTCGAGAAGAGATCGGGCGCGATCCTCGACGATGCCGAGGTGAACGCGCGCATCGTGGCCGCGTTCCGCGCGGAGGGCGCCGATGCCTGGTTCAACTCGCCCGCATCGCGGTTCCTTGGGCCCGAGCGCGATCCCGACGATTACGAGCAGGTCAAGGACATCCTCGACGTCTGGTTCGATTCCGGCTCGACGCACGTCTTCACGGTCGAGCAGCCGCTCGAGCCGGAATGGCCGCAGAAGAGCCATGCCGATCTCTATCTCGAAGGCTCGGACCAGCATCGCGGCTGGTTCCAGTCCTCGCTGCTCGAGAGCTGCGCCACGCGCGGCCGCGCGCCTTACGACCAGGTGCTGACCGCGGGATTCGTGCTCGACCGCGAAGGCGACAAGATGTCGAAATCGGTCGGCAACGTGATCCTGCCGCAGACCATCGCCGACGCCAACGGCGCCGACATCTTCCGCCTCTGGGTGGCGTCGTCCGACTTCACGCAAGACCTGCGCATGGGCAGCGACGTGATCCAGGCGAACACCGACGCCTATCGCCGCCTGCGCAACACCATCCGCTTCATGCTCGCCAACCTCGCGGGCTTCGCGCAGAGCGAGCGCGTCGCCGTGGGCGAAATGCCCGAGCTCGAGCGCTACATGCTCGCCAAGCTTGCCGAGATCGACGCGGTCGTGCGCGAGGGCTACACGGTCTACGACTTCAACCGCGTCTACAACACCGTGTTCTCGTTCTGCACCAACGAGTGCTCGGCGTTCTATTTCGACATCCGCAAGGACGCGCTCTATTGCGACGCCGTCGGCTCGACGCGCAGGCGCGGCGCCCGCACGGTGATCGACGAGATCTTCCGCCGCGTGGTCGCCTGGCTGGCGCCGATCCTGTGCTTCACCATGGAAGAGGCGTGGACGCTGCGCTTCCCGGACGAGAGCGTGCACCTGCAGCTTTTCCCCGAAACGCCGTTCGCGTGGAACGATGCCGCGCTGCTCGAGAAATGGAACCGCGTGCGCGCGATCCGCCGCGTCGTCACCGGCGCGCTCGAGATCGCGCGGCGCGACAAGGTGATCGGCGCGAGCCTGGAAGCCTCGCCGCTGCTCTATCTCGACGACGCGGAAGACCGCGCGCTGATGGAGAGCGTGAACCTGGCCGAGATCGCGATCACCTCGACCGCACACCTGGCCAAGGTCTCAGCCCCCGAGGACGCGTTCCGGCTGCCCGACGTCGCCGGCGTCGCGGTCAGATTCGAGCACGCCCGCGGCGACAAATGCGCGCGCTGCTGGATGATCCTGGAAGAGGTCGGCAAGAACCCGAACCCCGACCTGTGCAACCGCTGCTCGGAGGCTGTGGACGCGGCATGAAGCTCAATCTCACCGCGCGCGACATGGGCCTCGCGGCCGCCAGCCTGGCGCTGATCCTGGACCAGGGATCGAAGACGCTGATGCTCTACGGCTTCGGCTTCAAGGACTTCCGGGCCGGGGACGCGGTGTCGATCTTGCCGTTTTTTAATCTTGTGATGGTCTGGAATCCGGGCGTTTCCTACGGTCTCTTCCCCGCCAGCGGGCCCGAGGGGACGGCGCTTCTGGCGCTGTTTTCCATCGCGGCGGTGGCGGCTCTGGGCTGGTGGCTGTGGATTTCCGACCGCCCGGCGCTGACGATCGGGCTGGGGCTGGTGATCGGCGGCGCGCTGGGCAATCTGATCGACCGGCTGATCTATGGCCAAGTCGCGGATTTTTTTCACTTTTACGGCAATGGCTACGACTGGTATGTGTTCAACGTGGCGGACGCCGCGATCACCTTCGGCGTCATCGCCCTGTTGTACGACGCGCTGTTGAAGCCGGACGCCGAGCCGGGCCAGAGCGACGCCTGAAAGATTGGGAGTGGTCATGGATCATCGTTCGCGTGCGGTTCTCGCCTTGGCGCTGCTCGGCGCGTCGGCCTTGAGTCTGGGAGGCTGCCAGACCATCCGTTCGGCCGCGGGCATGACCAAGGAAGGCCCCGACGAGTTCGCGATCGTCACCAAGCAGCCGCTGATCATTCCGCCGGAGTACAACCTCCGTCCGCCGCGCGACGGCGCGCCGCCGACCAACCAGGTCGCGCCGACCGATAGCGCGCAGGCCGCGCTGTTCGACACCGATCCCGCCAATGCCGCGAAGGCGGTGCCGGGCGACGCCAGCCAGGCGGAGAAGCTGTTGCTGGCCCAGGCCGGCGCGACCAACCCCGATCCCTCGATCCGCCAGCTCGTCACCGCCGACGGCCGCGCGATGGAAGCCGCAGGCGACGACTTCACCAAGCAGGTGCTGTTCTGGCAGGACGGCAAGACGCCGGAAGGCACGCCCGTCGATGCCGAAGCCGAGGACAAGCGCCTGTCGTCGCGCAAGGTCGCCGGCCAGGCGCCGAAAGCGCCCAAGGACTCCGCGACCATCCAGGAGGACGACAGCGACACGAACACGGATCAGCCGTCCTCCGAGCGCAGCGGCTTTTGGAGCTGGCTGCCGTTCTGACGGCCCAATCTTCTAACGGCAAGTTCTTTCGGGAGACCCGTTTCATGAGAGAAGCGCTCGCCCTTGCGATCGCTGCTCTGGTGGCTTGCGGGGCGGCGCGCGCCGCCGCCGGGCCGCAGGCGTTCCAGTTCGCGCTGCAGAACGGCATGCAGGTGGTGGTCGTGCCCGACCATCGCGCGCCGGTCGTCACGCAGATGATCTGGTTCAAGGTCGGCGGCGTCGACGATCCGCCGGGCCAGTCGGGACTGGCGCATTTCTTCGAGCATATGATGTTCCGCGGCACGAAGAAGACGCCCGCCGACCAGTTCTCGCTCCAGGTCGCGCGCAACGGCGGCGAGGACAACGCGTTCACGACGCACGACTACACCGCGTTCTACGAGCAGATCGCCAAGGACCGCCTGCCCATGGTCATGGCGCTCGAGGCCGACCGCATGGCCAATCTCGATCTCTCGGACCGCAGCGTCGCCACCGAGCGCAACGTGGTTCTGGAAGAGCGGCGCATGCGCGTCGACAACGAGCCGCAGGCGCGCTTCGGCGAGCAGATGGACGCGGCGCTGCATCTCTCGCATCCGTATGGCCGCCCGGTGATCGGCTGGCCGGACGAGATCCATCACATCGGCCGCGCCGAGGCGCAGGATTTCTACAATCACCACTACGCGCCCAACAACGCGATCCTGGTGGTCGCGGGCGACGTGAGCGTCGACGAGGTGCGCAACGCCGCCCAGACGGCTTACGCCAAGGTGCCGGCGCGGCCTTCGGTCGCCCGCGCCGCCTTCGCCGAGCCGCCGCGCGTCGCCGAGACGCGCTTTTCGATGACGAGCCCCGACGCGAAAGTGCCGCTGTTCATGCGCGCCTATCGCGTGCCGTCCTATGCCGAAGCCGCGCCCGGCCAGGCCGAGGCGCTGGAGACGCTGGGCCAGCTGATGGGCGGCGACTATTCCGCGCTGCTCTATCGCAAGCTCGTCGTCGAGAAGAAGCTCGCGACCGGCGCGGGCGCGAATTACGACGGCTATCACCGCGACGCCGGCGCGTTCCAGGTCTATGCCTATCCGAGGCCCGGCGTGTCGTTCGCGACGCTCGAGCGCGCGGTCGACGACGTGATCGCGTCCTGCGCCAGGCCGCCGACGCCCAAGGATCTCGCGCGCGCCAAAACGCTGCTCGTGGCCGGCGCCACCTATCGCCGCGACAGCCAGTTCGCGATGGCGTCGGCCTACGGGCAGGCGCTCGCCATCGGGCTCACGGTGTTCGACGTGCAGGCCTGGCCCGACCGCATCCAGGCCGTCGCGGGCGATCAGGTCGCCAAGGCGGCGCGCGAGCTGCTGATCAAGCGCGAGGCGGTGAGCGCCACGCTCGCCCCAGGGCCGTCGAAATGAAGAAGCTGCTCGCCCTTCTTCTCGCGTTCCTCGTGCCCCTGATCGGATCGGGCGCCGCGCAGGCCTTCGGCGCCAAGCGTATCGACGTCGCCAAGGGCGAGGACGTGTGGTTCGCCGAGGACCATACGCTGCCGATGATCGCGCTGGTGGCGTCGTTCCCCGCGGGCTCGGTCTACGATCCGCCGGGCAAGAACGGGCTCGCGCTGTTCGGCTCGGCGATGCTCAGCGAAGGCGCGGGCAAGCTGAACGCCAAGGCGTTCCACGACGCGCTCGCGGACAAGGCCATCCAGCTCAGCGCCGAGGCGGATCACGATTGGATCGTCGTCACGCTGGTCACCTTGAGCGCCAACGCCAAGGACGCGTTCAAGCTGCTCGGCCTGGCGCTCGCCCATCCGCGCTTCGACGCCGACGCGATCCAGCGCGTGCGCGCGCAGATGCTGCGGAACCTCGACCGGAAGGACGAGGATCCGGCCGAGGTCGCGTCGCGCGAGTTCGACCGGCTGTTCTTCGCCGGCCATCCTTACGCGCATGCCAGCGACGGCGACCGGCCGGGCATCGCCGCCATCGCGCGCGCCGACCTCGCGGGCTTCGTTGCGTCGCATGTCGTGCGCGGCGGCCTCAAGATCGCGGTGGCGGGCGACGTCGATGCCAAGACGCTGAGCGACTATCTCAAATCGACCTTCGGACCTTTGAGCCCGCGCCAGCCGCCGTCGCCGCCGCGGGCGGGACGGCTGGGCGCGGTGGGCGTGCACGCCGTCGCGATGGCCGTGCCGCAACCCAACATCGCGTTCGGGGTGCCCGGCGTGCTGCGCAGCGACAAGGATTTCCTGCCCGCCTATGTCGCGAACTACATCCTCGGCGGCGGCGGCTTCTCCTCGCGGCTGATGCACGACGTGCGCGAGAAGCGCGGGCTCACCTACGACATCTCGACCGATCTCACCGACCTGAAACGCGCCGGCGCCATCGAAGGCCTGGTCGCGACCCGCGCCGATGCGGTGAAAGAGACGATCCAGACATTGCGCGACACCATGGCGAAATTCGCCGCCGACGGGCCGACGGTGCAGGAGCTGACCGACGCCAAGACCTATCTCACCGGCTCCTATCCGCTCGCCTTCGCCTCGAACGCCGGCACGGCCGCCCAGCTCGCGTCGTTCCAGCGCGCCGGGCTCGACGTCGGCTACGTCGCGCGCCGCAACGGCCTGATCGCCGCCGTCACCCTCGACGACGTGCGCCGCGCCGCCAAGCGGCTGTTCGACCCCAAGCGGCTGACCATCGTGGTGGCGGGCACGGCGAAGAAATAACACAACAAAAGACGTTCTTTTATCCTTGAAATTGGGAAAGCCGCGAGGAGCTTGCAAAGCTCGTCAACCCCATGCGCTACTTTGCCGAGCACGAAAACGAGCTTGTGATCCTGGACGAGGTCCAGCGCGTGCCGGAACTTTTCCAGAGCCTGCGCGGCGTCATCGACAAGGGGCGGCGTGAGGGGAGGGCCAACGGACAGTTTCTGCTGCTTGGTTCCGCTTCGATGGATCTGTTGCGGCAGTCCGGAGAGAGCTTGGCCGGCCGAATTGCCTATCTCGAGCTCGGTCCATTCGACGCCACCGAGATCGCTTCCTCCGATCTCGAAAAACTTTGGGTGCGTGGCGGATTTCCGCGCAGCTTTCTCGCGGAGAGCGATGCTCTCAGCCTCGAATGGCGGCGCAACTTCATCCTCACCTATCTGGAGCGCGACATACCGCAATTCTCTCCGCGTGTCGCCGCGGAGACCTTGCGGCGATTCTGGACCATGCTCGCGCACAACCAGGCGCGAATCTTCGGTGCTGCCACGCTTGCGCGCGGGCTCGGCGTCAGCGGAGGCACCACAACCAAAGGAAAGTGGTCGCGCTCAACTTAAAGCGATATCCTCCTCGGTTCCATGTAGGGGGGAACGGATGCGCTCGTCCGCTTTCGCGCTTTCGGCTGCTTTCGTCCTGGCATTTCTCTCGACCGCCCGCGCCGACATCGCCGGCGACTGCGCCGCGTGGCGCAAGGCGCATGGCGTGAGGGAGGCGCTGCCCACCGTCTGCCTCGCCGAGAACGACAAGCTCGAGCCGCCGCTGTTCGACAACATCGGCGCCACGGCACGCGAGCTTTATCTGGGCGATCCGGACATCCAGAAATATTTCAACCAGGGCCTGAGGTTCTTCTACGCCGCCAATCCGCGCGAGGCCTATCGCGCCTTCCGCTATGCGGCGGATCTCGGCAACAAGCGGGGCAAGCCCTGCGGCTATTGCTATTGGGGCATCGGCGCCGCGCTGAGCGTCGCGCCCGGCTCGTTCCTGCCGCCCGAGCCCGACCGCCTCGCGGCGCGCGCAGCCCTGCTCAACGCGCTCACGATCTTCAAGCCCGAGCAGGTGGACGGGCGAGGGCTCGTCAACGCGCTGCTGACGCGGACGGAGGATTGCAAGCCGGAGGACCGTTGCGACCAGAAGCGCGAGAAAGAGTACTACGCGTTCGTCAAGCCGCTGGTGACGCGGTCCATCCCGGATTCGGAAGTTGCGGTGCTGTATGCGGACGCGGCGCTGGCGACCACCAGGCTGGAACGGCTCGAGGATGCGCGCAAGGAGCTCAAGCGCGCCATGGCTGCGCCGTTCGGCGTCAACAATACCGGCCTCGTCGCCTGGTATCTCCTGGTGATGGAGGCGTCGGGCCTGTATGGCGACGCCGAGCCGGTCGCCGACAAGCTGCGCACCATGGCGCCCGGGGCGGGATATCTGCTGCACCTGCCGTCGCGCACCTATTACCTGCTCGGCAAGCTGGCCAAGGCGCAGGCGGCCAACACCGAGGCGGCGGACGCGGACCTGAACTATTTCAACGACCCGCGCAACCCGATCGGCCATCCGTCCGGCGACGCCTACCGCTATGGCGCCTATCTGCACACGCGGCATTTCCTGATCGCGGCCGCGCTGCAGAACGGGAACAAAGAGGCGGTGGAGGTCTATGCCGGCAAGCTTCTCGCCGCGCTGCCGCGGGAGGCCGACGCCTATGGCCGCGATTTCCATCTCGCGATGTACCTGCTCGGGCGCACGCCGGTGGCGACGCCGGAGCAGATCCGCCTCTTCTACAAGCCCGTCGCGGACAAGCAGCCGCTCGCGAACATCGCGTATTATTTCGCCCAGACGCGCGCGGATTACTGGACCGGCGAGACCGAGAGCCCCAACCTCAAGCTGCTCGACGAGGCGGTGAGCGCCTATCCGGACAAGACGAAATGCCCGGACGAGTTCAACGACTTCCCTACCGAGCGCTGCCTCGTCGAGATGATGTCCGATCTCGCGCATGCCTATGAAGCGGCGGCGAAGAAGAACTGGAAGGCGGCGCTCACCAAGGCCCAGACCGCGGCGGAGATCCAGAGGAGGATGCGCGACGGATTGCCGGGCGTGTGGGTGCTGCCGGCGAGCCAGACGCTCGCGTCGTTCTACATCCAGGCCGCGCTCGGCGAGCCCACGCCGCCGCAGGATTATCTCAAGAAGGCGCAGGAGCTGCTCTATGGCACTCTCAACACCGTGCCGTCCAACGGCTGGGCCTATTTCGGACTCTGGCAGGTGGCGCTGCATATCAAGGACGGAAAGCCCGCCGACGCCGAGAAAGCGTTCCGCGCGCAATGGGTGGGCGCGCCGCCGAAGCTCGATCACTTGTAACCTTGGCATTTGTAACGTTGGAACCTATCGCGGCGTGTGACATTCTAGAGCGATGACCTCCTTCGACATCGCTCTCGACCTCGCCAAAGCCCCTGGTTACGACGCTGCGCTGAAAGACGCGCGCGGCCATCTCGACGCGCTTCTCAAGAGCGATCTCGAGCTTTTGACGATCCCGCCGCGGACCGACGACATCGCGGCGGCGCGCAGGGTTGCGGATTCGTGGCGCGACAATTCCAGCGAGGTTGCGGTGCTGGGCATCGGCGGCTCGAGCCTCGGCGGCCAGGCGCTGAAAGCGGCGCTCGAACGCCACGACCGCAAGGGCCCGCGCGTGAGCTTCCACGACAATCCCGACCCGTTCTCCTGGGAAGAGCATCTGAAGCGCTTCGACCTCAAGACCACGCGCTTCGTCGTGATCTCGAAATCGGGCGGCACGGCCGAGACGCTGATGCAGGCGATCACCGCGGCCGACGCGCTCGACAAGGCGGGCGGCGGGAAATACCTCAAGCATCATTTCGCCGCGATCACCGAGCCCAAGGACAGCGCGCTCAAGACATTCGCGACCGAGATGGGCTGCCCCGTGCTCGACCATCCGACCGGGATCGGCGGGCGCTATTCGGTCTTGACCATGGTCGGCGTGCTGCCGGCGCTGCTGATGGAGATCGACGTCGCGGGCCTGCGCAAAGGCGCGGCCGAGACCCTCGCGGACCCCGCGCGTTCCGCGGAAGGCGCGGCGCTGCATTTCGCGCTCGCGCAGGCCGGGCGCCTGAACGAGACGGTGCTGTGGGCCTATGCCGACCGCCTCGCGACGTTCCAAGGCTGGTGGCGCCAGCTCTGGGCAGAGAGCCTCGGCAAGGACGGCAAGGGCTCGACGCCCGTCGGCGCGCTCGGGCCGGTCGACCAGCACAGCCAGTTGCAATTGTTCCGCGACGGGCCGGGCAAGTCGCTCTACACGCTGCTCTCGACCGACATGAAGGGCCGCGGCCTTGTCGCGCCGCGCGAGCGCGCCGAGGCGCTCGGCCTCGGCTATCTCGCGGGCAAACCGATGGGCGATCTCGTCGACGCCGAGGTGCGCGCGACCGCTGAGACCCTGGCGCGCAACGGCCGCCCGGTGCGGCGCATCCATATGCCCACCATCGACGCGCGTTCGGTCGGCGCGCTGATGATGCATTTCATGCTCGAGACCGTCGTGATGGGACGGCTGATGGGCGTCGACCCGTTCGACCAGCCCGGCGTCGAAGAGGGCAAGGTCCTCGCGCGGGAATACCTCGCGGGCTAAATTCCAGCCCATGAGGATTCGCAGGCTCGACGAAGGCACGATCAACCGCATCGCCGCGGGCGAGGTGGTCGAGCGGCCGGCGAGCGCGGTCAAGGAATTGATCGAGAACGCGCTCGACGCCGGCGCCCTGCGTATCGACGTGGCCGTGTCGGCGGGCGGCGCCGATCTCATCCTGGTCGAGGATGACGGCATCGGCATGGAGGCCGACGACCTCGCGCTCGCGGTCGAGCGCCATGCGACGTCCAAGCTCGACGGCGACGACCTTTCGTATATCGAGACGATGGGCTTCCGCGGCGAGGCGCTGCCGTCGATCGGCGCGGTGGCGCGCTTGAGCATCGCCAGCCGCACCGCGACCGGCGAGGCGCACGAGATCCGCGTCGATGGCGGGCGCGTCGACGGCCCGTCGCCGGCGGGCTTCCGCGCGCGCGGCCAGCACGGCACCCGCGTCGAGGTGCGCGAGCTGTTCTACGCGACGCCGGCGCGGCTCAAATTCCTGAAGTCGTCGCGCTCCGAGGACCTCGCCACGCTCGACGTCGTCAAGCGGCTGGCGATGGCGCGGCCCGATGTCGCGTTCTCGTTGACGCTCGACGGGCGGCGCGCGCTCGATCTGCCGGCGGTTTTGGACAGGCTGAACCGTTTGGCGAAGATCATGGGCCGCGATTTCGGCGACAATGCCGTGCCGGTGTCGGTCGCGCGCGAGGGCCTAACGCTCGCGGGCTTCGCGGGGCTGCCGACCTACAACCGCGCCAACTCGGCGATGCAATTCCTGTTCGTCAACGGGCGGCCGGTGCGCGACAAGCTCTTGATCGGCGCGGTGCGCGGCGCCTATGCGGACTTCCTCGCGCGCGACCGGCACCCGGCGCTGGCGCTGTTCCTGGATTGCGATCCGGCCTTCGTCGACGTCAACGTCCATCCCGCCAAGACCGAGGTGCGCTTCCGCGACGCGGGGTTGGTCCGTGGACTGATCGTCTCCGCCTTGAGGCGCGCGCTTGCCGAGAGCGGCCACCGCGCTTCGACCACCGTGGCCGGCGACGCGCTCGCGGCCCTGCGCCCCGAGACGTTCGCGGGCCTTCCGCCCGACGCTTACGTCTGGCGCCCACCGCAGCCGCCGTCACAAGGCATGTTCGAAGCCGCGCAGCAATTCCATGCGCGCGTGGAAGAGCCGCCGGCACAGGCGCCCGACTCACCGCTCGGCGCCGCGCGCGCCCAGCTGCACGAGACCTATATCGTCGCGCAGACCGCCGACGGCATCGTCATCGTCGACCAGCATGCCGCGCATGAGCGCCTGGTCTATGAGCGCATGAAGCGCGCGATGGAAGAGGGCGGCGTCGCGCGCCAGCCGCTGTTGATCCCCGAGGTCGTCGACCTGGATCCGGCCGAGGTCGAGCGCGTCGCCGCGCGCGCAGGCGAGCTCGCCGAGCTCGGGCTGGTGGTCGAGCCGTTCGGCCCCGACGCGCTCGTCGTGCGCGAGGTGCCCGCGGTGCTGGGCGGGCTCGACCTCAAAGGATTGATGCGCGACCTCGCCGACGACATCGCCGAGAGCGGCTCCGCGCTGTCGCTGAAGGAACGGCTGGAAGAGGTCGCGGGCACGCTCGCGTGTCACACCTCGGTGCGCGCCGGCCGCCGTCTCAACGCGGAAGAGATGAACGCGCTGCTGCGCGAGATGGAAGCGACGCCCCATTCCGGCCAGTGCAACCACGGCCGCCCGACCTATGTCGAGCTCAAGCTCGCCGACATCGAGCGCCTGTTCGGGCGGCGTTAGCGCTTGAGCTCGCGATGACAGGCGTGCTGCGCCTCCAGCGGTACCGGCGCGGTCCCGACCGCGGGCTTTGAGGCGTGCTTCGCGGCCGCGGTGGAAGCAATGCGAGCGCGGCGTGCAGCAACAACGGATATCGCAGCATTGCTTCCCTTTCATTTGCCCGCGTTATAGACGGAGGCGAGGTTGCTGCACAGGGCGGCGGGCCAAGACGTTGACTTGTTCGCTGATAGCGAATAGCCTTCCGCCATGAAGCTCCTGCTTGAAAAAGCAGCGCGCAAGGGGCTGGATCGGATGCCGGCCAAGGCGGCGGACGCAATGCTGCGGCGCCTCGAGATCATTGCCGCGGATCCATTCGCAAGACATTCGAATGTGACCGCGATGCAAGGGATGCGAGATTGTTTCCGGCTGCGTCAGGGCGATTGGCGCGCCGTGTACAGGATCGACCGCGCCGCCGGCGAGCTTCGCGTGGTCCTCGTCGATGCGAGAGGAAGCGTATATCGATGAACAAGATGCCGAAGCCGATCGCGATGACGAGCGACACCGTCACGCTGTCGCGGGCGGACTGGGAGCGCGTTGTCGAGCAGCTCGACGACGCCGCGGACCGTGCCGCGTTGCGCCGCTCGCTGGCGGGCGGTGAAGACGATGCCTTGCCGGCGGTGCTCTACCGCCGCATCCGCAAAGGGGAGAGCCCGGTGCGCGTGTGGCGCGAGCATCGGACGATGGGGCTCAACGCGCTGGCGCGACGAGCTGGCATCTCGGCGTCGTATCTGTCCGAGATCGAGAGCCGCGCCAAGCCCGGCAGCGCCGCGGCGCTGAGGAAGCTTGCGGCGGCGCTGAGCGTCGGCCTCGACGAACTCGTCTGAGCGCTATTTGCACACGGTGCAATAGTCGTCGGCGCAATGGGTCGGCGGGCAGATCGGGAATTTGTCCTGCGGGCGGGCCGAGGTGCAGAGCGTGTGCAAGGTGCCGATCGAGGTCTGGCAGCCGCCGTCCTTCACATAGCAGAGCTCGGACACGTCGACCTTCCACTGGAACAGCTCGGTGATGCCGGGTCCCGCCTTGCAGCTCGTGCTGATCGACGAGCTTTGCGTGCGCTCGAGCGTCTCGGCCAGCTCGTTCGACTGCTCGAAGCCTACCGTCACCTCGACCGTGCCCTTGCCGCCCAGGAACTGCTCGCGCTCATAGGCGAGCTTGACCTCCTGCTTGTAGCTTTCGCTGCGCCGCGTCGCGCGCGAGCCGGTGACGGAGGATTCGGCCGTGCGCTCGACGTCGCCGGAATTGGGGCCGTGGTTGCTCGCGACCAGCACCCAATGGGCGTGGCCGCGAGCGCGGGCACGGCTCTGGAAATCCGCATGACAAATCCCCCCGGATGAAATCGCCTTTAGGTTACAGCGTATATTCCACGCGACGGAAATGAATTGTCGCAATCGAACATTTCGCGCGCAGGCTTTGTGCGGCGCAGCGGGCGCGGCAATCGCGCGACTGCGACGCAAGTATCAATGCGCGCGGCTTCGCGCTATGATCGCACGCTTTCAGGAGGACACGACATGCTGCGCGCCATTCTCGTCGCTTCGCTTCTGATGACCGCGCCCGCGCTCGCTGGCGGAAGCTGCTTCTCGATCCGCGAGTTCCATGGCTGGCGCGCGCCCGACGCCAAGACGATCTATATCCGCGTCGCGCAGACGCGCTATTTCCGCCTCGATCTCGGCGCGTCCTGCTCGCAGCTCACTTTTCCCGGCGCGCATCTGATCACTGAGACGCGCGGCCCCGACCTGATGTGCTCGGGCATCGACTGGGACCTCGCGGTGTCGACCGGCACGCCGGGCAGCATCCCGATGCATTGCATCGTCAAGCAGCAGACCGAGCTGACGCCCGACGAGGTCGCGGCGATCCCGAAGCAGTTCAAGCCGAACTGAGAAGGCCTCAGCCTTTAGGCAGATCGACGTGCCAGTCGATGGTGAAGTTCTCGAAGATGCCGGCCGGCGGCAGCTTCGCCTTGCGCACGTTCATATGCATGTTGCCGACGCAGCGCAGCGCCGCCTGGTCGAGCGCGTCGCTGCCGCTGGAGCGCGAGATCGAAGGCTCCTGCACCGAGCCGTCGGGCATGACGCGGAACGTCACTTTGGTCCTGCCGGAGATGTCCTTGAGCACGTCGGCGGTCACGGTGGCGTAGCGGCTGCACGGCGCGTCGGGCTCGCCGGTGTCGTGCATCCGCCAGGCGACCTGCGCGCGCCACTCGACCTCGACCGGCGTGCCTTCGTTCGTCGCGGGCACGTAGTGCCAGCCCGCGACGCAGGCGAGCCCCGCGGCGTCGAGCTCGGCGTCGCCGGTCGACCGCACGATCCTGGGCGACTTGACCGTGCCGTCGGTCGCGACGCGGAAGCTCACGATCGCCTTGCCTTCCGAGCCGTTCCACACCGCGGCGTGAGGATAGTTGTCGCAGACATGCGCGTCCGCGGGCTTGGGCGCGGCCAGGGCGACGCCTTCGACTTTCCACTGCACGTTCGATTGCCACGGCGTGTCGAACGGCTTGCCGTCGCGGGTGGCAGGCTCGTAGAGCCAGGTCGCGACGCATTGCACCGCCGCGGCGTCGAGCCCGGCATTGCCGCTCGACTTCGCGACCGTGATGTTCCACGGCTTGCCGGTGACGAGCACGCGATAGGAGAGCGTGGTCGTGCCTTCCACATGCGCCTCGGCCAGGTCCTCGGGATAGTATTGCGCGCAGGAATGGGGCGCGCCGGCGGGCTTGGGATCGGTGGCGGGCACGGCGGCGGCCTGCGCGGCGCTTGGAAGCGCGAGCGCCAGGACGAACAGGATCTTGCGCATTCGTCGTGCTCCTTCAGCGCGCGTGCCAGTCGATGGCGGAGGCGCGCAGCGCGCCTGCCGCCGGCAGTTGCGCCGCGTCGATGGGATGCGCCTCGGTCATGCAGCGCGTCGCCGCCCGGTCGAGCGCGTCGTTGCCGCTCGAGCGCAGCACCGACACCTCGCTGACGCTGCCGTCGGGCTTGACGCGATAGAGCAGCGTGGTCACCCCACCGATGGCTTTCAGCATCTCGGGCGTGGCCGCGGCATAGCGCTCGCAAGGCGGCGCAGGCGCCAGCGGGACGTCGTTGGTCTTCCATTCGACCGCGGCGCGCCAATCGATCTCGGTCGCGACGCCGCCGCGCTTGGCGGGGAAATAGTGCCAGCTCGCGACGCAGGCGAGGGAGGCCGCGTCGAGCTCGGCATTGCCGGAAGACTCCGCGACCGCGGGCGAGTTGACCGCGCCGTCGGCGGCGATGCGGAAGCTCAGCGTCGTCTTGCCTTGCGCGCCGTCCCACACCGCGCGCGGCGTGTAGTTGGTGCAGTCATGCGTGCCGGACGGCACGGGACCGGTACTGGGCGGATGCGAGCCCTCGAACCATGACACCGACGCCGTCCACGGCACCTCGATCGGAACGCCGTCCTTGGTCGCGGGCGCATAGAGCCATTCGGACGCGCAGCTGATCGCGAAGCGGTCGAGCTGATGGACGCCGCTCGCTTTCGACACTGTGAGGTTCTTCACCTTGCCGTCGGTGCCGACGTCAAAGGCGAGGATGGTGGAGCGTTCGCCGTCGATGAGCGGGCCGGCCATGGCGAGGTATCTGCCGCAGATATGGGCCCGGCCGATCGATCTCGGATTGGTCGTCTCGGCATGCGCGGCCGACGCGAACGCCAGCGCCGCAAGCAACAGGATTTTACGCATACGCAGGCACTCCCCGGCGGCGGGGACTAAACCATCGCGCGAGGCGCGGGACAACGCGTTGCGGCGTCGCAATCGGCGGGCTAGGTAGACGGCGGGGCGCGCGCGACCGCATGGCTTACTTCCGCAACCGGACGGTGAATCTGCTCAACCTGCATTACGGCATGCATGCCGTGGCGCTGTCGGGCGGCGCCGCGTTCTTCTCGGTCTATCTGCTGAAGGCCGGCGTGCCGGTCGAGAGCGTGCTGCTGTCGCTCGCCGCGATCCTCGCCGGACGCTTCGTGCTTCGGCCCGTCGTCATCCCGCTCGGCGTGCGCTTCGGCATGCGCGCGCTGGTTCTGTCGGGGACCGTGCTCAACGCGCTGCAATATCCCCTCCTCGCCGAAGTGGGCGGCGTGGGTCCCGCGCTGTTCGCGCTCTGCGCGGTTAGCGCGCTGGGCGAGACGATCTACTGGTCGTCCTATCATGCTTACTTCGCGGCGCTGGGCGACGCCGAGCATCGCGGCCACCAGACCGGCATGCGCGAAGCCATCGCCGCCGGCGTCGGCATCGTCAGTCCGGTCGCGACCAGCTTCGCGCTCGTCGCGTTCGGTCCGCGCGCGGCGTTCGGCGCCACGGCGGTGGTGCTGGTGCTGTCCGCGGTGCCGCTGCTGTTCACGCCGGACGTGAAAGTGGCGCGCCAGGCGCCCGGCGCGTTGCGCGCGGCGCTTCCCGGCGTGAAGCTCCTCGCGGCGGACGGCTGGATCGCGACCGGGTTCTATTTCGTGTGGCAGCTGGTGCTGTTCCTGACGCTCGGCGCCGATTTCGTCGCGTTCGGCTTCGCGCTCGCGCTCGCGGCTCTTGCCGGCGCCATCGGCGGGCTGCTGCTCGGACGCCATATCGATGCCGGCCATGGCGGACGCGCGGCGTGGATCGGCTGCGGCGCGATCGCCGCGGTCGTGGCGCTGCGCGCGTTCGTGCCGGGATATCCGGTGCTCGCGGTCGCAGCCGCGGCGGCCGGCTCGCTCGCGGCCTGCCTCTATATCCCGGTGCTGATGACGGCGGTCTACAACCAGGCCCAGCGCGCGCCCTGCACCCTGCGCTTCCACGTCGCCTCCGAAGGCGGCTGGGATATCGGCGGCGCGAGCGGGCTTCTGGCCGCGGCGCTGCTCGTCCATATCGGCCAGCCGCTGGCTTACGGGGTGCTGCTCGGGCTGGTCGGCGCGGCCGGGGCGCTGGTGCAGCTCAGGCGGTACTACCGAAGCTGACGCTGCCGTCAGGAAGATATTCCCTGCCAAGTCTTGAAACGGACTTCCCGCCTCACGACATGGTTGTGATGACGCGGAAAAACAACCCGATGCCGCCTGCCGCGGTCCTTGCGCCGGAAGACCCCGCCAACCGCGAGGTGGCCGAGGAATTGCGCACCCATATCGATTTCACCCGGCGGATGATGCTTCTGTGCGAGGATCTGGCTTTGGCGCCGGAGGGCGACCGGATCGGTGCCATCAAGGCGGCCGCCGGCCTGCTCAGGGCCAACGCGCAGATCGCCAACAGCTTCGCCCGCGTCGCCGGGATCGAGACCCGGCACCGCTCGATTTCCGAGGTTTCCCAAGCACCCGCGCCGGAATTGAATTCGCGAAATTTCACCGCCCCCGGGGGGGACCCGCGAAGAGAGCTCCGGCGGCGGCTGCACCGGCTCGCCGTAGCCAACCAGAAGAAATACGACCGCGACCTGTTCTATGGCTTCGCCGCGAACATGCCCAATTACAGTCCGCGCCCCGGCATCGACGATTGGGGAATCGACGAAGATTACGCCGACCTCGAGGTCGACGACGATGACGGGGCGGACACCTAGATGGGCGCGCCGGCCGGCAACCGCAACGCGCTCAAGCATGGCCGCCACACGCGCGCGATGCGCGCCTTTCGCGCCCAGCTGCGCGCCTACCGCGAGCGCTCGCGCGCCCTGTGCGCCTGGATGGACGCGATCTCGGCCGCGCGGGCGGCCGGCCTTGCGCCGCCGCTCGATTTCGCGCGCTTCCTAGAGCGGCACGAGAAAGCTCACTTGCGTGTCGCCATAGACGCGCTCGTCGAGCTTCGCGAAACCCTCCGTAGGCGGAACGTCTTCGTCCTGCGCCGTCTCCGCGACGACGAGCGCGCTCGCGCCCAGCCAGCCTTGCGCAAGCGCCTTCAGCGCCGGCGCGATCAGGCCCTTGCGGTAAGGCGGGTCGAGGAAAACCAGGCGAAACGGCCCGCCGCTGCCCGCCGCGAAAGGCCCCAGATCGGTCGCGTCGCGGCGCCAGATCTTGGTCGCGCCCGTCAGGCCCAGCGCCTCGACATTGCTGCGGATCAGCGCGCGGCTCTCGGCATGGTCGTCGACGAACAGCGCGAACGCCGCGCCATGCGACAGCGCCTCTATCCCCAGCGCGCCGGTCCCCGCGAAGAGATCGGCGACCTGCGCGCCTTGAAGCGAAAAGCCGATGCCGAAATCGTTGTGCAGGAGGATGTTGAAGATCGCCTGGCGCGCCTTGTCCGAGGTCGGCCGCACCCGCGCATCCTTGGGCGCCGCCAGCGCGCGGCCGCGCATCGTGCCGCCTGTGATCCTCACAGCGTCTTCCAGAAGAACAGGCGCTTGTGCCCGTCGCGCAGGCGATAGGGCAGCTCGCCGAACACGCGATAGCCGCGCTTTTCGTAGAATTCGGGCGCTTGCCAGCTGACGGTGTAGAGCCAGACCTGTTCGGCGCCGCGCGCGCGCGCTTCGTCCTCGACCATCGCGAGCATCGCGCTGCCGTGATCGCGCCCACGCAAGGCCTCGTCGAGCCACACCGTGTCGACATAGACCGAGTCGTGCGCGAACCAGGCGAGCACGCCGCCGCGCACCTTCCCGTCGTCGTCGCGCAGCACGACGTTCAGCGGCAGCGGGTTCGGATGGCGCCCGACCTCGCGGTTGAAGGTCTCGAGCCCGTCCGAGACCAGCTTGGCGGCGGCGGGATCGTCGTCGCGCGCGATCGTGACCATCTAGAGATCCTTGCGCATGAAGTGCCGCGCATGCTTGCCGCCGAGCCAGGAGAGCTCGGCGAACTGGCGATAACCGAGCTTCTCGTAGAACGGCTTGGCCTGGAAGCTCATCGTATAGAGCCAGGCTTCGCGCGCGCCCAGCGCGCGGGCGCGGTCCTCGACCAGGCGCATCGTCTGGCGGCCGAGACCGGTGCCGCGGACCGCGTCGTCGTTCCACACCACTTCCATATAGACGCTGTCGCCGGCGAGGCGGCCGATCACGCCGCCATGCAGCGCGCCGTCCGCGTCGCGGATCGCCGCCGCGATCTTGTGCGACTGAAGGCCCGGAACCGCGGCGGCGTTGAAGGCGCGCATGCCCGCCATCACGCCTTTCAAGACCTCGTCGTCGGCATCCTCTTCCAGCTTCGCCCGCATGGCTTCACTCTGAACGGTTCGGGAGCTATAGCCAAGAGATGACCCGCTTCGTGCTCGCCTTCCTCCTTGCCCTGGTCGCGCCCGCTTCGGCGCAGGTCGACAACGCGCCGAAGGTGCGTGCGCGCCTGGTCGCGGAGCGCGATGCGGTCGCGCCGGGTGGAACGGCGAGCGTCGCGCTCGAGCTCGCGACGCGGCCGGGCTGGCACACCTATTGGATCAATCCGGGCGACGCGGGCGCCGCGACCGAGATCCGGTGGCGCTTGCCCGCGGGCTGGAAGGCGGGTGCGATCCAGTGGCCCGCGCCGCAAGCCGAAGCCGTCGGTCCGCTGATGGATTACGGTTACGAAGGCAAGCCGTGGCTGCTCGTGGACATCACCGCGCCGACGGATGCATCCGGAACCGCGACGTTGAGCGCGCATGCGAGCTGGCTCGTCTGTGCCGAGGTCTGCGTGCCGGAAGAGGCGGACCTCACGCTGCCCATGAATGTCGGCGACGCCGTGCTGCCGGCCGATCCGGCGTTCGCGGCGGCGCGCGCGAAGCTGCCCGTCACGTCGCCTTGGCCGATGCGCTATGCCCTCGGGCAATCGCTCGAACTGTTCGTGGAGTCGGCGCCGCTCGCGAGCGCGCATCCCGCGAAGGCCGAGTTCTTCCCGCTGACGCCGAACGCGATCAAGGGCATCGCGCCACAACGGCTCGGCTTTGCCGAGAACGGCCTGGTGCTCAGGCTCGCGCCCGGCAAAGCGGCGCCGAAAGGGACAGCGCTGGACGGCGTGCTGGTGCTGACGTCTTCCGACGGCTCGACGCAGGCGCTGCAGGTCGCAGCAATGCCGGGCGCGGTGCCGAATGCCGATTTCGGCGGCGACGGCAATGGCAGCGCGGGCGAAGTGAGCTTCCGGCTTGCGCTGCTGTTCGCGTTCCTCGGCGGGCTGATCCTGAACCTGATGCCCTGCGTGCTGCCGATCCTGGCGATGAAGGCGCTGTCGCTGGCGCAAGGCCATGCCGCGCGCGAAGGCCTCGCCTACGGGTTGGGCGCGATCCTCAGCTTCGCGGCGCTCGGCGCGGCGCTGGTCGCGTTGCGGGCCGGCGGCGCCGCGATCGGCTGGGGCTTCCAGCTGCAGGAGCCGGTCGCGGTGGGCCTGTTCGCGCTCCTGATCTTCGCCGTCGGGCTCAATCTGTCGGGCGTGTTCGAGCTGCCGGGCTTCGGCGGCGGCGACGCGCTGACGCGGCGCGGCGGTGCTGTCGGCGCCTTCTTCACCGGCGTGCTCGCGGTCGCCGTCGCGGCCCCTTGCACCGCGCCGTTCATGGCGGCCGCGCTCGGCTATGCGCTGACGCAGCCGACCGCGACCGCGCTCGCGGTGTTCGTGGCGCTCGGCATGGGCTTCGCGGCGCCCTTCGTGCTGATCGGCGTCTCGCCGCGGCTCCTGTCGCTGATCCCCAAGCCCGGCGCGTGGATGCTGACGCTCAAGCAGTTCCTGGCGTTTCCGATGTATGGCGCGAGCGTGTGGCTGGTGTGGGTGCTCGCCAACGAGAGCGGGCCGAACGCCGTGGTCGCCGTGCTGGCGTCGATGGTTGCGTTCGCGCTCGCCGTGTGGATCTGGACCGCGACCCGCAGCGCAAGGACGCGCGGCCGCGGCTTCGGCGCGCTCGCCAGCCTGATCGCGTTCATCGCCTCGCTCGCGTTTCTCGCCACGCTGCTTTACGGCACGCCCGCGCCCGCGCTCGCCAGGGTCGAGACCGGCGCCATCCCGCACGAGCCTTACTCGGCCGCGCGCCTCGCCCGGTTGCGGGCCGAGCACCGCGCGGTGTTCGTCAACGCCACCGCCGCATGGTGCATCACCTGCCTGGTGAACGAGCGCGTCGCGTTCTCGAGCGGCGCCGTCGCGCAAGCCTTCGCCAAGCACAAGGTCGCCTGCCTGATCGCCGACTGGACGCGCCGCGACGGCGAGATCACCAAGCTGCTGGAAGCCCATCACCGCGACGGCGTCCCGCTCTATCTCTATTATGCGCCCGACGCCGCCGACGCGAAGGTCCTGCCGCAGATATTAACCGAGAGCGAGGTGTTGAAAGCGGTCGGCGGCTGACAGGAATCTTGCCGTGTCGCGCCGGACAGCGCAGCTTCCATTGCCGCCTCGGCCCGAAATGGCAAAGCAATTGCCGAGCGGGCGGAGTATCGTCCGCGCTTTCGGACTCACAGCGAGCGAGCAAGCCATGAACGTCTTCGACTCCCCCGATTTCGACCACCACGAGCAAGTCGCGTTCTTCGACGATCGCGCGACGGGGCTCAAGGCGATCATCGCGGTCCATTCGACGGCGATGGGGCCGGCTTGCGGCGGCACGCGCATGTATCCTTACGCGAGCGCCGACGACGCGCTGACCGACGTGCTCAGGCTGGCGCGCGGCATGAGCTACAAGAACGCCATCGCCGACCTGCCGCTGGGCGGCGGCAAGGCGGTGATCCTGGGCGATCCGGCCAAGGACAAGTCCGAGGCGCGGCTGAGCGCTTACGCCGAAGCCGTCAACGCGCTCGGGGGCCGCTACATCACCGCCATGGATGTCGGCGTCGGCCCGAAGGACATGCCCGCCATCGCGCGCCATACCAAATACGTCGCGGGCTTCGACCAGCCGGGCAAGAAGGGCGGCGACAGCGGGCCCTTGACCGCGCTCGGCGTGTTCACGGGTCTGAAGGCCGCGGTGAAGCATCGCCTCGGCACCGACACGACCAAGGGGCTCGCCGTCGCGATCCAGGGCCTCGGCAAGGTCGGCATGGACGTCGCGCGCCGCCTGCACGCGGAAGGCGCCAAGCTCGTCGTCGCCGACGTCAGCGGGGACGCGGTGCGCCGCGCGGTCGAGGCGTTCGGCGCGCGCGAGGCGTCGCCCGAGGGTATCGTGACCGCCGATTGCGACGTGTTCTCGCCCAACGCGCTCGGCGCGATCGTGAACGACCGCACCGCGATGGAGATCAAGGCCAAGGTCGTCGCCGGCGGCGCCAACAACCAGCTCGCCCGCGACCCGCACGGCAAGGTCCTGATGGAGCGCGGCATCCTCTACGCGCCCGACTATGTGATCAACGGCGGCGGCATCATCCGCGTCGCCGGCCAGATCTACGATTGGGACGACGCCGAGATCGAGCGTCGGGTGCTCGCCATCGCCGACACGCTCTCCTTGATCTTCCGCCGCGCCGACAACGAGCACCAGCCGACCAACGTGGTCGCGGACCGCATGGCGGTCGAGCGCATCGCGCGGGGACGGGAAACGGCCAAGGCGGCGGAATAGGGCGCCATAAGGAAACCCCTTTGCCTGGCCGGAACTCTGGGTTATAGGACCGGCCCGCCTGGAATGCCGGAGTAGCGTAGTGGTAGCGCAACCCCTTGGTAAGGGGTAGGTCGAGAGTTCAATTCTCTCCTCCGGCACCAGGAGTTCCCATGACGGCGAAATCTTCGGAGCGCGAGGCCCGGCTGGCCAAGGCGCTGCGCGAGAACCTGAAGCGCCGCAAAGCCCGCGACCGCAGCCTCGCCGACAAGCGCGCGCAGACCGTCGAGCAACCAAGCCCCGAGAAAGCGCCGCCGAAGCGTTAGAGCGGCTGTTTTCGGCCGCAATGGCGCGCTACAACCGGCGCATGGATCGGATCAGGATACGAGGCGGCGCGCGCCTCACGGGCGAAATCCCCATCAGTGGCGCCAAGAACGCGGCTCTGCCGCTGATGGCGGCGTGCCTCTTGAGCGAGGCGCCGCTCACGCTCACCAATGTGCCCAAGCTGGCCGACGTGGTCTCGATGGCCGACCTGCTCGGCATGCTGGGCGTCGAGGCGGCGTGGCAGCCGGGCCGGGCGCTGGGCGAGGGCGGGCGCTACGTCCTCGACGCGGGGCGGCTGACGAGCACCACCGCCGATTACGACATCGTCCGCAAGATGCGGGCGAGCTTCCTGGTGCTCGGCCCGCTGGTCGCCCGCGCCGGAAGGGCCAAGGTGTCGCTCCCCGGGGGCTGCGCCATCGGCGCCCGCCCGGTGGACCTGCACCTCAAGGCCATGGAGGCGCTCGGCGCCACGGTCCAGCTCGAAGAGGGCTATGTGATCGTCACCGCCGAGAGCGGCCTCAAAGGCGCGCGCATCGAGTTCCCCTTCGTGTCGGTCGGCGCGACCGAGAACACCTTGATGGCCGCGGCGCTGGCCTCCGGCGAGACCGTGATCGAGAACGCGGCGCGCGAGCCGGAGATCGACGATCTCGGCCGCTGCCTGATCGCGATGGGCGCGAAGGTCGCGGGGCTGGGCACGTCGCGCATCGTGGTGCAGGGCGTGTCGTCGCTGAACGCGGCCGAGCATCCCGTGCTCCCCGACCGCATCGAGACCGGCACCTATGCGATGGCGGTCGCGGTCGCCGGCGGCGCGGTCGAGCTCACCGGCACGCGCGCGGAGCTGATCGCGTCGGTCATCCCGCTTCTGCAGGCCGTCGGCACCGAGATCGCCGAGACCAATCGGGGCCTCTCCGTCCATCGCAACGGCGTGCGACCGGTGTCGGTCGACGTCGAGACCGCGCCGTTCCCGGGCTTCCCGACCGATCTGCAAGCGCAGTTCATGGCGCTGATGGCGACGGCGAACGGCGTCTCGCACATCAAGGAGAAGATTTTCGAGAACCGCTTCATGCATGTGCCCGAGCTGACCCGCATGGGCGCCGACATCAAGGTCGAAGGCGACACGGCCATCGTGACCGGCGTCGAGCGGCTGAAAGGCGCGCCGGTGATGGCGACCGACCTGCGCGCGTCGTCGAGCCTGGTGCTTGCGGGACTCGCGGCGGAAGGCGACACCATCGTCAACCGCGTCTATCACCTCGACCGCGGCTTCGAGCGGCTGGAAGAGAAGCTGTCCGGCGTCGGCGCCGAGATCGAGCGGCTTTCGGCATGACGGACGTCACCTTGGCGGCCGAAGACGCCGAAGACCTCGAGATCATCTCCGCGCGGCTGCAGGACGCGGTCGCGCCGCTGAAGGAGCTCGTCTATCTGCCGAAGAAGCGGCGCTTCGCGGCGCTGCTCAACCGCTTCAAATGGGAAGACAAGCGTCGCGGCGCGAATTTGCGCGTGCGCTCGCTCCTGCATTTCGACGACGTGCTGTCGGTGAAGTCGAAAGGCCTGAAGCGTGGCGCGCCGGATGCGGTCGTGTCGCTGCTCGCGATCAAGTTCGAGGCCAAAGGCGGCGACGATCCGTCGGGAACGGTCGAGCTCGTCTTCGCCGGCGGCGGCGCGCTGAAGCTCGAGGTCGAGTGCCTGGATGCAGGCCTGACCGACGTCGGCAACGCTTGGGCCGCGCGCGGCCGTCCCGATCACGAAGAGGCCTGACATGGTGCGCCGCCTCGATGCGCGCGCACCGGGCTTTGCGGCGCAGCTCGACGCGCTGCTGAAGCGCGACGGCGAGGACGACGTCGCGGCGGCGGTGAAAGCGATCGTCGCCGATGTCCGCGCGCGCGGCGACGCGGCGGTCGCGGAGTATACCAAGCGCTTCGACAAGCCGGATCAGCCGCAACCCGCGCCGTCGCCGGAAGCCCTGGCCGCCATCGACATCGCGGCGGCGCGCATCGAGGACTATCATCGCCGCCAATTGCCGAAGGACGAGCGCTACACCGACGAACTCGGCGCGACGCTCGGCTGGCGCTGGACGGCGCTGGACAGCGTGGGACTCTATGTTCCAGGCGGAACCGCGAGCTATCCGAGCTCGGTGCTGATGAACGCGATCCCGGCGCGCGTCGCGGGCGTTCGCCGCATCGCCATGGTCACGCCGGGCGCGAACCCGCTCGTGCTCGCCGCGGCCAGGCGCGCGGGCGTCGCGGAGATCCACCGTGTTGGCGGCGCACAGGCGATCGCAGCGCTCGCCTATGGCACCGAGAGCATCGCTGCCGTCGACAAGATCGTCGGTCCCGGAAACGCCTATGTCGCCGCGGCCAAGCGCGAGGTCTTCGGCCAGGTCGGCATCGACTCCATTGCCGGTCCGTCGGAGATATTGGTCGTGAGCGACGGCGCGAGCGATCCCGACTGGATCGCCGCCGATCTGCTCAGCCAAGCCGAGCACGACGCCTCGTCGCAGAGCCTCCTGATCACCGACGACGCGGCGTTCGCGGACAAGGTCGAAGCCGCGGTCGCGCGCGCGCTCGAGACCTTGCCGCGCCGCGAGATCGCGTCCGGGAGCTGGCACGACAACGGCGCCATCATCGTGGTGGCAAACCTCGACGACGCGGCTGCGCTGGTCGACCGCATCGCGCCGGAGCATCTGGAGATCGCAACCGGCGATCCCGAGCGCCTGCTCGGCCAGGTGCGCCATGCCGGTGCGATCTTCCTCGGCCGTCACACGCCGGAAGCGATGGGCGACTACATCGCGGGTCCGAACCACGTGCTGCCAACCTCGCGCACCGCGCGGTTCTCGTCGGGACTGTCGGTGTTCGACTTCCTCAAGCGCACCACGTTGCTGTCGTGCACGCCCGAGGCGCTGGCCGCGCTGGGCCCGCCCGCGGTCGCGCTTGCCGAAGCCGAAGGGCTCGGCGCCCATGCGCGCTCCATCCAGGTCCGTCTCGACCATGGCCAATGAGAACGCGTTCCGGCTGGTCGCGGTCGCGCTCGACGAGCGCAGCGTGGTGCGCCGCACGCGCCAGATCGAGCAGGAGCGCGAGATCGCGATCTACGACCTCTTGGAGGAAAACAGCTTCACGCCGGCCGGTTCCGACGGCGGGCCGTACAAGCTGGTGCTGGCCTTGGAAGAGAACCGGCTCGTCTTCGACATCCGCCTCGAGGACGACAGCGAGCACCGCAAGGTGATGCTGTCGCTGACGCCGTTCCGCACCGTGATCAAGGACTACTTCCTGATCTGCGACAGCTACTTCAAGGCCATCCGCACCGCGCCGCCGTCGCAGATCGAGGCGCTGGACATGGCGCGCCGCGGCTCGCACAACGAAGGCTCGACGTTGCTGAAGGACCGGCTCAAGGGCAAGATCGAGGTCGACTTCGACACCGCGCGGCGGCTCTTCACCCTGATCTGCGTGCTGCAGCTCAAGGGCTGACGGGCGATGCGCGGGCCCAACGGCGAGGAGCTGCCCGGCGCTGTGCTCTTCGCCTGCACCATGAACTCGATCCGCAGCCCGATGGCGGCGGCGATCATGCGCCATCTCTTCGGCCGCTTCGTCTATGTGGATTCGGTCGGCGTGCGCCGCGGCGCGCTCGACCTCCTTGCCGTCGAGGCGATGGACGAGATCGGCATCGACATCGCCAAGCACAAGCCGAAGAGCTTCGACGAGTTCGAGGACACCTCGTTCGACCTCGTGGTCACGCTCTCGCCCGAGGCGCAGCACAAGGCGGTCGAGCTGACGCGGACCTCCGCGGCCAGGATCGAGTATTGGGCGACGCACGATCCGGCCATCGTCGAGGGCTCGCGCGACCAGCGGCTCTCGGCCTATCGCGCGGTCCGCGACGAGCTCGTGCGGCGCATCGGCGCGCGGTTCGAGGCGCGACCGGCCTCGGACACCTGAAGTTGCCCAAACCCTTGCTTTTGGCCGGTATCGGTGCATTCTCCCGCCCCGAACCCGATCCTGAGGACGAATGGCCAAGGAAGAACTGCTCGAATTCGAGGGCACCGTGAGCGAGCTTCTGCCCAACGCGACCTTCCGCGTGATGCTGCAGAACGGCCACGAGATCATCGCCCATACCGCGGGCAAGATGCGCAAGAACCGCATCCGCGTGCTGACCGGCGACAAGGTGATGGTCGAGATGACGCCCTATGACCTGACCAAGGGACGCATCACCTATCGCTTCAAATAGCTCCGCGCGCCCGAAACTTGTGCTGGCGAGCGAAAGCCCCAGGCGCAAGGCTCTGCTCGCGCAGGCGGGCATCGTGCCGGACGAGATCCGCGCCGCTTCCATCGACGAAACCCCGCTGAAGGACGAGCTGCCGCGCCGCCATGCCGAGCGGCTGGCCGAGGCCAAGGCGCGCGCGGTTGCGGGCGATACGCCGGCGCGCGCCGTAGCGCGCGACGGCCTGGTGCTCGCGGCAGATACGGTCGTTGCCTGCGGCCGGCGCATTCTTCCCAAAGCCGCGAGCGACGACGAGGTGCGCGCCTGCCTCGCGCTGCTCTCCGGCCGCAGCCATCAGGTGATCACCTCGGTTGCCTTGCTCTACGACGGGCGCTTGCGGCAGCGCACCGTGCTCACGCGAGTCCAGTTCCGGCGTCTGGATGCGAAAGAGATCGATGCCTATATCGATTGCAGGGAGGGCGTCGGCAAGGCCGGCGGCTATGCGATCCAGGGACGGGCGGACACATTCGTACGCGGACTGAACGGTTCCTATTCGAATGTGGTCGGGTTGCCGCTGACCGAAGCCATTCTCCTGCTGCGCGGGTGTGGTTATCCGTGCTAGGCTTCGGCCGCTGCTATTGTCCGAGTACCCGATGCCGAAGGAAGTCCTGATCAACGCAGGGGCTGGTGAGATTCGCGTCGCCCTTGTCGAGGACGGAAGGCTCCAGGAGCTCGCGCTGGAGCGCACCGTCGGTCTCGACGAAGGCACGGGCCGCAACAAGGCCGAAGGCCGTAGCGGCCACAGCCTCGTCGGCAACATCATCTTGGGTCGCGTGCAGCGCGTGCTGCCGGGCATGCAGGCGGCCTTCGTCGATGTCGGCCTCGACCGCGCGGGGTTCCTCGGCGCGCGCGAGGCGCGCTGCCTCGCCGACCTTCCGGGCTTCGAGGAGGAGCGCACGCCCAAGATCGGCGACTGCGTGCACGAAGGCGAGGAGATCCTCGTTCAGGTCGTGAAGGATCCGATCGGCGAGAAGGGCGCGCGGCTCTCGGCGAACGTGACCATTCCCGGCCGTCTCGCGGTGCTCGTGCCCAACCAGCCCGGCGTCGCGCTGTCGCGGCGCATCGAAGGCGACGACGAGCGCGCGCGCATGATGACGCTGGGCGAAGCGATGATCGCCGAAGGCGGCGACAGGCTCGTGCCCGGTGCTGGCTATATCCTGCGCACCGCCGCGACCGACGCGTCGCTGACCGACCTCAAGGAAGACGCCGAGCGCCTCGCCGAGGCCTGGCGGCCGGTGCTCGCCAAGCGCCAGGCGGCGACCGCGCCGGCGACGCTCTATCACGACCTCGATCCCGTCGAGCGCACTTTGCGCGACATGGTCCGCGCCGACACCGCGCGCGTGATCCTCGACGACGCGCCGTCCTACGAAGCCGCGCGCGCCTATTGCAGACGCGCCATGCCCGAAGCCGAGGAGCGCATCGCGCTGTTCGCGGGTCCCGGCCAGCTCTTCGACATGTACGACCTCGAAGACGAGATCGACCGGCTGACGTCCCCGCGCGTGCCGCTGCCCTCGGGCGGCTGGATCACCATCGAATCCACCGAGGCGCTGACGGCGGTCGACGTGAACTCGGGCAGCTTCACCGCCTCGACGGGGTTGGAAGAGACCAGCGTCAAGGTGAACCTCGAAGCCGCCGACGAGATCGGCCGCCAGGTGCGCCTGCGCGGCATCGGCGGGCTGATCGTCGTCGACTTCATCCATCTGGCCGAGCCGGACAACATCGCCAAGGTGCTCGCGGTGCTGAACGTCAGCCTTTCGCGCGACCACACGCCGACGCAGATCTCGCCGATGTCGGAGTTCGGCCTGGTCGAGATCACCCGCAAGCGCGTGCGCGATCCGCTGGTCAAGCTGATGAGCGAGTGCTGCCGCAGCTGCTCGGGCCAGGGCCGCAAGCGCACCCGCGACAGCGTGGCGCTCGAGGTGATCCGCCGGGTCGAGCGCACGGCCGCGGCCGCGCCGGGCAAACCGATCGTCGCGCGCGCCTCGGCCGAAGTGGTGCGCTGGCTCGAGGATCACGGCGAGGAGGTCCGCGCCTCGCTCGCCCGCCGCGGCGCGCCGCGCGTGCGCTTCGAGGCCAATGACGGCTATGCCCGCGAGGGCTTCGATGTCACAACCGCCTGAGCGCAGATGCGCGGTCTGCGGCAAGGCGCAGGTCCAGGCCTTCCGCCCTTTCTGCTCCAAGCGCTGCGCCGACCTCGACCTCGCCCGCTGGCTGGGCGGTGGCTATGCGATTCCCGCGGTCGAGGCGGACGAAGGCCTGCCCGACGCGCCGGACGACGCGGATTAGGGGACGCTTGCAAGCCGGGAACGCGTCCACTAAAAAGCCCGTCCTTCCGGGTCGGTCCCGGATTTCGACGGCTTCGCCCAGGTAGCTCAGTCGGTAGAGCAGCGGATTGAAAATCCGCGTGTCGGTGGTTCGATTCCGCCCCTGGGCACCATCCACTCTCTCGCCCCGGAGGGTCTCTCCCCATGAAAGCCCTGGTCAAATCCAAGCCCGAGCAGGGCATCTGGCTCGAGGACGTGCCCGAGCCGAGCTATGGCATCGACGACGTGCTCATCAAGGTGCTGAAAACCGGCATCTGCGGCACCGACGTGCATATCTACAATTGGGACGCCTGGGCGCAGAAGACGATTCGGCCCGGCACCGTCGCGGGCCACGAATTCGTCGGCCGCATCGTCGCGGTCGGCTCCAACGTCCACGGCCACAAGGTCGGCGACCTCGTCAGCGCCGAAGGCCATATCGTTTGCGGCCATTGCCGCAACTGCCTGGCCGGGCGGCGCCATCTCTGCGCCAACACCTTGGGCGTCGGCGTCAACCGCGATGGCGCCTTCGCCGAGCTGGTCGCGGTGCCGGCGCCGAACATCTGGCATTGCGATGCGAAAGTGCCGCTCGAGGTCTATGCGATCTACGATCCGCTGGGCAACGCCGCGCATACCGCTTTGTCCTACGATCTCGTCGGCGAGGACGTGCTGATCACCGGCGCGGGCCCGATCGGCGTCAGCGCCGTGCCGATGGCGATCAAGGCGGGCGCGCGCTACGTCGTCGTCACCGACGTCAACGACTATCGCCTCGAGCTGGCGCAGAAGATGGGCGCGACCGCGGTCGTCAACGTCGCGCGCCAGGATCTGCGCGAGGTGATGAAGAGCCTCGGCATGCAGGAAGGCTTCGACGTCGGCCTCGAGATGTCGGGCAATCCGGCGGGCCTTCGCCAGATGATCGACACCATGGCGCATGGCGGCAAGATCGCCATGCTCGGCATCCAGTCCGGCGAGACGGGAGTCGACTGGGACGCGGTCGTGTTCAAGGGCCTCAACCTGCGCGGCATCTATGGCCGCATGTTCGGCGAGACCTGGTACAAGCTGACCTCGATGATCCAGAGCGGCATGGACATCCAGCCGGTGATCACGCACCGCTTCTCCTACAAGGAGTTCCAGAAGGGCTTCGAGGTGATGCGCTCGGGCAATTCCGGCAAGGTGATCCTGGACTGGAGCGAGCTGTGAGCCTCGACGACAGCCTGCGCACCGACCTCTCGGCGATGGAGAAGGCCGGCACGCTCAAGACCTTCCGCCACATCACCGGTCCGATGGATACCGAAGTGACGATGGCCGAGAAATCGGGCCAGGTGCTCGTGCTGTCGTCGAACAACTATCTCGGCCTCGCCGATCATCCCGAGCTGATCGCCGCGGGGCAGAAGGCGCTCGAGGAGTTCGGCGCCGGCACGGCGTCGGTGCGCTTCATCTGCGGCACTTTCTCGGTCCACGACCAGATCGAGAAGGCGCTGGCGCGGCTGTCGCGCACCGAGGCGGCGCTCACCTATGTGTCCTGCTGGGCGGCGAACACCGGATTGATGCCGGCGGTCGCGGGCGAGCAGGACGCGCTGGTCTCCGACGAGCTGAACCATGCCTCGCTGATCGACGGCTGCCGCATGTCGAAGGCGCGGCGCCTCGTCTACAAGCATTCCGACATGGCCGATCTCGACGCCAAGCTGGATTCGGTCAAAGGCGCGCGGCGCATCTTCATCGTCACCGACGGCGTGTTCAGCATGGAAGGCGACATCGCCAATTTGCCGGACATCGTCGCGCTGGCTCAGAAGCACGGCGCGGCGATCATCCTCGACGATTCGCACGGCACCGGCGTGATGGGCAAGCATGGTCGCGGCACGGCCGAGCATTTCGGCGTCGAGGGCAAGATCGACATCGTCACCGGCACCTTGGGCAAGGCGCTCGGCGGCGCGGCCGGCGGCTATGTCGCGGGCTCGAAGACGCTGGTCGATTTCCTGAGCCAGGTCTCGCGGCCGCAGCTGTTCTCGAACGCGCTGCCCGCGACGATTGCCGCGAGCGCGATGAAGGCGGTCGAGATCCTGGAGCGCGAGCCCGAGCGTGTCGCGCGCCTGCACGCGATCACGGCCAGGCTGCGCGACGGGTTGAAAGCGAAAGGCTTCAAGCCGCTCGACGGCGAGTCCGCCATCGTGCCGATCATCGTCGGCGATACTGCGTTCGCGATCCGCATGAGCAAGGCGCTGCTCGCCGAGGGCATCTTCATCACCGGCTTCGGCTATCCGGTGGTGCCGGAAGGGACGGCGCGGCTGCGCATCCAGGCCTGCGCTTCGCTCACCGACGAGCAGATCGATTTCGCGCTCGCCACCTTCGAGAAGGTCGGCAAGAAGCTTGGCGTCGTCTGAAAACGCAACGAGCCCCCGTCGTGAGACGAGGGCTCGCGCGTGGCTTGGACGTCGAGCTCAGCTGTGCTCGGCCTGACGCTCGGTCGGCATGAATTTCAGGCTGATCGAGCCGATACCGGCCGCGACGTTGAGACCGGTGTTGCCTTCCATGCTCAGCGGCTGCAGCGCGATCGACTTGTCGAGTCCGCCGACCAGCACGTTGGCGCCGAGGCCGACGCCGACCGTCGCGCTCGCCGTCGCGCCGGCGTAATCGCCTTCAAGCGCGCCCGGACGGACGTCGGAGGTGGGCGCGAACACGCCCCAGATCAGCTCGCCGCCGTCGGTGTAGCCGATGTCGACGCCGAACTTCGAGATCGAGCCGGCATAGTGCTCGCCCTGATGACCGTTCGGACGGAAGTTGCAATGCAGGTCCTTGGACGAGCCGAAGACGAAGCCCCAGCCGCTCGAGACATGACAGGTCAGGGTGCCGACCTTGACGCCATGCGGGCTGTCGGCCGCCTGGACCGGAGCGGCCAGCGCGAAAATGCTCAGCACGGCCGCGCTCATCAACAGATTCTTGCTCATGTAAATCTCCTTGGGTTCTGTAGCCCCGCCTGCCGCTGTCCTTAACGTCCGTCGCCTTCCAAGGTTCCCCGGCAACGATGCAACCCTTTGAGACGGCGCGGCGTTTCCTGTTCATGAGCAATCGCGGAAACGCCGATATCCGGCCCGAGCAGGATCCGATGGAACAGCAGCGTTCGGTCGAATATGTCTCGACAACCGACGCGCGCCAGGCCGTCAGCGGCTTGGGCGTGCGCTACGTTCTCGCCATCAGCCTTTCGGCGGCGCTCGCCGTCATGGCGATCATATATTTCATCTACTTTCCGGGTCCTTGAAGGTCAGCGCGACGGTCGTCCCGTGGCCGGGCGCGGAGCGCACGACCGCTTCGCCGTGAACTTGGCGCGCGAACACGCTGAGCAGCCGACTGCCGATGCCTTGCTTGGTGCTCTCCGCGACGTAGCCGACGCCGTCGTCCTCGATCGCGAGCCTCAAGCACGCGCCGTCATACTGCTCGAGCTTGACATGCACAGCGCCGGACGCGCGCTCGGGCGGAAAGGCGTACTTGAAGATGTTCATCAGCGCCTCAACCGTGAACAGCGCGATCGGCACCGCGATCTCGCCGGGCACTTGGCTGCTCACCGACTCGACGTCGGTGGTGACATGCGCTTCGTCGCTGATCATGCTCTCGGAGATCTTGCGCGTCAGCTCGCCGAGCAGGCGGCGCAGGTCGACCGTGGTCTGGTCCTCGACCTCGTGCAGCAGGCGGTGGACGAGGGCGAGCGCGTCGATGCGCGCCTGCGCCTGCGACAGCACCTCGCGCGAGCCCGGGTCGCGCAGCTGGTTGGCCTGAAGGCTGAGCAGGCTCATCACGATCTGCAGGTTGTTCTTCACGCGGTGATGGGTCTCTCGGATGAGCGCCGATTTCTGCGCGATCGCGTCGCGCAAGCGCTTGTCGCGGTCCTGGATGCCGTCGGCCATCTCCTGCATCGCGGCACCGAGCAGCCGGAACTCTTCGGGCGCCTCGTCGAGCACGGGACGCGTGCCGTAATGGCCGCCGCGATAGGCGGCCGCGATGCGGCGCAGATAGTTGATCCACTGCGTGATCTGGCGGTCGGTGGCGAACCAGATCGCGACCCAGGCGAGCCCGATCATCACGATGGGCAGCAGGAAGTCGGTGCCGACGCGCAGATAAGTGGGCGCGAACAGCCGCGACTGGCGCATCGCCAGCCCCACGAACACGTTGTTGCCGACCAGCGGCGCGGCCGCGAAGATCCAGGACTTCCCCTCGGCGTCGGGGCGCGACTCGAGCCCGCCACGCAGAGCCTGCTGCTCGGGCATCTCGTGGAACACCGCGCGCGCGACGTCGTAATTGTTGGCGGCGACGATAGAACCGGTGCGGTCGAACACCGCGATCACCGCGCCGCGCGGCAGGTTGCGCGCCTTCAGGATGTGGTTCAGCCACTGCGTGTTCACGCCCACGGTGATCGCGCCGTCGAAGCGGCCCGTCTTGTCGCGGATCGGCAGCATCGCGGCGATGATCGCGTTGTGGGTCACGGGGCTGATGATCTGCCCGCTTACCGAGAACGCCATCGAGCTCTTGAGCGTGTGGAACAGCGCCGCGTTGGCCATGAGGCCCTTGGCTTGCGGCAGCGCGGAGCAGATCACCGTGCCGTTGCCGTCGATGCGCGCCAGGTTGGTGAGGAAATGCACGCCGATCAGCACGTCGGAGAGCGTGTGGCTGCATTGGTCCGTGGCTTCGCGCACGTCCTCGGTGCTCGCGAGCGTGCGCAGGATCTGCTCGCTCGAGGCGAGGATGTTCTCCTCGTTCGAGGCGGCGATCCGCGCCGTCTGCACCAGCCTGTCGCGCACATTGGCGACGTCGACGCGGGCACGCTCGATGCCTTGCAGGATGCTGACGATCGCGATGGGAAGCAGGGCGAGAGTGACGGTCAGGAACAGCCGGAACCGGAGCGATGGGGCTCGACTAGCCGGCATGTCCTTTCTTTCGGCGGCGGGCAGGGGCTTCCGGCTCGTGGGCGGAAGAGAGCGCGTCAAGCTGTGCCATGATATCACGGGCCGCTTCTCCCTCGTCCGGCCGCTGCCGCTGCGGCAGACTGTCCTGCTTGTCCAGGATCGCGAGCAAGGCTTTGCGGGCGCGCGCGACTCGGCTCTTCACCGTGCCGACATTGCACTTCACGATGCTCGCCGCGTCCATATAGGAGAAGCCGCCGGCGCCGACGAGAATCAGCGCTTCGCGCTGCTCGTCGGGAAGCAGCTTCAGCGCGCGCGCGGTGTCGCTCAAATCCGCGGCCCAGTTCTGGTCCTGGCTCGTGCCCGGCATGCGCTCGGCCGCGTCCTGGTCCCACGGCGCCTGGCGCCAGGCGCGACGGCGGTCAGAATAGAACTGGTTGCGCAGGATCGTGAACAGCCAGGCCTTCAAGTTGGTGCCGAGCTCGAAGGTGTCGCGCGACTGCCAGGCCTTGACCAGGGTTTCCTGCACGAGATCGTCCGCGGACTCGTAATTGCCGGTCAGCGAGCGGGCGAAGGCGCGCAGGAACGGCACGAGCGCCAGGAGGTCCGTCTTGAAGTCCGGCGCCGGCTGCGGCTCGCGGTCTTCGCGGGGTTGGATATCGGTGCGGGTCATCAGGACGATTTCTTCTTCTCGTCCGACGGTGCCTCGCCGTCGTCCATCTTGCGGAGCAGGTCCATGAAGTCGTCAGGCACGGGCTCGTTCACCACGCCGTCGTACATGCGGCGCAGCTCGCGGCCGATGGCGCGCTGACGCGCCCGGATCGCGCGCGCCTTGCCGCCGTCTGGCGTTTCGTCCTTGGACAAATTACCCGTCCGATTTGCTTGAAGGCTCGACAAGACCATTCTCCGACGCGTCGGGGCGGCGATGCAATCCCGACATGGTGTGAAGCTGCCCCAGGAGGGCGGTTATCCCCTTTGTGGAAGCCGTAACGAGCCCGGTCGCAGAAAGTTCCCCTTGGGTGGAACTTATTCCTCTGGAACGCATTTCCGGTTGGAGCTTTTCTGCGTCTGTCGAACCTAGGAGCCGGGACCCATGAGCATGAAGGAGGCGCTCGCGCCGCATTTGCCGTATCTGAGGCGCTACGGCCGCGCGCTGACGGGCAGCCAGGAGCGCGGCGATTCGTGCGTCCGGGCGACCCTGGGAGCGTTGTTGTCCGGCGAGCGGACCCTCGATGCGGGCGTCTCGCCCAAGGTCGGGCTCTATCGCACCTTCCAGGAGATGTGGGCCGAATCGGAAGGCCAGGTCCAGGAACTCAACGCCGACACCAAGGCGTCGCGGCCGGAAGGCCTGCTGAAGGCGCTGGCTGCGCCGAAGCGTGCGGCCGTGCTGCTGACCTCGGTCGAAGCGTTCAGCCTTGAAGAGACGGCCTATATCCTCGGCCGTACCGCCAAGGAGGTCGAGCAGGATATCGTCGAGGCGCAGGAGGTGATCGACCGGCTGCTGGCGTCGCGCGTGCTGATCATCGAGGACGAGCCGATCATAGCGCTCGATCTCGAGAGCCTGCTGGTCGAGCTCGGCCACAAGGTCGTGGCCAAAGCGACGACGCGTGACGAAGCCGTGGCGATGGCGCGCGCCGAGCGGCCGGGCCTGGTGCTCGCCGATATCAATCTCGGCGAGGGCGGATCGGGCATCGACGCAGTCAGCGAGATCCTCACCAGCTTCGACATCCCGGTGATCTTCGTGACCGCCTATCCGGAGAAGCTGTTGACCGGCGAGCGGCCGGAGCCGGCCTATCTCATCGCCAAGCCGTTCCTGCCCGAGACCATCCAAGCCACGGTCGGCCAAGCGCTGTTCTTCCATCCCCAGAAGGCGGCGTAGTCCAGGAACTCACCGCGCCGTGATGCGTTCCCGGTCCGTTGCGGGGAGGCAATATCATGCTCGGTTGGACGCTGACGTTCCTGGTGTTGGCGGTGGTCGCGGCTTATCTGGGGTTCTTCGGCCTGGCAGGCGTGGCGGCGACGATCGCCAAGATCTTCCTGGTTGTCTTCACCCTGATCCTCATCCTGGTCGCAGGGGCGAGGATGACGCGCGGCCGGCTCTGAAAAAATTTTCGAGCGGTTGGGAACCGAATACGCGCTCGGGGGTTTTGCTGGGTGAGCGGATGTCTGATCCGGTACGCCCCAGCCCCTTCGACAGCCCCGCGTCGGGTGTCCGCTCGCTTCTCCTCAAATGATTTCAACGGGTTGGGCGCTATCCGGTCGCGCCGCCGCCGAACTTGCCCGTTTCCGGGTATTTGGGCGCGCCGGCGACCCGTTCCTGAACTTCCATCCGCGCCTTCACGACGGTCTTGAGCCGGCTCGGCTCGCCGCCCGTCACGCCTTCCTCGTCGGCGACCGCGAGCGCGCGGGCCTCGCGTTCCCAGGCTTCCAGGATTTCGAGTCGCTCCGCGTCCGAGAAGCGGCGGTCGCGGACCACGTCGCTCGGGGCGGGATAGAATCTTGCGGGGTCGGATTTGATGTCTTCGAGCAATTTCGCTTTGGCCATGGTTCATGCTCCTCGCGTTGAAAAACGTCGGGAACCGTTCCTAGTGGCCGCGGCGCTTGCGCGTCGCCGCAGCCTTCTTCGCAGAGCGCGAGCGCGCCGCGGCGGAACGGCTTGCCGAGGCCTTGCCGCCGAGGCGTCCGCCTTTGCGTGCCGGCGCGTGATTTTCGCTGCGCCCGCGGCCCGAGCCGCTCTTCTTGCCGCCATGCGTTTCCGCATTGACGGTCGCCCAAGCGCGGCGCTCGGATTCCTTCTCGGAAACTCCGCGCGACTCGTAGCCTTTCTCGATATGGCGCGCCTGGCGCTTCTGCTTGTTCGTATAAGACGATTTATCTCCACGCGGCATGGCGTTCTCCTTATCGAATTGGCAACTCGCGCTTCTGCGAAAGGTTCCTCTTTGTTCGCAGGTTGCGCCGGAACCAGCGCGGACGCGGGACGTTTTGTTAACGACCGGCCGAGGCTCGTCTCGCTCCACGGTCATTTCGAAACATGGAGAACGCACATGAAGTTCAAATCTTTCGCATTGGGAGGTGCTGCGATTGTGGGGCTCGCGGTCGCCACGCTTCCGGCCGCGGCTTACACGCATCATCCGTCGACCCCGGCTGAGCGTAAGCAGACCGACGACCTGAACGCGCAGTCGCTCCAGCAGGCGCAAGGCCAGTCGACGCAGACGGCGACGCCGGACCAGAGCCAGCAGATGTCTCAGCAGGCAGCGCCGCAGACGAACGATCGGCAGGCGATGAATACCGCTCCGAGCGCCGCGCCGACCGGCACTGTCGAGTCGGGCCCGTCCGGCGCCGCGGAAGGTGCCGCTCAGCCGACCGAGACGCAGCAGGCGCAGGCCACGCAGACCAACGCGCAGGCGAAGTCCAACGCCCAGATGCAGACCGCGGCCGAAGGCGGCATGGCGACGGCGGCCGCGTCCGGCACCGTTTCGCTCGCGCAGATCTCCAACCCGCCGCAGACGCTGGCCAATGCGAGCGTCGAGACCAGCAACGGCCAGGCGGTCGGCGCGGTGCAGAAGGTCGTGACCGACGGCGGCGGCAAGGCGACGTCCGTCGACGTCGCGCTGCTCGGCCCGCAGAGCAAGATCGTCGCGATCGACGCCAACCAGCTGGCCTTCGACCAGTCGCGCAACGTGGTCGTGGCGCAGCTGAGCGCCGATCAGATACAGGCGTTGCCGCCGGCGCCGCAAGGCTAAGAGTGCGGCGCTTCACTTCGGGCCGGCGCGAGTGATCGCGCCGGCCTTTCTTTCATCTCCATGCCAGCACGAAATAGGGCCGCTCGTTGTCGCCGGTCAGCTCGACAACCGCCTCGCGCCGGAACACGCGTCGTCCGATCGCAAGCTCCGCATCGATGGAATACGCGCGGCCGCTCGGCGCGGTAAGCGTGGCCTGCGCGCCTTGCGCGAAGCCGAGCTGCATGGACGCGTTGGGATCGCCGTCGCGCGCGCGCAGGATCTGCGCGATATGGCCGGGATCGTTCGGATAGAGCGCGAGCAGCGCTTCGCGCGGCGCGAACTGGGCGTCGAAGGTCGGGCGATGGCTGTAGATCGTCAGCGCCGGACGGAGCTTCGCGAACAGCTTGGACGTCATGCCGAGCACGAGCTTGAGCTCGTCGACGGTCTGGAACGGTCCGTGCCGCGGCTCATAGCTCGAGCCTGCCGCTTGGTAGTCGGCCGTCGTGGCGCCGTTCAGGCTCGCGAGCCCGGTCGCGCTGCGCCAATCGACGATGTTGTCGGCAATGCGGCCCGCGTCGTCGGGCGAGAGGCCCTGGCCGATCAGCAGCTGGCGCAGCAGCGCGCCGCTCGCCATGTTGAGGTCGATGCGTCCGGTCTCGTCCTGCACGGCGACGCGGATGCGATGGCGGTCGAAGACGAACATCCGCGCCGCGCCGTCGGTGCGCCAGCGCTGCCCGGGCCTCAAGTCGGAGATGCCGAGCACGGCGCGCGTCACCGCCGCGTCGAGATCGGCTTCGGCCCGCGCATCGGTCATCGCGTGGCGCTCGCTGACGTAAGAGGTGACGGTCAGCGCCTGCGTCGCCGCCGCCATGAGCGCGAGCATGGTGATGGTCCACAGAACCGAGACGAGCGCCCAGCCGCGCTCGGCCTCACGCACACCGATCTCAGCGGGCGCGCTCGAGCACCGACTGGACGGCCGGAAGCTTGCGGCGAAGCTCATCGGTGACGGTCCGCGCTTTCTTGATGTCGTCGACGACATGCGGCGTGATCAGCACCATCAGCTCCGTGCGGCGCGAATTGTCGCCGGTGTCGCGGAACAGATTGCCGAGCACGGGGATGTCCTGGAGATAGGGAACGCCGTTCTTGGACTTGGTGCGGCTGTCGCTGATCAAGCCGCCCAGCACCACGGTCTCGCCGTCCTGCACCGCGACCGAGCTCGTGATCTTGCGCTGCTGGATGGTCGGCGAGGGCACAGGCGAGGCGCTGGTGTCGGAGACGCCGCTCACCTCCTGCGAGATGTCCATCATCACCATGCCGCCGCGATTGACGCGCGGGGTGACCTTCAGGATCACGCCGGTATCCTCGTATTCCACGCTGTTGACGATCGGCGCGTCGCCCGAGGTGGTGCTCACGGCCTGCGCGGTGATGATCGGCACGCGGTCGCCGACCTGCAAGGTGGCGGTCTGGTTGTTCAGCACCATCACCTCCGGCGAAGAGACGACCTCGACATGGGTGATCTGCTCGAGCGCGTTCAAGACGACGCTGATGTTGTTGCCGTTCGAGAACATATAGGCAAAGCCCGGCAGCGACGGCGCGATCGCGGTCGAGCCGGTGTCGCTCAAGACCGCGGTATTGTGGCTGTCCTTCCAGAAATACTGGACGCCGTATTTGAGGTCGTTGGTGAGCGTGACTTCCGCGATGGCCGCTTCGAGCAGCACTTGCAAGGGCGCCGCATCGAGCTTGCGCAGCGCCTGCTCGATCACGCCGTATTGCTGCGGCGACGCCAGGATCGCGAGCGCGTTGTTGGTCTCGTCCGCGGTGATGCTGAGCGAGCCGATGCCGGCGGCCGATCCCGACACCGACACGCCTTCGGCCTGGGACGTCGTGACGGGCGGTGTCGTGCTCGCGCCGCCGCTCTGGCTTAGGCCCGAGCTGCCCATCGGCGTCGTGTCGCGCGCGCCGCTCAAGGGCGCCGCCGAAGACGGCGTGCTGGTCTGCGCGCCCGCGCCGAACAAGAGCTTGCCCAAGGTCGAGGCGAGGTCGGACGCGCGGCCGTTCTGGACGTTGTAGACGAAGATGCGCTTGTCGCTGCCCTGGCCCGGCTTGTCGAGGCGGTTCACCCAGGCGCGCAGATGCTCGAGATATTTGGTCTGGTGCGAGATCGCGAGCACGGCGTTCAGGCGCTGGATGGGGATCAGCTGCACCAGCTGGCCGAGGGGAGAGTTCATCCCGCCCATCACCTGGTTGAGCTCCTTGGTCAGCTCCTCGGCGTCGGTGTAGCTCGGCGTGATGATGGCGAACGACATGCCGCTCAGCCAGTCGGCGTCGAACAGCGCGATGTCGTCGCGCAAGGTCTGACGCTCCTCCGCCGTGCCTTCGATGATCAGCACGTTGCGCGCCGTGTCGGCATGGACGATGCCCGCGGTCGGGGCCAGAGGCTCGAGCAGCTTCTGCATCTCGGCGGCGCCGACATAGCGCACCGGCACGATGTCGATGCCGTAGCCGATGTCGGCCGTGCCTTTGCGCGGCCCGGCCTGCGCGATGCGCGCGACGCGCGGCGCATCGGCGAGAGGCAGGACCTTGTAGATGCCGTGGCTCTCCACCACCGTCATGCCGTTCAAGCGCAGCGCCTGCTCGAGCGCGGGCAGGACTTGCGCGCGCTGCAGCGGCCGGCTGGTCTGAATCGTGACCGAGCCCTGGACGTTGGCGCCGATCTCGTAGTTGAGCTTCAGATAATCGCCGAGCACCGCCTTGGCGACGTCCTTGATGTCGGTGTTGACGAAGTTGAGCGTGATGTCGCCTTGCTCGCCGACGCTGGTCGTCTCGGCCGCGCGGCGGACGGGCTGGGTGAAGGCGCCACTGCCCGGGAATATCTCGAACTTGGCTTCGGGCGCCGGCGCGGGTGTCGTGTCGACGGGCGCGCCGGTGGCTGCGGCCGGCGGCGCCTGCATCGGCGGAGACGGAGGCGGCGGCACCGGCGTGTCGTCGGAGGAGCACGCAGCCAGCGCCAGGCACAGCGCGGCCGTCCCCAAACGCATCGTCTCGACAAGCCCCATCTCAACCTCTGCCCGGCGGCGGATTTGGACCACAACCGATTTCTACTGGGAATTCAACGGCGCCGGCGGCTGTGACGCGGCCGGAGCGGATTTGTTCGCCTGCAGGCGGATTTCGCTGCGCGCGGGACCGGCGCCGAGCACGACACGATCCGGAGAGATTTCGGTCACCTGCCAGCCGGAAATCGTCGCGCCGACGCGATAGGCGGTCGCGAGCGGCGACGCGGCGGTCTTGAGCAGCGCGAGGCTGTTCGCGCCGTCGACGATCACGCCGACCAGCGTCACCTCGGGCGGCGCGGCCGACGCATCGCTGGCCGCCGACGCGACCACGCTTTTGCGGCTCGGATCGAAGGGCGGCCGCAGGGCGATGTCGATGAAGGCGTCCGGCGTGGGGGCCGCGACCGCGGCGACGTTGGCGATGCGCGGCGCGCGCGGCTTCAGCCGGAACGCAGGCGGGTCGAACTCCGGCAGCGGCGCCGCAACCTCATAGACCAGCAAAGCCGCGAGCAGCGCCGCCGTGCCGGCGAACCCGATTTGCACCATCTGCCGCGCGCCGCTCATTTCGCGCTCCCCCAGCGGTAGCCATGCACGGTCCAGCGGATGTCGAGCGTCGCCTGGCGGTTCGCAGGATCGTCGGGCTCGCGCGGCGGCGCGCTCACCGACGCTTCGTCGACGAAGAGATAAGGCGCATGCGCGGCGACCGCGGTTGCAAGGTCTTTCAGCCGCGCTTCGGGAACGGAGAGGTCGCTCTGCACCGCGACGATCTCGAAGCCGCTTTGATTTGCGCTCGCCATCACCTGCATCGAGCGCACGCTGCCGCCATTGGCCTCGACGATGCTCTTGATCTCGCTCTGGAGCTTGGCCTGTGCGATGGCCGTGCTCGGCGCGTCGATCACGCCGGGGACCGAGGCGCCTTGCGCGTTCAGCGATTTCAGCTCCGCTTCGAGGGCGGGCTTGGCCGCGATCTCGGCGCGATAGAAACCGAGCTGGCGAAGCGAATCCTCGATCTCGTCGTCCTGTGCCGAGAACGCCGCCGCGATCGGCGCGACGATGACGATCCCGAACAGGATCGCGCCGACGCCGAGCGCGGTCAGCGCGGCGCCGCGGGTCTTGAGGAACGGAGGCGCGGCGCTCATGGCCTGGCGACCTCGAAGCTCAGATCGAAGCGCTCGACGCCCGGGGTCGCACTTTCGGTCACGGGTGCTGCGAATTGCGCGTTGGCGAAGCGCCCCGAGCGGTCGAACACGGCGATCAAATCCGACGCCGAGCGCGAATAGCCTTCGATGCGGATCTTGCCGCCTTGGATGTCGAGCCCGGTCAGCCAGCTGCCGTCCGGCAGGATGCGCGCGATGTCGGCCAGGATGGCGGCGAAAGGCGGCGTGCGCTTCTGCTCGCTCAGGAAAGCGAGCTGCTTGGAGGCGTGCTCGATCCTGTGCTGGAGCTGCTCGGCGCGCGACGCCCGCGCACCGGTGTCGAGCAGCTCGTCGCTCAAGGCATCGAGCGTCGCTGCACCGCGCAGATAGGCCGCGAGCAGCACGGCCAGCAGCATCGCCAGCGCCGCGCATCCTAAGATCGCCACCGACCATCGGCGCCATACGCCGCGCAGCCACGCGCTGCGCTCGATGGGGAAGTGGCGCCGGTCGGCCGGCACGGGATCGTCGCCGAAGCGGATCGCGCCGACGGCGAGCCCCGCTATGCGGCACTGGCTCGCGGCGCGGTCGACGATGTCGCGGCGGATGATGCGCAAGCTCAGCTCGGCGGATTTTGTCGCGCGGTCGCGGCTCGTCGCCTGGAAATCGTAATAGACCTGGTCGGGCGGGACGGGGCTCAGCTTTTCCAGCTCGTAGTCGAGCACGCTGCGCAGCACGCTGTCGGACGCGAGCGGAAGCTTCACGACCGGCCGGAGCACATCGCTCGAAGGCAGCACCAGCACCACGTCGCTGCGCCCGTCCGCGGCGCCGGAGAGAGCGAGACCGTTCTCGGAAGGTGTGGCGATCCGCTCGCTGCGGTCGGCGTCGAAGATGCCGCCGACCAGCAAGCTCAGCTCCGCGCGCCACGCCGCGAGCACGTCCGCCGTCGCTTGCCTGAGATCGCTGTCTTGCGCCTGGAGGCTCATGAGCGTCCCGCGCAGGTTTTGCCGAGCATGTCGAAGTTGCAGCCCGCGTCAGCGGCGATGCGGGGGGCAAGGATCATCTCCGGCCACGGCACGGTGCCGGCGCCGGCGAACCGCGCACGCAGCCGGATGAGGTCGGGGAGCTTCTTCTGGCCGCGCCAGTCGCGATGCCAGGCCGGCATCTTCTCGCCTTCCGCCGCGCCGAAATAGGCGAAGTCGAACGCCGCGAGATGGCGCAGCAGCACCTGTGTCGTCCCGCCGGCATTGCCGCGCGCGAGCTCGGGCACGCTACCGAGCACCAGCGCCGTGTCGCGTCCGTCGGCCGCGGCGCCGAGCTGGTTGCGCGCGATGTGTCCCGTGAGCGGCGCGGTCGACAGGAACGCGATGCTCCTGTCGGTGCCGTCGAAATCGACGCTGCCATGCCCCGTCGCGTCGGTCAGGAACTTCGGATAGATGCGCGCGAGGTTGGCCGTCAGCACGCGCTCGGCGGTGCGGATGGCGTTGGCGTCGACGTTCTTGGCTTGAGTCTTGTTCCATGCCGCCATGCCGAAGCGCAGGCCCGCGACGAGCCCGAGGCTCAGGAACGCGAGCAAGGTCATCGCGACCAGCAATTCGAGCAAGGTGAAGCCGGCGTCGCGCGTCATGGCTGCGTCTTCTTCGGCAACAGGCGCAAGGTCGTGAGCGTGAGGCTCTGTCCCGGTCCGCGATCGCCCCAGCGCACGGTCGCGCTCACCTGCGCCGCCGCCGACGGCCACGCCTGCAAATCCTTGTCGTCGCCATAGGGCCGCACGCTGAGCTGCCAATCCATGCCCGATTGGACGCGCCCGCCACGGTCCCCGTAAGCGAGCGCCGGCGCCGTCTCGGCTTCGGCGAGCAGCGACGAGGCCAGCGTGCGCGCCTCCAGCCGCGACTGGGTCTCCCGCGCGCGCGACAGGCTGTGGCCGAAGATGCCGAACAGCACCGTCAGCGCCACGCCCAGGATGGTGAGCGCGACCAGGACCTCCAGCAACGTGAAGCCGCGTTCGTCTCTCACCAGTTCGCCACCGGAGGTTTGCTCTCGCCGGGCACCGCCTGCTTGTTCGGCCCGTAGCTGTAGATGTCGTATTCGTTGTGCTGGCCGGGCGACTGGTATTTGTACGGCCGCCCCCACGGATCGCTGAACGAGTCGAGCTTCTTGATATAGGGGCCGTCCCAATTCTCGGCGTCCGGCGGCGCCTTGAGCAGCGCGGTGAGACCCTCTTGCGTCGTCGGATAGCGCCCGACATCGGCCTTGAACATGTCGAGGCCGGCGCCGATGTTCGCGATCTCGGTCTTCGCGGTTTTCACCTTCGCGGTCTCGAGATAATGCAGCACGTAGGGCGTGGCGATGGCGGTGAGCAATCCTAAGATCGCCAGCACCACCAGCAGCTCCATCAGGGTATAGCCGCGCTCTCGTCTCTTGGTCATCGTGTGTCTCATTGCAGGGCCAGGTCGTTGACGCTCAGGATCGCGATCAGCATCGAGGCGATCAAGCCCGCGATCACAAGCCCGAGCAGGATGGTGAGCGCCGGCACCAGCATCGCCAGCAGCCGGTCGATGGTGTGGCGCACGCGCTGCTCGTCGAGATCCGCCTGGCGGATCAGCATCTCGTCGAGCTTGCCGGTCTCCTCGCCGATCCGGATGAGGTCGAGCGTGCTGGACGCAAACGCGGGGAACTGCGCCAGCTTGCGCGCGAAGCCTTCGCCTTCGCGCAAGCTGGCGGCCGTGTCGCGCACGGCGTCGCTGAGCGCGGTGTTGCGCAGCACGTCCTTGGCGAGGCCGAGCGCCATGGGCAGCTCGACGCCGTTGGTCAGCAAGGTGCCGAGCATGCGGTTGAAGCGCTCGATCTCGATCGCGGCGAAGAGACCGCCCAGGATGGGGATACGCAGGACGAGCTTGTCGACGCGGCGGCGGAAGGCGCCGTCGCGCATCGCCGAACGGAACCGGAAATACACGGCCGCCGCGAGGATCGCGCCGAGCCACCACCAGTCGCGCACGAAATCGCTGAACGCCATCACGATGCGGCTGGGCAAGGGCAGCGACGCTCCGGCTTGCGCGAAGAGCGGTTTGAACTGCGGCAGCACGAAGGCGAGGATGATCAGGATCGAGAAGCCCGCGGTCACCGTCAGGATGGCGGGATAGACGAGCGCCGAGGCGATGGAATCGCGGATCGCCTGGGTGCGGGTGAGATAGGCGGCCAGGCGGCGCAAGGCGGGCTCCAGCGCGCCGCCAAGCTCGCCCGCGCGCACCATGCCGACATAGAAGCGCGGGAAGGTCTTCTCCTGCGCCAGGGCGTCGGCGAGCACGGCGCCGTCGCGGACATGGCCGCGCACGGCGATCAGCGAGTCCTGCAAGCTCCCCAGGTTCTTCAGCCCGATCAGCACGCCGAGCGCGCGGTCGAGCTCGAGGCCGGCACCGAGCAGCTCGGCCAGCTCCTGCGTCGCGAGCGCCAGGATGCGCAAGGACGGCGCGCGCTTGCCCGGCATCAGCGACGCGAGCCGGTCGTTCCAGCTGCCCGCGCCCTCCGCGCTGGTCGACAAAGGATAGTGGCCTTGCGCGCGCAGCTGGCGCACCGCTGCGGCCTCAGATGCCGCGTCGAGCGTGCCGCGGACGATCGCGCCGCTCTCGGTCATGGCTTTGTAGCGGAAGCTGCCCATGGTCAGACCGCACGCGTCGCGCGCAGGACCTCTTCGACGGTCGTGAGCCCGGCGGCGGCTTTCTTGAGGCCATGCGCGCGCATGGTCCGCATGCCGGCCGCGACGGCCGCGCGTTGCAAAGCCTCCGCGTCGCCGCTCTTGAGCAGCTCGCGGCGGATATCGTTGCTCAGCGGCAGCACCTCGACGATGGAGCTGCGGCCTTTGAAGCCGGTGCCGCTGCAGCGCGCGCAGCCCACCGCGCGATACAGCACCTTCGTGTCGAGCCCGAGCTTCTGCCGCATCTCGTCGACCGGTTCATAAGCTTCGCGGCAATGGGGGCACAGCGTGCGCACCAGGCGCTGCGCCGCGACGCCGTTGATCGTCGAGGTAAGGAGGTAGTCCTCCACGCCCATGTCCATCAGGCGCGTCACCGCGCTGGCGGCGTCGTTTGTGTGCAGGGTGGAAAGAATGAGATGACCTGTGAGCGCGGCCTGCACCGCGATCTGCGCGGTCTCGAGGTCGCGGATCTCGCCGATCATCATGATGTCGGGGTCGTGGCGCAGGAACGAGCGCAAGGCGTTGGCGAAGGTGAGCCCGATCTGCGGCTTCACCTGCACCTGGTTGATGCCCGCGAGCTGGTATTCGACCGGGTCCTCGATGGTGAGGATCTTCTTCTCCGGCGAGTTCAATTCGGTGAGCGCGGTGTAGAGCGTCGTGGTCTTGCCGCTGCCCGTCGGCCCCGTCACCAGCACGATGCCGTGCGGCTCGTTCACCAGCGCGCGGAACGCCGAGACCACGTCGTCGTCGAAGCCGAGCGCTGTGAAGCTCAGATCCAGATTGCCGCGGTCGAGGATGCGCAGCACCACGCTCTCGCCATGGATCGTAGGCGTCGTCGCCACGCGCATGTCGATGTCCTTGCCGCGCACAGCGATGCCGATGCGGCCGTCCTGCGCCAGCCGGCGCTCGGCGATGTTGAGCTTGGCCATGATCTTGATGCGCGAGATCACATGCGAGGCCAGATGCGGCGGCGGCGACTCCACCGCCTGCAGCACGCCGTCGATGCGGTAGCGGATGCGCAGCTCGTCCGCCATCGGCTCGATATGGATGTCCGAGGCGCGGCTCTCGACCGCGCGGGTGATCAGGTGATTGACGAGGCGGATGACGGGCGCCTCGCTGGCCACGTCCTTCAGCTTGTCGATGTCGTCGCCGAAGGGATCGGCCGACCCGCCGCCGGCCTGCTCGAAGATCTGGCGGATCTCGGACTTGCCCTCGCCATAGAGCCGTGCGTAAGCCGCCTCGAAATCGGCCGGATAAACGACATAGCGCGCGACCGGCTTGCCGGTGGCGAAACGCACGGCGTCGCAAGCATAGTTGTCGAGCGGATGGACCATCGCGAGCGCGACCGCGTCGGCGCGCTCCTCCAGCGGCAGCACCTGCTTGTCGCGCAGGAACGAGCGGCGCAAACGGTCTTCCAGCACCGGCTCGGCGGGAAAGTCCTTCGCGCCCACGACCGTCAGCCCCAGATAGTCCGCCAGCGCATCGGCCAGGTCCTTGTCGGGCAGGATGCCCAGCCGGGTCAGCACATGCTCCAGCCGCTCGCCGCTCTCGGCGGCGATCTGCTCGGCGCGCGCCATCGCCTCGGGCGCGACCTTCTTGCGCTCCAGCAGGTAATGGGCGAGGCCCGCCGCCGGGCTCGCCATGGTCTCCAACGCCGCCATGGCGCCACTATAAGGTTGCGCCGCGGTCCGGGCTACGGCTTGGGCGTTACGATTCCGACCATCTTCACGACCTCGAAATTCGAGCCTTTGACCTGGGAGAGCTCGCCCACCAGGTGGTCGTTGTTCCAGCCGTCGTTGGGGGCGCCCGAGACGTACCAGTTGGAGCCGTTGTCGGCGACCATCATGCCGTAGGTCTTGAGCGCCTGGAGGATCGCCTTGGTCTCCTTGCTGAAGCTCGACGGGATGACATAGCCCGCCTTCAGCCGCACCCGCATCCCCATCGGCGGCAGGTTCGGGTTGTCGTCGTCGGAGGCCCAATGGTTCGCCGGCGGCACATAGGCGCGGCGCGAATGCTCGACGGTGAAGCGCAGCGCATGCGGGATCGTGCCGGTCTTGGCTTCGTCATAGCGCGCCAGTCCGGGGAAGATCGGCAGGCCCGCGGCGTCGGCGCTGGTCCAGCCCGGCTTCTGGGTGGGGCGCACGTCGTCGGAATCGAGATGGAACAGCGCGCCGGCATCGGCCTTCCACGCCATGCCGCGGATCGGGAAGGCGCGGTACATCTCGTACATGCGGTCGGTGTCGCGGTCGATGACGAGCACGTGGCGGTCGCCGCCGAACTTCTTGCCGTCGGGGCGATAGCCTTCGATCGGCGCGTCGGGCGGCACGGGGAAGGGGCCCTTGTCGCTCTGGCGCTTGTAGGCCTTGAGCTTGATCTTCACGTAAGGCTGGTCGTCCGACACCACGACATAGGGGATACCGATGATCGCATGGGCATAGGTGCCCTTGCCGAAATCGGGATGCAGTCCGGTGCCGAGCCCGATCGACTTGATCAGATTGTCGGAGTTCGGATCGACGTCGTCGCCAGAGATGTCCGTGTTCCAGTCGTTGTCGGCCGGGAACGGTACGGCGCCGTGCAGGTCGGCATTGGGGCCGAGATCGGCGCCCGCCATCGAGCCGTAGGTCCAGGCCGGCTGCGCGGCGTGGCCGGGAACGATCAGGACGAACGAGAAGGCCGCGGCGGCGGCGAGAAAGGTCTTCATCAGCGACACTCCAAACGAAGCGCGCCCCCTTGATAGGATCATTCCACCGCGCGTTGCGACGGGCAAGCGGGCCGAGGCTTAAGAAGGAGTTGCCCGCCTAAGTCGCATCATCGATAATCCGCCCATGATGAAGAAAGTCCATCCGAGCGCCAAGGCCGCGCTCGAAGGCCTGTTGTTCGACGGCATGACGATCATGTCCGGCGGCTTCGGGCTCTGCGGCATCCCCGAGACGCTGATCGCCGCGCTGCGCGACAGCGGCGTGAAGAACCTGACCGTGATCTCCAACAATGCCGGCGTCGACGATTTCGGGCTCGGTCTGCTGCTGCAGACGCGCCAGATCAAGAAGATGGTCAGCTCCTATGTCGGCGAGAACGAGACCTTCGAGCGCCAGTACCTGAGCGGCGAGCTCGAGCTCGAGTTCAATCCGCAAGGCACGCTGGCCGAGCGCATCCGCGCCGGCGGGGCGGGCATCCCGGGCTTCTACACCAAGACCGGCGTCGGCACCCTGGTGGCCGAGGGAAAGGAGCTGAAGACCTTCGACGGCGAGACCTATGTGCTCGAGCGCGGATTGCGCGCCGACCTTGCCATCGTCAAGGCGTGGAAGGGCGACCACGAAGGCAATCTGATCTACCGAAAGACCGCGCGGAACTTCAATCCGATGATGGCGATGGCGGGCAAGGTGACGGTCGCCGAGGTCGAGGAGCTGGTGCCGACCGGCGCGATCGATCCCGATCTGATCCACACGCCGGGCATCTTCGTCCAGCGCATCGTGGGCGGCGGGCGCTACGAGAAGCGAATCGAGAAGCGCACGGTGAGGACCGCCTGATGGCGGTTATTGTCCGGCGCGCAGAGGCTTCGGATTTGCGGGCGATGAACGCGCTGATGCACGGCTCGCGCGCCTATCAGGGCGAGTATTACCGCATCATCGAGAACTATTTCGTCACTGCCGACACGCTCGAGCACAATGCGGTGTTCGTCGCCGACGACGATGGTGCGCTGCTCGGCTTTTACAGTCTGGTGATCGAAGGCGAGGCCGATCTCGATCTGATGTTCGTGTCGGATTCGGCGCAAGGCTTGGGGGTGGGCCGCGCGCTTTTCGATCACATGAAACGGACCGCGCGCGAGCACGGTTTCGGCACGGTGTCGATCGGCTCGCATCCGCCGTCCGTCGGGTTCTACGAGCGGATGGGCGCGGTCAGATGCGGTGTGGCGCCGCCTTTTGGTCCCGTCACCTGGGAGCGGCCGCTCCTCACTTTGAACGTCATGGAGGACTGACATGCCCTGGACGCGCGACGACATGGCGAAGCTTGCGGCGCGGGAGTTGCGCGACGGCTTCTATGTCAATCTCGGCATCGGCATCCCGACGCTCGTTGCGAACTACATCCCCGAAGGCATGGATGTGACGCTCCAGTCCGAGAACGGCATGCTCGGCATGGGGCCGTTCCCGCTCGACGACGAGGTCGATCCCGATCTCATCAACGCCGGCAAGCAGACGGTCACCGCGCTGCCGCGCACCTCCTATTTCTCCTCCGCCGACAGCTTCGCGATGATCCGCGGCGGCCATATCGACCTTTCGATCCTGGGCGCCATGGAGGTGTCGGAGGAGGGCGACCTCGCCAATTGGATGGTGCCGGGCAAGCTCGTCAAAGGCATGGGCGGGGCAATGGACCTCGTTGCCGGCGTCAAGCGCTGCGTGGTGGTGATGGACCACACCGACAAGGCGGGCAAGCCGAAGCTGCTCAAGAAATGCTCGCTGCCGCTCACCGGCGTCAAATGCGTGCAGCGCGTGATCACCAATCTCGCGATGTTCGACGTCGTGCCGGGCGGCTTGAGGCTCGTCGAGCTCGCGCCGGGCGTTACGCAGGACCGGGTGGCCGCCTCGACCGAGGCCGCGCTGGTGAATTAGCATTCGGCGTCTTCTTGTCGTCGGGCTTCTTGGGCGGCGGCGGCTTCACGCCGAACCAGTTGCGCCAGCCGATCGACACGGCGGTGACCAGCGCGAACAGCGTCAGCAGCAACGGCGCGATCAGCGCGACATAGCCGGCCATCATCCGGCCTGGGTTCATCCACAGCATGTCAGCCTCCGGCGAGGATGTTGGTCATGACGAGCTCGTCGCCTTCGCGCACGGCGCGCGCCGCGAACTCGAACGATCGCACCACCTCGCCGTCGTGCAGGCAGATGATGTTGCGCCGCGGTCGGCCCGCTTCGTCGAGCAGATGCAGGCCGAGCGCGGGATGGGCGCGCGCCAGGCTCTCCAGAACTTCGCCCACGGTCGCGCCTTCGCCGTCGAGGCCGGTGGCGCCGTTCATCACCGTGCGCAGGACCGGCGGGAGGCGCACCGTCACGTTCACAGCGGATACGCCTCGACGCTCAGGATGCGCGGCAAGCCGCTCGCGACCTCCCGCCAGCTCTCGCCGCAATCGTCGCTGCCATAGATCGTGCCCGACGCCGTGCCGAAATAGACGCCGCCGGGATCGAGCTGGTCGGCTGCCATCGAGCCGCGCAGCACCGCGGTGAAGCAATTGGCAGGCAGGCCGTCGGTCTTGGCTTCCCAGTTCCTGCCGTCGCCGGTTCGATACACCGCGAGCTGGCCGCCGCGGGGGAAGCGGAAATTGTCGCCGTCCAGCGGCACGACGAAGACCCGGCCGCTCGCGCGGTCCATCACCGACGGGAAGCCGAACGAGCAGCGATGACCGTCGGACAGCTCGGTCACCGGAAGCCCGTCCTCGATCACCTGCCAGGTATCGCCGCCGTCGTCGCTGCGATGCACGCCGCGATGTTCCTGGCGGAAGAGCGTGTTCGCGTGCTTGGGATCGTGCGTGACGCTGTGCACGCATTGGCCGGTATCGGCATTGACGCCGTCGTTCTTGGGCGTCCAGGTCTTGCCGCCGTCGTCGCTGCGGAAGAAGCCCGCTGCCGAGACGCCGACCCAGAGCCGGTCGGGATCGTTGGCGTCGGTCAGGATCGTGTGCGCGCCGAGGCCGCCGAAGCCGGGCTGCCAGCCGTCGCGCGAAGGATGCTCGTTGAAGCCGTCGATGGGCTGCCAGCTCAGGCCGCGGTCGCGGCTGACGAACAACCCGGCCTCGGACACGCCGGCATAGAGCGCGCCATGGGCGAAATGCAAGGTCCAGATCTGGTCGACGAAGCGGCCGCCGCCTTTGAGCAGCCCGCCGAAATCCATCTGCGAGACGATGCGGTGGTGCTCCGGATTGCCCTTGTCGGTCGGGCGATAGCGCGGCGCGGCGGGAAGCTGGGTCCAGGTCTTGAGATCGTCGCTGGTGAAGATCGCAACGCCGTAGTTCGGGCTGTTCACCGCCGCATAGACGCGGCCCTTGTCGTCGCGCACGCTCGCCGTCACTGGCCAGCCGCGCAGGACGAAATCGGAGTTCCAGCTCTTCCGGTCCTTGCTGGTGATGACGGCCGCGCCTTTCGGCGTGCCCACGACGAGAGCCACGGTCATGGCTTGTGCTCCTCCAGCCTCGGCATGATGTCGACGAAATTGCAGGGCTCGTGGCGAATGTCGAGCTGCCACTTCAGGATGCCGTCCCAGCCGTCCTTCACCGCGCCCGGCGAGCCGGGCAGCGCGAAGAGGTAGGTCCCGCCGGCGACGCCGGCGCAGGCCCGCGACTGCAAGGTCGAGGTGCCGATCTTCTCGAACGAGATTTGGTGGAAGATCACCGAGAAGCCGTCGATCTCCTTCTCGAATACCGCGCGGAACGCTTCCACCGTCACGTCGCGACCGGTGAGGCCCGTGCCGCCGGTCGAGATCACGACATCGATGCTCTTGTCCGCGATCCACGCCTTCAGCTGTGCCGTGATCGCTTCCCTGTCGTCGCGCAACAGCGTGCGCGCGGCGAGCACGTGGCCGGCCTCGGCGATGCGCGCGGCCAAGGTATCGCCCGAGACGTCGTCGGAGGCGTCGCGCGTGTCCGACACCGTCATCACCGCGATGCGGACGGGAACGAAGGCGATGCTCTCGTCAATCCGCTGGGAGGAAGGCATTGGGTTCGTCGTCCGGTGCGGCTTGCGGCGGTGGCGGCGGAGGAGGCGGCGCAGGCTGATGCGGCGGCTTGTAGACCGGCCAGTCGCCCGACGCTGCTTCGGTCAATGTCACCTGGTCGAGGCCTAGGCGGCGGCGATACATCCAATGATACATCAGCACGCGCTTCACATAGAGCCGCGTCTCGGCCACGTGCATGCTCTCGATGAAGAGCAGCGCGTCGTCGCCCTTGCCCTCGCGCATCGCCGCCCAATTGGAAACCCTGAGCGCGCCGACATTGTAGGCGGCGCAAAGCTGCACGAGATTGCCGTTGTAGCGCTCGAGCAGCTGCGCCACGTAGCGCTGGCCGAGCGTCATGTTGTAGCTCGGATCGAGCAACTGCGCCGAAGCGCCCGCGCCGCCGATCTTGTCGGCGGTGCCCGGCATGATCTGCATCAGTCCGCGCGCGCCGGCGCCGGACACGGCGTCGGGATGGAAGCGGCTCTCGGCGCGCGCGATGGCGAGCACCAGCGACGGATCGATCGTGTAGCCGCCTTCGGGCTGGTATTGCGGCACGGGGAAGAGGCCCGTCAGCATGATCCCGCGCGACGCGGCGATCTCGCTCGCGCGCAGCTCGATGTTCGGCGCGTCGAGCTTGCGCGCCAGCGCGGCGAAGGCCGGATCGAGCTTCGGGTCGCTCTGGTCGAAGGCGCGCTCGGTCTCTTTCGGCACATAGGTGCGCTCGCCGATCTGGGCGAGGGCGGCGGCGCGATGCGCGGCCGGATCCTGCATCAGCTTCGCGAGGCTCGCTTCGTCGAGCACCGGATCGCTGAAGCCCGTCTGGGTGTCGCGCCCCAGCATCTGCTCGGCGAGAAGGCCGTAGAAGGTCGGCTCTTCGCGCGCAGCCGCCGTCAGCAGCGTGACCACGCGCGAGGGATCGCCGTCGCGCATATGCGCCCGCGCCGCCCAGAACGCACCCGCCGCGCGCGCCCAGTTCGGCACCGAGCCCGCCTGCGCCAGGATCTCGAAATGCTTCGCCGCTTCGTCGAACCGGCCCATGCGATAGGCGGCAAGGCCGGCGTTCCAATCCAGGATCGGCGCGGAGGCGCGGCCCTTCTGCGCTGCGCTATTGGCGAGGTCGAAGGCCTTCTGGTCCATGCCTTCGGTGAAATATGAGGCCGCGACGCGCTGCGACAGCCGCGCGATGTCGTAGTCGGGCGTCGTGCCGGCATCGATCAAGGGCTGCAGCACGGCCATCGCCGCATCGGGCTGGTCGGTCTTGATGTAGCCGTTGATCTGCTCGAGCGCCGCGCGCGCTTCGGGCGAGGAGATGGGCGGATCGGGCAGGTCCACGTCCTCATAGCCGCCGCCGCGCAGCCGGGGCAGGCCGGCGGGCGCGGGGATGTTGGTCACAACGGCGACCAGGATGGTCTTGTGGTGGCGGCGCACCTTCTTGGTCGAGCGCTTCACCGCCAGGCGATAGATGCGATCGGCGATGGGAAGATCGCGATAGGTCTGCAGCCAGTCGACCAGCTCGCTGACCGCGGCGCGCTTGCTGTGCGGCGAGAGGAAATGCTCCGCGAACACGTAACCTTTCAGCGAGGTATCGGTAAGCTCGGCATAAAGCTGCTGTGCCTTTTCGAAACGGCCCTCGCGCTCGGCGGCGAAGATGTCGCGATAGCGCTGCGCGTCGGCGGACGACAGCACCTGCAGCGGCGGCTCGGCCGTGTCGGCAAGCGCGCCAAAGCCTGCGAACAGTGGGCCCGCGAGCAGAAGGCCCGCGACCAGGAAGGCGAACGATGCGCGGGCCATGGGGGCTCCGTTCTTCTTATATGAGTGCCAAGTCCTAACCGTCGCGCGCGGTTTGCTCAAGCTTGAGCGCGATCGCCTGCAAATCCCGCCAGGCGAGCTTCTTGTGCGCAGGCTGTCGCAAGAGATATGCCGGATGCAAGGTCGGCATCACCGGCACCATGCGGCCGCCGACATTGTATTCGAGCCAGCGGCCGCGCGTCTTCATGATCCCGTCACTGCGTCCCATCACATGACGTACCGAGACGGCGCCGAGCAGGATCATCACGCGCGGATTCACCAATTCGATATGGCGGCGCAGGAAGGGCAGGCACATCGCGGCTTCCTCGGGCGAAGGCTCGCGATTGTCCGGCGGGCGCCAGTTGATGACGTTGGTGATGTAGGCCTTGGTGCGGTCGAGGTCGATCGCCGCCAGCATCTTGTTGAGCAGCTGACCCGCGCGACCCACGAAAGGCAGGCCTTGGCGGTCCTCGTCGCGGCCCGGCGCCTCGCCGATGAAGAGCACGCGGCTCTGCGGATTGCCGTCGGCGAAGACAGTGGTCGTGGCGCTGCGTTTCAGGGCGCAGCCTTCGAAGCCTTCGAGCGCGGCCTTCAGCTCGGCGAGCGTGCCGGCATTGCCGGCCAGCGCCATGGCGGTGCCGATGCCGTCGCCTTCGATGACCGGCGCGGGGCGCGGCGCAGGCGCGGCTGCCGGACGGGGCGCCGCCGGTCTTTCCGAAGCCTTGGCGGGCAGCTTGGCGACGGGCGCGCGAGCGGCGAAGCGGTCCACGGGCGCCTCGCCGACGGCTTCGTCGGCGCCGGCTTCGACCAGCCAAACCAGGTCGGCGAGGGGGTTCTGGGACATCGCCCGGCAGTGATAGCGGCAAACCCGCCTCAAGGCCATCGCCGGGCTGCACCCGACACACAATCTATGGTAAAGTTTTCCTCTGGTTCAATTCTGGGGACGAGCCATGGCAGCCAATGACGATCTTCTGTCGTCCGACACCATCCTGATCGCGAGCTTCAAGGCGACCCTGCACGCGCCCGGCACCGAGGCGCCGCTGTCGCAATCCGGCCTCTGCCTGACCAAGAAGCCGGGCAGCCTTCATCTCGACCTGCCCATCGCTGCGGTGCCCGGGCTGGTCCTACACGCCGACGGCGCGTTCGAGGGCGCCCAAGTGGTGTTCAAGATCGATCACGACCTCGACGTCAGCTACGAGGGCCACAAGATCTCCCATGTCAAAGGCAGCATCCGCATGGGCGTCGCGGCGCAGGCGCCCAAGCCGGGCACGGCCTGCCAGGGCGGCGCGGCCCGGAGATTCACGGTGGCGCTGACGCCGGTGCCGGGCGCGAGCAAATTGGAGCTCAAGGTGCCGATCTTCATCGGCTCGGTCACCGCGACGGTGGCCGATATCGCCGTGACCGGTTCCGCGGGCATCGTCTAGACCTTCGCGCGGTTGACCGCCGGAAGCTCCGCGCCCCATAACCGTGGCAAGGGGACGGAATCCGGGATTTTTCCATGGCCGAGACGGTCGAGCGCGAAAGCATGGAATACGACGTCGTGGTCGTGGGCGGCGGGCCGGCGGGCCTCGCCGCAGCGATCCGGCTGAAACAGCTGGCGGTGGAAACGGGGCGCGAGGTCAGCGTCTGCGTGCTCGAGAAGGGCTCCGAGATCGGGGCGCATATCCTCTCCGGCGCGGTGATCGATCCGATCGCGCTGAACGAGCTGATCCCCGACTGGAAAGAGCAGGGCGCGCCCGTCGATACGCCGGTCACCGACGACCGGTTCTATTTCCTCGGCCCCGCGGGCTCGATCCGGCTGCCGAACTTCGCGATGCCGCCGCTGATGTGGAACCACGGCAATTATATCGTCAGCCTCGGCAATCTCTGCCGCTGGCTCGCGAGCCAGGCCGAAGCGCTCGGCGTCGAAATCTATCCGGGCTTTCCGGCGGCCGACATCGTCTATGGCGGGAACGGCGAAGTGCGCGGCGTCACGACCGGCGACCAGGGCATCGCGCGCGACGGGCATCACAAGGATTCGTATCAGCCCGGCATGAACCTGCTCGGCAAATACACGCTGTTCGCGGAAGGCGCGCGCGGCTCGCTCACCAAGCGGCTGGGCGCGAAATTCGGGCTGCACGAAGGCCGCGACTACCAGAAATTCGGCATCGGCGTGAAGGAGCTCTGGGAGCTCAAGCCCGAGCATCACCGCCGCGGCATGGTCATGCACTCCTTCGGCTGGCCGCTCGACAACCGCACCGGCGGCGGCGTCTTCATGTATCACTGGGGCGAGCGGTTCTGCTCCATCGGCTTCGTCGTCCACCTGAACTATTGGAACCCCTACACTTCGCCCTTCGACGAGTTCCAGCGGGTCAAGCATCATCCCGAGATCGCGCAATATCTCGAAGGCGGCAAGCGCATCGGCTACGGCGCGCGCGCGATCACCGAAGGCGGATTGCAGTCGGTGCCGAAGCTCGTCTTCCCGGGCGGCGCGCTGATCGGCTGCTCGGCCGGCTTCGTCAACGTGCCGCGCATCAAGGGCAGCCACAACGCGATGAAGACCGGCATGCTCGCCGCGGAAGCCGCGTTCGCGGCGCTGGGCGAAGGCCGCGCCGGCGATACGCTCGATGCCTATGAGGCGGCCTATCGCGAAAGCCACGTCTACGAGGACCTGAAGCGCGTCCGCAACGTGAAACCCTTGTGGTCGAAATTCGGCACCTTGCTCGGGGTCCCGCTCGCAGCCCTCGACATGTGGACGAACCAGCTCTTCGGCTTCTCGTTCTTCGGCACGCTCAAGCACGGCAAGCCGGACTACGCGACCTTGAAGCCCGCGGCCCAATGCAAGCCGATCGCGTACCCGAAGCCCGACGGCAAGCTCAGCTTCGACAAGCTGTCCTCGGTGTTCCTGTCCAGCACCAACCACGAAGAGGACCAGCCGGTCCATCTGGTGCTGACCGATCCGTCGGTGCCGATCAGAGTTAACCTGCCCGAATATGCCGAGCCGGCGCAGCGCTATTGCCCGGCGGGTGTTTACGAAGTGGTGCAAGATGCAGGCGGGCCGCGCTTTCAGATCAACGCGCAGAACTGTGTGCACTGCAAGACATGCGATATAAAGGACCCGGCGCAGAACATCACCTGGGTCACGCCGGAAGGCGGCGGGGGGCCGAACTACTCGAATATGTGAGGAGACATCCTTTGCGTAACCGTCCCGTGTTGCTCGCTTTCGCCTCTTTGCTGCTTCTCGGCTCTGCGCAGGCGCGCGAGACGGCGCCGCTGTTCGCCAAGAGCGAGCCCGACGCGCTGAGCTATGGCGCTTACCTCTCGGCGCGCGTCGCGGCCGACGAGCACGACATGGCGGACGCCGCGCGGTTCTATCGCCAGAGCCTGGATCGCGACCCGAACGATCCGACCCTGCTCGCGCTCGCCTTCTTCTATGAAACCTCCGCGGGCGAGATCGATCGCGCGAGCGAGCTCGCCAGCCGCATGGTCGTTGCGACCCCGGACGACCGTGCCTCGCGGCTCGTGCTCGCGGTGTCGGCGCTGAAGCGCGGCAACTACAAGGAAGCGCGCGCGCAGATCGACAAATCGGCAAAAGGCACCTTCGCGTCGCTGACCGTGGCGCTGGTCGATGCCTGGGCCGCGGCGGGCGCCGGCGACGAAGTGTCGGCGCTGACGGACATGAAGTCGCTGAGCGGCCAGTCCGGCGCGGAGTCGATGGCGGCCTTCCACCAAGCGCTGCTGCTCGACTATCTCGGCAAGACCGAAGCCGCCGACGCCGCTTATAACGAGGCGATGAAGGCCGACGTTCCGGCGCCGCGCCTGTTCAACGCCTATGGCCGCTTCCTCGAGCGCCAGGGCCGCAAGGCGGACGCGCAGGCGCTCTACGACAAGCTCGCGAGCAACGGCGCGCTGGCGCCGGTCGTCGCGGTGGCGCGCGCACGCATGGCCAAGGGCGAGAAGCCCGATCCCATGATCGAGCGGCCGGGCGACGGCGTCTCGGAAGCCTTGTTCGGCATAGCGGCGTCGCTGACCGAAGAAAGCAGCGCCGACGTGTCGGTGCTGTATCTCAGGCTCGCGCTCTATCTGAAGCCCGATTTCGATCTCGCCAATATCCTGCTCGGCGACCGCATGGATACCTTGCAGAAATACGCCGACGCGATCGACGCGTACAAGAACGTGCCGAAGGATTCGCCCTATCGCCGCATGGCGCAGATCCAGGTGGCGACCGACGAAGCGCGCCTCGACAAGACGGACGACGCGATCGCCGCCCTCAAGCAGCTCGCCGCCGACGATCCCAACGACGTCTCGACCTGGACGGCGCTGGGCGACGCTTATCGCGCCGACAGCAAGTTCGCCGACGCGGCCGCGGCTTACGATCATGCGGTGACGGCGCTGGGCACACCGCAGAAGAAGGACTGGCCGCTGTTCTATGCGCGCGCCATCGCCCGCGACCGCTCGAAGGACTGGCCGGGCGCCGAGGCCGATCTGCAGGCCGCGCTCAAGCTCAGCCCCGACGAGCCGCAGACGCTCAACTATCTGGGCTATTCCTATGTCGACCAGGGCCGCAACATCCCCGAGGCGCTGAAGATGCTGGAAAAGGCGCGCTCGCTCAAACCCTATGACGGCTACATCGTCGACAGCGTCGGCTGGGCCTACTACAAGCTCGGCCGCTACGGCGAAGCCGCCAAGACCTTGCAGGATGCGATCCTGCTCGTGCCCGGCGATCCCACGATCAACGATCATTATGGCGACGCGCTGTGGAAGATCGGCCGCAAGCTCGACGCGCGCTTCCAGTGGAACCACGCGCTCGTCTTCGGTCCCGACGCGCCCGAGAAGTCCGAGATCGAGAAGAAGCTGCAGACGGATGGCGCCGACCACTCCTAGCGTCCGCGTCTTCGCGCCGGCCAAGATCAACCTGTTCCTGCATGTCGGCGACAAGCGCGCCGACGGCTTTCACGCGCTGGAGAGCCTGGCCGTGTTCGTCGACGTCGGCGACGAGCTTGCGTTCGCGCCGTCGCCGGAATTGTCGCTCGCGATCGACGGGCCGTTCGCCGGCGAGCTCACGGGCGAGGGCGACAACCTCGTGCTTAAGGCGGCGCGCGCGCTCGGCATGACCGCGGCGATCACGCTCACCAAGAACCTGCCCGTGGCATCTGGCATCGGCGGCGGCTCGGCGGATGCGGCGGCCGTGCTGCGCGGCCTGGGCAAAGGCCGCCACGACCTTCGCGAGATCGCCGAGGCGTTGGGCTCGGACGTGCCGGTCTGCGTCCCATCCAAACCCGCCTGGATGGAAGGCCGCGGCGAGATCCTGACCCCCATGACGGTGCCGGAGATGCATCTCGTGCTCGTCAATCCGCGCGTCGGCGTCTCGACGGCGGCCGTGTTTCGCGCGCTCGAAAGGCGCTCCGGCCTCGGCGCGGTCAAGTCGAACGCGCTCGACGGCACGCGCAACGACCTCGAAGCCCCGGCGCGCGCGCTCCAGCCGGTGATCGGCGAGGTGCTCGATGCCATCGCCACGCTCCCCGGCGCACGGTTGGCGCGGATGTCAGGCAGCGGAGCGACCTGCTTCGGGCTGTTCGGCGAGGCGCTGGTCGCTGCGCGTGCCGCGGAGCAGCTCGCTGCCAAGTATCCCGGCTGGTGGGTGCGCGCGACGCGGACGCTTCAGTAAGCGCGCTCGACGCAGAAATCGGCGATGTCGGCGAGCGCGGTGCGGATCTCGCCTTCGGGCAGCGGCTCCAGAGCGCGCCGCGCCAGGTCGGCATAGCGCCGCGCCCGCGCCATGGTCTCGCCGATGGCGCCGGTCTGCTCGACCAGCGTGATCGCCTTGTCGAGATCGGGCTCGCCCTGGGGGCCGGTCTCGATGGTCCGTACCCAGAACTTCTTCGCGACGTCGTCGGCCCGCGCGTAAGCGAGGATTACCGGCAGCGTCACTTTCGCCTCGCGGAAATCGTCGCCGACCGACTTGCCCATCAGCGCCTGGCGCCCGGAATAGTCGAGCGCGTCGTCGACGAGCTGGAAGGCGATGCCGAGGTTCTGGCCATAGTCGCGCATCGCGGCGATCTTGGCGTCGGTCTGGCCGGCGATCACGGCCCCGGATTCGGCCGCCGCCGCGAACAGCGCCGCGGTCTTGGCGCTGACGACGCGCAGATAGTCCTCCTCGGTGACGCCGAGGTTGTTCGCCGATTTCAGCTGCAGCACCTCGCCCTCGGCGATGATCGCCGAGGCGCCGGCCAGGATGTCGAGCACGGTCAGGCTTCCGGTTTCGACCATCAGCTGGAAGGCGCGGCTGAACAGGAAGTCGCCGACCAGCACGCTCGGCTTGTTGCCCCAGACGATATTGGCCGAGACCTTGCCGCGGCGAAGCGAGCTCTCGTCGACCACGTCGTCGTGCAGAAGGGTCGCGGTGTGGATGAACTCGACGGCGGCGGCGAGGCGCACATGGCCCTGGCCCGAATAGCCGCCCAGCCGGGCCGCGGCGAGGGTGAGCAGGGGGCGAAGCCGCTTGCCGCCCGAATCGATCAAATGACGGGCGAGGTCGGGGATGAGGGTCGCGACCGTGCTGCCCATGCGCTCATGGATCAACCGGTCGGTCGCCGTCATGTCCGCCGCGACCAGGGCATGCAGCCGCTCGACCGGCGAGATTCCGGTCGTCCTGTGCCGCGTCTCGTCCTTGAGCATGGGTCCTTGCCGGTTGTGCCAAGCCTTGCGAGATTAGGCGCCAGCCTTTGCCGGTCAAGCAGGTCCGCGCCATGAAACCCGTCCTTACCACCAACGATCCCGTGCAGATGGATTTCGCCGAAGCCCTTCTGAAAGATGCACAAATCGCGTGTTTCCGCTTCGACGAGCAGATGAGCTCGACCGAGGGCAGCCTAGGCATTTTGCCGCGCCGGCTGATGGTGGCGGACGAGGACCTCGCGCGCGCCGCCGACGTGCTGCGCGACGGGTTCGCGGCGGACGCCCCGGCGGAGTCGTGACGGACCGATTCCTGAACGGCCGCGTCGTCGCGCGGCAACCCGACAGCGGCTTCCGCTCCGGGCTCGACGCCGTGATGCTGGCCGCCGCGGTGCCGGCGCGCGCCGGCGACACGGTGCTGGAGCTCGGCGCCGGGGCGGGCACGGCAAGCCTCTGTCTCGCCGCGCGCGTGCCGGACTGCGAAATCGTGGGTATCGAGATCGATCCCGGCCAGGCCGCTCTCGCGCGCGAGAACGCGTCGGCCAATGGCGCGCGCGCGGAATTCGTCGCGGCCGACATCTTCGACCTGCCGGCGGCGCTCAAACGCGACTTCGCCCATGTCTTCTGCAACCCGCCGTTCCACGACGGCGAAGCCTCGCCCGATCCCGCGCGCGATATCGCGCTGCGCGACGATGGCCGCCTCGCCGACTGGCTCGCGCTGGGTCTCAAGCGAACGGTGTCGGGCGGCAGCTTCACAGCGATCCTGCGCGCCGACCGCTTGGGCGAAGCGATGGCCGCGCTGCCTGCGCGCGGCGTGACGGTGTTCCCGCTCTGGCCGCGCGACGGCGTCGCGGCCAAACGCGTGATCGTGCAGGCGGTGAAGGGCGCAGGCCATGCGCTGGCGCTGTCGAGCGGGCTGGTGCTGCATCATGCGGACGGGCGCTATACCGCCGCCGCCGATGCGGTCCTGCGCGACGCTAGTCCTCTAAGCTTACGATGAGCGGCGTGGTGCCGCTGACCGAGAACTGCCGGTTCATGTCGGTGGAGAGCACGATCACGCCCGGCAGCGCGCGCGACAGCTCCGCGCCGTGCCAGGATTCCAGCTTGGGGAAATCGAAGCGCTCGGGCGCGCCCGCCGCGCCGAAGCGATAGACATGGTCGCTGCCGACCGCCCAATAGCCGCCTTTCGTGGAGACCAGGCCGAAGAAGGCTTCCTCCTGTCCGCCGATCTCGCCGGGGATGGCGTTCGCGAAGATGGTTTCGCCCTTGTCGCCGCAGACGCGCACGACCGCGCCCTTCGACAGGAAATGGATCAGCCCGACGGCGGCGACCACGCAATCCGCGTGGGCCGGATCGGCGACGATGCCGTTCACCGGGTCGAGATCGGGATCGATGCCTTCGACCTTGGCGATTTTGCCGTCCTTGGGATCGAGGCGCAGCATGCCGCCGCCCCATTCGCCGCGGTTGAAGCCCAGATAGACGGCGCCGCCTTCGCGCGGCGCGCCGGGCGCGACGACGCCCCATGGCGCATCGTTGCCGTTCGGGAAATCGAGCTTCGTCTTCTGCCACCCGCCGTCGTTCAGCACGCGCAAGGCGGCGAGCGAGATCACGGCCGGCTTGCCGCCGACTCCCGCGAGCGCGAAGGGCGCGTCGCGTCCCGCGCGCTCGAAGCTGCGCACGGAGGCGAACGCGCCGTCCTTCCATTCGAGCAGCCAATAGGTGTCCTCATGCGCCCGCGCCTGGCGCAGCACCCACAGATGCCCGTCCAGCTTCATCATGGCGACGACGCCGCTGCGGAAATGCAGCGTCCGCGCGCCATCGCTCAGCGACAGCGAGACGAGCGCATTGCCGTTGCGCGCGTGGGACCAGTCGGCGCCGCTCAGCCACAATTTCCCATCGGCCGCGAAGGCGCCGACGATGCGGGTGCCGAGATCGGGATCGCCATCGGCACGGGCCGCGCCGGAGCTCAGCAGAGCGGCGAAGATCAGGGTCCCTATCCGTCGCATGGCCATCCCGCCGCTTGTCGCCGGGCGCGCGCCCGCCTATAGCTTCCCGCCCATATCACCTTAAAGACTGTCGATTTCGTGGCCAAGGCGAAGACGTTCCAGGACCTGATCCTCACGCTCCAGAACTATTGGGCGGGACAGGGTTGTCTCATCCTCCAGCCTTACGACGTCGAGATGGGCGCGGGCACCTTCCATCCGGCGACGACGTTGCGCGCGCTGGGCCCGCGGCCGTGGCGCGCGGCTTACGTGCAGCCCTCGCGGCGGCCCAAGGACGGGCGCTATGGCGAGAACCCGAACCGGCTGCAGCACTATTACCAGTACCAGGTGATCCTGAAGCCCGCGCCCAAGGACGTGCTCGAGCTTTATCTCGGCAGCGTGCGCGCCATCGGCCTCGATCCCGATCTGCACGACATCCGCTTCGTCGAGGACGATTGGGAGAGCCCGACCTTGGGCGCCTGGGGGCTCGGCTGGGAAGTGTGGTGCGACGGGATGGAGATCACCCAGTTCACTTACTTCCAGCAGGTGGGCGGCATCGATTGCGATCCGGTCTGCGCGGAGATCACCTACGGCCTCGAGCGGCTGGCGATGTATGTGCAGAACGTCGAGTTCGTCTACGACCTCGCATTCAACGAACAGTTCCGCTATGGCGAGGTCTTCCATCAGAGCGAGGTCGAGTTCTCGACCTTCGATTTCGAGCGCGCCGACACCGAGAAGCTGTTCCGCCATTTCGCCGACGCCGAAAAGGAATGCCAGGCGCTGCTCGAAGGGCGCAAGCTCGCGCTGCCGGCCTACGACCAGTGCATCAAGGCGAGCCATTGCTTCAACCTGCTCGACGCGCGCGGCGTGATCAGCACGACCGAGCGCGCCGCCTATATCGGCCGCGTGCGCGCGCTCGCCAAAGCGTGCTGCGAGGCCTGGCTCGAGACGCCCCAAGGCGCCTATGAACCGCGTGCCTATGCGCCCCGATCTTCTGAAAAGGGATTCGGGTGATGGCCGACCTCCTGCTCGAATTGTTCTCGGAAGAGATCCCCGCGCGCATGCAGGCCCAGGCGGCAAAGGATCTCGAGCGCCTGGTCGTCGGCGCGCTGTCGGATCGTGGCTTGCTGTTCGAAGGCGCCAAGGCGTTCGCGGGGCCGCGGCGGCTGGTGCTGGCGGTCGCAGGGCTCCCCGCGCGCCAGCCCGATGTCAGCGAAGAAATCAAGGGCCCCAAGACCGATGCGCCGCAAGCCGCCATCGACGGGTTCCTGAAGAAGACCGGCCTCACGCTCGACCGGCTTGAGGCGCGCGGCACCGGCAAGGGCAAGGTCTATTTCGCGGTGATCAAGCGCGAGGGCCGCGCGACGGCGGAAGTCCTCACCGAAGTGCTGCCGGAGCTGTTCGCGAGACTGCCCTGGCCGAAATCGATGCGCTTTCCCGGCAGCGCGGTGCGCTGGGTGCGGCCGCTGCACGGCATCGTCGCGACGCTCGACGGCGAGGTCGTGCCGTTCGAATTCGCCGGCATTGCGAGCGGCGACAGAACGCGCGGCCATCGCTTCCTGTCGAAGGGGCAGCTCGCCGTGCGCCGCTTCGACGACTACGAAAAAGCGCTGCGCGACGCGCATGTGATCCTCGACGCGGCCGAGCGCAAGGCGATCATCGCGAACGATCTCGAGCAGAAGGCCTTCGCGCTCGGGCTCGAGCCCATCGCCGATGACGGCCTGCTCGACGAGGTCGCGGGCCTCGCCGAATGGCCGACGGTGCTGATCGGCACCATCGAAGACCAGTTCATGGACGTGCCGGCGGAGATCCTCCAGACCTCCATGCGCACGCATCAGAAGTATTTCTCGCTGCGCGATCCGGCCACGGGCAAGATGGCGAACCGCTTCGCCGTCGTGTCGAACATGGCCGCCAGCGACGGCGGCAAGGAGATCGTCGCCGGCAACGAGCGCGTGCTGCGCGCGCGGCTGTCGGACGCCAAGTTCTTCTGGGACCAGGACCGCAAGACGAAGCTGGCAGATCGCGTCGACGCGCTGAAGGGGATCGTCTTCCACGCCAAGCTCGGCACGCAATACGAGCGGGTGGAGCGGATCGAAGCGCTCGCCGGCGAGATCGCGCAGAAGATCGGCGCCGATGCCGACAAGGCCAAACGCGCCGCCCGCCTCGCCAAGGCCGACCTCACCACCGGCGTCGTCGGCGAGTTTCCCGAGCTGCAAGGCGTGATGGGTCGCTACTACGCGCTGCATGACGGCGAGGACCAAGAGGTCGCCGATGCCGTACGCGACCACTACAAGCCCATCGGTGCTGGCGATGACGTGCCGACGGCCAAGGTCTCCATCACGGTCGCGCTGGCGGACAAGCTCGATGTGCTCACCCGCTTCTTTGCCGTGGGCGAGAAGCCGACCGGCTCGGGCGACCCCTTCGCGCTGCGCCGCGCCGCGCTCGGCATCATCCGCATCCTGCTCGAGAACGCCATCCGTTTGCCGTTGCAGGTGACACCGGACGTGCTCGACTTCTTCGCCGACCGCCTCAAAGTCGCGCTGCGCGAGAAGGGCACGCGCCACGATCTGATCGACGCGGTGTTCTCGCTCGGCGGCGAGGATGATCTCGTGCGTCTGGTCGCGCGGGTCGAGGCGCTGCAGTCCTTCCTCAAGACCGATGCGGGCGCGAACCTGCTCGCCGGCTACAAGCGCGCGGCGAACATCCTCAAGGCCGAAGAGAAGAAGGACAAGACGACCTTCTCGGGTGACCCCGATCCCGAGGCGCTGACGGCGCCGGAGGAAAGGGCGCTCCATGTCGAGCTCGCCACAGCGTCGGAGATGATCCGCGCCGAGGTCGGGCGCGAGCGCTTCGTCGAAGCCATGCAGGTGATGTCGCGGCTGCGCGCGCCCGTCGACGCGTTCTTCTACAAGGTGAAGGTCAACGACGACGATCCGAAAATCCGCGAGAACAGGCTGAAGCTGCTCTCGCGCTTGCGCGCGACGCTGCACCTGGTCGCGGATTTTTCGAAGATCGAAGGGTAAGGGCAGACCCCCATTCGTCGTGGCTGGGCTTGACCCGGCCATCCAAAATTCGATTCGGCAGGCGTCGTGGCTCTGGATGGCCGCCTCGAAGGGCGGCCATGACGAAGGAAGGGAAGTTAAGCCCCGTCCTTCTCCGTCGTCGGATCGATCATCTTGCGGACTTCGGTGATCCTGGTCGCGGGGAAGCCGCTCATCTCGGCGTGCTTCTTGATGATCGCCTCGTCCTTGGCGAGATAGACGCAGAAGGTCTTGTCGGCGGCGACATAGCTCTCCTGCCACTGGATGTCGGGACCGAGCTGCTTGAGCACTTCGTTCGACTTGGCGGCGGCGCCCTTCAGCTGCTCGCGCTCGAAAGTGCCGACGGCCGGAATGTCGCGTTCGATGATGAATTTGCGCAAGGACATGGCGTTCTCCAATCAGGGGCGCGCGATGCTACAGAATCAACCGCCAGAAGAACACTCCCCACATGCCGATCAGGACGAAGTTCGAGAGCGCGAACGCCCGCAGCCGGTGCCTGACATTGTTGTAAGATACGTGGATCAGGCTGTGCACGGCCCTGAGCGCCACATAGCCCCAGGCGAGCACCAGGAACGCCATGTCCACGCGCGCCAACACGTACGCCATCAGGCAGATGACGTAGAACAGCATCGGCAGCTCGAGCAGGTTCATGTAGTTGCGGTTGGCGAGCGTGACCTGCCCCGGCACCCGCGCCGACTCGCCGTAAGCGAAATCGTCGGCCTTGACCGCGCCGGCTGCCGCTGCGCCGAAGCGGCGGATCGGGATCAGGATCAGCACGATGAACGTGACCAGCGCCAGCGCGCCCATGGGAAAGAAGATCGCGTCTTGTGCCATCGGGGTTCCCTTCGATTGAACCAAGGCTAGCAGCGTTCGTTTCGCCGTGACACATTGAGGCAAGCGTTCGCGGGAAGTTCCAGATGTCCAAATGGGTCTATTCGTTCGGCAACGGCCAGGCGGAGGGCGAGGCCGCCATGCGCAACCTGCTGGGCGGCAAAGGCGCGAATTTGGCCGAGATGAGCAATCTGGGCCTTCCGGTGCCGCCGGGTTTCACGATCACGACCGAGGTCTGCACCCATTTCACTTTAGCCGGCGCCTATCCGGACGGCCTCGCGGGCGAGGTCGACGCGGCGCTGGCGGCGGTCGGCGAGGCCGCGGGCGGCACGTTCGGCGACCCGGCGCGACCGCTGCTCGTTTCGGTGCGTTCCGGCGCGCGCGCCTCGATGCCGGGCATGATGGACACGGTGTTGAATCTCGGCCTCAACGCCAGGACGGCCGAGGGCCTGGCCCGGCTCACCGGCGACGCGCGCTTCGCCTACGACTCCTATCGCCGCTTCATCCAGATGTATTCCAACGTCGTGCTCGGCGTGGAGCACTCGCTGTTCGAGGAGATCCTCGACGGCGAGAAGGAGGACAAGGGCGTCGATCTCGACACCGATCTCGACGCCGACGACCTGAAGCGCATCGCGGGCCTGTTCCAGGCCGAGGTGAAGAAGGCGCTCGGCACGCCGTTCCCCGAGGACGTGCACGAGCAGCTCTGGGGGGCGATCGGCGCGGTGTTCGGCTCGTGGCAATCGGCGCGCGCCAAGACCTATCGCCGGCTCCACGACATTCCCGAGGATTGGGGCACCGCGGTAAACGTGCAGGCGATGGTGTTCGGCAATCGCGGACCCACCTCGGCGACCGGCGTTGCCTTCACGCGCGATCCCGCGACCGGCGAGCACATCCTCTATGGCGAGTTCCTGATCAACGCCCAGGGCGAGGACGTCGTCGCCGGCATCCGCACGCCGCAGCCGATCTCCAGGCTGGTGCGCGAGCGCCAGCAGAGCAAGCGGCCGTCGATGGAAGAGGCGATGCCGGCGGCCTATGCGGAGCTCAGAGCCATCGGCGACAAGCTCGAGACGCACTACCGCGACATGCAGGACGTCGAGTTCACCGTGCAGGAAGGCAAGCTCTTCATGCTCCAGACGCGCAACGGCAAGCGCACCGCCGACGCGGCGCTCAAGGTCGCCGTCGACATGGTGAGCGAGGGGCTGATCCAAAAGGAAGAGGCGATCGCGCGCATCGACGCGCCGGCGCTGAACCAGCTGCTGCATCCGACCCTCGATCCCGACGCGCCCAGGGAGAAGATCGCGATCGGGCTCGGCGCTTCGCCGGGCGCGGCCACGGGCGAAGCGGCGTTCACCGCCGACGAGGCCGAGAAGCTCGCCGCCGACGGGCGCAGCGTCATCCTGGTGCGTACCGAGACGAGCCCCGACGACATCCACGGAATGCATGCGGCGCGCGGCATCCTGACCGCGCGGGGCGGCATGACCAGCCACGCCGCGGTGGTGGCGCGCGGCATGGGCCGGCCCTGCGTCTCGGGCGCGGGCATGCTGAAGATCGATGCCGCGGCCGGGACCATGACCGCGGGCGGCACGACGGTGCGGCGCGGCGAGGTCATCACCATCGACGGCACCACGGGCGAAGTGTTCAAGGGCAAGGTCGCGATGCGCCAGCCCGAGCTGACCGGCGATTTCGCGACCTTGATGGGCTGGGCCGATACCATCCGTACACTGAAGGTCCGCACCAACGCCGACACGCCGGCCGATGCCGCCGCGGCGCGGCGCTTCGGCGCGGAAGGCATCGGGCTCTGCCGCACCGAGCACATGTTCTTCGAGCCCGAGCGCATCGTCGCGGTCAGGCAGATGATCCTCGCCGACGCCGAAGCCGACCGCCGCGCGGCGCTCGCCAAGCTGTTGCCGATGCAGCGCTCGGATTTCGAGGCGATCTTCAAGACGATGGAAGGGTTGCCCGTCACCGTCCGCCTGCTCGATCCGCCTCTGCACGAGTTCCTGCCGCAGAAGGACGAGGATATCGCCCAGGTCGCGCGCGCCGCGGGCGGCGATCCGGCAAAGCTGCGCGCGCGGGCGATCGCGCTGCACGAGTCGAACCCGATGCTCGGCCACCGCGGCTGCCGGCTCGGCATCACCTATCCCGAGATCTACGAGATGCAGGCGCGCGCGCTCCTCGAAGCCGCGCTCAACGTCGAGGAGCAGGGCGGGGCGCCGGTCGCGCTCGAGATCATGATCCCGCTGGTCGGCTTCAAGAGCGAGTTCGACACGCTCGCCGATCGCATCCGAAAGGTCGCGGACGCGGTCGGAGAGGAGCGCGGGAAAAGCCCGTCATACCTGATCGGAACGATGATCGAGCTGCCGCGCGCGGCCTTGCGCGCCGGCGAGATCGCGCAGGCGGCCGAGTTCTTCTCCTTCGGTACCAACGACCTCACGCAGACGACGCTCGGCGTGAGCCGCGACGACGCCGGAACCTTCCTCACCGAATATCTCGCCAAGGGCCTGATCGCGCGCGATCCCTTCGTGTCGATCGACGTCGACGGCGTCGGCGAATTGGTGAAGATCGCCGCCGCGCGCGGCCGCGCGGTGCGAAGGACTCTCAAGCTCGGCATATGCGGCGAGCATGGCGGCGATCCGGATTCGATCCGTTTCTGCCACGAGAACGGGCTCGACTACGTGTCGTGCTCGCCCTTCCGCGTGCCGATCGCGAGACTCGCGGCTGCACAATCGGCGCTAACCAAGGTTGGCGAGAACGCCTAACGTTCTATCTGTCTTTGTACGGACGATGCAGGAAAACCCTGGATTTTTGGGCATTGCATGACGCCGTGTCAGATTTGAAAAGATTTTTATTTGACGATTCGGATTTTCGCTGGCAGAAGGCGCGCATCTTGATCGAGGGGCGGGAACCATTCGGTATTAACAGCGACGTGTAAAAACGAAACGAAGATCCGAAAAGAGTTCGATTGCCGATGACCACGAAAACCCATGACGTGCTGCTGCGTTCCGACCGCGTGTTGGTCGTGGCCCTTGCCGTGATCCTCTGCGCCGCGAGCGCCGCCGTCGGCGCTTCGCTCAATCATCCGGGTACGGAGCAAGCGGCGACGGTCGCCGCCGTGCCCGCCGTGGCGGCTGCCATCCAGCCCGCGGTCGTGCCGGCGCCGGCGCCCAAGGTCGTGCCCGCGGCGGTCCAGGCGATCGCCGTCGAGCCCGCGGTCGTCCAGCAGCCCGCCAACGATCTCGCGATGACGCAGCTGCTCGCCGAGCATCGCTGCCTGTCCGAGGTGATGTATTACGAGGCCCGCGGCGAGAGCCAGGACGGCCAGATGGCGATCGCCGAGGTCGTGTTCCACCGCCTGCGCCACGGCCATTACGGCCACTCGATCTGCGCCGTGGTCTATGAGGGCCAGGGCACCGGCACCTGCCAGTTCTCCTTCGCCTGCGACGGCGCCCGCGCGGTGCGCAAATCCGCCGGCGCTTGGCGCCATGCCGAGACGCTCGCCGCGCGCATCCTGACCGGCGAGGTCGCGCTGCGCGACGTCACCGGCGACGCGACGCATTTCCACGCCATCTCGGTCTCGCCCGACTGGGCCGACGACATGGAGCGCACGGTCCAGATCGGCAACCACGTGTTCTACCGCCGGGCGCGGTCGCACTCGCTGTAGACGGGGCTCTAGGGCGGCGGGAACACCGGCGGCACCGCGTCGCGCGGCACGTTGAACAGCTGGTAGTACATGTCGGTGTGCGCGTGCTCCTCGGCGACGAGCAGCGCCTCGAGCGACGCATAGGACGACGCGGCCGAGTACGGAACCCACGCGCTTCCGTTCCAATAGGTGACCGGCCAGGTCCCGGTGAACGACGCGTTGTGCACCCGCGCGAGGTCGTCGACGTAAGCGGTCCCGAGCGCGCCGACGAAGAAGTCGTTGAGGATCTCGGAGTCGGTCGTGGAGTCGAGCGTGCCCAGATTGGTCTGCATGGTGTGGGTGTTCGGATCGTAGGAATACCAGGCCTTGAACTGCGTCCAGGCATGCGGAACGACGTCGAGCGTGTTCCAATAGAGCGTGTTCAGCTGGTTGATCTGGTTGCCGGAATTGAGGTTGCCGACGGCGAAGGGCGGGAAGAACTTGCCCCACATATACGACAGCAGCGCGTTGCCCGGCGTCGCGCCCGCGCTGGGCAGCACATAGATCAGCGACGCGTTCCAATTCGCCGCCAGCGCGTCGCGAAGCTGGAACGCCAGCGCGGGCGCGAGCGCGCCGGCGAGGCTGTGGCCGGTGAACACCAGCCGCGTCGACGAGGTCTTCGTCGCCTCGGCGAGGTAGACCGCGATGCTGCCCTTCGCCGGATCGATGAGATCGTTGCACAGCGTGTAGACGCCCAGCGCCGTGCCGCCGTCGAATTGCGGGGCGAACCAGTTGGGCCAGACATATTGCCGGTCGAGCGGCTGGAAGGGGTCGAGCGGCGCGTTGACCATTTCGCCGGGATAGATGTTGGCGTCCTCGGCGATCCAGTCGAACACCGAGATCGGATCGGTCGCGGCGATGGCGACGACGTACATGTCCTGCGACGCGCTGTAGGCGACGTACATCGCGTTGTCCGAGGATTTGTCGTCGCCATGGACGTAGACGATCGGTCCCCACACGATCTGCCAGTCGCCGCCGATGAGGTCCGGGCCGACCGCCTTGAGGAAGCCCGACACCGTGCGGCCGTTCCAGGTGCCGCCCTGGTTCATCGCCAGCGTCAGCAGCTCGGTCAGCGATTGCGAGGTCCCGTCGACGCTGCTGGCGCGGTTCGCCGCCATGTTGAGCAGCATGATGGTCTGGGTGAGATCGTAGGCCATGGGTGCCCCTTCGCCCTTCAGGTGTTTCGGATTGGAAACAACCTAACATGGAGCGCGGGGCAGGCGCATGAATTTTTCTTATTCGATTCCGGCGATGCGGCCGACCTGCTTGAGGATGCGCTTGCGGACGCTCTCGGCCGAGAAGCCCTTGATGCGGTCGATCCACTGGATCTCCGGCGGCACGTACCAGTGGAGCTTGTCGCTGCCGTAAGCCTTCCACACGGCCTCGGCGACCGCGCCCGGCGGCATCAGCCGGAACGGGCCTTTCTTCGGTGCATTGGCGAGCATGGTCTCGGTCTCGTCCGCCTTGCGCCCGTCGCTGCGGTTGGGCGTGGTGCGCAGGATCGCAGTGTCGATCAGGCCGGGCAGGGTGTCGGCGACGCGGATGCCGTGACGCGCGAACTCGATCGACAGCGCCTCGGTCAGGCCCTTCACGGCATGCTTGGTCGCGGAATAGACCGCGATGCGCGGCATGCCATAGGTCGCCGACGACGACGAGGTCGTAAAGCACAGCGAATTCTTCGTGGCCTTGAGCAGCGGCAGCGCGGTGTAGATGCCGGTGAGCACGCCGACCAGATTGACCTGCACCACGCGCAGCGCCGCCTCGAAAGGGATGTCCTCGAACCAGCCGCTCTCGCCGATGCCGGCATTGTTGTAAAGCAGGTCCATCTTGCCGTCGGTCGCGGCGCCGAACGCGGCCACGGCTTCCTCGAAATTCGCCTTGTCGGCGACATCGAGGCGGCCGGTGATGCAATTGTCGTTGCCGATCTCCTGCGCCAGCGAGGCGAGGCCCGCCTCGTTCACGTCGAAGGCGCCGACGAACCAGCCCTTGCCCGCGAACAAGGTCGCCGTGGCGCGGCCGATGCCGCTCGCGGCGCCGGTGATGAAGATCGATTTGCGCCCGCGCGCGCCCATCAGAAGTTCACCCGCCGCGAGATCGCGCCGTCGACCAGCAGATTGACGCCGGTGGTGTAGGACGACACCGGGCTCGCCAGGAACACCGTCGCGTTGGCGATCTCCTCCGGCGTCGCGCAGCGCCCCGTCGGATTGCGCGCGACCGCCTGCTTGAAATAGTCGGGATTGCCTTGCTCGACCCTGTTCCACACACCGCCCTTGAAATAGACCATGCCGGGCGAGACGACATTGGCGCGGATGCGCCGCTTGGCGTGCTGGCGCGCGAGCCCCTTGGCGTAGTGGATCAGCGCCGCCTTCATCGGGCCGTAGGAGCTCGCATTGTCGCTCTCCGCCGCCGACACCGAAGCGATGATGGTGAAGGAGGCGTCGCCGGTCTTCTCCGCCGCCGCTTCCAGGAACGGCCGCGCCGCGTCGAACGCATTCACCGCGCCCAGCACGTCGAGCTTGAAGTTGGCTTCCCACGACGCCGGATCGGCGCCCTGCGCCATCGCGCCGGCGTTGGAGACGAGCATGTCGATGCCGCCGTTCTTCTCGCCGGCGTATTCGATCCAGGTCTTCAGCTCCGCGCCGTCGCTGATGTCGAAATTGCCGGCGGTCGCGTTCACGCCCTTGGCCATGATCGCCTGGGTCGTCTCGTAGACTTCGTCGGCGTTGCGCGCGCAGATCGCGACATTGGCGCCTTCCGCAGCGAAAAGCTCGGCGATGGCGCGCCCGATGCCGCGCGAGCCGCCGAGCACGACGGCGTTCTTGCCTTTGAGATGGAGATCCATGACAGCCCTTGGGTTAGATATCTAGTCGTCCAATCTACCCCATTGGCCACAGTAGTACGATGACTATGATCTTATCCAAGCATCGACAGCTACAACAGTGACGAACAGCACGAAGCTGTTGAGGATGCCAAATACCAGCTCCTCACGCGTAATTCTGAGTTTGCCGGAGTTCGGAAAGCCTTTGGGCTCGGGGAACAACAATGCCATGAGCAATGTCACGACAAAGCTCAGGGCGAACGGACACCATTCGGTGGAGAATATCTGCGGATTTTGCTTTCTAAGAACTAGCCAGCCAAATCCTACGACGCTCGGCAGCACGATCGTGGAGATCGTTGTACCGAACGTGAAGTAATGCTTCGCCTGTGAGGAAAGAAATTCCAAAACGGTCGGAGTTTCCCCAGTTTGTACTTCGTTTTTCATTTGAGCCCCCAGAATAAGCCCAGGGGTCTACCACTCTTGGGCGAAATTCAGAAATCCAGCGCAACGTCGAGGCTGGGCGCCGAATGGGTGATCGCGCCGGAAGAGATGTAATCGACGCCCGTGTCGGCGATGGCGCGCACGGTCGCGAGCGTGACGTTGCCCGAGGCTTCCAGCACCGCGCGGCCCTTGGCCATGGCGACGGCGCGCTTGAGGTCGGCCGGCTGCATGTTGTCGAGCAGGATGGTGTCGATCTTGAGCGCCAGCGCTTCCTCGAGCTGCTCCAGGCTGTCGACCTCGAGCTCGATCTTCGTCATGTGGCCGAGGCCGGCGCGGACGCGCGCGAGCGCCGCTGCGATGCCGCCCGCCGCGACGAGATGGTTGTCCTTGATCAGCACCGCGTCGTCGAGGCCGAAGCGGTGGTTGAAGCCGCTGCCGCAGCGCACAGCGTATTTCTCGAGCACGCGCAGGCCCGGCGTCGTCTTGCGGGTGCAGACGATGCGCGCCTTCGTGCCGGCGACCGCGTCGACCAGCGCGCGCGTCGCCGTGGCGACGCCGCAGAGGTGGCCCAGGAAGTTGAGCGCCACGCGCTCGGCCGTGAGGATGCCGCGCGCCGAGCCTTCGATGAAGGCGAGCACCGCGCCGGCTTCGGCCCGATTTCCGTCCGGCGTCGCGATCTTGATCGAAAGCGACGCGTCCGCGAGGCGGAAGGCGGCTTCGCTCGCTATCAGCCCCGCGATGGTGCCGGGCTTGCGCGCGACCAGGCGCGCGGTCAGGCGCCGCTCGGGCGGCACGATAAGGTCGCTGGTGACGTCGCCGGCGCGGCCGAGGTCCTCTTCGAGCGCGTGGCGCACGATCGGCTCGACCAGCAAGGGATGCGGCGGGCGCAGGCTCATAGCCGGCGCGCGGCCTTGGGCGCACGCGCATTCGACGCGATGGTGGCCTCGGCGTCGGCGAGGGTGAGGACGCTGCGCCGGCCGATTTCGTCCGTCTGCGGATGATCGACGCGGTAGTGCCCGCCGCGGCTCTCGCGCCGGCTCAGCGCCGCGGCAGCGACCAGCTTGGCGGCGGCCGTCATGTTGAGAAGCGCAGGCTCGGGCCCGCCCGCGCGCTCGACCTGGGCAATGATGCCGAGCGCCTCGGAGAGGCCTTGCTCGTCGCGCTCGACGCCCACCAGCCGCGTCATCGCATCGCGCAGCACATGCGGCGGCGGTGGCGCCGCAAAACGCTCGGGCACTTGCGGCGTGCCGCTGCCGGCCCGGGGCGCAATGGCGCTCTTGACGTCGTCGGCGGCGCGGGCGCCGAACACCAGCGCCTCGAGCAGCGAGTTCGAGGCGAGGCGGTTCGCGCCATGCAGGCCTGTCGAGGCGCATTCGCCGACCGCCCACAGCCCGTCGAGCGACGAGCGTCCGCGCGCATCGCTCATGATGCCGCCCATGTGGTAATGCGCGGCCGGCGCGACCGGGATCGGCTGGCGCACCGGATCGATGCCGGCGCTCTGGCAGGCCGCATAGACGGTCGGGAAGTGCGCGGCGAAATCGGCGCCGATCGCCTCGCGGCAATCGAGGAAAACCTTACGGCCGTCGGCGATCTCGCGGTGGATGGCGCGGGCGACGATGTCGCGCGGCGCGAGCTCGGCATCCTTGTGCACCGCCGGCATGAAGCGCAGGCCCGTCTCGTCGACCAGGATCGCGCCTTCGCCGCGCAGAGCCTCGGTCGAGAGCGGCGCGGGGTCGCGGCCCAAAGCCATCGCGGTCGGATGGAACTGCACGAATTCGGGATCGGCGATCACCGCGCCGGCGCGCGCCGCCATGCCGAGGCCTTCGCCGCGCGATTCCGGCGGATTGGTCGTGACCGCATAGAGCGAGCCCAAGCCGCCCGTCGCGAAGATCACGGCGTGGGCGCGGAACAGCACGAGCCGCGCCTGGGCGCCGATGCCGCTGCGCGCGAACAGGCCGGCGACGCGGCCGCCTTCCGTCGCGAGCTCCACGGCGTGATACCCTTCGAGCACGGTGATCGCCGGATCGGCGAGCACGCGATCGGCAAGCGCGCGCGTCACCTCGGCGCCGGCCCTGTCGCCCTTGACATGGACGATGCGCGGCGCGGAATGCGCGGCTTCGCGGCCGACCGCGAGCGTGCCGTCGGGATTGCGGTCGAACGGCGCGCCGAAGCGCACCAGGTCGTCGATGCGCGCAGGCGCCTCGCGCGCGACGAGCGCGGCGATCTCGGGATCGCAGGTGCCGGCGCCGGCTGCGATGGTGTCTGCGGCATGAGCCTGCCAGCTGTCGCCTGCGCCAACCGCCGCGGCGATGCCGCCCTGCGCCCAGGCGCTCGAGCCCGAGACGCCCGGCCGGCTGCCGGCCAGCACCAGCGAGGGGAAGGGCGAGAGCTTCAGCGCCGTGAACAGTCCCGCGACGCCGGCGCCCAGGATCAGCGCGCCTTTGCATTCGATGACGTTGTCGATGCGGGTCATTTCGCGGGCTTTCCGACGGCCAGCATGCGCTCGATGGCAATGCGGGCGCGCACCGCGATCGCGGGATCGACGGTCACTTCCTCGGTCATGGTCTCGAGCGAATGCAGGATCTTGGGGAGCGTGATGCGCTTCATGTGCGGGCAGAGATTGCAGGGCCGCACGAATTCGACGTCGGGATACTCGACCGAAACGTTGTCGCTCATCGAGCACTCGGTCACCATCACGACCTTCTTCGGCCGCTTGTCGCCGACATAGCCGATCATCGCCGCGGTCGAGCCGGCAAAGTCGGCCTCGGCGATGACCTCGGGCGGGCATTCGGGATGGGCGAGCACGATCACGCCCGGATTGCCGTCGCGATAGGCGCGGATGTCGGCGGCCGTGAAGCGCTCATGCACCTCGCAATGGCCCTTCCAGGTGATGATTTTCACGCCGGTCTGCTTGGCGATGTTCTGCGCCAGATATTCGTCCGGGATCATGATCGCGGTATCTGTGCCGCGCTCGCGCGCGATGTCTTCCACGACGGCCTTGGCGTTGGACGAAGTGCAGCAGACGTCGCTCTCCGCCTTCACCTCGGCCGACGTGTTCACATAGGTGACGACGGGGAGGCCGGGATACTTCTCCTTCAACAGCCGCACATCGGCGCCGGTGATCGACGCGGCGAGCGAGCAGCCCGCGCGCATGTCCGGGATGAGCACGGTCTTGTCGGGCGAGAGGATCTTCGAGGTCTCGGCCATGAAATGCACGCCGGCCTGCACGATCACTTTGGCGTCGGTCTTGGCGGCTTCGCGGGCCAGCGCGAGCGAGTCGCCCACGAAATCGGCGACGCAGTGGAAGATCTCCGGCGTCATGTAGTTGTGCGCCAGGACGACCGCGTTCTTCTCTTTCTTCAGGCGGTTGATTGCCTCAACGTAAGGCGCGAAGACCGGCCATTCGATCTCGGGCACCACCTGCGCGACCTTGCCGTAGAGGCCGGCCGTGGCTTGGGCGACCTTCGGGGTATAGGCCATATCCAGGGCTGCCATCGGGCGTTTCCTTTCCCTATTATACTCTGTTTGAGTATATATGTAGGGCAAAAAGACCGGCCTTCAAGGCCGGGTGGAGGGACCCTTATGCTACCTAGGAGTATAAACCCGTCAAGCCCCTCGGGTTGCCGCGGTCCGTTGCGAGAAATGGCCGCGTGGCATTGTTGCGACACTTTTGGGAATTAGCGCGACCCTGCATGGCCTTATCTCGACGTTGCCGCAAAGCGCACCTACATCCTGCGCCACACAAAAGGGCCTCGAATCGGGGCTAAACCACGGGGATATCAATGAAGAAGATCTTGCTTGCGTCGGCTGGCGCGCTGGCCATTTGCGCCGCGCTTTCCGGTCCGGCTCTGGCCGGCGACGTCGCCGGCACGCTCAGCGGTTCCTATGCGAGCGATACCGACAACAGCGGCGACCTTTGGAACGTCAACGGCACCCTGACCGGCAAGTTCGGTGGGAATTGGGGCCTCGAGGCGACCGGCGGCTACCACAACCTTTCCGACAATAGCGGCTTCGGCACCAGCCTCGACATCTGGAACGTCGGCGGCAGCGCGTTCTGGGCGATGGAGCAGGGCCGGATCGCGGCGACGGTGAACTACTACCACACCGACATTCTGGGCGTCGGCCTCAACGTCACCAACTATGGCGCGGGCGGCGAGTTCTATGCCGGTCCGCAGGTCACCATCGCGGTCAAGGGCGGCGGCAACAACGTCGACCTGTCCGGCGTCGGCAACGACAATGGCGGCTATGTCGGCGGCATGCTGCAATGGTACGTGATGCCGAACCTGTCGCTGAGCGGCTCGTTCGACTATGCGGACATCAAGCTGTTCAACACGACGTCCGAGACCTTGAAGGCCGAGTGGCTGTTCTCGGAGCAGACGCCGATTTCCATCTATGGCGGCTATCAGCATGTCGAGATCGGCAATGGCGGCGGCGACGGCAATCTGTTCTTCGTCGGCCTGAAATTCTACATGAACGGCAATGGCGGCGGCGCGCTGGTCGACCGTCAGCGCAACGGCTCGCTGGGCTATATCGCGGAAGCGCCGGTTCTCGGCCTGTCCACGAACTAAGCTTCGGCTCGCTCGAAGAAACGCGCGCTCCTCGAAAGCGGGGCGCGCGCTTTTCTTTATCCCGCCGCGCGCGCGCGCGTGCCGAGCCGAACGCCGGGCGCGGGACGCTCGCTCAGCACTTCGCGGCGGAAGCGGAACAGCTCGGCCGGGCGGCCGCGCGCGGTGGACGCGAACTTGCCGGTGCCTTCGACCAGGCCCTGACCCTCGACGAGGCGGCGGAAATTCTGCTTGTGCAGATGCACGCCCGAGATCGCCTCGACCGTGCGCTGGAGCTCGAGCAAGGTGAAGCTCTGCGGCATCAGCTCGAACACGACCGGGCGGTACTTCATCTTGCCGCGCAGCCGCGCGATCGCGGTCGCGAGGATGCGGCGATGGTCGAACACCATGCCGGCGCCGAGAGGCGCATGCTCGGGCGCGCGGCCGTCGCGCGCGGCTTCCTGCACCAGCCCCGCCTCGTAGAGCAGCTCGTAGCGCTCGAGCACGCGCTCCTCGTCCCAGCTCGCGCCTTCGAGCCCGAAGGCGAGCCCCACGCGCTCGCGGCGCTGGTCGTTGCCCTTGGCAAAAGCCTTGAGCGCCGGCGCGATGGTGTCGGCGATGATCGGCGGCTTCTCCTTGCGCCAATCTTCCCATGGGAAGAACGCGTACCAGTCGCTCCACAGCGTGTCGGGCGCGTCGCCGCCCGCGCGCGTGAGCGCGAGATAGCCGACGCTGACCACGCGCGGTCCTTCGCCCGTCTTGACCAGATGCCGGCCGCGATCGCCGAAAGTGTAAAGCTGCTCGGCATAGCCGAGGTCGAGGCCGGTCTGCTCTCTCACCCAGCTGCGCAACCCGCTCTCCAAGGTGCGGTGGTTGAGCGGATCGAAGGGGCCGAAGGGCAGAGCGTCTTCCTTGTCGCGCGGATGATGCACGGCCAGCACGCGCGGGCGCTCGTCCTTGACCGAGACGATGGCCGCCGACAGCCCGATGCTGACGAATTGCGACGCGTCGCTCATGAAAGGTCCGGCGCGAGCGGCATCTCCACCGGCACGCCTTCGGTGACAAGCGTGCCTGTGCCCATCGTGTCGACCGCGCGCACCATCGCGCCGCCGCGGCCGAGCGCGTCGTCGGCCAGGCGCACGATCAGCTTGTTCGGCTGCGCGTGCGGCGCGCGGGCGCGCAGCATCTGCGCGATGTCCCGCTCGGCGCCGGGGCCCAGGCGGTCGCAGAGCACGGTGTAGGCGGCGGCCGTGGAGCGGCTCACGCCTGCCCAGCAATGCACCAGCATCGGCGCGCGCGCGTCCCAGTCGCGGCCGAACGCGATCAGGCGCTCGACATGGAGCGCGGCCGGCGCCTGGTCGCCTTGCGGATCGGCGATGTCGTGCATGGAGAGGCGCAGATGATGCTCGGCCGGGAAGCCCTCGGGCGTGTCGATCATGTACTGCTCGGAGAGCAGCGAGATCAGGCGCGACGGCGCGTGGCTCTTGAGCGAGCCCGGCACGGCGGAAAGCGGCGTGATCAGAATCAGCGGCATGGACCTCGCTCTATCATAGTCAGGCGATCAAACGTTTGAAGCGCTCCAGGAATTGCGCTTGCGCGTCGGCGGCGGAGAGCGCCACCAGGCGCGGGGTCTTGAGCGCCTTGGAGGGCGTGCCGAAATAGCGTTTGGCCTCCTCGACCGCGAAGCCAGCCAGTTGCGTGGCCTCGAAGTAGGCGGACGCGATATCGGCCTGCTTGAGCAGCGCCGTAAGCTCGGCGGGCGCGCGCGCCGGCAGCCCGAAGCGCAGATGGATGGCGGAGAGCAGGCGAAGCTCGAAATCCTTGTAGTCGATGCCCACCGCCGCCTTGAACGGGCTGATCAGGTCGCCGATCACGTATTCCGGCGCGTCGTGCAGCAGGGCCGTCAGCCGCGCCTCGCGGGTCAGCCTGGGCTTGAGCTCGGCGGTGAGGCGCTCGACCAGCACGCAATGCTGCGCGACCGAGAAGGCGTGCGCGCCCTTGGTCTGGCCGTTCCAGCGCGCGACGCGGGCCAGCCCATGGGCGATGTCCTCGATCTCGACGTCGAGCGGCGAGGGGTCGAGCAGGTCGAGGCGCCGCCCGCTCAACATGCGCTGCCACGCCCGGTGTTGCGTCTGTTTGGCCATATTCCGCGTTCTTATAGAATATCTTTAAGCGATCTGGAGGAAGCCATGTCCTTCGTCAAGATTCTGGCGCCCCTGACCGGCGGCCCGCGCGACGAGGCGGTGCTGGCCGGCGCGGTCGCCGCAGCCCTTCCGTTCGGCGCCCATGTCGCGGCGCTGTTCGTCCGTCCCGACCCGGCGCTGGCGGTGCCGTTCTACGGCGACGGCGTCTCGGGCACGGTGGTGCAGGAAGTCATGGACGCCTCGCGCGACGCTTCCGACAAAGCGGCCGAGCTGGCGCGGGCGACGCTCGACCGGCTCGCCAAGGCGACCGATGTCGCGGTCACGCCGGGTTGCGAGAAGCACGACGCGCCGACGGTGTCGTTCAAGGAAGCGCTCGGCAATTTCGCCGACAGCGTGACCCGCGCCGCGCGCTTAAGCGATCTCGTCGTCTTCTCCGCGCCCAAGGAGGACGAGCGCGCCGGCGTGACCGAAGCGATCGAGGCGGCGCTGCTCGAAGCGCGTCGGCCGGTGCTGCTGTCGGCGCGCGCCATCGCGCCGGGCTTCGGCGAGACCATCGTCATCGGCTGGAACGCGAGCGTGCAAAGCGCGCAGGCCGTCACCGCGGCGCTGCCGTTCCTGAAGCGCGCCAAGCGGGTGGAGATCCTGAGCGTCGAGGAGAAAGACACGCCCTGCGCCGAATGCGGCGAGATCGTCGAATATCTCGCGCTGCACGGCATCGCGTGCGAGACCCGCGAGGTGAAAGCGGGCGGGCGCGCCATCGCCGACGTGCTGCTCGAAAGCGCGGCGCAGTCGGGCGCGGGCTTGCTGGTGCTGGGCGGGTACGGGCATAGCCGCTGGCGCGAGCTCTTCACCGGCGGGATCACGCGCTATGCCATCACGCACGCGGATCTGCCGCTGTTCCTGGTGCACTAGGGTTTCGTTAACCGCGTCTCTGAACGCAGCGTTAAAGCGCGTTTGCCAAGCTCCGCGCGGGTAATGGGTCAGAGGGTTTGGTGTCCGTCGACAGATCGGTCCGGTCCTTGAGCGCGCTCGGCACGGCGTCGTCGAGCCGCGTGCTGAACCTCGCCGCTATCGCCTTGGCGCAGGCCGACAACCCGCTGCACGCGGCGCAGCCGTTCTTCGTCTCGGCAGCGTTCAACAACGCGATCTTCGTCAAGCATCGCCTTCGCGCCGACGAGGCCTATCTTTTCCCCGAGAGCCGCGCAGTGGCGACCAAGATCATCATCCCGTTCGAGAAGAGCGACCTGCGCGTGGGCGGGCGCTCGTTCTTCTTCGGCGAGCGCGGCTATATCGACGCCTTCCGCGAAGCCGGCAACCACACGAGCCCGACCGACATGAAGCGCGATCTCGACGTGCTGACGCTGCTCGACGCGGTGCCGTCGCTCGATCCGTTCCTGCTGCGCGAGTTCCTGCGCAACCACGATTTCGCGCCCGACGCGTGCTATTTCGACATCTCGCCCGCCGACCAGACCAAGATGTACACCCATGCCGCGGCCGAGGTGCGCCGGCTGACCTCGATGGCGATCAAGGGCAGCGGCACGGCCTATATGACGTCGACGGCCAAGATGATCTCGGCGCTGCTCTCGAGCGAGGTCGGCGAGAAGCTCGAGCCGCTGCGCGCCACGCTGCGCCTCGGCCATGACGAGTTCCGCGAAGGCGTGTTCAGCTGGCGCGGCTTCCTGTTCTACAAATGGAGCATGGCCGAGCTGAAGCCGCAGGTGATGAAGGTGCTGCGCGACCTCAACACCATCCGCGTGCATGGCCGCGCCGATTCCGACGCGCTCACCTTTCTGGGCGGCGCCAAGCGCTCCATCGCCGTCGCGGTCAGGAGCAACCTCGACGAGGTCGCCCGCGTGCTCGCGATCTACGACACCGCCTATGCGCGGCTGATCGAGCACGAGGACCCGATGGCGTTCCGCACCTTCCTGCTCGAGGCGCCGCCTTTGTTCCTGGAGATGGGCGAGAAGATGGGCGCGATGTCGCATATCGCGAGCTTCTGGCGCTATCGCTTCCCGGCCGGGGCGCCGCGCACCGCCGATGCCGAGGAGCTGTCGACGATCTTCAACGATTTCCTCTCGAGCGTCGGCGCCGCTTGCGCGCGCCACGCGAACTGAGGCCGACGATGCGCTTCGCGGTGAGGAAAAGGGCCGAGTTCGAGATGCGCCGCTCCGAGCGCATGCGGCTCGAGATCGCCGGCAAGATGATCGTTCCCGCCGAGGACGTCGCGATCGACTGCCGCGTCGTCGACCTGTCGGACAGCGGCGCCGGCGTGGTCTGCGATGAGATGCCGCCGCTCCACGCTTTCACGCTTCTCTACGTCGAAGGCTTCGGGCGCTATGAGGCCGTGGTCGCGCGCGTCGAAGGCAACGTGCTGGGCCTGCGCTTCGTCTTCAACGACCGCAAGCGCAAAGGCCTGGTCGAGAAGCTGGCGCGCTTCGTCGAGACCGGCGCGCTCGATCCCACCGCGACGCGCAAGGCGCGCCGCGTGCCCGGGCCGTCCGCCGCGTCGTTCGTCACCGAAAGCGGCGAGCGCGTGCCGTGCGAGGTCGCCGACATCTCGCTCACCGGCGCCTCGCTCAAGACCCATGCGCGGCCGCTGATCGGCGAGGTCATCAAGATCGGCCGCATGCCCGCGCGCGTCGTGCGCTACCACGACCGCGGCATCGCGGTGGTGTTCGAAAAGAACCCTCAGGCCTTGGCCGCTTCCCCTTCCGGCGAGCCATAGGCCGGCGCCAGCAACCGTCCGAAGAATATCCGCGCGAACACCAGCAGCACCGCCGATATGCCCATCGCGGCGCAATGGATCATCCAGAACTGCGGCGTCGGCACCTGCTCGAGCAGCGCGCCGATGCGTCCGGTGACCGTGTTGCCGAGCAGGAGGTGCAGGTAGTAGACCGCGATCATCACGCCGCCGAGCCCCTTGGGCGCTGCGCGGGAATAGAGCGCCAGCCCCACGGGCAGCACGTTCGAGAAGCCCAGATCGTTGATGACGTGGAACGGGATCGCCCAGGCGAGCGAGACCTTGTGCCCGCCGGCCGAGATCGCGGCCAAGGTCAACGGCGCGAGCGCGCTGATAAAGGTGCCGATGGCGATCTTGGTGATCTCGTCGGGCTCGCGCCAATGCCGCGCCCACCAGCGCCAGAACGCGATCACGCCGACCATCAGGATCGTGCTTACCACCGCGTCGACCGACAACATCATGCCGATGGGCATGTCCCAGCCGAGCACGTTCATGTCGTAATATTTCTCGGTCCAGATCAGGTACGCCGCGAAGATCTGCTGGTTGCCGACGATGGAGAGCGCGAGCACGGGCAAGAGCGCGACCAGCACCGCGATCACCTTCCAGTCCTGGCCGGTGAGCGGCGGGCGCTCCTCGTGGCCGGCGACCTTGCGCACCGGCTCGGGCGGATAGTTCCTGCGGCCGCTCAGATACACGATCAGGCCCGCCACCATCGCGAGCCCCGCCGCGCCGAAGCCGAGCCGCCAATCGACCTTTTCGCCAAGGGAGCTGCACACGAAGGGGGCGACGATCACCGCGACCTGGATGCCGAGGAAATAGATCTGGAAGCCGTCCGCGCGGCGCGGATCCTCATGGGAATAGAGATCGCCGACCTGGCTCGCGATATTGCCCTTGAAGCAGCCCACGCCGAACAGCAGGCACGCGATGGCGATCAGGAAGGTCTCGTCGAGCATCATGAAGAACTGGCCGACCGCCATCAGCGTCGCGCCCAGGATGACCGTCCGTGTGCGGCCGATCACGCGGTCGGCGAGCAGGCCGCCGATGATCGGCGTGCCGTAGACCCAGGCGGCATAGAAGGTCGTGATCGCGATGGCGAGCGTCTCGGTCGAGTTGGCGCCGTAGAGCCGCTCCATGAACGCGCGGAACGGGCCGATGCCCCAGACGTGCTCGATATGGCCCGGCTGCAGCAGCCATTTGGAGAGATACAGCACCAAGAGCGCCTGCATGCCGTAATAGGAGAAGCGCTCCCAGAACTCCGACGCGCTCAGCCAGCCCAAGCCCACCGGGTGGCCGATGAACGCCGTGTCCTTGCGCGCGGCCGCATTCCCCGCCTGCTGCTGCATATCGGTTCCTCGCTTGAATCCCTCGATTCAAGTTGAACCATGGCGCGCGCGGCACGGCAAATCAGGCGGCCAGGTCCTGGCCCAGCACGCGCCAGGCCGGCAGGCGCACGGTCACGGTCGTGCCGTGATGGACGACGCTGTCGATCGCGAGCGAGCCGCCATGCAGCTCGGCCAGTGCCTTGGCGAGCGGCAACCCCAGGCCCGTGCCGTGATGGCGGCGGCTGAAGGCGGATTCGACCTGCCCGAACGGCGTGAGCACGTTCTCGAGGTCGCGCTTGGCGATGCCGATGCCGGTGTCGCGCACGACGATGCTGAGCGCGCCGCTCTCGACGCGCGCCTCGAGCGCGATCGAGCCGCCGGCGGGCGTGAACTTGAACGCGTTGGAGAGCAGGTTCACGAGAATTTGACAGAATTTTCGGCCGTCGACGCGAAGCCGCGGCGGCTGCTCCGGCAGGGTGACGCGGAAATCGGCATGCGGGCAGGCGCCCACCAGGATGCGCACCTCGTCGAACAGCGTCTGCAGGCTCAGTTCCTCGTCGCGCACATTGGTCTGGCCGGCCTCGATCTTGGAGAGATCCAGGATGTCGTTGATGATCGCGAGCAGGTGGGCGCCGGAATTGTGGATGTCGCCGGCATAGTCGGCATAGCGCTCCGAGACCTCCGGGCCGAACATCCGTTCACGGATGATATCGGAGAAGCCGAGGATCGCGTTCAGCGGCGTGCGCAGCTCGTGGCTCATATTGGCCAGGAACTCGGACTTGGCGTGGTTGGCCGCGTCGGCGCGCTCCTTGGCCTCGCGCAGCGCCTTGGCGTCGTTGGTTTGCGCGGTGATGTCGGTGCCGACGCCGCGATAGCCGAGGAACGTGCCGTCGGCGGCGAAGCGCGGCTTGCCCGAGATCGCGTAATAGGTGTCGTTGAAGCGCAGGCACAGGCCGCGGAACGGCTTGCGCGCGGCGATGGTGGCGAGCGCTTCGTCGCCGCGCGTCACGTCGTCGGCGCGGCGGTGCAGGATGCGTCCGACGTCGAGGCCGAGCGCGCCGCTCCCGCTGTCCAGCGAGAGATAGGCGATGCGGTTGTCGGGGCCGCATTCCCAATACCAGTCCGAGGCGACTTCGGCATAGTCGCGGAAGCGCTGCTCGCTGGAGGAGAGCTGCGCGTCGAGCGCGAGCTGGCGGCGCAGCAGCCTGACCGCGAACGCGATGCCCATCGCCCAGAGCAGCGCGATGACGATGCCGAGCCCCCACACCACCAGCCGTGTCGCCAGCCGCGAGGCTTCGCCCATATGGGTGGAGAAGGTGTTCTCGCGGTCGGTGATCGCGGCATCGAGCGCTTCGATGCGGCGGAGCACGCGCATGCGCGTCGCGTCGTCGAGCCGGCCTTGCACGACGCGCGCGTGGAGGCGCTTGCCTTCGGCGAGCAGCGCGTCGACCTGCATGTCGGCGGTGCGCCAATCCTCGACCGCGGCGGCGAAGGGCTTCCACCAGTAGAAGCGGCGGAACATGCTGATCAGCCCGTCGATGTCGCGCGGATGGTTCTGGCCTTGCAGCAATCCGCGCCGCGCCGCTTCGAGGTCGGGCGGCGAGGCGGAGAGCGCAAGCCGCGCCGCGCGATCGCCGCGCGGGACGGCGATGTCGGTAAGGAAGGCGTCGTAGTCGGACTGGCTTTCGGAATGCGCGTAGCGGTGCAGGTCGAGCACCGCCATTTTCTGCGCCTTGGAATAGCGCCCTTCGCCGACGGCATAGGCGCGGGTCTCGTTGACGATCTCGACCGCCTGCCAGCTCGCGGCGAGGGAAAGGAGCAGCAGCGCGGGGAACATCACCGCCACGACGGCGAAGCTGCGCGCCTTCGGGCTGGCGCTCGCGGCCCTGGCTCTCGTCGCTACGTCGCGAAGGAAATTGCGCACCTATGGTTCCCCTGGAAACGAAACTTATTCACCTAGGGGTTAAAGCTGCGTAGACAATTTGAAATGAAGGGTTGCCCTTCTCTTAACGCGGGAATTCTTCGTCAAGATTCCCGCTTCCGGAGAATTTCAAAGGGTATTCGTTCTCAACGGCTTAGCTGCGAAAGGACCGGATCTCGACTCGACGATTGACTTACGGCGCAAGGCCCCCTACCAACTGCTATTGAGAGTCAGTTGCATTCTCAAGATTCCAATTCGGTGGGGGACATGATGCGTATCCGGAAATTCTGTGCGGCGCTGCTGATGGGGACCGCGCTCGCGGGACCTACGCTGGCCGACGACAATGTCGCGGTCGAGACCGTGATCGTGACCGGCGCCAAGACCGCGTCCTCCAGCAAGGCGCCGATCCCGCTGGCGGAGACGCCGCAGAACATCCAGGTGCTGTCGTCGGAGCTCTTGCTCGACCAGGGCGACCATCTGCTCGACGAGGCGCTGCGCAACGTCGCGGGCGTGATGCCGGGCGGCTATTACACCGGCTTCGACTATTTCCGCATCCGCGGCTTCGACGCCTCGGGCTTCATCTATCTCGACGGGCTGCTCTACGACAGCGGCATCTCGACCAATGCCGAGCTGTTCGGGCTCGACCAGGTCGAGGTGGTGAAGGGGCCCGCCTCGTCGCTCTACGGCCAGGGCGCGCCGGGCGGGCTGGTGAATCTGGTCTCCAAGCGGCCGCGCGACGACAGCTTCGTGTCGGCTAGCGCGGGGTATGGCAGCTTCGACTCCTTCCAGTTCACGCTCGACGGCGGCACGCGGCTCACCGACGGCGTCGATGCGCGCCTCGTCGGCGTCGCGCGCCGCGACGGCACTTTCGTCGATTTCGTCAATGGCGACACGCGGCTCTATTTCGCGCCGTCTCTGAAGTGGGAGATCGACGAGGACACCACGCTCACCTTGCTCACCGGCGTGCAGAACGACCATATGAGCTTCGGCTTCCCGCTGCCCGCGGAAGGCACGGTGTTCGATTCCCCCTATGGCCGCGTCCCGCTGTCGCGATTCAATGGTGAGCCCGACCGCTCCAACCGGCTCGACGAGACGCGCGCGCGTTTCGGCTACGAACTGCGCCACCGTTTCGACGACGTGTTCTCGTTCAGCCAGAACTTCCGCTTCGGCTGGGCCGACACCGACTGGCAGAAGCTGCTCTATCCGGCGTTCCTCGACGACAGCACCGCGCTGATCGAGGCGCGCTATCCTTTCGGGCTCAAGGCCGACTGGACCAACGTCAATGTCGACACCAGCCTCGCGGCCGAGTTCTCGACCGGCGCCGTGCAGCACACCTTGATCGCGGGGGTCGACTATTACGACTACGACTACGACACGCATTATTCCGAGATCGACTACAACGACCTCTCGCAATACATGTATCTCGACCTGATCCATCCCGTGTACGGGACGCCGGTCACGCCCTATTCGAGCTTCACCCACAATATCGACCACACCACCGCGCTCGGCCTCTATGTGCAGGAGCATGCGCGGATCGACCGCTTCACCTTGACGGCGGGACTGCGCTGGGACGACGCCCTCGACGACGCGATCTATTCGAACGTGCCGCAGAAACAGGAGAAGTATCAGCTCGTGCCGCGCGTCGGCGCGACCTTCGACGTCACGCCCGATGTCGCGGCTTATGGCAGCTACAGCCAGTCGTTCAAGCCGCAGCTCGGCTATGCCAACAAGGCCGGCAACGCGCTCGATCCCGAGACCGGCCAGCAATGGGAAGCGGGCCTGAAAGCGCAGCTCTTCGACGGGCGGCTCAACGCGACGGCGGCGGTCTATCAGCTCACGCGCCAGCACGTCGCGGTCGCGGATTCGACAGGGCTGTTCTACTTCCAGACCGGCGAGCAGCGCTCGCGCGGCTTCGAGCTCGACAGCCAGATGGTCATCAGCAAGGGCTGGGAGCTGATCGCGTCCTATGCCCACACCGAAGCCGAGGTGACCAAGGACAACGATCCGGCGATGCTCGGCGACGGCTCGTTGAACGTGCCGACCGAGAGCTTCAGCTTCTGGACCAAATACGGCATCGAGGACGGCATGCTGAGGGGCCTGTCGTTCAGCGCCGGCGTCAACGCCTATTCCGACCAGTGGGGCGACCTGCCGAACACCTTCAAGCTGCCCGGCTATGTGCTGGTCAACGGCAACGTCGAGTATACGTGGCGGAACTACACGTTCCTGCTCAACCTCAAGAACATCACCAACGAGCGCTATTTCGTCGGCTCCTACAACGATCTCTACGTCAATCCCGGCGCCCCGCGCAGCGCGCTGTTCAGCGTGACGTGGAAGAATTGAGCAAGCGCTCTTGAGCAAGATCGACACGCGCTTCGTCCTGGTCCGGCTGCACCGCTATGCCGGGCTGGCGACGGCGCTGTTCCTGATCGTCGCGGGGCTCACGGGAACGGTGATCGCCTTCAGCGCCGAGCTGGATGCGTGGCTGAACCCCGAGCTGCTCACCGTGGCGAGCAAGGCGCCGCCGCTGATGCCCGACGCGCTGGCGCTCAAGGTGAGCGCGCAGCTCCCCGACGCGCAGGTGAGCTATCTGCCGCTCGACACGGAGCCCGGCGAAGCGGCGGTGGTGCGCGTGGAGGGCAGGGACGGCAAGGAGCTGCCCTACGACCAGGTCTTCGTCGACACAACCGACGGTCGCGTGCTGGGCAAGCGCGAATGGGGCCAATGCTGCTTCGCGCGCGAGCGGATCATCCCGTTCCTCTATCTCACGCATTATTCGCTCAGCATGCCCGGGGTGTGGGGGATTTTGCTGATGGGCATCGTGTCGCTGATCTGGGCGGTCGACTGCTTCGTCGGCTTCACCTTGAGCCTGCCGCGCGGCGGACCGTTCTGGCGCAAATGGGCGCCCGCGTGGCTGATCAAGACCGACGCAAGCACCCATCGCCTGAACGTCGATTTGCACCGCGCCGCGGGGCTGTGGCTGTGGGGCGTGCTGTTCGTGGTGGCGCTGTCGGGCGTGGCGCTCAATCTCCCCGACCAGGTGTTCCGGCCGCTGGTGAGCGTGTTCTCGCCCTTGAAGCCTTCGATGCTGGAGACCGCCGCCTCGCGCTTCCAGGCGCATCCCAAGCCCGCGCTGCTCTCGTTCGACGACGCCATCGCGCGCGCCGCCGAGGCCGCGCACCGGCCGATCAAGGTCACGGGCGTGCTGCACTATCCGGAGTATGCCGCTTACGGCGTGGGCTTTGCGGCGCCCGGCGAGAACGGCCGCGACGGCATGGGCTCGTCCTGGCTCTATATCGACGACCGCACCGGCAAGGTCGTCGCCCAGGACCTGATGGGCGAGGGCAGCGCCGGCGACGTCTTTATGCAGGCGCAATATCCGCTGCACAGCGGCCGCATCCTCGGCCTCACCGGGCGCATCGTCGTGTCGGTGACGGGGCTGGTGGTGGCGATGCTGTCGCTGACCGGCATCCTGATCTGGCTCAAGAAGCGCCGCGCCGCCGGTGTGCACAGGCAGAGGCTACGCGCGCGCGAACTTCTTCAGGATCACGCTGCCGGCGGAGTAGCCGGCGCCGAAGGAGCATAGAAGGCCCAGATCGCCGGGTTGAAGGTCGTCGCTGTATTTGTGGAAGGCGATCACCGAGCCGGCCGACGAGGTGTTGGCGTATTCGTCCAGGATGTTCGGCGCTTCGCCATGCTCGGGATCGCGGCCCAGCACGCGGCGCGCGATCATGTCGTTCATGCCCTGGTTCGCCTGGTGCAGCCAGATGCGCTTCAGGCCCGAGGGCGCGATGCCGTTCTCGGACAGGTGCGCGACGATCATCTCCGAGACCATCGGCACCACTTCCTTGAAGACCTTGCGGCCTTCCTGGACGAAGAGCTTGTCCGGCTTGCCGATGCCGTCCGGCGCGGCGCGGTTCAGGAACCCGAAATTGTTGCGGATGTTGTTGGAGAACTTCGTCTTGAGCCTGGTCGAGACGATCTCCCAGCCCGCCTGCGCCGCGTCGGCGCGCTCGACCACGAAGGCGGTGGCGACGTCGCCGAAGATGAAATGGCTGTCGCGGTCGCGGAAGTTCAGATGGCCGGAGCAGATCTCCGGGTTGCACACCAGGATCGCGCGCGCATGCCCGGCCGCGACCATGTCGGCGGCGGCCTGCAGCGCGAAGGTCGCCGACGAGCATGCCACATTCATGTCGAAGCCGAAGCCCTCGATGCCCAGCGCGTCCTGCACCTCGACCGCCATGGCGGGATAGGCGCGCTGCATGTTCGAGGCGCCGACGAGGACGCCGTCGATGTCGGCCGGGCCCTTGTCGGCGCGCTTCATCGCTTCGCGCGCGGCGGTCACCGCCATCTCGGCGAGGACGGAGATCTGCTCGTTCGGCCGCTCGGGGATCCGCGGGCACATGATGTCGGGATCGAGCACGCCCGCTTTGTCCATCACGTAGCGGTTCTTGATCCCCGAGGCCTTGACGATGAACTCGGTCGAGGAGGGGGCCAGCGCCGCCATCGCGCCGGACGCGATCGCCTCGGCGTTCAGCGCATTGTGGCGGCGGACGAACTCGTTGAACGAGGAGACCAGCTCGTCGTTCGAGACGGACTGTTCCGGCGTGAACAGCCCGGTGCCCGTTAAAGCCAGTGCCGGCACGCCCCATCCCCTTGATATTCTTGAACCAAAGTGACGCAGGCGGTTCAAAAACGCAAGCTGCGCGGCTAGGCTTGGGCCGGGGAGCCAAGAAACCGCCGATGAAATTCATTTGTGTCCTGGCGATGCCGCGCACGGGCTCGAGCCACGTCAACAAGCTGCTCAAGAGCATTCCGCAGGTCAACGCCAAGTCCGAGCTGTTCCACCGCGCGGCGCAGGCGCGCTTCACGCGCCGCGAAGCCGATGCGCTCGAGCGCCGCGGCGCGCCGGTCGACGACAACGAAGCGATGATCGCGTGGCGGCGGGCGAACCCGGCGGCGACGATCGAGGGCATCCAGGAAGGCAGCCGCGAGCCGGTGCTGGCGTTCAAGGTCTTCCCCAACCATCTGCCGCGACCAGTGATGCGCGACGCGTTCTTCACCCGCGACGACATGGCGTTCCTGCTGCTGAGGCGCAGGCCGATCGAGTGCTACATCTCGGGCTTGAAGGCGCGCTCGGCCGGATCGTTCACCTTGATCGACACGACCGCGATGAAGCCGGCGCTCGACATCGACGATTTCCTCGAATGGTCCGAGCGCGTGCGCCGCTGGTATGGCTGGTTCCAGCACACGCTTGAGGAAGAGGGCAAGCCCTTCGGCACGATCAGCTTCGAGCGCCATCTCGACGGCAAGACCGGGCGGCAATCGCTCGAGCTCATCCTGCCGATGCTCAAGGATGCCGGCTTCGACATGCTCACCATGCCGAACGAGGTCATCGAGGGCGAGCGCCAGGACCAGGAGGCGCGCTACCAGGACCGCGTCGCCAATTGGGATGCGTTCGTGGAGGCGATGGGCGCGGCCGGCCGCGACGGACTATTGGACTGGGCGATGCGGGAGGGCTAAATCCGCCCCATGAGCAGCGCACTCGTCCTCTTCTCCGGCGGCCAGGATTCCACGACCTGCCTCGCCTGGGCGCTCGCCCGCTTCGAGCGCGTGGAGACGGTCGGCTTCGACTATGGCCAGCGCCACGCCGCCGAGCTCGCCGCAAGGCCGCGTATTCTGGCTGCCATGGCGAGACCGAAGCTCGGCGACGATCATATGTTGAGCCTCGACGTCTTGAAGCAGATCGGCGGCACGGCGCTGACCGACACCCGCGCGATCGCGATGGGCGCGAACGGATTGCCGAACACCTTCGTGCCCGGCCGCAACATCCTGTTCCTCACGGCGGCGGCGGCGCTCGCTTATCGCAGAGGGATCGCCGATCTCGTCGGCGGCATGTGCGAGACGGATTATTCCGGCTATCCCGATTGCCGCGCACAGACCATCCGCGCGGTCGAGCAGGCGCTCGATCTGGGCATGGACACGAAGTTCACCGTGCACACGCCGCTGATGCATATCGACAAAGCCGAGACCTGGGCGCTGGCGCAGGCGCTCGGCGGCGACGCGCTGATCGATCTCATCGTGGAAGAGACCGTCACCTGCTACGAGGGCGACCGCGCGCATCGCCACGCCTGGGGCTATGGCTGCGGCACGTGCCCGGCCTGCGAGCTGCGCGCGAAAGGCTACGCGCAGTACCGGGCGTCATGACCTACAGCGTCAAGGAGATCTATTACACGCTTCAGGGCGAAGGCGCGCAGACCGGCCGCGCCGCGGTGTTCCTGCGCTTCGCCGGCTGCAATCTGTGGACCGGACTGGAGCGCGACCGCGCGACCGCGACATGCCGCTTCTGCGACACCGATTTCGTCGGCACCGACGGCCCGGGCGGCGGCAAGTTCGCGACCGCCGCCGATCTCGCTCGCGCCGTCGTGGAGAAATGGCCGCCGGGGAGCCACGCGCAGCCCTATGTCGTCTGCACCGGGGGCGAGCCGCTGCTGCAGATCGACGACGCGCTGATCGCGGCGCTGCACGAAGCGAGCTTCGAGATCGGCATCGAGACCAACGGCACCTTGGAGCCGCCGCCCGGCATCGACTGGATCTGCGTCAGCCCCAAGGCCGAGGCTGACTTGAACCTGACGCGCGGCAACGAGCTCAAGCTGATCTATCCGCAGGCGGGCGCGCCGCCGCAGCGCTATGAGAACCTGCCGTTCGACAATTTCTTCCTGCAGCCGATGGACAACGACGCGCGCGAGGCCAACACCCGCGCCGCGACGGAATACTGCCTCGCGCATCCGAAGTGGCGCTTGAGCCTTCAGACCCACAAGCTGATCGGGATCCGCTGATTCAGAAGCTTGACGCCGCAGCGATCAGCGCATAGCCCGACGCGACCAGCAGCATCAGCAGCTGCACGATATTGCCGCCGGCGCGCAGCAGATTCGGCGCCGGGCGGCCCATGCCGGCGGTGATCATCAGCCGCGCCACGATCAGTGTCGCGGCCAATCCCAGAAGCACATTGCGCCCGGTTCCGGCGAGCTCGAGCAGTGCAAGCAGCACGAGCGACAATGGAACATATTCGGCGAAATGCCCATGGCGCCGCACCGCGATCAGAAGCTTGGGCGCCGTATGCTCCTGGCCGAGCGCCGCGCTCGCCTCCGCGCCGGTGCCCAGCCCGATCTTGGAACGGCCCCGCTGGCCGGACACGGCGATGCTGAGCAACACAAAGACGATCGCGAGCACGCCGGCCGTGGCGAGCGTGACGGGCAACAGGATCATGTGAGCCTCCCCTTAGAAACGTGTCGTGAGCTTATCCAGCTCCGGCCGGACGCGCTCCTCCAGCGGCAGGACCGGCTTGCCGATATAGACGAAGCCGGCGACGCGCTCGCCGGGCTGAAGGCCCAGGCGCTCGGCGACGAGGGGATTGAACGCCGGCCATTCGGTCAGCCAGTTGGCGACGAAGCCGAGCGCGGTCGCGGCGATCAGCATGGTCTGGCACGCCGCGCCGGAGGACAATTCCTGCTCCCAGGCCGGAATGGGAATCCCTTCGCGCACGCGGCTGATCACGCCGACGACCACGGGCGCGCGCAGGAAGCGGCCGCGCTCCATCGCCAAGCGCTCTTCCGTCGTCTCTTCGCTGGCTTTCAGGCATTCGGCCAGCACCTCGCCGAAGCGCGCCCGCGCCTCGCCTTCGAACAGGATGAAGCGCCAGGGAAAGAGTTTACCGTGATCGGGCACGCGCGAAGCCGCGGTCAGGATCGTGCGCAGCTGATCCGCATCGGGGCCGGGGCCCGTCATCGCCTTGGCGGAGCCGGAACGGCGCGTGAGAAGCAGGTCGATCGCGCCGGGCGCGGGGCGGTTGAGGCCAAGCTCTGCGGAAGTCATGAAGGTCCTATGCCGTGGGCGGGATTGTTTAACGCGTCCTGCGCCCTATCTACAGGAAAGAATGCGTTTTTTGCGCAGGTCCGCCTGCGATACAATACCAACCCAATCTGGAGCAGAACATGGCCGTCACCGCCGAAAAGCTCGCCGCCTGCGATCCCGTATGGTCGGCGATGCGCGATCAGGCCCGGACCTTGGCGCAGCAGGAGCCCGCGCTCGCGAGCTTCGTGCACGCGACGATCCTGAACCACGACCGGCTCGAGGACGCGCTGTCGTATCATTTGGCAAAGAAGATCGGCGGCGACGACGTCTCGCCGATGCTGGCGCGCGAGATCTTCGTCCAGGCGATCGACGCCGATCCCACGATCGGCGAAGCGGTGCGCGCGGATCTGTCGGCGGTCTACGACCGCGACCCGGCCTGCCATTCCCACGTCCAGGCCTTCCTGTTCTTCAAGGGCTTCCACGCGCTCGAATGCCATCGCATCTCGCACTGGCTGTGGCGCCAGGGCCGCGAAGGCATGGCGCTGTTCTTCCAGAGCCGCATCAGCGAGCTGTTCGACGTCGACGTCCATCCCGGCGCGCGCATGGGCCGCGGCATCATGATCGACCACGCGACCGGCGTCGTCATCGGCGAGACGGCGGTGGTCGAGGACGACGTCTCGATCATGCATGGCGTCACGCTCGGCGGCACCGGCAAGGAAGGCGGCGACCGGCACCCGAAGATCCGCCGCGGCGTGCTGCTGTCGATGGGCGCCAAGATACTGGGCAACATCGAGGTCGGCGAATATTCGCGCGTGGGCGCGAGCAGCGTGGTGCTGAAATCGGTGCCGCCGGGCTGCACGGCCGTCGGCGTGCCGGCCAAGCTCACCAATTGCGCCGGTTCCGAGCGTCCCTCTCAGGACATGAACCAGGTCATCGACGAGCAGGACAACAAGATCTAGCCGTCGTCGGCCGGAGCGTCGCCGCCGCTGCGGGCGGCCGGCGCGATGTCTTCCGCCACGATCGGCATGGCGAGCGCGGTGCGCAGCTCTCTTAGCTGCACGAAGGCCGGGTCGAGCGGGATCGCGCGCTTGTGCATCTTCAGCATGTCGGCGGTGATCGCGGGGCGCGGCGCGCGCGCGCCGGCATCGGCGGGCGGCGCGGCCGGCGCCGTGTTCAGCACCGCAACGACGGCGGCCATGCTCGCGTCGTCGGCCAGGCCCTCCATGTAGCCGAAGACGTCGCGCACGCCGACCTGGCGCAGAAGCTCGATGCGCTCGTCCTCGAAGTACAGGCAGAGCAGCGCCTGGCCCATCCAGTCGACCAGCAGCTCCAGCGTGAACGGCGTGCGCAGCCACAGCACCACGGGATTTCGCTCGGCCAGGTCCTGGCAATTGTGCACGCCGAGCTCTTCCAGGCGCTCGATCTTCTCGCTGTCGAGCCCCTGGATCATCATCAGGTTCATGTCCTGGGGCAGGTTTTCCTTGTCGGGGATGCGCGGCTTCAGGTCGACGATCTTGAAATAGTCGGTCGCCTTCTTCCAGATCGTGTCGAGCCACAGCTTCGGGTTCCAGCCTATCACGAACGCCATCAGCGCCAGCACCCAGTCGGGCGTCGGCATCGCCTCTCCGGGCGTGAGCGCGCCGGCGACGTGGCGCGTGACGATGGCGACGAGCACCGAGGTCAGCATGTTGACCGACAGGAAATAATACGAGATCGGGCGCATGTCGGAGGTGTTGATGCGCTCGACCAGCTTGGCGATGACGCGGATATAGGCGACCAGGAACGCGACCGAGATCATGAACATCGACGAGGCTTGGTAGTTGTAGACTTCGACGTCGCTGTGGCGGCCATAGACGGTCGTGCCGCCGAGCACGAAGCTCGGCTCCTTGAGGACGTCGTGAAACTGCGCGGCGTAATAGGACAGGATCGAGAAGAACAGCGTGATGCCGAGCAGGAACAGGAACGGCAGCAGGTGGAGGATGTCCCACTGAGTCGGCGGCGAGCGGCGCGCGAAATACTGCGAGGCGTCGGCGAACATGTGCGTGGTCTGCACGGCGCGCGTGGTCTGGCGCATCACCTCGGCCGAGCGGTCGAGCGCGCGGCGCTGCAAGAGGTTGGTGGCGACGATGAAGGCGCCGAGCACGAAGATGCTGAAGAATGCCTGGAACTGGATGATGTCCCTGAGCACGAACTCGACGACCGCCCACACCGCCTTCATGGCCCGCCCCTCTCGCCTTAAGGGCGTATTCAATCAGATGGGGAACGGGCGCGAAAGCCCGTTTCAGTCGTGCGGCACGTCCGGCGTCGCCGCCTTCTCTTCCTCCTCCTCCGCCGCCGCCCTGGCGTCCTCCTCCGGGTCCGGCTGCATCGCCTTATGCAGCTCGCGCAGCTGCATATAGCCCGGGTGGTCCTCGATCGCCTTCTTCTGCTCGATGAGCAGCGCCGGCTGCATGTCGCTGCCGCCCAGGACGTTCAGCACCGCCGCGACGCCGTCGCCGTTCTCCAGCACCCGCGCATAGCAGCAGATGTCGCGGATGCCGGCCTTGCGCAGCAGCTGGAGACGGTCGTCGTCATAGAGGCGGCAGAGCTGCGCCTGGGAGATCCAGTCGCAGATCAGCTCGAGCGTGAACGGCGTGCGCAGCCACAGCACGATGGCGTTGCGCTCCGCCAGGTCCTGGCAATTGTCGACGCCGAGCTCGTGCAGCCGGTCGGCATAGTCGCCGGTCAACCCCTGGACCATCGCCAGGCTCATGTTCAGCGGCAGGTTCGCGGGCTTGGGCGCGCGCGCCTCGACGATGTCCATCTTGAGCTTCTGCGACGCCTTCTTCCACAGATCGTCGAGCCACAGCCGGGGATTCCAGCCGATCGCGAAGGCGATCAGGGCCAGCAGCTCGGGCGGCGTCTTGTTGCCGCCGAGCGCGTCGAACACCGCCGCCACGTGACGGGTCACGATGGCGACCAGGATCGCGGTCAGCATGTCGAGGGCGAGGAAGTAATACGACACCGGCCTGATGTCGTTGTTGTTGATGCGCTCGACGAGGCGCGCGATCGTGCGCACATACGAGACCAGAAAGGTCACGCTCACCATGAACAGCGTCGCCGATTGATAGGCCTGCATCTCGGCATAGTGGTGCGGCACCAGCGCCAGCTTGCCGCCGAGCACGAAGCTCGCGACGCCGTTCACGGCGGAATATTCGGCGCCGAAGAAGGTGACGAGCGAGAGCGAGAACGTGACGAGGAGCAGCACGAACGGCGGCAGGAAGTGCAGGAGCCAGCGCGACCGCTCGACCTCGGTGTCGCTCTCCGTCGGGTCCGCCGGGCTCGCGTCGCGGCGGCTCTTGCCCTGCGCGAGCTTCTCGTGCTCGTCCTTCACGGCGTCGGTCAGCTTGCCGGGATTGCGGCGGTCGAAATAGCGCACGGCCTCCTTGTAGGCGCGGGTCGAGCGCAGCTGCGGGGCGCAGCACAGCATCACGTCCTTGACGCGGTCCAGCGCCCGGCGCTGCAGAAGATGGGTCGCGAACAGGAAGAAGACGAGGATGAAGACGCCGAACAGCGCTTGGAACCGCAGCACATTGCCGAGGAACCAGGAGATGGAATTCCAGATTTCGCCGATCATGCGCGCGCGCCCCCGAGCGACTCAACCGCTGGAGGAGGCTATTCAACTCATCGGGGAAACTCAAACCGGCAGGCTGTCTGCGAGCTTGAACCACATCAGCGCCGCGGCGACGAGCGGCTTGCGCAGCCACTGTCCGCCCGGAAACGCGCGCGGCGGCACGCGCGCCATCGCCTCGAAGCGCTTGGGCGCGCCGAGCGCCGCCTCGGCCATCAGCCGGCCGCCCAAGGTCGCGAGCGCGACGCCTTGCCCGGAATATCCGTAGGCGAACGATATGCGCTGGGAGAGCCGGCCGAAATGCGGCATGCGCGTCGCGGTGATCCCGACCGTGCCGCACCAGCCATATTCGACGGCCACGTCCTTCAGCATCGGATAGACGCGCAGCATGCGCGGCCGGACCAGCGTCTTGATGTCGGCGGGCACGCTCCAATAGCTCTCGCGGCCCGCGAACAGCATGCGGCCGTCCTCGCTCTTGCGGTAATAGTCGAGCACGTGGCGCGTATCGGCGACGGCGGCGTCGCAGGGAAGCACTTGCGCGTTCAGCGCGTCGCCCAGCGGCGCGGTGGCGATGATGAAGCTCTCGAGATGGCCGATATATCGGGCGAGGCTCGGCGCCAGGGCGCCGGTGAACGCGTCGGTCGCGAGCAGCACGCGGTCCGCGGTCGCCAGCCCGTCGCGGGTGCGGACATTGACGCCGGCCGCGTCCTCGTCGAGCGCGACCACGCGCGAACGCTCGAAGATCCGCGCGCCGGCCTTCTCCGCGGCCGACGCCAGCCCGCGCGCATATTTCAGCGGATTGAGATGCCCGCCGCCCATGTCCATGCGCGCGCCGGGATAGACGTCGCTTCCGAGCGCGCGCGCGGATTCGGCGGCGTCCAGCATGCGCAGCTTCGAATACCCGTAGGTCTTCTCGAGATGCTCGCCGTCCTCGGCCAGCGCGCGCAGCATCGCCGGATTGTGCGCCGCGAGCACGAGCCCGTCCTTCAGCGCGCAATCGATGCCGTGCCTAGCGACGAGGCGGCGCACTTCGGCCTTGGCATCGTCGGCGATCTCCCACAGCGCGCGCGCATGCTCCCGGCCCAGCCAGGTTTCGAGCTCGGCCTGGTCCTTGCGGTGGCCGGTGTGGATCTGCCCGCCATTGCGCCCCGACGCCGCATAGCCCGGGCTCTGCGCTTCCAGCAGCACGACCTTGGCGCCCGCTTCGGCCAGATGCAGCGCCGCGGTCAGGCCGGTATAGCCCGCGCCGATCACGCAGACATCGGCCTTCTCGGCCCCGCGCAAGGCAGGGCGTTCGGGCGCCGGCGCGGCGCTTGCGGCGTAATAACCTTGCGGCGGACTATTCGAGTCGGGTGGGGGGTGCATCGCGCCATCTTGACCCGGACGCCCGCGCCATGCCACGTCAAAACGAGCCGACAGGAGAGCGAATTTGACCCGTAGCGAAATCTGGCGCCTCGAGAAATACCTGCGCAATCTGTTCCGCCTCGACACCATCTCCATCGTCGAGCGGCCCAAGCAGCAGGACTCGGTCGAGGTCCATGTCAACGGCGAGTTCATCGGCGTGATCTTCAAGGACGAGGAGGACGGCGATATCTCCTACGCCTTCAACATGGCGATCCTGGAGATGGACCTGCCGGAGGCCCCGGCCTCGCGCGCCTGATGGTGGCGCTGGCGCTTTCGATTGCCGCGATCCTGAGCGGGATCGTCTTCTATTACCAGCTTCGCCACGTCCTGCTTGCCGCGCTTTGCCTGCTGCCGATGGCGGCGGCCGCGGCCGTGGCGCTGGCGCTTCCTCGAGCCGGCGCGAGCGCGGGTTTCGCCGCGCTGTTCGGCATGGCCGCGGCGCTCGCGCTCGGCGAGCGCATCGTGCGGGCCGTCGCGTCCGGCACGGCCCCGCGCCGGGCGGTGGGGCAGGCGAACCGCGCCGTCGCGCTCGCCCTCGGTCCTGTGCTTCTGGCGGCGCTGCTCTCGTTTGCCGTCTTCGCAGCCGCAGAGGCCGCCGCGTCCTTCGCGGCGAGCTTCGCCACGGCGTTCGCCGCGAGCTGGCTCGCCTGTATCTTTCCGTATACGGAGGACTTCATCGCCCGCGCCAACGCCGCGCGCGAGCGCCGCGAGCGGATGCTCGAGCGCGCGGTGTCGGCGATCGCGCCGCGCTGGGCGTTCAGCATCTTCGGCATCGCAGCCGTGCTCGCGACCGTGGCCGGCTTCGGCATCCGCGCCGGCACGGTCGTGTTCGACGGCATCGCGCCTTGGCTGGGCGCCGTGGCGATTCTCTTCCTTACGGGCTTTGCGGCGGCGCTGCGCGACGGACGCGCGGCGCTGGGGGCGCTGCTGGCCGTGTCCTTCGCGGTCCTGTTCCTGACCTGGAGCCAGGCGCGCCTGCCCGAAGCCCTCCCGTTCGACACGCTGACCGCCATCGGCGGCGCCGCGCTCGCCGCCGTGCCGCTCGCCTTGATCGGCGCGCGCGCCCGCGAGGCGATGCGCGAGGGCGACGATCTCGCCTCGGCGCTCACGCAAGGCCTGCGCGAAAACGGCTTCGTCGCCGTCGCGCTCGCCCTGATCGCGGCCGCGCCGGTGCCGGTATTCGCGCTCGCCTCGCTGTTCGCGAGCCTGCTGCTGTTTCCGGCCGCGACGGTCGCGCTGCACACGCTGTTCCCGCGCCGCATCAGCCTGGAGGAAGCGTTCCGGCGCTAGTGTGCGGGCTTCTCGAACGTCGCCAGCAGATTGTCGACCGCCTCGCCGATCTCTTTCCAGTGGTTCAGCTTGGAGCGCTTGAAGCGGTACGACACGCTCGCGCCCTTGCCCAGCGGCATGTCGCGGCGGCAGCTCGGGCTCGGCACGCCGGGGCCCAGCCGGTCGCACAGCATCACCTGCGGACCCTTCGCGGTCACGCCGACGAAGAGGTCGCCGGTGCTGTAGCCCGAATCCTTGCGGAACGCGTATTGCGTCAGGCCATAGGGCCCGGGGCTGCCCTTCGGATCGGTGACGTAGGCCATGTAGATGCGCTTCAGCCGGTCGGATTCCGAGATGTTCGTCTGCTCGCGCAAGGTCAGGTAGACGATGCGCGAGTTCGGGCCGTTCTCGGCAAACGCGCCGGCGTTCCAATTCGACCAGCCCGTGAGGTCGGGCAGCATCGCGAACAGCGCCACGTCGCGGCGACGCCCGCCCCGCCGCGCGCTGTCGAACTGCAGATAATTCTCCGGGATCCAGAATTTCTTGCCGCCGATCTCGATCGCGGCGAGATCGGTGTCCGAGGTCGGCGAGACCTGCTCGCTGAACAGAGGCGGCGCGGTCGGCGCCAGGTAATAGAGCAGGAACAGCGCCGATAGGATGGTGATCACCAGCACGACGCCAAGCGGGATCAGCCAGCCGGAGCGCCTCCGGACCGTATCGTCTGCCTCGTCACTGCGGCTCATAGACATCAACCAGGCCCGAGCGCGACTCGATACCCCCCAAGGGGCAATCTAGCACCGCTGTTTAACGATGCGGCCCATCCGGTCCGGCGCTAGTCCGAAATTTGCCTGTGGATGCAGGGAAACATCACTCGCGGGCCAAATCGGGACATGGGGACGCTCTTCAAGGCCGCCACCGGCCTCGCCATCGCATGGATCCTGCTGCCGGGCGCCGCCCACTGGCCGGATTTCACCACGCTCAAGGGCGACCTCGCCGCCGCGCGGCCGGCCGCGCGGGTCGAGGCGTGGCTCATGCCTCAAACCGGGACGCCGGCCGGGGCACAGCGCCTGCATTTGCCAACCCAAGACAGGGCCCAGGACAGGGCGAGGGGACGGTAGATGCTGGTGCGGGATCTGATGGTGGCGCTGTTCGCGACGACGACCGGTTTCACGGCGTCGGGGATCCTGTCCAATTTCTACCGCCTGGTCGCGCGCGAGCCGCAAAGCGGCACGGGCAAGGGGGCCTATTACGCCGTGATGGTGATCGCGGGCCCCAATGTGCTGCTCGAGAACGCGGCGCGGTCGCTGAAGGAGAAATCCTGCTCGAAATTCGCCTTCTGGCTCGCCGCCTCGATCGCAGCCTATTGGAGCTTCGCGATCGGCCTGTTCGTGCTCAACCTCTATCTGGCGCTATAGCACCGTCAGCATGCCCGCGACGAGGGGATGGCGCACGATGTCGGCGTCGCCCAGCCGCACCACCGCGATCTCGGGCACGCGCTCCAGCCGCTCGGCGATGTCGCCCAGCCCCGACATGCCGGTGAGCAGGTCGGTCTGGTCGGGATCGCCGGTCAAGACCATCGTCGAGCGCCAGCCCAGGCGCGTCAGCAGCATCTTCAGTTGTCCATAGGTGCAGTTCTGCGCCTCGTCGATGACGATGAAGCAGTCGTTGAGCGTGCGGCCGCGCATGTAAGCGACCGGCGCGATCTCGATCGTGCCTTCCGCGACCAGCGCCTTCAGCCGCTTGGTGCCGAGACGCTCGGTCAGCGCGTCGTAGAGCGGGCGCAGGTAGGGCGCGAGCTTCTCTTCCAGGGCACCGGGCAGGAAGCCCAGGCTCTCGCCCGCCTCGACCGCGGGACGCGAGAGCACGATGCGGCTGGCGCGCCCGGCCTCGAGCGCTTCCACCGCCTTGGCGATGGCGAGGTAGGTCTTGCCGGTGCCGGCCGGCCCGAGCGCCACGACCACGGAGCGCTCGTTGATCGCGTCCATCAGGCGCTGCTGTGTCGGGCTCATGGCCCGGACGTTTTTTACGTATTTGCGGTCCCGCGCTTGCTGGTCGTGGTCGTGCGGGCTCCAGCCGCCGCGGTCGTGGGGGAAGAGAGGATGGACGGTCGCCGGTTCGTGATGCTGCAACTCGCGGGCTTTCTGCCGCGCGGAACGCTTGGCCATGGATGCTCCCTGGTCACGATGAGAAACGATGAAGGGGCGATAGGCGGATGTGCGCGTGGATGGGAAGGCCGTCGGCCCCGGTTACCTAGCATTGGCGATGCGCAACGCTGCATGCCCCCACCGCGAATCACTCCGCTCATTCGAGAGTAGCGCCTTTTGTGCGACGCTTGAGTGAAATCTGCCATGACGCCAAAATGGGCGCCAGACTGCGCGCAAAAGCGAGGTTCTCGACATGCCCATCTATGCGCTCGACGGCGTGGGTCCCGAACTGCCGGAGGACGGATCGTACTGGATCGCACCGACCGCGACCCTGATCGGGCGCGTGCGGCTGAAGAAGAACGCGAGCGTGTGGTTCGGCGCGGTGCTGCGCGGCGACAACGACTGGATCGAGATTGGCGAGAACTCGAACGTGCAGGACAATTCGGTCTGTCACACCGATCCGGGGCTGCCGGTGACGATCGGCGCGAACGTGACCGTCGGGCACAACGTGATCCTGCATTCCACCACGGTCGGCGACAATTCGCTGATCGGCATGGGCTCGATCCTGCTCAACCGCTCGAAGATCGGGAGCAATTGCCTGGTCGGCGCGAACACCTTGATCGCGGAAGGCAAGGAATTCGCCGACGGCTCGATGATCCTAGGCAGCCCCGGCCGCGTCGCCCGCGCGCTGAACGAGCGCGAGCTCGCGATCATGAAGATCTCGTCGCAGACCTATGTCCACAACTACAAGCGCTTCAAGGACGGGTTGAAGCGCCTGGATTGTTGATCGCCAACTGCGCTTCGAAGGCGCGCCTGTAGGCGGGCCGCGCTTCGCCGCGCGCGACATAGGCCGCGAGGCTCGGGAACTCGTCGAGCAGCCCCGACATCCGAAGGCGCAACAGCACCGACACCATCATCAGATCGCCTGCGCTGAACGCACCGTCGTCGAGCCACTGCGCATCGCCCAGGCGCGCCGCAAGCTGCCTTAGCCGCGAACGAATGCGATCCATCACCAAAGGCAGCCGCTTTTGGGCCCAAGGCTTGTCGCCCTCGACGATCCGCGCAACGGTGAGATCGAGGATCGGCGGCTCGACGGTATTCACCGCCGCGAACATCCACATGGTCGCCCGCGCGCGAGCATCCGCCTCGTCGGGCAGCAATTCCCCGAAGCGCTGCGCGATATGCAGCACGATCGCCCCCGTCTCGAACAGCACCAGCCCGTCTTCCTCGAAGGTGGGTATCTGCCCGAACGGATTGCGCGCCAGATGCGCCGGCTCTTTCAATGCCGCGAAAGACACCAGCCGAACCTCATAAGCCAGCCCCACTTCCTCCAGCGCCCAGCGCACCCGCGTATCCCGCGCCAACCCCTTTCCGCCGTCGGGCGAACGTTCGAAGGCGGTGATGGTGATGGTCATGGGGTTGCTCCTTGGCGATCAAGGATTGCACGAAAATGCATCAGACGGCTCATCGAGATGGACGCCGGGCGCAAATGCATGAGCGACGATATCTGCGCCCGCGTCGTGCCAAGCAGCTCGCTCGCTTTGCTCTGGCTCAGGCCGCGCGCCTTGATGAGCCGGAAGACTTGAACCACCAGCTTCGCCTTGAGCAATTCCTTCTCGGCGCTCGGCAGGCCTATGTCGTCGAACACATTGCCGGAGCTTTTTTCATAAATCTTTTTCATGGTCTTCCATAATTGCTCATCGCATCGGTTTTGCAAACCGAACGCCTTCACCTTTCCGGCCGTCGTTCGGGATGAATTTGATGTCTGCGGCGCTAAGAGCTTTCTCGACGCGGTCGCGCTGCGCCGGCGCTTCGCCGCGTTCGATGCGACCGATAGCGCCTATGGACAGATTCGCTTTGCGAGCAAGCTCGCGTTGAGTCCAGCCGAGCAGCTTGCGTGCCGCGCGGATTTGCCGTGCGCTGATTGTCATCCGGCGAGGTCAGCACAATAGGGCGGCGATTATTATCAACTAAGGTATGTAAGCGCCGCCTCGCCACTCGGGGAACGGACACTCTCCCAGCGCGACCGCGACGGCGGCTTTGGCGAGGAGGCGGGTGCTGTCCAGGATCGGAAGCGGCGAGGACTGCGCGTCGATCAACAGCGGGATTTCGGTGCAGCAGAGGGCGACCGCGTCGCAGCCTTCTTCTTGTTTGAGGCGGTCGATCATTTTGACCACGCGTGCGCGGGAGGTGTCGGTGAAGATGCCGCGGACGAGTTCGTCGAAGATGATGGCGTTCATGTCGGCGCGTTCTTGCGGAGCGGGGACGCGTTGCTCGAGGCCGTGGCGGGCGAAGGCGGCGGGGTAGACGGGGCCGTCCATCGTCCATTTGGTGCCCAGGAGCGCGATGCGCCGGGAGCCACGGTCCCTGGCCGTGCTTGCGACGATCTCGGCGATGTGCAGGCCGGGGAGGGCGAAAGGTTCGCCGTCCCGTTCGAGCGAGATGTGGGCGGTGTTGTCGGGGCAGACGAAGAACTCCGCGCCGGCGGCGGCGAGCTTGCGGACCGTGTCGGCCAGCAAGGCGCGAATGGGTTCGAGAGTCATCGCCTCCCAATGGGCCATGCTCGCGGCCAGGGGTTCGATGACCATCGAGACCGGCGGATGGTCGTGGGGGCCGAGCTGCGACTCGCCTTCGTGGACCGCGGTGAGGAAGCAGAGCGCCGCGCCCTCCGCGCTGTGCGCCAGGATGCCGATGTGCCGCATGAACCCTCTTGCCGGAACTTCCGCGCCGATCCTACGTTGGCACTCGACGGAATAGAATTTCGGAGATTTGCATGGCTGCCAAGAAGAAGACCGCGAAGAAGAAGACCCCTGCGAAGAAGAAGGCGCGCCGCTCCGGCAAGCTGGAAGGCGAGGGGAGCTATACCGCGACGCGCAATTTCGACAAGGCGCAGCAGAGCTTCGTCAAGAAGAACCGCGGCCGCATCGGCAAGCTGGGCAAGGACGCCGAGGCCGCGCTGGAAGGCCCCGAGGGCAAGTCGCTGCGGGCGGCCGAGAAGAAGGCCCGGGCGAAGGCGCGTCGCTAGCGCCTATATTTCTTGAGGATGCGCTTGAGCTCGTCGTGCGGCAGCGCGGTGACGCGTGCGCCGGCGATGCCCGTCATCGTGCGCGCGGCGACGAGGGCGTTGACGATTGCCTCCTCGGTCGCCTCGACGGTGGCTTCGAAGAGCGGGTCGAGGTCGCGGCTCGCGATCAGCGGGATCGGCGACGGCGCTTTCTGGTCGGGATGGTTCGCGTTCGGCGTGCCGTTCGAGACCGCGACGATCAGGTCGCCCGACTCGTCGCCGGAATAGGAGCCGAGCCGCGCCAAGCCCATCGCGGCGCGCTTGGCGATGCGGTCGAGTTGCTTGGGGATCAGCGGTGCGTCGGTCGCGACCACGATGATGATCGAGCCCTGGTCCGGCGGCGGCTCGGTCGCGCATTTGCCCGCCTCGCAGGGCAGATAGCGACGCGCGAGCTCGGCGCCCACCGGCGCGCCCGCGATGCGAAGGACCTTCCTGTCGCCGGTATTGCACTGGACGAGGACACCGACCGTATACGGACGATTTCCCGCGTGGGCGATTCGCGAGGCGGTGCCGATGCCGCCCTTGAAGCCGAAGCAGACCATGCCGGTGCCGCCGCCGACATTGCCTTCCTCGATCGCGCCGGGCTTGGCGGCCTCGATCGCGGCGATGGCGGTCTCGGGCGTGACGTGGAAGCCGCCGAGGTCGTTCAGCACGCCGTCCCAGGTCTCGGCGACCACGGGCCAGGTCGCCTCGCCGAATTTCGTCTGCGTCCAGCGCTGGATGCCGGCATAGACGTCGCCGATGGCGTTGGTGTTGGTGATTCCGATGGGCCCCTGCACGACGCCGAAATCCTGCAGATAGGAAAGCCCCGTCATCTCGCCATTGCCGTTGAGATCGAAGAACCCGCCATAGACCGCTTCCGGATTCGCACGGCCGCGCGGGAAGACCATCGTCACGCCGGTGCGGACATTGTCGCCCTGGATGAGCGTCGCCTGGCCGACCTCGACGCCCGGCACGTCGGTGATCGCGTTCAGCTTGCCCGGCGTGCCTTCGAAGGGAACGCCGAGGTCGCGGGCGCGCTCGGCTTGAGCCGTGGAGGCAACCAGGAGAAACGCGAGAAGGAGACGCACTAGCCGGCGCGCTTGAGCGCAGCCGCGTCGGGAATCTTCTGCCAGATGCGGCGGATGCGCGAATCCGCTTCGGGCCCGAAATTGAACCACGCCGCCTTGTCATGGGTGGCGTCGGCGATGAACAGCGTGTCGAGCTTGCCGAGCTTCTGCACCAGCGCCTGGCGGATCGCGTTGATCGCCATGTCGCTGGCGAGCAGCCAGGCCTGCGGCAGGATCGGGACGGCGGGGCCGAGATTGAAGATCTCTTCCTCGAGGCCTGAGATCGAGCGAGACTTCATGTCGGCGACGATCAGGAAATGCGCGCGCTGGCCGGGCTGGGCTTCGTCGTCGTTGCGGCCGAAGGGCTGAAGCTCTTCGTTGCCCTCGGCGGTGAAGAATTGCGGCTTGGGCGCGGGCTGCGGCGCCGCAACGGGGCGGAACAGCGCCGCGAGCACCGGGTCCTCCGACGCGGCGCGGTACTGGTTCTCGCCGTCGCGGGCGACCAGCGAGCCGGGCGCGAGGCGGCCTTCCGCCACGAAACCCTGCATCTGCGGGGCCGTGTAGGGGCCGTAGGCGCGTCCGGCGACGGAGATGGTCCAGGTGTCCGACATCGGGACCGATTTAAGACGGAAATGGTTACCCAACCCTTGCCGCGCACGCGGATTGCGCCGCATTCTGGCGCCATGGCTTATGAATTCTGCAAGGTCGAGCGCGAGGGGCGGCTGACAATCGTCACCTTGAACCGCCCCGAAGTGATGAACGCGCTGCATGCCGACGCGCATGCGGAGCTGGCGGAGGTGTTCGACGATTTCGCGGCCGATCCGGAACAATGGGTCGCGATCGTGACCGGCGCGGGCGAGCGCGCCTTCAGCGCCGGCAACGATTTGAAGGTGACTGCCGCGGGCGGACGCAAGCCGTGGCCGGCCAGCGGCTTCGCGGGGCTGACCCAGCGCTTCGATCTCGACAAGCCGGTGATCGCGGCGGTGAACGGCATCGCGATGGGGGGCGGGTTCGAGATCGCGCTCGCCTGCGACCTGATCGTCGCGGCGGAGAGCGCGGTGTTCGCGCTGCCCGAGCCGCGCGTGGGGCTGGCGGCGCTCGCGGGCGGTCTGCACCGCCTGCCGCGCGAGATCGGCACGAAGCAGGCGCTCGGCATGATCCTGACCGGGCGCCGTGTCGGCGCGGCCGAGGGCAAAGCGCTCGGCTTCGTCAACGAGATCGTCCCTGGCGCCGAGCTGATGGCCACGGCGCGGCGCTGGGCGAACGAGATCATGGAGGCGAGCCCGATGTCGGTGCGCGCCTCGAAGCAGGCGGTCTATCGCGGCCTCGCCGAGCCCACGCTCGAGGATGCGCTGAAGCACCAGATGCGCTATCCGGCCGTGAGCGCGATGTTCGGCAGCGACGATTTCCGCGAAGGCCCGCAGGCGTTCGCCGAAAAGCGCAAGCCCGATTGGAAGGGCAGCTAGAACAGTCCCTCGATATTGCCGTCCGCGTCGACGCGGATGCGATAGGCGGCGGGCTCGCGCGGCAGGCCGGGCATGGTCATCAGCGCGCCGCACAGCGCCACGACGAAGCCCGCGCCGGCCGACAGCCGCACATCGCGCACGGGCAGGATGTGGCCTGTCGGCGCGCCGCGCATGTCGGGCTCCGCCGTGAAGCTGTATTGCGTCTTGGCCATGCAGATCGGCAGCCGCCCGAAGCCGTCGGCCTCGTATTGCTTGAGCTTCTTCTCGGCGTCGGGCGCGAACGAGACGTCGGCGGCGCGATAGATCTCGCGCGCGATGGCGCGGATCTTGTCGGCGAGCGGCATGGCGTCGGGATAGAGCGGCTTGAAGTCGGAGGGTGTCTCGGTCAGCGCCACGATCTCGCGCGCGAGCCCCTCCGCGCCTTCGCCGCCCTCGGCCCAGTGGCGGCAGAGATGCGCGTGCACGCCGACCTTGCGGCAGGCCTCCGCGATCGCGTCAGTCTCGGCGGCGGTGTCGCTGGTGAAATGGTTGATCGCGACGGTGACGGGCACGCCGAACTTGCGCACGTTCTCGATATGACGGAGCAGATTGGCCATGCCGGCGTTCACCGCCTCGACGTTCTCGCGGCCGAGATCGCCCTTCGCCACGCCGCTATGCATCTTCAGCGCACGGACGGTCGCGACGATGACGGCGGCGGCGGGCTTCAGCCCCGACTGACGGCACTTGATGTCGAAGAACTTCTCCGCGCCCAGATCGGCGCCGAAGCCGGCCTCGGTCACGACATAGTCGCCGAGCTTCAGCGCGGTCTCGGTCGCCATCAGCGAGTTGCAGCCATGGGCGATGTTGGCGAACGGCCCGCCATGGACGAAGGCGGGCGTGTGCTCGAGCGTCTGCACCAGGTTCGGCTGCATCGCGTCGCGCAGCAGCACGCTCATCGCGCCGGCGGCCTGGACCTGCTTGGCGGTGACGTTCTTCTTGGCGAAATCGCGCGCCACGACGATGCGGTCGATGCGCTCTTCCAGGTCGGCGAGCGAGCGGGCGAGGCAGAAGATCGCCATCACCTCCGACGCCACGGTGATGTCGAAGCCGTCCTCGCGCACCTGGCCGTTGCCGCCGAGGCCGACCACGATGTCGCGCAGCGCGCGGTCGTTCATGTCCATCACGCGGCGCCACGCGATCTTCGACGGATCGATGCCGAGCGGGTTGCCCCAATAGACCTGGTTGTCGATCAGCGCCGCGAGCAGGTTGTTCGCCGCGGTGATGGCGTGGAAGTCGCCGGTGAAGTGCAGGTTGATCTCGTCCATCGGCACGACCTGGGCGTAGCCGCCGCCCGCGGCGCCGCCCTTCATGCCGAAGCAGGGCCCGAGCGACGGCTCGCGCAGGCAGATCACCGCGCGCTTGCCGATGCGCGACAGCGCGTCGCCGAGGCCGACGGTGGTCGTCGTCTTGCCTTCGCCGGCGGGCGTCGGGTTGATCGCGGTCACCAACACGAGCTTGCCTTGGGGCTTGCCGGCGAGCGAGCGGATGTGCTCCAGCGACACCTTCGCCTTGTAGGGGCCGTAGCGATACAGCGCCTCGGGCGGGAGCCCGATACGCGCGCCGACCTCTTCGATCGGCTCAAGCTTCGCCGCGCGCGCGATGTCGAGGTCGTTCATGTGCGTGTCCGTGTTGGCTAAAGCCCCGGCGGCGAGCCTAGCGTGACGGTTCGACGCGTGCCAACGGGGAGGCATTGCGCACGACGCGTGTGGGCAGCAACAAAATGAGTGGGCGGGCGGTGGGACGGTGCGTCTACGCCGACGCCAGATCGAGATGCTTCTCGATGCGGGTCAAATGGCCCTCGATCCATCCAAACGTCGGCCAATGCGCGCAATGCCGCTGCGGATGCTTGGCGGTTCTCCACGAACACTGCCGATCTCGGCGCCGATGAGACCGAGATGCCGCTCGATCGAGTCCATGTGCGACTGCATGTCCGACAAGCGTGCTTCGATACTATCCAGACGCGCCTCGATGCCGCGGCAATACTCCAGTGCAAGGGCACAAGTTTCTTCGTTCACGCCGGCGTCAGGTCCAGACGCTTTTCTATGCGGGCGAGCCGTGTGTCGATGTGATGCAGGCGCAGGTCGATCCGCGCCACGTCGCCGTGCATACCCGTAAGATCGGAATGCACGTTGACCATCTTATGCTTGATAGAGCTCAGACGCAGCTTCATGTCCCGCTGCTCGGAGAAAAACTCGTCCATGCGCGCGTTGAAACGGCGCATGTATTCCATGAGGATATGCACGGTCTCGTCCGTCATGTGAAGATCGTAGAACAAAACGGCGACGCTTTCAAGAGAAGACTATAAACTACATCCTCAAGTTACTTGAGCGCGGGTTCGATGGACTGTGGAATCGTGCCTTGCGCCGCAGGCTGCGCATCTTAGTGGTGCATCTTGCGACGGTCGTCTTGGAGGGCTGGTTATACGTTCACCATGGCCGCGCATCGACGGCCGGCGAAGTGGCCGGATTGGTCGAATGACTGCTTAATACGTCCGCGCCTTGGGCGGGATGTACTCGACCTCGTTGGACAGCGTGTAATTGTGCACCGGGCGATAGTCCAATCGCGCGGTCTTGGTCGCTTCGTCGTACCAGGCGAGCGTGTGCTTCATCCAGTTGGCGTCGTCGCGGTTCGGGTAGTCCTCGCGCGCGTGCGCCCCGCGGCTTTCCAAACGGGCGACGGCGCCTTCGAGCGAGACCACGGCCTGGGCGATGAGATTGTCGTATTCCAAGGTCTCGACCAGGTCGGTGTTCCAGATCATCGAGCGGTCCTTGACCGAAACGTCGCCGGAGGCGCGCGCGATCTCGGCGATGGCCTTCTTGCCGTTCGCGAGGGTTTCGCCGGTGCGGAACACCGCCGCGTCGATCTGCATCGCGGCCTGCATGCGCTCGCGCAGCGCCGCGGTCGAGGTGCCGCCCTTCGCATTGCGGAAACGGTCGAGGCGGGCCAGCGCCGCGTCGCCGGCGCCCTTGGGAAGCTCGGGATGGCTGCCTTCGGGATCGATCGACCTCGCGGCTTGGACGCCCGCGGCCTTGCCGAAGACGACGAGGTCGATCAGCGAGTTCGAGCCCAGGCGATTGGCGCCATGCACCGACACGCAGGCCGCTTCGCCGACCGCCATCAACCCCGGGATGATCGTGTCCGGATCGCCGTTCGAAAGCGTCAGCGCCTCGCCGTGATAGTTCGTGGGGATGCCGCCCATGTTGTAGTGCACGGTCGGCAGCACCGGGATCGGCTCTTTGGTCACGTCGACGCCCGCGAAGATGCGCGCGCTCTCGGTAATGCCGGGCAGGCGCTCATGGATGATCTTCGGGTCGAGATGCGAGAGATGAAGGTGGATGTGGTCCTTCTTCGGCCCCACGCCGCGGCCTTCGCGGATCTCGATCGTCATCGCGCGGCTGACCACGTCGCGCGAGGCGAGGTCCTTGGCGTTGGGCGCATAGCGCTCCATGAAGCGCTCGCCTTCGGAGTTGGTGAGGTAGCCGCCTTCGCCGCGCACGCCCTCGGTGATGAGCACGCCCGCGCCATAGATGCCGGTCGGATGGAACTGGATGAACTCCATGTCCTGCAGCGGCAGGCCGGCGCGCAGCACCATCGCGTTGCCGTCGCCGGTCTGGGTGTGGGCGCCGGTGCAGGTCGCGTAGATGCGGCCATAGCCGCCGGTCGCGAGAATGACTTTATGCGCGCGGTAGCGATGGATCGAGCCGTCGTCGAGGTTCCACGCCATCAACCCGCGCACCGCGCCGTCCTCGACGATCAAGTCGAGCGCGAAATACTCGATGAAGAAGTTGACCTCGTGCTTCACGCATTGACCGTAGAGCGTGTGCAGCATCGCGTGACCCGTGCGGTCGGCGGCGGCGCAGGTGCGCTGCGCGATGCCCTTGCCGTAGTGGCTGGTCATGCCGCCGAAGGCGCGCTGATAGATGCGCCCGTCGGCGGTGCGCGAGAACGGCACGCCGAAATGCTCGAGCTCGTAGACCGCTTCCGGCGCGTTCTTGCAGAGGTATTCGATCGCGTCCTGGTCGCCCAGCCAGTCCGAGCCCTTGACGGTGTCGTACATGTGCCAGCGCCAATCGTCCTCGCCCATATTGCCGAGCGCGGCGGCGACGCCGCCTTGCGCGGCCACGGTGTGGCTGCGCGTCGGAAACACCTTGGTGATGCAGGCGGTCTTGAGGCCGCGCTGCGCGCATTCCAGCGTGGCGCGAAGCCCCGCGCCGCCGGCGCCGACCACGACGACGTCGAAGGTATGATCGGTGATCGGATAGGCAGCCATCAAACGGGTCCCGCGATGCGGATGAGAGCGAAGATCGTGCTGGCGCCGACCGCGAGCGCGGCTGCGCGCACGAACAGCATGAGGGCGATCTTGCCGCCTTCGCCATGCACGTAGTCGTCGATCACGACTTGAAGGCCGAGCACCATGTGATAAAGCGCGATCAGGATCAGCGCGGCCATCAGGATGGCGTTGACCGGCACGCCGAAGGCCGAACGGGTGAGGAAGCCCAGCACCTGCGCCTCGCTGGCGCCGACCAGACCGAGCACGGCGTAAGCGAACCAGATCGCGAGCGGCACCAGCGCCGCGGCGGTGACGCGCTGGCGCCAGAAATGCTTCACGCCGGAATGCGACGAGCCGAGGCCCTGGACGCGGTGTAGCGGTGTCTCGAGGCTGCTCATGCGCCGTACCCGCCATGGCCGGTGTAAGCGACGGCGAAGGCGCCGACCGCGAGCGCGACCGAGAGAATGAACACGATCCAGCTGTTGCGGTTGGCCTTCGCGGGCGTGAAGCCGTAGCCCATGTCCCAGGCGAGGTGGCGGATGCCGTTGAGCAGGTGGAACATCAGCGCCCAGGTGAAGCCGAACAGGATGAACTGGCCGAGCCAGCTCGCCGCGACGTCGCGGAAGACTTGATAGGGCTCGGGCCCGCTCGCAACCGCGATCAGCCACCAGGCGAGCAAAAGCGTGCCCAGCGCCAGGCCCACGCCGGTGACGCGATGGACGATCGAGCTCGCCATCGTGGGGTACCAGCCATAGATGGTGAGAAACGGGGAAAGCGGCCTTGCGCGCGCCATTAGACCCTCGGGAAAGCATAACCGAACCGGGCGCGAGTGTTAGGTTTCGACGCCCCCAAGTCAACCGCGGAAATCCAAGGATTCCCGGGCGTTTTGGCACGGGGGCCGCGAGGGGGCGATGAGAGGGTGCGGGCGTTCCGGCGCCGAGCCCCGCGTCCGCGCGCGGCGTTAATCTACGACACTTCGCCCCTTTGCGATTCGCGGGTCTTTCCGGCAGATTGCCGCCTTCCTGTCGGGGACGTCTTCACGCAGATGAACCAGGTCGTCGGTCGCGGCTCGAATTTCGCGCGCCCATCTTTTGCGCAGCTGCCCTATGCGCCGTTGTCGCGGCCGGGGAACGAGCTCGCCGCCTGGGTGCTGCTCGTGCCGGTCCTGATGCTGGCCGCCGCGGTCAACGGCTTCCCGATCATCTTCTACGATACCGGTGCCTATGTGCTGCAGGGCTTCGAGAAGATCTTCATCGCCGAGCGCTCGCCCGTCTATTCGCTGTTCCTGGCCTATGCCGGCGGACCCATGAGCCTGTGGTACGTGGCGCTCGTGCAATGCGCGATCGTGGCGTTCGCGTTCGTCGCGTTCGTGCGCGCGATCAAGCCCCAGCTGTCGCTCTGGGTGCTGCTGCTGATCGGGCTGGTGCTGACGCTGGCGACGGGGCTGCCCTGGTACGCCGCGCAGATCGAGCCCGATTGCTTCGTCGCGGTGGTGCCGATGGCGCTCTATCTGCTGGCGTTCCACGGGCTGGGCTGGTGGCGCAACGCATTGCTGACGGTCTGCGCCGCCTTCGCGACGGCGACGCACAGCTCGCATCTCGGGCTCGCCGTCGGACTGATCGCCTGCCTGGCCGTGCTGCGCGTGGTGCTGCTGCTGCGGCCGAAGCTCGACATCGCGCGGCCGGCGCTTGCGCTGCCCGTCCTGAGCTGCGTGTCGGCGTTCGCGATCCTGTTCGCCTGCAACTATGCGCTGACCGGCAAGCTGTTCTTCAGCCGCGCCGGCGCGATCTTCCTCGAGGCGCGGATGATGCAGGACGGGCTGATCAAGCCCGTGCTCGACGCCGATTGCCCGGCGGCCGGCTACAGGATCTGCCGCTACAAGGACGACCTGCCCGCGCGCGCCGACGCCTATCTCTGGGAAGAGAAGATCAGCCCGTTCTTCCGCATGGGCGGCTTCCGCAAGATGGGCCCCGAATCGGCCTTGCTGGTGCATGAGAGCGTGACGCGCTACCCGCTCTCCAATCTCGGCTGGGCCGCGATCGACACGGTGCTGCAGTTCTTCGCGTACCCGACCGGCGACGGCATCGTGCCGCAGGAATGGGTGCTCGAGCCCGAGTTCCGCCGCACCATTCCCGCGCAGATGGCGGGCTACAACACCGCCTATCAGCAGAAGGGCTATCTCTGGTTCCTGCCTTTGAACCTGATCCATGTGCCGGTGGCGTTCCTCTCGGTCGTGGCGCTGGGCTGGCTCATCCGCCGCGCCGCGCGGACGGGCGACTGGCGCGGCGCCACCTTGCCCGCCTTCGTGCTGATCGCGCTGCTCGGCAATGCCTTCATCTGCGGCGTCTTTTCCGGGCCCCATTTCCGCTACCAGTCCAGGATCATGTGGTGGCCGGCGCTGGTCGTGATCCTGTTGGGCGCAAAAGAGATTCCCGCCTTGCGGCAGAGGTTCGAATCCGTCACTTAATGGGCCGATGACAGCCCCGGTCCGCATCGCGCCCTCGATCCTTTCGGCCGATTTCTCGCGGCTGGGCGCCGAGATCGAGGCGATCGAGGCCGCGGGCGCCGATCTCATCCATCTCGACGTGATGGACGGCCATTTCGTGCCCAACATCACCATCGGACCCGCCGTCGTGAAAGCGTTGCGGCCGCATGCCAGGAAGCCGTTCGACGTGCATCTGATGATCTCGCCGGTGGACCCCTATATCGAAGCCTTCGCCGATGCCGGCGCCGACGGCATCACCGTGCACCCGGAGGCCGGGCCGCATGTCCACCGCACGCTCCAGCTCATCCGCGCGCTCGGCAAGAAGCCGGGCGTGGTGCTCAATCCCGGCACGCCGGTCGATGCGCTCGACAACCTCATCGACCTCGTCGACCTGGTGCTGATCATGAGCGTCAATCCGGGCTTCGGCGGGCAAAGCTTCATTTCCAGCCAGTTGAAGAAGATCGAGGCGGCGCGCAAATTGATCGATGCGACCGGCCGCGACATCGCGCTCGAGGTCGATGGCGGCATCACGCCCGACACCGCGCGCCAGGCGATCGCCGCGGGCGCGAATGTGCTCGTCGCGGGAACTTCCGTTTTCAAGGGCGGACCGGCGCATTACGCCGCCAATATCGCAAGCCTCAGAGGTTAGGCCATGGCGGCGCGCGCGCGCTTTGCCACCTTCTCGCTCCTGCCGGAGATGCTCTCCGTCGCATGGCGGCGCGCGATGCGCGGTCCTCGCGTGCTGTGGCGCGGCAGCTGGTTCTATCGCCGCCTTTTGAAGGGCCCGCTCGCCGACCGCGTCGTGTTCCACCCTTACGACGCGCTGCCGCGCAAGCTCGAAGACGCCGACGCGCTGCTGCACGGCCGCTTCCGCTTCCATGGCGAGACGGTCGAGATCAAGGACGGCTCGGTGTTCGACAAGACGCCGCCGTCGCGCGAATGGGCCGAAGCGCTGCACGGCTTCGCCTGGCTGCCGCCGCTCTCGGCCGCGGGCGGCGATCCGGCGCGCACCTTGGCGACCAACCTCATCACCCAGTGGATGAAGCGCAACGCGCGCTATGCCGAGCCGGCGTCGGAAGCCCATGTGCTGGCGCGGCGGCTGATCGCCATCTTCGCGCATGGACGCCTGGTGCTTACCAATTCCGACATGCTGTGGCGCTCGAAGGTGTTCGTGTCGCTGCGCGAGCAGTCGCGGCTTCTGGCGCGCATCGCCGGCGAAGCGCCCGACGGGTTGCCGCGCCTCGAAGCCGCCGCGGCGGTGGCGCTGTCGGGCGCCTGCCTGGGCGACACCAAGCGCCTCGACGCCGGCGTGGCGCGGCTCGAAGCCGAGATCGCGCGCCAGGTGCTGCCCGATGGCGGCTTCGTCACGCGCTCGCCCGAGGATCTCGTCCACGCCTATCGCCTCGTGACCATGGTGAGCGACGCGCTGGTCGCGGTGACGCACGCGCCGAGCACCGAGCTGCTCAGCGCGCGCGACCGCATGGCGCCGATGCTGCGCTTCTTCCGCCACGGCGACGGCGCGCTGGCGCTGTTCAACGGCGGGCAGGAATGCGACGCGCGCATGATCGCGAGCCTGCTCGCGCGCGACGAGGTGCGCGGCCAGCCTTTCGGCCATGCGCGGCATGCGGGCTATCAGCGCCTCGCGGCCGGACGCGCGGTGGTGGTGATGGACTGCGGCGCGCCGCCCATGGGCGCCTTCGCGGTCGAGGCGCATGCAGGCTGCCTGTCGTTCGAGATGAGCTCGGCGACGCACCGGCTGATCGTCAATTGCGGCGCCGCGGTCGATGCGCGGCGCGCGACCTGGGACAGCGCCTTGCGCGCCACGGCGGCGCATTCGACAGTGACGCTCGCCGATACCTCGATGGGCGCGATCCTGGGCAGGGGCCTCGCGCGCGACCTCCTCGGCGCGCGGCTGATCGGCGGACCCGTGGCGGTCGACACGCAGCGCATCGAGACGCCGGGCGGCTGGATGGTCGAAGGCGGCCATGACGGCTACGTCGCGCCGTTCGGCGTGCGCCACGAGCGCCAGCTCACGCTCGCCGCCCAAGGCGCCATGCTCACCGGCCTCGACCGGCTGCTGCCGAAAGCGAAGGAGCGGGTGCGCGGGCCCGGCATCCCCTTCGCGATCCGCTTCCATATCCATCCCGATGTGCGCATGTCGCCCAGCCAGGGCGGCGACGTGATCTTGAAGCTCCCCAACGGCGAAGGCTGGCGCTTCCGCGCCGGCACGACGGTCGCGGTGGAAGAGAGCGTCTATCTCGGCGGCGATATGCTGCGCCGCTCCGAGCAGCTCGTCCTCGCCGGCACCGTCGCCGACCGCCCGGTCGAGATCGCCTGGGTCTTCGAGCAGATCGGGCGTGAGTAGGAGCGTAATGACAACGACATTACGCTGTGCTATGGTCGCCTTGCCATGGCCAAGACCAGTGCGCAGCCGCGCGAAACCTTGAATATCCGCATCAAGTCGTCGGAACGCGGGCTTATCGACCGCGCCGCCGAAGCGACCGGTAAGACGCGCACCGATTTCATCCTCGAAGCCTCGCGGCGCGCGGCCGAAGAGGCGCTGCTGGATCGCACCTTGTTCTCGGTCGGACCCGACGCCTATGCCGAGTTTCTCGCGCGGCTCGACGCGCCGCCAAAGCCCAACGCGCGGCTGGATCGGGCTCTGCGCACACCGCCGCCTTGGAAAAAGAAATAAGCGTGGCGATTTCCACGCCCGAGGCGCTCGCCGAGCACCATAAATAACATCGAAGATTTCGACTCGGGTGAAGCCTCGCTCGACGATTGGCTGAAGCGGCGCGCACGCGCCAATCAGTCGAGCGGCGCGACGCGCAGCTTCGTGGCCTGCGAGGGCGGCGCCGTCATCGGCTATTGCGCGCTCGCATCCGGCGCAGTCGACACGGCGAGCGCGCCCGGTCGCTTCCGCCGCAACATGCCCGAGCCGATCCCGATTGCCGTGCTGGCGCGGCTGGCGGTGCATCGCGCCCATCATGGGCGGGGGCTCGGGCGCGCGCTGTTCCAGGACAGCGCCGCGCGGGTTCTCAATGCCGCCGACATCATCGGCATCCGTGGCATGGTCGTGCATGCGATTTCCGCAGAGGCGAGGGCGTTCTATCTCGCGCTCGGTCTTGCGCCGTCGCCGCTCGATCCGATGACCGTGATGGTGACGCTGGCGGACATCCGCGCGCGCCTGGTGCCCTGATCTTCTCCTCCGCCTGCCGACATTTTTCCAGAAAATTGTGCGCGTCGCCTCTTGAACCGTCGGTTGAGCGCGCCTACGTCAGGTTCGGTTGTCGAAGAGGTTCTTGCGATGCTGGATTTGGATGGCGGGAGATGCCGCCTGAGGCAATCCGAAACGGCGCGGGACCATACAGGGTAGGACGGCGTCCCGCGCGCGTCCGTGCCGCACGATCCGTTTGGAGCCGCCGGGAGGCGCTCTCTTCAGCGGACGTAGCAGGTAGTCCCGGGGCGGAGCAAAGGTGCGGTGCCGCTCGCGTAGCAGCGGGCAGGCGCCGCCGGCCGTAGCTTTCGAAATCGGGCGGGTTCCGCCGGGCCGTCGACATCGTCGCCCCCGGCGGAGCCCGTTTCGTTAGAGAGCTTAGGGGCCTTTCGCGAGGCAATGCTGGCCGCGCCAGATCTCGAAGCGCGCGAAGTCCTGCGTCATCATGCGCGTCGCGGTTTCGCGCGCGTGCTCGTCGCCGGCGCAACTCGTGACGAAGACAAGCGCGGTCGCGCCGTCCGTCTTGAGGAAACGGATTTCATAATCCCGGTCGCCCACAAAAAAGCCCCAGCAATACCCCAATCGAACCGGCTTGAAAGTACGCCACACGGGCGCCGCGACCGCCTGCTTTGTTGGTTCGCTATCGAACATAAGTCGCTGTAATCGTTTTGGTCTTTCAGGGCCCGACCCTATGCTGAATTCCGGTCGCGCAACCGCGCCGCATGTTTTCGCGTTTTCTATACGACCCTCCGACACGAGAACCGATCGCATTCGATGGAGCGCAATCACCTGCTTGCCGGCCTCTCGCCAGACGATCTTGCGTTGTTGGCGCCGCATCTCGAGCCGATCGACATGCCGTTCCGCTTCCAGGTCGAGATCCCGCAGAAGCCCATAACATATGTTTATTTCCCACAGGACGGGATCGTCTCGGTGGTGGCGACGGGCCCGCGCGAACATTCGATCGAGGTCGGCATCCTCGGTCGCGATACGATCACCAGCCACGCCGCCTTGCTCGGCGCCGACCGCAGCGCCAATGCCGTCTTCGTCCAGCTCGCCGGCCGGGGCTTGCGCATGAAGACCGAGCTCGTGCGCGCCGCGGCGAGCCGCAGCCCCACCTTGCAGCGCGCACTCTTGACCGCGGTGCATGCCTTCTCGATCCAGGCGTCGCAAACCGCGCTCGCCAACGGCCGCGGCACGCTCGAGCAGCGCCTGGCGCGCTGGCTCTTGATGGCGCATGACCGCATGGAGAACCATCGGCTGCGCCTGACGCACGAGCTGCTGTCGATCATGCTCGGCGTCCAGCGTCCGACCGTCAGCCTGGCGCTGCAGAAGATGGAAGTCGCCGGCGCGATCAAGACCCAGCGCAGCGTCATCACCATCCGCAACCGCTCGGTGCTGAAGAAGACCGCGAAAGGCTTCTACGGCGTGCCCGAGGCCGAGCAGGAGCGGCTGACCGGCTGGCGCTCGCTGCACGATCGTTCGGGTTGAGCGCGCGGCCGCGTTGCCAAGGCGGACCCAGCTTGCTAAACCCGAGTCCCGCCATTTCTCCCGTCAGGTCGCCATGGTTCAGTTCACCTTGCCCCGAGGCAGCTCACCGAAAAAGGGCAAGGTCTGGCCGACGCCCGTCGAAGCCAACGGCAAGCGTCCCAAGGGCACCAAGGAGTTCAGGGTCTATCGCTACGACCCGGAGAGCGACGACAATCCGCGCATCGATACGTACACGGTCGATCTTTCGCATTGCGGTCCGATGGTCCTGGATGCGCTGATCAAGATCAAGAACGAGATCGATCCGACCCTCACCTTCCGCCGCTCGTGCCGCGAAGGCGTGTGCGGGTCGTGCGCGATGAACATCGACGGCGGCAACACACTGGCCTGCACCAAGGCGATCGAGGACGTGTCGGGCGCGGTGAAGGTCTATCCCTTGCCGCACATGGCCGTGGTCAAGGACCTGGTGCCGGACTTGACGAACTTCTACGCCCAATACGCCTCGATCCGGCCCTATCTCCAGACCAAGACGCCGGCGCCGGAGAAGGAGTGGAAGCAGGCGCCCGAGGACCGCGCCAAGCTCGACGGGCTCTACGAGTGCATCCTGTGCGCCTGCTGCTCGACCTCGTGCCCGAGCTATTGGTGGAACTCCGAGCGCTACCTCGGCCCCGCGGCGCTGCTCCAGTCCTATCGCTGGCTGATCGACTCGCGCGACGAGAACACCGGCGAGCGCCTCGACGACCTCGAGGATCCGTTCCGCCTCTATCGCTGCCACACGATCATGAACTGCGCCAACACCTGTCCCAAGGGCCTCAACCCGGCGCGCGCCATCGGCGAGATCAAGCAGATGCTGGTGAAGCGCGGGGTGTGAGCCTCACGCAAGGTTGAGTTTCCTCCCGCGCAGGCCTTGCTAGGCTTCGCGCATGATGCTGCTTCTCGTCCTCGCAAGCGCCGCGGCTGCCGCAGCCGCCCCGCCCGCCCCGTCCACCTGCACCGCAACCGAGAACGGCCAGATGGATTTCTGGCTCGGCGACTGGGACGCCGAGTTCCAGGGCGGCAAGGGCTCCAACCACATCACCAAGTCTTACGAAGGCTGCGTGATCGAGGAGCATTTCGACGGCCGGCCCGGAACGCCGCTCCTGGGCCACAGCGTCTCGAGCTATTCGGCGGCAAGCAAGCAGTGGCACCAGACCTGGGTCGACAACCAGGACGGCTATATCCCGCTCGCGGGCGGCCCCGACGGCAAGGGCGATTTCGTGCTCACGACGTTGCCGGTCCCAGGCTCGCCCAGGGCCAGCCGGATGATCTACACCGACATCAAACCCGACAGCTTCACCTGGCGCTGGCAGGGCACGACGGACGGCAAGACCTGGACCGACAGCTGGGTGATCCACTACACGCGGAAGAAGCCTTAAGACCGCTGCATCCAATCCGGCCTGGACGGCATCAAACCCTCCTATAGAGCAGGTGCATGGGCACCGCTTTTGCCGAGGATTTGCCGACCATGAACCTGCCCACTTGGGTTTCCCTGCCGGTCGTTGCGCTCGCCGCGACGATTTCCGGCGCTTCCGCCGCGCCCTCCACCGTCCTGCCCGACACGGCTGCCGGCAAGCTGGGCGGCCAGCTGATCGCGCACATCAACAGCGACGATGCCGCGCACATCCGGCAATGGGCGCCGAGCATCCTGTCGCCCGCCGTGCCGGACGCGGACAAGGCCGATTTCCTGAAAGGCCTGGCGTCGGCGGTGCGCGACAGCGGCGGCGTGAACTTCGTCGATGCGCGTACCCAAGGTCCACCCGGGATGCTCGTCCTGACCATCGAAGCGCGCCGCACCGGGCAGCGCGCGGTCCTCGTGTTGATGGCCGACCCGGCACAGCCCGGCAAGCTGGCGCAGGCCGCCTTGTTTCCCATCGACGATCCGGCGTTCTATGCCGCCTGGTCCAAGGGACCGGTGGCGCACGCCGAGATCGCGCGGCTCACGCGCGATGCGCTGGACCGGCTCGCGCGCGAGAAGGATTTTTCCGGCTGCCTGAGCGTCGTGGATGGTGGGGAGACGATCTTCGACGAATGCCGCGGCTTGGCGGAACGGAATTTCGCAACGCCGGTCGATCGCCAGACGCGCTTCCATATCGGCTCGATGGACAAGATGTTCACGGCGATCGCAATCGCGCAGCTCGTCGAGGCCGGAAAGCTGTCGTGGAATGCCACGCTCGCCGAGCTGGTGCCGGACTATCCCGACCGCGACACGGCGGGCAAAATCACCGTCTGGCAGCTGCTGCACCACACGGCGGGCCTGGGCGATTTCTTCGTGCCGGAGTTCTTCCGGAACCGCGAGAAGTTCGTCGATCCGGCCGACTATCTCGACCTCATCGCGCGGCAGCCCAAGGTCGGCGAGCCGGGCAAGGACTGGAACTACAGCAATGCCGGCTACATCCTGCTCGGCCGCATCGTCGAAAAGGTCTCGGGCGAGAATTACTTCGACTATATACAACATCATGTCTTCGCGCCCGCGCGCATGACCGCCAGCGGGTTCGACGCTCAGGAGGACGTGACGCCGAAGCTCGCGACCGGCTATTTCCATGACGGCGTGTTCTCGACCGTGTGGAAGGCGAATGGGATGACCCTGCCGTTCAAGGGGAGCCCCGCGGGTGGCGGCTATTCCACGAACGCCGATCTGCTCAGCTTCGCGAAAGCGCTGAAGGACGGCCGGCTGATCAAGCGCGAGACCCTGACGAAGATGTTCGACGACGAAGTCCCGGCGGGACCCGGCGCCTATGCTGCGGGCTTCGGCGACCGCCTGTCGAGCGGCCGCCATATCCGCGGACATCAGGGCGGCGCGCCCGGCATGAGCGCGGACCTCGCGATCGTATGGGAGACCGACGCCGCAATCGCCGTGACCAGCAACGAAGGCGAGAGCCAGACGGCCATGGAACTGGCCGAGCGCATCGCCGATCTTCTTGCCATTGAAGGAGCAAAACAATGATGCCCGAATTCTTCGTTATCCCTCTCATCGTCATGGGAGGGCCTGTCCTCATCGCCGTCATCCTGCTGCGCTATCGCACCCAGCTCACCAAGGCGCGTTATCAGACGCTGCTGCAGCTGGCGGAGAAGGGCGTGGAGCTGCCGCCGGCGCTCTTCGTCGAGCCGCAATCGGGCTTCTCCGAGCGCCGCCGCGCGCTGGTCTTGATCAGCATCGGCCTGGGCTTGATGGCGATGTTCATCGCACTTCCCTTCAAGCTCGACAGCGGCGTGAGCGTCGCGAGCCTTTGGGGGCTCGGCCTGCTGCCGCTGATGACGGGGCTCGGCTATCTCGCCAGCTGGTGGCTGAACTGGCGCGACGGCACGCGTGACTGACGCAGCCGCCGAAGCGCGCGTCGATCAGGCGCTGGTGGCCCGTGTGCTGCTGGCTCAGGATCGGCGCGCCTTCGAACAGCTCATGCGGCGTCACCAGGGCATGGTGCGCGCCCAGCTGCGCCGGCTGCTGAAGGGCGATCCGGCAGGGGCCGACGATCTGGCGCAGGAGACCTTCCTGCTGGCATGGCGCAAGCTGCACCAGTTCCGCGGCGACGCGCGCTTCTCCACCTGGTTGCACCGTATCGCCTATACGTGCTTTCTCCAGTCGCGCCGGAAGGGGTCGCTGCCGTCAGGCGCGGCTGCCGAGATGGCCGGGACGGCGCCGCCGGAGGCCACGGATCTCAGATTGGACGTCGAGCGCGCGATGCAGCGTTTATCGGACTCCGAGCAGATCGTGCTGCTGCATTGCGTGCAGCTGGGCTTGAGCCACGGCGAGACCGCCTATGTGCTGGCGATGCCGCTCGGCACGGTCAAAAGCCACGCGTTGCGCGGCAAGGAGAAATTGCGGGCTCTGCTCTCGGACTGGCAGGAGGAACAAGCATCATGAACGACCCGGAGAACGACGAAATCGACCGCCTGCTGCTCGCGCATTTCGACGGGCCGGTTCCGGAAGACGGCTTTTGCGATTCCGTGATGCAGCGACTGCCTGCGCGTCCACCGCGTCGGACCTGGCCGCTTGCCGTAGGTGCCGCGATCGGCGGCGCACTGTGCTGGCTGAGCCTCGTCTCCACGCCGCTGCTCGGCATCGGCTGGCGCGACTGGGTGTCCGGCGAGTTGTCCGCGCCGGCGCTCCTCCTGCTGGCGACGATGGCCGGCGGCTCGCTCATCGCGCTGGCATGGACGGCGGCGGAAGCTAGCCCACCGGCTCCGCCACAGCGACCCCGCTCAATCCCGCGCGCATCCTGAGCATCCGCCAGAGCAGAGCGCCGGCGAGCTTGGTCATATGGCCCTGCGGGTCGACGCCGACGGCCTTCGACACCATCTGCGCCAGCTTCTGGATGTGGCGGCGGCGATAGATGCGCAGGCTCGTATTGTAGGAGGCCTTGGAGAACTGCGTGCGCAGATAGGGCGTCGCGGCTTCGCGGTCGGCCGGCACCGCGGCGCAGTAATAGGCGTAGGCCAGCTCGTCGTCGTCGGACTCGTTGATGCGGCCGACCGCGACCATCAGCTTGCGCCAGAACGGCAGGTCGGGCTCGGCCTGGGCATTGAGGATCTCGAAGAACAGGCGGTAGTGGCGATACTCGTCGGCGGCGATGCGCCCGGCGATCTCCTTCAGCACCGGCTCCTCGGTCGCGTCGCGGATCGCGGAGTAATAGGACGAGGTGCCGCTCTCCACCACGCAGCGCGCGATCATCTCGCCGCGGCGGCTGCCGCGGATCGAGACCTCTTCGTCGCCGTCGAAATGGCCGGGGCGATAGCCGGCGCGGAAGCGGGCGAAGGTCTCGCCCAGGTCGAAGCCCGGATCGGCCATCTCGGCCCAGCGGCCGAGCGCGCGGCCATGCTGCGATTCCTCGACGCCCCATTCCTCGATCGCGGCCTGGGTGCGCGCGTCCTTGAAGACGCGCTTGAGATAGGTGACGTAGTCGGGGGCGTTGAACTCGACCAGGGCGGCGGCCTTCACCGCGGTCAGCATCCAGGGCTCGACCTTGGACGGATCGAAGCGGTCCCAACGGACATCGTCGAGGGACCAGCCCTGCTTGTAGACTGCGGCGTCGCTCATGCTCATGTTCTTACCCACCCGGCCGGACTTATAGCAAAACGGGGCCCGTCCGGAGAACCCCCTTGGGCAAACGCCGCCGGCGTGGAAATGTTGCGGCCGATACAGGGATGGAGGCAACCTATGGCCAAAAAGTCATCGTCCAAACAGGCGGCGGGCGCGAAGGCGCGGGGCGGCGAGAAGATGCACGAGGTGCTGCTGACGATCCTGGGCTCGGGCCCGTCGGTCGCGGCTTTCCAGTCGATGCTCCAGGCGCAGGCGGCGAACGGGCTGATGTACTACAACGCGGTCGCAAACCAGCAGAAGACGAATATCCTCGGCATGGCCATGACGGCGATGACGGTGCGCTTCATGCTCGAATCGGGGCACTCGACGGAGGCCGAATCGAAGAAGCGCGCGCGCCGCGCCAAGGCCTGAGCGGCTGGATTGCCCTCGCGCTTCTGTTAGGTTGGACGCAAGGGGCACGCGGCCATGGAACGGTTTCTCCAAGCGATACGGCGGCACCGGCTCGACCGGATGGGCGCCGCCTATGCCGTCGTCGCCTGGGCTGTCGTCCAGGGCGCGTCCATCGCGCTCCCGGCCTTCGACGCGCCCGCCTGGGCGATGCGCTGGACGATCGTCGTGGCGATCCTGGGGTTCCCCGTCGCGCTCGCGCTCGCCTGGCATTTCAGCCGCGACGGCCAGGTCGCGGCGCGGCAGGGGTGGCGGCGCTGGGTCGTGCCCGGCGTGCTGGCGGCGGTGCTGGTCGTCTCGAGCGTCCAGCTCGCCTTCTATTGGTCGCGCGATCCGGCGCCTGTCCCCGCGCCGAAACCGATGGTCGCCTCGATCGCGGTGCTGCCGTTCGCCAACTTGAGCGGCGATCCGGCCAAGCGCTATTTCAGCGACGGCATCGCCGACCAGCTCATCACCGAGCTGTCGCGCCGGCGCAATCTGCGCGTCGCGGCGCGCACCTCGTCCTTCGCGCTCGCAGGCGGCAATGCCGACATCCGGACCATCGCGCGCGCGCTGGGCGTCCGCGCCGTGGTCGAGGGCAGCGTGCGCGAGGACGGCAACCGCGTGCGCATCGCGGCCGAGCTGATCAACGCCGCCGACGGCTTCCCGATCTGGTCGGAGAGCTACGACCGCGACCTGACCAATATCCTCAAGCTCCAGGACGACATCGCGCGCGCGATCTCCCGCGCGCTCAGCCGCACGCTCACCGGCAGCGAAGGCGACGACACGCCGGCCAAGGCGCAGCCGACGATCGATCCGGAAGCCTATCGCGACTATCTGCAAGGCCAGTTCTATTTCGCCCAGCGCAGCGAAGACGGCATCCGCCGCGCCATCGCGCTGTTCGAGCAGGTGACCCGGCGCGCGCCGCTCTATGCCGACGGCTTCGCCGCGCTCGGCGCGGCGCATGCGGCGCTGGCGCTGAACTTCGTGCAGCCGAACGAGATCGCGCCGGGGACGGTGGCGATCGCCCGCGCGCTGGCGCTGGACCCGAAGAACCGCATCGCGCTGATGGGACGCTCGACGGTCGAGATCGTGGAGTGGAAATGGCGCGCCGCCGCCGACGATCTGCTCAAGGTCGAGGCGGCCAATCCGGGCGGGCCCGGCATCTGGCATAACCAGGGCGTGTTTCTGTCCTATATGGGACTCGCCAGCCTGGCGCTTCCCACCATCGAGCGCGCGGTGCGCCAGGACCCGCTCTCCTATATCGACCGCTACAATCTCGCGCTGTTCCTGATGAACCAGGGGCGACTGAAGGATGCCGCCAAGGTCGCGCGCGAAGGCCTCGCCATCCAGCCCGGCAATTTCGAAGGCCAGTCGCTGCTCTGCCAGGTCGAGGCGGCGCAGCGCGATCTCGACGCGGCGCGGCGGGTGCACATGCAGCTGGCGTCGTCGTCGAACCCGGAAGCGGCGCTGCCGGCGCTCGCCTGCGCCTATCACATCGCGACCGCCGACGGCGACCGGGCGACCGTGCTCGCGATCACCGAAAGCGCGGCGAAGGGCTTCCCGGGCAACGGCGTCGCCGCCAACGACGTCGCCATCGGCTATGCGCGCGCGGGCAATTACGACAAGGCGCTCGGCTGGTTCGAGACGGCGTACCAGCTGCGCGAGGCGCAGGTCTGCGCGGTGCAGTATTCCAATCCCGAGATCAAGGCGTTCTACGCCGACCGGCGCTGGAGGACGTTCCGCGACAAGCCGGAGTTCCGCGACTGGGAAGCCGCGCGGGCCGAGATCGCCAAGCGGTTCCAGCTCGGCGAATAGTTTTTGTCGGCGTACCGCGTCGCTGCTTGAGGCCGGCTACTCGGCCGCCAGCAACCGCCGATACTGGCTGAGCGCCTCGGTCGCGCGCTGCATCTCGGCGTCGCTCTTCGCGGTGGCGATGTCCTCCTCCGCGTCGATGATGCGCTGCTTGAGCGTCGGCTCGTCGAGATGCTCGAGCGGGACCGCCTCTTCGGCGAGTACGGTCAGCTTCTCCGCCGTGACCTCGGCGAAGCCGCCCGAGACGAAGAAGCGGTTGTGGTTGCCGTGCTCGATCTTCACGTCGATCACGCCCGGCTTGAGCGTCGAGATCAACGCCATGTGGCCGGCCATCACGCCCATCTCGCCTTCGGCGCCGGGAATGGTGACCATCTCGGCGGCTTGCGAGAACAGGAGCCGCTCGGGCGAGACGAGGTCGAAGGAGATTTTTGCGTCAGCCATTTTTTCCACCGAGTTGCGTCATCCTTCGAGGCGTTGCTTCGCAACGCACCTCAGGATGACGTTCGAGTAAGCGTCATGGTGAGGTGCGAGCGAAGAGAGCCTCGAACCATGGCGCTTACGCCGCTTCCATCGCCATCTTCTGCGCCTTGGCGCGGGCTTCCTCGATGGCGCCGACCATGAAGAAGGCCTGCTCCGGCATGTCGTCGCACTCGCCGTCGACGATCGCCTTGAACGAGCGGATCGTGTCCTCGAGCTGGACGAACTTGCCCGGCGAGTTGGTGAACTGCTCGGCGACGTGGAAGGGTTGCGACAGGAAGCGCTGGATCTTGCGCGCCCGGGCGACGACCAGCTTGTCGTCTTCCGAGAGCTCGTCCATCCCCAGGATCGCGATGATGTCCTTGAGCGCCTTGTACTGCTGCAGCACTTCCTGGACGCGGCGCGCCACGGTGTAATGCTCCTCGCCGATGACCTGCGGGTCGAGGATTCGCGAGGTCGAGTCGAGCGGGTCCACGGCCGGGAAGATGCCGAGCGAAGCGATGTCGCGCGACAGCACTGTGGTGGCGTCGAGATGCGCGAACGAGGTCGCGGGCGCCGGGTCGGTCAGATCGTCGGCCGGAACGTAAATGGCCTGCACCGAGGTGATCGAGCCCTTGGTCGTCGAGGTGATGCGCTCCTGGAGATTGCCCATCTCGGTGGCGAGAGTCGGCTGATAGCCCACCGCGCTCGGGATGCGGCCGAGCAGCGCCGACACTTCCGAGCCGGCCTGGGTGAAGCGGAAGATGTTGTCGATGAAGAGCAGCACGTCCTTGCCTTCCTGGTCGCGGAAGTACTCCGCCACCGAAAGGCCGGTCAGCGCGACGCGGGCGCGCGCGCCCGGCGGCTCGTTCATCTGGCCGTAGACGAGGGCGCATTTGCTGCCTTCGGCCGAACCGTTCTTCTTCGGGTCCACGTTCACGTTGGACTCGATCATCTCGTGATAAAGGTCGTTGCCCTCGCGCGTGCGCTCGCCGACGCCGGCCAGCACCGAATAGCCGCCATAGGCCTTGGCGATGTTGTTGATCAGCTCCTGCATGGTCACGGTCTTGCCGACGCCCGCGCCGCCGAACAGGCCGATCTTGCCGCCCTTGGTGTAGGGGCAGAGCAGGTCGACGACCTTGATGCCGGTGACGAGCACTTCGGCCGAACCCGCCTGCTCGGCGAAGCTCGGCGCTTCGCGGTGGATCGCCGACATGTGGTCGTGCGCGATCGGGCCGGCTTCGTCGATCGGCTCGCCGATGACGTTCATGATGCGGCCCAAGGTGGCGGGACCGACGGGCACGCGGATGGGAGCGCCGGTGTCGACGACTTCCTGGCCGCGGACCAGGCCTTCCGTCGAGTCCATCGCGATGGCGCGAACCGAGTTCTCGCCAAGATGCTGCGCGACCTCGAACACCAGGCGGATCTTCTCGTTGGTGCGCGGATCGGTGTTGGTCGTCTCCAGCGCGTTCAGGATCGCGGGCAGGGCGCCTTCGAACTCGACGTCGACGACGGCGCCGATCACCTGGGTGAGCTTGCCTTTGCTCGTGATGTTTGCGGGGGCGTTCATGGTGCTTCCTTTCAAACGGCGGCGGCGCCGGCGATGATCTCGATCAGCTCGGTCGTGATCTTGGCCTGGCGGGTACGGTTCATCTGGATGGTGAGCGCGTTGATCAGATCGCCGGCGTTGCGCGTGGCGTTGTCCATCGCGGTCATCTGCGCGGCGTAGAAGCCGGCGTCGTTCTCGAGCATGGCCGAGAGCAGCTGCACGGAGATGTTCTGCGGCAGCAACTCGGTCAGGATCTCGACCTCGTCCGGCTCGTATTCGTAGAAGGGCACCGGGCCCTTGCTCTCCTCGATCTGCGCCGGGATGAGCTGCTTGAGCGTCGGGGTCTGGGTCACGACCGATTTGAAGCGGCTGTAGACCAAGGTCACGACGTCGAGCTCGCCGGCCTGATAGAGGTCGAGGATCTTCTTCGCGATCGGATGCACCAGCGCCATGCCCGGCGTCTTGAGACCCACCTCATAGCTCTCGACGAACTGCGCGCCGTATTGGCGCCGCAGCTGGTCGCGCGCCTTGCGGCCGACGGCGATGATCTTGACCGACTTACCGGCATTGATCAGCTCGGCGATCTTCTTGCGCGCCTCGCGCACGATGGCGGAGTTGAACGCGCCCGCGAGGCCGCGGTCCGCGGTCGCGACCACGATCAGGTGACGGTCGTCCTTGCCGGTGCCGCCGAGCAGCAGCGGCGCCGACGGCCCGGAGACCGAGGCGGCAAGGTTCGAGATCATCGCCGCCATGCGCTGCGCGTAGGGACGCGCGGCCTCGGCCGCCTGCTGGGAGCGGCGCAGCTTGGCCGCCGCCACCATCTGCAGCGCCTTGGTGATCTTCTGCGTGGACTTCACGCTTCCGATCCGTGTGCGCATTTCCTTGACGGTTGCCATGGCGTGCTCGCGTCTTCCTTACGAGAAGCTCTTGGACGTGTCGTCCAGCGCCTGCTTGAGGGTCGCTTCCAGCTCCGGCGTCAGCGTCTTGCCGGTGCGGATGCCCTCGAGGAACTGCGGGTACGAGCCCTTGAGCTTGGCGAGCAGCGCCTGCTGGAAGGCGCCGACCTTGGCGGTCGGGATCGGGTCGAGATAGCCGCGGGTGCCGGCATAGATCACCGCCACCTGCTCCTCGACCGCGAACGGCTTGTACTGCGGCTGCTTCAAGAGCTCGGTCAGGCGCTCGCCGCGCGCGAGCATCTTCTGCGTCGCTGTGTCGAGGTCCGAGCCGAACTTCGCGAACGCCGCCATCTCGCGGTACTGGGCGAGCTCGCCCTTGATCGGGCCGGCGACGGTCTTCATCGCCTTGATCTGCGCCGACGAGCCGACGCGCGACACCGAGATGCCGACGTTCACCGCCGGGCGGATGCCCTGATAGAACAGGTCGGTCTCGAGGAAGATCTGGCCGTCGGTGATCGAGATCACGTTGGTCGGGATATAGGCCGAGACGTCGTTCGCCTGGGTCTCGATGATCGGGAGCGCGGTGAGCGAGCCCGCGCCGTTGTCCTCGTTGAGCTTCGCCGCGCGCTCGAGCAGGCGGCTGTGCAGATAGAACACGTCGCCCGGATAGGCTTCGCGGCCCGGCGGGCGGCGCAGCAGCAGCGACATCTGGCGATAGGCGACGGCCTGCTTGGAGAGATCGTCATAGATGATCAGCGCGTGCATGCCGTTGTCGCGGAACCACTCGCCCATCGCGCAGCCGGCGAACGGCGCCAGGAACTGCAGCGGCGCGGGCTCCGACGCAGTCGCGCTGACGATGATCGTGTATTCGAGCGCGCCGGCATCGGCGAGCGTCTTGACGATCTGCGCCACCGTCGAGCGCTTCTGGCCGATGGCGACGTAGATGCAATAGAGCTTGGCCTTCTCGTCGGTGCCGGCGTTGATGGCCTTCTGGTTGATGATCGCGTCGATGGCGACGGCGGTCTTCCCGGTCTGGCGGTCGCCGATGATGAGCTCGCGCTGGCCGCGGCCGATCGGGATCAGCGTGTCGATGGCCTTGAGGCCCGTCTGCACCGGCTCGTGCACGGATTTGCGCGGGATGATGCCGGGCGCCTTCACGTCGACGCGGCGGCGCTCCGCCACGTTCTGGATGTCGCCGAGCCCGTCGATCGGGTTGCCCAGCGGGTCGACGACGCGGCCGAGCAGGCCCTTGCCCACCGGCACGTCCACGATCGCCTTGGTGCGCTTGACGGTATCGCCTTCCTTGATGGTCGAATCGTTGCCGAAGATCACGACGCCGACATTGTCGCTCTCGAGGTTCAGCGCCATGCCGCGGATGCCGCCCGGGAACTCGACCATCTCGCCGGCCTGGACGTTGTCGAGGCCGTAGACGCGCGCGATGCCGTCGCCGACGCTCAAGACCTGGCCGACTTCGCTGACCTCGGCCTCGGCGCCGAAGTTCTGGATCTCGCGCTTGAGGATGGCGGAGATTTCGGCGGGCTGGATATCCATCTGTCTGTTCCTTCGGTCGTATTGGAGTTAGCGGCCGCGCATCGCCGAACGCATGCCGTTCAGCTTGCTGCGCAGCGAAGAGTCGATCATGCGCGAGCCGATCTTCACGATCAGGCCGCCCAGGAGCTGTGGGTCCACATGGGTTTCGAGCTCGGGCTCGCGGTCGAGCTTGGCTTTCAGCACGGCCTTGATCTGAGCCAGCTCGCCGTCGTTCAGCGCACGCGCCGAGGTGACCTCGGCCTTGGTGATGCCCTTGTGGCGCGCAAGCTTGGCGTCGAAGGCAGCGACGATGTCGGCGAGGCCGAACAGGCGGCGCTTGGCGGCGAGCAGGTTGATGAACTGGATGGTGAGCCGGCTCGCGCCCATCTGGGTCAGGACCGCGCCCATGCCCTTCTTCTGGTCGTCGCGGCTGAACACCGGCGCCTTGACCAGGCGGGTGAGGTCGGGGCTCGCCTTCATGGCGGCCTTCAGCTGCGCCAGATCGGCCGCCACGGTGTCCAAGGAATTGGTCTCCATGGCCAGATCGAAAATCGCGGTCGCATAGCGTCCGGCGATCGTCGAGTTATGTCCCTGGTCAGCCACGCGCGCTCCCGTTTCAACCTATTGAAATCACTGGGGGAATTATCGGGCGACGAATCTGTGCCGCGCCGCGCGAGGCATCTAGCATGGGGGAGGGGAGGGCGCAACAATCTATCGCCCGCCGTGGTGTCGCGGGCGTCAGTAGTGGATTTCCATGCGCAAGCCGAACGCGTCGCTCTGCGGGTCGCCGATGGGCACCTTGGCGCTGCGGTCGCGCGCCGCGATGGCGCAAGCGCAAGCGTCGAGAACGTCGTCCGGCTTCGCGCCCTTGCCCAGGCGTTGCGCCAGCCAGGCGTCCAGATCGTAAAAGCCATCGGCTTCGAGCAGCTTGCGGCGCAAGGCGTGACCTTCAGGCGTCTGCTTCTTCGGCAACGGGCGGCCGTCATTCAAGCGCTGGAAGACGAGCTCGGGATGGGTTTCGAGGATGCGGTGCTGTCCGACCTCGCGAACGAGAAGATCGGTTTCCCGCAACTTGTCGCCGAGACAAAAAAGCTGTGCCGAGACGCCTTGCTGCTCCATAGCCGCGGCTTTCTCGTTTGCTTCCGGTTGCGTGCTGCAATCGAGGATCCAGCGTCGCGCGCCGGTGAAGACGCGGGGCCAGTGCTTGCCAAAAAGGTGTCGCGCTTCCTCGTCGCAGCCGCGGTTGCCAGAATCCGGCAAGCCGATCGGCATGTCGACCATCGCGCGCGCAAAGGGCCAGGCGAGAATGTCCCGAAGCGCCCCCAGGAAAGCGAGATCGCGTGCGCCGCTTTCATGCAGCCGCACCGCGACCCAGCCATGCCGGAAGCCGTCCAGCCCGACGAACATCACCGCTTGCGCCGCCGCTTCGCGGTCTTCTGGACGGTCTTCTTGAGCTCGTCGTTGATCCGCCCCTGCCAGCCGGGCCCGTCCTCCTTGAACGCGCGGACCACCTCCTCGTCGAGGCGAAGCGTGACCTGCACCTTGGGATGCTCGAGCGGCGGCCGGCCGCGCTTGCGTGCGCGGAGCTCTTCGGAGGCCGCGAGCAATCGCGCAAGCAGTTCCGGGTTATCGCGCAGGGGACGCATGCGGCGGAGCTGTTCGTCCGTCAGCGGCGGATTGTCCGGATCGTAAACCGCGTGCTCGGGATAGTCATTCAAATCAATACGTTTCCTTTTCATATCGGCGCACTTCTTTCCTTTCCGCCTTTCGAGCGCTGATGATCCGCGTGATCTCGCCACAAAATGTGAAGATAACGACGTGAACACGCCCACCTAACAAGCCAATTGCCATGAATCGATCCTCGCCATCGGCGCTTTCGTCTGTATCGTAGATCGCAGTGCTCCAGTCGAACTCCTCCATATCGGCGAAGTCGATGCCGTGCTTGCGCAAGTTCGCGGCGCGCTTCGCCTCGTCCCATTCATAAGCCATATGTAGATCATAACCGAACTGCCGTCAAGAATAAATGCACTACATAATTCCCTCGCGACTCGCGCCTTGCGCGTGGCGGCTCGGGCATCGCGGAACCGTTTCGTAACCAGGCTTCTCAGGGTGGCGTTAAGGCGCTTCGGGGCATGCTGGCGGCCATGGATCGAGGGACCGCATTGCTTCCGGCTTACGGCACGACCGGCATCGCGAGGAGCATCCGCGAAGCCTTCGGCGAGGTGGCGGCACTTCTGTTCGGCAGCGCGACGTTTACCCCCCGTCCCGCGGTCGATGGCGAAGTGCTGGCCCTCGTCGAGCCGCATCTGGCGATCCTGGTCCACAAGCGCGCGAAGTTCGCGCCGCAAAGCGAGCGCTGGGCGAAGGAGCTCGACGATTTCGTGCGCCGCACCTTTTTCTGGCCCGAGCCGGCCGCGACCGAGACCTTCGGGCGGATGGCGCAGCGCGAGATCGCAGCCCTGGTCGATCGCATCGTGGCGGCGGAGCAGGAGCGCGCGGCGGCCGCCAAGGCGCTGCCCGCGACCTCGCGCTTCGACTCCTCTTGGGCCGACTAATCGAGCGGGCGGAAAAAGCGGGCGAGGCGCAGCCGCCCGATAAGGCTCTTGTCCGGCTGATGGCCGAGATAGTCGTAGGAGCCGATCACGAACTCGGCGCGTGCGACGAGATTTTCTTCCGGCACGAAGCCGACGCCGCCTTCGTCTTCCGCGACGCGGCTGTCGAGCGAGTCGTCGCGATTGTCGCCCATCATGAAGTAGTGACCTTTCGGCACGACATAGAGGGGCGTGTCGTCGAGCGGTCCGTCCCAGCCCTGCTTGAAGATCGGATGCGCGTGGCCGCCGGGCAGCGTCTCGATGTAGCGGTCGGCGACGGTGATCGCGCCGTTGCCGTCCTCGACCTTGCCGGTGCCGTCTTGGCGGAGCGGCAGCTCGCGGCCGTTGAGCCAGAGGCGTCCGCCGTGCATCTGCACCGTGTCGCCGGGCAGGCCGACCAGGCGCTTGATCAGGGTCTTCGAGGGATCGTGTGGCAGGCGGAAGATGACGATGTCGCCGCGCTCGGGCGCCTTGCCGAACAGGCGCGTGTCCGAGGCCGGGCCGGCGCCGAAAGGCAGCGAGTAGCGGCTATAGCCATAGGCGAATTTCGAGGCGATCAGCCCGTCGCCGATCTGCAAGGTGGGCTCCATCGAGCCCGAGGGGATATAGAAGGGCTGGGCGATGGCGGTGGTGGAGACCACCAGCACGCCGGCGACGATGGCCGGCTCGCGGATCCAGCGCCAGAACGCGTCGAGCTTCGCGAAGATCGGGTCGGTCACGCAGCCCCCTTTGTGTTGCTTTGGTGAAGGTTGGCATCCTGGCTGCCTCTTTCAAGCGCACCCCGATTGAAATTATTGTAAGGGCGGACAAACGAACGGGAGTGGAACATGCGCAAATGCCTTTTTGGCGCCGCGGCGGCGCTCGCGGTCCTGGCGGCGATGCCGGCCGAAGCGGCGCTCGCGGTCGGCGCCAAGGCGACGGATTTCACGGCGCAGGCTTCGCTGGGCGGCAAGGAGTACACCTTCTCGCTCGCCGACGCGCTGAAGAAGGGGCCGGTCGTGCTTTATTTCTATCCGGCCGCGTTCACGACCGGCTGCACGATCGAAGCGCATGAGTTCGCCGACGCCTCCGACAAGTTCGCCGCGCTGGGCGCCACGGTGATCGGCGTCAGCGCCGACAAGATCGACGTGCTCGACAAGTTCTCGGTCAGCGAATGCCGCAGCAAGTTCCCCGTCGCGGCCGATCCCGACCAGAAGGTGATCAAGGCCTATGACGCGGTGCTGAAGAAGAAGCCGGAATATGCCGACCGCACGTCGTACGTCATCGCGCCGGACCACACGGTGCTGATGACCTATACCGACCTGAACCCCGAAAAGCATGTCGACCTCACCATGGAGGCGGTGAAGACGTGGCACGACGCGCATCCGGCTCCCTAGGCAAGCTCCAGCTCGGCCGCCAGGTCGCGGTCCCGCAAAACCCGGACGAGGCGGTGCTCGATGCGGTGCCGAACCTCTATCCGGCCGACGCCTATGTCGCGCGCTTCACCGCGCCCGAGTTCACCTGCCTGTGCCCGGTGACGGGCCAGCCCGATTTCGCGCATTTCGTCATCGACTATGTGCCGGGGAAATCGCTGGTCGAATCCAAGTCGCTGAAGCTGTTCCTGTCGAGCTTCCGCAACCATGCCGGCTTCCACGAGCAGACGACGCTGATGATCGGCAAGCGCATGGTCGCCGCGATCGAGCCGCGCTACCTGCGCATCGCAGGCTTCTGGTATCCGCGCGGCGGCATGCCCATCGACGTGTTCTGGCAGACGGGCAGGCTGCCTGCCGGCACCTGGCTGCCGGAGCCCGGCGTGTCGCCCTATCGGGGGCGGGGTTGAGCGGCGAGGCGGACAAGCCGAACCTTCTGCGTGCCGCGGAGATCGCGGCGAAGGAAAGCGAGCATGCGCATCCGTGGAATCCGAGATCGGCGCTGATCGGCACGCAGATGGCGCGGCTCACGGGCCTCAAGCGCACCGGCGTGAGCCTGGTGCGCGTGCCGCCGGGCAAGGAGTCGTTCGTCTATCACAGCCACACGTTCGAAGAGGAATGGCTCTATGTCCTCTCGGGCCGCGGCATCGCCGAGATCGACGGCAAGGAACACGCGGTCGGCGCGGGCGACTTCATGGGCTTCCCGACGCCGTCGGTCGCGCATCATCTGCGCAATGCGGGAACGGAGGACCTCGTCTATCTGATGGGCGGCGAGAACCGCGAGTTCGAGGTCGCCGACTTCCCGAAGCTCGGCAAGCGCATGGTCCGCACCGGCAAGGGCGTGGCGATCTATGAGGCGGCGGACGCGAAGCCTTTCGGACCGCTCGACGATTAGCGCTTCTTCTTTGCGAGCTTTTCCGCCGCCGCGTGGCGGTGGCAGGTCACGAGGTGGTCGTTGACCATGCCGACGGCCTGCGCGAAGGCGTAGACGATCACCGGGCCCACGAAGTTGAAGCCCCGTTGCTTCAAGTCCTTCGACAGGGCTTCGCTCATCTTCGTTTTCGCAGGCACCTGCTTGATGGTCTTGAAATGGTTCGCCTGGGGCTTGCCGTCGACATGCTTCCAGATCAGCGCGGAGAACCCGCCCGGCTCTTTCTCCTCGATGTCGAGCCAGAGCTGCGCGCCCTTGATCGCCGCCTTGATCTTGGCGTTGGAGCGGATGATGCCTTCGTTCGCCATCAGCCGCGCGAAATCGCGCTCGCCATAGCGCGCGATCTTGTGCGGATCGAAGCCGTGGAAGGCTTTGCGGAAGTTCTCGCGCTTCCTCAGGATCGTGATCCAGGCAAGCCCCGCCTGGAAGCCGTCGAGCACGAGCTTCTCATAGAGCGCGCGGCTATCGTATTCCGGCACGCCCCATTCGGTATCGTGATAGGCGACGTAGAGCGGGTCCTCGCCCGGCCAGGGACAGCGAACGAGCCCGTCGCTCACCGCTTTCTCTTCGCTTTCTTGGCCTTGCGCGAGGTCCAGGGCGGACGGCCGCCGCGCGCCGCGGGCTTCTTCTTGGCCTTCTTGCCGGTGCTGGCGCTCGCCGGCTTCGGCATGGCGATGAACACCGCCTCGATCTTGTTGCCGTCGAGGTCGTAGATGAAGGCGCCGTAATAGCCGGGGCCGTAATCGGGCCGCGGGCCGGGCTCGCCATTGTTGCTGCCGCCGGCCTTGAGCGCCGCGTCGTGGAACTTGTTGACCGCCGCTTTGCCCTTCGCGGCGAAGGCGATGTGGGTGCCGTTGCCGCCATTGGGCAGCTTCTGGTCGTGGGGCAGGCCGACCCAGAACACGGGCTTGTCCTTGCTCTCGCCATAGCCGACCGCGCCGGGCAGGTAGTTGACCACGCGCTTGTAGCCCAGCGCCTTCAGCACGGGATCGTAGAACGCCATCGCACGCTCGACGTCGGTCACGCCGACGGACACATGATGCAGCATGGAGGTCTCCTTCAAATCGGCGAGGACTCTGAACCGCTATTGCGCGCCGTCAAGCCAGTTTTGGCGAATGACCGTCACGCTCCTGTCGCCGGCCGTCACTTGGCCCTCGAGCTTGTCCAGCCGCACCAGGGCGAAGCCGCGGCGTCCATGCATGGCGACGACCTCGCCGATGCTCGTGCCGCCGGCGCGGAGCTCGTCGCCGGGCGCGGCCTCGCCTTCGACCACGAGCAGACGCTTGCGCGCCGTGCCGCGATGTTTCATCCGGGCCGTCAGCTCCTGGCCGACATAGCACCCCTTCTCGAACGCGATGGCATGCAGCTCGTCGAGACCGGCGTCGAGCGCGAACATCCTGTCGCTGCCGAAATCGCCCGCCTCGGGCACGCCGAGCGCCAGGCGATGCGCGTGATAGTCGGCCGCGTGGTGCTTGAGCGCCGGCATCTCGGCCGTGGCGCCGATGCTGCGCTGGCCGAGCGCGGCAAGCCTGGGATCGTCGAAGACGAGGCCGCGCGGCCACGGATTGCCGGAATAGACCGAAAGCTGCTCCTTCGCCTCGATGACGACCTTGGCGCGGAGCCGGTACATGGTCAGCCGCTTGACCAGCGCATCGCGGGCGTCGCGCGCGCAATCGATCAGGATCGCGCCGTCGCCTTCGGTCAAAAGAAAGTCGAACAGGATCTTGCCCTGCGGGGTCAGCAGCGCCGCATAGAGCGCCGTCCCGGGCGTCAGGCGCTCGACGTCGTTGGTGATCAGGCCCTGCAGAAAGCCGCGCGCCTCCGGGCCCGAGATGGCGACGACGCTGCGGTCTTCAAGATGGGCCGGGGTCATAGGTTAGGACCTAATCCCTCCGGCGGCGATTGCCAAGGCGCGGGCGGCGGCCTACCACTTGGCCATGCCGGATTCCTTCGATCTCCTTATCAAAGGCGGGATCGCCGCCACGCCCAGCGGCATCGCCGAAGCCGATATCGGCGTCGTGGACGGCCGCATCGCCGCCATCGGCGCGCTCGCGACCGCCAAGGCGGCCGAGACGATCGACGCCAGCGGGCTGCACGTGCTCCCCGGCGTCATCGACACCCAGGTCCATTTCCGCGAGCCCGGCAACGAGCACAAGGAAGACCTCGAGACCGGTAGCCGCGCGGCGGCGCTGGGTGGCGTCACCGCCGTGTTCGAGATGCCCAACACCAATCCGCCGACGACGACGCGCGCCGCGATCGAGGACAAGCTCGCGCGGGCGCATGCGCGGATGCATTGCGATTACGCGTTCTATGCCGGCGCGACGCCGGCCAATGTCGGCGCCCTGGGCGAGCTCGAGCGGCTGCCCGGCGTCTGCGGGGTGAAGGCGTTCCTGGGCTCCTCGACCGGCACGCTGTTGCTGAGCAAGCCCGAGGATATCCTCAAGGCGCTCAAGAGCGGCACGCGGCGCATGGCCGTGCATTCGGAGGACGAAGATCGTCTCGAGATGCGCAAGGAGCTGCGCGTCGCCGGCGATCCGCGCTCGCATCCTTTGTGGCGCGACGTCGAGACCGCGCGCGCCTCGACCGAGCGCGTGCTGCGGCTGGCGCGCGAGGCGGGGCGGCGGCTGCATGTGCTGCATGTGACGACGGCAGAGGAGCTGCCGCTGCTCGCCGCGGCGCGCGACCTCGCCACCGTCGAGACGACGCCGCAGCATCTGACGCTGGCGGCGCCCGAATGCTACGAGCGGCTGGGCACCTATGCGCAGATGAATCCGCCCATCCGCGAGAGCCGCCATCGCGACGCGCTGTGGCAGGCGGTGCGCGAAGGGCTGATCGACGTCATCGGCTCCGATCACGCGCCGCATACGCGCGAGGAGAAAGACAAGACCTATCCCGACACGCCGTCGGGCATGCCGGGCGTGCAGACCTTGGCGACGATCCTGCTCGACCATGTCAACGCGGGCCGCATGAGCCTGGAGCGCTTCGTCGACCTCACCAGCGCCGGCGCCGCGCGCATCTTCGGGATCGCCGGCAAGGGCCGCATCGCGCGAGGCTTCGACGCCGATTTCACCATCGTCGATCTCAAGAAGAAGCGCCGCATCGAGAATGCGTGGATCGCGTCGCGCTGCGGCTGGACGCCGTTCGACGGGATGGAGACGACCGGCTGGCCGGTGATGACCATCATCCGTAGCCGGACAATCATGCGCGACCATGCGCTCACGGCCGAAGGGCAGGGCGCGCCTCTACGTTTCGTCGAGACCCTGGAACGCGCATGAGCGAGGTCTCCAAGGCGCGGCCGGTGATCCGCGGTTCGGTGACGCTTCCCGGCGCCGCGCGGCGCATCTATTTCGCGACGCCCGCCTATGGCGCGACCTTCTGCGGCGACTATGTGCGCAGCATGTTCGCGCTGCTCACCACCAAGACCAAGGTCGCGACGGACTATTCGTTCCACTATTTCGACTATGCCGACGTGGTGACGGCGCGGAACTACCTGATCTCGGATTTCTATTTCAACCACGCCAAAAGCTCGCATCTGCTGTTCGTCGACGACGACATGGGCTTCGAGCCGAAGCTGATCCACGCGATGCTCGACCTGAACGAGGACCTGGTCGGCACGATCTATCCCAAGCGCAAGGTCGACCTTAAGAAGCTGCACGCGGCCGGCGACCTGCCGTTCGAGAAGGCCTTGGCGCGCGCGTCGGAATTCATCGGCGAGGAGCGCAAGCCGCAGCAGCGCAAGAACGGCTTCGTCAACGTCACCCATTGCGGCACCGGCATCATGCTGATCAGCCGCGCCTGCGTCGAGCGCATGGTCGCGACCTTGCCGGAGCTGGTCGACACGGTACGGGTCAAGCGCATGCCCTTCGCCGACCGCTTCGAGAAGTTCATCACGCCCTTCGACAAGATCAAGACCGACGATTTCGAGCTATCCGAGGATTTCTCGTTCTGCCGCCGCTGGGTCGGCGATTGCGGCGGCACGATCTGGGCGCATCCGGGCGAGGGCATCACGCATGTCGGCGCAATGACCTATGGCGCGAACTACAACGACCGCTAATGCAGTGTCAGCTCGTGGCCGTGGTGGCGCAGCTCGGCCGGCGAGAAAATCCCCGAGCTTGCGACGCGCACCGAATGCAGCTTGCCGTCGATGCTCGTTTCCCAGAAGCGCAGGAACTTCACCAGCGCCGGATAGCCGGGCGCGATGTCGAGCGCCTGCCAGATGAAGCTCTGCAGCACCTTGGGATGGTCGGGGATGTGGTAGAGGATCTCCGCCGTCGTCAGCCGGTAGCCTTTCAATCGAAGCTCGAGATCACGCATCGCACGCCCCTTCGACAACAGCGTGTCACAAGGATGTTGCCGAATGGTTTGCACGTCGAGGCTTGACTTGAATGGAGTCGCGGTTACGTCATAGTTGATCGTTCCTTTCAGCAATCTCTCCCGGAAAGTGCCAAAGATGAAAAGCCGGTTCAGGGCCATCCTGATCACCAAAGAGAACGACGCGCAGAAGGTCGAGGACGCCTTGCTGACGCCGGCCGATCTGATGGACGGCGACGTGACCGTCGCGGTGTCGCATTCGACGGTGAACTACAAGGACGGTCTCGTGCTCGGCGGGCGCTCGCCGGTGGTGCGGCGCTTTCCGATGATCCCGGGCATCGATCTCGCCGGCACGGTGGAGGAATCGTCGCATCCGGGCTTCAAGCCGGGCGACAAGGTGCTGCTCAACGGCTACGGCCTCGGCGAGACGCATTACGGCGGCTATTCCGAGCTTGCGCGCGTGAAGGGCGATTGGCTGGTGAAGCTGCCCGATGCGTTCACCGCCGCCGAAGCGATGGCGATCGGCACGGCAGGCTACACCGCGATGCTCGCGGTGCTCGCGCTCGAGGATGCGGGCGTGACGCCCGAGAAGGGCCCGGTCGTGGTGACGGGCGCCGCGGGCGGCGTCGGCTCGGTCGCGGTCGCGGTGCTGGCCAAGCTCGGCTTCCAGGTCGTCGCCTCGACGGGGCGCACGGAAGAGGAGCCGTACCTCAAGAGCCTCGGCGCCGCGCAGATCATCCCGCGTGCCGAGCTTGGCGGCGAGCCGCGGCCGCTGGCCAAAGAGCGCTGGGCCGGCGCGGTCGACAGCGTCGGCTCCAAGACGCTCGCCAACGTTCTTGCTTCGACCTCTTACGGCGGCGCGGTGGCGGCGTGCGGGCTCGCGGGCGGCATGGATTTGCCGACCAGCGTGGCACCGTTCATCCTTCGCGGCGTTTCGCTGTTGGGGATAGATTCGGTGCAGATGCCGATGCCGCGACGCCGCCAAGCCTGGGAGCGCCTTGCGCGCGACCTCGACGCGACCAAGCTCGCCTCGATGACGACGACCATCCCGTTCTCGGACGTCCGGCGCGCGGGCGCCGACATCGTCGCCGGCAAGGTGCGCGGGCGGATCGTCGTGGACATCCGATGACGGGCCTCGGCCAAGTCCTTCTCATCGGTCCGGGTATCGCGATCGGTCTGATCGTGGCGGCGCCGATCGGGCCGGTGAACCTCATTTGCATCCGCCGCACCCTGCAATTCGGATTCCTGAACGGCTTCCTGTCGGGCCTCGGCGCGGCGCTGGGCGACGGGTTGTTCGCCGTGGTGACCGGCTTCGGCCTGACCGCGATCTCGCAATGGATCGAAGGCCTGTCGATGGCCTTGCAGCTCGCCGGCGGTCTGCTGCTCGTCTGCTTCGGGCTCTACACCTATTTCTCCAAGCTGCCGGCGCGGCTCGATCCCAAGACCGAGGCGAGCGACAACCGCGCGCGGACCCTGCTGCGCGCGATGGCGTCGACCTTCGCGCTCACCATCACCAACCCCGCGACGCTTCTCGGCTTCACCGCGATGTTCACGGGACTGGGCGGATTGGCGGGCGACGATCCGAGCTTCTTCAGCGCGGCGTTCGTGGTGGGCGGCGTGATCCTGGGCTCGACCTTGTGGTGGCTCACGCTCTGCACGGTGGTCGGCCTTTTGCATGCGCGCATCGACGACCGGGTGATGCGCATCATCAATCACGGCTCGGGCCTGATCGTCGCCGCGTTCGGCCTGGCGGTGCTCGGTCATGTCGCGTTGAAGATGCTCTAAGGGAGCATCACCGGGCGTTTGTAATAGTCGACGATCTTGCCGGCCAGCCAGCCATGGCTGTCGTAAGCGACGGGCAGGTCGTTCAGCGCGATGGTGTCGGCGGCGAGGCTGATGAAGTGCGGCGCGGCCAGCCCGGCACGGTTCCGGCCGCGGCGCCGGTGCAGGCGAGGCACAGGAATATCGCGAGGCTCCTCATTCGGACAGCGTCACAGGTCGCGTCCACAAATCAAGCCGGCGCTGCCGGGCCGGTGAACCGAAGCCTAACGCGCGCAGACGACTTTCGCCTCGATCACTTCCGCCGGCGAGGGCGCGCGCTCGGCCGCGCCGTACTGCTTGGCCGCGAGCCGCACCGCGACGGGGCCGCGACCGTCGCGCAACGGGAAGCTGAACGTGCCGGCGCGCTGACCGGCCCTGAGCGCAAACGGCGCCGCGGTGCCGATCAGCCTGCCGTCTTGCGCATACGCTACGATCTCGACGCCGCGCGGCAGCGGCCCCAGCGTGAGCTGCAGCCGCGCCTTGCCTGCGCAAACCCGCTCCAAGCTGCGCAGAGGAAGCGGCGTCGCGCCGGCCGAAAGCGTTGCCGCCAAGCTCAAGGCCAGCGCGATCTTCATCTCACCACACGCTCACCGATGCCGCTTCGAGCGTCGAGCTCGGCGCCGGCGGCTTGCGGCCCACCACCGCCTGCGGCAGGACCTGGACGGTCATGTCCTTGCGCTTGGAGCCCTTCTGCTTGGCGAGCGCCTTCGACAGCGGTACCTCGAACGTCGCGGTCATGCCTGCCATGCCCGGCATGAAGCCGAAGAAGGCGACGCTGCCGGCGTAATAGGGGCTCTTCGTCGACGCGTCGGTGTTGCCCGGCGGCGCGTTGACCAGCACCGAGAAGCTGCGCGGCGCGTCCGCCGTCGCGGGATAGGGCACCTTGACCTTCAAGATCACCGGATGGCCCTTCGAGGCCTTCAGCGACGACGGCGCGACGGCGAGCGTGGCGACGCCGCCTTTCACCGCGCCCTTGACGCTCTTCTTCAAGCTGGCGGTGAGGTTCGTCGATGTCGGGCATTGGCCGATCATGTTCTCGCCGGTGCCGGGCTGATAGGTATAGTCGAACTGCTTCATGTCGACATAGGAGCCCGCATCGGTCTGCGTCACCGGCTGGTTCTGGTCGTTGACGTAGAACATGAATTGCTCGGCCGCGTAAGCCTTCCAATCGTCGCCTTCGGGAAGGTAGGGCAGCTTGCAGCTCTGCTGCTTGCGCGTCCACACGTCCCACAACCGGTCCATGTTCGAGTGATGCAGGAAGAAGATCGGATCGACCGGCGACAGGTTGTCGGCCATGAAGCCGACCTCGGAATTCGGTACGTGCTGATAGCCGCCGATATTGTTGTGTGTGAGGTTGTGCGGCTGGCTCTCGAGCACGCCCGAGGTCTCGCCCATCAGGCTGTGCTGCTTGCACGGCCCGCTGTTGAACTCGGCGAAGGTGGGCGCCGACAGGCCGTCGTCGACGGTCGCTTCCGACACCGCTTCCTGCGTGCCTTCGTCGAGGCAGGAATTGCCGGTGCGCAGATAGCGCGCGTTCGGCGTCGACTGGAACATGCCGGCCTTCACCTGCGCCCACACCTCGTCGAGCTTGTCCATCTTGCGCACCGTCAGCGCGGCGAGCTGCCTGTCGGACAGCGTCTTCCAGAACTCTTCCATCGCCGGATTGAGGTAGTTGTAGAAGGTGTCGAAGCTCGAGATGTACGGGTTGTAGACGTCCGAGATCGGCGTGAGGTACCCCGACAGCATCGGCTCGGGGATGCAATAGCCGGGCGTCGTGCCGCCGGTCTGCGACCAATCCCAATAAGGGAACGCGAAATCGTCGTGGCCGCTCATCCGGCGCACCGTCTGCTCGAACCAGCCGAGATAGCCGCGATGCCAGACGAAGAACCACCAGTTCATGTGCGGGCAGTCGAGCGTGTGGATGAAGGCGTTGCGGAACCAGTTGCGCGCGTCGGTGGGCGGCAGCGCCATCATGTTCTGGATCGCGGTCGCGTAATAGCCGAGCATGGTCTGGCCCTCGGCGCTGGTCGCGTTGTAGCGGATGTATTTCGACGTCGTCTGCGCGCGCGCCGGCGCGAATGGAAGCGCGCCGGTGCCGAGCAGCGCCGCGCTCGTGCCGATGAAGTGCCTGCGTGTGAAGCTCATGATCCGACCCCTTGGCGATGAATCTACCTTAGAGCGATCATATGACGATTTGCCGGATGATTGAAATGGCAGGCGCGCACCGTCCGGGGGAGGAACGGTGCGCGCCTGTCTCTTTCCGGGCGCCCGGCCAAGAGGTTCAATCCCTCAAGGCACCCGGCATGGGCTGCATATGCTCATTGAACGAAGAAAGAGAGGCGTTCCTGCGCCCGCGAACGTGAAAAATGCATAAGAAACGGGTTCAGGATGACAGCTTCGCCATGTGCGCGATGACCGCGCGGGCCTCGTCCACGATCTCGCGCACGATCTCGGCCGCGGACTTCACGTCGCGGATCGCGCCGGCGCCCTGGCCCATGGCGAAGGCGGAACGCTCGCGGCTCAACCCTTCGATCTGGCCGCCGATGCCGCCCATCACGCCCGCCCGATGCGAGAGCATCGCCTGCATCGGAAACGCCTGGATGTCTTGCGGGCGCTTCTCCCAGTCCGCGGTCCATTCGTTCTTGAACACGCGCATCGGCTTTCCGGAATAGGAGCGCGTGACGATGGTGTCCTCGTCGCCCGCGTCCACGATCACCTGCTTGTAGAGCCCGCCCGCATGCGCCTCGCGCGACGCGATGAAGCGCGTGCCCATCCACACGCCTTGCGCGCCCAGGGCGAGCGCTGCCGCCAGCCCGCGGCCGTCGACGATCGAGCCCGCCGCGATGACGGGGATCTTCACCGCGTCGACGATCTGCGGGATCAGCGCGAGGCCCGCGATGCGGCCCGTGTGGCCGCCTGCTTCGGTGCCTTGTGCGACGACCGCGTCGAGCCCGCCCGCTTCGGCCGAGCGCGCATGCTTCACCGTGCCGTTGACGTTCATCACTTTCAGGCCGGCGTCGTGGAACTTCTTCACCAGATGCGGCGGGGGAACGCCGAGGCCGGAGATGAACGCTTTCGCGCCGCCTTCGATGATGAGATCGGCGGTGCGCTCCAGCGACTCCGGCACCGCCGCGAGCAGGTCGACGCCGAACGGCTTGTCGGTCAGGTCGCGCGTCTTCTCGATCTCGTCCTCGATCTCGGCCGGCGAGCGCCCCGCCATGCCGAGCGTGCCGAAGCCGCCCGCGTTCGACACCGCGGCGCAAAGTTCGGCATAGGAGACGCCGCCCATGCCGGCGAGCAGGATCGGATGCTCGATGCCGAGCATGTCGCAGATCGGCGTGCGGAGGGTCATGGGCGGTTCCTTCTATCCAGGCTCAACCATAGCGCCGCTGCGCCTCGCGAGTCAGGCCTGACGCAACGGAAAGGAAATCCGATCCCGCGGCGATGCGCGCGGACGGCGCCGCTGCGGCGATCGCGCCGCGCACTGCGGGCACGCGGCTCGAGCCGCCGGTGAGGAAGATCGTCGCGATGTCGTCCGGCTTGAGGCCGGCATCGGCGATGCAACGCGACGCGAGCCGGGTGAGGCGGTCGGTCTTTGCGGCGAGGACGCGGTCGAAGCCGGCGCGCGTCGCCGGCGCGTGCAGATCGCGCTCAAGGAAGCCGAGCGCGATGTCCGTCGCGTCGCTGCGGCTCAGCGCGATCTTGGCATCCTCGACCGCGAAGGCGATGCGATGGCCGAGGCGGCGCTTGAGCGTCGTCAGCAATCGCTTCACGCGTTCGGGCGCGCGCGAATCCGCGGCGAGCTCCGCAACCTCGCGCTCGTTCTTGCGGCTGTAAGCAAAGTTGATCGTCGACCAGGTAGCGAGCTCGTAATAGAGGCTCTTGGGCATCGGCAGGTTCTTGGAGATCAGGTCGCTGCCGAGGCCGAGCAGCGGCATCACCGCGTCGATGCCGAGCAGCGCGTCGAAATCCGTGCCGCCGATGCGCCCGCCGCCATTGCTGAGGATGTCGTCGCTGCGGTCGGGCCGCGCGCGCCGCTCCGGCCCGATGCGGATGACGGTGAAGTCCGAGGTGCCGCCGCCGATATCGGCGATCAGCACGATCTCTTCCGCGTTCGCGCTCTCTTCATAGTGATACGCCGCCGCGATGGGCTCGTAGACGAAGCTCACCTCCTTGAAGCCCGCGCGGTGTGCGATCTCGCCAAGCACCGTCTGCGCCTTCGCGTCGGCCGCATCGTCATCGTCGACGAAGCGCACCGGTCGGCCATGCACGACTGCGGTCAGCGCATGGCCGGCGAAGTCTTCGGCTTTCTCTTTCAAGTGGGTCACGAAGATCTCGACCACCTCGGTCAGCGCCACCATCCGGTAGCCCAGCGCCGTCTTCTCGTCGATCAAGGGCGAGGCGAGGATCGATTTCAGCGCGCGCATCAGCCGGCCTTCGTGCTGCGCGATATAGGTGTCGATGGCGCGGCTGCCGAACAGCACGCGCCCGCGCGTCTCGTAGTCGAAGAACACCGCGCTCGGGATCATCGTCTCGCGACCCTCGACGGGCGCGAGCACGGGCGCGCCGTCCCGCACGATCCCGACGGCCGAGTTGGAGGTGCCGAAATCCAGTCCGCAGGCGGTCATTGTCGTCCCCATGTGAAAGAGGGGATGTCATCTATTACGAGAAAACCCGCCTTGCCAGACTGTTTCTTTTCGCTTAGGCTGACGCCGCATCGTGGGATGTCCGAAAAAGGGCGTCCCATTTTGTCTTTATACGGACAATCTCACAAGAACAGCTCGCGGCCCCGGCGCACCTCTTCCTCTATGAAGGCGCAGGTCTCGCGCACGCGCGCAAGATCGCGCAGGTCGGCGTGCACGGTGAGCCAGAAGGCGCGGCGCGTCGCGATCTCGCTCGCCAGCACGGGTCGAAGCTCGGCACGACCCTGCGCGATGAACGCCGGCAGCATGCAGAGCCCCGCGCCCGCGACGGTCGACTGCATCTGCGCGATCAGGTTCGAGCTGCGCAGCTTGGGCGCCGGCACGCCGGCCTGCGCGAACATGTTGGCGAGCTCGCTCGAGAACACGAGGTCCTCGATATAGCCGATGATGCGATGCTGCTTGAGATCGGCGACGCGCTCGACCGGCGGATGCGTGTCGAAATAGTCCTTCGCCGCATAGAGGCCCAGGCGGTAGTCGGTGAGCTTGCGCGAATAGAGCCGGCCTTGCTCGGGGCGCGTCAGCCCGACCGCGATATCGGCTTCGCGCTTGGAGAGGCTGAACACCGCGCCCATCGCGACGAGCTCGATCTCGAGGTCGGGGTGGCGGTCGCACAAGGCGCCCAGCCGCGGCGCCAGGAAATAGCTCCCGAAGCCTTCCGGCGCGCCGATGCGCACGGCGCCCGAAATATGCAGCTCGGACCGCTTGGCTTCGGCGACCCCCGACAGCGCCAGGCTCTCCATCGCCTCGGCGGCCTGCATCAGCTTCTCGCCCTGCTCGGTCAAAAGCACGCCGGTCGAGCGCCGCTCGAGCAGCTTGACCTGCAGCACATCCTCCAGCGCCGAAATCCGCCGCGAGACGGTTGCGTGATCGGCGCGCAATTTTGTTGCGGCAGCGGACAGCTTCCCTGTTCGCCCGACCGCCAAAAGCACCCTGAGGTCATCCCAATCTGGCTCGGCCATCGTTCCGGTATTTTCGCACAACGGACTTGCTAATTTTCTTCTGGTGTTCCGGATTTTGCAAGGTCATAAGCCGCCCGCGAACGACGGAGCGCGAACCCCATGCTTGCTCAGCTCAAAGTGGACATCGCCGACGACACCCAGGTCCTGGCGGCCCGTCACCTGACGCTTGTCCGTTCCACCCTTTGGGATCACGCTGAGGTCCTGTCGGCCGAATGGGCCGATGCGAACCCGGAGAAGGCGATGGCCTATCTGATGGTGACCCAGAGCGAAGGCATCCTTGGCTGAGCAGCCCGAATATCTGCGCAACCCGGCGGGGTATGCGCTCGAAATGACCCGCCAGCTCGGCGAGGTCGCCCTCAAAGGCCAGCAGGTCTGGACCGGCGCCATCCAGGCCATGTGGCGGGCGCCCATGGATGTCCCCGTCGATCCGCGCGATTTCGGCCGCGCCTTCGCCGATTTCACCCGCGCCTGGGCGACCAGCCCCACCAAGCTCCTCGAGCTCAATGCGCGCTGGGCACAGGATTATGTCGGCCTGTGGAACATGTTCTTCCGCCGCGCCGCCGGCGAGAAGGTCGAGCCCGTGGCCGCGCCCGCGCCGGGCGATCGCCGCTTCCGCTCGGAATCGTGGAGCGACCGGCTGGCGTTCGATTTCCTGAAGCAGGCTTATCTGGTCGTCGGCCGCCAGCTGCAGGACCTCGTCGCGGCGACGCCGGAGATGAATCCCGAGAGCCGCGCCAAGGTCGATTTCTTCGTCCGCCAATATGTCAATGCGGTCTCGCCGGCGAACTTCGCCTCGACCAATCCCGACGTGATCGCCAAGACGCTCGCGACCGGCGGGTTGAATTTGCTCACCGGCTTCTCGAATTTGCTCGACGATCTGGCGCGCGGCGACGGTCTGGTCAAGCATCGCTCGCCGGCCGATTTCGAGCTCGGCCGCAACATCGCGGCGACGCCGGGCGGGGTCGTGTTCCAGAACGAGCTGATGCAGCTCATCCAATACGATCCGTCCACGGACAAAGTCGCGAAGCGCCCGGTGCTGTTCGTCCCTCCGGTGGTCAACAAGTTCTATCATTTCGATCTCTCGCCCAAGACGAGCTTCCTGAAATGGCTCGTCGACCAGGGGCACACCGTGTTCGTGATCTCGTGGGTGAACCCCGACGAGCGCCTGGCCGAGATGGGGATCGACCACTATGTGCGGCTCGGCCCGCTCGCGGCGATGGAGGCCATCGAGCAGGCGACCGGCGAAGGCAGCATCAATCTCGTCTCGTTCTGCATGGGGGGCACGCTGTCGGCTGCGACGCTCGCCTGGCTCGCCGCGACCGGGGCTTCGGAGCGCGTGGCCTCGGCGACGATGATCGCGACGTTGCTCGATTTCACGTCGATGGGCGATTTCTCGGTGTTCGTGTCGGATTCCCATATCCGCGCGATGCGCAAATATCTCGAGAAGCGCGGCTTCGTCGACGCCAACGATCTCACGCGGCTGTTCAGCGTGGTGCGCGCCAACGACCAGATCTGGTCGCCGGCGGTCAGCCACTATCTGATGGGCCAGGAGGCGGCACCGTCGGATCTGCTCTACTGGTTCGCCGACGGCGCGCGCATCCCCGAGCGCATGCTCAACGACGTCAACGAGAACTTCGTGCACGGCAACAAGCTGCGCGAGGAGGGCGGCGTGACGATCGGCGGCGTGGCGCTGGACCTCAAGAAGGTGACGACGCCGGTGACGCTGGTCTCGCTCAAGGACGACCACGTCGCCGAATGGCGCGGGACGTATCTGGGCACCCGGCTCTTCGGCGGCGAGGTCAGGTTCCTGCTCGGCGGCTCGGGCCACAACGCCGGCACCTTGAGCGCCCCCGCCGCGAACAAGCACGGCTACTGGACCAACGACGAGACGCCGCCGACCGCCGACGAATGGCTCGACGGCGCCACCCGCCACGAAGGCTCCTGGTGGCCGAACTGGGAGAAGTGGCTCCAGCGCCACGCCGGCGGCGAGACAAAGGCCCGCAAGGTGAAGAACGCGATCGAGCCCGCGCCGGGCAGCTACGTCAGGATGCGGAGTTAGAGTATAGTCCTCTTTATCCTCCCCCGTTTACGGGGGAGGATAAGAAGGTGCCTCAGAACTTCGTATACCCACCGTCGATCACGAAGGTTTCGCCGGTGTGATAGCTGGAGGCGTCGCTCGCGAGGTAGACCGCGATGCCGCCGAAGTCCTTGGGCTCGCCCCAGCGGCGGGCGGGGACGCGGGGGATGACCTTCTCGGCGAAGACGGGGCTCGATTGGGCGCCGGCGGTCATGTCGGTGGCGATCCAGCCCGGCGCGATGGAGTTCACGCGCACGCCATGGCGGGCGAGCTCGACGGCCAGCGCGCGGGCCATCGACATCACCGCGCCCTTCGATGCTCCGTAGGCGGAGTTTCTTGCGGCGCCCTCGATGCCGGCCGTCGACGCGACCACGACCAATGAGCCGCCGCTCGCGTCGCCGCCTTTCGAACGCTCGATCATGTGCTTGCTCGCTTCGCGGAAGGTCCACATCACGCCTTCGGTGTTGACCGCGTTCACCTTGCGGAACAGGTCGGTCGTCATCTCGGCAATCGGCGCGCCGCCGCCGATGCCCGCGTTGGCGACGACGCAGTCCAGGCGCCCGAATTCCGAAAGCGCCGCCTTCATGCCGTCCACGACCTCCTGCTCGTTCGCGACATTCACCTTGCGCGCGCCGACGCGCGTGCCGTGCGCGCGCAGGGCGTCGAGCGCGGCGGCGTTCTTGGTCTCGTTGGTGCCCCAGATCACGATGTCGGCGCCGGCGGCGGCCATGGCCTCGGCCATGCCCAGACCGATGCCCCCATTGCCGCCCGTCACCAGCGCAACTTTCCCCGTCAGATCGAATGGCTTGTACATAGGATTCTCCGATAGCTTGGTCGCCCATAGTAACCATCTTTTCGCGCGGCTTCCCAATCCGGCTCCGACTGTGACAGGATGCCCAAAAGCGGGTGGGTTAAGGGTATGACGTCCGAAATCGCGGTGATGAACCAGCGCGCGGTGGCGCTTGCCGCCGATTCCGCGGTGACCCTGATCGACGGCGGCACGGTCGTCGTGCGCAACGACCAGCGCAAGCTCTACAACCTGCTCGAGGGCCGTCCGGTCGGCGTGATGTTCTTCGGCGTCGCCGACATCATGGGCCATCCCTGGGAGCACCTGATCGAGCACTATCAGAAGAAGGTGAAGCCCAAGAACTTCGCGCATCTGAACGAATATGCGCAGAGCTTCACCGCGACGCTCGACCATCTGGAAGAGTTCTTCCCCGCCGATCGCCAGAAGGACGACTACAAGCGGCTGCTCGCCTCGGTCTATCGCTACGTCTTCCACCTCGCGCAGTATCTGCGCGAGACCGGCGACGAGAAGCTCACAGACGCCCAGATCCTGGCCGAGGCGATCCAGCGCATCTGGCACGACTACCAGTTCAAGGACGACGGCACGCCGCGCGCCGATCTGCCCTGCTTCCCGCAAGGCTTCGGCGCCAAGGTGGCGAGCGAGCATGCACGCGTCATCGACGAGCTGATCGCTTACGGCTTCGCGCCGTTCCAGCTCGCCGGCGAGAGCATGCGCCAGCTGAAGGACATCGCGGTGTTCGCGGTGGTCAAGGATCTGTTCCTGGAGGACGTCACCGGCCTCGTCTTCGCGGGCTTCGGCACCGACGACCGCTATCCGGTCTGCGTGACCTACCTGCTGTCGTCGATCGTGCTCGGCGTGGTCAAGCGCGCGCCGGCCTCGGTCGACGTGATCGACACCGAGATCCGCTCCAAGATCCGCATGTTCGCCGACAGCGAGGTCACCCACGCCTTCATCCGCGGCATCGATTTCGGGCTGGAGCGGCGCGTCTACGGCGCGATGCGCATGATGCTGCAGGCGATGGTCGACCAGGTGATCGGCGCCTTCCCAGAGGCCGACGCGTCGCGGCGCGAGGACATCCGCCGCCGCTTCCAGGACGGGCTGGTGCCGCAATATCTGGATGCATTCCGCGGCATGATCGGCGATTATCAGCAGCAGGCCTATATCAACCCGGTCCTGCGCGTGCTCGAGATCGCGGCGCGCCAGGAGCTGGCCGAAACGGCCAGGGAGCTGGTGAGCCTGAACGTGTTCAAGAAGCGCATCATGGCGCAGAAGCAGACTGTGGGCGGGGCGATCGACGTGGCCGTGATCAGCCGCGAGGGCGGCTTTCAATGGTTCACCAAGCAGGACGGAGCCTGACCGATGTCCGATCTCTTCAAGTTCGACGTCCGCCCGCGGGCCGGCGCCTTGGCCGAAGGGGCCGAGCGGCTGGGCCGCCTGGCCAACATCGTCAAGGACCAGCAGCTCGAGCGCGTCCAGTCGGGCGTGCGGCGGCCCGACAGCGAGGCCTATGTCGCGAGCCCCGAAGAGGCCTGGTCGAAGAAGTACATGATCCAGTGCGTCGGTCCGGTCTGCACCGTGCGCCCGACGGACGAGGGGGCGCTGCTGCTGCCGCGCTTCCAGCCCGAACCGGAGCCGCAGGCCTTGGCGCCCAAGCGCAGCATCGCCGTGACCCCGGCCCCAGCTGCGGAAGATATGCCGAAGCCGCAAGCCGCCAGGGGCAAGCGGGCCGCGGAGCCCATTGGGCTGGCCATCGGCAAACCGGTGCGCAAACGGTCCTTGCTCGGACGGATGTTCGGCCGTTAAACCCCTCGAATTGCCGTCCGGCCCCGTCTCCGCGGCGGGCGGTTTCGCGTTACACTTCCAAGAGCAGGGAGCATTGCCATGAGATTTCCGGTGGCCTTGATCGTCGCGCTGGCGCTTGGGCTCGGGGCTGGCCCGGCCGGCGCGGCGGTGGCCGGGCTGAGCCTCGATGCCAACGCCAAGTTCCTGTCCGACAACGCCGCGCAGAAGGGCGTGATCACGCGCCCGAGCGGGCTGCAATACCGGATCCTGCACAATGGCTACGGCAAGCGGCCGCATCCGACCGACATCGTGACCGTCTATTACACGGGCTCGCTGATCAACGGCCAGGTGTTCGACGGCACCGAGCCCGGCCTGCCGGCGCAGTTCAAATGCGCCGACCTGATCCCGGGCTGGACCGAGGCGCTGCTGCTGATGCGCGAGGGCGACAAGTGGCACATCGTCATCCCCGCCAACCTCGCCTATGGCGCGCGCGGCGCGGGCAACGGCGCGATCCCGCCGAACCAGGCGCTGATCTTCGACCTCGAGCTCGTCACGGTGACGACACCCAAGGAACAGCCCAAGGGGCCGGAAGACACTTCGACGGGCAATTGAACGGACCGAGATGGAGAGGCTGCTCGAACGATTCCACCGCGTATTGCCGGAAGGCAATAGCGGGGGCGTCGTGCGCATCGCGATCGCGCTTCTGCTCGTGGTCGGCGCCAGCGCGCTGTTCTGGGTGAGCCGCGACTACAGCGTGATCGCGCCGGAGTGGGACGGGCAGGTGCGCGGCATCGCCTATCACGCGAGCCACATGTTCACGCGCGAGGACAACGAGGAGGTCCCGCCCGAGCTGATCGACCGCGACATGGCGCAGCTCTCCAAGATCACCCAGCACGTGCGCACCTATACGGTGGGCCACGGCATGGACAAGGTGCCCGAGATCGCCGCGCGCTACGGCATCACCACCTCGCTCGGCATCTGGATCACGCCCGATCTCGAGGAGAACGAGAAGGAGATCGAGCTCGCGATCTCCGTCGCCAAGGCCAATCGCGGCACCATCGACCGCGTCTTCGTCGGCAACGAGACGATGCTGTTCAGCTATGTCACGCCGGACCAGCTCAACCGCTACATCCAGCGCGTGCGCGCGGCGCTGCCGGCCAGGATCAAGATCACCACCGCCGAGCCGTGGTCGACCTGGCTGCTCTATCCCGAGATCGGCAAGTATGTCGACGTCGTCTCGGTGCATCTTTTCCCCTATTGGGAAGGCGTCGACGCTGGCCAAGGCTTCGACTTCATGCAGCGCGCCTATGCCAACATCCAGCAGGAATTCCCCGACAAGCCGATCATCATCGGCGAGGCGGGCTGGCCGTCGGAAGGGCGTGCCAAGCGCGGCGCCGAGCCGTCGCTCGCCAACGAGGCGTTCCATCTGCGCGGCTTCGTCCAGCTCGCGATGGAGAAGGGCTGGGACTACTACATCTGCGAAGCCTACGACCAGCCATGGAAGATCGGCTCCGAAGGCGCGGTCGGCGCCTATTGGGGCCTCTACGACGCGGAGGGCAACGCGAAGTTCCCGTTCACCGGTCTGGTGCCGTCCTTCCCGCAATGGCGCATGTACGCGCTGCTCGCCGCGGTGCTGTCGCTGGTCCTGGGGCTGTTGATCCTGGGCCGCATGCCGCGGGTGCGCCAGCCGGGCTATCTCGTGATGGGCGCGTTGATCGCGCTGGTGTCGACGGGCCTGCTCGCGGTGATCGACGCGACGACCCTGCAATATATCGGCGACGGCGACCTGTTGATGATCTTCGTGATGTCGCCGCTGGTCGTGCTCGCCTGCGCGGTGATCCTGACCGAAGGCGTCGAGCTTGCCGCCTCGCTGTGGCGCGTCGAGCGGCGGCAGGTGGCCTCGGCGATCCCGGAAGCGAGCCCGCGCGTCTCGGTCCATGTGCCTTGCTACAACGAGCCGCCGCAGATGGTGATCGACACGCTCGATCGTCTGGCAGCCCTCGACTACGACAATTTCGAGGTCATCGTCTTCGACAACAACACCACCGACGAAGCGGTGTGGCGCCCGGTCGAGGCGCATTGCGCGAGCCTGGGCCCGCGCTTCCGCTTCTTCCACCGCGAAGGGCTGAAAGGCTTCAAGGCCGGCGCGCTGAACGTGGCGCTCGAAGTCACCGATCCGGCCGCGCTCTACATCGCCGTCATCGACAGCGACTACCAGGTCGAGCCGTACTGGCTGCGCCGCACCTTGCCGCTGTTCGCCGATCCCGCGATCGCGGTGGTGCAGGGGCCGCAGGACTATCGCGACAGCCGCGACAGCCTGTTCAAGTCGATGGCCTACGAGGAATATCGCGGCTTCTTCCATATCGGCATGATCGAGCGCAACGAGCACAATGCGATCATCCAGCACGGCACCATGACCATCGTGCGCAAGACCGCGCTTCAGGAAGTCGGCGGCTGGTCGACCTGGTGCATCACCGAGGACACCGAGCTGGGCTTGAAGCTGTTCGAGGCCGGCTACGGCGCTGCTTACGTGCCGCAGAGCATGGGCAGCGGGCTGATCCCCGACACGCTGGAGGCGTTCCAGAGCCAGCGCTATCGCTGGGTCTATGGCGCGATGCAGATCATGAAGCGCCACGCCGGCGCGATCTTCCTCGGCCGCGCCAAGCTCAACTGGGCGCAGCGCTATCAGTTCCTCTCGGGCTGGCTGCCGTGGATCAGCGACGCGCTCGGCATGATGGTGACGTTCCTGGGACTGGCCTGGAGCGCAGGCATGTATTTCTCGCCCGAGCACGTCTATGTGCCGATGCCGGCGCTGTCGGCGGCGGCCCTGGCGCTGTTCCTCGCCAAGACGTTCAAGACCTTCCTGCTCTATCCGCCCAAGGTGCGCTCGGGCTTCAAGGGCGCGCTGATGGCCTCCGTCGCGGGCCTCGCGCTCACGCATACCGTCGCCAAAGCGGTGATCGGCGGCCTGTTCACCTCGGGCAAGCCGTTCCTGCGCACGCCCAAATGCGAGGACCCGGCGCTGCTCAGCCAGGCGTTGCGCGTGGTGTGGCAGGAGACGACCTTGTTCGCGCTCTGTCTGTTGGCGGTCGCCTCGGTCGCGGCGACGCACGGCTTCGACGATCCGTCGGCGTGGCTGTGGATGGTGATGCTGACGGTGCAGAGCATTCCCTACGGCGCGACCGTCGCCACCGCCCTGCTCAGCGCCGTCTCCAATGCCGAGCGTGCCCGCGCCGCCGCGACGCCGGCCGCACCGGTGCCGCCGCCCGAACCCGAACTCAAGGAAGCCGCCTGATGCGATCCGCGATCCTCGTTCTCCTCGCGCTGGGCATAGGGCCCGCGCAGGCCGCCTTTGTGGGCTTCGACATTCCCGGGGGCGGGACGCAGAACGGCAAGGGCACGTATGCTTACGGCATCAATGCCGACGGCGCGGTCGTGGGCAACGTCGTCGACGCGCATGGCACCATCGCCGGCTATGTGCGCGCGCCGGACGGCAGCGTCACAACCTTCAGGGCGGCGCAAGCGGCCGACACGCACGCCGTCGACATCAACGCGGACGGCGTGCTGACCGGCTATTACGTCGGCGGCGACGGCCACAATCACGGCTATACGCGCGCGCCCGACGGGACGATCGCAACCTTCGATCCCAAGACGTCCAACGGCACGCAGGCGATCGCGATCAACGTCAAGGGCGACGTCGCGGGCCAGTTCACGGATGCCAAGGGCGCGCAACGCGGCTTTCTGGATCGGCAGATCGGCAGGACCTCGGAGTTCGACGGGGGCCTTGCCGCGAGCTTCGGCACCTTCGTCACCGCGATCAACGCGACCAAGGAGATCGTGGGCTTCTGGTTCGACGACAATTCCGCGATGCACGGCTTCGACCGCGCGAGGAACGGCTTCCTGGTGCCGATCGAGATCGACGGCGCGGGCAGCGGCGCGCTGCAGGGCACGCAGCCGGAAAGCATCAACGTGCATCGCGACATCGCGGGCTTCTACACCGATGCCGCGGGCGCGCGGCACGGCTTTCTGCGCAAGGGCGACAACGGCGACGTGATCACCTTCGACGTGCCGGGCGCGAAGAATACCATCGTCGCTTCCGTCAATCGCGGCCGCGACATCGCGGGCTACTATACCGACGCCGGCGGCGCGGCGCATGGCTTCCTGCGCAAGCCGAACGGCAAGATCAAGACCTTCGACGCGCCCGGCGCCGCGATCAAGCCGGGCGCCGGCACCTTCGTCAGCCGCATCAACGACGACGGCACGATCGTGGGCGAGACTTACGATGCCCAGTTCGGCTCGCACGGTTTCGTCGGCACGCCGTAAGCCGCATTCAATCGGGAGACACGCCATGAACAGAATAGCGATCGTCTTTCTCGCCCTCGCCGCGGCGACGCCCGCCCGTGCGGGGTTCCTGGTCTTCGACGCGCCCGGCGCAGGCACCAAGGCGGGCCAAGGCACCTACGCCTACAGCGTCAACGAGCAGAACCTGGTTGTCGGCAACGTCATCGACAAGGACGGCAAGATCGCCGGCTACAACAAGGCGAACTTCAACGATGCGCAGGTCTTCCATGCCGTCGATGGTCTCGAGACGCATGCCGTCGACGTCAACGGCTTCAGCAATGTCGTCGGCTATTATACCGACGCGGGCGGCACGAACCGCGGCTATGTGCTCGGCGGCGACTCGCAAGGCCAATTCGCGGCGCCCGGCGCTACCGGGACGCAAGCCATCGCCATCGACGACAAAGGCCAGGTCGCGGGGCAATACTCCGACAACAAGGGCGTGCAGCACGGCTTCCTGCGCAAGGCGAGCGGCAAGATCCTGAAGTTCGATGTCGGCACCGGTGGCGGGCTGGGCACCTTCGTCACCGACATGAGCAACGACCAGACCATTGTCGGCTTCTGGTTCGATTCCAACACGGCGATGCACGGTTATATCCGCGACATGAAGGGCAACGTCACAGCGCTCGATCTCGGCGGCACCGGCGCGCTCCAGGGGACGCAGGTGGAGTCGATCAATGCCTCCGGCGCCGCCGCGGGCTTCTATACCGATGCGGGCGGCGTGCATCATGGCTTCTTGTACCAGCCCGGCGGCAAGACGACGACCTTCGATGCGCCCGGCGCGGGCAGGGCGAGCGGCGAAGGCACCGTCGTCGCCGGCATCAACGCCCATCGCGTGGTCGTGGGCTACTATCTCGACGGCAACCACGTCGCGCACGGCTTCGAGCGCCGCCCCACCGGCAAGTTCGCCGTCTTCGACGCGCCGCACGCCGGCAGCGTGCCGGGCACGGGCACCTTCCCCAGCCACATCAACGACCAGGACGTGCTGGCCGGCACCGCGCTCGACGGGCATGGCGTCGCCCATGGCTGGTTCGGCGCTAAGACGAAATAAGCTTCCCCGGATTGAGGATGTTCTTGGGATCGAGCGTGCGCTTGAGGGCGCGCATGACCTCGATCTCGGCGGGCGATTTGTAGCGCAGCAGCGCGTCGCGCTTCATCGCGCCGATGCCGTGCTCGGCGCTGATCGAACCCCCATAGGCGTGCACGATGTCGTGGACGATGCGCGCCACCGCGTCGCGCTTCGAAGTGTCGGGAACGTTGAAGTTGAAATGCAGATTGCCGTCGCCGAGATGGCCGAACGGAACCGGACGCGCCTCGGGGGCTTCCTTCAGCACCGCGGCCACCGCTTCGGCGACGAAGGCGGGGATGGACGCGACGGGCACCGAGATGTCGTGCTTGAGCGACGGGCCTTCCTTCTTCTGCGCTTCCGACAGGCTCTCGCGCAGCTTCCACAGCGCCGCGCGCTGCGTTTCGCTGGTCGCGAGCACGGCATCGTCTTCGCCGAGCGCGTCGGCGAGATGCGGCGCCTCGACCAGCGCGTACCAGGGCGACGGCGCGGGCAAGGGATCGCGCGTGCCGGGGATGTGCGTCAGCACCAGCTCGAGGCCGAGGCGCGGGATCAGCTCGAAGGCCTGCACCAAGCCGCCGCTCGCGTCCTGCAATCGCCACAGCAGGTTCACGGCGGCGCCGGGGTCGCGCACCGCGACGAAGGCGGTCTGAAGGTCGCGCGGGATCGGGAACAGCTTCAGCACCGCACGGGTGATTATGCCCAGCGTGCCTTCGGCGCCGATGAAGAGCTGCTTGAGATCGTAGCCGGTGTTGTCCTTGCGCAGGCTGCGCAGCATGTCGAGCACGCGTCCGTCGGCGAGCACGACTTCCAGGCCGAGCACGAGGTCGCGCGCCATGCCGTAGCGCAGCACATGGATGCCGCCGGCATTGGTGGAGAGATTGCCGCCGATGGTCGCCGAGCCTTCGGCGGCGAGGCTCAACGGGAACAGCATGCCGGCGTCGCGCGCCGCCGCTTGCACGTCGGCGAGCACGGCGCCGGCCTCGACCGTCATGTTCGCACCGTGCTGGTCGACATCGCCGATGCGGTTCATGCGCCGCAGGCCGAGCAGCACCTCGCCGCCCAGTGGGATCTGTCCGCCGACGAGGCCGGTGTTGCCGCCCTGCGGAACGACCGCCGTTCCGGTCTCGTTGCAGATCGCGAGCGCGCGCGCGATCTCTTCGGTGGACGAAGGCTTCAGCATCAGCGGCGTGTGGCCGTGCCACGCGCCGCGCCATTCCTCCATATGCGAGGCGATCTCGGCCGGTTCTTCCGTGAAGGCGCAGACCGCCTTGAGACGATCGAGGACGCTCATGGGCGCGGAGCGGCGGCGCGCCGCAAACGGTCGTTGATCGCTTCGCCGAGGCCGGTCTCGGGGATCGGCGCCACGGCGATGGCCGAGGCGCGCGCGTCGAGCGCCCGCAGCATCGCGAACAAATTCGCCGCCGCCTCTTTCAGATCGCCGCGCGCGCTCAAGTTCATGTCGGCGGCGCCGGAGCCGAAGCCGAGCAGCTTTTCGTTCGCCTGCGCGCGCTCGGCGTTCAGGCGCAACGCGGCGCGCGGCGCATAGTGGCTTTCGAGCCGACCCGGCGAAGAGATCGCCGCACTCCGGGGGGCCCGCAACGGCGGCAACGCCTCGCGCGGCACGGCGCCGGGACGCAGCAGCACCGGCGCGCCGTCCTCGAAGCCGATCACGGTGGATTCGATGCCCAGCGGCGCCGGTCCGCCGTCGAGGATGAGATCGATGCGGGCGCCCAGCTCCTCCTGCACATGCCGTGCGGTCGTGGGGCTGACGCGGCCCGAGGCGTTCGCGCTCGGCGCCGCCAGCGGGCCCACTTCGGCGATCAGGCTCTGCGTCAAAGGATGCGACGGCGCCCGCAGCGCCACCGTGTCGAGCCCCGCGCTCACCAGAAGGGACAACGGGCAATCGGCGCGGCGCGGCAGCACGAGGGTCAGCGCGCCGGGCCAGAACCTCTCGGCAAGATCGCGCGCCGCGGGCGTGAATGCGACCAGCGTCTCGGCCTGGGCGAGGCTCTGCACATGCACGATCAGCGGATTGAATTCGGGCCGCTGCTTGGCGGCATAGATGCCTGCGACCGCCCGGCCGTTGGTGGCGTCGGCGCCGAGGCCATAGACGGTCTCGGTCGGGAAGGCCACGAGCCCGCCTTCGCGCAAGATGCGCGCGGCTTTGGCGATCGCGGTCGCGTCGGCGGGAAGCAGCTCGGCCATGCCCCAGTGTAACGCGTCAGGGCGCCCGGGTCGCGGTCACGTCGACGCCGATCGCCACTTGGTAGGCGACCGGCGCGGGCTTGGAGAAATCGCCGCCTTGGCCGATTCCGAAATCCATGCGCGAGACCGTGGCCTGGCCCTTCATATGCGCCGTATTGCCGTCGATGGTCAGGGTGAAGGGGAGGGTGACCGGCTTTGTCTGCCCGCGGATGGTCAGCTTGGCGGCGGCCACATAGTCGTTGCCGCTTTTGTGCGCGATGGAGGTGGTCGTGAAGCGCGCGGTCGCGAATTGCGAGGCCTGGAAGCCCTGCGCGCCTTTCACGCCGTCGTCCATCTCGTCGTCGCCGGAGCCGAGGCTGGCGACGTCGATGGTGACGTCGGCCATCGAATGCGCGAGGTCGGCCGGGTCGAACGCGATGTTCGCCTTCCACGATTTGAAGGTCGCGCGGAAGGGCTGGCCGGCCCATTGCACGGTGAAGCCGAGCTTGCTCTTGCCCGCGTCGACGTTCCAATGCGGGGCTGCGAGCGCCGGCGTCGCGGCGAGCAGCGCCGCGAGAAGGACGGCCGCTCTCATGCCTCACCCGGCAGCATCTTCTGGAACGCGCCGTCGCGGCGGATCGCCAGATGATAAAGCGCGCCCGCGACGTGCAGCGTCACCAGCACGATGGCGGACCAGGCGAGCAGGGAATGGATGTCCTCCCACTGCTCGTGCTCGCCGATGCGCGGCAGGTTCGGCCAGTCGAAAAGGAAGAAGTACGGCGTCGGCAGTCCGAGCCGCGACGTCGAGACCATCAGCCAGCCCGTCAGCGGGATCGCCACGATCAGCATGTAGAGCAGGAACTGTGTCGCCCGCGCCAGGAACTTGAGCCCGCCCGGCATGTCGGCGGGCAGCGGCGGCACCGGATTGATCAGCCGCCACAGCACTCGCAGCACGCTGAGCACCAGAACGGTCAGCCCGATCGATTTGTGGGTCTGCGCCAGCACGAAAAGGTTCGGGTCGCTCTTCGGCAGGTCGGCGAAATAGAGCCCGAGCGCGAGGTTGACGATGATCAGAAGCGCGATGGTCCAATGGAGGAATATCGCGACGCTGCCGTAATGCGCCGCCGTGCTGCGCAGAGCCATGGATCAATCCTTCTTGTGCTGGAACATCGCTTCGATGGTGAGCTTCACGTCGTCGCCGACGATGTTCTCCCATACCATGCCGGTGAGGCCGAAATCGGTGCGCTTGACGGTCGTGGTCGCGTGGAAGCCGATGTCGTCCGCGCCCGAAAACGGGTCCTTGGTCACGCCGCCGAAGGTGACGTCGAGGGTCACGGGCTTGGTCGCGCCGTGAAGGGTGAGGTCGCCCGTGATCGTGCCCGTGCTCGCGCCGGTTTTCGTGACCGCGGTCGACTTGAAGGTGGCGGTCGGGAAGCTTGTCGCGTCGAACACGCCTTTGCCCATCAGCTCGCCGATCAGCTCGCGGCTCGGCGTGTCGACGCTCGTCATGTCGATGGTGATCTGGACCGAGCTCTTCTCCGGCGCGCCGGCGTTCCAGCTCAGGCTCCCCGACATCTTGTCGAAGCGGCCGTAATAGTCGGTGATGCCCAGATGCGGGATCGCGAACAGGAGTTGGCTGTGCCGCGTCTCGAGCGAATAGGCGCCCGACGGCGCCTGCTTGGGATCGCCGCTCGATTGCGCGAGCGCGGCTTGCCCGAGCGTAAGCACTGCAAAGGACGCTGCCAGGATCGTGCGCATGAATACCTCCACCCGAAACCGTACACCAATGGCGGCCGAAATACTGCGCGGTCGCGACGAAATTGTGGCGCTTGACGCGCACCGGTCCCGGTTTACAAAGTCACGCATGAACGATGTCGAGCGCGCGCGGCCGGGCCGCAATCTGATCTATCCCTTCGAGGCACGACCCGAGCTCGGGCAATCGATCGAGGTCGCGCCGGGCGTGCATTGGGTGCGCATGCGCCTTCCGATGCAGCTCAACCACATCAATCTTTGGCTGCTCGAGGACGGCGAGGGCTGGACCGTCGTCGACAGCGGCATCCGCAACGAGGAGACCGCGACCGCCTGGAAGCAGCTCTTCGCCGGCCCGATGGGCGGCCGTCCCATCAAGCGCGTGATCGTCACGCATATGCATCCCGACCATATCGGGCTCGCGGGCTGGCTGGTGCGCCGCTTCGACGTGGAGCTGTGGATCACGCGCACCGAGTTCCTGATGTGCCGCAACCTCGTCGCCGACACGGGCCAGGAGGCGCCGCAGGAAGGCGTGCGCTTCTATCGCGCCGCGGGCTGGGGCGACGAGCTGATCGAGAACTACAAGGCGCGCTTCGGCGGCTTCGGCCACGGCGTCTACAAGCTCCCCAATTCATACCGCCGCATCCGCGAGGACGACGCCATGGAGATCGGCGGGCGGACGTGGCGCATCCTTGTCGGCAACGGCCACTCGCCCGAGCATGCGTGCCTGTGGTGCCCCGAATTGAACGTGATCGTCTCCGGCGACCAGATCCTGCCGCGCATCTCTTCCAACGTCTCGGTGCATCCGACCGAGCCCGAGGCCAATCCGCTGCAGGACTGGCTGGATTCCTGCGCGCGGCTGAAGGCGGCGCTGCCGGAAGACGTCCTGGTGCTGCCCGCCCACAACGAGCCGTTCCGCGGCGCGCATCTGCGCCTGCAGGAACTGATCGACGATCACGAAGGCAATATGGAGAAGCTGGTCGCGCTCTGCGCCGAGCCGCAACGCGCCATCGACGTGTTCCCCGCGCTGTTCCGCTCCAAGATCACCACGGGCGTCTACGGCATGGCGACGGGCGAAAGCATCGCGCACCTGAACTGCCTTCGCGCGCGCGGCCGCATGACGCGCGAGGCGGACGGCGACACGGTCGAGTGGTACCGCAGCGCTTGAGCTACTCCGCCGCCCGCGCGCGGCGCTCGCCGGCGTCGGCGCGCCGGATCGGCGCCTGGCGCGTCACCGCGATCAGGATGCCCGCGCGGTCGAGGGCGGTCTTCACGTCCTTCTGGATCGACGGCAGCGCCTTCCAATAGTCCTCGCTCTGGATGTAGCAGCGCACGAACATCAGGACCGCGTATTCCTGCAGCTCCGAAACGCCGACCCAGGGCGCCGGCGTCTTGTGGACGTGGCTGTTGGCGTCGAGCGCGGCGACGATCGTGCGCTCGACCTTGTCGAGGTCGTTGTTGAAGTCGACCGGCACGGTGAAGTTGACCCGGCGCAGCGGCTCGCGGGTGTAGTTGGTGATGACGCCGCCGAACACCGCCGAGTTTGGCACCGAGACATAGATCAGGTCGCGCGTGGTCATGATGGTGGTGAAGAGGCCGATCTCGCGCACCGTGCCGGCCTTGCCGCCGGCCTCGACGAACTGGCCGACGCGGAAGGGCCGCAGCACCAGGAGCATCGCGCCCGCGGCGACGTTGGAGAGCGTGCCCTGGAGCGCCAGCCCGACGGCAAGGCCGGCCGCGCCCATCACCGCGATCAGGCTCGTCGTCTGCATGCCGAACTGGCCGAGCACCAGGATGACGGTGACGATCAGGATCACATAGCGCCCCAGCGAGGCGATCAGCGGCTTCAAGGTGAGGTCGAGCGGCACATGCGCGAGGCCGCGCACCGTCAAGCGCTTGGCCCAGGTCGCCGCGATCCAGCCGATGACGAGGATCAACGTGCCGGCCACGACGCGCAAGCCTTCGTTCAACAGGATGACGTTGACGGTGGAGAGCGCGTTGCCCGTGGCCGATGCAGCGTCCGCGAATTTCATGGCTTGGTTAACTCCGTGGCGCGCGCGGGTCGCGCAACGCGCGCGTTTTGTGCACAATGCGCGCGGCAAAGTGGGGCGATATCATGCTTAAACGCGTTTGGCTGTATGGGGTTGCCTTGGGCGGCGTTGCGCTGGGGCTGCCGCTCGCCCCTGCCGAAGCGGCGTCGATTCCCGATTGCGCCGGGCCGGTCGAAATCGCCGACGCGCATATCGCGCGCGTCGAGCCCACCAACGACGCGCTGGTGCTGCGCGACGGCCGCGCGCTGCATCTCGAAGGCATCCGCTTCCCGCATGCCGGCCCCGACCGCGCGCCGTCCTTCGTCGCCCAGCAGGCCTTCGAGGCGGTGAGCGCCATGGCCAAGGGCAAGCATCTCGCCGTCTATGCGGTGCCGCCCAAAGAGGACCGCTACGACCGCGTGCGCGGCCAGATCTTCGGCGACGACTGGCTGCAGGTGACGCTGCTGCGCATGGGCGCGGTGCGCGTCGACATCGCGCCCGACCGCACCGAATGCGCCGCCCAGCTCTATGCCGCCGAGAGCGAGGCGCGGGCTGCGGGCCGCGGGCTCTGGGCGCAGCCGACCTACGGCTTGCGCACGCCCGACAGCGTGGGCGGCGACACCGGCAGCTTCCAGATCGTGCAAGGCCAGGTGCTGAGCGCCGACGTGAAGGACGGCCGCGCCTATCTCGATTTCGGCACCGACTGGAAGACGGATTTCACCGTCACCGTCTCCCCCGACGACATGGCCAATTTCCGCATCCAGGGCGTCGACCCGCGCGACTATGCCGGCAAGGTTGTCCGCGTCCGCGGCATCGTCCAGCAGTTCAACGGCCCCGAGATCGAGATCGCCAATCCCGAGCAGGTCGAAGTGTTGCCTTAGAGGAGCTGGGTGCGGATTCCGAGCGCAAGACCCGCTTGCGACAAGCGCTTGTCGAGCGTGACGAGAACGGTGCCATGCTCGGCGGCTACGGCCAGGTGCAGAGCATAGCCGGTGCGGAGTCCGAGCGGGTATTGGTCCGCGAAACGTGCGGCGGCGCGGAAATGCGAAGTTTGAAACGTTAGTATGGTGAGGCTTGAACAAAGCTGCGCGAAATGCGCCAGCGAGCCGCTGCGCTGAACCGCATCCATTTGCTTCTCGCGCACTTTTATCGATAGCGCCGCGGAGTATTCGGTGACCACCAGATCGGAGATGAAAAGATCCTCGACCTGTTGCGCTTTCAGCCAATGCTGAACCGCGAGGGTCCTGCTTTCATTGGTCGTTGCGGCAACGATCAGCGACGTGTCCAGATAGAAGATCAATAGCGATCCTCGTCGCGCATTCTCCGGACGAATGCGCCTGCGCTCTCGCGCTGCTTCGGCAGAGAGTCGGTAAAAGCCTTCAGCGCGTCGAAATCGATCTGCTTGCGCGGCCGCTCGATGGGCGCCAGCTTCGCCACGGGCTTCCCGCGACGGGTGATGCAGATCTGGTCGCCGGCTTCGGCGCGCTCGACCAGCTCGCTGAGCTGGGCCTTGGCATCGGCGATGCTGACATTTCTCATGGACCGTCTCGTGACCATCTAGTTGGTCATCATAGCGTTCCGGCCGGCATCGGGGCAAGGTTGTTGCGCCGCCCTCATATACGCTCGCCACCGCCTCCTTAAACTTCCGCGCAGGGCGAACCGGGCGGTTAACAACCACACATTGATAGGCTAGCATCCCGCCCGGCTGTCGAATCGGGGAGGGCGCGATGGAAACGCTGAAAAGGTGCTGGCGTCACTGGTGGGTGAAGCTGCTGGTCTATGCGGCGGCGGTCTTCCTCGTCGTCTATATCGGCAACTGGATCTCGAACTACTGGGCGTTCTGGGACCGCGATCCCGCTCGCGGCGCCGTGGTGGTGAGCGAGGGCGGCTTCGGCCCCAACGTCAGCAAGATCGTCTACCTCGACGGCACGGATGCGAACGATCCCGCGGGCCAGGGCTGGGCGCCGAAGGACTCGCTGTGGTTCGACAACACCACGCAGGGCTCGGACCTGATCCCTTACGACTTCTTCCTGGTGCTCAAAAAGGCGGGCACCAACGAGCTCATCCGCTCCGACAATTTGATGAACACGCTCTATCGCTATTTGCCGCGCAAAGCCACGAGCAACAATCCCGACGCGCTGCCCATCGGCATGGTCAAGGACAACTACCAGGGCCGCAACTTCATGGGCTTCACCTGCGCCGCCTGTCACTCCGGCCAGGTCAACTACAAAGGCACCGGCATCCGCATCGACGGCGCGCCGGCCATGGCCGACATGGACAAGCTGCTCACCGACATGGCGGCGGCGCTGCGCGAGGCCAATTCGAACCCGAAGGTGCAGGCCCAGTTCATCCAGGACGTCAAGAACCTCAAGGGCGACTATTCCAGCGACCAGGCGATCAAGGACGATCTGAAGAAATACGCGATCCGGCTGACCGTCTACCGCACGATCAACCATTCGCCCACGAAGTACGGCTATGCGCGTCTCGACGCGTTCGGACGCATCTACAACCAAGTGCTCGAATACGTGTTGACCGTGCCCGACGTTCAGGAGGCGCTCGACGAGCTCAAGTTCGAAGGCAAGGTGAAGCAATCCGAGCTCGACGCCGCCGGCATCACCGCGATGATGAACAAGTTCGCGTCGCGCAAGACCGAGCTCGACGGCGACGACCGCGACGAGCTGTTCGCGGCGCTGCAGACCTCGCCCAAGGCCGGGCTGGGCCTCGCCGCGGCGGACGTCGGCGCGGACGGCGCGAAGAAGGGCCTGTCGCTGAAGCAGATCCTCTATTTCCGCAACAAGATCTTCAACGCGCCCGACGCGCCGGTCTCGTATCCGTTCCTGTGGGACATCCCCCAGCACGATTATGTGCAGTGGAACGGTCTCGGCGGCAATTCGGGACTCGGTCCGTTGGGCCGCAACGTCGGCGAGGTCGTCGGCGTGTTCGGCTCGATGAACTGGAAGCGCGGCGACAGCTGGTCGATCGCGGGGTTGGTGACGGGGCAGGGCTTCACCTCGCACCCGATCGACTTCACCTCGTCGGTCAACGTTCACAATCTCGCGCTGATCGAGGACCACCTGAAGAACCTGCGCTCGCCGGTCTGGCCGGAGAAGATCTTCGGCAAGATCAACACAACCGACACCGGCAAGCCGATCTGGCAGCGCGGCAAGGACTTGTTCGAGCGCTATTGCGCGTCCTGCCACGCCAATATCGACCGCGCCGATCCGACGCGCCGCATCGTCGCGCACATGTCGGCCGTGCGGAACGTCAAGACCGACGACAAGATGGCGGCGAACGGCGTCGGCGATTCGGGCTATAGCGGCATCCTGCGCAATCAGTACGCGACGATCGCCGGCGCACCGGGCGCGATGCTGCTGAACAAGAAAGCGCCGGTCGCGGGCCTGCTCACCTATGCCGTGACCGGCGTGGTGGCGACGCCCGACCCCGACAAATGGTTCGGCCAGCGCTTCGCCGAGTGGCTCTATGACGTGTTGTTCTCGCTGCGCAACAACAACATCAAGGCGTCGCTCAAGACCGGCGACTACGATCCCGACACGACGTCGGAGCCGGTGCAGTCGCTCGTCGCCTACAAGGGCCGCGCGCTCGACGGCATCTGGGCGACGGCGCCGTATCTGCACAACGGCTCGGTGCCGACGCTCTACGACCTGCTGCTGCCGGTCGACCAGCGGCCGAAATCGTTCATGGTCGGCAGCCGCGAGTTCGATCCCAAGAAGGTGGGCTTCGCGACCTCGGGCTACAACGGCTTCCCGTTCTTCACCAACATCCCGGGCAACTCGAACGCCGGCCACGACTACGGCACCGTGCCCACGCCGGTCATCGGCGCCGACGGCACGGTGGAGAAGAACTCCGACGGCACCGACAAGACGCTGCCGCCGCTGACCGACCAGCAGCGCTGGGACCTGGTCGAATATCTGAAGAGCCTATGACCATGAGCTATCTCGAGAGATACGACGCGACGCCCGACGCCGACAAATGGCGCCTGGCGCGGGGCTGGATCGACAGCGCGAGCGACGTGCTGCCCTTCTTCAAGGAGCTGCGCGAGAAGCGCCCGGTGCTGGTCACGCCCGCCTGCACCTTGCTGGCGCGCTACGACGACATCATCGAAGCGCTCAACATGCCCAAGATCTTCACGGTCGCGCTCTATTGGCCGAAGATGACGAACGGCATCTATCTGATGGCGCATGACGACGACGCGCTGCACTATCGCGAGAAGTCGATCATGCAGGGCTTCCTCAATCGCGACGACGTTCCGCGCGTGCGCACGATGACGGCGGCGCTCGGCAAGCGCTTCCTCGACGCGGCGAACGGCAAGATCGAGGCGGTGGGCGGCTACACGCGGCTGGTGCCGGCGACGCTGGTGCAGGACTATTTCGGGCTCTCGGGCGGCGACGTGAAGGACCTGATGGAATGGTCCTATTGGAACCAGGTCGACAATTTCTACAACCAGCCCTTCGATCTGCGCACCGACGCCGAGCGCAAGGAGATCAGCGACAAGCACGAAGCGGCCAACCAGGCGCTCTCCAAGTTCATCGCGATCCTGGCGGCCAAGCGCCTGCCCATCGACAAGCTGGAAGAGGCGGTCGGCTGGTTCACCGCGCTGTGGCGGCTGATCAAGAAGCTGTTCACGCACCAGGACGAGCCGGCCAGCGACACCATCGTCGACCGCATGCTGCGCAGCTCCTTCCCGCACGAGATGGAGTTCGATCTCATCCGCGTCGGCATCAACATCTCCGGCCTGTTGATCGGCACGGTCGAGACGACGTCGCAGGCGACGGCGCAGGTCATCCAGTTCTTCCTCGACCGGCCCGAGCTGCTGGCCAAGGCCAAGGCGGCGGCCGAGGCGTCCGATCCGAGCGCCTTCGACGGCTATGTGTGGGAGGCGCTGCGCTTCGTGCCGATCAGCCCTTACATGTTCCGCCAGCTGTCGCAGGACTACGTCGTCGGAAAGGGCGAGGGCTATGCGACGACGATCCCTAAAGGCACGAACGTGCTGACGCTCACGCAATCGGCCATGTTCGACGAGCGCGCCTATGAGCGGGCGGACGAGTTCATCCCCGAGCGCAACTGGTACAACCATTTCGTCTTCGGCTATGGCAGCCACGAATGCCTGGGCAAATATGTCGGCATGGTGCTGATCCCCGAGATGGTGCGCCAGATGCTGCTGCGTCCCGGCCTGCGCCAGGAGGCGCCCATCGACTACAAGGGCGAGCACCTGCCGCAGGAATACCGCTTGGCGTGGAATGCATAGCCTTCGCTGTCATGGCCCGCGAAATGTTCAGCCCGGACACATAGCTGACAGGTGTTCGGGGACATGGTTGACACATTTTGGCTTGGAAGAGGCTTTGAGGAGGCCGTCCATGCCATGGCGGGAGGTGTCGACCGTGGATCAGCGCCGGG
>DASZQV010000027.1:0-220370 GCA_035549495.1 Rhizomicrobium sp. | reverse complement strand
TGCCGTGAACGTCGCCCCACCCGTCTCCGCCAGAACCTTCGTGATCGCAGCCGTCAACGACGTCTTGCCGTGATCGACGTGGCCGATCGTCCCGATGTTGCAGTGCGGCTTCGTCCGCTCGAATTTTGCCTTCGCCATGGTCTAATCCTTCGTCTCGTTCGTTCCGCCCGGCAGCGGATCTTGGTGCTCTTTCGTCAGCGCGCCTTCGCAACCGGAAGCGAAGGCTGGAGCGGGTGAAGGGAATCGAACCCTCGTCATCAGCTTGGAAGGCTGTTGCTCTACCATTGAGCTACACCCGCCTTATTCGACTTCCTTCTCTCACTCCTCGTTGCCTGGCTTGCCAGGCGTAGCTGCGCGAACCGGACTCAGCCCGTCGTCGCCCTTCGGGCTATGCCGGGCAGTCTTCGCAGCGCGCGCAGCGAAGACTGGTGGGGGAAGTAGGACTCGAACCTACGAAGGCGTAGCCAGCGGATTTACAGTCCGCCCCCTTTGCCGCTCGGGACATTCCCCCTGATGACCGATTCTCTTTGAAAACTCAGATGCTTACGAACTGATCATCGGTCGGCGCAGATGCATCGCCCACCCATATGGGTCAGAACGGTTTTTTGCCTCCGGGAATCGCGCTGCGGATCGCGGGTTATGGAAAGAACCGGCACGAGTGTCAATAGAAGATTACCGCGGAAAACCCGGAATTCCGGCCCCACGCCCTGAATGGACAAAGGCTAATCCGCCTGACCCGCGCAAGGCAAGGGTTTCCCTAGCGGTAGACCTCGCGGCGATGGCCGATCTTCGCGACCACCACGACCAGGCGCCGGTCCGCGATCTCGCAAATCAGGCGGTAGTCGCCCACCCGGTATTTCCACAAACCTGACAAGGGCCCGGCAAGCGCCTCTCCTATCGCGCGCGGGCTGGGATAGCTCGGAAGCCGCTGAAGGAACTTGAAAATCCGCTGTTGAGAAATCTTGTCCAGCTCGCCGATCTGGATCAGCGCACGGTCCAGAATCTCAATAGTCCAACCCAAGCTTTCTGGCGGCTTCTTCGAGGGAGTAGCGCCGCTTGCTATTTTGGAGCGCTTCTTTGGCATCGTTGTAGTCTTCCAGATCTTGCAGATAGCGCTCGATCGCCTTGGAGGCGTAATAGCTCTTCTTTCGGCCGGTCTTCGCGGCCAAAGTATCCAATTTGACATCGAGCGCGCGGGAAATGCGCACGACACTCGTTTCCGACTTCATCTCTGTCCGGCTCTATCTTGGCTAGCTGGGGCTATCTAAGTGTTACAGGTGTAACACGCGTAACAGTGCAGTACAACTCTTGTTGACCGTCCCAGTCCCCTATAAGCCCCGCCCATGCCCAGACCCGACCGCCGCCATTTCCACCAGAAACCCGACGCCCGGGCCCATGAAGGGCTTTGGCTCTACGGCCTGCACGCCGTCCGCGCCGCCTTGGCCAATCCGGCCCGCAAGGTCCGCCGCGCCGTGCTGACCAGCCGGGCTGCCGAGGAGATCGGGCCCAAGCTGCTCGGCCGGGTTCGACAGGAGGTCGTGGACGGCGACGCGGTCTCGCGCCTGCTCCCACCCGGAGCCGTGCATCAGGGCGTGGCGTTGCAATGCGAGCCCTTGCCGGGCAAGGACTTGGACGAGGTTCTTGAGGCGCCGTCGCAGGGCCAGCGCCGGCGCATCGTCGTGATCCTCGACCAGATCTCCGATCCCCAGAACACCGGCGCGATCCTGCGCACGGCCGCGGCCTTCGGGGTGACGGCGGTCGTGGTCCAGGACCGCCATTCGCCGCCAGAATCCGGCACCCTGGCCAAGGCGGCCTCGGGCGCGCTGGACAGCGTGCCCTATGTGCATGTCGTCAACATCGCCCGCGCCCTGGAGCAGCTGGGCGAGCGCGGCTTCTGGCGCATCGCGCTGGCCGGCGACGGCGACGCGGCGCTGAAGGACGCGCTGCCCGAGGGCGACGTCGCGCTGGTGCTCGGCTCGGAGGGGTCGGGCATCCGCCGCCTCGTCCGCGAGCGCTGTGACGCCTCGGCCTTCGTGCCCATCGATCACGAGATGGAGAGCTTGAACGTCTCCAACGCCGCCGCGGTGGCCCTTTACGAGATGCGGCGCTTGTAAACATCGCGCGCCGCCCCACATCGGGGTATGCGCTCGTGCCTGCTGCTCCTGATCGGCGTGCCGATCCCGGTGATCTTGCTGCTCTGGCTACTGACGGGTCATCTCTAGAACATCGCCGCGACCACGTTGTCGCCGCCGTAGTTCTCGATGAACACCAGCACCTTGAAGCCCTCGGCGAGCTGGATGCGGCCCTGGACGTCGTGCATGAGCAGGCCTTGGTTGCTCATCGTCGCGGTGCGGCGCTCCATGGCGAAGCGCGGCGCCAGCCCGCGATACTGCGTCTTGATCAGGTTGAACAAGAGCGCCGCGTTCTCGGGCGCCAGCCGCACGCAGCCGGCGCTGGCGCGGCTGCCCAGGAGCGCGATGTCCTCGCCATGCGCGGCGTGGATCGCGAGCCCGGTCTGCAGCCCGCCGACCTGCCAGTTGAAGAACATCGCGTAAGGCATCGGCGCCCCCCACTGCCCGGAGATGTGGTGGCGATACATGCGCTCGGGATCGAGCTCGTAATAGCCTTGCGGCGTGAAGCTCGGCGCGCGGTGGCCGCTCGGCGTGTACTCGACCAGCTCGCGGCCCGTCGACACCGGCCAGTCATACGCAAGGCTGAGGCCGTTCTCGCCCTGCTTTTTGAACACATACATGCGCTGCGCCCAAGGGCCGGACTCGGCCTTGCTGACATAGAGGAAGAGCTCGAAATTCGCGAGCATCTCGCTGGTGAGGTTGTCCCTCAGACGCATGGTCACCCGCGTGAGCTCGGCGGGGCTGAGCGGCGAAAGCTCGGCGCGCGGCGGCGGCGCTGTGACGCTCGGCGCCTGCTCCGGCGCGAGCGAGAAATCGGGCTTGGCCGGCATGTTGGTGACGGCCTTGGGCGGCGGCGTGTTGGCCGCGACCTTGGCAGGCGGCTCTGCAATCGCGGGCCGGAGCACCGGCGGAGGCGCCTCCTTCTTCGCGACCACAACCGGCGGCTTGGCCTTATGCGCCGGCTTGGCCCGAGCGACCGTCACATGCGGCTTGGCGGCGGCATAGCGCTTCGGCGGGTCGAGACGGTCGAAGAACTGCTTGTCCCACTCGACGATCCTGGCAACCGCGGGCTTGACCGCCTGCTCGTTGATCGTGGCGGCGCCGCTCTGGGTCGCCGACCAGGCCATCTGCGCGAGCCGGTTCGCCTGCGCGGCCATGGGCGGGTTGCGCTGAAGCGCGATGGCCACGCCGAAAGCCGACGCGCTGACCAGGTAGATCGCGCTCAGAGCGGTAAGAGTTCTCATCGAGCCGCCACGATAGCCGAACAGGGTGCGCCTGTCCCAAATCGGGGCGCGGCGCGGTTAACAGGATTCCCCGGATTTGGCCGCCGGACAATGGGAAAGATTAAGATCCGGCCGGCGAGCCGCCATAGCTGCCCAACTCCAGGTCGGTCTTGAGGTTCCTGGTCGCGCGCCAATAGCAGAAGGCGCCCGTCAGCCCGGTCAGGATCGTGGCCTGCATCGCATAGCGCAGCGCGTCGGTGCCGAAGCGGGGGCCGAGCAGATCGGCGATCTCCCCCACCACCGGCGGCCCCAGCCCCAGCCCGATGATGTTCAGGATCAGCAGCAGGATCGCCACCGCCCGCGCGCGCATCCGGACCGGCACCATGCCCTGCGCCATCGCATAGGCCGGGCCGACATAGGTCGCGCCCATGGTCACGGGGATGATCGCGGCGATCAGCGCCACGGTCAGATTGTCCGACAGATAGAAGATCGGGATGAACGGCGCCGCGATGAAGGTGGCGATGATCGGCACATACATGTTCCAGCGCACGTCGCGCGCGCCGTAGCGGTCCGCGAACACGCCGGCGAGATAGGTGCCGATCGCGCCGGGCACGCCGGTGAGCAGCGCCAGCGCGACGCCGATCTCTGTCTGCGTCAGGTGATGGCTGTCCTTGAGGAAGCTCGGGATGAAGGCGATCGCCGCATAGCCGCCGAACGCGCTGAACGACGTGCCGAGCGCCATCCAGCGGAACGAGACGCGGCTCCACAAACACGCGACCACAGCCCAGAAGCTCGGCGGATCGGTGTCGGGCAGCGCTTCGACCAGGCCGCGGCGCGGCTCGCGCACCGTGGCGAGCACCAGGAACACGAGCGCCAGTCCCGGCAGGCCCGCCGACAGGATCGCGGTGCGCCAGCCGTAATGCTCCGAGATCCAGCCGCCGCCGAAGAACGCGATCAAAAGGCCGACATTCAATCCCGCGGTGTAGAACGAGAGCGCGCCGGCGCGCTCCGACGGCGGATAGAGGTCGGCGATCACCGCGTTGATCGAGGGGCCCGTGCCCGCCTCGCCCACGCCGGTGCCGAAGCGCGCCGCGGCGAGCGTCCAGAAGCCGGTCGCAAACCGCGACAGCACCGTCATCACGCTGAACACCGCCAACGAGATCGCGATGATGTTGCGGCGGTTGAAGCGGTCGGCGAGCACCGCCAGCGGCACGCCGAGCACGGCATAGACCACCGCGAAGGTCGGCCCGATCAGATAGCCCGCATCCTTGTAGCCGAAGCCGAACTCGGCACGGATCTGCGGCATCAGGATCGCGAGGATCTGACGGTCGAGATAGTTGACGACATAGACGAGCGTGAGGACGACGAGCACATAGCTGCGATAGCTCCGGCTGAAGCCCCGAGCCGAAAGTTGATCGGTCACGCCCGCCCCTTTGGGTGTTCCTCTGCAGCGACGCTAGACCGGAAAGCGCAAAACGCAAAATCTAGGTGGCGCGCTGACCCTTGCGGCCCTTCACGGCCAGGTCGACGGTCAGAAGGCGCCGGCCCTCCGGCGTGTACCACTCGTCCTTGAGCAGGTTCATCAGCGCAACATAGTCGCCGAACGAATCCTCGACCGCGCGCGCGAAACCCTGTGCGTCCTGCGCCTTGTTCATCTGCAGCTTGGCGAAGCGCAATATGCCGGGCTGGTTCTCGCCGACGCGGCGCGCATAGCCATAGGTCTCGCGCTCGAGTTCGGCCGGCGCGAGCACGCGGTTGACGAAACCGTATTGCGCGGCTTCGGCGGCGGTGATGAAGCGGCTCTCGAAGCAGAGTTCCTTCGCGCGGCGGATGCCGATGTCCCAGGGGATCGACATGTACTCGACGAAGCCCGCGAGGAACTGCGCGTCCTCGGCCGCGAAGACGACGTCGCAAGCGGCCGCCAGCATCCAGCCGGCATAGATGCAATAGCCCTCGACCATCGCGATGGTGGGCTTCTCGAAATTGCGCCACTTCACCAGCAGGTCGAGATTGTACTTGCGGAACTGGTCATAGGTCTCGATGCCCGGCGCGGCACCCAGCGCCCGGCGATATTCTTTGCCTTCGGGCGTGCCGAGATCGTGGCCGGACGAGAAGTTCCCGCCCGCCCCGCGCAGCACGACCACGCGCACGGACTTGTCGGCGCGCGCCAGCTCGAACGCCGCGTCGATCTCGTCGAGCATGCGATAGCCTTGCGCGTTCTTGTACTGCGGCAGGTTCAGCGTGATCGTCGCGACCGCGCCGTCGACAGCGTAGAGAATGTCGTGGAAGGTCATTTCGCGAACTTCTTGCTCGATGCCCAGCCTCGCGGCGCCAGCCGGCCGGCTTGTGCGCGGCTGCCTCGCCAATCCTTGATCTCCGCAGGCGGGAAGACACGATTGTTTTCGTCTTTCAGGCCCTCTTTCCAGGTGAAGGTGGTGGCGTCGAGCAGCGTGCCGTCCTTGTAGCGTTGCAGATAGTTGCCCTGCCCGCGCGCCATTTCCGGCAGCTCGGCAATGTCGAATACGAGCAGCTTCTTGTTCTCGCCGATCACCGCAATGCTGTCGCCGTCGACGAAACGGCACACGGTCGCCTCCGCACCCGTCTTCACGTTCATCACGCGCTTGCCGTTCTTGGTCATCGCCACCGCTTCGTCCTCGCTGGTGATGAAGCCGTGGCCGGAGGTCGACGCGACCAACAGCTTGCGTCCCGGCTTGTGGACGAACATCTCGACCAGATCGGCATCCGACGGCAGGTCGATGAAGGTGCGGATCGCCTCGCCATTGCCGCGGCCGCCCGGAAGCTTCGCGCAGTCCAGCGTGAAGAACCGCCCGTCGGTCGAGAACATCATCAGCCGGTCGGTCGTTTCGGCATGCACCCAGAAGCGCTCGCGGTCGCCTTCGCGATACTTGACCGCGTCGGACGGCTCCTGATGGCCCTTGAACGCGCGCAGCCAGCCCTTCTCCGAACACACGACGGTGATCGGCTCTTTCTCGACCGCGGTTTCGAGCGTCGCGACCTCTTCCGAGATCGCCTCGACCTTGGCGAGCAGCTTGGCTTCGGCGATCTCGGTGCGGCGCTTGCCGATGACGGTCTTGAGCCCGAACTTCGCATCGATCGCGCCGATCTCGGCGATCAGCCGCTCGGATTGCAGCTTGGGCGAGCCGAGAAGCTTCTTCAGGTCCTTCTGCTCGGCGGCGAGATCGGAATGTTCTTTCCGGATCTCCATCTCCTCGAGCTTGCGCAAAGACCTGAGCCGCATGTTGAGGATCGCGTCGGCCTGGTTCTCGGTGAGCTTGAACGCCTGCATCAATTTTGGCTTCGGCTCGTCCTCGGTGCGGATGATCTTGATCACCTTGTCGAGGTTCAGATAGACGGCGAGATACCCGTCGAGCACCTCCAGCCGCACGGCGATCTTCTCGAGCCGGTGCCGCGAGCGCCGCTCCAGGACCTCGCGGCGATGGTCGATGAACGCGCTCAGCACCTCGCGCAGGCTCATGACGCGCGGGACCAACCCCTTGTCGAGCACGTTCATGTTGAGCGGGAAGCGCGTCTCGAGATCGCTCTGGCGGAAGAGCTGTTCCATCAGCAATTCGGGCTCGACGGTGCGGCTCTTGGGCGTCAGCACGACGCGAATGTCTTCGGCGGATTCGTCGTGGACGTCGTCGAGCAGCGGCAGCTTCTTCTGTTCGAGCAATTCGGCGATCTGCGCGATCAGCTTGGATTTCTGGATCTGGTAGGGAATCTCGGTGACGACGATCTGGTACATGCCGCGCGGACCGTCCTCGCGCATCCAGCGCGCCCGCAGGCGGAACGAGCCGCGACCGGTCTTGTAGGCTTCGGCGATGGTCGCGGCGTCGTCCATCAGGATGCCGCCGGTCGGGAAGTCGGGACCGCGCACATGCTTGAAGAGCGTTCGGTCCTGGATGTTCGGGTTCTCGATCAGCTGGACGAGCGCGGCGCAGAGCTCGCCCAGATTGTGCGGCGGGATCGAGGTCGCCATGCCGACTGCGATGCCGCTGGAGCCGTTGGCGAGCAGGTTCGGGAAGGCGGCGGGAAGGACGATGGGCTCTTCGTCGCCGCCGTCATAGGTGGGGCGGAAATCGACCGCGTTCTCGTCGAGGCCGTCGAGGAGCGCCTGCGCCGCTTCGGCGAGCTTGCTCTCGGTGTAACGCATCGCGGCCGGGTTATCGCCGTCGACATTGCCGAAATTGCCCTGGCCTTCGACCAGCGGATAGCGCACCGCGAAATCCTGCGCGAGGCGGACGAGCGCGTCGTAGATCGCCTGGTCGCCATGGGGATGGAACGAGCCCATCACGTCGCCGACGACCTTGGCCGACTTCTTGGGCGCCGTCGTGGGCCCGAGACCCAGGCGGCGCATGCCGAACAGGATACGGCGATGCACGGGCTTCAAGCCGTCGCGCGCATCGGGCAGCGCGCGCTGGGTGATGGTGGAGAGCGCGTAAGCCAGGTAGCGCTCGGCCAGCGCCTTGCTCAGCTCTTCGGTGCGGATGTCGTCTTTGATGTCGGCCATGGGACCCTATGTAACCGATTCGAGGCGCGCCCGTGCCGCGGGCATCTCGCGGCCGTGCGGCACCAGGACGCGCGCGTTGAGGAAATAGCCGGTCAGCTTCAGCCCCGCCGCGATGTCGGCGCGGGTCACCGCGTTCTGCGAGCCGAGCAGGAAACCCGGCAGCGCGAAGAGCTTGTCCTTGTACTCCGCCCCGCCCTCGCGCGATACCGCGCGACCCGAGCGCGGCGAGACATAGAGCAGATCGTCCGTCGCCCCCGTCGCCGCGCAATGGCCGAGGTCGAGGCCGAAGCCCAGCGCGTCGAGCAGCCCCGCCTCCCAGCGCACATAGAGCGCGCCCCAATGGTCGATGCCGTCCTCGCTCATCGCATCGAGCAGGATCCCGGCGCCGAGGAACACCGGCGCATGCGCCTCGCGCTCGGGCATTGCCGCGCTCGCGACGGCGGCGAAGGCGTTCAAGCCCGCCAACGCTTCGCGATTGTCCATCAGCCCGCCCGCGCGCGCCTTGGCGAGCTCGACCGCAAAGCTGCCCAGATGCTCGCTCAGCCGCGCGCGCCAATGCACGGCGATGGAGTTGCCGGGCTGCAGCACCGGCTTCATCTTGCGCGAGGCCCCGCCGCGCACGAGGCCCAGATGCCGCCCATGCGCGCGCGTGAGCGCCTCGACGATCGCGCCGCTCTCGCCGAGCGCGCGCACCGACAGCACGATGGCGTCGTCGGACCAGTCCACCTTAGAAACTCGAAACAAAAACTGTCATGGCCCGGCCCCCCGGTCCGCGCGAGGCGCGGCCGGAGGACAAGCTTGACCGGGCCACCCATCGACCACGATCACCTGGGTGGCCCGCTTTCGCGAGCCATGACAGCCGGAGGTCAATCATCCGGAAATTCCAATCCCATCTCCAGATAGTGCTCGCGCTTCTCCGCCCAGTCCTCGCGCACCTTCACGAACAGGAAGAGATGCACGCGGCGGCCGAAGATCTCTTCCAGCTCGGTGCGCGCGAGCTCTCCGATCTTCTTGATCGTGGCGCCCTGCTTGCCCAGCACGATCGCCTTCTGGCCTTCGCGCTGGACATAGATCGTCTGGTCGATCTTGACCGAGCCGTCCTTGCGCTCTTCCCACTTCTCGGTCTCGACGGTGGAGGCATAAGGCAGCTCGTCATGCAGGCGCAGATAGATCTTCTCGCGCGTGATCTCGGATGCGAGCAGCCGCGAGGTGATGTCGCCGGCCTGGTCCTCGGGGAACAGCCACGGCCCTTCGGGCATGCGCGCGGCGCACCACTGGGCCAGGTCCTCGACGCCGTCGCCCTTGAGCGCGGAGATGAGGAAGACCTGCCCGAACACGCTCTCGTCGTTCAGCCGCGCAATCAGCGGCAACAGGTCGGTGCGCTTCATGCCGTCGATCTTGTTGAGCGCGAGCACCGCCTTGGCGCCGCCCTCCTTCAGCTTCTCGACGATCGCGAACGTGTCGCGCGCGGCGAGGCCTTCGGGCTGGGCCGCGAGATCGGCGGCGTCGACGATCACCACCGTGGCGTCGGCATCCTTCGCGCCCGTCCAGGCCGAGGTCACCATCGCGCGGTCGAGCCTGCGGCGCGGCTTGAAGATGCCCGGCGTGTCGACGAAGACGATCTCGGTCTCGCCGCGGATGGCGACGCCGCGCACGGGCATGCGCGTGGTCTGCACTTTGGGGCTCACGATGGCGATCTTGGTGCCGACCAGCGCGTTGACGAGCGTCGACTTGCCCGCATTGGGGGCGCCGATGATCGCGACGAAGCCGCAGCGCGTGGTCATGCCAATCTCTCTATCATCTTCTTGGCTGCGTCCTGTTCCGCCTCGCGCTTGGAGCCGCCCTCGCCGATGGCCGCGCCGAAACCGGCGACGCTCACCTCGACCTTGAAGCGCGGCGCGTGATCGGGACCCTCGCGCCCGGCAAGCTTATAGACGGCTGAGCTCTTGCGGGCCTGCGCCCATTCCTGCAGCGCCGTCTTGGCATCGCGCATGTCGTCCGAGAGCGACGCGAACGCTTCGTCCCAATAGCGCTCGATGAAGCCGCGCGCGGCGTCCAGTCCACCGTCGAGATAGAGCGCCGCGATCACCGCTTCGCAGGCGCCGGCGAGGATCGGCGCCTTCTTGCGCCCGCCGCTGCCGGATTCCGATTTCGCGAGCACGATATGATCGGCGAGCCCCGCCGCTTCGGCCGCGCGCGCGCAGGCGTCCTGGCGCACCAGCGCGTTGAACTTGAGCGCGAGCGCGCCTTCGGTATCGCCGGGATAGAGCGCGTGCAGCTTCTCGGCCGCGACCAGCCCGAGCACGCGGTCGCCCAGGAACTCCAGCCGCTCGTTGGAGCGCGCCGTGTCGGCGCTCGAATGCATCAGCGCGCGCGCGAGCAACCGCTGGTCCTTGAAGACATGCCCGAGCCGGGTCTCGAGATCAGTCGATGGGGGTGAACATGCGGCGGAAGCGGATCGCTCCGGGCCAGGTCCACGGTTCGTACCAGACGGCGCTGTCATCGATCGAGAAGAATTTGAATACGGCCTTGCCGACGAGGTTTTCGGCCGGAACGTAGCCCACATCCAGGCGGCTGTCGTCGGAATTGTCGCGGTTGTCGCCCATCATGAAGTAATGCCCGGGCGGGACGGTGAACACCTGGGTGTTGTCCTCGCTGCTGTCCTGGATGCGGTCGAGCACGAAATAGCTCACCCCGTTGGGCAGGGTCTCCTTGAAGCGCGGCACGTGATGCTCGATGCCGAACTCGTCGGTCTCGACATAGTCGGCGGCGCGCACCTTGGGCACCGCCTTGCCGTTGATGTAGAGCACGCCGTCGAGCATCTGGATGCGGTCGCCGGGAAGCCCGACCACGCGCTTGATGAAGTCCTCGAGATATTCGGGCGACGAGGCGTTGGGCATCTTGAACACGACGACGTCGCCGCGCGTGGGGTCCGAGCCGAACAGCCGGCCGTGCAGGAAGTCGCCGACGGGCCAGGCGCGGAACGGGAACGACGAGCGGCTGTAGCCGTAGGCGAACTTCTCGACGAAGAGGTAGTCGCCGACCAGCAGCGTGTTCTCCATCGACTGCGACGGGATGTTGAAGGGCTGGAAGAAGAAGGTGCGGATCACCAGCGCGATCAGGAGCGCATAGAAGATCGTCTTGACGGTCTCGAGCCAGGATTCCGGCTGGGCGGGCTTCTTGGATTTCCTGGGGGGGGTGGGCTCGGTGTCGACGACGGCCGGCTCTTCCACCGCGGGCGCCTGAATCGCCGGATCGCCGGACGGCTCGGCCTGTCCGCTCTCGGCTCGGGCCTGCACGGCCGGCACGGGATCGGGATCGGGCTCGGCGGAGAGGCTGGGCTCGGGAATCTGGGGTTCGTTTTCCATGGCGGCCGGACAAAAGCGGACCCGCCCCGGAAGGTCAAGGCGATCCGCCCGCTTTACTTAAGTGTCGCAAGCTTGGGATCAACCGCCTGGATGATCACGATCGCCTGGGCGAGCGGGAAATCGTCGGTGATCGTAAGCTCGATCAAGGCCGTAAGCCCCGGCGGCGTGATCGCTTCGAGACGTTTGAGCGCACCTCCGGTCAGCCGCATGGTGGGCTTTCCGCCCGGCAGATTGACCACCCCCATGTCGCGCCAGAACACCCCGCGGTTCAGCCCCGTGCCCAGCGCCTTGGCGCAGGCCTCCTTGGCGGCGAAGCGCTTGGCATAGGACGCGGCGCGGTTGGCGCGGCGGTCGGATTTGGCGCGCTCGACCTCGGTGAAGATGCGCAGGGTGAAGCGGTCGCCGAAGCGCAGAAGAGACTTCTCCACCCGGCGGATGTCGATCAGGTCGTTGCCGATGCCGAGGATCATGCGCGCGCCGCGTCCATCAGTTCCCGCATGCGCCGGATCGACGCTTCGAGCCCGACGAAGATCGCCTCGCCGACCAGGAAGTGGCCGATGTTGAGCTCGCGGATCTCGGGGATCGCGGCGATGGGCTTCACATTGTCGTAGGTGAGCCCGTGGCCGGCATGGACCTCGAGCCCCAGCCGGCCGGCCAGCGCCGCGGCCGCTTGCGCGCGCGCCAGATGCTGTGCGGTGGCCTCGGCGTCGTTTGCCAGCACTGCCTCGCAATAGGCGCCGGTGCAAAGCTCGACCACGGGCGCGCTCAAGGATTTCGCCGCCTCGATCTGGCGCGGCTCGGCATCGACGAACAGCGACACGCGGATGCCGGCCTCCGACAGCCGGCGCACGACGGGCGACAATTGGTTGTGCAGGCCCGCCGCGTCGATGCCGCCTTCGGTCGTCACTTCCTGGCGCTTCTCCGGCACCAGGCAGACGGCATGCGGCTTGTGCTTGAGCGCGATCGCGACCATCTCGTCGGTCGCTGCCATCTCCAGGTTCAGCGGCAGCGCGATCTCGTGCGCCAGGCGTTCGATGTCGGCATCGGAGATGTGCCGGCGATCCTCGCGCAGATGCGCCGTGATGCCGTCGGCGCCCGCCTGCGCCGCGAGCTCGGCCGCGCGCGTCGGATCGGGATAGGGCGCGCCGCGGGCGTTGCGGATCGTCGCCACGTGATCGATGTTCACGCCGAGACGGAGCTTGCTCAAGCCAGTCCTCTGCTGCCGGGCTTCACCGCCGGGATATTGCGCAAATGCGGCGGCAGCTTGTCGGCCTCCCAGGCCGGCACCCTCATAGAGGCGAGCGCGACCAGCTTCACGCCGACCTTCGCCTTGCCGCCGGAACGGTCGATCAGGCACGCGGCGGCGACGGGCTTGGCGCCGGCCTCGCGGATCGCCTCCAGACATTCGCGCGACGACACGCCGGTCGAGACGATGTCCTCGACCATGAGCACCGGCTGGTTCTTCTCGAGCTGGAAGTTGCGGCGCAGCTGGAACCTGCCCTCGACGCGCTCGACATACATCGCGGGCAAGCCCAATTGGCGACCCATCTCGTAGCCCGGCACGATGCCGCCCACCGCCGGCGAGACGATGGCGGTGAATTTCGCCTTCACCTCTTCGCGCACCTTGGCCGCGAGCGCCTTGCACAGTTTCGCGGTGCGTTTGGCGTCCTGGAAGACGAGCGCCTTCTGCAGGAAGGTATCCGAATGCAGCCCGCTCGAGAGGATGAAATGCCCCTCCAAAAGCGCGCCGGCCTTCTTGAACTCCGCCAAAACCTGTTCAGATGTCATTGAGCCTCGCTATCACCCTTCGAGGCGTTGCTGCGCAACGCACCTCAGGGTGACGCCCAAGCTCAGCGTCATCCCGAGGTGCGAGCGGAGCGAGACTCGAAGGATCATGCGCCGATTTCCTTGTCGCGAACGCGGTCGACCGATTCGACCGCCGCATTCACGCGTAGCGCGCCCAGGATGTTCTGCAAATGCGCCACGTCGCGCACCTCGATGTCGATCAGGAACTCGAAGAACAGCGGATTGCGGGCGGCGACCTTGAGATTGAAGATGTTGCCGCCGTTGTTGCCGATCACGGTCGCGGCGGCGGCCAGCGATCCCGGCATGTTCTTGGTGCGCACCAGGATGCGCGCGACGCTGGGGCCCGCTTCGGCGGCGTGATTGCCCCAGGTGACGTCGAGCCAGTCGTTCATGTCGGTCTCGGCGCGCTCGAGCTCCTCGCAGTCGACGGTGTGGATCACCACGCCCTCGCCCGGCGTCATCACGCCGACGATGCGGTCGCCCGGCAGCGGATGGCAGCACTGGCCGAGGTGATAGGCGATGCCTTCCTTCAGGCCGCGGATCGAGATCGGCTTGCGCTTGATGCCGGGCTCGGCGAAGGCCGCTTGCTTGCGCCGCTCGGGATCGCGCTTGAGCTCGGGGAACACCGCTTCCAGCACCTCGTGCCCGCGCAGCTCGCCGCGGCCGATATCGGCGAAGACGTCGTCGGCTTTGGCCAGGCGAAGCTTCTTCGCCACCTCGCCGATCGCCTTGTCGGTCATCTCGAAGCCTTCGTCGGTGAAGACCTTGTCGAGGATCTTGCGGCCCATCTTCACGTGCTCGTCGCGCTGGGCGTGGCGCAGGAAGCGGCGGATCTCCGCCCGCGCCCGGCCCGTCACGACGAACTGCTCCCACAAGGGAGACGGCGTCTGCTCCTTTGTGCGGATGATGTCGACCTGGTCGCCGTTGCGCAGCGGCGTGTGCAGCGGCACGTGCTTGCCGTTGATCTTGGCGCCGACGCAATGATTGCCGAGATCGGTGTGCACCGCATAGGCGAAGTCGATCGGCGTGGCGCCCCTGGGCAGCGAGATCAGGTCGCCCTTCGGCGTGAAGCAGAACACCTGGTCCTGGTACATATTGAGGCGCGAATGCTCGAGGAACTCCTCGGCGCTGTCGCCGCGCTCCAGAAGCTCCACCATGTCGCGCAGCCATTCGAGCGCGCTCGCTTCGCTGCGGTCCTTGGCCTCGACATGCTCGCGATAGCGCCAATGGGCGGCGACGCCGCGCTCGGCGATGTCGTGCATCTCCTGCGTGCGGATCTGCACCTCGACCCGCTGGCGCTCCGGCCCGATCACTGTCGTGTGGATCGAGCGGTAGCCGTTGGCTTTCGGCGTCGAGATGAAGTCCTTGAAGCGCTCCGGCACCATCTGCCAGTTGGTATGCAGCACGCCGAGCGCGCGATAGCAGTCCTCGGTCGTGGCCACGATGATGCGGAAGCCCAATATGTCCGAGAGCTGCTCGAAATTGAGCTGCTTGTCCTTCAGCTTGCGCCAGATCGAGTACGGACGCTTGGCGCGGCCGCTGACCCAGGCGTCGATGTTCGTCTCGGCGAGCTTGCGCTTGAGCTGGTCGGCGATGCGCGCGACGCGGTCGACGCGCACGTCCTCCAGCTGCTCGATGCGGGTGATGATCGAGTTGCGCGCCTCGGGCTGCAGCTCGGCGAAGGCCAGGTCCTCGAGCTCCTCGCGCATGTTCTGCATGCCGATGCGGCCCGCGAGCGGCGCATAGATGTCGACGGTCTCCTGCGCGATGCGGCGGCGTTTCTCGGGCTTGGGGATGAAGCCCAGGGTGCGCATGTTGTGCAGCCGGTCGGCGAGCTTGACGAGCAGCACGCGGATGTCGTTCGACATCGCGAGCATCAGCTTGCGGAAATTCTCGGCCTGCTTGGTGCGCTCGCTGAAGAGCTCGAGCTGCGAGAGCTTGGTGACGCCGTCGACGAGGCCGGCGATCTCTTCGCCGAAATTCTCCTTGATGTCGTCGAGGGTGACGAGCGTGTCCTCGATCGTGTCGTGCAGCAGCGCCGTGACGATGGTCGCCACGTCGAGCTTCAGATCGGTCAGGATCGCCGCCACCTCCAGCGGATGGACGAAATAGGGATCGCCCGAGGCGCGGAACTGCTTGCCATGCGCCTTCATGGCATAGACATAGGCTTTGTTGAGCAGGGCCTCGTCGGCGTCGGGGTCGTAGGCCTTGACCCGGTCGACCAGCTCGGTCTGGCGCATCAGCCGGCGCTGCTTGACGGGCGCGCGCACGGGATCGGGAACCGCAGAGTGAATCCCACCCTGTGCCCCCGCCATAGTTGTGCCGGGCTCGACCGAAGCGCTCATGTTCACGACATTATATAGGAATTCGGCGCGATTTCGCCGCCTTTCGCAACATTCGCATCGAGATTTAAGTCTCGGTCTTTGCTATCTTGACGGGACCAAACCGCAAAGGGGCATTCCATGCGCAAACTTCTCTGCGCCGCGGCGCCGGCTGCGGCCGTCCTGCCCGTCGCCGCGAAGGCCCAGCAGATGGCTTATATCAGCCAGATCGCGCCTTTCGGCAGCAGCTTCTGCCCGCAGGGCTGGGCGCCGGCCAATGGCGCGGTGCTGCCCGTCAGCCAGAACCAGGCGCTGTTCTTCCTGCTCGGCAACAAATATGGCGGCGACGGCAAGACCGATTTCGCGCTGCCGAACCTCAATGCCGGCAGCCCCGGCCCGCAGCCGGTCACCTGGTGCATCGCGACCCAGGGCGCCTTTCCGAGGCAGCCGTGACACGCGCGCTGCTCGCGGCGGCGCTGTTGCTGGCGGGCGCGGCACCGGCTTCGGCCGATTATTACGGCGAGGTCGTGCCCTTCGCGCTGAAGTTCTGCCCCAAGGGTTGGAGCCAGGCTTGGGGGGTTCGGATGGGCATCCATCAGAACACCGCGCTGTTCTCGGTCCTTGGATCGGAATATGGCGGCGATTATCCGTACAATTTCCAGCTTCCCGACCTGAAGGACCACCCGCCGACGATGCCCGATCCGAGCGCCAAGGACGCGGACAAGCTCCTTTGGTGCATCCGCACCCAAAACGCCATGTACCCGCCGCGCGATCTGGGAGATTGAACATGCGCAAATTTGTTCTTGCGGCAGTATTCCTGACCGCTTCGCTCGCGCCGGCCGCGGCCTACAACGAGGTGTTCATCGGCGAGGTCCACGCCTTCGCCGGAACCTACTGCCCCAAGGGCTGGAAGCTCGCGGACGGCTCGGAGCTGACGATCAACGACCACAAGCCGCTGTTCGCGCTGCTCGGCTTCGAATATGGCGGCGACAAGAAGACGACGTTCGCGCTGCCCGACCTGCGCAGCAAGGCGCCGGCGTCACTGGACCGGAACGACAAGGGCCATCGCTTCAAGCTGCTGTGGTGCATCAACGTCTCGGACGGCGCCTTCCCGAGTCAGCACTAAAGAAAAAGGGCGGCGCCATCGGCACCACCCTCTTTTCCATAAGGCCGAAAATCATTCTTCGTAGTCGGCTTCCGGCTCGGGCTGCGGCTCGGCGCGACGCTGGGCCTCGGAGGTGAGCGCGCGCAGCAGCTCCTCTTCCGTCACCTGGCGATGCGCCGGATCCTCGCGGTCGTCGGATGTCTCGCGGACCTCCTCCGGCTCGTCGACCTCGGCGTGCTTCTGCAGCGAGCGGATATAGTCTTCCTTCAGGTCCTCGGGCTTGAGCTCGCGGCCGGCGATCTCGCGCAGCGCCACGACGGGGTTCTTGTCGCGGTCGCGGTCGACCAGGGTCTCGGCGCCGCCGGAGAGCTGGCGCGCCCGGAAACCGGACAGCAGCACCAGATCGAAGCGGTTGGGAACCTTGTCGACGCAATCTTCGACGGTCACGCGGGCCATGGGATTCCTTGAATTTCAGGGGGTTAGCGGGAGAAGGTCAATCGATTCCCGCGCCGAACACTCTCAGGGGCGCGGACACTATACAAAACCTTGTGGCGGAACAAGGGTCAGGCCGAAGGCGGCTGCAACGTCTTGTGCTCGGCGATCAGCGGCCGGGTCCGGCGCCACACTTCCCAGGCCGTCGCGCTGACCATCGCAAACGCAAAGAACAGCATCGCGTCGGTGTAGAGGAACAGCTTCGGGCTCGGCGGGTGCGCCATGTCCGGCCCCGCGCCGCCGTTCATCCACATGTTCAGGCCGAAGCGCACCAGGAAGATGGCGATGAACAGGATCGAGCCGACCGGCGAGGCTTTGCTCATCACGTTGCCGGTCTCGGGCTCGATCGAGAACTCCTGGTGCAGCGCGCGCATGTAGCCGACGCCCAGCCCGATCAGCACGGCAGCGGCGAAGATCGCGATCTCGAGCGGGCCGGGCACCGGCGTGTGCCACATGACCAGCGCCATGAGCACGGCCAGATAGGCCGGCGCGATCCACAGCCGTCCCGGCCGGACCCGCTGCGCCGTTTGCGCCTTGAGCACGCGCCTTCCGACCAGCAGCACGATGATGAGCGGCGCGATATAGGGCGCGAAATCCTTCATGACAGAGACTTTCGACCGGCCGCGCCTCATTAGCGGCGATCCCAAGCCCGCACAATGCGGCCGCTTCGCCGCAAACGTTAAATTTGTAATCGAATTCGCCGCGCGCGATTTACCGGCGGCTAGCCAGATGCGAAGGCGCGCGTATTTTCGCGGAAACGATTTGCGGACCCGGAAGTTCTTTCTCCCGAGGGACAACACACAGCGGGAATGACAAGGACTGTTGCACAATGGGACCTGATGGAAGAATCAACAGCGACAGCGTGCTGGGACCCGACGGCCGGACCCTGACCCTCGCCGATCTGCCCAAGCCGGACACGACGCGCTGGGTGACGCGCCGCAAGGCGGAAGTCGTCGCCGCGGTGCAAGGCGGCCTGCTCAGCCTCGACGAGGCCTGCGAGCGCTACAGACTGTCGCTCGAGGAATATCTCTCCTGGCAGCACGCCATCGCCCGCCACGGCCTCGACGGCCTGCGCGCGACGCATGTGCAGGACTATCGCAGCCACTGACGTCTCCTGACATCGGCCGAGAGCGAAGAGCGCGGAGGTCCCCACCCCACCGCGCTTTTCGTTTACACGCTCTCCTTGGGCAGCACCGGCGTCCCTTCGGCGAAGGCGCGCGCGGCGGAGACGAACTCGCTCGGCATCATCACCACGGTCATGGTGTTCTGCTCGGCGCCGATCTCGGTCAGCATCTGCATGCGGCGCAGCTCGAGCGAGGCCGGCGTCTTCATGATCTCGTCCGCCGCTTCGCGCAGCTTTCGCGCGGCATCCAGCTCCGCTTCGGCCTTGATGATGCGCGCGCGCTTCTCGCGCAGCGCCTCGGCTTCCTGCGCCATGGCGCGCTGCATCGAGGCGGGGATCTCGACGTTCTTCATCTCGACGTTCTGGATCTCGACGCCCCAGGCTTCGGTCACCTGGTCGACGCGGTCCTTGATCAGGCCGGAGAGCTTCTCGCGCTCCTTGAGCACGTCGTCGAGCGAGTGCTGGCCCACGATGTTGCGCAAGGTGGTCAGCGCGACCTGGATCACCGCCATGCGCACGTTCTGCACCTCGATGATGGCGAGGTCGGGCTTGACGATGCGGTACCAGATGACGGCGTTGGCCTTCACCGGGACGTTGTCGCGCGTCATCGCCTCCTGCTGCTCGACGCCGTCGGTGAAGACGCGCATGTCGACCTTGACCGCGCGGTCGATGCCGAGCGGGAGCATCCAGAACAGCCCCGGCCCGCGCAGCGCGATGTAGCGGCCGAAGCGAAACACCAGCGCGCGCTCGTATTGCTGGGCGATGCGGAAGCTGGTGAGCGCGACGATGAACAGGATGGCGAGAACGATCAGCAGGATATCCGGCACGGAGGCCTCCCGGAGAGTTCGCCCTATAGATAGGCTCAGGCGCCGGCTTTTGTAAGGCGGCGCGTCACGGGAAAGTGACTTCGGCGGCCCGCGCAGCGTCCGTAAGCTCGCGCCGCCAACTCGCCTTTTTGGGGATCACGATGAAACTCCGCCTTGCCCTCGCCGCGGCTGCGCTCGCGGCCAGCGCCGTCACGCTCGCGCCCGCCTCGCCCGAGGCCGTCGGCCAGGCGATCTCCGACCCGTCACGCCCGGCCGCCGACCGCGCCGCGGACGCGCACCGCCTGCCCTACAAGACCCTGGTGTTCTCGGGCGTGAAGGGCGGCGACGTGGTCGGCGAGTTCCTGCCGGGCGGCGGCTACTACACGCGCATGCTGAGCGACGTGGTGGGGCCGAAGGGCAAGGTCTATGCGCTCGAGACCACGCGCTGGGGCCAGCAGAACATCGACGCCACCAAGGCCGTGCTGAGCGAGAAGGGCCGCGAGAACGTCAAGTTCGACGCGTCGGGCTTCGGCGCGTTCAACCTGCCCGAACCGGTCGATGTGTTCTGGACGACGCTCAACTACCACGACCTGCATGTCGCCGAGTACGGCAAGGTCGACATGGCCGCATTCAACAAGCACGTCTTCGAGTCGCTCAAGCCCGGCGGCACCTATTTCATCGTCGACCACGTCGCCAATGCGGGCACGGACGACGCGGCGATCGCCAAGCTGCATCGCATCGAGAAGGACACGGTCGTCAAGGAAGTGACCGCGGCCGGCTTCACCCTCGTCGCCGAAAGCGCCGCCCTGCACCGCACCGGCGACGACCACACCAAGCCGGTGTTCGACGCGTCGGTGCGCGGCAAGACCGATCAGTTCATGCTGAAGTTCCGCAAGCCCTGATCACCGCCCCGCGGCCGGCCGGAGCGCCGGCCGTCCCGGCGGCGCGACAGGATCGCCCGGAAGGAGCTTGCCGTCCGCGAGCTTGTGGAAGCTCGAGGCGAGGCCGCCCCGAAGGTACAGGCTGAAGGTCATGTTGTTCTCGTCGATCCCGTCGCGAACGTCGCGGCGAACAGAGCGGGCATGATCGCGTTCTTCATCGTGTCCCCCCCTCCAGACCCATGCGCGGCACTCCGGACCGCGGCACCACGAGTCAATGCTATACTCCCCGGCGGCAAGGGGGGAAATCGTCATGAAAGATCGCATTCTCGCGGCGCTCCTGGTCGTGGGCGCCGTCGTCACCGCCTTCTACTGGTGGAGCTATTTCACCGGCGGCGACGTGATGGTGCTCAACGCACGCTGGTACACCGCGTTCGAATCCAGCTTTCCGGTTGCGGATGGCTGGATGGCGCTGTGCATGTTCGCGGCCGGCATCGGGCTGTGGCGCGGCAAGCCATGGGGCGCGCGCGCCGGACTGCTCGCAGGATCGGCGCTGATCTATCTCGCCGCGATGGACATCACCTTCGACGTCGAGAACAACATGTACGCGCTCGCCGCGACCAACGACGCGATGAAGTTCGAGGTCTTCATCAACGCGACCACGCTCGTGCTCGGCGTGTGGACGATCTTCGCTTGCTGGTCTATGCCGCAAACGGACGGTCGTGGATCCACTGCGAGAGGATGAACTTCTCGCCGCTCGTGACCGGCGCCGCGGCGTGCAGGCTCTGCCAGTCCTGCTTGCCGTCCTTCTGGCTGGCGAAGAAGATGCCGTCGCCCGCGCGGCCCTTGTAGCGGTAGCCGGCCTTGACGAATTCCAGCTCGCCGCCGCCATAGCCCTCGTTCAGGTAGAGCAGGAACGTCACCAGCCGGTCGCCGCGATAGGTGCCGTCGCGGCCATAGGCGTTGCGGCCGTCGAACAGGAAGTCGTAATGCGGCTTGATCTCCTCGCCGACCGCATAGTGGAAGATCTGCGGCGGCTCCATGTGCGGCGGCGGGATGCCGGTCGCGCGCGCGATCTTGATGCGCAGCAGCAGCATCGCGACGCCGCCGGCCAGGATGTCGAAGACGAAATCGCTGCAGGTCCGGCTCGCCAGCGCCGCCGAATTGCCGGTCGAGGCTTCGCGCATCAGCGCCGGCTTGAACTTGCCCGCGCCCTGCGCAACCAGCCAGGCGCATAGCGCGGGATCGACGAAGCGCTCCGCCGTCCACACCTGCGGCGACTCGCAGACCTTCACCGGCGGCTCGAACGCGACGAAGCGCTCCGGGCTCTCGCCGATGAAGCCGAGCTGCGCCGCCGCGTCCACCGAGCCGAGCGCTGCCGCCCGCGCAAGCAGGTCCAGCGCGCGCGGCCAGCTCTGGCCGACGCCCCATACACCGGCTGCCGTCAGGGTCGCCAGCAGAGAGAGCGCCTCGGGATCGCCCTCGTCCGCAGCTTCCATAACCAGCGCCGCGCCTCGCTTGGGCTCCTGCGCGACGCCGTCGCCCAATAGCATTCGTTTTGCCAGGACAGTCCTGGACGAAACCATGCCGACATTCCCCAAAAGGCCGACACGGCGATGCTAACGGTGTTCGCGCGTGCGCGTCCCTTCACGCGTTCGTCATTTGCCATCAACAAAGCGCGAAGCGCGTCCTAGGATTTTGCATGGCGCGCCAACTAGCACGTTACAGCCGCGTAAGGCCGCTCGTGCCCTCGGGCAGCGCGGCGATCAGCTGCTCGACCGTGTCGCCGGAGATCGGGTGACGCCACCCCGGCGCGATATCGGCGAGCGGCACCAGCACGAAGGCCCGCGAGCGCATCCGGGGATGCGGCAGCACGGGCGTGCCCTTCTCGACCCGGCCGTCATAATCGACGATGTCGAGATCGAGCGTGCGCGGCGCGTTCTTCGCGGAACGTTTTCGCCCGAAGCGCGTTTCCGTTCGTTCGAGCTCGGCGAGGAGCTCGCGCGGTCCGAGTTCCGTCGCGACGATGGCGACGGCGTTGACATAGTCCGGATCGCTCGGATCGGGCCAGGCCTGCGAACGATAGAACGGCGAGACGGCCACGATCCGCACGTCTTTCTTGTCAAGCGCATCGAGCGCCGCCAGAAGCGTTTCGCGCGGCTGCCCTGCTTCCGACGCGAGATTGGCCCCGAGCGCCACGACAATCATGACGTGCGTTGCTCCGCTTGCGAAAAATGGCGTTGAAGCGACTTGCGCCTCACGCGCGTTTGGCTAGAAAGGACATTGGGCGTCGGGGGGGATTTGCCCGGTCGGCCATAGTGTTTGATGGAGGTCATTATGCTTTTCTATCCGCAGGAAAAACTCGCCATTTTCATCGACGGTGCCAACCTTTATGGCGCGGCGAAAGGCCTTCAGTTCGACATCGACTACAAAAGATTGCTGGAACTCTTCGCACGCAAGGGAATCCTCGTGCGCGCGTTCTATTATACCGCGGTCGCCGAAGACCAGGAATTCTCGCCGCTGCGCCCCCTCGTCGACTGGCTCGACTACAACGGGTTCGCGGTGGTGACCAAGCCGCTCAAGGAATTCACCGACGCGCAGGGCCGGCGTCGCGTGAAGGGCAACATGGACATCGAGCTCGCCATCGACGTGATGGAGATGGCCGACCAGGTCGACCACATCGTCATCTTCTCCGGCGACGGCGATTTCCGCCGCCTGGTGGAGGCGGCGCAGCGCAAGGGCCGCCGCGTCAGCGTGGTCTCGACGATCCGCACCCAGCCGCCGATGGTCTCCGACGATCTGCGCCGCCAGGCCGACAATTTCATCGAGCTCGACGAGCTGAAGCCGATGATCATGCGCGAGGGCGGGCCGCGCACCGCGCACCAGGCGGCCTACGCTCAAAGCGCCTGACAGCGCGTGACGACGGCCGAGCCGCCGCGCGACTGTCCGCTCTGCCCCAGGCTGGCTGGGTTCCGCGCGGAGAACCGCAAGGCCTATCCGGACTATTTCAACGATCCGGTGCCGAGCTTTGTAGGTCCCAATGCGCGCCTGCTGATCGTCGGCCTCGCGCCCGGGCTGCATGGCGCCAACAAGACCGGGCGGCCTTTCACCGGCGACTGGGCGGGCGACCTGCTCTACGCGACCTTGCAGAAGCACGGGCTGGCGCGCGGGAACTATCTGGAGCGCGCCGATGACGGGCTCGCGCTCGTCGATTGCGCGATCGCCAACGCGGTGCGCTGCGTGCCGCCCGAGAACAAGCCGCTGCCCGCCGAGATCAAGACTTGCCGCCAGTTCCTCGTCGCACAGATCGCAGCCCTGCCGCATCTGCGCGCGATCCTCGCGCTGGGCAAGATCGCGCATGACAGCGTCTGCGACGCGCTGGGCCTGCGCAAATCGCAACACCCCTTCAAGCACGGCGCGGTCTATGAGACGGGCGCGCTGACATTGGTCTCGAGCTATCATTGCAGCCGCTACAACACCAACACCGGCGTGCTCACCGACGCGATGTTCGACGCCGTGGTGAAGCAGGCCAAGATCGCCGCGATGCCGCAGATATGATCGTCCCCTTCGATACGCTCGAGGCGTTCCAGCGCGAACAGGCCGCGGGCATCCTGCATCGCGCGCTCGCCCATATGGAAAGCGGCTATTCGCTGCCCGAAGCCCGCGAAGAGGTCGCGCGCTTCGATGGCGGCGCGCGCCTCGCCTTCGCAGCGCTCGATAGCGCCGAGGTCGTGGGCTGGGTCGGCGCGATCAAGGTCTACGACCATGCGTGGGAGCTGCATCCGCTGGTCGTGGCGCCGGAGCGCCGGCGGGACGGCATCGGTCGCGCCTTGTGCGGGCACCTCGAGCGCTATGCCGCGGCGCAGGGCGTGCTGACGCTCTATCTCGGCACCGACGACGATTTCGGCGGCACCAATCTCTCCGGCACCGACCTGTTCGACGGGCTGCTCGCGAAGCTCGCCGGCGCGACGGTCACGACCGGCCATCCGCTGGCGTTCTACATGAAGCTCGGCTGGCAGGTGATCGGCGCCATCCCCGACGCCAACGGCCCCGGCAAGCCCGACATCCTCATGGCCAAGCGGATCGCTTAGCCCTTGTTGCGCATCAGCCGCGCCTTGTCGCGCTGCCAGTCGCGCTTCTTCTCGGTCTCGCGCTTGTCGTGGATCTTCTTGCCCTTGGCGAGGCCGAGCTCGATCTTGGCGATGCCCTTGGGCGTGAAATAGAGGCGCAGCGGCACCAAGGTCATGCCTTCGCGCTGCACGGCCTGGCTGAGCTTGGCGATCTCGCGCTTGTGCACGAGCAGCTTCCGCGGCCGTCGCGGCTCATGGTTGAAGCGGCTCGCCTGTGTGTATTCGGGGATATAGGAGTTGATCAGGACGATCTCGCCGTCCTTGGCCTGCGCATAGGATTCCGCGATGGTCGCGCGGCCGGTGCGCAGCGACTTGACCTCGGAGCCGAACAGCATCAGCCCCGCCTCCAGCGTGTCCTCGATGGAATAGGAGAAGCGGGCCTTGCGGTTGTCGGCGACAACCTTCTTTTCGGGATCGGCTTTTTTTGCCATCAGGAGTCTTGGATCATCAGATTGGCAAACCGGCCGACGCCATCGCCTCGCGCACGCGCACGCGCGCCGCATCGCTTGCCTTGACAAGCGGCAGGCGCACCTCGTCGCGCGCGATGCCGAGCAGCGAGGCCGCGTATTTCACCGGCGCCGGGCTCGGCTCCACGAACATCGCGTCGTGCAGCGGCATCAGCCGCTCCTGCAGCGCCAGCGCTGTCTCGTAGGCGCCCTGCAGGCAGGCTTCCTGGAAATCGGCGCAGAGGCGCGGCGCGATATTGGCCGTGACCGAGATGCAGCCATGCCCGCCCTGGACCATGTAGCCCAGCGTGGTCGAGTCCTCGCCCGAGAGCATGCGCCACTCGCGGCCGCAGGCGATGCGCTCGCGGATCGGGCGCGCCAGGTTCGCGGTCGCGTCCTTGACGCCGATCACCGATTTGAGCCGCGCCAGTCGGCTCATGGTCTCGACCGTGATCTCCACGATGGCGCGGCCCGGGATGTTGTAGACGATCAGCGGGATGTCGACGGCGTCGGCGATGGCCGCGTAATGGGCGTAGAGGCCTTCCTGCGACGGCTTGTTGTAATAGCCCGTGACCGACAGCGCGGCGTCGGCGCCGGCCTCCTTGACGATCCGGGTCAGCGCGATGGCATGGGCGGTGGAATTCGCGCCCGCGCCGCCGATCACCGGCACGCGGCCTTTGGCCTCCTCGACGCAGATCTCGACCACGCGGCGGACCTCGTCGTCGCTCAGGGTCGGCGATTCGCCCGTGGTGCCGCAGGGGACGAGCCCATGGCTGCCCTGCTCGATCTGCCAGTGGACAAGCTTGCGCAGCGCCGCTTCGTCGACCTTGCCGTCCTTCATCGGCGTGATCAGCGCGGGGATCGACCCTCTTATGCGTTCGCGGACGGAGGACATTCAAAGCTTTTCCACTAGATATCGCGGCCAAAGTACAGGCCACACGACAAAGGTAGCAAGTATGAGCCTCGAAATGAGACCGGAATGCGAGCGCTGCCATGCGCCGCTTCCCCATGAGAGCGACCGAGCCCGGATCTGCTCTTATGAATGCACCTATTGCGCGGACTGTGTGACCGCGATGGCCGGGCGCTGTCCGACCTGCGGCGGCGAGCTTCTGCCGCGGCCGCGACGAAATGCGCGCAAAGGCTGAAACGGCGTTCTGGCGCAGGCCCCCGGGCCATGTTTAAGCTCGGACGATGAGCCGAAGCCGCGCCTTTCTCGCCCTGGCGGCGCTTCTCGCGGGCGCCGCCGCCGTCGCCGCGCAGAACCTGCCCGCGGGTCTCACCCAGCAGGGCAGCGTCATCATGATGCAGCCCATCCAGGACTATGACGGGGCGGACAACGGGCTCCAGGTCAGCGGCGAGCGCCATGCCGGCCGCCTCCACTTCTTCAGCGCCGCCGACCACGACCTCTATTCCCGCGCCTTCGACGCCGCCGACCGCGGCGACTGGCTGGCCGCCCGCGCGCTCGCCGGGCAAGGCCGCGACGGCGCCGCCAAAAGGCTGATCGACTGGCGCTATCTCCTCGACAAGAACAGCGGCGCGAGCTTCGACGAGATCAACGCCTTCCTCAAAGCCAACCCCGACTGGCCCGGGCGCGACACGCTCTATGCGCGCGCCGAAGCGGCGCTCGACCTCAACATGACGCCCAGCCAGGTCGTGGCTTGGTTCGGCACGCGCGCGCCTGCGAGCGGCATCGGCAAGGTACGCCTGGGCGAAGCGCTGATCGCGACCGGCAAGACCGCGCAGGGGCGCGATCTCATCCGCGACGCCTGGATCAAGAACAGCTTCGAGCCGGACCAGGAACTCTCCATCGTCTTGAAGGACGGCGGATTGTTCACGCCGGAGACCGACCGCCAGCGGCTGAACAATCTGCTCTGGCGCGACGACACCGGCAGCGCCAAGCGCCAGATCGCGCGCGTGACCAACGAGGCGCAGCAGATCGCCAATGCGCGGCTGATGCTGCGCTCCAACCCGTCTGCCGGCGAAGCGCAGGCGTCGCTGCTGGCCGCCGACGACCCCGACCTGCTCTTCGACCGCGCCCGCGCGGCGCGGCGCGCGCAGAACTACAATCAGGCCGAGGCGCTGCTGCTCCGGTCGATGAGCCTGAGCAACGACCGCAGCCATCCGGCGAAGCTTTGGCTCGAGGCCAACATCCTGGCGCGCGAGGCGCTCAAGTCGCAGGACTACCGCACCGCCTATCGCCTCGTCGACGCCACCAACTTCCAACCCGGCGACGAGTTCTCGGAAGCCGAGTTCATGGCCGGCTGGATCGCGCTGCGCTTCCTGAAAGAGCCGAAATCCGCGATGCCGCATTTCCGCAAGCTCGAGGCCGGCGTGTCGCGGCCGATCAGCCTGGCGCGCGCGCATTACTGGGAGGGCCGCGCTTACGAGGCGATGGGCGACAACGCGAACGCCTGGGAGCAGTACCACCTCGCCGCCAAGACGCCGACGACCTTCTACGGCCAAGTCGCGCTGGCGCGCATCGACGCCACGCCGACATTGCACATCGTCGATACGCCGCTCGACACCCAGTCGGGCAAGGCGGCGTTCGAGCAGGAAGACATGCTGCATGCGATGCGCGTGCTCGCCGATCTCGGCCAGGTGAGCCTCTTGCGCACCTTCGCGCTGCGCTATGAGGACGAGAACCCGGACGCGCAGCACACCGCGCTGCTCTGCCAGGCGCTGACCGACATGGGCTTCCGTGAGGTGGCGCTGCGCGTCGCCAAGCAGGCGAGCTATGCGGGCATCCTCTATCTGCCCTTCACCCATCCGACCATTCCGGTGCCCGTCTATCGCGGGCCCGGCACGGGGCCGGAGAACGCCGTCGTCCTCGGCCTGATCCGCCAGGAGACCGAGTTCGATCCGGCAGCCGTCAGCGGCCCCGGCGCGCGCGGCATCATGCAGATCATGCCGGCGACGGCGAAGCATTCGGCGGCGCTGGCCGGCATTCCCTATCGCCCGAACGATCTGGTCAGCGATCCGAGCTACAACATGCAGCTCGGCATGGCCGAGTTCGGCGACAACATGAACGATTGGAGCGGCTCGCTGGTGATCGCGGCGGCCGCCTACAATGCGGGGCCGACCAACGCGCGCAAATGGCTCAACAACAACGGCGATCCGAGGAGCCCGGCGTCGGACCCGATCGACTGGATCGAGCTGATCCCGTTCAACGAGACGCGCAACTACGTGATGCGGGTGCTGGAAAACACGCAGATCTATAGGAACCGCCTCGCCGGCCGCGATCAGCCCTTGCGGATCATGAGCGATCTCTACATGCCCAATCCGCCGCCGGCGAAGGTGCTCGTCTACACGCCGCCGCCGCAGGCACCCGCGCAGGTGCCCGTGCCGACGCCCAAGCCGAAATCGGCGAGCTGAGCAAGCGCAATCGGGCAGCGCCCGAAAAATTGCGCGCCGACAATCAGACCCGGAAGATGTTCAGCCACTCGCGCGCGAGGCGTTGCGCCTCGGCGATCTGCGCGTTGTCCATCTCGCCGGAGATCTGCGCCCGCCAGCGCTTGGCTTCCTCGACGCCGCGAAGCGCCGCGAGGTTGAACCATTTGTGCGCGGCGATAAAATCCACCCCCACGCCCTGTCCCGTCGAATAAGCCAGACCCAGATTGTACAGTGCGTCCGCGCGTCCCGACTTAGCGTCGTTCTCGTACTGCGCCAGCGCATCCACATCTATGCACGCCATCGCAACTTCCCCACTCGCTTCACGCGCTTTTTGCGCGCGAGCGCGATGGTGAGACCGAAGAAGCTAAAGGGCAGTTAACGCCTCTAAACGTTGACGCGGTTAAAAGGTTAATCCCTTTTTTACGGAATTCCTTAGGGACGAGCGCGCTGTCCGAACAGGATCCTGCGCGCCTCTTCCTGCGCCTTGGGATCGTTGTTCTGCTGCTCGCGCAATTCGCGGCCGAGCTTGAAGCCGCGATCGACGGCGGGCCGCGCGCCGATCGCGTCGCGCCAGCGCTTCACGAACGGGAACTCGACGCCCAGATCGACCATGCGCGAGGCGGCGATCACCCAGCCCCAGCACGCCATGTCGGCGATGGAGTATTCGCCGGCGAGATACTCGACCTCGCCCAGCCGCTTGTTCATCACGCCGATCAGGCGGTGCACCTCGTCGGTGTAGCGCTTGCGGGCGTAGTCGTTGCCGTCCTTGGCGTAGTTGAGGAAGTGGTTGGCCTGGCCGGTCATCGGGCCCAGCCCTGCCATCTGCCAGAACAGCCACTCGTCGACGGCGACGCGGACGCGCTCGTCGCTCGGATAGAACATCCCCGTCTTGCGGCCGAAATATTGCAGGATCGCGCCGGATTCGAAGACCGAGATCGGCTTTCCGTCCGGGCCGTCGGGATCGACGATCGCGGGCATGCGGTTGTTGGGCGAGATCGCCAGGAACCCGGCCTCGAACTGCTCGCCCCGGCCGATGTTCACCGGCACCATCGTGTAAGGCAGCGCGCACTCCTCCAGCATGATGGAGATCTTCCAGCCGTTCGGCGTCGGCCAGTAATAGAGCCGGATCGGTTGCTGCGCCGGCGCGGGCGCGGCGGCCTTCTTCGGTGCGGGAGCTTTCCTGGGGGAGACTTTCTTCGCCGCCGCCTTCTTCACGGTCTTCTTCGCGGTCGCGGACTTCTTGACGGGCTTCTTGGCGGGCTTGGCTTTGGCTTTCTTCGCCACGACGGATCTTTCGAGATTTTCCGCCCGACCTATAGCCCAGAAACGGCTTGGCCGCGACACCCGTAGGACGCTTGCGCATCCGGGGTCGCGGCCATCGCCTTGATCACTGGTTGCTCCTGACGTTCGAAACGGGGAGAACCGTGACACCATGTCGGCCTAAGCCGACGATGGCTTATTTCCGCTTCTTCTTCGCCTTCTTGGCCTTCTTCTTCGCGGGGGCCTTCTTCTTGGCTTTCTTCTTCGCAGTCATTGGCATGTGAAACGACTCCTCTTATCGCTCGTTCGGGTGTCGCGAATCGCGCCCCCCAAAACGCGAACAATATGAGTGACTTGCACGGAACTTTGCAATAGTTGCGCGTTGGACGCCCCGCGAGCAGTTTCGCGCAATGTCATATAACCCTTATAAACCGGGCATTTTACGCATTCGTCAGCATACGGACGATTTTCGGGCGATTTAACTTGCGCCGGTCCGAAATTCCTGCAAATGCGCGAATCACCCCTCTTCGGGCAAACCGAGTCGCGCTTTGAGGATCGCGTTGACGGCCTGCGGATTCGCTTTTCCGCCGGTCTGCTTCATCACCTGACCGACGAACCACGCGGCGAGCTTCGGCTTCGCTTTCACCTCTTCGACCTTGTCGGGGTTCGCCGCGATCACCGCGTCGACCGCCTTCTCGATCGCGCCGGTATCGGTCACCTGCTTGAGGCCGCGGCTCTCCACGATCGCGCGCGGATCGCCGCCTTCGCTCCACACGATGTCGCAGAGATCCTTGGCGATCTTCCCGCTGATGACGTTGGCGGCGACCATCTGCACGATGGCGCTGTTGGCCGCGGGCGAGATCGGACCTTCGGCGAGCGTCAGCCCCGCCTTGTTGAGCCGGCCGAAATACTCGTTGTTCAGCCAGTTGGCGGCGGCCTTTGCTTCGGCGCCGTCGGCGAGCATCGCCTCGAAATAGTCCGCGGTCTCGCGCTCGGCGACGAGCACCGAGGCGTCATAGGCCGACAGCCCCAGCCCCACGAAGCGCGCCTTCTTCTCGTCGGGCAGCTCGGGCAGCGACGCCTCGATCTCCTTCACCCAGGCCGCGTCGAGGACGAGCGGCAAGAGGTCGGGGTCGGGGAAGTAGCGGTAGTCGTGCGCCTCTTCCTTCGAGCGCATCGAGCGCGTCTCGCCCTGGCGGGAATCGAACAGGCGGGTTTCCTGCTTGATGGTCCCGCCGTTCTCGAGGATGTCGACCTGGCGGCGCGCCTCGTACTCCACCGCCTGGGCGATGAAGCGCATCGAATTGACGTTCTTGATCTCGCAGCGCGTGCCCAGATGCTCGAAGCTGCCCGTGGCGCGGAACTTGTCGTAGCCGCCCACCGGGCAGACCGACACGTTCACGTCGGCGCGCATCGAGCCTTCGTCCATGTTGCCGTCGCAGGTGCCGAGATAGCGCACGATGGCGCGCAGCTTGCGCAGGAACGCCGCCGCCTGCTCGCTGGAGCGCATATGCGGCTTGGTGACGATCTCCATCAGCGCCACGCCCGCGCGGTTGAGGTCGACATAGGACTGATCGGGATGCTGGTCGTGCAGCATCTTGCCCGCGTCCTGCTCGAGATGCAGCCGCTCGATGCCGACGCGCACCGTCTCGCCGCCGGCGAGGTCGATCATCACCTCGCCTTCGCCGACGATCGGGCTCTTGTACTGCGATATCTGATAGCCGGTCGGCAGGTCGGGATAGAAATAGTTCTTCCGGTCGAAGATCGAGCGATGGTTGATCTGCGCGCGCAGGCCCAGCCCCGTGCGCACCGCCTGCTCGACGCATTTACGGTTGATCACCGGCAGCATGCCCGGCATGCCGGCATCGATGAAGCTGACCTGGCTGTTGGGCTCGGCCCCGAACGCGGTCGGGGCGCCCGAGAACAGCTTGGCGTTGGAGAGCACCTGGGCATGGACCTCCATGCCGATGACGATCTCCCAATCGCCCGACTGGCCTTTGATCGTCTGTCCCTTGATCGTCTTGGGCTCCACGCTCATGCCGCCCTCCACCATTCCGCCGGCCTGGCGTTGAAATCCGCGGCGACCTCGATGGCGCGGCCGACCCTGAGCACCGTCGCCTCGTCGAACGCGCGGCCGATGACCTGAAGGCCGAGCGGCAGCCCGTCGGCCGTCAATCCCGCCGGCACCGCGATGGCCGGCAGGCCCGCCAGGTTCACCGTCACCGTGAAGACGTCGTTCAGGTACATCGACACCGGATCGGCCGTCTTTTCGCCGACCGCAAACGCCGGGCCTGGCGTCGCCGGGGTCAAGAGCACGTCGCACTTCTTATAGGCTTCCGTGAAATCCCGGGCGATCAAGGTGCGCAGGCGCTGGGCGCGCAGGTAATAGGCGTCGTAGTAACCCGAGGACAGCACATAGGTGCCGATCAGGATGCGGCGCTGGACCTCCTTGCCGAAGCCCTCGGCGCGGCTCTTCTCATAGAGGTCGGTGATGTCGCGCGCGCCGTCCGCGCGGTGTCCGAAGCGCACGCCGTCATAGCGCGCCAGGTTCGACGAGGCTTCGGCCGGCGCCACGATATAATAGGTGGGCAGCGCGTATTTGGTGTGCGGCAGCGAGACGTCGACGATCTCGGCGCCCTGCTTCTCCAGCCATTCCACGCCCTCGGCCCAGAGCGCGTCGATCTCCGGCGGCGCGCCGTCGATGCGATATTCCTTGGGGATGCCGACGCGAAGCCCCTTCACGCCCTTCTCGAGGTCGGCCTCATAGTCCGGCACCGGCGCGTCGACGCTGGTGGAGTCGCGCGGATCGACGCTCGCCATCGCGCGCAGGAAGATCGCCGCATCGCGCACCGTCCGCGTCATCGGCCCGGCCTGGTCGAGCGACGAGGCGAACGCGACGATGCCGTAGCGCGAGCAGCGGCCGTAAGTCGGCTTCAGGCCCACGATGCCCGCCACCGCGGCCGGCTGGCGGATCGAGCCGCCGGTGTCGGTGCCCGTCGCGGCCAGGCAGGTGTTCGCCGCCACCGCCGCCGCCGAGCCGCCCGACGAGCCGCCGGGCACGAGCTTCGCGTTCGAGCCGCGCGAGCGCCACGGATTGAACACCGGGCCGAAATGGCTAGTCTCGTTCGACGAGCCCATCGCGAACTCGTCCATGTTGGTCTTGCCGAGCATCACCGCGCCCGCGTCCCACAGGTTCTGCGACACGGTGGATTCATAAGGCGGCACGAAGTTCGACAGGATGTTGCTGCCCGCCGTGGTGCGCACGCCCTTGGTGCAGAACAGATCCTTGATCGCGATCGGCAGCCCTTCCAGCAGCCCGCCCTCGCCTTTGGCGATACGCGCATCCGACGCCGCCGCCATCGCGAGCGCGCGCTCCGGCGTCTCGGTGACGTACGCGTTGAGCGGCCGGGCGGCCTCGACCGCGCCGACGAACGCCTTGGTCAGCTCGACCGAGGAGATCTTCTTCGACCGCACCGCGTCGCGCGCTTCGGCCAGGGTGAAATTCGTGAGCTCGCTCATGCGGCGAGGTCCTTTTTGTAGAACACCGACCATTCGCTGTCGGGATAGTCCAACACGACGCCGCAGCGGCTGAAGCCGCCGCGCTCATAGACCCGCCACGCGGCCGGATGCCGGTCGCCGGTCTCGAGCACGAGATCCTTCAGGCCCTCCGCGCGCGCAAGCGCTTCGATGCTGGCGAGGATGCGCCCGCCGATCCCTTCGCCTTGTCGGGCGGGCACGGTGTACATGCGCTTGACCTCGCCGATGGCGCCGTGGCGCTTCAGCGCGCCGCACGCGATCGCGACGCCCCGCTCGCGCGCGACGAAGACGGTCGTGTCCGGCCCCGCCATCTGCTCGACGGTGAGGTGGTGGCAATGCTCGCGCGGCGTGAGCTCGAGCAGGGTCTCGGTCAGATCCGCGACCAGCATGCGGATGTCGTCCTTCAGCGGACTCTCGATGGCGATGTCCATTATTCCACCACCTTCGGCACCACGAAGAAGTGGTCCTCGCCGCCGGGAGCGTTCGCCATCAGCGCGTCCGCGGCGCCGCCTTCGGTCACGACGTCCTCGCGCATCTTCAAGGTCTGCGCGACCACGCTGGTCATCGGCTCGACGCCGGCCACGTCGACCTCGTTCAGCTGCTCGACCCATTGCATGATGCCGTTCAGCTCTTGCGCCATGGGCTCGCAGCGCTCCTCGGGAAGGGCGATGCGGGCCAGCTTTGCGATGCGTCGGACGGTGTCCTGGGTGACGGACATGGGGTCGCTCATTGTGTCAAGGGTGGCTTTCTTGCTAGCAACCGGGGCGCAGGCTGGCAAGCGAGGAGGCGCGTCTTGGCGCTCGGAATTCTCGGGATCGACCATGTCCAGATCGCAGTGCCCAAGGCGCTGGAGGAAACCTGCCTGGATTTTTACCGCAATGCCCTCGCTTTGAGCGAAATCGAGAAGCCCGAGCCCCTGAAATCCCGCGGCGGCGCCTGGTTCCAGGTCGGCCCCGTCCAGATGCATGTCGGCATCGACCCCGAGCCCAGCCCGAAGAGCAAGCGCCATGTCTGCCTTGCGGTCGCCGACCTGGCGGCCGCCAAAGCCGCGGTCATGGCGCGCGGCGTCGCCATCGAGGAGGAAGGCAAGGCCGAGGGGCTGATCCGCTTCTTCGTCCGCGACCCGGCCGGCAACCGCATCGAGATCGGGCAGCGCGTTTGAGCGTCGTCGAGATCGCGGCGCTGACGCTCGCGCCCGGCCGGCGCCTGATCGGCCTGGACCTCGGCGAGAAGACCATCGGGCTCGCCCTTTCCGACACTTTGCTTACCGTGGCCACGCCGATGGAGACCTTGAAGCGCGGCAAGTTCGGCGCCGACGCGGCCGCGCTCGAAGCGCATATCAAGGCGCAGGATGTCGGCGGCGTGGTGATCGGCTTGCCGCTCAACATGGACGGCAGCGCCGGGCCCAAGGCGCAGTCGGCGCGCGCCTTCGGCCGCAACCTCGCCGCCCGCATCGACCTGCCGATCCTGTTCTGGGACGAGCGGCTGTCGACGGTGGCAGTGACGCGCGCGCTGCTCGACGCCGACGCCTCGCGCAAGCGCCGCGGCGAGGTCGTCGACAAGATGGCGGCGGCGTACATTCTCCAGGGCGTGCTCGACAGGCTAAGGGCGATGAGGGGCGGATGAGCGACATCAACAAGCCGACTGGCAACGAACCTATGGGCCGGTTCCTCTGGCTGCCGCCCGGCGTGAAGCCGCCGGTGCCGCTGCCGCGCCGCCAGGAGATCGTCTTCCTGCTGGTCGGCACGACCTTGCTGTTCAGCGGCTACGATTTGAACGTCTACGGCCTCGCCATCCCGCAGATCCAGCAATCGCTGAACATCCCGGAGAACGAGGTCGGCCCGCTGGTCTCTTACTTCCGGCTGGCGCTGATCCCGGCGATGATGATCGCGCTCACCGCCGACCTGTTCGGCCGGCGGCGGCTTCTCCTCTTCACCGTTTTCTTCGAGGCGCTGTTCACTTTGCTCACCGCCCTCGTGCAGGACCGCGAGCAATACATCGCCGCCCAGATCGCCGCGCGCGTGTTCGGCTATTGCGACGAGATGCTGGGCTTCGTCGTCATCGCCGAAGAGATCGACGCGCGCGTGCGCGGCTGGGGCACCGGCGTGCTCGGCGCGATGAACTCGACGGGCGCCGGCGTCGCCTCGCTCGTCTTTGCCGCGGTGAACTATCTCCCCTATGGCTGGCGCGCGATGTATTTTCTCGGCGGCAGCGTGCTCCTGATCCTCGCCTATTACCGGCGCTGGCTGCCCGAGACCAAGCGCTTCGAGATCCGCAAGGAAGAGCTGAAGGCGCTGGGCTCGAAGATCGGCGGCACCTCGGACGCGCTGCGCCGCCTGCTGCACGAATACCCCGGACGCGTCGCCGTGCTGATCGTGACCCTGTTCGCCTTCGGCCTCGCGGTCGGACCGGCGACGGTCTTGATGTCGAAATACCTGCAGCAGACGCATCACTACACGCCGGGCCAGGTGAGCACGCTCTATGTGCTCGGCGGCTTCGTCGCGGTGGTGGGCAACGTGCTGGCGGGCCGCCTCTCCGACCGGCTGGGACGCAAGCCGATGATCTTCCTCGCCGCCGCGGTCACCGCGTCGAGCTTCGCGGTGTTCTTCAGCGGCTATGACGGGCCTTATCTTCCGGCGTTCTGGATCATGGCGCTGTTCGGATATTTCTCCGGCGACGCGCTGCTCGCCGGCATGGCGGTCGAGATCGTGCCGACCGCCTATCGCGCGACCATGGGCGGGCTTCGCTACCTCACCATCTATATGGGCGGCGCGCTCGGCCTGTTCCTCGAAGGCATGCTCTACGACCGGTACGGCGCGCACGGGCCCGCGATCCTGACGTTCCTGTGCGTGATGCCGGTGGCGCTGGTGAGCGTGCTGTTCCTTCCAGAGCCGGCGCGGCGCGTGCTGGAAGAGATCGCACCCGAACCGCGCGACTTGCCGCATTAGAGGCGCGCGCTTATAAAGCGGAACGCAATGCCCCAGAAGAAATCCGCCAAAAAATCGACCGCGAAGCGCACGGCCAATCAGGGCCTGCGCCACATCACCTCCATCAACGATCTGACCAATTCCGAGATCGAGACGCTGTTCGCCGCCGCCGATCGCTATCTCTCCGAGCTCGGCCATTCCGCGGTCAAGCATCGCATCGCCCGCAGCGCCAAGATCGCCGCCGGCAAGATCCTCGCGACCCTGTTCTACGAGCCCAGCACGCGCACGCGGCTGTCCTTCGAGAGCGCGGCGCTGCGTCTCGGCGGCGGCACGATCTCGAGCTCCGATCCCGCGACCAGCTCGGCCGCGAAGGGCGAGAGCCTGGCCGACACGGTGCGGGTGATCTCGTCCTATGCCGATGTGCTCGTCATCCGCCACCCGCGCGACGGCGCGGCGAAGCTCGCGTCCGAGTTCGCAGACATCCCGGTGATCAACGGCGGCGACGGCGCGCATGAGCATCCGACCCAGACCCTGTGCGACCTGTTCACGCTCAGGCGCGAGAAGTCGTCGCTCAAAGGCCTGAACGTCGTCATCTCCGGCGACCTGAAAGGCAGCCGCACGGTGCATTCCTTCGTCTATGCGCTCGCGCGGTTCGCGGCGCGGATCGAGATGATGCCCGGCGCGCTCGGCATGGAGCTGCCGGGCCATGTCGATTGGCGCCTGCGCGAGGAGCTCGGCCAAAGGCGCGATGGCGACGCCAGGCGCGACGCGGTCTATGTCGCGGCCAAAAAGCCGTCGCGCGCCAAACCCGATGTCGTCGACATCCTCTATATGACGCGCTTCCAGAAGGAGCGCTGGTCCGACACGCAGCGCAACGACTACCCGACCGTCGACAAGGCGTTCCTCGCTACCGGCAGATACAAGCACGCGAGCGTGCTGCATCCCCTGCCCCGTGTCGGCGAGCTGTCGACCGAGCTCGACGAGATGCCGGGCGCGGCTTACTTCCGCCAGGCGGCCTATGGCGTGCCGGTGCGCATGGCGCTGATCGCGGCGCTGCTCGACCTCGAGCCGGGCTTGTCGCTCAAGAAGTTCGCGAAGGGCTTCGAAGCATCGGAATATCCGGTGCATGTCCAGCCGCGCGAGCTGGGCCTGGATTGCCCGAACCCGAATTGCATCACCCATGACGAGCATGACGGGAAATACACCACCAACGGCTTCTATGTCGTGCGCCCGGACCGGTTGCGCTGCTTCTATTGCGAAACCGACATCGAGGACCTGCTGAGCGCCACCAAGGACGGCGACGACGCCTTCTTCGCGAGCGAGAGCGCGGCGCGCAAGAGCGGCTATCGCGCCCACGCGCGCGCGGCGGAATGACATGAGCGATTGGCAATCCTTAGGTCTCAGTCTTTCGATCGGCTACCTGCTCGGCTCGATCCCGTTCGGGCTGATCTTCGCTTGGCTTGCGGGCGCGGGCGACGTGCGCAAGATCGGCTCGGGGAGCATCGGCGCCACCAACGTCCTGCGCACCGGCAATCGCTGGGCTGCTGCGGGCACCCTTGTGTTCGACGCTGCGAAAGGCGTCGCCGCGGTGCTCCTCGCGCGCGCCTGGCTCGGCGAATACGCAGCGCTGGCCGCGGCGCTTGGCGCGGTGCTCGGCCATCTGTTTCCGGTGTGGCTCAAGTTCAAGGGCGGCAAGGGCATCGCGACCGCCGCCGGCGTGCTGCTCGCGCTCTATTGGCCCGTCGCGGCGCTTGGGGCAGCGACATGGCTCGTGGTGGCCGTCGTCTCGCGCATCTCCTCGCTCTCCTCGCTGGTCACGACGGTGCTCGCGCCGGTCTATATGCTCGTGCTCGGGCAGAAGGAGATGGCGGTGCTGGTGCTCGTCATCGCCGTGCTCATCGTCCTCAAGCATCACGAGAACATCGCCCGCCTCATGGCCGGCACCGAGCCGCGCATCGGCGCGAAGAAGCCGTGATCGACGCGGAGCGCCGCGCCTGGCTCCGGCTCGCGCGCACGCCCAATGTCGGAAGCGTCACGTTCTCTCAGCTCGTCGCGCGCTTCGGCTCGGCCACCGCCGCGCTGAAAGAGCTGCCGCGTCTGTCGCAGCGCGGCGGCGCCGTTTTGCAGCCCGCACCCGAAACGGACGAACTCGAGCAGCTCGCGAAATTCGGCGGACGTCTGCTCTGCTCCTGCGAGCCCGACTATCCGCGCGGCCTCGCCGCTCTCGACGCGCCGCCGCCGGCGATCTCGATCCTCGGTCATCCAAGCGTGCTCGGCCGCGAGATGGTGGCGATGGTCGGCGCGCGCAACGCTTCGGCGCTCGGACGCAAGCTGGCCGGCCATCTCGCCCGCGATCTCGGCGAGGCGGGCTTCGTCGTCGTGTCGGGACTCGCGCGCGGCATCGACTCGGCGGCGCATGAGGCATCGCTGGACAGCGGCACTTGCGCGGTCGTGGCCGGCGGCGTCGACGTCGTCTATCCGCCGGAGAACCAGGCCCTCTATGAGCGCATCCGCGCGCAAGGCGCCATCGTCTCCGAGATGCCGTTCGGCGAGCGGCCGCAGGCGCGCCACTTCCCACGCCGCAACCGGCTGATCTCGGGCCTGGCGCGCGGCGTCGTGGTGGTCGAGGCCGCCGAAGGCTCGGGCTCGCTGATCACCGCCCGCTTCGCGCTCGAGCAGAGCCGCGAGATCTTCGCCGTACCCGGCTCGCCGCTCGACCCGCGCGCCAAGGGCACCAACCGGCTGATCCGCGACGGCGCCGCTTTGACCGAAACGGCGGACGACGTGATCGCCGTGCTCCGCCCGATCCTGGGGCGCGACTTTCACGAGCCGGGCCACACCCATGACGGCGCCCCGGTCGACGGCGCGGCGCTCGAAGCCGAGGCCGACCGCGTCCGGACGATCATCGAGGAGGCGCTCGGCCCCTCCCCGGTCGAGGTCGACGAGCTGATTCGGCTGTGCGGCGCGCCGGCCGCGGCGGTGCTGACGGTCCTGTTGGAGCTGGAATTGGCCGGGCGGCTCACCCGTCATTCGGGCAATCGGGTCTCCTGGTCCTGACGGCCGGCCTGGGCCCGCGCCTCCACGGCGGCCAATTCGAGGAAATGGGCGAGCAGCACCTGCTCCTGCTTGATCGCCATTTTACGAAGCGAATCAAGAAGATCGGCAGTATAGCGCGCGGTATCGGCCGGCGTGATCGGGCCGGGCGGCGGGTCCGGCGGGGTCGTGCGCTTGATCATGGAAAGGCCGATTCAGGACGCCTGACCTTAACCGCCGCGCGCAGCCTTATGCAACCCTTAGTTAGTGAAATATGGCAGAATCAACAGATTTGCAACTGGTGGCATGTGTCCCCATATCAGTGCTGCGTTGACACGCCTCGCCCCCTTCGATCAGTGTCCGCCCGCCTTTCCCGAAATCGGCACGTTATTCCGGCTTGCCGGTGCGGCCGGCAGTCAGAGCAATTTTGTTTCACATGAACGTTCTCATCGTCGAATCCCCCGGCAAGATCAAAGCGATCAGCAAGTACCTTGGCCCCGAGTACAAGGTGCTGGCGAGCTTTGGGCATATCCGCGACCTGCCGTCGAAGGACGGGTCGGTGAAGCCGGACGACGACTTCGCGATGACCTGGGAGGTCGACGACCGGGCCCAGAAGCGCATCAAGGACATCGCCGACGCGGTCAAGCATGCCGACAAGCTGATCCTGGCCACCGACCCCGACCGCGAGGGCGAGGCGATCTCCTGGCACGTGCTCCAGGTCCTGAACCAGCGCCATGCGCTCAAAGGCATCCCCATCGAGCGCGTCGTGTTCAACGCGGTGACCAAGACCGCCGTGCTCGACGCCATCCAGCACCCGCGCGAGATCAACGAGGAGCTGGTCGACGCTTATCTGGCGCGCCGCGCGCTCGACTATCTCGTCGGCTTCACGCTCTCGCCCGTGTTGTGGCGCAAGCTGCCCGGCGCGCGCTCGGCCGGGCGCGTGCAGTCCGTCGCGCTGCGCCTCGTCGTCGAGCGCGAGATGGAGATCGAGGCTTTTCGCGCCGAGGAATATTGGACCATCGATGCGAACCTCTCCGCCGAGGCGGGCAGCTTCGCCGCGCGGCTGACGCATCTCGACGGCAAGAAGCTCGACAAGCTGGGGCTCAAGAGCCAGGCCGATGCCGACCGCGCCGTCGCCGCCGTCAACGCGCGCCGCTTCAAGGTCGACAGCGTCGAGAGCAAGCCGGTCAAGCGCCATCCCTCGCCGCCCTTCATCACCTCGACCCTGCAGCAGGAAGCGTCGCGCAAGCTCGGCTTCGCGGCCAAGCGCACGATGCAGATCGCGCAAGGCCTGTATGAAGGCGTCAGCATCGGCGGCGATACCGTCGGCCTTATCACCTATATGCGGACCGACGGCCTGACGATGGCGGGCGAAGCCATCGCCGAGGCGCGCCGCGTCATCGGCAAGCGCTACGGCGACCGCTACGTGCCCGGCGTGCCGCGCGCCTATACCTCCAAGGCCAAGAACGCGCAGGAAGCGCATGAGGCGATCCGGCCGACCAGCTTCGACCGCTCGCCCGACCAGATCGCGCGCTATCTCGATAGCGATCAGCAGCGGCTCTACGACCTCATCTGGAAGCGCGCCATCGCGAGCCAGATGGAGAGCGCCGAGCAGGAGCGCACCACCGTCGACGTCACCTCCGACGACAAGCAGGTCACGTTCCGCGCCGTCGGCACGGTCACGCTCTTCGACGGCTTCCTCACGCTCTATCAAGAGGGCAAGGACGACGAAACCGACGAGGATGCGAACCGCCTGCCCAAGGTCAAACAGGGCGACGCGGCCAAGGTCGAGGAGCTGAAACCCGAGCAGCATTTCACCGAGCCGCCGCCGCGCTATTCGGAAGCGAGCCTGGTGCGCAAGCTGGAGGAGCTGGGCATCGGCCGGCCCTCGACCTACGCCTCGATCCTGTCGGTGCTGCGCGACCGCGCTTATGTGCGCCTCGACCGCGGGCGCTTCATCCCCGAGGACAAGGGGCGCCTGGTCACGACCTTCCTGATGTCGTTCTTCAAGCGCTATGTCGAATACGGGTTCACCGCCGACCTGGAGGAGAAGCTCGACGAGGTCTCGGCCGGCGATCTGGACTGGAAGCAGCTGCTGCGCGATTTCTGGCGCGACTTCTCGGCTGCGGTCGGCGAGACCAAGAACCTCAAGATCACCGACGTCATCAACGAGCTGGACGAGATCCTCTCGCCGCATATCTTCCCGCAAGGCGAGGACGGCGTCGATCCGCGCAAATGCCCGAGCTGCGGCGACGGGCGATTGAACCTGAAGCTCGGACGCTTCGGAGCTTTCGTCGGCTGCTCGAACTATCCGAACTGCAAGTTCACGCGCCAGATCGGCCAGAAGAACGGCGAAGGCGGCGGCGAGCCGGTGGAGCTTGGCCTCTTCCCCGGAACCGAAGAGATGATCACGCTGCGCAGCGGCCGCTTCGGGCCTTACGTGCAGCTCGGCGAAGGCGACAAGCCCAAACGCGCCTCGATCCCCAAAGGCACCGACACCTCCAACGTCGACCTCGAGCTGGGCATCAAGCTGCTCTCGCTGCCGCGCGAAGTGGGCAAGCATCCCGAGAGCGGCGAGCCCATCGTCGCGAACTTCGGACGCTATGGGCCCTACGTGCAGCATCGGAAGGAATACGCCTCGCTGGAAAGCCCCGAGGACGTGTTCACCATCGGCCTCAACCACGCCGTCACCCTGCTCGCCGAACGCAAGGCCAAAGGCTTCCGCCGGCGCGGGCCCGAGCCGCTGAAGGAGCTGGGCGCCAATGCCGACGGCGAGATGATAAAGGTCATGAAAGGCCGCTACGGTGCCTATGTCACCGACGGCACGACCAACGCCACCATCCCCGGCGACGGCGATCCGAACAGCGTGACGCTCGAGCAGGCGCTCGCGCTGATCGCGGACCGCGCGGCCAAGGGCGGCGGAAAGAAGAAGAAAAAGAAAGCGGCGCCGAAGAAGAAGGCTGCGCCTGCGAAACCCGCAAAGGCCCCCGCCAAGCCGGCAAAGAAAAAAGCGCCGGCGAAAAAGAAGGCGGAACCCGTCACGACCGAGTAGCAGACGTCCCCCTTGCCGAAGGCCGCGCATGTGCGACTATAGGTGGCAAGCACGGGGCTTCGGTCATGTTCGGCACGCCTTTGGCAACCTTCCAACGCACCGAGTTCGGCGGGTGCGGATGCTGCCTCGGGGTTCTGATCCTTCCCGTCGTCTTTTTCGTCTCGGTCGTTCTCTTTTTCGGCTATGCCTGAAACACCGCACCGGCAAAGCAGTGGCCTGTTGCGCATCGTCCGCCGGCTCTTTCGCGCGCCGTGGAAGGAGAGCAGCGGCTATCTGCCCTGGCTCATCGTCGCCGCCGTCCTCGTCGCGTTCTGGACGTTCCTGCCCGGCGAGCACGATGCGCTGAGCTGGCTCAAGGACAACAAGGATCCGCTATCGGCGCTTTCGAGCATCGTCACGCTCTTCGGCATAGCGATTGCCGGGCTTCTGTCCTATTTGCGCTTTTTTCGGGGCCGCTGGCTCTTTCCCAAGATGACCGTCTCCCTCGAGGCCGGCGCCATAGCGATGGAAAACGAGAATCTGGTCTGGATCGACGTTGCGCTCGAAAACAAGGGGACCGTGGCGATCTGGAACCCGAAAACGACGATACGGGCAACGCTTCATCATTCCGACGGGTCGAAGAGCGCGCCGATCGACGTCGTCGACTTCTACAGCTTTCCTCCGGACTGGAAGGCCGGCGACTACCTGATCGACGTTGGCGAGACCGCGTTCGATCATGCCGTCCTGCGCGTTGCCAAAAGCGTCTCGGCGATCACGTTGTTCGTGGAGTCCCGGGACCAGAACGGCGCGATGTGGAGCCGTGGCATGACGTTCGCCAATTGCACGGACGCCGGCCGATCTGTGCTAGCCTAGCCGCGTGCCAAGAAAAAAATCCCCCCCTTCGGCGCCTGCGCTCGGCAAGGACGCCGTGTACAAAGCCCTCGCTGAGAAACCCGGCGCGACCAAGCGCGACCTCGCGCGGCTGTTGAACGTCAAAGGCTCGGACCGCATCGCGTTGAAGCGCATCCTGAAGGAGCTGGACCAGGAGGGTGTCGTCACCGGCAACCGCAAAAAGGGCTACACCCGCCCCGGCGAGCTCCCCGAAGTGACGGTGCTGGAGATCACCGGCCAGGACACCGACGGCGAGCTGATCGCCCGTCCCGGGCGATGGGAATCCAACGAAGAGCCGCCGAAGATCTATGTGCTGCAGGACGACGGCAACGCGCTCGGCCGCGGTGAGCGCGTGCTGGCGCGCCTCGCGGAAGTCGACGACGGCTACGAGGCGCGAATCATCAAGCGGCTCGGCGCCAGCGCGCACAAGGTGCTGGGCGTCGTCCATGCCGGCCAGGGCGGCTGGCGCATCGCGCCCATCGACCGCAAGAGCCGCACCGAGTTCAGCGTCGACACGCGCGACAGCATGGGCGCGAAGAACAACGAGCTGGTGCTCGCCGAGCCGCTGGCGGGGCGCGCTTCCGGTCTGCCCCGCGCGCGCGTGGTCGAGAAGCTCGGCAACATGGACGCGCCCAAGGCGGTCAGCCTGATCGCGATCCATGCCCACGGCATCCCGACCGACTTTCCGAAGGACGTGACCGACGAGGCCAATGGCGCCCTGCCCGCCGACCCGCGCGGCCGCACGGACCTCAGGAAGTTCGCGCTCCTCACCATCGATCCCGAGGATGCGCGCGATCACGACGACGCCGTGTGGGCGGCGCCGGACGACGATCCGGGCAATCGCGGCGGCCATATCGCCATCATCGCCATCGCCGACGTCGCGCACTATGTCCGCCCCGGCGCGCCGCTCGACCGCGAGGCGTACAAGCGCGGCAACTCGGTCTACTTCCCCGATCGTGTCGTGCCGATGCTGCCCGAGCGGCTGTCGGCCGATCTCTGCTCCTTGATGGACAATGTCGACCGGCCGTGCCTGGCGGTGCGCATGGTCTTCGACAAGAGCGGCAAGAAGCTGCGCCACGAGTTCCTGCGCGGCGTGATGCGCTCGGCCGCCTCGCTGACTTACAAACAGGCGCAGGATGCCTTCGACGGCAAAGCCGATCCCGCCATCCCCGAACATGCGCGCAAGGCGCTGCAAGGCTTGTGGGCCTGCTACCAGTCGCTCGTCGTCGCGCGCAAGCTGCGCGATCCGCTCGACCTCGACCTGCCGGAGCGTCGCATCGTCATCGGCGAAGACGGCAAGGTGAAATCCATCGCCTTCAAGCAGCGCCTCGAATCCATGCGCCTGATCGAGGAGTTCATGGTGCTGGCCAACGTCGCCGCCGCCGAATCCCTCGAGAAGGCGCGCACGCCGCTGATCTATCGCGTGCACGAGCATCCCAGCCAGGAGAAGATCTTCTCGTTCAGCGACTATCTGCGCACCATCAACATGTCCTTCGCCAAGGGACAGGTGATCAAGCCCGGCGTGTTCAACCGCATCCTGGCCAACGCCAAGGGCGGACCGCACGAGCAGGTGATGAACGACGTCGTGCTGCGCACCCAGGCGCAGGCCGTCTACCAGCCGGACAATGTGGGTCACTTCGGCCTCAATCTGCAGCGTTATGCGCATTTCACCTCGCCGATCCGGCGCTATGCGGACCTGGTCGTACATCGCGCGCTGATCCGCGCCTTGAAGCTCGGGCCCGACGGCTTGAGCGACAAGGACATCGGCAAGCTCGGCGAGACGGCCGAGCACATCTCGATGACCGAGCGCCGCGCGATGGCGGCGGAGCGCGACTCCACCGACCGCTATGTCGCCGCCTTCATGCAGGACCGCGTCGGCGCGATGTTCGAAGGCCGCGTCACCGGCGTCACGCGCTTCGGCCTGTTCCTGCGCCTGGCAGAGACCGGCGCGGAGGGCATCCTGCCGGCGCGCTCGCTGGGCTTCGAATATTTCCGCCACGACGAGAAACGCCACGCGATGGTCGGCGACCGCACCGGCACGGAGTACAAGCTCGGCGATATCCTCAGCGTGAAGCTTGTCGAGGCGGCACCTTTGACAGGCGGCCTGCGCTTCGAGCTTGCGGAAGCCAACGAAGCGCCTAGGAAGAGACGACCTCCTGTCTTCCAGAAGCGCAGGCGCTGATCCCATGGTGATGAACGATCCTCAAGACGTCATCGTGCCCGGCGTCTTGAAGCCGAAGGACGCGGCGACGCTCATCCTCGTGAAGCGCGAGGGCGAGCCGCGCGTGCTGATGGGCTGCCGCGGCGCCGGCATGGCGTTCATGGCGAACAAATACGTCTTCCCCGGCGGACGGATGGATCCCGGCGACCAGCGCATCGCCGTCGCGCACGATTTGCGCCCCGACGTGCTCGCGCGCGCCGCGACCGGCACCACCACCACGCGCGCCCGCGGCCTCGCGCTGGCCGCGGTCCGCGAGACCTTCGAGGAGACCGGCATCCTGGTCGGAGAGCATGGCCTCCCGCCGCGCACCCGTTCGCCGGCTTGGGCCAAGTTCTTCGCCCATGGCGTGGTGCCGCGCCTCGACACGCTCGAGATGATCGCCCGCGCCATCACCCCGCCGAACCGCACCCGTCGCTTCGACGCGCGGTTCTTCATGGCCGACGCCGCGGCGATCGCCCACACCCTGGACGCCGCCCACCATCAAGACGAGTTCCTCACCCCCTCCTGGCTGACCTTCGCCGAGGCCCGAGCCCTGGACCTGCCGGCCATCACCCGCCGGGTCCTGGACGAGGTCGAATTGCGCCTTGACGGCAAGCCCCGGCCGGCGCCGTTCTTCCGGTTTCTCAAGGGAAAAACCGTGGAAACCCTGATCGCTTGACTTCCCAAGCGCGGTCAGTAGGTTACCGGCCCTTCACTACCCAGGACTTTGGAGTTCTCCCATGGCGAAGCCGACCACGGCCAAGATCAAGCTCAACAGCGAGGGCGGCACGGGCTTCTATTACGTCACCAAGAAGAACACCCGCACCATGACGGAGAAGTTCTCGATCCGGAAATACGATCCGGTGCTGCGCAAGCATGTCGAGTTCAAGGAAGGCAAGATCAAGTAGATCTGCGCTTCTCGGTTGTCATGGCCCGCAACGGCGGGCCACCCAGCTGAGTTCTGCATCCTCTTGCATGTTGCACCTGGGCGGCCCGCCGTTGCGGGCCGTGACATTTTGTAGGCTCGCGGTAAGGTTGCCCGTTTCTCAAGAGGCGCGGCCATGATCCTCGGCATTCCCGTCTATGACGGCGTCGACGTGCTCGACGTCACCGGCCCCTACGAGCTGCTCAACTGGGCGGGCTTCGACGTGCGCATCGCGGCCGAGAAGCCGGGCCCGATCCGCTGCCGCGGCAAGAACATGGCGATCGTCGCGCCGTTCGCCTTCGACGATACGCAATACGATGTGCTGTGGGTTCCCGGCGGCGAGCCGGACCAGCTCGCCTGCCTGATCTACGGTAAGAACCAGAACTATATGGACTTCCTCAAGCGCCAGGCGGCCAAAGCGAGCTATGTCTGTTCGGTCTGCGAAGGCGCGGTGCTGCTCGCGGCCGCCGGGCTCCTCGACGGCTACACGGTGACGACGCATTGGCAGTTCATACCCTGCCTGACGCAGCGCTATCCCAACGTCACCGTCGCACAAGGCTATCCGCGCTATGTGTGGGACCGAAATCGTCTTACGGGCGGCGGCATCTCGTCGGGCCTCGACGAATCGCTGGCGCTGATCGAGCGCGTGTTCGGCACGGCCATGGCGCAATCGGTGCAGCAGACGACGCAGTACTATCCGGACCCGCCCGTGAGCAGCGAGATGCTGCCGACGCCTACGCAGTGCTACGTGCCGACGACCCCGCCCGCGGATTGCTGCTAGCCTCGACCCGCCGCACGAAGTCGACGATCGGGCCCGCGACCTCCGGGATCGCGCCCAGCGGCATGTCGTGGCCCCAGCCTTCGATCTCGATGTACTCCGCGCCGGGGATGACGCTGGCGGTGTGACGTCCGGCCTCGGGGCGGATCAAGGTGTCGGCCGAGCCGTGCATCACCAATGTCGGCACGTCGAGCGTCTTCAGACGTTCCGTGCGCGGAGGACCGGCCAGGATCGCCGCCCAATGCCGCGCCGTGCCTTCGGGATAGAACGAGCGGTCGTAGTTGCGCCCGACCAGCGCGCCCAGGCACGCCTCGTCGAAGGGCCAGCGCGTCGAGGCGTAAGCGCGGCGGCCTTTCAGCGAATGGGCAACCACCGTCTCGCGGTCGTTCGAGGCCGGCCGCGTCACCAGCGCCGCCTGCGCCTCGGGCGAGGACGGCGGCAGCGACGGATCGCTGGTGGTCGAGAAGATCGAGATCAGCGAGCGCGTCTTCTTCGGGTGATCGAGCGCGACGAGCTGCGCGATCATCCCGCCCATCGAGCAGCCCGCGATATGGGCGCTCTCGATGCCGAGCGCGTCGAGCAGCCCCGCCGCGTCCGCCGCCATGTCGGCGAGGCGATAGGGCGGCGGATCGTCCTTCTTCGGAATCAGCCCGTCGAATTTCTCGGACAGCCCGACGTCGCGGTTGTCGAAGCGGATGACGCGCAGGCCGGCATTGGCGAGGGTCGCGAAGAACTCGTCCGGCCAGCCGGTCATCTGCGTGCCGAAGCCGTTGATGAAGAGGACGGGCACGCCCTCGCCCGACTCCTCGTATTCCAGCGCAATGCCGTTCGCTTTGATCCGGGTCATGCGCGCACCGACGCGACGAAGTCGCCGATATGCTTGAGATAGACCGGCACCAGCGCCTCGGTGAAGTCGTGCGCCATGCCGGGCACCTCGACGAGCTTCGCGCCCGGGATCGACGCGGCGGTGTCGCGCCCCGCTTCGATGGGGATGATCGGATCGTCGACGCCGTGCAGCACCATCGACGGCGCGCGCACGCCCGCGAGCTTTTCGTTGCGCGGCGGCGCGGCGACGATCGCACCCATCTGCCGTGCGACGCCGGCCGGGTCGTAAGGCGCGCGGTCGACGGCGCCGGTCACCGCCGCGAGCAGCACCGCGTCGGGATCGGGGAAGGCCGGGCTGCCCAGCACCTTCACGACGTTGAGGCCCGCCGCGATGCGGTCCTCGCGGCTGTCGCTCTTGGGCGGCGTCATCAGCGCCGCCATCGCTTCGGGCTTGCCCGGCGGCAGGTCGGGACGCCCGGTCGTCGACATGATCGAGATCAGGCTCGCGGTCGCGTCGGGATGGTTGATGGCGACGAGCTGCGCGATCATCCCGCCCATCGAGGCGCCGACGATGTGGGCCTTGTCGATCTCGAGCGCCGCGAGCAGCGCCGCCGCGTCGGCCGCCATGTCGTCCAGCGCATAGGGCACCTCGACCGCCTCGCCGGCAAGGCGCCGGGCGAACAGCTCGGCCGGGTTCGGCGCCGGCAGGTGGGAGAGATGCGTCGAAAGCCCGATGTCGCGGTTGTCGAAGCGGACGACGCGAAAGCCCTTGCGCGCCAGCGCCTCGCACAAAGCCGTCTGCCACATGGTCAGCTGGGCCGCGAAGCCCATGATCAGCAGGATGGCCGGATCGCCCTTGCGCCCGAAGCTCTCATACTCGATGTCGATTCCGTTGGCCCGAACCTTCGGCATGCGTCCCTCCGTTTTCTCTGCTAAGCCTAGCGCCGCACCATGCGCCGCGCCACCGACCGCTTCCCCAACGAGAGCTTCGACCTGCTGGTCATCGGCGGCGGCATCACGGGCGCCTGCGTGGCGCGCGACGCCGCGCGGCGGGGGTTGAAAGTCGCCCTGATCGAGCGCCGCGACTTCGCCGGCGCCACCAGCGCCCACAACTCCAAGCTCATCCATGGCGGGCTTCGCTACCTGCGCAATTTCGAGCTCTCCCTGGTGCGCGAATCCCTGCGCGAGCGGCGCATCTGGCAGCGCATCGCGCCGGGCTTCGTGCACCCTCTGCCCTTCATGGTGCCGGTGTACGACAGCAAATCGCGCGCCACCCTCGCCGCCGGGCTCACGCTCTACGACCTGCTCTCCTTCGACCGCGGCAAGACCATGCCCGGCCATTCCTGGCTGAGCGCCGACGAAGCGCGCGAGCGCGAGCCGGTGCTCGGCGATGCCAAGGGCGCCTTCGTCTACTACGACGCGCAGATGACCTCGCCCGAGCGGCTGGCGCTCGACTGCCTGTTCGACGCCGACGCGCATGGGGCGGCGATCGCGAACTATGTCGAGGCCGCGCGCCTCATCGTGCGCGACGGCAAGGTCGAGGGTTGCAGCACGCGCGACGGCTTCGACATCCGCGCCAAGCTCACCCTCGTCGCCGCGGGACCTTGGGCCGACCTGTTCCTCGAGCATGCGCTGAACCGTCCCGCCTCGCACAGGCTGATGCGCTCGAAAGGCATCCATGTGCTGGTGCCTGCGATGACACGCGAGTTCGCGCTCACCATGGCGACGCCGCACGGTCATTTCTTCGTGCTGCCCTGGCAGGGGCATACGCTGCTCGGCACCACCGACACGGCCTTCACCGGCAATCCCGACGACGTCGGCGCGACCGACGCGGACATCGACGACTTCTTCCTCTTCATCAACCGCTATTTGCCGAACGCGATGCTGATGCGCGACAAGATCGAGTTCGCCTATGCGGGCTTGCGGCCGCTGGTCGATGACGGCTCGGGCGACACCTATGGCGCCAGCCGCCGCGCCGAGCTGGTCGATCACGGCAAGGACGACGGCCTCGATGGACTGTTCTCGGCCATCGGCGGAAAATGGACGACCTCGCGCCATCTGGCCGAGCAAGTGGTGGACCGGCTGGTGGAGAAGCTTGGACAGAAGGTGCGCAGATGCGACACGGCGACCGCGCCTCTGCCCGGCCGCACCAGCGCCGACGTCGCAACCGCGGTGCGCGACGAGATGGCGCTGACCTTGGAAGACTATGTGATGCGGCGCAGCGCGCTCGGCCAGTTCGGCCCGCCGCCGGCGGCCGCGTTGAACGACGTCGCCGCCGCCATGGCGAACGCGCTCGGCTGGAGCGAAGACCGTCGCGCGCAGGAGATCGCGTCGCTCGCGCGGCTCTACGAGGCGCGGCCATGAGCGCCTTCGTCGTCGTCAATCCGCGCTCGGGCAACGGCCGCACCGGCAAGCAATGGCGCGCGATCGAGCGCGCGCTGGCGGACATCTATCCGCAGATGTCGGTCGCCTTCACGCGGGTCCGGCGCGAGGCGACGCAGCTGGTGCGCAATGCTCTCAGAGAGGGCCATCACGAGATCGTCGCCGTCGGCGGCGACGGCACGATCAACGAGGCGGTGAACGGGTTCTTCGACGCCGACGGGCCGATCTCGCCCGACGCCGTGTTCGGCTATGTCACCAGCGGCACGGGCGGCGATTTCCGCAAGAGCTTCGGCGTCGCCGAGGGGGCGGACGTCGCGATGGCGCATCTGAAGCGCGCGCCGGTGCGCGCCATCGACATCGGCCGCGTCTCGTGCCTCACCCGGCGCGGCGAGCCCACCGTGCGCCACTTCGCCAACATCGCCTCGTTCGGCATGTCCGGCATGGTGGTGGACTCCGTCAACCGCGCGCGCATCGCCAAGCTGTTCGGCGGCGCGTTCGCCTTCGCGTTCCACAGCGCCGCCGGCATGCTGGCCTATCGCGAGCGTGTCGTGCGCATCATCGTCGACAACATCTATGACGAGACCGCGCCGGTCTCCACGGTCGCGGTCGCCAATGGACGCTTCTTCGGCGGCGGCATGAAGGTGGCGCCCGAGGCCGCGCTCGACGACGGGATGTTCGACGTCGTCATCATGGGCGGCGCGCCGAAGGGCCGGATGCTGAAAGACATGAAATTGATCTACACCGGCGAGCACGTGACGCGGCCGAACGTGCGCGTGCTGCGCGGACGCAAGGTGGTGGCGGTCCCCGTCGCCGAGACACGCGGCCGCGCGGTGCTGATCGAGACCGACGGCGAAAGCGCGGGCCGCCTGCCGGCGACGTTCGAGATCCTTCCGCGTGCGTTAAATTTGCGATGTTGAAGGAGAACTTACCTTATCCTCCCCCGCGCGCGGGGGAGGTGCCGCGCGCAGCGAGGCGGAGGGGCCCCCCTCCGGCGCTTCGCACCACCTCCCCCGTGAACGGGGGAGGACAAAAGAGCGGGTCATGAGCATCGAGCGCGCCAAGATCAAATGGAACGGCTGGGGCTGGGCGGCGCATAAGGACACGCTGGGCGCGCGCGAGGAGATCTGGATCTGGCTCGCGCACGCGCTCGGCATGCCGTCGCTGCTCGCAACGCCGGCGCGGCCGCTCGAGGAGATCGCGTTGGCGCCGCCGCGCCTCGATGCCGAAACGCGCGCGAAGCTTGTCGAGATGCTCGGCCCCGACCGCGTGCGTGACGACGCCTATGAGCGCGCGTTCCATGCGCTCGGCCAGTCCTATCACGACCTGCTGCGGCTTCGCGCCGGGGACTTAACGACCGCACCCGACGCGGTGCTTTATCCCCGCGCGACGGAAGAAGTGCTGGCGCTGCTCGCCTTCGCCAGCGAGCGGGACATCGCGATCGTGCCCTTCGGCGGCGGCACCAGCGTCGTCGGCGGCGTCAGTGCCTCGCCGGGTGCGTTTCCTGCCGCGGTCACGCTCGACCTGTCAGGCATGGACCGCGTGCTCGACATCGACAGCGCCGCGCGCACCGCCACCGCCGAAGCCGGCATCTACGGCCCCGCGCTGGAGAAGGCGCTGGCGGCGAAAGGTCTGACCCTCGGCCATCATCCGCAGAGCTTCGAGTTCTCGACGCTCGGCGGCTGGATCGCACATCGCGGCGCGGGCCAGGGCTCGAGCCGCTATGGCCGCGCCGAGGACTGGCTGGTCGGCGCCAAGCTCGCGACGCCGCGCGGCCTGCTCGACACGGGCGGCTTCCCGGGCTCGTCGGCGGGGCCGCAGCTCAACGATATCGTGCTGGGCTCCGAAGGCGCGTTCGGCATCGTCACCGAAGCGACGTTCCGCGTGCAGCCGCAGCCGGCGCATCACGATTATCGCGGCTATCTGTTCCGCGACTTCGCGAGCGGCACCGCCGCGATCCGCGCCGCCGCGCAAGACGGCTTGCCGGCCACGATGCTGCGCCTCTCGGACGCCGAAGAGACGCGCTTCTATCGCGGCTACAGCGCGGTCGGGAAGACGCCGGGACTGAAGGACCGCGTGGCGCAGATGGTGCTCGACACGCGCGGCTTCGACGACAAGGCCTGCGCGCTGATCGCAGGTTTCGAAGGCGACGCGGCCGGCGTCGACACGAGCCGCAAGCATTTCGCGGCCATCGCGCGGCGCCATGGCGCGATGGCGCTCGGCAGGGGACAAGGCGAGCGCTGGCGCGAAGGCCGCTTCCACGGCCCCTATTCGCGCGACCCGATGATGGACCGGGGCCTCGGCGTCGACACGCTCGAGACCGCAACGCGCTGGTCGAACATCGATGCGCTGTACAACGCCGTGCGCAAGGCGCTCGACAAGGCGATGCGCGACACCGCGCCGAAGCCGGGCGCGCATGGCGTGGTGCTCGCCCATATCAGCCATTCCTATCCCGACGGCGCGAGTCTCTATTTCACCTACATCTTCCCGCGCGCGCTCGACGGCGACGTCGCGCAGTGGCGCACGATCAAGACCGCGGCGTCCGACGCGATCGCGGCCACCGGCGGCACGATCAGCCATCACCACGGCGTCGGCGAGGACCACCTGCCCTGGATGGCGCAGGAGAAAGGCGCGCTCGGCATCGACGTGCTGCGCGCGATCAAGCAGGCGCTGGACCCCAAAGGCATCCTCAATCCGGGCAAGCTCATTCCGAAGTGAGCGCCGCCTTCACCGATGCGGCCGCCGCCGCCACCGCTTCGCGCGCCTTGGGGATCACCCCGCGCATCGAGAAGAAGCCGTGGATCATGCCGGGATAGTTCACATAGGTGACCGGCACGCCGGCGGCGTCGAGCTTGTCGGCATAGGCCTTGCCCTCGTCGCGCAGCGGATCGAAGCCGGCGGTGGCGACATAGGCGGGCGGCAATCCGCCGAGGTCCGTCGCCAGCAGCGGCGATAGGCGCGGGTCCGAGCGATGCGCTGCATCGGGGCAATACATGCGCGTGAACCACTGCATGCTCTCGCGCTCGAGGAAATAGCCCTTTGCGTTCTCGCGCATCGACGGCATCTCGGCCTGGCCGAGCTGCGTCACCGGATAGATCAGAAGCTGGAACGCGATGCGCGGCCCGCTCTCCTTCGCGAGCTGGCACACCACAGCCGCGAGATTGCCGCCGGCGCTGTCGCCGCCGACCGCGATCTCGCCCGCGATGCCGAACGCGGCCGCGTGCTCGGCCACATGGCGCGTCGCGGCATAGGCGTCCTCGACCGCGGCGGGGAACGGATGCTCGGGCGCCAGGCGGTAATCGACCGAGACGACGCGGCAGCCGCTTCCATTCGCAAGGCAGCGGCAGAGATCGTCATGGGTCTCGAGATCGCCGATCACGAAGCCGCCGCCATGGAAGAACACGAGGCCCGGCAGCAGATCGTCCTTCGCGTCGAGCGGCGTGTAGACGCGCACGCCGATATCGTGTGCCGGGCCGGGGATCTTGCGATCCTCGCGGCTGCCGATGGGAGTATCTTTTCCGCCCAGGAGGCGCGAGCGCATCGCGGCACGCGCGGCCGGCGGCGCCAGCTCCCAGAGCTTCGGCAGCGCGGCCGCCTTCATCTGCTCGAGCAGCGCGCGGACGTTGAGATCGAGCGCCATTACTTCAGGCCCGCCGCGACCGCTTTCGCCGCCGCGACGACGGCTTCGTGGGCCTGCGGCAGGATCGCCTGCATATAGATGAAGCAATGCACGAGGCCGGAATAATCCGCGACCTCGACCGGAACGCCGGCGTCGCGCAGCTTGTTCGCGTAAGCCAGCCCCTCGTCGTGCAGCGGATCGAAACCGCCCAGCATCACGTAAGCCGGCGGAAGCCCCTTGAGGTCGGTCGCGTTCAAGGGCGAGACGCGCACGTCGCTCTTGTCCTGACTCGCGGGGACGTAGTGGGCGAAGAACCAGTCGAGCGTCGCTTTGTCGAGGAAATAACCCGTCGCGAACTCGCGCAACGACGCGGTCTCGCCGCCGATCTGCGTCACCGGGAAGAGCAGCAGCTGGAACGCGACCTTCGGGCCCTTGGCTTTCGCGGCTTGCGCCACGGCGGCGGCGAGCTGGCCGCCCGCGCTGTCGCCGCCCACTGCGATGCGGTTGGCGTCGATGCCGAGCTCGCTCGCATTGGTCTCGATCCAGCGCAACGCCGCGAGCGCGTCGTCGAGCGCCGCGGGGAACGGGTTCTCCGGCGCGCGGCGATAATCCACCGCGACGACGCGGAAGCCGCCTTCGTTGGCGAATTGGCGGCAGAGCCCGTCATGGGTCTCGAGGTCGCCGATGACGAAGCCGCCGCCGTGGAAATAGACGAGCACCGGCAGCTTCTCCGCGCCGCCCGCCACCGGGGTGTACATGCGCATCGGCACGGGACCGTCGAGCGACTTCACCCCGCCGATGGCGACGTCCGTCGGCCCGATCATCTGCATCATCTGGACGAACATCTCGCGGCCCGCCTCGGGCGGCAGCTCGAACATCTTCGGCCCCGGCAGCATCGCCATCTGGTCGAGGAACGCTTTCACCAAAGGATCGAGAGGCATGCCGTACCCAGCCGGAATTTCGCGAGGCCGAGTGTGGACGCCGGGAGGCTATTTCGGCAAGAGCTTGATGCCGGCGACGATGTCGTTGGCCGGCTTGAGGTCCGGGTCGTTGTCCGCGCGCGCCGTGATCAGCGTCACCGCATAGGCTTCCTGCGGGTCGACGGGCGCGAGGAAGAGCTTCAGGTGCAGCTTGAGGCCGTCCGGGTTGGTGGTCTCGCCGCGATAGACGAACGCGTTCAGGCCGGCGAGCCTCGACGACGTCTTGCCCGTCGGCTTGCCGCTCAGGATCTTGGCGGCGATCTTGTCGACCGAGCCGAGCGTCGGGGTCAGCGAGATCGAGAAGATCATCGTGCTGTCGGGCGACTGGAGGTTCAGATGTTCGCCGAGCAGCACGTGCAGCCGCTCCGAGGTCCAGCCCTTGGGCGTGTGGATCATCAGCGCCGGCTTGAAATCGGACGGATAGCGGATGTCTTCCGCTTGCGCGGGCGCGACGGCGAGCATCACGAGCCCGGCGGCGAGCAATTTAATGCAGGACAATCGAGCCCTCCGGATCCAGGCGCTTCAAGGCGACATCGTCGATGAAGACCGAGAGCACGCACCAGAACCCTGCGCGCTCGGCATCGCCTTCGCGCTCCAGAAGCCCGATCACGCACCGCGCATGATCGCGCGCGGCAACACCGTACTCGGCGGTGAGGTCGGCGGCGAGGCGACAGAAGTCGGCGGCGTTCAGCTCCATGCCGCCAGGGAAACAGAACATGGTGAGTTTTCGGTTAAGGCGCGGGCTTGAGGCCGTCGAGCATGTGCAGGCCCGCATGGAAGCCCGGCCCGTCCCGGTCGGGCGATATCATCAACCCGGTCAGCGCCTTGCCGTCGGCAAGCATCAGGTCGGCGAACGCCACCATCTTGCCGCCGGGACCCGCGCCTTCGAGCGGCCACCAATAGCCTTCGCGGTTCAGATCGAAGAACGACACGCCGTGCCGGTCGTCCAGGGTCGGGGCCACGGCGATGCCGGAAGCGGCCAGCGTCTCGGTCGCGAGCGCGTCGAGCGTTCCGGTGTAAGGCACGATGGCGATGGTGAGCGTGGTGGTGCCGTCGGCCGAGGCCGCCAGGAATTTGCCCTCCGCTTCCTTGGCAGTCCAGCCGTCGGGGACCTTGACGATCACCGCCGGCGCGCCGGCCGCGGGATAGCGCATCTCGCTCGCCGAAGCGGCCGCCGCGAACAGCATCGCGACGAGAACAATCGATCGCATCATGGGATTTCGATGACCTCCGGTCCGCCTTCGTAGAGTTTGCTCACCAATGCCGCGCGGCGCTCCAAGGTGGCGCGCTGGTTGACATAGCCCTTGTCGGTGATCTCATGCCCGTCGATCGACGGCGGCTCGGCCATCAAGAGCACGCGCTTGATGCGCGACGAGGTTCCGGGCTGGGCTGCGTTGTGCGCGGCGAATTTCTCGCGCACGAAATCCTTCAGCTTGGGATCGGCGAGCGCGTCATCGAGGCTCGCCTTGCCGGTGAGCTGCATCACGGCCTGCGCGTTCGGCCATGCGAGCAGCGCCACGAACGGCTTGTCCTGGCCGCAGACGACGCAGTCGAAGATCGCCGGCGACGCCGCGCCCACGGCCTGCGCGCGAAGGGTGCCGACGCTGACCCAGGTGCCGCTGTCGAGCTTGAAATCCTCGGTCACGCGGCCGTCGAAGACGAGGCCCTTCTCCGGATCGTTCTCGTCGATGAACCGCGCCGCGTCGCCGAGCGCGTAATAGCCTTCGTCGTCGAACGCCTTCGCGGTGAGGTCGTCGCGGTTGAGGTAGCCCGGCGTCACCGTCGGGCCCTTCACGCGCACCTCCATCTTGGTGCCGTTGGGCACGAGCTTGAGCGTGATGCCCGGCAGCGGCAAGCCGATCAGGCCGACGCGCTCGGTCAGCCAGTGCACCACGGTGATGCCTTGCGTCTCGGTCGCGCCGTACATGGTGGTCAGCGGGATGCGATGGCCGGTGGCCGCGATGGAGAGCGCCTGGATGCGCTCATAGATGTCCTGGCTCAAGGTCGCGCCGCCATAGCCCACCATCTTCATCTTGGCGAAGAAATGATCGCGCAATCCGGGATCGCGCTCCATCGCATCGGCGAGCCAGCCGAAGGCGATGGGCGCCGAGCCGAAGCCGAGCGGCTTGATGTCGCGAAGGTTGCGGATGGTCTCGTCGAACATGCCGGGCAGCGGCTTGCCGGCGTCGAGATAGATCGTGCCGCCCGCGTTGACCGCATTGTTGAAGCCGATATTGCCGGCCGAGATGTGGTTCCACGGCATCCATTCCAGGCTCTCCGGGATCTCGTTCGGATCGGAGGCTTCGGTGCGGAGCGCCTCCTGCGCCGCGACCACCGCGCACATCATGCGATGGGTCTGGATCACGCCTTTTGGCATGCCGGTCGAGCCGGAGGTGAAGAGATATTTCGCCACCGTGTCGTGATCGATCCGGTCCATCGACTCCGCGACCGCGGGGCCTACATTGGTCTTGAGCAATTCCTCGAACGGTGTCGCGCCGTCGAGCGGCATCACGGTCACGACTTCGACGCCGTCGAGCGGCAAGGCGGCAAGCGCGCGCGCATAGAGCGGCCCCTGCTCGGCGAAGATCATCTTCGGCTTCGCGGTCTCGAAGACGTGACGCAGCTTGCCGTGATCGCCCGACATCAAGGAGTACGCGACCGAGACCGGCGCCACCGGCACCCGCGCCTTCATCGCGCCCAGCATCATCGCGCCGTGGGCGATCGAGTTCCCCGACAGCACCATCAGCGGCGCATCGGGTCCGAGGCCGCGCGTGATCAGCGCCTGCGCGATCGCATTCGCGCGCGCATCCATCTCGCCATAGCTGACGTGGCGCCAATCGCCCGTGCCGCCGCCGGGGATCGGCGTGCGCTCGCAGATGAACTTGCGTTCGGGATGGGCTTTGGCGCGCGCTTCGAACAGATGCACGGTCGAGCGATGCATTTCGCCCAGCGGATGGCGCGAGCTCAAATAGACCGTGCCGTCGGGCTTGCGCACCGTTTCGATGGCGGGCGGCTTCATCGGCAGGGGCTTGAAGGGCGGCAGATCGGTGGATTTCACCTGGACATTCATAGCGTTAGCTCCCTCGACCACGAACCACAGCGCGCGGCCGTTATTCTCTTTATATCCCGCGCGGGCCAAGGTATTTTCCTGGCCATGCGAGGCAATAGCGTATTGCTCATCATCGGCGGGGGGATCGCCGCCTACAAGTCCCTTGAGCTGATCCGCCGCTTGAAAGAGCGCGGTGCGCATGTGCGCGCGATCCTGACCAAGGCCGGCGCCGAGTTCGTCACGCCGCTTTCCGTGGCGTCGCTTTCCGGCGAGAAAGTCTACGACGACCTCTTCAGCCTGACCGACGAAGCCGAGATGGGGCACATCCGGCTCTCGCGCTCGGCGGACCTCGTGGTCGTGGCGCCCGCGACCGCCGACCTTATGGCCAAGCTCGCGAACGGGCATGCGAACGACCTCGCCTCGACCGCGCTGCTCGCGACCGACAAGCGCGTGCTGATGGCGCCGGCGATGAATGTGCGGATGTGGAACCATCCCGCGACCCAGCGCAACCGCGCGACGCTCAAGAACGACGGCGTGCTCTTCGTCGGCCCGAATGACGGCGAGATGGCCTGCGGCGAATATGGCCCGGGCCGCATGGCCGAGCCGCTCGAGATCGTCGCCGCCATCGAGGCCGCCCTCGCCGCGCCCGGACCCTTGAACGGCATGAAGGCGCTCGTCACCGCCGGCCCGACGCAGGAGCCGCTCGATCCCGTGCGCTTCATCGCCAACCATTCCTCCGGCAAGCAAGGCTATGCCATCGCCGACGCGCTGGCCCAGGCCGGCGCCGAGACGACGCTGGTCTCGGGACCTGTGAGCATCGCGCCGCCGCCGGGCGTGACCCTGGTGCGCGTCGTCACCGCGCTCGAGATGCTCGCCGCTTGCGTGAGCACCCTGCCCGTCGACGTCGCGGTGATGACCGCCGCCGTCGCCGACTGGCGCTCCGAAGCGCCCGCGAACCAGAAGATCAAGAAGCAAAGCGCGGCGCCGTCGCTGAAGCTCACCGCCAATCCCGACATCCTGGCCGCGCTGTCCACGGGCCCGCGCCGTCCGCGGCTCGTCGTCGGCTTCGCGGCCGAGACCGAGAACGTCGTCGCCCACGCCAAAGAGAAACGCGCGCGCAAGGGCTGCGACTGGATCGTCGCCAACGACGTCAGCCCGTCGACCGGCATCATGGGAGGAGAGAAGAACACCGTGCACCTGATCACCGAGCACACCACGGAAGATTGGCCCGAGATGGACAAGAAGGACGTGGGCACGCGCCTCGCATCGCGCATCGCCGACGCCTTGAAGGGGAAAGCGGCATGAGTGGCGTCCTACTTGTCCTCCCCCGTTTACGGGGGAGGTGGCGCATCGCGCCGGAGGGGGACCCCTCCGGCTCGCTGACGCTCGGCACCTTCCCCGCTTCGCAGGGGAGGATAAGTTGAACCTCTCCGTCCTGCGCCTGCCGCACGCCAAGGATCTGCCGCTGCCGGCTTATGCGACCGAAGGCTCGGCCGCGCTCGATCTCCTCGCCGCCATCGACGGCGACGTCGAGCTCAAGCCCGGCGCGCGCGCCGCGATCCCCTGCGGCATCGCCGTCGCCTTCTCCGACAAATACGAGGGCCAGGTGCGCGCGCGCTCCGGGCTGGCGCTCAACCACGGCATCACGCTGCTCAACGCGCCCGGCACGATCGACAGCGACTATCGCGGCGAGATCAAGGCCATCCTCGTCAATCTCGGCAACGAGCCGTTCGTCGTGAAGCGCGGCATGAAGGTGGCGCAGATCGTCTTCGCGCGCATCAAGCATGCCGACATCAAGGAGGTCGAGCAGCTTCCCGTCACCGTGCGGGGCGAAGGCGGCTTCGGCTCGACGGGCACCGGGCTGGACGACGACTGATGCTGAAGCTGTCGCGCAAGACCCTTTTGGCGCTCGAAGCGGTGATCGACATCGCCTTCAACGCGCGCCCCGAGCCGGTGCAGGCGAAAGAGATCACCGCGCGCCAGGGCGTGCCGCAGCGCTATCTCGAGCAGGTGATGCAGCAGCTGGTGCGCGCCGGCGTGCTCAAGGGGGTGCGCGGGCCGCGCGGCGGCTATCGCCTGGCGAAAGAGCGCCGCCGCATCACCGTCGGCGAGATCGTGCGCGTGGCCGAAAGCCTCGACGACGACGACGGCGAGACCGTGGCCCCGCGTTCCGATCTCGGCACGCGCATCGTCGGTCCCCTGATCGCCTCGCTCCAGGACGAGGTGATGGCGCGGCTCGACGCGATCTCGATCGAAGACCTTTGCGCGCGGGCGCGAGCCGCCGGCGTCGATTGCGGCGGCGCATCCGCCGGCGATTTCATCATCTAGGAGACGAGTTCCATGCAATCGGGCAAGCCCGGCCGCGGCCGCATCTACAACTCCATCACCGACACCATCGGCGACACGCCGCTGGTCCGCCTCGCGCGCCTGCCCAAGGAGGCCGGCGTCAAGGCCGACGTGCTGCTCAAGCTCGAATTCTTCAACCCGATCTCCAGCGTCAAGGACCGCATCGGCGTCGCGATGATCGAGGCGCTGGAGAAGCAGGGCCGCATCACGCCGGGCAAGTCGACGCTTGTCGAGCCGACCAGCGGCAACACCGGCATCGCGCTCGCCTTCGCCGCCGCCGCCAAGGGCTACAAGCTGATCCTGGTGATGCCGGAATCGATGTCGATCGAGCGCCGCAAGATGCTGATGCTGCTCGGCGCCAAGGTCGAGCTGACCGAGGCGACCAAGGGCATGAAAGGCGCCATCGCCAAGGCGCAGGAGATCGTCGCCGCGACGCCGGATTCGATCATCCCGCAGCAATTCGAGAACCCCGCCAATCCCGATATCCATCGCCGCACCACGGCGGAAGAGATCTGGAACGACACCGACGGCAAGGTCGACGTGGTGATCTCCGGCGTCGGCACCGGCGGCACCATCACCGGCGTCGGCCAGGTCTTGAAAGAGAAGAAGCCCAGCGTGCGCATGATCGCGCTCGAGCCCGAGGATTCGCCCGTGCTCTCCGGCGGCCAGCCCGGGCCGCACCCGATCCAGGGCATCGGCGCGGGCTTCGTGCCGGCGATCCTCGACCGCAAGATCATCGACGAAGTGATCACCATCGCCAACGAGACCGCGTTCTCGACCGCGCGCCGCGTGGCCAAGCTCGAAGGCATCCCCGTCGGCATCTCGTCGGGCGCGGCCATCGCGGCGGCGCTCGAGGTGGGCAGCAGGCCCGGCATGGAAGGCAAGACGATCGTGGCGATCATCCCGTCTTTCGCCGAGCGCTATCTCTCGACGGCGCTGTTCGAAGGGTTGTGACATCGTGAAGCTCTATTTCTCTCCCGGCGCCTGCTCGCTCTCGCCGCACATCGTCGCCGAGGAGGCGGGCGTTCCGCTGGAACTGGTCAAGGTCGATCTCAAAACCCACCTGCTCGCCGACGGCAGCGACTTCCACGCGATCAATCCGAAAGGCTCCGTCCCGGCCCTCGTCCTCGACGACGGCCGCCTGCTGACCGAGGGCCCCGCAATCGTGCAGTACATCGCCGACCGCCAGCCGCAGACGGGGCTGGCGCCGCAATGGGGCAGCTTCGAGCGCTACCAGCTCCAGGAATGGCTCACTTTCATCAACGGCGAGATCCACAAGACCTTCGGGCCGCTCTTCCACGGCGCGAGCGGCGATGCGCGCAAGCATGCCGTCGACACGATCGAGAAGAAATTCGCCTTCGTCGAGCGCGCGCTCGCCGGCAAGCCATACCTGATGGGCGAGACGTTCACCGCCGCCGACGCCTATTTCTTCGTCATGCTCACCTGGGCGAGGAAGATGCACCTGGCGATATCGCCCGCGCTCCTCGCCTATTTCGACCGCGTCGCCGCGCGGCCCAAGGTCCAGGCCGCGATCGAGGCCGAGAAAAAGGCATAGCTCCGCCGCGAACGGACCGCGGGATTTTCGAGCGCCGATGCGGGTTCGCGGCGCTTGGGCAGGCGCCGGGTTCGTCCTTTCGCAATGATGGGGATTTAGCTCAGGTGGGGATTGGACCGTGACGGTTCAAGGGGGGGGTGCCGGCCGAATTTGGGGAATATCAATCCTTCATCTCTTTCGGGTCGCCGCCTTTGCGGCCGTGCTCGAGCCAGTCGTTCAATCCCGGCGACAGTTCGGCGGCGGCGCGCTCGCGATAGCGCGCGACATCGTCTTTCGTGAGCACGTCGCGCCAGCGGCCGTTGGTGCCCTTGTTGAGGAATGTCCGATGTCCGCCCCTGACCGCCATCTCGATGCCGGGCAGGAGCGCCGCGCCATCGCTCTTCATTTTCTCGAACCCCGCCGCATCGACGAGCTCCGGCCACAGCGCCGCCGGCGTCTCGATCCCGAGGAACGCCGCGATCCGCCTCATCTCGCCCGGCAAATCGGCCTTCAGGTCGTTGTAATGCACCATCAGCAGATTCCCGCGCCGGCGCTCGGTCCAGTAGCTGCGTTCGAGGTCGAACAACGCATCGGCGACGGGCACGACGTCATGATCGTGCAGCTCGATCCACGACAGGAAGAATTCGCGCGGATCTTCCGGCGTCCGGGGCACAGCGCTGCCCGTGCCGCCGCCTTCCAGCGCGACCCGCTGTATGTTGCCGATGAATTGCGGCGTGAAATTCAAGAAGTGATTGTGGAACGAGAAGCATGCATCCAGCCCCCCGCGCGCGGTATGGATATATTTCACCTCGTCATGGATGGGCAGCGCGTCGAACGGCAGATGCGATTTCATCGCGCGACGGTGCGTCTGAGCTTCCAGCATGGGAATCATCGCGTCGATCGGTATTTGGAAGCGGCAATCGACCCAGGGATGGGTCTGCACGATCGGCACCGGCGCCGCCGACTGGAAGATGAGCAGGCTGACGATGCGTTGGGTCCAGGTGGTGCCGGCTTTCGGGAATGTGGCGACGATGACGTCACCCGGCCGCGGCTTGTAACGGTCCCAGTGCCCGCTGTCGCGGACGCGATCTTTGACGGTCCTGAGCGGAGCGCGCGAAAGCATGTGTTTCCCTCAAAAAACCTCGCCGAACAGATCCTTCATCGCGGCCCAGGAGCGGCGGTCGGTGGCCGCGTGGTACTTGAAGCCCGGCAGGTTCAGCGCGTCGACCGAAGGGTCCGTGAAGCTGTGCGCCGCGCCGCCATAGACGAGAAGCTGCCAGTCGGCGCCGGCCGCGTTCATCAACTCGGCGAATTTCGTCTTCGCGCCGTCGGGGACGAGCGGATCGTCGGCCCCCGCGCAGACCATCACCTTCGCGTTCACCTTGCGCGCGTCGCTGTCGGGCAGCGCCACCGGCCCCGCCATGCCGGGATGGAACGCGACCACGCATTCGAGCGCTATGCTCGCGCGCGCAAGCTCCAGCACCACCGCGCCGCCGAAGCAGTAACCGACCGCCGCCAGCTTGCCGACGCCGTCCTGCGCCTTCAGCACCTCCAGCCCCGCCAGCGCGCGCCGGCGCAGCAGCGCGGGATCGCCGGTCATGCTCTGCAGCAATTCCATCGCGCGCTCGCGCGTCGTCGCGGTCTCGCCATACATGTCGAGCGCAAACGCCGCATAGCCCTCGTCCGCCAGCATGCGCGCGCGCTCGCGGCTGTGCTCGGTCACGCCCATGCCCTGGTGGCAGACGAGCACGCCCGGCCGCGCGCCGCCCGGTGTCGCGAGATAGCCGGTCAGAGCCTTGTCGCCGCACATATAGGGGATGTCCCGGGTGATCATGGCTCTCTCCGTTCTGGCGTGCGAAGATGATCACGTCATCCGCGAAGGACGCAACCATGCATGTCGACGGCGCCTGTCACTGCGGCGCGATCGCCTATGAGGCCGTGATCGAAGAGGACAAGGTCCAGATCTGCCACTGCACCGATTGCCAGACCCTGTCGGGCGCGCCGTTCCGCGCCAGCGCGCCGGCTCTCGCGGCGAACTTCAAGCTGCTGCGCGGGGCGCCCAAGACCTATGTGAAGACGGCCGAAAGCGGCAACAAGCGCGTGCAGGCGTTCTGCGGCGATTGCGGCGCGCCGATCTATGCGACCGAGGAAGGCCGGCCCCGGTATTTCAACCTCCGCCTCGGCGCGATCCGGCAGCGCGCCGAGATCGTGCCGAAGCGAAGGATCTGGTGCGGCTCCGCGCTTGCCTGGTCGCTGGACGTCCGCACCATCCCCGAAAAATCAGTGTGACGCCTTCATCGCCTTGCGCGGGCTGACCAGGCTCACGGGCTTGGCGGTCGATTTCGCCGGGATCAGCGAAGACTTCAGCGCGGCCAGGGTCGCCGACGGCAGCTTGCCCGGGAAGTGGCTCAGATCGACCTGCGTCGCCGTCGACGGCTCGTGATGACAGGCGAAGCAGCCCGCCTGCGTCGCGTTGTTGCCGTCGGGGTCGTAGCCCGTCGCCCCCATCTGCAGCCAGGTCTCGATCGCGGTGTTGGCGAGATGGATGAAGCCGGCCGGCGCGGGATACGGCAGCCCCTGCACCTGCGTCTGGAACGTCGAGATGCGGAAATCGTTGTTCGGGCCCTGGCTCGGCGAGGTCCACACCGTGCCGACCAGCTTGTAGTTTTTCCACACGCCCGTCAGCTGCGGCATGATCGTCGCGTTCAGGCAGGCGACGTTGCCGGGATTGTTGCTGCCCGTGGTCGCGCAATTGGCCGTGCTCGCGCCGCCCGCGGAGATCGGATCGGTGCGGCAGACATTGACCTTGACCCAGGTCTTGCCGTCGTTGCTCGGGTTCGGGTTGGTGTTGCATTGCGGCGTCGGCGAGGTAACCGAGCACATGCCGCTCGACATCACGCCGGGCGGCACCGTGGTGGGATCGAAGAAGCTCCACGCGCCCGCCGGCGATTGCTGCGCGATCGGCGTGTCGCCGCCGGGGCCGCAATCGGGCGCGTTGGCGACGTGCTCGAACGAGGCCCAGATCCATTCGCCGTGGCTGAAGGTCTTGTTGACGAAGTGGAAGCCGACCAGCCCGAAGCGGCCCTGGCAGAAATAGGTCGTAGACGGACAATTCTCCGGCGTCAGGAAGTCGCGCCACGCCGTCTTGAGTTCCGTCGAGCCCGGCTCGGGGCTCTCGTTGGCGCCGGCCGGCGACATCCAGATGTTGTTGTTGGCGCAGATGCCGGTGGTCGCGTCGGGCTTGCAGACGCTGTTGTAGCCGGCCTGGCTGTAGAGGTTCTGGAACTTGATCGAGTCGTACATGTTCTCGTCGAAACGGATGTCGTAGCGCACCGGATTGCCCGCCGCGTCGAGCAGCTCGTCGCTGTCGCCCGCCTGGTTGAGATCGAGATAGGCGGTCTGCAGCTCGGTCGAGCCGCCGGGATAGTCGCCCGGCTGCGCGCCCGTGGTCAGCACGTTGTACCAGGGCGCCATGGACATGAACCGCGGCGTCGCCCCGCCCTGCGTGAGATAAAGGAACTGGTTCCAGGCGAAGGTGTGCAGGTCGCACACCGTCTGGTCGGCCGACCCGATCGCCTTCACGCCCTTGACCGCCGGATAGGGGAAGCCGACATCGGCCATGTAGACCGCGGCGCCGACGCTGATCTGCACGCCGTTCGAGAACGTGCCGTTGCACGCGCTTTGCGGCGAGACCATCTTGGCAGTGGCTTTTGCGGGCGCCGGCTTGGGCTTGGGCGCCGGCTTGGCGAGCACGGGCGATGCGGCGAAAGCGAGCGCGCAGAGAAGCGCGAGCGGCGTGGCGATGCGCATGGAAGTCCTCCCCGACTTTACTTTAGGAGGAGATTACCACGATTCCACTTCAGGAATAGGAGGCGCAGAGGTAGTGTCCGCGCCTCAACTCACTCGAAAGGGGAATCCATGCGCGTCCTTCCGCTCGCCTCCGCGATGCTGCTCGTCTCGACGGCCGCCTTCGCCCATCACGTCCACAGCCTCACCTTCACCCAGAAGCTCGGGCCCAAATGCATCCAGAACATCTACGGCACGCCCGGCAACGACACCCTGGGCAGCGCGACGAACGCCTGCCACGAATACGTCCTCGGCAATGATGGCGACGACGTGCTGATCGGCGGCACGGTCAGCGACACGCTCAATGGCGGCAACGGCTTCGACAAGATGACGGGCAATGGCGGCCACGACACGTTCGCCTATACGCATGCCAGCGACAGCGATTTGAACACTTCGGACGAGATCACGGACTTCAATCTCGCCAAGGACAAGGTCGACCTGAGCGCCGCCTGCGCCAATGCCGGCGTCACCTGCACCTTCATCGGCGACAACTTCTTCACCGGCACGCCCGGCGAAGTCTCGTTCAGCGTCCGCGAGGACTATCGCTGCGACCCGACCTGCCACGACGTCTTCACCACCGTGGTCTGGGTGGATATGGACGGCGACGGCAACGCCGACATGGCCATCGATCTCGACGGCCAGCTCAACGGCTTCAGCGCGTCGAACCTGGTTCTCTGATCAGCGGCGCGAGGATATCCGGACGGTCGGTGCAGATCGCATCGAGGCCGAGAGCGATCAGGCGGCGCATCTCGTCCGCCGCGTCGACCGTCCACGCGCCGACTTTCAGGCCCAGCGCGCGCGCTTCGGCGACGGCTTCCGGCGTGATGTCGGTATAGGTCGGGAACCAGCCGTCGCCGCCGGCCGCCTTGATCGCGCGGCGGATCGAGCAGCCGTGGCCCACCGCGTCGTATCCCGCCGCCCAGGGCGAGATGCCGCGCGCCGCCCAATAGCGCAGCATCTGCAGCGCGGGCTCGGAAGGCGGATCGTCGATCGCGGGCGGCGTGCCCGGCTCGAACCAGCTTTGCGCGAGCGTCGTGAACCAGCATTCGACGCCGGGCGCGATCTTCTTGACGTGCAGCAAGCCTGCCCAATCGAAGCCGACGAACACCGTGCGCTCGAGATAGTCGGCACCGCGCAGCACCGCGACGGCGGCCTCGGCGAGCGCGACCGGATCGGCGGAAAGCTCGCGATCGGCGAACGAGGTCTTCAGCTCGACGAACAGCGTGAAGGGCTTTGCGGACGCCTTCGCGACCGCGACGACTTCCGCGAGCGTCGGGATGCGCTCGCCGTCGACCGCGGCCGCGGCGGGGTGCTCGCGCGCATAGGCGCTCGCCGGATCGGCGCGGCCGACGTCGCATTTCTTCAGGCCCGCGAGCGACAGGTCCTTGATGCGCGGCGTCGGCCGGGTGAGCCAGCGGCCGTCGCTGCCGCGCGTGATCTCGGGCTTGAGGCGATAGTCGTGGAACACGATCACCTCGCCGTCGCGCGCGAGCTGCACGTCGAGCTCGGCGCCGTCCGCGCCGCGCGCGACCGCGTCGCGGAACGCGGCCAGGGTGTTCTCCGGGCACAATCCGGCGCCGCCGCGATGGGCGATGTTGAGCGGTCTCATCGCGCGAGGTTTGCGCGAACGGGCGACGGCGTCAATTGAGCCAGGCGCGGTTGCTCCAGAACGACACCGTCATCACCAGCCGCGTGCGCGCGTCGCAGGCGAGCACCGGCAGCGACACCACTTCGCGCGCCAGCACCGTCTCGCCGTCCCAATCGGTGCTGCGCCGCGCGACATGCGGCCGGTTCGCCGCCAGCACGCCGTCGAGCTCGCCATAGCGCGCGACGAATTCCGGCAGGCGATAGATCTCCGACAGGCGCCTGCCGGTGAGATCGTAGCCGTGCAGGCACATCAGCCCGAAGCCCGCGAGCCGCACGCGGAAATCGCAGCGTACCTTCTGCAGCAGCGCCGTATGGGCGAGCCATTTCGACCAGCGCCGCGACGGGAAATGCCTGCCCAGCCGCATGCCGCCGTCGCGCGCGCACTCCCGCCACGCCTCGATCAGGCGCAGCGCATCGGGATGCGACGGCAGCGAAAGCTCTTCGCGACGATGCACGAGATGGCTTTGGCGCAGCGGCGCGCGGTCGAGCGCGAAGCCCAGCGCCTGTGTGGCGGTCATTGTCCGGTCCCTCCCATTGCCGCGTGACAACACGGAAAGCGCGCGCACTCTGTTGCGTCGGGACGCGCATGAAAACCCCTCGCGCCGGAAATATTTTCTCGTGCGCGAATCTGCGCCGGAATGGCACGGAAAATTCACCCGAAAATCGAACGGCGCAAAAGACAACCGTGAAGCGTCCCGAAATCTATCAATCATCGCGGCCTGTTCTTGCCGATGAAGCCGAACATGTGGCCGGCGACGTTGCGCATCTGGATCTGGTCGCTGCCTTCGGTGATTCGATAGCGGCGGTGATGGCGATAGATGTGCTCGAACTGCTTGTGGCGCGAATAGCCCCAGCCGCCATGCACCTGCATCGCCCAGTCGGCCGCGTTGCAGACGAGGTTGTTGCCGCGGTAATTGCACATCGAGACCTTGTCGGAGAGATAGAGCTGGATCTCCGGCCCCGTCATGCGATCCATCTCCCAGGCGGTGCGATAGATCAGCCAGCGCAGCATCTCGGCCTCGGTCTGCAGCTCGACCAGCGGCCACTGGATCGCCTGGTTGTGCGACAAGGGCTTGCCGAAGGGCTTGCGCGTGTTGGCGTAGTCGATGCTCTCGTTGATGCAGTATTGCGCCGCGCCGACGCCCGACGCCGCCTGGCGGATGCGGTTCTCGTGCACGAAGTGGCGCGCAAGCACGAGCCCGTTGTCGACGGGGCCGAACACCGCGTCATCGCTCACCCACACGTCCTTGAACGTCACATGCGCGTGGTCGGTCGGCATGTTGAAGGTCCACATGTAGCTTTCGATCTTCACGCCGTCGGCGTTCATCGGCACGATCAGGCAGGTCAGCCCGCGCGCGTCGCCGTCGGCGCCGCTGGTGCGGCAGAACACCATGTCGTGGGTCGCGACGTGGACGCCGGTGTTCCACATCTTCTCGCCGTTGATGCGCCAGCCGTTTCCGTCCTTGACCGCGCGCGTCTCCATCCAGGTCGCGTCCGAGCCGTGCTTGGGCTCCGTGAGCCCGAAGGCGAGCCGCGCCTTGCCCGTGAGCATCAAAGGCAGAAGGTCGCGCCGCTGCTCCTCGGTGCCGAAATCGCGCATCATCAGCACTTGCGGAAAATTGCCGACGACCGAGGTCTCGTTCTGCAGGTCGTTGTGCAGGCCCAGCCCCCTGGTCGCGAGGTGCTCGCGGATGATGGCCATCGCGAGATTGCCGATGTTCTTGCCGCCATATTCCTCCGGCAGCGCCAGGCGCAGGAAGCCCGCCTTGTCGGCGCGGCGGCGCATCTCGCCGAGCAGCGCCTCCCAATCGTGGCGCGGCAGGCCGCCATGCTCGAAATCGGTGCGTGCCCATTCGCGGCGATGGTCGAAGAAGCGGTCGTTGTCGTCCTGTTTCTGCAGCGGCACGATCTCGCGCTCGATGAAGTCGTCGATGCGCGCGAGAAGCTCGGTGATGTGGGCGGGAATCGAGAAGTCCATGGGTTCCTCCAGATAGCGATGGCGGAAGTCTAGCCGCTCCGGGAGTGCGGGAAAGCCTGGCGTTGTTTCCCCGAAGTCACAGCGCGGCGTTATGCGTGGCGCGGTGTTGACTTCCTTTGTTCGCGGGCGTACCCACGTCGCGCTGCTTCGGCATGGGGCCGGACCAGCATCCGAGAGAAACGATGAGCTGTCCTTCGTTCAACATCATGGCTGTCGTCGCCGCCCGCTCGGGCGGCGTGGTCGCCGCATCGGTTCGCGAGGAGAACGCGCATTAGGTCCGCCTGATCCGTTCACGGTTTCACCCCTCCCGAGCCAGCCTCCGGAGGGGATTTTTGTTTTCGAGCACTCCCTTCAGGAACGCTGGCCCGGGCCATAAAAAGAAAAGCCCGTGTCATGACGACTGATATTGCAGACCTCGATCTTTCCAACGCCGGCCGCCGGGTCGAAGGCCACGGCTTGCATGCCTGGATCGAAGAAGCGCGCGAGACGGCCAAGCTCGCGGGCCCGCTGATCTTCACCCAGGTCGCGCAGATGGCGATCATGACGACCGACGTCATCATGCTCGGCCGCGTGGGCGAGACCGCGCTGGCGTCGTCTGCCCTCGGCATCACCGTCTTCTTCTTCTGCTGGCTGATCGGCGCGGGACCGGTGGCGGCGGTGGCGCCGATGGTCGCCCATATCCTGGGCGGCAACCCGAACGACCGCGCCGGCGTGCGCGCCGTGGTGCGCATGGGCTTCTGGGCGGTGACGATGGTGTCGCTGCCGCTGGTCGTGTTCCTGCTCTTCACCGAGCCGGTGATGCGCCTTCTCGGCCAACGGCCGGAGCTGGCGCATGGCGCGGGCGTGTTCACCGCCGCGCTGTGCATCGGCCTGCCCTTCTCGCTGTTCTACCAGGTGCTGCGCAACTTCTCGACGGCGCTCGGCAAGCCCAACGCGGCGCTGGTGGTGATGGTGATCGGCATCGGCTTCAACTTCGCGGGCGACTACATTCTGATCTTCGGCCATTACGGCGCGCCGAAGCTCGGGCTGGTGGGCGCGGCGATCGCCAGCGCGGCGTCCTACATCTTCCAGTTCGCGGCGCTGCTCGCCGTCGTCTTCCTGACGCCGAAGCTGAAGCGCTATCGCATCTTCCGCCGCTTCTTCCGCCCCGACTGGGAGAAGCTGGCCGAGGTGTTCCGGCTCGGCATGCCGATCGGGCTGACCATGATGTTCGAGGCGATGCTGTTCAATAGCGCGACCTTGATGATGGGCACCTTCGGCACGGCGACGGTCGCGGCGCATCAGATCTCGATGAACGTGCCGTCGAACACCTTCATGGTGCCGCTCGGCATCGCCATGGCGGCGACGATCCGCGTAGGCCTCGCGGCAGGTGCCGGCGACCGCGAAGCCGTGCGCCGCGCGGGCTATACCGCGCTCGGCATGGCGGTGGTGTTCATGGCGACGACGAGCGTGATCCTGGCGCTGTTCCCGCGCCAGATCGCCGAGCTGTACTTCTCGTCGGGCACGCGCGAAGCCCAGGACGCGATCGCGCTTGCGACCACCTTCCTTCAGGTCGCGGCGGCGTTCCAGATCTTCGACGGCCTCCAGGTCGTGGCGGCGTTGTCGTTGCGCGGGCTGAAGGACGCGCGCGCGCCGATGTGGATCGCGGGCGGCTCTTACTGGATCGCGGGCTTCCCGACCTGCGTCCTGCTGGGCTTCACGTTCCATCTGCAAGGCTTCGGCATCTGGATCGGCCTCGCCTTCGCGCTGCTCGTCGCAGCCGTGACGATGGTGTGGCGCTTCTGGTGGCTCAGCCGCGACCGGTGACCTGGGCCAGATATCGCTCCAGCGTCTCGACCGCTGGAGCGATGGCGCCGATATAGCCGTCGGGCCGCACCAGCACCCAGGTGCCCGGCGCCACGCCATAGGCGTCGCGGAAATGGCCGCCGGCGTCGCGCAACTCGCTGCCGATGACGTGAACGCGCACGCCCTTGCGCGGCGCGAGGCGCGCCTCGGTCTCATAGCCGAGCAAGGTCCAATGCGATCCTTGGAAGAGATGAAACAGCCGCACGGTCTGTCCGCCCGCGCCTTTGAGCGGCGCATCGGGGGCGCGTTCGCCGCTGCCATCGCCGGACGCGAGCGACGACCACGGATAGCCGAGATCGAGCTGATGCACCTCGCGGCCGCGCTTCATCGAGCCTGCTTTCGCCGCGTCGAGCAGCTTGGTCGAAAGCCCGAGCATCTCGGCCGCGATGGGCCGGCGTTCCTCTTCATACGAATCGAGCAGCGCGTCCGGCGCGCCCTCGAGCACCGCCGCCAGCTTCCAGCCGAGATTGTAGGCATCCTGCAGGCTGGTATTGAGCCCCTGCCCGCCCGTCGGTGGATGGACATGCGCCGCATCGCCGGCGATGAACACGCGTCCCGCACGATAACGATCGGCGAGACGCGCATTCATGTGGAAGGCCGAGGCCCAGAACACTTCGTCGACGACGATGTCCCGGCGTCCCGTGCGCTCCGCAGTCATGGCGGTCAGGCCTTGCGCCGACAGATCGACCTCGCCCTCCATCGGCACCGGCGCCTGGATCTGGAACATCGCGGTGCCCATCAGCGGGCAATAGGAGATCTGCCGCTCCATGTCGCCCTCGCCGAAGCGATGCCAGGCGTCGCGGCCGAGCCCGCGCAACGCCACGTCGGCGACGAGCGCGCGCACGCCGAGCGTCTTTCCCGGAAAGCCGATCTCCAGCGCCTGGCGCACGAAGCTACGTCCGCCGTCGCAGCCGATCAGATAGCGCGCGCGCACCGTGCGCTCGCCCATCCGCGCGACGACGCAATCGGCATGCTGCACGAAGCCCGTCAGCGCGAAGCCGTATTCGACGACGGACCCCAGCTCGGCCAGCCGCTCGCGCATCGCCGCTTCGGTCAGGAACTGCGGCACCATCAGCGGCATGCGATACGGCTCGGCCGGCGTGGGCTCGGAGGCTTCCATGATCTCGTTGTCGGTGAAGCTTCCGTCGTCGCGGTATTCGCGCTGCGGCGGGTAGAGGCCGCCCGACGCCGCCACGCGGTCGAGGATGCCCAGATCCTCGAAGATCTCCTGGCTGCGCGGCTGGATGCCCTTGCCGCGCGAGCCGCGGAACGCGCTCTCGGCCTTGTCGATCACCAGGAACCTCGCGCCGCGGCGCGCCAGCTCGATCGCCAATGTCAGCCCTGCCGCGCCGGCCCCAACGACCAGAACATCGGTTTCCATCGTCTCTTGCATGCCGCCTCCGAAATGCGTGTAATATGCACACATATAGGCGGAGCCGGACCGGTGTCAAGAAATACCGTGCAAAATACACGCATCGAGGATATCCGCGCGATCTATCTCGCGCTGGCCGAGCTGGTCGCGCTGATGAACCGGCCGCAGCGCGACCAGCGCATGGTCGAGGAAGCCGGCATCCCGCTCGACCGCGCGCTGTTCCCGCTCCTCGTCGGCATCGGCCGCCTCGGCCCCATCGGCATCGTCGAGCTCGCCGACCGCGCCGGCCGCGACCACACCACCGTCAGCCGCCAGGTCGCGCGGCTGGAAGAGCTGGGCTTCGTCCGCCGCCAGGCCGGCAAGACCGACAAGCGCGTGCGCGAGGCGGCGATCACCGCCGCGGGCCGCAAGCTCACCGACGCCATCGACAAGGCGCGCGACCGCCTGCTCGGCGCGATGCTCGCGGATTGGCGGCGCGAGGACATCGCCACCCTCGCCTCCCTGTTGCAGCGGCTGGCCCATGACGCGCAAGGCGACTGATCAGCCCCCGACGCCTTCCGCCTTGGCAGCTCTGTGAAGATCCTTGTCCAGCGTGGCCAGTGGAAGGCGCCGCCGGACGGCAAGCTCCAGATAGGTGGCATCGTAGACCGTCAACCGGTGACGCATCGCCAGTCCGATGCAAGCCGTCCAGGACAGCAATGCAGGCCGATCCTCGACCGTCAGGGGAAGCGTGGAGAGCTCGGCCACGATGCGATCGATCGCGGACGCGGTCACACGTTGGCGGCGCTCGGCAACGACCAGCGTGTTGCCGACCTCGGCCGGCCACAACGCGGGAACTACGGCGCCATCCCTCTCCAGGAGCGCGATCATCGCCGCCGGCGGCTTCGCCTCGTCGGGAAGGACGAGCGCGAGCGCAAAGGAGGCGTCGATGACGACGGAGGCCACTTACCGCCGTCCTTCGTCGCGATAGGATTTCCACTCGTTCCAGTCGAACTTCCGGATGCCGAGCTTCTTGCCCTCGGTCCGCAAGCGGGCAAGCGTCTTGCGGACTTCGACCGGATCGACCGTCCGTTCGACGGGCACGATTTTCGCGACCGCCTTGCCGCGGCGCGTGATGACGATCTCCTCGCCGCGCTCGGCGCGCTCGAGCAGAGCGGAGAAATGGGTTTTCGCCTCGAAGGCACCGACGGACTTTTCCATGGCCTAACCAACTAGTTTTCAAGCTAGTTTATTCGAAAGGACTATCGGGCGTCAATTGGCGCCGTCTGGACGGATGGCGGATCGGCGCTAAGCTCTCCGCAAAAGATATTCCGGGAGCACGTCCATGTTCGATTTCTCGCGGCTCAGATCGGTCGCCGATATCAGCCGCGTCCATGCCGCCGAGCGGCCCGACGCGGTGGCGCTCGACTTCCGCGACCGGCTCACCACCTATGCCCAACTCGACCGCCGCGCGAGCCAGGTGGCGCAGGGCCTGATCGCGCTCGGCCAAGCGCCGTGCGCGCGCGTGGGCTATCTCGGCAAGAATTGCGACCGCTTCTTCGAGGTGCTGCTCGGCACCTTTAAAGCGCGCGCCGTGACGGTCGGCGTGAACTGGCGCCTCGCCGCGCCCGAGATCGCTTATGTGCTCAACGACGCGGGCTGCGAGGTGATCTTCGTCGGCGCCGATTTCGCCCAGATCGTCGAGAAGATCCTGCCCGATTGCCCGAAGCTGAAGACCGTGATCGCGATGGACGACGGCGCCTACGAAAGCTGGCGCGACGCACAGGACGCGACCGACCCGATGCTGCCGGTGGCCCCCGAAGACGACGTGATCCAGCTCTACACCTCGGGCACCACGGGACACCCGAAGGGCGTGCAGCTGACCAGCGCGAACTATCTCTCGATCTTCGCGTGCCTCGGCAGCGCGCCCCTGGGCCAATACGAGCCCGACGACGTGGTGCTCATCGCGATGCCGTTCTTCCACGTCGCGGGCGTGAACATCGGCCTGCTCTCGCTCGCGCAGGGCGCGCTCGGGCTGGTGCTGCACGAGACCGAGCCGGGCGAGATCCTGCGCCTGATCCACGAGAAGAAGGTTACCTATGCGTTCCTGGTGCCGGCCCTGATCCTGTTCGTGCTGCAGCACCCGCGCGCGGCCGAGACGAACTTCGCCTCGCTCAAGAACATCTCCTACGGCGCTTCGCCGATCTCGGACGAGGTGTTGCTCCGTGCAAAGACGGTCTTCGGCTGCGAGTTCCTTCAGGTCTACGGCCTGACCGAGACCACGGGCGGCGGCACGTTCCTGCTGCCCGAGGACCACGAGCCGTCGCGCGGCAAGCTGCGCTCCTGCGGACGGCCCGCGCCCGGCCACGAGATCCGTGTCGTGGGCGGCGACGGCCACGCGCTGCCCGCGGGCGAGGTCGGCGAGATCCAGATCCGCTCCGGCAACGTCATGAAGGGCTATTGGAACAAGGCCGACGCGACCGCCAAAGCGGTGTGCGGCGAGCGCTGGTTCTCGACCGGCGACGCCGGGTTTTTCGATGCGGACGGCTATCTCTACATTCACGACCGCGTGAAGGACATGATCGTGTCCGGGGGCGAGAACATCTATCCGGCCGAGGTCGAGAACGCGATCATGGGCCATCCCGCGGTGGCCGACGTCGCGGTGATCGGCGTTCCCGATCCGCGCTGGGGCGAGGCGGTAAAGGCGATTGTGGTTAAAAAGCCGGATGTTGCGGCCGATCCGGCCGAGATCATCGCCTATGCCAGGGAGCGTATCGCGGGCTACAAACTGCCCAAATCCGTGGATTTCATCGCCGCCCTGCCCCGCAACCCGTCGGGCAAGGTCCTGCGCAAGGATTTGCGCAAGCCCTATTGGGAAGGACGCGATAGGCAGGTAAACTGAGGACTCGGACAATTGCCTGTGCCGGGGAGGAAAGGGCTATGGGCAGGATCTGGATGAGAGCGGCTTTGCTGGGCGGCGCGGCAGCGGTCGCGGCTGTGCCTGCGCTTGCGCAGACCCCGAACCCGAACGCGAAGTTCACGCAGATCGCCTCGCCGGACAACAACACCGAGGCGCTGCCCGATCTCGCGCCCGGCGACGACGTGGCGATCGCGTGCGACGCGATCGAGCGCGTGGCCGACCCGAGCGACGTGCGCGTGGTGCTGACCATCGCGGCGATGCCCGGCGACAGCTCGCCCGGCTACAAGAAGATCCTGGCGCTCAACGAGAAGGTCACCGGCAGCGCCGTGCACCTGAAGGTGCCCAACGCCCCCGACCTCGCCAACCACACGGTCAACATGAGCGTCTATGTCGTCGACCAGACGCACAACAACGACTGCGACGCCGGGCAGTACCGCATCGTGCAGACGCCCGCGGTCGTGAAGACGCCGGGTTCGGGCTGAGCTTCAGCGGAGCTTGTAGGGAATGCGGATTCCCGGGTCGTTGCGCGGGAAGTCTTTCGCGTCGCGCGTCACGAGCAGTCGGCCCGTGATTTGCGCCGACGCCCAGATGATGGCATCCGGCAGCTTTATGCGATGCGACCGGCGCAACGCCACAGCCCGTTCGGCGACGACATCGTCGAGAGGGATGATCGAGAACGACGCCAATATCGTCCGCGTCGCGTCTTCGTGCTCCGGCCGCGCGCCTGCCAACACCTCGATCCAGCTGACGATGCTGATCGACCGTTCGTCATAGCGCGCAAACTCCGCCGTAACATGTGGAGCACCTTTCAGATGGTCGATAATAATATTCGAGTCGAATACCGCCCCTACCATTCGGAGCGGATCTTGCGCTGATATTCGACCCCGTCGATGGGATAGTCCTTCCAGAGACCGAACCCGGGAACTTCCTTCTGGGCGGCTGGCTGCTTGAGATAAGCGGAAACCGCGTCTCTGATCAGGGCCGCGCGAGAACGCTTCTCCGCCTTGGACCGGCGCGCCAGTTCCTTCATATCGTTGTCGGGGATGTCCACAAGTGTGCGCATCGACCAACGATATCATATATCGATATCAGATATCAATCCTAAAGCACCATCGCCGCCAGGACGCCGAGCGCGCTCGCGGCCGTGATCCAGAGCGCGATGCGGACGTGGCGCGTGCGCGCGACCTGGGCGTCGGCGATCTCGCGCGCGGTGTCGGGGTGGAGGCGCAGGCCGCCGCTCGCCAGCATCTCGGACACCGTCTCGGCATTGCGCAGCAGTTGCGGCAGGTCGCGCGCGAGGCGGCCGAGCGCGGTGACGCCCTCGCCCATGTCGCGCAGCCGCTGCTCGGGCCCCATCTGGCGGATCATCCAGCGCTCGACCGCGGGCCGCGACGCCTCCCAGATGTCGAAATCGGGATCGAGCGCGCGCGCCACGCCCTCGACCACCACCATCGTCTTCTGCATCAAGACCAGCTGCGGCTGCGCGCGCATGTCGAAACGGCGCGTGGTGTCGAACAATTGCTGCAGCAGCCGCGCCATCGACACCTCGCGCGCGGGCTTGCCGAAGATCGGCTCGCCGATCGCGCGCAGCGCTTGCGCGAACGTCTGCAGCGGATGATGCGGCGGCACGAAGCCGACGTCGTAATGCACCTGCGCCACGCGCTCGTAGTCGCGCGCCAGGAACCCCGCGAGCGTCTCGGCCATGAAGCGGCGCATCTCGTGGTCCAGGCGCCCCATGATCCCGAAATCGACCGCGACCAGGCGCCCCTGCGCGTCGACGAACAGGTTGCCCGGATGCATGTCGGCATGGAAGAAGCCGTCGCGCAGCGCCTGCAGGACGAAGCTGTCGAGCACGATTCGCGCGATGCGCTTGGGATCGTGGCCGGCGGCGCGCAACGCCTCGACGTCGCGCACCGGCACGCCTTCGATCCACTCGGTGGTCAGCACGCGCTCGGAGGTGCGGTTCCAGTCGATCGCGGGCACGCGGAAATCGGCATCGGCGCGCGTGCGCTCGGCGAGCTCGGACGCGGCCGCGCCTTCCATCCGCAGATCGAGCTCGAGCGCGACCGACACCGCCACCGCCTCGATCACCGCGACGGGCCTGAGCCGCCGCGCTTCCTTCGACACGCGCTCGGCCATGCGCGCCGCGAGACCGAGCGCGGAGAGGTCGCGCGCGAAGTCCTTTTCGATGTTCGGACGCAGCACCTTGACCGCAACGCGGCGCGGCGGCTCCTCTGCGGTGTCGCAGTCGTGCACCTGCGCGATCGAGGCCGCGGCCACCGGCTCGCCGAAGCGCGCGAACACGGCCTCGACGGGCCTGCCGAGCTCGGCCTCGACCAGCGCGCGGGCCTCGGCGGTCGGAAACGGCGGCAGGCGGTCCTGCAGCTCCTCGAGCGCATGCGCGATGTCGTCGCCGACGAGATCGGGCCGCGTCGCCAGCACCTGGCCGAGCTTGACATGCGCGGGGCCAAGGCTCTCCAGCGCGCGCGCCAGCCGCTTGCCCGGCGGCAGCCCTGCGTCCTTGGTGGCGCCGACGCCGAGAACGAAACGCGCAAGCTTCAACGAGGCCGGCATGGCACCCTGATATTCGCGCGGCACCAGCGCGTCGTGGCGCGCAAGCGTCCGCGCTATGCGCAGCAGGCGGATGGCGTCGCGCACCGCGCCCATCAGATGCGCCACGCCGAATGCATCGCCGCGATCCCGCCGGTCAGGTTGCGGTACGCGACGCGCGCGAGGCCGGCAGCCTCGATCATCCGCGCGAATTCCTTTTGCGGCGGGAAGCGGCGGATGCTTTCGGCCAGATAGCGATAGGCTTCGGCGTCGCCCGCCACCATCTGCCCGAGGCGCGGCAGCACGTTCATCGAATAGGCGTCGTAGAGCGTATCGAGGCCGGGCGCTTCGACGCGGCTGAACTCGAGGCACAGAAACCGCCCGCCGGGCTTGAGCACGCGCCGCGCCTCGGCGAGCGCGCGGTCGATATGGGTGACGTTGCGGATGCCGAACGCGATCGTATAGGCGTCGAACGTGCCGTCGGGCACGGGCAGCTTCTCGGCGTCGCCACAGACCCATGTCAGCGCCGCGTCGCCCTGCGCGCGGCGCACGCCTTCGCGCAGCATGTCGGCATTGATGTCGCAGACCGTGATCGCCGCGTCGCCGCCGCGCGCGCGCGCCATCGCCGCGATGCGGAACGCGATGTCGCCCGTGCCGCCGGCGACGTCGATGGTGCGCCAGCCGGGCTGCGGGTTCAGCCATTCGACGAAGGCGTCCTTCCACAGCCGGTGCACGCCCCCCGACATCAGGTCGTTCATCAGGTCGTAGCGCTTGGCGACCGACGAGAAGACCTCGCGCACGAGGCCTTCCTTCTCGGCCTCCGGCACGTCGCGATAGCCGAAGGAGGCGGTAGTGTCAGCAGTCATCGCGCGGGAGAATAGCTTGGGCGGGCAGCGTGGGCTACCGTCGCGCCCTGCGACTCTTGATCGATCCGCCATGCCCGAGCTGCCCGAAGTCGAAACCGTGATGATGGGGCTGAAGCCCGCCCTCGAAGGCCGCCGCTTCACCCATGTCGAGACGCGGCGCAAGGATTTGCGCATCCCGTTCCCGAAGGATTTCGTCAAGCGGCTGACCGGGCATCGCGTGGTCAAGCTCAGGCGGCGCGCGAAATACATCCTCGCCGACCTCGACAGCGGCGAAACGCTCGTCATCCATCTGGGCATGAGCGGCAGCATGAGCGTCTATCGCGAGGGCCAAGGCGGCAAGCTCGGCCAGTACTATTACGAGCGCCCGCCCGAGGACGCCGGCAAAGGCAAGCACGACCATGTCGTGTTCGAGACCGACGCGCCGGCCAAGGTGGTGTTCAACGACCATCGCCGCTTCGGGCTGATGACCCTGGTCGAGACCGGCGCGCTCGAAGCGCACAAGCTGTTCAAGGCGGTCGGCATCGAGCCGCTGTCGGACGATTTCGACGCGGCGTTCCTCACCGCGGCGCTCAAGGGCAAGAAGACGTCCGTCAAGACCGCCCTGCTCGACCAACGCATCATCGCCGGCCTCGGCAACATCTATGTCTGCGAGGCGCTGTGGCGGGCACGGGTTTCGCCCAAGCGTCTCGCCAAGAGAGTCAAGCCGGATGAGATCGAGGCGCTGGTCACGGCGATCAAGGATGTGCTCGGCGAAGCGGTGAAGGCGGGCGGCTCGTCGTTGCGCGACCACAAGCGGGTCGACGGCGAGCTCGGCTATTTCCAGCACCATTTCTCGGTCTATGACCGCGCGCGCAAGCTCTGCAAGCGCAAGGACGGCGGCGAGATCAAGCGCATCGTGCAGAGCGGCCGCTCGAGCTTCTATTGTCCGGTGTGCCAGAAGTAGGCGCTCACATCCCGTCCGGCCACTCGGCGAACTCTGCAATGGGCTCGCCGGTCTCGAGCAGCGATTTCAGCCCCGCGAGCACGGCGGGCCAACCCTGGCTCATCATGCCGATGACTTTCGAATCCGCGACCGGGCTCGTCTGGGTGAGCGTCAGCTTGGTCACGCTGCCCTGCTGTTCCAGCTCGTAGGTCACGATCGTCGGGCCTTCCGCCTTCAGCTCGGCAAGGCCTTCGTTGAGCCAGCGCATGACGAGCTTGCGCGGAGGGTCGATTTCCAGCACCGCGCCGGAATCCCACAGCCGCCCGTCCGGCGCATGGACGCCGAGCGTGGCGCCTTTCGTCCAATCCGATCTCTGCGTCGTGCCGGCCCAATAGCGCGTGGTGAATTCCGGCTTGGTCAGCGCATCAAACACCTTTTCCGGCGTGGCGCGAATGTAAGTGACATAGACGAACTGCGTGCTCATGCCTTGACCCTTGAATGGATCGAGTCCAGCGCTTCGCCGGTCTCGAGCAGCGATTTGAGGCTCGCGAGGATCTTCGGCCAGCCGCCCGACACCGCTTCGATGAGCTGCGAGTTGTCGCGCGGAATCGAATGGGTGATGGTGAGCCTGGTCGCGTCGCCCACCGTCTCAAGCGCCATCTCGCAGCGCGCATCGCCTTCCTCGGTCAGCTCGGGGCGCAGCCGGTTGCGCCATTTGAGCACCAGCCGGTTCGGCGGATCGGCCTCCAGCACCTCGCCGTCGTCGGCGACGCGGCCGTCCTCGAAGACGAGCCGCCACGGCGAGCCCTTCCGAAAGTCGCTGTCCTGGTGCATGCCGAACCAGAATTTGCGTTGGAACTCGGGCGTGGTGAGCGCCTGCCACAGCTTTTCGGGCGTGGTGCGGATATAGGTGACGTAGACGAACGCGCTGCCAGCCATGACCGTCATCCTTCCTTGTTCTTGGTGAGCCAGATGTTCTCGGCCCTGCCCGTCTCGAGGAACGATTTGAGGTTGGAGAGGACTTTCGGCCAGCCGCCGGCGATGCTGCTCGCCATGCCGGGATCGGCCTCGAGCCGGTCATGCGTGACGGTCAGAGAGACGAGGCCCGGGCTGTAATCGGCAATATCGAATGCCACGCGCGACGGCTCTTTCGAGCGGTCCGGCCGCGTCCAGGTCATCACCAGGCGCCGCGGCGGATCGGACTCCAACACCTCACCGTCGATGAGGACCTTGCCCGAGCCGTCGCCATGCTGATGCTCCCAGCGCGCGCCCGGCTTCCAGTCCGAGACGTTGGTGTGCATCCAATAGCGATGCGCGAATTCCGGCTTGGTGATCGCATCCCACACCTTTTGCGACGTGGCGTAAATGTAAGTGACGTAGACGAACGCACTCATTGGGAAATCTCCTTTGGCGGCATGGGCGTCGGCAAGCCGAGCGGCTTGCCGGTTTCGAGAAGCGATTTCAGGCCCGACAGGATCATCGGCCAGCCTTTGCGGCCGCCTTCCAGCCAGGCGCGCGGAATGGGGGTGGGATGGTCTTCGGTCATGGTGAGGCGCACCACGCCGTTGCCGGTGTCCTCGATCTCATAGGTGACGAGGCATTCCGGCGGCTTGGGCTCCATCCATTCGACGGTCCAGGTGAGCACGAGCCGGTGCGGCCGCTTGGCCTCGCGCACCTGGCCCGCAACGTCGACGCGCCCGTCGGGCATGCGAAGCAGCCACGGCGAGCCCTCCTTCCAGTCGCTCTCGACCGAGCGGCCGAAGAAATAGCGCGTGGTGAATGCGCTCGAGGTCAGCGCCTCCCAGCATTTTTCGACCGTGGTCGCGATATAGATCGCATAGACCGTGCTTTCGCGCGTCAGCTCGCTCATGTGTCGCCTTCCAGCTGCTTCTTGAGGTCGGAGAGCGCGCGCAGCCGCCCGCGCTCGAACTTGCCGATCCAGCGATCGGCGATGTCGAAGATCGGCACCGGATTGAGGAAGTGCAGCTTCTCGCGGCCGCGCCACTGCACGACGACGAGGTTCGCCTGCTCCAGCAGGTCGAGATGTTTCGTCACCGCCTGGCGCGACATCGAAAGTCCCTCACACAATTCCCCGAGGCTCTGGCCGTTCTTGTTGTGGAGCCGGTCCAGCAATTGACGCCGGCTCTTGTCCGCCAACGCCTTGAAAGCCGCATCCATGCTCATGCAGGCCATTATGCAACCATTTGGTTGCATGTCAAGAGGCCACTAAGGTGCGTCCATGACGCGAAGCTCGGCGATAGCTCTGCAGACGGCGATTGCGCTGTTCGGCATCGCCGTCTTCGTCTTCCTGCTGTGGGAGCCCAATGTCGAAGGCAGGAACGCGCATGCCACGCTGTTTCAGGTTTATTTCGACGATGCGTTCCTGGCCTGCGCCTATGCCGCGTCCGTGCCCTTCTTCGTGGGGCTCTATCAGGCGTTCAAGCTGGTCGGCTCCCCGCGTTCCGTGCGCGCTTTGCGGACCATAAAGTACTGCGCCATTGTCGTGATCGGATTCGTCTTGGCGGGAGAGGCCTATCTGTTCTTGGCCGTGAGGGGCAAAGACGACATCGCGGGCGGCGTTGCCATGGGCATTCTCGTCATGTTGTTTTGCGCCGTTGCCGCCATCGCGGCCGCCCGTTTCGAAAGAACGCCATGAGCCTGCTGCGCGTCACGCCCACCATCTCGATCGACGAAGCCGAGCTGGAAGAGAGCTTCATCGCCTCGGCGGGTCCGGGCGGCCAGAACGTCAACAAGGTCGCGACCGCGGTGCAGCTGCGCTTCGACGTCGTGCGCTCGCCGTCGCTTCCGGATCCCGTGCGCTTGCGGCTGATCGCGCTCTCGGGCTCGCGGCTGACCAAGGACGGCGTGCTGGTGCTGACGGGGCGCCAGTACCGCACGCAGGAGCGCAACCGCGCGGACGTGCGCGCGCGGCTGATAGACCTCATCCGCGACGCCGCCGTGATCCCGAAGCTGCGCAAGGCCACCCGCCCCACGCGCGCCAGCAAGGAGCGCCGCCTGGAGGGCAAAAAGACGCACTCGCGGCTGAAACGGACGCGGGCTAAGAAATTCGACGATTGAACCCCCGGAGCATTCCATGGACTACCAGAACATCCTCGTGACGGTCGAAGACGGCGTCGGCCTCGTGACCCTCAACCGGCCCAAGGCGCTGAACGCGCTGAACAAGGAGCTGCTCGCCGAGCTGACCCAAGCCCTCGAAGAGTGGGACCGCGGGACCGAGGTTCGCTGCATCGTCATCACCGGCTCCGAGCGCGCCTTCGCCGCCGGCGCCGACATCAAGGAGATGGCGCCGCAGTCCTATATGGACATGTACAAGGCGAATTTCTTCGCCGACGCCAACGACCGCATCAGCGCGATCAGGAAGCCCATCATCGCCGCGGTCGCGGGCTATGCGCTGGGCGGCGGCTGCGAGCTCGCGATGCTCTGCGATTTCATCATCGCCGCCGACACCGCCAAATTCGGCCAGCCCGAGATCAATCTGGGCGTCATGCCGGGCATCGGCGGCACCCAGCGGCTGACCCGCTATGTCGGCAAGTCGAAGGCGATGGAGATGTGCCTGACGGGCCGCAACATGGACGCCGCCGAAGCCGAGCGCGCCGGCCTCGTCAGCCGCGTCGTGCCGGCCGCGGACCTCGTGAGCGAAGCGATGAAGGCCGCCAGGACCATCGCCGAGCGCTCGGTCCCGATCGCGATGATGACCAAGGAGACGGTCAACCGCGCCTACGAGACCAGCTTGAGCGAAGGCGTGCGCTTCGAGCGGCGCGTGTTTCACTCCATGTTCGCGACGCACGACCAGAAGGAAGGCATGGCCGCCTTCTCCGAGAAGCGCAAGCCGGCGTTCAAGGACGAATAGGCTTGCGCGTCCTCGTCGTCGGCGGCACGCGCTTCATCGGCGCCCGCGTGGCGGCCGGTTGCGCGGCGCGCGGCTGCGAGGTCACGGTCTTCCATCGCGGCCGGACGCAGAGCCCTCTCCTGCCGCCGTCGGTGACGTATGTCCGCGATCCGGCGGCGGAATATCCGATCCTCGGCTTCCCCGAAGCGCTGAAACGCGACTGGGACGCGGTCATCCACATGGTCGCGATGGGAGAGGCCGATGCCCATGCGGCGGTCGATGCGTTCGCGGGCCGCGCGGGGCGGCTGGTGTTGATCTCGAGCGGAGACGTCTATCGCGCCTATGGCAGGCTGACGCGCAAGGAGCCGGGCCCGCCCGATCCGGTGCCGCTCACCGAAGACGCGCCGCTGCGCAGCGTGCTCTATCCCTATGGCCGCCAGGACTACGAGAAGATCCTTGCCGAGCGCGTCGTGATGGCGTCGGAGCTTTCCTGGACGATCCTGCGCCTGCCCAAGGTCTATGGGCCCGAGGACAACGCCAACCTGGCGACGATCTATATGGCGGCCGCGCATCCGCAATGGCGCTGGACGCACGGCCATGTCGACAATGTCGCCGCCGCCATCGTGCTCGCGGCGACGTCGGAAAAGGCGCATCGCCGCGTCTACAATGTCGGCGAGGAGACGACGCCGACGACCGCCGAGCGGCTGGCTTGCCTTCCGCCGCCGCCGCATCCTTATCCCGCGCCGGATTTCGATTTCGCGCAGTCGATCGCCTACGACACGTCGCGCATCCGCGGCGAGCTCGGCTATCGCGAGATCGTCGACGAGCGCGCGGCGATGGCGGCCGGCGTCAGTGATACTCGGTGAAGCTGGGCGGACCGTCGAGCGTGTGGCTGCTCAGGAACGCCCACACGCCGTCATTGAAGCCGGCCGGCACGTCCAGGATGGAGTGCTTGCGGCCTTCGAGGACGTTGAGCGCCACGGGGAAGCCCGCCTTGTCGAGCACCGCATCGGTGTCGCGGATCGACTTCATCGAGAAATACTCGTCGTCGTCGCCGACATTGATCGAGATCGGGATCTTGCGCCGGGCGAGCGCCGCGGCGCGGTACTCGGCCGGGCTGCGCCAGCCGCCGGCATGGAAGGCGATGGCGGCGAAGTACTCGGATTCCAGCATGCCCAAGGTCAGCGAATAGACCGCCCCACCCGACTGGCCGAAGACATAGAGCCGCTTCAAGTCGACCGGATGCGCGGCCGCCGCCGCCGCGACCATGGCATGGATGAAGTCCGGCCCGTCCTTGCGCAAATCCCAGCCCTCTTCCGTGTTGAAGGAATTGGGCGCCACAAGCACGATCCCCTGCCGGGCGCCGACATCCTTCCAGAGCTGCGCCATGAAAAGCCCGTTGCCGCCCGAGCCGTGCAGCAGCAGGAGCAGCGGGGCCGGTGCCTGGCCGTCGGGCACGGAGAGGTAATAGGTCCGGTCGTGGCCCGCGAAGGGAAGGCTCAGCTTGGCGATGTCGCCCGCCCGCGCCGGAAGGGCGAGGAAAAGGGCGACCGCGACGACAAGACGGTGTATCGGCATGGGCCGACTGTCGGGCACGGCGGCCCTGCCTCTCAACTCACGTTCCGCGGAGGTCACGCGGGCGTGACACGGGCAATTGACCCGGGCGCCCCAGCGGGCTAAAGACGCCGCCTCCTGAAGGATCAAGGACCAAAATGCCCAATATCGCCTCCGCCAAGAAGCGCGCGCGCACGACCGCGAAGCGCACCGCCATCAACCATTCGCGCAAGACCCGCGTCCGCGGCTTCGTGCGCAAGGTGGAAGAGGCGCTGGCGAAGGGCGACCGCAAGGCGGCCGAGACGGCGCTCAAGAACGCCGAGCCCGAGATCATGCGCGGCGTGTCCAAGGGCGTCCTGCACAAGAATGCCGGCGCCCGCAAGGTCTCGCGCCTGACCAAGCGCCTGGCGAAGCTGCCGAAATAACCTCTCCTGCGATCGTGAAACATGCTTCCCGGGGCGGCCGCCGCGCCGGCCGGGGAACCGCGCCTTCCGCTTGCAGCGAATTCTTTCCTAAGTCTCGACGCGGCGACAAAACCCAAGTAAAATCAAATCGTTTTATTGCTCCGTATGCTGACGGAGAGCTGTCGCATAAATGCCATCGCTCTGTCGCATTGCCGGGGCTAAGCCGTTGATTTGGCGGGAGGAGCTTCGAGAAATTGGATTTTCCGTATACGGTGCAACTGCTTAGGACGAATCATTTTCGTCACAAATGCAGTGATTCGCGATCCGTTCTCTTGTCACCGTTTCGGCTTTGAGTCACTGTTAACCGCGTTGCTGTGGCCGAGAACCTGAAATGTCGAAGACGAGAAAAAATAAAACGTCTGTGTTCGATAGTTTCACGCAGTACTGCGCGTTCAAGCCGAGTAACGCCTAAATAAAAACGAAATCAGAAGAGGACCAGCGCGGGCCCAACTCCGCGCCATGGTTAATTTTTCTTCGGTGAGGGAGCGACAATGCGACGAGGGACGGTGGCGCGGGGGCGCTGAAAACAAGAAATGCCCGAGGGGAAACACCCCGGGACGATAACAAGGGCTCACCGGCCACACCGGCCGGAAAGAAGCGGGAATTGGGAAATGGTAGAGATCAGCAGGACGGCGGGGCCGGATTGGCCCGCCGCATGGTCGGCGGCACGCAAAAGGCTGCGCAGGGAACTCGGCGACGCGGTATTCGAGGCTTGGATCAATCCCCTCACCCTGGAGGGGTATGAGCGCGACGAGCTGCGCATCGGCACCACCAAATCCTTCATGCGGACCTGGGTGACGGACCACTACCGCACCCGCATCGAGCAGGCCTTCCGTGCGGAATCCGTCCGCCCGGCATCGGTCGCCATCGTGCTGGTCAAGCCGCAGGCCTCGATCGGCGCCAATATCGTGCGCGAGCCCGTGGCGGTGCCCGTCCAGAGCCCTGCCCCGGTCCAGGACGCGGCCCCGGACGCCGGCATGAGCCTTTGGGCGCGCATGCTGCACCCCCAGCAGACCTTCGACAGCTTCGTGCCCGGCCCTGCCAACGAGTTCGGCCACGGCGCCATGCGCGCCTTCGCCGAGGGCCAGAGCAACGACTTCCCGCACCTCTTCATCCATGGCGGGTTCGGCTTCGGCAAGACGCATCTGTTGAACGCGGCAGCGCTCGAGTTCCGCAACCGCGGCAAGCGCACGCTGTTCCTGCGCGCCGAGGACTTCATGCGCCACTTCCTGGGCGCCCTGCATCGCAAGGACACGCTGACCTTCAAGGAAGAGCTGCGCACCGCCGAAGTGCTGATCGTCGACGATCTGCAGCACATCTGCCGCTCGACCGCGACGGCGTCGGAGTTCCTCTACACCGTGAACGCGTTCGCGGATCTGCGCCGCCGCGTCGTCATCGCCGCCGACCGCGCGCCGGCGGCGCTCGAGGGCCTGGGTGCCGACATCAAGTCGCGCCTCGCCGGCGGGCTCACGATCGCGCTGGGCAAGCCCGACCGCGCCACGCGGCTCGCGATCCTGAAGCGCCGCGCGACGGACTTCGCCCAGCTCCGCCCCGAAGTCGTGTTCCCCGACGCCGTGCTCGAGCGCATCGCCGAGATGGAGGACGCCTCCCCGCGCGAGATGATCGGCGTCTTCACCAAGCTCGCGACCTATGCGGACCTGACAAAGAAGCCGATCACGCTGGAGACCGCCGACGAAGCGGTGGGCCTGCGCCTGGCGCCCGGCGCCAAGACCTCGATCGAGGACATCCAGCGCAAGACCGCCGAGTACTACGACCTCGACGTGCGCGACTTCCAGTCGCCGCAGCGCGCGCGCCGCGTCGCCCGGCCGCGCCAGGTCGCGATGTACCTGTCGCGCCAGCTCACGACCCGCTCGCTGCCCGAGATCGGGCGGCGCTTCGGCGGCCGCGACCACACCACCGTGCTGCATGCCTGCCGCCGCGTGGAGGCGCTCTGCCTCGAGGACAAGCAGTTCAAGCAGCAGGTCGAATTCCTGCATTCGGTGCTGATGCGCGGCGGCTGAAAAACGGCGCCGTTTCGCCCGGCGGGGCGCGGTCTTCGGACCCGCGGAAATCCGGGCAAAACGGCGCCCCCGGCCCGCTCGAAAAGTTGTCTTGTTTCGCCTTGGCCTGATATAATCCCCTGCTTGAGTCCGCGACCTTCGGGACCTAAGCAAATCAAGGGGTTCCGGGCTATTCTCCGGTCCCCGCATCAGGCTTGTTCAACCAGCGGCCAACGCAGCAGGAACGGCAGTCCAACGGCCATGAAAATCAACGTCGAACGCGGCGCCTTCCTCAAGGCGCTGAGCCACGTCCAGAGTGTCGTCGAGCGCCGCAACACCATTCCGATCCTCTCCAACGTGATGATCGAAGCCGCCAAGGGCGAGCTCAAGCTCACCGCGACCGACCTCGACATCGAGATCGTGGAGTCGATCCCGTCGGACGTGATCCGCAACGGTGCCGCGACCGCGCCGGCGCATATGCTCTACGAGATCGTGCGCAAGCTGCCCGATGGCGCGCAGGTCCAGGCCGAGCTTCTCGCCTCCGAAGGCGGCAGGCTGGCGGTCAGCGCCGGCTCTTCGCGCTTCGAGCTCGCCTGTCTGCCCAAGGAAGACTTCCCGCAGATGGCGGCCGGCGCGCTGCCGCACCGCTTCCGCCTCGCGGCCTCCGACCTCAAGCACCTGATCGAGAAGACGCGCTTCGCGATCTCGACGGAGGAGACGCGCTTCTACCTGAACGGCATCTATCTGCACGCCGCCAAGGACGGCAAGGCCAAGACGCTGCGCGCAGCCGCGACCGACGGCCATCGGCTGGCCCGCTTCGAGCTCGACATGCCCGACGGCGCGGCCGACATGCCCGGCGTGATCGTGCCGCGCAAGACGGTGGGCGAGCTGCAGCGCCTGCTCGACGACGCCGATGGCGGGATCGACATCTCGCTCTCCGACACCAAGATCCAGTTCGAGCTGGGCGGCCTTCAGCTAACCTCCAAGCTGATCGACGGCACCTTCCCCGACTATCAGCGCGTCATCCCGTCCGGCAACGACAAGGTGCTGTCGGTCGAAAGCAAGGAGTTCGCGCAATCGGTCGACCGCGTGTCGACCATCTCCGCCGACAAGACCCGCGCGGTGAAGCTCAACATCGCCAAGGACAAGGTCACGCTCTCGGTGGTGAACCCGGAGAGCGGCACGGCGACGGAAGAGCTCGGCGCCACCTACAGCGCGGCGGCGGTCGAGATCGGCTTCAACGCGCGCTATCTGCTCGACATCACCGGCCAGATCGAAGGCAAGGAGGTGCGCTTCCTGCTTTCGGATTCCGGATCGCCGACGATCATCGAAGATACCGAGGACAGTCGAACCTTGTATGTCCTCATGCCCATGCGGGTGTAGTTTTTGATCGGGTCGACAGATCAGCGTTTTGATGGAGCTTCGTCATCCTTCGAGGCATCGCTCCGCGATGCACCTCAGGATGACGGATCCGCTCGAGCGCGTCACCCTGAGGTGGCCGCGCAACGGCCCTCGAAGGGCGACGCGCATCTCTCCGTCGCGCGGCTGAAGCTCACCAATTTTCGCTCCTATGTCGATGCGGAGCTGGCGGTCGCGCCCGGTCCGGTGGTGCTCGCCGGGCCGAACGGCGCCGGCAAGACGAACCTGCTCGACGCGATCTCGCTGTTGTCGCCGGGGCGCGGCTTGCGCGGCGCGCGCCTGGGCGACCACACGCGCAAAGGCCCGTCGGCGATATCGGAAGCGCTGTGGGCCGTCGCCGCCACCATCGCGCGCGCGGGCGAGGCATATGAGATCGGCACCGGGCTCGTCTCTTCACAGGGCGCCGAGCGCCGCCAGGTGCGCCTCAACGGCGCGCCCGCGCCCTCCTCTGCCGACCTCGGCGACGTGGTGCAGATGCTGTGGCTGACGCCGGCGATGGACCGCCTGTTCATCGAGAGCGCGAGCGGACGGCGCAAGTTCCTCGACCGCCTCGCGCTCGGCTTCGATGCCGGCCACGCCCGCGCCGCGACCCGCTACGAAACCGCGATGCGCGAGCGCGCGCGGCTTTTGAAGTTCGGCCCGCGCGATCCCGCCTGGCTCGACGGTCTCGAAGCCGAAATGGCCGAGGCCGGTGCCGCGATGTCGGCCTCGCGCGTCGAGACGATCGCGCGCCTCAACCGGGCGCTGGCCGAGCGCACCGGCGCGTTCCCCTCGGCCGAGCTGTCGCTCGACGGCGAAAGCTGGACCGCCGACGAGCTGAAAGAGCGCCTCGCCCGCGCACGCATCCGCGATGCCGAGGCGGGCCGAACGACCATCGGCCCGCACACGTGCGATCTCGCCGTGCGCCACACCGCCAAGCGGGCCGAGGCGCGCGACTGCTCCACCGGCGAGCAGAAGGCGCTGCTCATCTCCATCGTGCTCGCCGATGCGCGCGAGCTGTCGCGGGCGCGCGCCGGGCTGTGTCCGCTGCTGCTGCTCGACGAGATCGCGGCGCATCTCGACGCCAAGCGCCGCGCGGCGCTGTTCGACGAGATCCTCGCGCTCGGCACCCAGGCCTGGATGACCGGCACCGATATCGAGATGTTCGCGCCCCTGCGAGGGAAAGCCCAGCTCTTCGAGGTTGCGGATTCGTTTCCGCGCCTTATATCCGAGTAATCTCCATGTCTTCAGCCGCCCCCAATCCGAACGAATACGGCGCCGAACAGATCAAGGTCCTCAAGGGCCTCGATGCCGTGCGCAAGCGCCCCGGCATGTATATCGGCGACACCGACGACGGCTCGGGCCTGCATCACATGGTGCACGAGGTCGTCGACAACGCGATCGACGAGACGCTCGCCGGCCATGCCGACCGCATCGACGTGGTCCTGAACGCCGACGGCTCCTGCACCGTGCGCGACAACGGCCGCGGCATTCCGACCGACATCCATCCGACCGAAGGCGTCAGCGCGGCCGAGGTCATCATGACCCAGCTCCATGCCGGCGGTAAGTTCGAGCAGAACGCCTACAAGGTCTCGGGCGGCTTGCACGGCGTCGGCGTGTCGGTGGTGAACGCGCTGTCGGAGTGGCTCGACCTGCGCATCTGGCGCGACGGGAAAGAGCACTTCATGCGCTTCGCCATGGGCGAGGCCACGGCGCCGCTGAAAGAGGTCGGGCCCGCCCCGCTCGTCGACGGCAAACCCAAGCGCGGCACCGAGGTCACCTTCCTGCCCTCGCCCGCGACCTTCACCAAGACCGAGTTCGACTACGCGACCTTGGAGCACCGGCTGCGCGAGCTCGCGTTCCTCAATTCCGGCGCCACCATCGTGCTCAGCGACAAGCGCGGCGTGGAGAAGAAGGAAGTCACGCTCCACTACGAAGGCGGTCTCGAGCAATTCGTGAGGTATCTCGACCGCACCAAGAACGGGCTGATCCCGGCGCCGATCCGCATCGATGCGGAGCGCGACGGGCTTGCGGTCGAGGTCGCGCTGACCTGGAACGATTCCTATCACGAGAGCATGCTCTGCTTCACCAACAACATCCCGCAGCGCGACGGCGGCACGCATCTGGCCGGCTTCCGCGCCGCGCTGACGCGCGTGGTGACGAAATACGCCGACGAGAGCATGGGCGCGAAGAAGGGCGACAAGGTCCCCCTGACCGGCGAGGATTGCCGCGAGGGGCTCACCTGCGTGCTCTCGGTCAAGGTGCCCGACCCGAAATTCTCGTCGCAGACCAAAGACAAGCTCGTCTCGTCGGAAGTGCGCCCGGTGGTCGAGAGCGTGGTGCTCGAGAAGCTCGGCGCCTGGTTCGAGGAGCATCCGGCCGAAGCGAAAGGCATCGTCGGCAAGGTCGTCGAGGCGGCGATGGCGCGCGAGGCCGCCCGCAAGGCGCGCGAGCTGACGCGGCGCAAGGGCGCGCTCGACGGCGCCTCGCTGCCCGGCAAGCTCGCCGACTGCCAGGAGCGCGATCCGGCGAAATGCGAGCTCTTCATCGTCGAGGGCAACTCGGCCGGCGGCAGCGCCAAGCAGGCGCGCAACCGCGCCAACCAGGCGGTGCTGCCTCTGCGCGGCAAGATCCTGAACGTCGAGCGCGCGCGCTTCGACAAGATGCTGGGCAGCCAGGAGATCGCGACGCTCATCACGGCGCTCGGCACCGGCATCGGCCAGGACGAGTTCAATCCCGACAAGCTGCGCTACCACAAGATCGTGATCATGACCGACGCCGACGTCGACGGCGCGCATATCCGCACTCTGCTGCTGACGTTCTTCTATCGCCAGATGCCGGAGCTGATCGAGCGCGGCCACATGTTCATCGCCCAGCCTCCCCTCTATAAGGCGACGCGCGGCAAGTCCGAGCGCTATCTGAAGGACGAGCGCGAGCTCGAGAACTACCTGATCTCGGAGGGCTCGTCGGGCGCCGTCTTCACCCAGCATGACGGCCAGACCGTGGGCGGCGCCGATCTCGACGCGCTGATCGAGAAGGCGCGCGCGGCGAAGCATGCGCTCGAGGGCTTCCCGCCGCACTACCCGCGCTTCCTGCTCGAGCAGGCGGCGATCGCGGGCGCGCTCAATCCCGACATCCTGAACGACCAGGAGAAGGCCGCGGAAGCCGCGACCTATATCGCCCATCGCCTCGACGCGTTGTCGGACGAGCTGGAGCGCGGCTGGCACGGCGAGCCGACTTCGGACGGGGGCCTCAAGTTCTGGCGCGAAGTCCGCGGCGTGCGCGAGGCCGTCGCCATCGACGGCGCGCTGGTGGCGAGCGCCGACGCGCGCAAGCTCGACCGCATGGCGGGCGATCTGCAAGCGGCCTATCTCAAGGGCGGCACGATCAAGCGCAAGGACGAGACGCGCGAAGTGCGCGCGCCGAGCGAGCTTCTGAGCGCGATCTTCGACTGGGGCCGCAAGGGGCTGACCATGCAGCGCTACAAGGGCCTGGGCGAGATGAACGCCGCCCAGCTGTGGGAAACGACGCTCGACGAGAACGCGCGCACGCTCCTTCAGGTCAAGGTCGAGCACGCCGACGAAGCCGACGACCTCTTCACCAAGCTCATGGGCGAGCTCGTCGAGCCCCGTCGCGAGTTCATCCAGGACAACGCGCTGACTGCCGCGCTGGACGTGTGATGGAGGGCTCCGCGAAGCCATTCGATCGCGCGACGCTTGCCCAAGCCTTCGAAAGACTGGGCGCGCTGGCGCGGGCCGCGGAAAAGGTGGTCGAGATTTCCGTCTATGGCGGATCGGCGCTGGTGCTGACGACGGATTTCCGCGTCGGAACGCGGGACGTCGACGCCGTCTTCGAGAATGACCGCTCCTTCATGCGCGGGGCCGCCGCCGCCGTCGCCGCCGAGTTCGGCTGGGACCCGACCTGGATCAACGACGGCGTGAAGGGCTTTCTGAGCACGCGCGACGGCGACACCGAAGCCAAGACGCTGTTCCATACCTACCCGTCCGAAACCGGTCCCGGTCTTCGGGTGCTCGTTGCGACGCCCGCCTATCTCTTCGCCATGAAATGCCTGGCCATGCGGCTGGGCGGCGGCGAACAGGCGGCCGATGTCGAGGATATCCGCCAGCTCGGCGCTCTGCTCGGCATCGCTTCCGCGCGAGATGCGATTGCCGCGATTTCGCGGTACTATCCGGCAGAAAGGCTGCCGCCCAAGACGCGGTTCGGCATCGAGGAAATCTTCGGCGTGGAATCGGAATGAGGCCGAGATCGATAGCGCAGATCGCCGAGCGCGCGAACGCCGCGCCGGGCGCTTTCGATGCCGCCGTGCGGGAATTCCTCGATGCCTGGCAGTCGATGACCGCCGATGAACGGGTGAGCGCGCTCGAGGCCGAACCGAAACCCGTCGGCGCGGTTCCGGATGCCTATCTCGCGGGGCTGGCGGAGCATCTGGCGCTCGATGGCCGTTTGACGGTGCCCTCGTGGCCCGAGGCGCCGCGTCGCTTCCTGTCCACGCCGTATTTCGCGGGCGGATTGGAATCGCTGAAAGCGTTGCTGCTGGTCGAGAGCCCGCTGGCGTTTCGCCGCCGCCTGATCTTCATCAGCGCGGATGCGCTCTCCCGGCCCCGAAGAGAATTCGCCCGGAATCCCGCTTAAACCCCCGCCCCCACCAGCCAGCACGAGGCCGGCGGGGCGATGCCGCGCTCGGTCGCGAACTTCGCGAGCGCGTCTTCGACCACGGCGCGGATGCGCTCGCGGGTCGCGTCGTCGAGGCCGGTTGCGGCGCGGGCGAGCGGGCCGATATTGAGCGCTTGCGCGGCCGCGTCGGCGGGGGTGGCGCCCATCACGACCACAGTGTCGAGCTGCTCGATCCGGATGTCGCGATAGCCGGCCTTGGCGAGGATCGTGCCCAGCCGCTCGGGATCGGCGAAGGCGTAAGGACCGGGCGCGTGCGGATCGGCCGGTTCCTGCGGCGGCAGCAGGTCGCGCGCCGCGGCGAAGGGCGCCGACGCCCACAAATTCGTGCTCACATCGCGCCAGCACACGAAGGCGAGCCGCCCGCGCGGCTTGAGCGCCTTTCTGATGTTCGCGAACGCCGCGGCCGGATCGTCGAAGAACATCACGCCGAAGCGCGAGAACACGAGGTCGTGGGTGGCGTGGAAAAGATGCGTCGCCGCGTCGGCTTTGCGGAAATTGACGCCGATGCCGCGCGCGCGCGCGACCGCCAGCATCGGCTCGGAGATGTCGACTCCCGTGACGTTGCCCTCGGGTCCCACCGCCTTGGCGAGCCGGTAGCTGGTCGTGCCGGCGCCGCAGCCGACGTCGAGCACGCGCTCGCGCGGCCGCGGATTGGCGAACGGGATCAGCGCTTCGGTGATCGGGGCGAGGCTCGCGTCGATCGTCTCCTGCAGCCGCGCCCAGCGCTCGCCGACCGCGCCGTTCCAATATTCGATCTGCTGCGCGTTGGCGGTCATCGGCCATTCTCCTTCCGCCGCCGCATCGCGAGCGTGCGCAGGCGCAGCGCGTTCAGCTTGATGAAGCCGGCCGCGTCCTTCTGGTCGTAAGCGCCGCGGTCGTCCTCGAAGGTGACGAGGTCCTGCGCATAGAGCGAATTGGGCGACGACCGCCCCACCACCATCGTGTTGCCCTTGTAGAGCTTGAGGCGGACCGTGCCGCTGACGTGCTCCTGGCTCTTGTCGATGGCGGCCTGCAGCATATCGCGCTCGGGCGAGAACCAGAAGCCGTTGTAGATCAGCTCGGCATAGCGCGGCATCAGCTCGTCCTTCAGATGCGCGGCGCCGCGGTCGAGCGTGAGCGATTCCATCGCGCGATGGGCGCTAAGAAGGATCGTGCCGCCCGGCGTCTCGTACACTCCGCGCGACTTCATGCCGACGAAGCGGTTCTCGACGAGATCGATGCGCCCGATGCCGTTCGCCCGGCCCAGCGCGTTCAACCGCGCGAGCAGCGAGGCCGGCGACAGCGCCTCGCCGTCGACCGACACCGCGTCGCCGCGCGCGAAACCGATCTCGACCACCGTCGCCTTGTCGGGCGCCTCTTCGGGCGAGAGCGTGCGCTGATAGACGATCGCGTCCGCCTCCACGGCAGGGTCCTCGAGCACCTTCCCTTCCGACGACGAGTGCAAAAGGTTCGCATCGACCGAGAACGGCGCTTCGCCGCGCTTGTCCTTGGCGATCGGGATCTGGTGCGCCTGAGCGAATTCGAGGAGCCTGGTGCGGCTGGTCAAATCCCATTCCCGCCACGGCGCGATCACCTTGATGTCCGGCTTGAGCGCGTAATAGGAGAGCTCGAAGCGCACCTGGTCGTTGCCCTTGCCCGTCGCGCCATGCGCCACCGCGTCGGCGCCGACCTTCTCGGCGATCTCGATCTGCTTGGCGGCGATCAGCGGCCGCGCGATCGAGGTGCCGAGCAGATAGACGCCCTCGTACAGCGCATTGGCGCGGAACATCGGGAAGACATAGTCGCGGACGAACTCCTCGCGCAGATCCTCGACGAAGATGTTCTCCGCCTTGATGCCGAGCAGCTTGGCCTTCTCCCGCGCGGGCCCGAGCTCCTCGCCCTGGCCGAGATCGGCGGTGAAGGTCACGACCTCGGCGCCATAGGCGGTCTGCAGCCACTTCAGGATGACGGAGGTGTCCAGCCCGCCGGAATAGGCAAGCACGACCTTCTTGACGTTCGGCGCAGGCACGGCGTGTCCTTCGAATGTCCTGCGCCCGTCTTAGCGGATGCGGCGCGAGCGTCAAGGCAGCGCGCAGGCCGCGAACAGATCGCGCAGCCGGCTGCTCACCGTGTGCAGCTTGGTCGCGGCCTCATGCGCCACGAGGCCGACGGCCTCCATGTCCTCGTCGTCCTGCGGGTCGACCAGGCCGATGAGGCGCACCATCTGCAGCGCGTGGCGCAGCGGCTCCTCCATCTCGCTGGAGAGCTGGTAGACGCTTTCGCGGAGCGACTCGGCGGGCGGCGGGGATTTGGTGCGGTTGGCCATGGCGTGTCCTTATGATAGAAATCCGATCACGTGGAACATCTTCATGTGTATCAGGTGGTAGAAAAACTATCAAGAGGTCCGAAGAAAAAAGTCACCGGGGCGCAGATCCGCGCCGCCCGGGCCATCGTGCGCTGGTCGGCGAACGAGCTGGCCGAGCAGGCGCAGATCGGGGTGATGACGGTGCGCCGGGCCGAAGCCGCCGACGACGTGCCCAATTTGATCCCGAACAATCTCGACGCCATCCAGACCGCGCTGGAGGAAGCCGGGGTCGAGTTCATCGATGGCGAGCTGCCCGGCGTCAGGCCGCGCAAGGCCAAATCTACCAAGTCCCGCCGTCCACCCGAATGACCTGGCCGGTGACATAGCTCGACGCGTCCGAGGCGAGGAACAGCGCCGCGCCCACGATCTCGTGCGGCGCGCCGAAGCGCTTCAGGCCCAGCGACTGCTCGTAAGCCTTGTTCTCGCGCCAAGCGAAAGAGACGTCGGTGAGGAACGGGCCCGGCGCGATGCAATTGACGCGCACTTTCGGCGCGAAGGCTTTGGCAAGCGCGACCGTCATCGCGTTCACCGCCGCCTTGGCGCCGCCGTAAGGCACGGTGTGCGGCTCGGGCTTGAACGCGGCCGTGCTCGACAGATTGACGATCGCGCCGCCCGCGCCGGCCGTCATTTTCTCGCCGATCAGGACCGAGAGCCGGAACGGACCCTTGAAGTTCACGGCGACGATCTTGTCGAACAGCGCTTCCGTGGTCTCGGCCAGCGACGGCGCGAGCGGCGACATGCCGGCATTGTTGACGAGCACGTCGACGCGCCCGAACTGGGCGAGCGCTGCCTCCGCGAGCCGGTCGTTGTCCTCCCAGCGCCCGACATGCGCCGCGACGGGCAGCGCGCGGCGGCCCAGCGCCTCGACCTCGCGCGCCACGTCCTCGCAAGCCTCGAGCTTGCGGCTCGCGATCACCACATCGGCGCCGGCGCGCGCGAACGCCAGCACCATCTCGCGCCCGAGCCCGCGCGAGCCGCCGGTGACGAGCGCGATCTTTCCGGAAAGGTCCATTCCGCGAGCGTAGCTGCGCGACGGCTACCCGTCTATCGCCGCCCTCACCTTCGCCGCGAGCTGATCGATGGTGAAGGGCTTGGCGAGCGCATCGATGCCGGGCTCGAGCACGCCGTTGTGCACGGCCGCGTTGCGCGTGTAGCCGGTGGTGAACAGCACCTTCAGGCCCGGGCGCAGCTCGCACGCGCGATCGGCAAGTTGCCGTCCCGTCATCTCGGGCATCACGACGTCGCTGAACAGCAGCGCGATCGGCGCTCCGCTTTCGATCAGCCTGAGCGCCTCCGCGCCGCTCGCCGCCTCCAGCACCGCATAGCCGAGCTCGCGCAGCGCCTCGACCGAGAAGCTCCGCACGCGCTCCTCGTCCTCGACCACCAGCACGGTCTCGCCGTCATGGGCGGTATGCGCGGCGACCGCGCGCTTGGGCTCGGCTGTGACGGCATCGCCGTAGTAGCGTGGCAGATAGACCTTCACCGAGGTGCCGACGCCCGGCTCGGAGTAGATCTTCACGTGACCGCCCGATTGGCGCACGAAGCCGAACACCTGGCTCAATCCCAAACCCGTCCCCTTGCCGACGCCTTTGGTCGTGAAGAACGGATCGAAGGCGCGCGCCAGCACCTCCGGCGTCATGCCGTGGCCGGTGTCGGTGACCGCGATCATCACATATTGCCCCGACGGCACGTGATGCTCGCGCGCATAGTACTCGTCGATGAAGGTGTTCGCGGTCTCGATGGTCAGCTTGCCGCCGCTCTCCGGCATCGCGTCGCGCGCATTGACCGAGAGATTGATGACGACGTTCTCCAGCTGCACCAGGTCGGCATGCACCTTCCACAATCCCGCGCCGCCCACGGTTTCGATGCGCACATGCTCGCCAAGCGTGCGCGCCAGCAGCTCGCGCATGTCGGCGACCAGGCGGTTCAGGTCGAGCGGCTCGGGCTTCAAGGGTTGCTGGCGCGAGAAGGCGAGCAGGCGCTGCACCAGGTCCGCCGCGCGCGTCGCGCCTTCCAGCGCCGCGTCGATATATTGCTGCACATTGGCTTCGCCGCGCTGGAGGCGGCGTTGCAGCAGGTTCAGCCCGCCCACGATCACCGCGAGCATGTTGTTGAAGTCGTGCGCGATGCCGCCGGTCAGCTGGCCGACCGCTTCCATCTTCTGCGATTGGCGCAGCTGCTCTTCGGCCAAGCGCTGGTCGGTGAGCTCGGTCGCCTCCGGCACGATGGCGACGACCGCGCCGTCGTCGTCGCGCACCGGACGCATCGCGAAGTTGAAGGTGCGCACGCCGGTGGGGAGATTGACGGTGACCTCTTCCTGCATCGTGTCGCCGGCAGCGACGCGACCGACCGCCTCGCGCACGAATTCCGGCATGCCCGGCGTCGCGGTGAACCAGGGCGTGTCCCAGAGCTTGCGCCCCATCACCGCGCCGAGCTCGCATTCGATGGCGTTGAGCGCGACCGGGTTGGCGTCGAGCAGCGTGCCGTCCAGCGCCAGCAACCCCATCAGCTGGTACGACGTGTCGAAGATCGTGCGCATGCGCGCTTCGCTGGCGCGCAGCGCCGCGGTGCGCTCGTCGACCAGGCGCTCGAGCTCGGCGCGCGAGCGCGCCTCGGCCTCGCGCAGCGCCGCTTCGGCCTGCGCGCGCTCGACATTGTCCCACGACATCTCGGAGATCTCTTCGACGAAGGCGATCTCGTCGGCGGTCCACTGCCTGGGAACCGCGCTCGAGACATAGAAGCCGGAGGTCCAGCGCCCCATGCGCAGCATCGGCGAGGCGATGCCCGCGCGGGCGCCGAGCTTGCCGGCCTGCGCGCCGATGTCGCCGGGCAGCGCCGTGTCGTTGCTCACGACCGACAGGCCGGCGCGCGCATGATCGTTGTAGCCGTCGCCGAGCGTCGCGGTGTCGATGACGCGGCCGGCGAGAGACGGCATGTCGCCCCGGCACCAGTTCGGGCCGAACACCAGCGTCGTGTCGCCCGCCATGCGATAGAAGCCCGCGCGATCGGCATTCATGTGGCGGCCGACCAGCTCGGCCGTGGTCTGCATGACCGCGTCGGGGTCCTGGAGCGCGCGCTGGCGCTCGCCGAGCGCGAAGATGAAGTCGCGGTTCTCTTTCGCCGCGCGCAGCGAGGCTTCGGCGGCGTTGCGGTCCGTGGTGTCGACATTGACGCCGATCATGCCGAGGAACGCGCCGTCGGCGCCGAAGCGCGGCTGGCCTTCGGTGCTCAGGGTGCGCCATGTCCCGTCGGCGCGGCGATAGCGCGCCTCGACGGTGAAGGCTGCGCGGTCGCGCATCGCCGCCGAGAACGGCGCGTAGAGCTTCTCGCCGTCCTCGGGATGAAGCGTCGAACTCCAGTCGAAGCCGTCGAGCTCGGCGACTCCCCAGAACTCGCGCAACGCGCGGTTGAGGTAGACGCACTTTCCGTCGGCGTCGCCCATCCACAGCATGACGGGCGCGGTCTCGGCGACGAGGCGAAACCGCTCGCTCTCGCCGTCCGACGAATTCGCCGTTTTGTCCGGATTTCTGCCCAATCTTCCCCCCGACCGGAGCCAAACGCTCGAGCCTCGAAAAGGTTCCGATCTTTCGCAGCCGAGTTTCACGAAAAGCGCAAGACTTTGTTTCCCCAAAGCCGGATGGAACATTGCCGGAGCCTGTCCCTTGCCTAGGTTGGGGGCCGGGAGAACGATCATGCGAAAAATCCTGATGCTGACCGCGGCGCTGGCCCTCGCCGCCACCGGCGCGCAAGCGCGCGGCAAAGCCACCGACATCAGCCTCGACGGCTACTGCAACATCTATCATGTGATCGTCGGCGCAGGCGCCGCGGGCGCGCAGGACACGCCGAGCTGCAGCGGCAGCTTCGGCGGCGGGCTGATCGCGACCGAGAAGGGCTTCGGCAAATCCGTCGTGCTCGCGCTCCAGGATGCGGGGAACCCGGGCGTGCAGCGGATGCTGCAGCTCTCTTACCCCTTCGTCACCGGCGGCCTCTTCAAGCTCTACGAAGCGACCGACGGCACGAATTTCCACCTCGCGCTCGACGGCACCTATTCGGTGATCGAAGGCGCGGTCGCGAAACCCGGGAAGTCGATTACCAGCGGCCGCTAGCCGGGCATCCGTGCGAGCTCGGCCGAGCGCATCTCGGCCATGCGCTCGCTGGCGCGCTGCTTCTGGCTTTCGCTTTTCAGCTGGCCGCAGGCGGCCATGATGTCGCGGCCGCGCGGCGTGCGCACCGGCGAGGCATAGCCGGCGCGGTTCAGAACTTCGGCGAATTTCTCGATCTGCTCCCAGTCCGAGCATTCATACGGCGCGCCGGGCCAGGGATTGAACGGGATCAGGTTGATCTTTGCGGGAATGCCCTTCATCAGCCGCACCAGCTCGCGCGCATCGGCGAGGCTGTCGTTGACGCCCTTGAGCATCACATACTCGAAGGTGATGCGCCGCGCGTTCGAGACGCCCGGATAGGCGCGGCAGGCGTCGAGCAGCTCGGCGATCTTGTACTTCTTGTTCAAGGGCACGATCACGTCGCGCACCTCGTCGCGCACCGCATGCAGCGAGATCGCCAGCGACGAGCCGATCTCGTCGCCCGCGCGCGCGATCATCGGCACCACGCCGGCGGTCGACAAGGTGATGCGCCGCTTGGAGAGCGCGAGCCCGTCGCCGTCGGCCACGATCGCGAGCGCCGCCTTCACGGAATCGAAATTGTACAGCGGCTCGCCCATGCCCATCATCACCACGTTGGTGAGGCGCCGGTCCGCGCCCGTCGACGGCCAGTCGCCCAAAGCGTCGCGGGCGATCATCACCTGGCCGACGATCTCCTCGGGCGTCAGGTTGCGCACCAGCTTCTGCGTGCCGGTGTGGCAGAAGCGGCAATTGAGCGTGCACCCGACCTGGCTGGACACACACAGCGTGCCGCGGCCGGGCTCGGGGATGAACACGCTCTCGAATTCCTGGCCGCCCGCGCGCAGCAGCCATTTGCGCGTGCCGTCGGTCGAGACCTGCTCGGTGACGATCTCGAGCCGCGCGAGCGAGAAGCGTTCGGCGAGCAGCTTGCGGAAGTCCTTCGCCAGATTGGTCATCGCGTCGAAATCGCGCGCGCCATGGACATAGATCCAGTTCCACAGCTGGCGCACGCGCATCGGCGCGGCCTTCTCGGGGACCCCGGCCTCGATCAGCGCCGCCTTCAGCGCATCGGCGGAAAGACCTATGAGAGAAGTTCTATCCTCGGTCATCTCTTTCCGCCTGGATCCCCTTCCCTCGCGCGCCTCGAGCGCGCTCGCCGGGGACGACCTCGCGATCGCGAGGTCACATCCCGCACGCCTCGTGCACCTTGTCGAGCGCTTCGGAGAGGCCGGCAAGGCCATACGTGTCCTTGGTCGTGGTGCCGCGCTGCGACACGCCGCTGACGACCGCCTTGGCGCCGCCCTTCATCGCCTCGACCAGCCGCCGCTCGCTCGCGACCTCCTCGACCCAGGCGCTGCCGGCGCCGCCGCCGTTCTGCGTGAACAGGTCGAACTTGTCTGCGCCGATCTGCACGGTGACGGGGCTGCCATCCTTGTACTGATAGCCGGGCACCACCTGCACCTCGCCCTTGGCTTTGCGCAGCGGCCAGTCGCTGATCATGAAGTAGATCGGGTCGCGCTTGGCTTTCTTGGGCTCCGACGACGACGGCTTGGCGAGCACGTAACAGACCTTGGCGGTGTTGGTCACCGACTGAAACGCCGACCAATCCTTGTAGGTGCCGATCAGGGTCGGGGCGGCGAGCGCCGGGCTCGCGGCGAGGCTCGCGACAGCGGCAACCAGGACGGAACGCGCAAAACCGGTCATGAAGCTCCAACTCCTTCGGCAAGGGCCGCTGCTATGCGACGCGATTCCGGCGGTTCTATGTCGGGGAGCGGGAGCCAGGCAACTGATTTCGCTCGGAAAAAAGTTAACGTTGGGCGAGGATTTCGTCTTCCACGTCGCGCAGCCGGTCCTTGCCGAAATAGAGCTCGCGGCCCACGAAGAAGCTGGGCGAGCCGAACACGCCGCGCGCGGCGGCGCTTTCGGTGTTCGCCATCAGGCCCTGCTTGACCTCGGGCGTCTGCGCCGCGGCGAGCAGCGCGTCCGCGTCGAGGCCGGAACCGGCGAGCGCCGCGCGGACCACTTCGGGATCGTCCATCTTCTTCGGCTCCTCCCACATGTGATGGAAGGCAGCGTCGACGTAAGGCATCAGCGTGCCTGCCCGCTGCGCGGCCACCGCCATGCGCATCAGCAGCAGCGTGTTGACCGGGAAGAATGGGTTGAACTTGAAGGCCGAGAGGTTGTGGCGCGCGATGAAGCGCTCGGTCTCGCGCTGCTCGTAGGCGAGCTTGCCCTTGACCCCACCGAACGCGACCATCGGCGGCTGGTTGTTGGTGAGCTTGAAGAGGCCGCCGAGCAGCACCGGCACGTAGTCGAACTTGGCGCCCGTGCGCGCCTCGATGCCGGGGATGACCTTGTGCGCGAAATAGGCGTTGGGGCTGCCGAAATCGAACAGGAATTCCACTTTGGTCATCACCAGCGCTCCGCATAAGGACGAAGATCGAGCTCGAAGGTCCAGCCGTCGCGCGACTGGCTGTGCAGGTACCAATAGGCGTTGGCGACGCTTTCGGGGTCCATCAAGGTATCGGGCGACAGCGCCTCGGGATCGCCGCCGCGCGCCTTGATGCGCTCGCGCACGAACGCCGTGTCGACGCCGGCATCGATGATCAGATGCGCGACATGGATGTTCTTGGGCCCCAGCTCGCGCGCCATCGCCTGCGCGAGATTGCGCAAGCCCGCCTTGGCCGAAGCGAAGGCCGCATAGCCCGAACCGCCGCGCAACGACGCGGTCGCGCCGGTGAACAGGATCGTGCCCTCGCCCCGCGCCAGCATCAATCGCGCGCTCTCGCGGCCCGCGAGGAAGCCGGCATAGCAGGCCATCTCCCAAACTTTCCGGAATACGCGCTCGGTGGTCTCGAGGATCGGGAATTGCACATTGGCGCCGGGATTGATCACGACGACCTCGAGCGGCGCATGGGCATCGGCCTCATTGAGGAACGCCGTCACCTCGTCCTCCTTGCGCGCATCGAGCCCGCGCGCGACGCAGGCCCCTCCCGCGGCTTCGATCTCGGCCTTCAGCTTCTGAAGCTTTTCGGCGGTGCGCCGCCCGGCGAAGACCGTATAGCCCTCGGCCGCGAAGCGCCTGGCGATGGCGGCGCCGATATAGTCGCCCGCGCCGATCACCGCACAGGTCGCATTGCGGGAAGCGGTCATGGTCAGTTCCCTTTCAAGACGTATAAGTATTGAATTAAGACTCATGGTATGGCAAGAGGATTCCATGCGCTGGGACGCCCTCGCCAAGGAAGACTGCTCGCTCGCCCGCACGCTGGCGGTGATCGGCGACCGCTGGACCTTGATGATCCTGCGCGACGCCTTCCTGCGCGTGCGGCGCTTCGAGGATTTCGAGGCGAGCCTGAAGATCGCGCGCCGCGTGCTGAGCGAAAGGCTGGCATTGCTGGTCGAGCACGGCATCCTCGCCAAGGTGCCCTATCAGGAACGCCCGTTGCGCCACGAGTACCGGCTCACCGAGAAGGGCTTGGAGCTCTACCCTGCCCTGCTCGCGCTGGTGCATTGGGGCGACAAGCACTATGCCGGCAAGAACGGCCCGCCGGTGCTGCACCGGCACCTCGAATGCGGCCACGAGTTCCGCTCGGTGATGACCTGCTCGGAATGCAGGAAGCCCGTCGCCGCCCGCGACGTCGCCGCTATTCGCGCAAGCCGTAGCCGGTCGCGTAGAGCCTGAGCGTGCTTAAGCCCAGCACCACGATCAGCCCGAGCGTCAGCACGAGGCCCACGAGGGGCGGGCCCTCGTGGAAGCCGATCATCGCGTGGCGCAGCCCGTTGATCCAGTAGAAGAACGGGTTGGCGTAGAACAGGAACCGCATATAGGGCGGCACCATGTCGATGGTCGAGAACACGCCGCCGACCATCGAAAACGGCACGATGAAGAAGACGTTGAGGATGTTCAGCTGCTCGAAATTCTTCGCCCAGAGCCCGATGATGATGCCGAGCAGGCCGAAGATCAGCGACACCGCGACCACCCAGAACAGGAACTCGCCGACATCGCCGAGCGAGGTCACGCCGAAGCACGCCCCGATCGCGAGGATGCCGAGCGCGGTCGCGATCGAGCGGATGACGACGCAGGCCAGCATGCCCACGATCATCTCGACATAGGAGAGCGGCGCGACCAGCGTCTCCTCGATGAAGCGCAGGAAGCGCTGGAAATAGATCGCCGAGGTCGATTGCAGGAACGCGGCGTTGATGATGTTCATCATCAGGATGCCGGGCAGAACGAACTCGAGATAGCGGTGCCCGCCGATCTCCTTGATCCGGCCGCCGAGGACGAAGCCGAAGATGAAGATGAACAAGAGCGCCGAGATCCACGGCGCGACGAAGGCCTGGATCGGCACGCGCATGATGCGCGAGACCTCGCGGCGCACGATGGTGCCGAGCCCGATCCAGTTGATGCCCAAAGGCCGCCGCTTGATATCGTCGACCGTGGTCATGCGCCCGCTCCCGCCGCGATGTGGTCCGGCTCGGCGCCGGTGGCGATCAGATAGGCCTCTTCGAGCCCGCCGCCGGTGGTGAACTCTTCCTTCGGGCCGTTGCGCACGATCGCGCCTTTGGCGACGACGGCGATGGTGCGGCAAAGCCGCTCGACCTCTTCCAGGTAATGCGAGGTGAGCAGGATCGTCTTGCCGTCGCGGTTGAGCTCCTGGAGATAGCGCCACAGGTCGCGGCGCAGCTCGACGTCGACGCCCGCGGTCGGCTCGTCGAGGATGAGCAGCGCCGGGTCGTGGACCAGCGCGCGGGCCAGGATCACGCGGCGCTTGAGGCCGCCCGACAGCTCGCGGAACGATTTCTTCGCGTGCTCGGTAAGGTCGAAGCGCTCGAGCAGCATGTCGGTGCGCGACCGGCGCTCGGCCGCGCCCATCCCGAAATAGCCGCCCATCCAATCGACGATCTGGCGCGGAGTCGCGAACTGGTCGACGTTGAATTCCTGTGGGGAAAGACCGATCAGCCGCCGCGCCTCGCGATAGTTCTTCACCGCGTCGATGCCGAACACCTCGATGGTGCCCGAGGTGACGGTGGCGATGCCGGTGACGCAATGGATCGTCGTCGACTTGCCCGCGCCGTTCGGCCCGAGAAAGCCGAAGAAGTCCCCGGCGTCGATGGTCATGGAGAGGTCGTGCACGGCGACGGTGCCGGTGCGGTAGACCTTGCGCAGATGGGAGATTTTCAAGGCGGGGAGCATGGGCCTGCGACTATACAGATCAAATCGCGGTTGTCATTTGCGGATCCTGACAATGGGCGCACCCCATTCATGCCTGGGCGGTATATCGGGAGGCGGGCGCCCGGGCGCAAGCGGCCGGCTGCCATAGCCGCCCATGGTCAGCACCCGGTCGTACATCGCGATGGCGCCGGCCATGCCGACATTGATCGAGAAACGGGTCGGGATCTTCACTACGAACTCGCATTTCGCGAGCACCTCTTTCGACAGCGACATCCGCTCGGCGCCGAACACATAGGCCGCGCGCTGCGGGTGGCGGAAGCGCGGCAGCTCGACCGCGTCGTCGGTGATCTCCACGCCCACCAGGGCGCAGCCGACCGGCAGGCGGAAATCGGCCGCGGAGCCGAACGCATAGACGGGAAGCGCGCCTTCCGCGCTCGAGGTGTCGGATTGCGCGTCCTTCAGGCTGACCTGCGCGTTGATCGTGAAGAAGAAGCTTGCGTCGAACGCATGGGCGATGCGCAGAAGATTGCCGAGGTTCATCGGCTTGGAGATGCCGTCGACCCCGACCGCGAAATAGCCGCGCATTCGATAAATCCTGTCATCCCGGCCAAGCGATGCGCTAGCATCGCGTAGAGCCGGGACCCATCGTACGTCTTGGCTCCCGGTCCGGACGCTAACGCGTCCGCCCGGGATGACAAGGTTTTTCCGGAATGACCAATCCCATTCTAGTCGAGGTCACCCGCGGTCCGCTGGTGGAGAGCGTCCATCGCGGCTCGGTGGCCGTGGCTGACGCAAGCGGCAAGATCGTCTTCGCGCTCGGCGATCTCGAGACACCGGTCTATCCCCGCTCGTCGCTCAAGCCGATCCAGGCGCTGCCGCTGATCGAATCGGGCGCGGCCGACGCGTTCGGCTTGGGCGACGAGGAGATCGCGCTCGCCTGCGCCTCGCATTCCGGAGAGCCGATGCACACCGAGCGCGTCGCGGCCTGGCTGGCGCGAATCGGCTGCGTCGAGAGCGACCTCGCCTGCGGCGCCCATCCCTCGCGCTACGAGCCGGTCGCCGAGGCCATGATCAAGCGCGGCGAGAAGCCGACCCGCGTCCACAACAATTGCTCGGGCAAGCACACCGGGTTCCTGACCGTGGCGCGCCATTGGGATATCGCGACGGAAGGGTATGAGCGTCCCGAGCATCCCGTGCAGAACGCGATCCTTCAGACGTTGTCTGAGCTGTCGGACGTAACCGGCGATATCCCTTACGGAATCGACGGTTGCGCGGCACCGAATTTCGCCCTGCCTCTGGCGGCGCTGGCACGGGCCTTCGCGAAGTTGACGGCGTCACGCGGCGAGCGCGTCGTGCGCGCGATGATGGCCCAGCCCGAGCTCGTCTCCGGCACGGGACGCACCTGCGCGATCCTGATGCGCTCGGCCCAGGGCCGCGCCGCGGTCAAGACCGGCGCCGAAGGCTTCTTCGCGGGCATCGTCCCGGAGCTGGGACTAGGCATCGCGATCAAGATCGACGACGGCGCCGGCCGCGCCGCCGACACCGTCATGGCGGCGATGCTCTCCCGCTACGGCATGCTGGGCAGCGACGACGCGGCACAGGCCATCCTGCGCGCGCCGGTCGCCAACACGGTCGGCGCGGTCGTCGGCGAGCGGCGAATCGCTTCAGCACTTGCCTAGTGCTCGGCCTTGGCCGCCGCTTTGGCGTCCTTGTCGGCCTTCTCCATCTCGGGCGTATAGACCTCGATCTTCGAGATCGGACAGCTCTGCGGACCGATCGAGCTTCCCGAAATCACGGAATCGCCCTTGCTGACGCAGCTGAGCCCCGTGCCGCCGAACACCTTGAAGCCCAGGCGCTCGTGGAACTGCATGTTCAGGCACGGCACCATCAGCGACAGCTTGAACTTCTGATGGAAGTCGTTCTCGACGATCACGGTGCGGTCGTCGAGCGCGTTCCAATTGTAGATCTGCGATTGGCGCAAGCACGCGGCGCCGGCAAAGGCCGGGCCCGACAGGACGGTGAGCGCGAGCGCCGCACAGGCGATCTTCCTATTCATGGCGGTTCATCCTCGAACGCGGGACCCCTCCCGTGCCTGCGATTATACCGCTAAGGTCGGTGCATAGCCATTACCGGAGACGATCATGAAAGCCATGTTATGCACGGCCTATGGGCCGCCCGAGACGCTCGTGCTGAGCGACGTCCCCTCGCCCCAGCCGGGGCCCGGCCAGATCTCGATCCAAGTGAAGGCGTGCGGTGTAAATTTTCCCGATGTGCTGATCATCGAGAACAAATACCAGTTCAAGCCGCCCCTGCCCTTCGCGCCCGGCGCCGAGATCGCCGGCATCGTCAAGGCGCTCGGCGAAGGCGTCACCCGCTTCAAGCCCGGCGACCGCGTCATCGCCTCGGTCGGCAATGGCGGCATGCAGGAGGAGATCCTGGCCGACCCGAACCGCTGCATCCCGATGCCCGACGGCATGGATTTCGAGACCGGCGCCGGCCTGATCCTGACCTATGGGACGTCGCATTACGCGCTCAAGGACCGCGCCAAGCTGAAGGCGGGCGAGATCCTGGTCGTGCTCGGCGCGGCCGGCGGCGTCGGCCTCGCGGCGGTCGAGCTCGGCAAGGCGATGGGCGCGCGCGTGATCGCCGGCGCATCGAGCCGGGAGAAGGTCGATCTCGCGAAGAAGCACGGCGCCGATGACGGCTTCGTCTATGCGTCGGGCAAGCTGAGCCGCGACCAGCAGAAGGAATTTTCCGAGCAGATCAAGACGGCCACGGGCGGCAAAGGCGCGGACGTGCTCTACGACCCCGTCGGCGGCGACTATGCGGAACCCGCGGTGCGCGCCATGGCGTGGGAAGGACGCTATCTCGTCATCGGCTTCGTCGCCGGCATCCCGAGCGTTCCCCTGAACCTGACCCTGCTGAAGAGCTGCGACATCCAAGGCGTGTTCTGGGGCGCGTTCACGGCGCGCGAGCCGAAGCGCAACCAGGAACATTTGGCCGAGATCATGCGTTGGACAGCCGAGGGAAAGCTCAACCCACACATCTCCGCGCGCTTTCCTCTCGCGCGCGCGGGCGAGGCCATCCGCATGCTTGCCGACCGCAAGGCGCAGGGCAAAGTCGTCGTGACCATGGAATGAGCGAAGCGCGGCGCCACCGTCCCTCGCTTCGCCGCAGGCTGCGCTCGGTCGCGATGGCGAGCCAGCTCGGCCCGGGGCTGATCACGGGTGCCGCCGACGACGATCCCAGCGGCATCGCCACCTACAGCCAGGCGGGCGCGCAGTTCGGCTTCGGCCTATTGTGGACGCTCGTCCTCACCTTCCCGCTGATGGCGGCGATCCAGCTGGTGAGCGCGCATATCGGGCGCATCACCGGCAGGGGCCTCGCCAGCAACATGGCCGAGGTGCTGCCGCGCGGCGTCGTGCACCTTTTGGTGTTCCTGCTGTTCGTCGCCAACACGATCAATCTCGGCGCCGACCTGGCGGCGATGGGCGACGCCGCGCAGCTGGTGAGCGGGCTCGACCGGCACGCATTCACCATCGTCTTCGCGGTGGTGTCGGTGCTGTTGCAGATGTTCGTGGCGTACAAGCGCTATGCGCGGCTCTTGACCGTGCTGACCTTGAGCCTGTTCACCTATGTCGCGGTGGTGTTCACCCTGCATCTCGACTGGAGCGCGGTCGGCCTCGGCATCGTCGGCGTGCACGCGGATCTGACGCCCGTCGCCGCCACGACCATCGTCGCGATCTTCGGCACGACGATCAGCCCCTATCTCTTCTTCTGGCAGAGCGCGGAAGAAGTCGAAGAGCTCAACCATCATCCCAAGGAAAAGCCGCTCAAGGACGCGCCCGTCCAGGCGCCGCGCGCGTTCGTGCGCATGGGCGTCGACACGTTGGTCGGCATGGCGGTGTCGAACCTGGTCGCGCTCGCGATCATGATCTCGACGGCGGCGACGTTGCACGCCGCGGGCAAGACCGACATCCAGACCGCGGCCGACGCCGCGCGCGCGCTCGAGCCCGTGGCCGGCAAGTTCGCGTTCCTGCTGTTCAGCCTCGGCATCGTCGGCACGGGGTTGCTCGCGATCCCCGTGCTCGCGGGCAGCGCGGCCTACGCGGTCGGCGAGGCGCGCGGCTGGAAGGTCGGCCTCGACAACAAGCCGTGGGAAGCGGCGGGCTTCTACACCGTCATCGCCGCGGCGGTCGCCTTCGGCCTCGCCATCGACTATTCGCCGCTCGACCCGATCAAGGCGCTCTATTGGAGCGCGGTCGTCAACGGCCTGATCGCCGTGCCGATGATGGCGGCGATGATGCTGGTCGCGACGAACCGAAAGAAGATGGGCGCGTTTGCCGCCGGGCCGGTGCTGCGCTGGCTCGGCTGGGTCTCGACCGTGGTGATGGCGGCGGCCGCTGTGGCGATGATCGCGACGTCGGTGTAGGCTTGGCCCCATGAGCATCCTGGGCTGGATCGTCTTCGGGCTGATCGTGGGCTTCATCGCGAGCCGGATCGTGGGCGCGCAGGGCCAGGGCTGCATGATCGACATCGCGCTCGGCCTTGTCGGCAGCCTGGTCGGCGGCGCGCTGTTCGAGGCGCTGGGCGAGAACGTGTTCTTCGAGTTCAGCCTGCGCTCGATGTTCGTCGCGATCATCGGCGCGATCATCGTGCTGGCGATCTATCACGCGGCGACGGGCCGGCGGGGGATCAGGTAGGCGGTCGACACGTCATCGGCGTGTCTATACAAGATTACACCTAGCGGGAACTGGCGATGCACGCATATGCCGCAAAACCTGAACACGCCGCACATGGATCGACGGCCCATCGCGCCGGTTCCGCGCATGGCACAACGGCGCATCGACCCGCTCTACCAAGCGCGGCTCGCGCTCCCGCCCAAACGCCAGCTGCAACCCCGGCGGAGCGCAAAGCGGCACAGCCGGTCAAGCAGCATGCCGGGGTAAAAGACGAAAAAGCTCATTCAGCCGACCCAGCCAAGCCCGTCGAAGCGCCCACCATTTCCCACAAAACGGTGGATTCGGCGCTGGAAGCTCCCGATAGCCGCGATATTGTCGGCGTCAGCGAATCCGTCAAATTTGAAAGGAACATGGCAGGTGTTTGGGGTTGCAGCGCCGGCTACCTCGTGCCGTACGACGAAAACTCGATCCATTGGATCGCACCTGCGCGCGCCACGGTCGCCCAAGTCTGGCTGACAGCGAACGGCCAAAAGGCTGTCGCGCAAATGACCGTGATCGAGCCGGAATGCGTGTTTGCCGAGAAACTTGGAGAAATATCTTCTGCCGATTTTGGAGATGGAAAGATGTCTCCTTGTGTCGGGATGCTGTCGAGTTTTCGATATCGACCTCTCACCGTGTCCTTCGTCGGGATTCGCACGAAAGAACTGCCGGGTCCCGCGCTGGGGGTCGTGGGCTATTTCGACGACCTCTTTGTCAAGACTGGGAGGACGAAATATTTGGATCACAACCCATACGACCAGTTCCAGAACGTGTCCAAGGACAACACATTGGTTAGCCACGATACTGCAGCCCTGCTAAGGCAGCGGCCGCTGGGCAGCTCGTTTCTTTCCGGAGCGCCGAAGGGAATCTTGAAGACGATGCCGCCCTATACGGATGGTTCCTACTACTGGTCCATTCCCAACCATTTCGTAGGCTTTGGAGAAACGGGGGACGGAAAATGCTTCGACACCGTGACGCAAAGCTTCGAGTTGAAAGCGGATGGAACGCACACGGTTACCAAGCTCGGCTTCACAGCTTCGCGAAAATTCGAGTGGTTGTAATCGTAAGGGAAAGCCCTGCGCCAATGTGCAAGCTCAGGCAAACCGCTGAAGGAAAGCGGGAATCGCCACCATAGATTGTTTCGCGCGGCGGCTATATCGTCAGGGAACATCTCGAGGGGAAGCGGATGCAGGCGATGAAGTCCGAACTGCGCAGGCCGAAAGGCGCGTCCGGCATTGCCGCCCCAGCGCGTAAAGACATTTCGCTCCAGCGCAAAGCCGCGACCGCCTTCGATCCGGCCTATCTGCCGGCACACGCGCCGTCCGCGCGCCAGGCCAAGCTCGGGGTCGGTGCGGCAAGGCAGTCTTGCACGGCTTGCAAAACCAAGCGCAGCAAGGAAATGCCGGGCGCGGCGCAGCCGCACATCGGCGAAAGCGCGGGCGCTTCAAGCACTCCTTCCGTCGCCCAGCCCATGGTGCGGCACGCCATCGCCATATCGGTCAAGGGTGGCGCCCCACCCTCGCATGCGCTCAGCAGATGCGCCGGAGGGCTGACCATGGAGGAGAGCGTCGAAGCAACCGTCGACGCCGTGAAATCGGGACACAAGTGGAGAGCGGACCCGACGGCGCTGGTGGGACATTATTCGCAACAGACGCGGCTGCTGCCCAATCATACGGAAGTGACAGGACCGGAAGGCAATACCAACAGCATAAACTTCTGCGAACAAGTGAAAGAGCTGAGGGCTTTAGGCGGTTGCGACGGTCATTGGTACATGCTCGCCGCTGTTGTCGCGCACGAGGCGGTGCACTCTGCACATTTTCCGGCGTCGCTGGCCAAAGCCGCGCCGGCGATCCAAGCCGAATTCAACGCCCTGACCGTGCCCCACGCCGAAGGCAAAACAAGCGCTAGCGCGCTGGCAGAGCTGAAAGCGTTGAAGAATTTCGCCGACATGGAAGGCAAGATGCTGACGCTTTGGCGAGCCGAGTCAGATACCTTATTGAAGCCCGATCATCAGGGAACGACCCGCTCGGAAGAACACTGCGTGGTCGATCCCATGGCGGACAGGATTTGCGCGCACGCCAAAGCTCAGAAATGGCATTCTTGCCGGCATTGTCCTTAAGCGCGGCTTACGGCGTTCGCGACAGATAAATCTCCCCGCCGCCTTGCTTGAACTCCTCCGCCTTCTTCGCCATCGCGGCGCGGATTTCGGCCGAGGACAAGGTATCGTTCGTGCCCTTCGCCGCGTCGCGGACTTCCTGGCTGATCTTCATCGAGCAGAATTTGGGCCCGCACATCGAGCAGAAATGCGCGACCTTGGCGCCGTCGGCCGGGAGCGTCTCGTCGTGGAAGGCCTGCGCGGTCTCGGGATCGAGCGCGAGCGCGAACTGGTCGCGCCAGCGGAACTCGAAGCGCGCCTTGCTCATCGCGTCGTCCCAGAGGCGCGCCGCCGGATGGCCTTTGGCGAGGTCGGCCGCGTGCGCCGCGATCCGGTAGGCGATCACGCCCGCCTTCACATCGTCGCGGTCGGGAAGGCCCAGATGCTCCTTCGGCGTCACGTAGCTGAGCATCGCCGTGCCGAACCAGCCGATCATCGCGGCCCCGATGGCCGACGTGATGTGGTCGTAGCCCGGCGCCACGTCGGTCACCAGCGGCCCGAGCGTGTAGAACGGCGCCTCGTCGCAGGCCGCGAGCTGACGGTCCATGTTCTCCTTGATCTTGTGCATCGGCACATGGCCGGGGCCTTCGATCATCACCTGGACGTCGTGGCGCTGCGCGATCCGGTTCAGCTCACCGAGCGTGTCGAGCTCGGCGAACTGCGCCGCGTCGTTGGCGTCCGCCGTGGAGCCCGGACGCAACCCGTCGCCCAGGCTGAACGACACGTCGTACATCTTCAGGATCTCGCAGATCTCCTCGAAATGCGTGTAGAGGAAATTCTCGCGGTGATGCGCGAGACACCATTTCGCCAGGATCGAGCCGCCGCGCGACACGATGCCCGTGACGCGCTTGGCGGTCAGCGGGATATGCGCCAGCCGCACGCCCGCGTGCACGGTGAAATAGTCGACGCCCTGCTCGCATTGCTCGATCAGCGTGTCGCGATAGATGTCCCAGGTCAGCTCTTCGGCGACGCCGCCGACCTTCTCCAGCGCCTGATAGATCGGCACCGTGCCGATCGGCACCGGCGAATTGCGCACGATCCATTCGCGGATGGTGTGGATGTGACGCCCCGTCGAGAGGTCCATCACCGTGTCCGCGCCCCAGCGGATCGACCACACCAGCTTGTCGACCTCTTCCGCCACGCCCGAGGTGACGATGGAGTTGCCGATATTGGCGTTGACCTTGGTCAGGAAGTTGCGGCCGATGATCATCGGCTCGGTCTCGGGATGGTTGATGTTGGCCGGCAGGATGGCGCGGCCGCGCGCGATCTCGTCGCGCACGAATTCCGGCGTGATGTGGGCGGGAATGCTGGCGCCGAAGGAATTGCCGGAGGCCGAGGCCGAGCGGCCCAAATTCTCGCGCGCCGCGACGAACCGCATCTCTTCGGTGACGATGCCGGCGCGCGCATAGTGCAGCTGCGTGACATTCTTTCCCGGCTTGGCCCGCAGCGGCTTCAGCCCCAGGCGGTCGAATTGCGGCACCGAGAGCAGCTCGCCGCGCTTGAGGCCGTCGTCCTCGGGCCTGCGCGCGCGGCCGGCATAGGCCTCGACGTCGCCGCGCGCGAGGATCCATTCGCGCCGCCGCGCGGAAAGGCCTTTCTCGATGTCGATCCGCACGCTTTCGTCCGTATACGGACCGGAGGTGTCGTAGAGCCGCAACGAAGGCTCGCCGCCCGACAGCGCGACCTCGCGGAACGGCACGCCGTTCACGCCCACCTTGCGCGAGCCGGGCAGCGCGCCGCGGGTGATCTCCACGGGTTTCTGATTCAAGACGGGCTTGTTCATCGGACCTCTCCCTACGCCGGTGCTAACCGGATCAGGTTCGAAGGGACACGCGGGATTGCGATCTCAGCTCTGGGTAGAGCGCCCCTGGGACGGTTGCGATGATGGGCTTGGGCACGCGCAAGTCAACCCCTCCCGCCGCGCGGGCGGGAGGGATCGGACCGGACAAGCTATTGATAGATCGAGGCGTCGGGGTCGTAGATCGCCCGGCCGTCCTCGTCATAGTAGTAGCTGCGCGTGACGTGGCAGTTGTAGCCGTCCCTGTCGCAGGCATAGCGCATGGGCTTGCGCGCCGTGTCGTAGCCCGCCGCGCTATACGGGTCGCGGTAGGTGTCGTGCCGGTCGTCGAAGTTCGTCGTGCGGTCGCAGCTGCCGTCGTCGTAGCAGTGCTCGTGCACGCAATTGTTGCCCACGCAGTCGGTGTGGTCGCTGTCGGCGGTGGCCGGCGCCGACCACAGGACGCCTGCGCCGGTCAGCGCCGTCGCGAACACAAGTCCGGTCGCCATTCGGGTGAGCGCGCTCATCGCAACTCTCCTTTCTGAAATCCATCCCATCCCGCGATGGATGTTTTCCGCCCCTCAGCTCCGTCCAGAGGAAAACGGCGCAGGCCGCGATGCGTTTCCGAAGTTCCGTCGTTTCGCAACGAACGGTCCCGAATAAGGCGATCTCGCGGCGGTTTCAGGGACGCGCGTGACGCGGCTGATAGAGGCCGAGCTTGCCGCCGCCCGGCAAGGCGATGCGGGTGAGGACACCCCAGGGCTGCGTGCTTGGCGGCTCGCAGGCCACGCCGGCCTTCTGCAGCCGCGTCATCTCGAGGTCGAGATCGTCGGTCATCAGATAGAGCTCGTGCAGGTCGTTCTCGTCCGAAGGGTGCACCGCGACCTCCGCGGGCGGCAGCTTGAAGATCAGCCAGCCGTGGCCGACGTCCACATTGCCGAGCTTCAGCACGTTCTTGAAGAAGGCTTTGTCGGCCTCCGCGTCCTTCGAATAGAGGATGACATGCGCGCCGTCGATCATTGGGTCCCTCGCCGCTCGTGAGCGCGCATCATGCGGCGGTCGCGCCGCGCCGCAAAATGTGTTAGTCTAGCGTGACACATGCGAGAAACCATGCGCAGGCATCCCGCCATCCCGACCTTCAAGGCTCTCGGCGTGCCGCTGCGTCTGGTGGTCTTCCAGCGCGTTTCGCGGCGCCCCTCGACCGCGAGCGAGCTGGCGCGCGAGCTTCCCATCGGCCGCGCGGCCGTGGTGCAGCATCTGACCGTGCTGAAGCGGCTCGGCCTCGTCGATGCGCGCAGCGAGGGCCGCAACCGCATCTATCGCGCGGTCAAGCCGGGGCTCGGCCCGTTGCGCGAATGGCTGGAGAACTATGGCTAGGCTTGGCGGCTAGGCTTGGCAGCTAGGCTTGGCGACTAGGCTTGGCGGCTAGGCTTGGCGGCTAGGCTTGGCCCTTCAGGAACGGCAGCAGCGCGGCGAAATAGGCGTCCTGGTCGTCATACATGCACAGATGGCTGCCCTTCGCGCCGATCCAGGTCTTCGCGCCGGGGATGAGCCTGCCTTCGCGGCGGATCTGCTCGGGGTCCATCTCGTCATGCGCAGCCCCCATCACCAGCGTGGGCGTCTTGATCTTCGGCAAGTCCGCCCAGCGCGACCAGTTCTTGAGATTGCCGGTGATGACGAACTCGTTCGGACCCTGCATCACGTTGTAGATGTGCTGGTTCGCGTGGGCGAAGCAGCGCGCCACGGGCTCCGGCCAGTCCTTCAGGCGCAGCACGTGCTCGGCATAGACCTTGTTCATCACCGCCTGATAGGCCGGAGCGTCGGTCTTGCCGGAGGCTTCGTATTTCGCGAGCACCGCCTGGTCGGCGGTGGGCAATGCGCGGCGGATGGCATTGGCATGCGCGACATAGTCGGGGATGCCCGCGGTCATGTCCGAGATCACCAGACGGCTCAAATGCTGCCCGTATTTGAGCGCATATTCGATCGCCAGGATCCCGCCCCAGGAATGGCCGTAGAGGATGAAGTTCTCGAGCCCCAGCCCCTTGCGCACCGCTTCCACTTCGTCGGTGTAGCGCGCGACGGTCCACAGCCGGTCGTCGTTCGGATGATCCGACAGCCCGCAGCCGAGCTGGTCGTAGTGATACATCTCGATGCCGGCCGCGGGGAGGAAATCCTCGAAGCATTCGAGGTAGTCGTGGCTGAAGCCCGGCCCGCCATGCAGCAGCAGCACCTTGATCGGCGAATGCCCGATCCGCTTGGTCCAGACGCTGTGGCCGCCGCCGATGGGGATCATGCGCGCGCCGCCGGTCTTGATCTCGGCACGCGCGCCCGTGGCCGACAGTGCGAGCGCCGACCCGCCCGTCGCAAGGAATGTCCGCCGTTTCATCACGAGGCCGCGAACTGGCGGAACTCGGCGATCACCGCCTTGACTGCCACGGCGACGATCCTAGCCCCGGCCTCGACCGAGGCCTGGCTCGGGTCGGAGCCGATGCGGCCATCGGGAAAGCGGCGGCGATAGTCCTCGGCGTCGTAGATCGGACCGACGGGCGCGATCTTGGGCGTCATCGCCACGGCCTTCTGCGCCTCGGGATAGCCGAAATAGGTGACCGAGACCTCGCTCGGCGTCGCGTGATGGCCTTCGCCCACGGGGAAGAGCTGGCGGCAGAGATCGCCGACGCCCGCGAGCTCCCACCAATTGCGCAAGGTGCAGCGCAGCGGCGAGTGGTTCGAGCCCGCGCGATCGAAGGTGATGCCGTGATACATCTCCGAGAACGCCGCGTTGATCGTGTTGATGTTGCCGCCATGGCCGTTGAGCCAATAGATGCGCTCGAAACCGTGGCGCGTCAGCGACTGCGTCCAGTCGAGCATCGCAGCGATCATCGTCGACGGCCTGAGCGTGATGGTCCCCGCGAACGCCATGTGGTGCTGCGCCTGGCCGACATTGAAGGTCGGGCCGACCAGGATGCCGCTCTCGTCGCCGGCGCGCTTGGCGATGATCTCGGGACACAGCGCATCGGTGCCGAGCAGGCCGTTGGGTCCGTGCTGCTCGGTCGAGCCGATGGGGATGAGGATCGCCTTGGAGGTCTCGAGATAGGTCTGGATTTCGGGCCAAGAGGAGAGATGAAGCTGCATTCCGGTCCTTCTTGCAGGGTCAGGTTGCGTTTTCGCCTTTTCGCGCGGCGTTCGCAACCGCTGGGACTCCGCCTCTCGCCAAGTTCAACCTGAGAGCGAGGTTTCGAGCTTCGCCAGCGCCTTCTTCCACTGCGCCCGCTCCTTCTCGACCGCGTCGTTGCCGGCGAGCTTGTTCACCTGAACCACGATCTGCGCCTTCCCCGGCCCCTTGGCGTAGAAGTTGATCTCCAGCCGCGCGCCGTCGCGGCCCCAGGCGCCGCGGTAGTACTTGTCCTTCGTCTTCGAGGATTCGGCGAAGCTGCCTTTGGGAAACCACGCCTTCGGGTCGCCCGTCGCCGAGGCGAACAGCGCCGCCAGCTCGGCCGGCATCACCTTGGAGACGCTGACCGAGAATTCGCCGCTGCACTTCTGGTTCATGGCGCGGATGCCGCGGGCGCGCTCATACGACACCGCGATCATCTGTCCCCACCACGGTCCGGGCTTGAACTTCCTGTCGAGCAATTCGCAGATGCCGTGATGGTCGAGCTTGGCCGCGCCAGCCTTGTCGAGCGCCGCGAACCAATAGTCCCAGCCGTGGCCCGTCTTCGCGGCGATGCCGGCGTCGGTCATGATGGGTTTCGCACCCGCTTGCGGCTTTGCAGCCATGCCGTGATCCCCCTCTTCCGCCCTCGCAATCTATCAAGGAATGCCGCCCGGCACAGCGGAGGGTCGAGGCAGGAACGCGCGCGCGAGCGCGATGCCGTCGCGGAAGCTGCCGGCGCGCGGAACCGCGACGCCCATGTTCCTCAGGGTGGCCTCGGGCTGCGGGTTGAGCTCCGCCAGGACGATCGCGACTCCCCTGGATCTCGCCAAAGCGATGAACCGCTTCAAGGCCATCGCGCCCGACGCATCGATCAGCGGCACGTCCGCCATGCCGAGGATCAGCACTTTCGGCATGTCGCCGCTGCGCGACAGGAACTCCTCGAATTCCACCGCGGCCGCGAAGAAGAACGCGCCTTGCAGGCGGAACATTTCCACCCCGCGGGGCAATCTCTCGCGCGGAGTCTTGCCGCCCTCGGAACCTTCGAGGTCGTCGGTCTCCGGAACCGCGACGGCTCCCGCGGCAAGGCTCATGTCGCGCGTGAACACGAGCGCAGCCAGCACGATGCCGACGGCGATCGCGAGCGAAAGGTCGACGAAGACGGTCAGCAGGAAGGTCGCGATCAGGACGGCGCGATCGCCGGGCGCGCCTTCGAGGATCATCGCGAAGACGCGAAGATCGGCCATGCCCCAGCAAACGATCGCGAGCACAGCCGCAAGCGAGGCCAGCGGGATATAGGCTCCCAGCGGCGCGAGCAGCGCCATCGTCGCAAGAATGGCAAGAGAATGGACGATGCCGGCGACAGGCGTTTTCGCGCCGGCGCGGATGTTGGTCGCGGTGCGCGCGATGGCGCCCGTTGCCGGCATCCCGCCCATCAGGGCCGTCGCGATATTGGCGAGGCCTTGCGCCACGAGCTCGCAATTGGCACGATGGCGTCGCCCCGTCATGCCGTCCGCCACCACCGCCGACAGCAGCGATTCGATGCCGCCCAGCGCGAAGATGGTGAAGGCGGCGGGGAGGAGCGCGCGCGCCTGGGCGAAATCCGGCAGATGCGGCGCCGGCAGCGATGACGGTATTCCGCCGAAGCGGCTGCCGATCGTGGCGACGGGAAGCTTCAGGGCCCAAGCCGCCAAACCCGCCGCTGCGATGGCGACAAGGAAGGCCGGTGCGCGAGGCGCCAGCTTTCTCGCGAGCGCCGCGACGGCCAATGTTCCGAGCGCGACGCACGGCGCGGCCGGATTGAACGTGGCGATGGCGGCTATGTCCCCGGCGATGCTGCCGAGCGCGCCGCCTGCGGCACGCGGCGCGGTCAGTCCCAGCAATTCTCCGATCTGGCTGGTGAAGATCACGACGGCGATGCCGGTCGTGAACCCCGTGATCACGGGAAAGGGTACGTATTTTATATAGGTGCCGAGGCCGCTGAACCCGCTCAGCACAAGCAGGACGCCGGCCATCGCGGTCGCCGCCACCAGTCCCTCATAGCCGCTTTGCTGCACGATCCCCGCAACCACGACCACGAAGGCGCCGGTCGGCCCTGCGATCTGGTAGCGGCTTCCTCCGAGCGCGGAAACGATCGTTCCCGCCACGACCGCCGTAAACAAACCGCGGCTCGGCTCCAACCCGCTCGCCACCGCCAGCGCCAGCGACAGCGGCAGCGCGACCACGGCCACCGTCAGCCCGGCGAACAGGTCCGCACGCGCCTCCGCAAGGCCGTACCCTTCCCGCAATGCACTGACGGATTTGGGAATGAGTTGATGCCAACGCTTCGATGTACTGGGCATGCGGGAGATTTCTATAGTTAACATTCAGACGCTAGTTTACATATTATATACAATCATATAAATATATAGAAGTCGTATATAGATGTATGATACATCATTTTCGGCGATGAGATCGCTGAAATTCGAGGCCGCGCCATGACTCCGTCCGGATTTGCCTATGCGCCCTGGCTTCTCGCCGCGGCGGCCGCAATGGGGCTCTTTGCCTGGGGCCATTTGCGCGCTCGCCGCAACAAACCTGCGCCGGAAAGGATCAGCGGCAAGGAGGCTCGCTCCATGTTGTCGGTCATGGAGGCGGCGGCGCGGGTCTATGAAGCCGCCAAGCGCGAAGGGATGACGATCGTGTGGGTGGCCGAAAACGCGCACGACGCGGCAGGCCCGGTAGCATGGTTCGCCGGCAGCATCGTCGGCGTCGTGCCCGCCTATCGCAAGATGGGCGGCGATTTCGAGAGGATCCGGAGCGCCGACACCACGCTGCAATCGCTTTACATACGCGAACGGGATTGTCGGACCTACATCGACTGGGCGCGCGCAATGCAGTAGAGCGCGCTCGACAACGGAGCGGACGTCTTCATGATCACCGCCGCACAATTGCGAGCTGCCCGGGCGTTGGCCGGCATCGACCAGCGCTCCCTGGCGGAACGCTCCGGCCTTTCGGTGCCGACGATTCAGCGCATGGAGGCGAGCGAAGGCGTGGTTCGCGGCAACGTGGACTCGCTGATGAAGCTCACCGCGGCGCTCGACGTGCTGGGTATCGCGCTCATCGGCGACGAGGCCGTCAGCGGCACGGGCGGGCGCGGCGTGCGCCTCAAGCGCGGACCGGGTTAGGCATCCACGAACGCGCGCGCGTCGGGGTCGTAGATCTCGAGCCTGCCGTCCGCGATCCCGAACCGCGCGCCATGCAATGTCAGCCGACCCGCCGCGATCCGTTCCGCGACGAAGGCAAAGCTCTTCAGACGCTCCATCGACAGAAGCACGCTCTCGCGTTCCACGGCCGCATGCCCGCCGCGCGCCCGCGCGACGGCGGGGGCGAGCAGCTCGATCCACGAGCGCAGGAAGGGGACATCGCTTGCGGCCCTCCCGTCGATGGCCGCCGCCACGCCGCCGCATTGGGCATGCCCCATGACCAGGATGCTGGAGACCTCGAGCACCATCACCGCGAAGGCGATCGCGGCGCTGGTGCCGTGATGCGCGCCGTCGATCTCGGGCGGAGGCACGATGGCGGCGATGTTGCGGATGACGAACAGCTCGCCGGGCAACGCGTCGAAGATCGTCGCGGGATCCGCGCGCGAATCGCTGCAGGCAATGATCAGGGTCTTGGGCTTCTGTCCCGACTTCGCAAGCTCGGCATAGCGCTGCCGCTCCGCGGGCCAGCGCCCGTCGCGGAACGCGCGATAGCCCGCGATCAGCTCGTCCATGTCCTCTTGCATGTCCGCACCATAGTCTCGCCGCCGGCTTGAAGACAACGCGCCGCGCGGTCAAGATCGCGCGCTCACGAAGAGGCCCGCCATGTCCGACACGCTTTTGCCGGTCCCCAAGGAATGGAAGAGCCGCGCGCTGATCGACGCGGAGACCTATGCGCGGATGTATGCGGACTCGGTCGGCGACCCCGAAGGCTTCTGGCGCGAGCAGGCGCACCGCCTCGACTGGATGGTGCCTTTCACCAAGGTCAAGGACGTGTCGTGGAATCCGGAAGATCTGCACATAAGCTGGTTCGAGGACGGCTGCCTGAACGTCGCGGCGAACTGCATCGACCGGCACCTGGAGAAGCGCGGCAGCCGGACCGCGATCATCTGGGAAGGCGACAACCCGGGCGAAAGCCGCCACATCGCTTATGCCGAGCTGCACCGCGAGGTCTGCAAGTTCGCGAACGTGCTCAAAGCGCACGGCGTGAAGAAGGGCGACCGGGTCACGATCTACCTGCCGATGATCCCGGAAGCGGCTTACGCGATGCTCGCCTGCGCGCGCATCGGCGCGGTGCATTCGGTGATCTTCGCCGGCTTCTCGGCCGACAGCATCGCCGGCCGCATCCAGGACTGCGCCTCGACCATCATCGTCACCGCCGACGAAGGCCTGCGCGGCGGCAAGGCGATCCCTTTGAAGCAGAAGACCGACGAAGCGCTGACGAAATGCCCGGACGTGAAAACCGTGATCGTGGTCAGGCGCACCGGCGGCGCGGTCGAGATGAAGCCCGGCCGCGACGTCTGGTATCACGACGCGGCGGCTGAGGTATCGACGGATTGCCCGGCCGAACCGATGGGCGCGGAGGACCCGCTGTTCATCCTCTATACCTCGGGCTCGACGGGGAAGCCCAAAGGCGTGCTGCATACGTCGGGCGGCTATCTGATGTATGTCGCCTTCACGCACCAATACGTCTTCGACTATCACGAAGGCGACATCTATTGGTGCACCGCCGATGTCGGCTGGGTGACGGGGCACAGCTACATCCTCTACGGCCCGCTCGCCAACGGCGCGACCACCCTGATGTTCGAAGGCGTGCCGACCTATCCCAGCGTCTCGCGCTTCTGGGAGGTGATCGACAAGCACAAGGTCAACATCTTCTACACCGCACCGACGGCGATCCGCGCGCTGATGCGCGAAGGCGAGGCGCCCGTCGCGAAGACCTCGCGCAAATCGCTGCGCCTCCTGGGCAGCGTCGGCGAGCCGATCAACCCGGAAGCGTGGCTTTGGTATCACCGCGTCGTCGGCGACGGCCGCTGCCCGATCGTCGACACCTGGTGGCAGACCGAGACCGGCGGGGTCCTGATCTCGCCCCTGCCCGGCGCGACGGATCTGAAGCCCGGGTCGGCGACCAAGCCGCTGTTCGGCATCCGCCCCGAGCTCGTCGATGCCGAAGGCAAGGTGCTGGAGGGCGCGGCGAGCGGCAACCTCGTGCTCGCCGACAGCTGGCCGGGCCAGATGCGCACGGTCTATGGCGATCACCAGCGCTTCATCGATACCTATTTCAAGGCCTATCGCGGCAAGTACTTCACCGGCGACGGCTGCCGCCGCGACGAGGACGGCTATTACTGGATCACCGGCCGCGTCGACGACGTGATCAACGTCTCGGGCCATCGCCTTGGCACCGCCGAGGTCGAGAGCGCGCTGGTCGCGCACAAGGACGTCGCCGAGGCGGCTGTGGTCGGCTATCCGCACGACATCAAGGGCCAGGGCATCTATGCCTTCGTGACCTTGAAGGCCGGCGTGCCCCCGACCGAGGCGCTGAACGCCGAGCTGAAAGCGTGGGTGGCCAAGGAGATCGGCGCCATCGCGCGGCCGGACGTGGTCCAGTTCGCGCCGGGCCTGCCCAAGACGCGCTCGGGCAAGATCATGCGCCGCATCCTGCGCAAGATCGCGGAAGGCGACATCTCCAATCTCGGCGACATCACGACGCTCGCCGATCCGGGCGTCGTCGACGATCTGGTGAAGAACGCGGCGAAGAAATGACCCGCGCGACCCACGAACTCGTGCGCGATCGTCGAGGCGGCCATTCTGCGCTATTGCGACGAGCCTGATGTCGTGCCTTCGACATCCACCAAGACGCCAGGCCGCTATTGGATCATCGGCGACACACGCTTTCTGCCCGACGCGGCGTTTCGCTTTCCTGACGAGGTCGAGACCGACGAATTGGCGCGTCCATCATCTCGTACCGTTGAAGAACCGGAAGAAGAGCTACAAGGTGAACCCCAAAGAAGATTTGCGGCCCGTGTGCCCGAACTGCCATTGGATGCTGCATGTCGGGGGCGAGGTGATGGAGATTGAAGAACTACGCGCGATCGTCCAGCGGCCAGTCAAGGGGAAGTGAGCGATGCTGAGCTGGAGAATCGGGGACGTCACGGTCAACCGCGTGGTCGAGATGGAGCTGCCGGTCCCTTACTCCGAGAAGCACGCCTTCCTGAAGCAGGCGACGCCCGAGGCGCTGGGCGCGATGCCGTGGCTCAAGCCGCATTTCGTTCGCGAGGACGGCGCGCTGATGCTCTCGATCCACGCGCTTTGCGTGGAGGCGCCGGGCATCCGGCTGGTCATCGACACGTGCATCGGCAACGACAAGCCGCGGCTGATGACGCGCCGCCGGGCGCTGCAGACCGATTTCCTCAAGCGCTTGGAAGACGCAGGCTTCGCGCGCGAGACGGTCGACGCCGTGGTCTGCACCCATCTGCATGTCGACCATGTCGGCTGGAACACGATGCTTAAGGACGGCAAATGGGTGCCGACCTTCCCCAAGGCGCGCTACCTGATCGGCCGCAAGGAGTTCGAGCATTGGGTCTCGGTCGAGGAGAACGAGACGCCGGCGATCATGGCGGATTCGGTGCATCCCATCTTCGACGCCGGCTTGGCGGAGATGGTCGAGATGGATCACCGCATCTCGCCGGAGCTGCGCCTGTTGCCGACGCCGGGACACACGCCCGGCCATGTCAGTGTCGTCATCGAGTCGAGAGGCGAGACCGCGATCGTCACCGGCGACATGATGCACCACCCCTGCCAGGTGACGCGCCCCGACTGGATCTCGGAATTCGACGGCGACAAGCAGGCGGGCGCCGCGCGCCGCCACGCGATGATCGCGGAATGGGCCGACAAGCCGCTGCTCGTCATCGGCACCCATTTCGCCGCGCCGACCGCGGGACATATCAGGCGCGACGGCGAGAGTTATCGCTTCGAGGTTTAGGCGCTGAGCCGCATCTCGCCGCCGAGCGGCGTGAGCTCGAACAGGATCAACAGGCTGTTGTTGCGCGCGATGCCGGTGAGCACCGGATCGTAGAGCGACGGCGTCCAGGCGACATGGGTGAGCACCTGGCGCGCGCCGCCGGGGCCAAAATCGCCGAAGGGGAGCATGATCTCTTCCGCATACTGAGCTTCGCCGGAGGCGCGGCGCGCCTCGCGCACGCCGAGCCCGATCGCGCCGCGCGCCACGTCGCCGAAGCGCTGCAGGCGCACCGGCCGGTCGGCGGGCGCCGTCATCTCGAGCCAGTCGCAGCCGGTGATGTCGACGCCGCCCGCGCCTTCGACGAGCCGCGAGCCCACCAGCCGCGCGCGCACGCTCTCCTCCGGCACAACGTCGAAGATGCAGATCGACGGCAGCAGGTCGACGATCTCGCGCGGATGGAAATCGGCGCGCAGCGGCAGGCGATCGCCCTTCCAGGCCGAGAGCCAATAGTGCACGAGGCGCGCGGTCTCGGGTCCCGGCTTGCGCTCGTTCAGCCAGCGGCGCACGGCGCTCGCGCTGAAGCCGCTCGCGCCCCCGGCCGCGAGGCCGCTCACGCCCAGCTCTCCATCGCTTTCGCCATGGCGATGTCCTTGTCCGTCACGCCGCCGGCATCGTGCGTGCTCAGCGTTACCGAAACCCTGTTGTAGACGTTCGACCACTCGGGATGGTGGTCCATCTTCTCCGCGAGCAGCGCCACCCGCGTCATGAACGCGAAGGCGGCGTTGAAATCCTCGAAGGCGAAATCGCGCGCGATGGCGTCGCGGCCGGGCACGTCGCGCCAGCGGGAAAGCTCCTTGAGGGCAGCGGCGCGGGCGTTCGAATCGAGTTTTTTCATGGGCTTCCTCCCGAATTTCATTCTAACGTGCCGGCCATGGATTGGTCGCGCATCGAAGCCCCTTCGCTCGACGATTTCGAGGTCCTGGCGCGCGACGCGTTCGCGAGCCTGCCGGCCGAATTCCGCGCGCTGGCGGGTGGGGTAACCTTCCAGGTCGCGGACTTCCCCGACGAGGACGTCATGCGCGACATGGACCTGGAGAGCGAGTTCGACATCCTCGGCCTGTTCCAGGGCCCCGATCTCGCGGCGCACGAAGCCGGTCACGCGCATGGCGTGCAGACCATGGTCTTCCTCTACCGCAGGCCCATCCTCGACTATTGGGCCGAGCATCATGAATCGCTGGGCGACGTGGTGCGCCACGTGCTGATCCACGAGATCGGCCATCATTTCGGCCTCTCCGACGACGACATGGACGCGATCGAAGGTTAGCGCAGCGCATAGTGCCGCTCGGGCACATAGATGCTGCCGTCGGAGGTGAGCTCGCTCGAATAGAGGATGAACGCGTCCGCTTCGAAAGGCCCGCTCGCATAGAGCGCATGGTCGACGAGGAAGTCCATCAGTCGCCCGCGCGACACGGCGCTCAGTCGCGCGAGCGTGACATGCGGCGTGTATTTGCGCTGCTCGGGCGGGAGGCCGATGCGCTGCAGCGCGGTCTCGATCTTGCGCTGGAGATGCGTGAGCGCCTCGTTGGGCGCGACACCGGCCCAGAGCGCATGCGGCTTGTTGCCGCCGAACTCGCCGACGCCTTTGAGCGCGAGCGTCAGCTTGGGCGCGCGGATCGCGCTCAAGGCATCGTCGATCGCCGAAGCGTCGCGGCCGTCGACCTCGCCGATGAAGCGCAAGGTGAGATGGAGCTGCTCGCGGCTCTGCCAGCGCGCGCCGGGCACGCCGGCCTCAAGCACCGCGAGCGATTGCGCGATCGTGTCGGGGATTTCGAGCGCGACGAACAGCCTCATCGCGCCAGGCTCCCGAGCGGCAACCGCGCGCGGAACAGCCAGCCCAGCGCGCCATAGACGGCCGCGCCTGCGACGAGCGCGGCCGCGAACGAGGCTTCGCGCTGCGGCACCAGCGTGGCCGCGCCAAGCGCGGCGAAACCCACGGCTGCCGCGGTGAAGAGGCTCGGCCCCAGCGCGCGCCAGAACGTCTCGTCGATCTTGAGCAGGCCGCGCTTCAAAGCGAGGAACACGAGCAGGCTCACATTGGCGTAAGAGCCGAGCGAGGTGCCGAGCGCGATCCCCGCGGCGCCCAGATGCAGCCCCCACACCAGCACGAACTTGGCGCCGACATTGACCACGACCGCGAGCAAGGTCGCGCGCACCGGCGTCGCGGTGTCGTGGCGCGCATAGAAGGTCGCGGCGATCACGCGCACCAGCACGAAGGCCGGCAGCCCCACGCCATAGGCCGCGAGCGCCGACGCCGAGACGTCCGCCGCTTCGATATGGAAGGCGCCATGGGCGAAGATCGCGCGCATGATCGTCTGCGGCACCAGGAGGAACGCGGCTGCAAACGGCAAGGTGAGAAAGAGTCCCAGCGCGGCGCTGCGATTCTGCGCCGCCTGCGCGCCGGGCTCGTCGCCCTTGGCGATCAGGCTCGACATCTCGGGCAGCAGCACGGTCGCGAGCGCGATGCCGAGCGTGCCGAGCGGAAGCTGGTTCACGCGGTCGGCATAGTTCACCGCCGTGAGCCCGCCGGGGATGAAGCTCACGATCAAGGTGTCGAAGAACAGCGCGATCTGCACGCTCGCGGAGCCGAGCGTTGCCGCGCCCAGCGCCGCCATGAAGCTCTTGGTTTGCGGATTCCATTTCGGCCATACGAGCCTGAGGCGCAATCCGCTGCGCAGCGCCGCATACACGATGAACACATATTGCAGGATGCCCGCCAGCAGCACGCCGCTCGCCGCCGCGAACGCGGCGTTGGGGAAATAGCGCGCGCAGAGCAACGTCGCGATCATCGCGAGATTAAGGAAGATCGACCACGCCGCGGCGGCGGCGAACCTGCCATGCGCGTTCAGCATCGCGGAGAGCTGCACCGCGATCACGGTCAGGATCAGATAGGGGAAGGTGATGCGCGACAGGATGGTCGCAAGCTCGGTCTGGCCCGGATGCGCGGCAAAGCCCGGCGCCATGATGCGCACGATCCAATACATGAAGGCGAGCGCCACGAGCAGCAGCACGACCTGCGCCGCCATCTGCCAGGAATAGACATTGTCGGCGAAGCGCGCCGCTTCCTCGTCGCCCTCCTTCTCGCGCGCGGCGGCATAGCGCGGGATGAAGGCGACGTTGAAGGCGCCCTCCGCGAAGATGCCGCGGAACGAGTTCGGCAGCCGCCAGGCGACGAAGAACGCATCCGACAGGAAGCCGTCGCCGAGCACGGCCGCCATCAGCACGTCGCGCGCGAAGCCCGCCACGCGCGAGAGCAGCGTGTAGCCGCCGACGGAAAGGAGCCGCTTGAGCATCTTTGGGTCCGAGTCGCCCCTGTCAGCCTAGCCCAGCGCCTTGAAGGCGCGCGCATATTCGACCGCGCGCACGCCGGCAAGCGCGCCGGGCTCAAGCTCCATCGCCTGGAAATGCGGCCCCGCGAAGGCGCAGGCGAGCGGCGCCGCCAGCGCCACGCTGAAGCCGAAGCGGCCGTAATACTCCGGCTCGCCGAGCACGATGACGGCGCCGATCCCCCGCTCCGTGCACGCCTGCAGCCCCGCGCGGATCAGCGCGCTCCCGATGCCCTGGCCCTGGCGGCCGATGCGCGCGGACACCGGCGCAAGCCCGGCGATATAGCCGGGCGCGGCGCGGCTGAACATCGCATGACCGACGACGTCTTCCCCGTCGACAGCCGCCAGCTCGACCACGACATCGCCGTCGGCCCGGAGCGCGTCGATCAGCGTCGCTTCGGAATCGCCCGTGCCATAGCGCTCGGCAAAGGCCGTGCGCGTGACCTCGGCGATCCCGGCGCGGAACGCCCGGCAATCCGTCATAATGGTAAAGCCTTGGGATGGCACGAGATTCACATTCTCCGGAGCTTGATACTTTCCGTGCGCGACACGATATAATAGCCGAACCGGCGCTCCGGCCGGTAAGGAAGGATTGCTATGGCTGACTACGACAATCGCGCTCTGCAGGGCCGCGCCGGCCCGGTGACCGACGTCATCGACCAGGGCCTGCGCGCCTATATGCTCGGCGTCTACAACTACATGCTCGTCGCGCTGGTGCTGACCGGCCTCACCGCCTACGGCATCGCCGCGGCCACGACCACGACCGATCCGGCGCAGGGGCTGGCCGCGCTGGGCCACGGCCTGTACCTCACCAGCTTCGGCGTGACGCTCTATACCTCGCCGCTGCAATGGGTGGTGATGCTGGCGCCGCTGGCGATGGTGATGTTCCTGAGCTTCCGCATCACCCACATGTCGGCCGCGACGGCGCAGATCACCTTCTGGGTGTTCTCCGCGCTGATGGGCGTGTCGCTGTCGGCGATCTTCCTCGCCTACACCAGCGAGAGCATCGCGCAAGTGTTCTTCATCACCGCGGCGGCGTTCGGCGGATTGAGCCTCTGGGGCTACACGACCAAGAGCGACCTGACCGGCTTCGGCTCGTTCCTGATCATGGGCCTGTGGGGCCTCGTGATCGCGTCGCTGGTGAACCTGTTCCTGCACTCGGCCATGACCGCGTGGGTGATCTCGATCGCGGGCGTCGGCATCTTCTCGGGCCTCACCGCCTACGACACGCAGAAGATCAAGGAGATGTACTACGCCAACGACGACGGCACGCTGGTCACGCAGAAGTCGATCATGGGCGCGCTCCGGCTGTACCTCGACTTCGTCAACCTGTTCCTGTCGCTGCTGCGCCTGATGGGCAGCCGCCGCTGACGGGACGCCGACAAGAATGCGACAAGGCCCCGGTTCGCGCCGGGGCCTTTTTGCTTGAGAGGGGGACCATGCCGATCGACACGCCCGAGCCTTTCGCCGTCGAGCTTCGCCCGCATTCGCCGCTCTGGGCCCAAATGGCCGCCGAGGAGACCACGCGCCTGAAGGCCGCGCTCGGCGAGGAGCTGATCGAGGTCCATCATATCGGCTCGACCGCGATCCCCGGCATCATGGCCAAGCCTGTCGTCGACCTGATTCCCATCGTCGCCGATCTCGACCGCCTCGACGCACGGGAGAATGCCATACGCGCGCTCGGCTATCGCTGGTTCGGCGAGTTCGGCCTGCCCGGCCGGCGCTATTGCTATCTGAAGGACCCCGTCACCGGGGAGCGGCTGTTCCAGCTCCATTGCTACCAGCAGGGCTGGCCCGAAGTGCCGCGCCATCTTGCCTTCCGCGATTACCTGCGCGCCCATCCGGCGCGGGCCAGGGAATACGAAGCCGAGAAGATCCGCGCCGCGTCGGTCGTGTCCGACGACGTCAACGCCTACAACGACGAGAAGAACGACTGGATCAAGCGCGTCGAGAAGGACGCGCTCGCCTGGTTCAGCGTCCGCCCGCCAGCGCCTTGAGCAGCTTCTTGTCGAACACGCGCAGCACCTGCGCGAGGTCGTGGCCGCGCTTGAGGACATGGCCGCTCGCCTCGATCACCGCGTATTGGCCCTGGCGGCTGCGCAGGCGCGGCCGCTTCTCGATGGTGAACAGCGCGCGCTCGCTCGAGCGGCGGAACACCGAGAATGCGGCAACGTCGCTCAGGAAATCGATCGCGTAGTCGCGCCATTCGCCGGCGCTGACCATGCGGCCATAGATCGTCAGGATGCGGTCGAGCTCGGCACGGTCGAATCGCACCTGCTCGGACTGCCCGCCGGTACTTCCCCGCGCGGGCTGCGAGCCGGCCTCCGCGCGGAGGAACGCTATGGGTTCCTCGACCATTGCGGCGATGATGACCCTCCCATGACGATCCGTCAAACGCCGGAACCCGCGGATTCTCAAAGAAAAGCAAGGCGGCCGGCTGCAATCGTCACAAAGTCGCCACGATTGGGCCTTTTCGCCGCCCACCTCGCTACCCATGTTCGGGTCGTCGGCTGATCGAGCTGAGGGACAGCTTCGGAGCGATTTAAGCCCCCCAGCCCCTCGCTGTGGAGCGTCCTGATCGGTCAGCCGGCACTCCCCTTCCCCAACGCACCGTATGTTGTCGCACCAATGTCGCGCGGCATGCGTGTTATCTTCCGCGCATGAATCTCCCTGCCCCTTTCATCGTGGGCGTCGGACGGTCCGGCACCACTCTGCTCAGGCTGATGCTCGACGCGCATCCGGCGCTTGCCATCCCGAGCGAGACGCTGTTCCTGCAGGACGTCGTGAAGAACGGCGTCGCACAGGAGGATTTCTTCGACATCGTCACCGCCGCGGACACCTGGCCGAACATGGCCCTCGACCCCGATGCGCTTCGCGCGGCGCTCGAAGACACGACGTCGCTGAGCGATTCGATCCGCGCCTTCTATCGCCTCTATGCGCGGATGCACGGCAAGTCGCGCTGGGGCGACAAGACGCCATACTACCGCGTGTTCCTGCGCGACATCGCGAGCCTGTTGCCCGAGGCGCATTTCATCCATGTGATCCGCGACGGCCGCGACAGCGCGCTCTCCTATCAAGGCTTGTGGTTCGGACCCGGCGACGATTTCGAGAAGCAGGCGCGCTTCTGGTCCGGCGAGATCGCCGCCACGCGCGCGCAGGCCCGCGACGTCGCGCGCTACAGCGAGGTGCGCTACGAAGCGCTGGTCACCGATCCCGAAGCCGTGTTGCGCGAGCTCTGTCCCGCGCTCGAGCTCGATTACGATCCGGCAATGCTCGCCTATCACGAGGGCGCGGCCGGGCGTCTCGCCGAGTTCAAGCGGCCGTTCGGGCCGGCGGGGCGCACGCCGGCGGACATCGCGACCTTCATGGCGATCCACGAGCGCGCCAAGGCACCGCCCGACCAGAGCCGCATCGGACGCTGGCGCACGGAAATGTTACCCGAGGACCTCGGCCGCTATGAAGCTGTCGCGGGGCCGATGCTGCGCGAGCTCGGCTACGAGACCTCTTCCGGCTGACGCCTTAGCGCGAACCTGTTACGGTTCGCGCCGTGTTGGTCTTCAGGGGAGAGTACATGATCCGCAAATTTGCCGTTGCGCTGGCGCTCTGCGCTGCGCCTTTCGCCGTCCAGGCGCAGACGATGACGAACCTTCTTCACTCCGCGCCCGAAGGCGCCGATCTGACCTTGCAGCTCACCGACGGAACGGTGCTCGCGCAATCGGCCTCGGACGGCAGTCACTGGTACAAGCTGACACCCGACATCACCGGCAGCTATCAGAAGGGCACCTGGAGCCGGGCTGCGAACCTGCCGACGGGCTATCAGCCCTATGCGATGGCGTCGGCGGTGCTCGCCGACGGACGCGTGATCGTCGAAGGCGGCGAGTATGCTCCGGGCTCGGATTTCAGCCTGACCAACCTCGGCGCGATCTACGATCCCATCGCCAACGGCTGGACGCCGAACCCTCCCCCGAACCGCTGGCATTATATCGGCGACTCCTCGTCGCTCGTGCTGCCCGACGGCCGCTACCTCCTGGGCTCGAAGCTCAACACCAAGATGGCCGCTTTCGATCCCAAGACCAACAAGTGGCACGAGCTCGGCTCCGAAGGTCATTTCGGCTACGAGCAATCGGAAGAGACCTGGATCCTGCTGCCCAACGGCAAGGTCATGACCATGAACGTGCTGGAGGGTCCGCATACCCAGATCTACGACCCCGACACCGGCGTATGGAAAAGCTCCGGCAAGACGCCGGTGAAGCTCAACGGCCCGAAATGCTGCCGCGTCGTCGTCACCGTCGACGGCAAGCGCTATCACCCGCCCGGCGAGATCGGCCCGGCGCTGTTGATGCCCGACGGCTCGATCTTCGCGATGGGCGCGATCCCGAAAAAGGAGACCGTCGCCCATACCGCGACCTATCGCGACGGCACCTGGACGCAGGGCCCCGATATTCCGAACCACGACGACATCGGCGACAATTTCGCCTCGCTCCTGCCCAACGGCCACGTCGTGTTCCAGGGCATCAGCGGCCGTCTCTACGAGTATGACGGCGTCGGCACGATCAAGGTCACGAGCTTCAACGCCGCCGGCCAGAGCCTGATGGTGCTGCCGACCGGCGAGGTCCTGGTCGGCGGGTCGGCGGTCTATGCCTCGCCGGGCAGTCCCAACGCGGCCTGGGCGCCCGTCGTGACCAACTGCCCGGCCACGCTCACCCGCGGGTCGAGCTTCGAGATCGACGGCAAGCAGTTCAACGGGCTCAGCCAGGCGAACTCGTTCGGCGACGAGCTGCAGACCTTCACCAACTATCCCTTGGTGCGCATCGTCAACAACTCGACGGGTCACGTGACCTATGCGCGCACGCATGACCACAGCTCGATGGGCGTCGCCACCGGCAACCTCACTGTCTCGACCCATGTCGACATGCCGGCGAGCATGGAGACGGGCGCGAGCAAGCTCTATGTCGTCGCCAACGGCATCGCCTCGGCGCCCGTCGACGTGACGGTGAACTGAGGCGCTAGCGTTTCCTGCCGGTCATTCGCGCGGCGACTTCTCCCCAGAAGCCGCCCGCGATGCCGGTGACGACCGAGATCGCCGTGCCCAGCGCCAGCACATAGACCGGCGTGTCGCCGAGCAGCACCGAGCAGGCGATGCCGATCAGCGCGCAGGCGCCGCCGGCGATCGCGCCGCCCAGGATGCCGCGCCCGAACCCGGCCGCGTAGTCCATCGCGTAGAGATAGCCCGCTACGCCTGAGATCATCATCCCGCCGAACATGAAGACGTTCTCGCGCACGAAGGGGACGAAATGGCCGATGAGGATCATCGCCACTTGAAGCACGGTGCCGACGATCAGCGCGCGCTGCAGGATTTTCGGATCGATCATGGGGCCCTCTATTCCATCTTGCTCCAATCGACCGGCCCCTTGGTGAAGAGATCGGACAGGAGCTGGAATTCGTACGCGTTGCCGGCGCGGAAATGCTTGTAGACGCCGTCGAAATCCGCGCCGTCGCCATAGCCTACACCGGATTCGATCACGCGTGTCTTTCCGTCGCCCAGGTCCTGGAACTCGATGACCGTGCGGATCTTGGAGAACGCCTCGGCGCTGAACGGCGCGCTCTTCGGCGCATGGTCGTTGGCGAGCACCAGCAGGCGCCCGGGAACATAGGCGACGATGCGGTTGCGGATGTTGTCGGGGTCGCCGATCTTGGCGTTGCGGTCGTACGAGGCCTCGATCATGCCGTCATTGGCGAGGGTGACGTGCGCGACCGGCGCGGCCCAACTCGCGAAGCCCTTGTCGGTGACGAAGGCATTCCAGACCTTGTCGGCCGGCGCGGCGATGACGGCTTCGAGCTGCTGCACGCGGTGGCCGGACGAATCGACGAAGGAGGTGTCCTTCACCTGCGCCTCAGCGGCGGTGGCGAGAAGCATGGTGGCAAGCGAAAGCGCGAGCGTCTTCTTCATGGCGAACCCCTTTTCGTTCTGGCTTCGGTTTCGAGACGGGTGACGTAGTCGCGCAGCATCGCGACGGAGCGGTCGAAAGCGTCGATGCGGCGATGGGTGCGCGCCTGCATCACGCCGCCCTCCATCGCCGTCAGCGTGAAGATTGCGAGGCCGCGGCGGTCGAGGTCGTCCGGCAGGCGCTCGCCGGCCTCGACGTAGCAGCGTTCGATGGCCGCGACCCAGCCGTCGAAATTGACCGAGATCAGCTCGCGCACCGGCGGATCGGGCTCGTGCAGCTCGAGCGCCAAATTGCCGATCGGGCAGCCATAGACGCACTCGCTCTCGGTCAGCGCGCGGCGGTATTGCGCGAGCAGCGCGAAGACGCGCTCGATGGGATCGTCGACGCCCTCCCAGGCGGGCGCGAGCAGCATCGGAGCGATGCCGTCGCGGTAGCGGCGCAGGACCTCCATCAGGAGCTCCTGTTTGGTCTGGAAGAAGTAATAGAGGCTGCCGCTGTTGGCGCCCGCGGCCTTGAGGATGTCGGACACGCTGGTCGACTCGTAGCCCTTTTCGGCGAAGAGCCGCATCGCGGTGAAGGTCAGCCGGTCCTTGGTGTCTTCCGCCATTGCCTGTTCGCTACGCGCTGCCCGATGTCTCGGTCGCCCGCATATTGATTGATCATTCAACTAAGTCAAGCAGCAAGGATTTGCAGCGGGGTTGCACAAGGTGTGGCGGCGCGGTCATGACGCAGCCCAAAGCCGCGCGAATGACCCAGCTTTAACAATAGAAAATCTTGCGGGCCGGCCTTGTTTTCACTAAGGAAAGCGGCCCTTTCGACCCAAACATTCATCCAATGATCGAAATCGAAGGACTGACCAAGCGCTTCGGCCAGATGACCGCTGTCGCGGATCTGAGCCTCTCCGTCGGCAAAGGGGAGGTCCTCGGCTTCCTCGGCCCCAACGGTGCCGGCAAATCCACCACGATGAAGATGATCACCGGCTACCTCGCCCCCACCGCGGGCCGGGTCAGCGTCTGCGGTCACGACGTCGAGAAGGACCCGATCGCGGCGCAATCCTGCATCGGCTATCTGCCCGAAGGCGCGCCGGCCTATGGCGACATGACCTCGCGCCAGTTCCTGCGATTCATCGCCGAGGTGCGCGGCTTCCGCGGCGAGGCGGCGAAAGAGGCGGTCGCGAAATCCGTCGCCAAGACCGAGCTCGCCGGCGTGCTCGAGCAGCCGATCCGCACCCTCTCCAAAGGCTTCAAGCGCCGCGTCGGCGTCGCGCAGGCGATCCTGCACGATCCGCCGGTCCTGATCATGGACGAGCCGACCGACGGCCTCGACCCCAACCAGAAGCATTCCGTGCGCTCGCTGCTCAAGGCCATGGCGCCGAACAAGGCGATCATCGTCTCGACGCATCTGCTCGAAGAGGTCGAGGCGGTGTGCACCCGCGCCGTGATCATCGACCGCGGCGGCATCGTCGCCGACGGCAAGCCGGCCGAGCTGCTCGCGCGCTCGCGCCACCACAACGCCGTCTCCCTGAGCCTTCCCGCCGATCAGGCCGCGCTCGCCTCGGCCAAGATCAAGACGCTCGCCTCGGTCGCCAATGTCGAGCAGGCCGGCCATGACGACGGCTTCGTCCAGTTGACCGCCTTCCCCAAGAGCGGCGCGCTTCTGATCGAGGACGTGAGCGCCCTGGCCGTGCGCGAGAAATGGGACGTGCGCGAGCTCTATGCCGAAGCCGGGCGTCTCGACGAAGTGTTCCGTTCCATCACCACCCACGACACGCAACGCTCGAGGACGGCCGCATGAGCCAGGTCTGGCCGATCTTCAAGCGCGAGTTCGGATCGTATTTCGCGACGCCGCTCGCTTACGTCTTCCTCGTGATCTACCTGTTCGCGATGGGCGCGTTCACGTTCTACATGGGCAATTTCTACAGCAACGGCCAGGCCGATCTCGGCGTGTTCTTCGCCTATCATCCCTGGCTCTATCTGTTCCTGGTGCCGGCGATCACCATGCGCCTTTGGGCCGAGGAACGCCGCGCCGAGACGATGGAGCTTCTGCTCACCTTGCCGACGCCGCTCTGGGCGACCGTGCTCGGCAAATACCTCGCGGCCTGGGCGTTCACCGGCGTGGCGCTGATCCTGACGTTCCCCATCTGGCTGACGGTCAACTATCTGGGCGACCCCGACAACGGCGTGATCCTGGCCGGCTATATCGGCAGCTTCCTGATGGCGGGCGGGTATCTGGCCATCGGCGCGTGCCTCTCGGCGACGACGAGCAACCAGGTGATCGCGTTCGTCGTCACCGTGGTGGTCTGCTTCCTGTTCACGATCTCGGGCGCGCCCTTGGTGCTCGACTTCTTCCGCGCCTGGGCGCCGATGACGCTGGTCACCGCGGTGTCGTCGTTCAGCTTCCTCACCCATTTCCAGGCGATCTCGGACGGAGTGATCGATCTGCGCGACGCGATCTTCTTCTTCTCGCTGATCGCGCTGTTCCTGACGATCAACGTCGTCATCCTCGACCTCAAGAAGACGGGCTGAGACGACGATGAAGCCCCAAACTTCCAACATGATGTCCCGACGCGTCTACGCCATCGCCGCCACGATCCTTGCCGTGGTGATCTTCGTCGCCATCAACATCTGGGCGAGCACCACGCTCACCACCGCCAAGCTGGATCTCACCGAGAACGGGCAGTTCACGCTCGCCAAGGGCACGCGCAACATCATCGCGAGCCTCAAAGAGCCGATCACGCTCAAGTTCTACTATTCCAAGCAGGCCGCGGCGGAATATTCGCAAACCGTCACCTATTCCCAGCGCGTGCGCGACCTGCTGCAGACCTACGCCGCGATCAGCCACGGCAAGATCACGGTCGAGGAGGTCGATCCCGAGCCCTTCACCGAAGCGGAGGATCAGGCGACGGCCGCGGGCCTTTCCGGCGCGCCGACCGAAAACGGCGACGCGGTCTATTTCGGCCTGGTCGGCACCAACCGCATCGACGGCCGCGAGGTCATCCCCTACTTCGCGACCGAACGCGAGCAGTATCTCGAATACGATCTCACCTCGCTGGTCTATCGCCTGTCGACGCCGAAGAAGCCGATCATCGGCATCGTGCCGGGCCTGCCGATCGACATGGGCGCGGGCGGAATGCAGGCGATGATGCAGGGCCAGGCGCAGCCCTATGCCGCCTATTCCGAGCTCGCGCAGACCTTCCAGACCAAGATGATCCGCGGCCCCTTCACCAAGATCCCGAAGGACAGCATCGACGTGCTGATGGTCGTGCATCCCGCGACTTTGGGCCCGGCCCAGCTCGAGGCGATCGACCAATATGCGCTGTCGGGCGGCCGCGTGCTCGTCTTCGTCGATCCGGCTTCGGACCTGTCGCAGCAGGGCGCCAATCCCTACCAGCCCGCGCAGACGCCGCCGGCCTCCGACATGCCGTCGCTCTTCAAGGCCTGGGGCATCGCCTACAACCCGTCCAAGGTCGTCGGCGACCGCGCGCTGGCGCAGCGCGTGCAGACCCGCGATCCGATGAACCCGACCACGCTTTATCCGGTGTGGCTGCATCTGACGTCCGACAATTTCGACGCCAAGGACCCGCTGACCGCGAGCCTGCAGAACCTGAACCTCGCGACCGTCGGCGCCCTGCATGCGCTGAAAGGCGCGACAACGACGTTCTCGCCGCTGATCACCTCGTCCGATCAGTCGTCGCTGATCGACGCGGTCGTGGCGCGCATGACCCAGAACCCCGACGAGCTGATGGGCCAGATCGAGCCGACGGGCGAGAAATTCGTCATCGCCGCGCGCGTCTCCGGTCCTGCCAAGAGCGCGTTCCCGGACGCCAAGATCAAGGCCGGCAACATCAACGTCGTGGTGATGGCCGACACCGACGTCTTCGACGACCGCTTCTGGGTGCGCATCCAGACCGTGCTCGGCAAGAAGCTCGCCGCCCCCTTCGCCGACAACGGCGCCTTCATCCTGAACGCGGTCGAGAACCTGTCGGGCTCGGACGATATGATCAGCCTGCGCACGCGCGAGGCCGGCCAGCGTCCCTTCACCGTCGTGCGCGACATCCAGGCCAAGGCGCAGGCGCAGTACCAGGAACAGCAGCAGCGCCTGCAGCAGCACGTCAACGAGACGCAGCAGAAGCTGCACGAGCTGCAGGAGGGCGGCGAGGCGCAGGCCGGCCAGGTCGGCCTCTCGCCCGCGCAGGAGGCCGAGATCGAGCGCTTCCGCCGCGACCTCGCCGCGACGCGCACGCAGCTGCGCGAAGTGCAGCGCAATCTGCGCAAGGACATCGACTCGCTCGGCGCGTGGCTCGCCTTCGTCAACATCGCGCTGGTGCCGATCCTGATCGTGATCTTCGCCGTCGCGGTCGCGATGCTTCGCCGCCGCCGCAGCCAGCAAGCCCGGACCGTGTCATGAACGACCTTCTCGCCGATCCGCGCCGGCGCAATCTCGCGATCCTCGGCGCCGCCGCCCTGGTCTCGGTCCTGCTCGCGGTGTGGGGCGTGTACGAGCAATCCGCCTCGCTCGCGCCCAAGAACGCGCGCACCGAGTTCTTCCCCGGCCTCGCGCACCAGATCCGCCAGGCCGCGCGCATCCATATCGTCAAGAAGGACGGCAGCTTCGACGTGAACTTCCGCCCCTCCAAGGGCTGGGTGCTGCCGGGCAAGGGCGATTTCCCGGCCTCCTATGCCGAGGTGAACAAGCTTCTCGTCGGCCTCGCCGCGATGCAGACCATCGAGCCCAAGACCGCGCGGGCCGATTGGTTCCACTTCGTCGACCTCGACGCGCCGCCCAAGGGCAGCGGCACCGAGATCGTTGTCAGCGACGACCACGGCCACGAGCTCGCGCATCTCATCGTCGGCAAGAGCGAGGACATCGGCGACCAGAGCGGCGCCATCGGCCTGTTCGTGCGCCGTCCCGGCGAGCAGCAGAGCTGGCTGGTGCGCGCGGAAAGCCAGCCCGACACGCAGATCGCCGACTGGCTCGACAAGAACGTGCTGGGCCCGCTCGACCGCGACAAGCTGCAATCCACCGTGTTCGAGCAGCCCGACGGCAAGTCGTTCGAGGTCTCGCGCGCGAAGCCGAGCGATCTCGGCTTCCAGCTCGCCACCCCGATCCCCGCGGGCAAGGAGCTCGCCAATCCCGGCGCCATCGAAGGCCTCGCCACCGTGCTGATGGGCTTCGGCTTTGACGACGTGAAGCCGGCGCGCGAGATCGATCTCGCCAACCCCGTGCGGGTCACCTCGCGCACCTTCGACGGCCTCGCGGTCACCGCCGACGTGGTGCATGTCGGCCAGGATTACTGGGCGACGCTCAATGCGACCGAGACCTCGACCAAGCCCGAGATCGCCAAGCAGGCGCGCCTCATCAACAGCCGCACCAATGGCTGGGCCTACAAGCTCGATTCGTCCAAGGGCGCCCAGTTGACGACCACCTTCGACAGCCTGCTCAAGGTCAAGGGCGCCGCGGCGGCGCCCGGCGGCCCGGCGCCGGTAGAGGAAGAGTGACAACCGGTCCGGCCCGCGCTAGGGCTTAAGGCCGATGGCCGACGATCCCTTCCTTCGCGACCTCTGGTACATGGCGGGCCTCGCGAGCCCGTTGCTGCGCGGCGACCTCAAGCGCGTGATGCTGCTCGGCGAGCCGGTGCTGATCGGGCGCATGAAGGACGGCAAGGCGTTTGCCTTGCGCGATATCTGCCCGCATCGCGGCGTGCCGCTCTCCGCCGGCAAGGCGATGCCGGAGAACGCCGTCGAGTGCCCCTATCACGGATGGCGGTTCAAGGCGGACGGTCAATGCACGCTGATCCCGTCGCTCGTCGGCGGCGAGGCGATCAAGGCGGACAACATCCGTGTGCGGAGCTTTCCCGTGCGCGAGCAGGACGGCCTCATCTGGGTCTACATGGCCGCCGAGGGCCGTGAGGCCCAGCCGCCACGGAGCGAGCCGCCGCGCGTGCCGGTCCCCAAGGCGCGGCTGCGCTGGAGCGAGAGCCAGACTTTCGCTTGCGCCATCGACCACGCCGTGATCGGCCTGATGGACCCCGCGCATGCGCCTTACGTGCATGGCCGGTGGTGGTGGCGCGTGAAGCCCAGGGTGAAGGAGAAGCGCTACGCCCCTCTTCCGACCGGCTTCGTGATGACGCGCCACGCGCCCAGCAAGGCGGCGTACAAGCTGCTCGGCGGCGACGTCTCGACCGAGATCACCTTCGAGCTGCCGAGCACGCGCTTCGAGAACATCACCGGCACCGTGCTCGGCCGCCGCATCGCGGTCACGGGGCTGACCACCTGCACGCCCATCGACGCCGAGACGACGCAGGTGACGCAGGTCTTCTACTGGCCGGCCTGGCTCGGCTTCATCAAGCCGTTCTTCTGGATGATGGGCCCGACCTTCCTGGGCGACGACCGCCGCATGGTCGAGCTCCAGCGCGAAGGCCTGAAATTCGACCCGCGCCTGATGCTGATCCAGGACGCCGACATGCCCGCCATGTGGTACCACCGGCTGAAGAAGGCGTGGAACGAATCGGCTGCGACCGGCACGCCGTTCGTCAATCCGGTGAAGGAGACGACGCTCAGGTGGAGGAGTTGAGTGGCCGTCGAGCGCAAATATGAGCGCGATATCGATATCCTTCTAGCTGAGGAATTCGCCGTAAATCCCTCTTTCGCGGAGCAATTCAAAGCCCTCACCAAATTCGCGTCGGGCGGCGCCGCGGTTGAGGATGTGTGGGTCTCAAAAAGCAATAACCTCGGCGAGTCCGATCTCATCGTCCTGTATCGCGCGAGTGACGCGAAACGGTTCGCATTGCTGATCGAGGACAAGGTCGACGCGCCGTTGCAACCCGTTCAGGCGCATCGCTACCGGCTCCGGGCGGAGCGCGAGCGCGCTGCAGGTGTCTACGACGAGTACGAGATCCTGCTTTGCGCGCCACGGCACTACATCGACAGCAGGTCCGATCTCGGCGGATTCGATCGCATCATCGCATACGAAGAAATCGCCGATTTGCTGGAACAGCCGGGCGATGCGCGAGCCCAGTACAAGAGTAGCTTTCTCAGAACAGCAGGAACGAAACGCATCAATACGTGGTCGCGAGAGGACGATGCGGCGACGAACGCGTTCTGGGATGCGGCTTACGCGATCGCCGCACGGGAGTTTCCTCAGCTTGAGATGAAGCCGTTGAAGCTGACGAAGAACTCTTCATGGATCAATTTCCGCCCTCGCGATTTTCCGACGCAACCGAAGCGGGTGTACATCTCCTTCAAGGGTGATCGCGGGCAAATCGACCTGACGTTCTCCAACACCATCATGCATCGTCTCGCGCCCCAGATTTCGGGCCTGCTCGAGGCAGGAATGACCTTGCATCAGACACGGGCTTCCACGGCGATCAGGCTCCAGACGGACGGCTTTCGTGTCGCTGACGGTCCGGTGCGGGGTGAGCTGAAAGTCAGGAAAGCTTTCGAAGCCTCGGTCAAGTTGATCGCATTCTATCGCCGCTTCCGCGTCCAGCTGGACGTGGCTGCGGGCATCGCGACACCGCAATAGGCAAAAACGCAGAATCTTCGTTTTGCGAACAACTATCGCGTTCGCGAGGCTTGCCCCCTGCCCGACTCGGCGCTAAACGGTCCCCTTAACCTGCAATTCGGCCCGACGCCGCGCAACCACGCGCGAGACAGGCCCGCGCGCGCGAGTTTCGATGCCCAAACGCTCCGACATCCACACGGTCCTGATCATCGGCGCGGGGCCCATCGTCATCGGCCAGGCTTGCGAGTTCGACTATTCGGGAGCCCAGGCCTGCAAGGCGCTGCGCGAGGAAGGCTATCGCGTCGTCCTGGTGAACTCGAATCCCGCCACGATCATGACCGACCCGGACATGGCGGACGCGACCTATATCGAGCCGATCACGCCCGACTTCGTCGAGAAGATCATCGCCCGCGAGCGCGCCAACGTCCCGAAGGGACGGACCTTCGCGCTGCTGCCCACCATGGGCGGCCAGACCGCGCTCAACACGGCGCTGTCGCTGCGCAAGCGCGGCGCCTTGGACAAATACGGCGTCGAGCTGATCGGTGCGAGCGCGGAAGCCATCGACAAGGCCGAGGACCGCGAGCTGTTCCGCAAGGCGATGATGGCCATCGGCCTCGACGTGCCCAAGGGCGTCACCCTGAAAGGCGAGCTGCGCCACAAGAAGGACGCCGACGGCAACTTCCTCTACGACGCGCAGAACAATCCGATCATGGCGCTCGCGCCCGACAGCCAGGCCGGCGCGCGCGAGGCGCTGAAGCTGGTCGGCCTGCCCGCGGTGATCCGGCCGTCCTTCACGCTCGGCGGCACGGGCGGCGGCATCGCCTATAACCGCGAGGAGTTCTTCACGATCGTGCAGAACGGCCTCGAAGCCTCGCCGACCAACGAAGTGCTGATCGAGGAATCGGTGCTCGGCTGGAAGGAGTTCGAGATGGAGGTCGTGCGCGACCGCGCCGACAACGCCATCATCGTGTGCTCCATCGAGAACATCGACCCGATGGGCATCCACACCGGCGATTCGATCACCGTCGCGCCGGCGCTGACCCTGACCGACAAGGAATACCAGCGCATGCGCACCGCCTCGATCGCGGTGCTGCGCGAGATCGGGGTCGAGACCGGCGGCTCGAACGTGCAGTTCGCGGTCAACCCCGCGGACGGGCGCATGGTCGTGATCGAGATGAACCCGCGCGTGTCGCGCTCTTCGGCCTTGGCGTCGAAGGCCACGGGCTTTCCCATCGCCAAGATCGCGGCCAAGCTCGCCATCGGCTACACGCTCGACGAGCTCGAGAACGACATCACCAAGGCGACGCCGGCCTCGTTCGAGCCGACCATCGACTATGTCGTCACCAAGATCCCGCGCTTCGCCTTCGAGAAGTTCCCCGGCGCCGAGCCGCTGCTGACCACATCGATGAAGTCGGTCGGCGAAGCCATGGCCATCGGCCGCACCTTCCAGGAATCGCTGCAGAAGGCGCTGCGCTCGATGGAGACCGGCCTGACGGGCCTCGACGAGATCGCGCTCTCCTCCGACGAGACCGCGATCCGCATGGCCCTGGCGCGGCCGACGCCGGACCGCCTGCGCGTCGCGGCGCAGGCGATGCGGCTGGGCTTTCCCGTCAGCGAGATCGCCGCGATCACCAAATACGATCCGTGGTTCCTGGGCGAGATCGAAGGCATCCTGCTCGCCGAAGCCGAGATCGCCGCGAACGGCCTGCCCGCCGACGCCGCCAGCTTGCATCGCCTCAAAGCGATGGGCTTCTCCGACGGGCGCCTCGCCAAGCTCACGGGCAAGACCGAGGCCGAGGTGCGCGCGCATCGCGTGCGCCTGGGCGTCCGGCCGGTGTTCAAGCGCATCGACACCTGCGCCGCCGAGTTCGCCGCGCTGACGCCGTACATGTACGCGGCCTATGAGCAGGAATGCGAAGCACGGCCGTCGGACAAGAGGAAGATCGTCATCCTGGGCGGCGGGCCGAACCGCATCGGCCAGGGCATCGAGTTCGACTATTGCTGCTGCCACGCGGCTTTCGCGCTGTCGGCGCAGGGCTTCGAGACCATCATGGTCAATTGCAATCCCGAGACCGTGTCGACCGACTACGACACTTCGGACCGCCTCTATTTCGAGCCGCTGACGGCCGAGGACGTGCTCGAGATCGTGACCGTCGAGCAGTCCAAGGGCACGCTCGCCGGCGTGATCGTGCAGTTCGGCGGCCAGACGCCCTTGAAGCTCGCCAACAAGCTGGTCGAGGCCGGCGTGCCGATCCTCGGCACCAGCGCCGACGCCATCGACCTCGCGGAAGACCGCAAGCGCTTCCAGGCGCTGCTGACCGAGCTCGGCCTCAAGCAGCCGCGCAACGCGACCGCGATGACCGCGGACGAGACCATCGCGGCCGCGCGCGCGATCGGCTATCCGATCATCCTGCGGCCGTCTTACGTGCTCGGCGGCCGCGGCATGGTGGTGGTGACCGACGAAGCTTCGCTGCAGCAGCAGGTCGCGTCCGGCGAGGTGTTCAAGATTTCGGGCGAGAATCCGGTGCTGATCGACGCCTTCCTGCACCACGCGACCGAGATCGACGTCGACGCGATCTGCGATTCCGACGGCGACGTGTTCATCGCCGGCATCATGGAGCATATCGAGGAGGCCGGCGTGCATTCCGGCGACTCGGCCTGCTCGCTGCCGCCGCACTCGCTCAGCAAAGAAATCATCGCCGAGGTCGAGCGCCAGACCGTGGCTCTGGCTCGCGCGTTGAAGGTCCGTGGACTGATGAACGTGCAATACGCGGTCCAGGGCGGCGAGATCTACGTGCTCGAGGTCAATCCGCGCGCCAGCCGCACCGTGCCTTTCGTCGCCAAGGCGATCGGCATCCCGGTGGCGGCGGTCGCCGCGCGGGTGATGGCGGGCGAGAAGCTTGCCGACTTCAAGCTGAAGAAGCCGGCGCCCAAGCACATCTCGGTCAAGGAAGCGGTGATGCCCTTCGCGCGCTTCCCCGGCGTCGACGCGGTGCTCGGCCCCGAGATGCGCTCGACCGGCGAGGTGATGGGGCTGGACGAGACCTTCGGCCGCGCCTTCGCCAAAAGCCAGGTCGGCGCCGGCCTGCGCCTGCCGACCGACGGCACGGTGTTCATCTCGCTCAAGAACGACGACAAGGACGGCGTGCTCGACTCGGCGCGGGCGCTGGTCGAGATGGGCTTCAAGCTGGTCGCCACCCGCGGCACGGCGAAGTCGCTGGAAGAGTCGGGCCTGCCGGTGACGCGCATCAACAAGGTGCTCGAAGGCCGGCCGCACGTGGTCGACGCGCTCAAGAACGGCGACATCCAGCTCGTCTTCAACACCACCGAAGGCGTGCAGGCGCTGGCCGACAGCGCGTCCATCCGGCGGACCTGCGTGACCATGAAGGTCCCCTACTACACGACGATGGCGAGCGCGGTCGCCGCAACCCAGGCCATCGCCGCGCTCCGCGCAGGCTCGCTTGAAGTCGCCCCCCTGCAATCTTATACTACTGCCCCTCCCCTGCCGTCGGCCAACAAAGCCGGCTTGTAAGTCAAGGGGTTAGGCAAAGGTTGCGAGAGTCCGCCCCGGCCCAGGCTTCAAGCCCGGCCGGACGGAACGTTTTTGCGTCACAGGATTTGAGAGTGCCATGGAACGTATTCCAATGACGGCCTCGGGCTACAAGGCCCTGGAGAACGAGGTCAACGAGCTGAAAACCGTCGAGCGTCCCGCGATCATCAGGATGATCGCGGAAGCGCGCGCGCATGGCGATCTGTCGGAGAACGCCGAGTACCACGCGGCGAAAGAGCGCCAGGCCTTCATCGAGGGCCGGGTGATCGAGCTCGAGGATTTGATCGGCCGCGCCGACGTGATCGACGTCTCGCGGCTCTCGGGCACCACGGTCAAGTTCGGCGCGACCGTCACCATGGTCGACGAGGACACCGACCAGAAGCGCAAGTTCCAGATCGTCGGCGACCACGAAGCCGATGCCAAGGGCGGGCGCATCTCGATCTCCTCGCCGATCGCGCGCGCGCTGATCGGCAAGTCCAAGGGCGACACGGTCGAGGTCGCGGCCCCTGGCGGCGCACGCTCTTATGAAATCTTGAAAGTCGAGTTCGTTTGATCATGCGCGCGGCGCTCGCGGCGCTGTTGATGCTCGCGGGCCCGGCGGTTGCCGATCCGGTGGGCGACATCGCGAAGCAGTTCGACACCCATTCGGTCGTGCAGCTCGGCGAGTACCATCGCAGCCTGCAGATCCACATGTTCGTCCAGCAATTGCTGCACGATCCGCGCTTCCTCTGCCGCGTCGACGACGTCGCGGTCGAGTTCGGCAATTCGCGGCTGCAGGCGCTCGCCGACACCTATGCCTCGGGCGGCAGCCTGAGCGAGGCCGAGATCGCCAGCATGTGGCGGGAGACCTCGGTGCCGTTCACCTGGAACACGCCGGTCTATCGCGCGGTCTACGACGCCGTGCGCAGCGCCAATGCGGCGCATCTCTGCAAGCATCCGATCCGGCTGGTGCTGGCGGACGCGCCGCTGGACTGGTCGAAGATCCGGACGCCGAAAGACCTCGAGCCCTTCGAAGACCGCGACAAGGCGATGGCCGACACGGTCGAGCGCGAGGTGCTGGCCAAGCACCGCCGCGCCTTCATCATCACCGGCGAATTCCATGCCGAGAAGAAGACCACCGATGAAGCCGAGGGGCTGCGCACCGCGCAGCTCATCGAGCGCCGCCACCCCGGCAGCCTGTTCGTGGTGGTGACCGTCCCCTCGTCCGCTGCGGCGGAAGCGCTGCGTATGGGCCCGGCGCCGAGCTTCAGGCCGGCGCGCGACGTCGCCGACGCCTCGTTCGCGATGACCAAGGAGAACTGGACCGCCGCGACGCCGTCCAAAGGCTTCAAGATCGCCGAGGTTGCCGACGGCCTGCTCTATGTCGGCGGCAACGCCATGCTGTACCCCTCGGCGATGATCTATCTCGACCGGGCTTATGCGACGGAGCTGCGCCGCCGCACCGCGATCGTCGACGCGACCAGCGGCCAGAATTTCGTCGCGGTCCTGGACGACCTCGTCCGGGAGGCCCGCGACCAGGACTCGCTGTTCAATCCGCCGCCGCCCGAGCCGGCCAACAAACGCTAGGTCCGGACATCTTTCTGGCGCATTTTGATTTGCAACTGAGGCTTCTATACTGAGCGCGCCGCAATCCGGGCTGGGAACGCATGGCCAATATCGCACTGGTCGACGACGACAAGAACATCCTCACCTCCGTCAGCATGCTGCTCGAGCAGGAGGGCTATCACATCCGAACCTTCTCCGACGGCGCCTCGGCCTTGACCGCGCTGACCGCGTCGCCGCCCGACCTCGTCATCCTCGACATCAAGATGCCCCGGATGGACGGCCTCGAATTGCTGCGCCGCCTGCGCCAGAACGGCGATCTGCCCGTCATCCTGCTCACCTCCAAGGACGAGGAGATCGACGAGCTGATGGGCCTCAACGCCGGCGCCGACGACTACATCCGCAAGCCCTTCTCGCAGCGCCTGCTGCTGGAGCGGGTCAAGGCGGTGCTGCGCCGCTCCGAATCGCACAAGGGCCAGCCGCCCGTCGGACCCGACGCCAAGAAGGAAGCGCTGGTGCGCGGCAAGCTGGCGCTCGACCCGCAGCGCCACGAATGCACCTGGGACGGAAAGCCGGTGCGCCTGACCGTCACCGAGTTCCTGATCCTGCAGAGCCTCGCCCAGCGCCCCGGCTTCGTGAAGAGCCGCGACAGCCTGATGGACGCGGCTTACGACGACCAGGTCTATGTCGACGACCGCACCATCGACAGCCACATCAAGCGGCTGCGCAAGAAGTTCAAGCAGGTCGACGACGATTTCGACGCCATCGAGACCCTTTACGGCGTCGGCTACCGCTACCGCGAGACCTAAGCTGACGGTCGTGGATCATCCGCGTCGCCGCGCGCGCTATTCGGCGCTGACACGGCGCATCGTGCTCGTGAACGCGCTGGTGCTGCTGTTCCTGATCGGCGGCGTGATCGCGGTGCAGTCGTTGCGCGTCGGTCTGGTCGACGAGCGCCTCGCCGGCATCGAGACCCAGTCGCAGATCGTCGCGTCGACCCTTGCCGAATACGCGACCGACCCCGACACCCACACGCTCGACCTGCGCCAGGCCGAGCCGCTGCTGCGCCAGCTGATCGCGCCGACCAAGCTGCGCGGCCGGCTCTACACGCCCGACGGACGCCTCGCCGTCGACACCCGCGACCTGCTCGCGCGCAACGTGGTGCAGACGGGCGAGCTGCCTGCGCTCGACACCTCGAGCCAGCTGCGCGATTTCTGGGACCGGCTCTATGACGGCGTGATGGGCATCCGCCCGCTGACCAAGCTCGATCCCTATTTCGAGGGCGGCAGCAACGGCCGCGTCTATCGCGAGGTCAACGCGGCGCTCGCCGGCGACATCTCGAGCGCCGAGCGCGTCAACCCGCAGAACAAGCTCGTGCTCTCGGTCGCAGCGCCCGTGCAGCGCTTCAAGGCGGTCTACGGCGCGCTTCTGGTCTCGACCGAGGGCGGAGACATCGACGACGTGCTGCGCGAGGAGCGCACGGCGCTGCTCGAAGTCTTCATCGTCGCCATCGGGGTGATGTTCATCTCCTCGCTGTTCCTCTCGCGCGTCATCGCGCGGCCCGTGCTGGTGCTTGCCGACGCCGCCGACCGCGTGCGCCGCGGCCGCTCGGGGCGCGAGACGATCCCGAGCATGGAGGATCGCGGCGACGAGATCGGCGACCTCGCGGGCAGCTTCTCGGCCATGACCCGGGCGCTCTACGACCGCATCGACGCCATCGAAAGCTTCGCCGCCGACGTCGCGCACGAGATCAAGAACCCGCTGACCTCGCTGAAAAGCGCGGTCGAGATGCTGTCGCGCGCCAAGGACGACGCGGCGCGCGAGCGGCTGATGGGCATCGTGCGCAACGACGTCAAGCGCATCGACCGGCTGATCACCGACATCTCCGACGCGTCGCGCCTCGACGCCGAGCTCAGCCGCGAGCCCAACCAGCCCATCGACGTGGCGCATCTGCTCGAGACCATCGTCGAGGTCTACAACTACACCGATTTGTCGCAGCGCGTGCCGATGGAGCTCAGCCTCGATTTGCCCAAGGGCGCGACCGTGCTCGGCCGCGACGAGCGCCTCGGCCAGGTGATCCGCAACCTGATCGACAACGCGGTCTCGTTCAGCCCCGACGGCGTGCCGATCGAAATCTCCGCCACCGTCGAGGACGGCTTCGCGCGCATCGTGGTCGAGGATCGCGGGCCGGGCATCCCGCCCGACAATCTCGAGACCATCTTCGAGCGCTTCTACACCGAGCGGCCGCACGAGCACGGCTTCGGCAAGAACTCCGGCCTCGGCCTTTCCATCGCACGCCAGATCGTTGTCTCGACCGGCGGCGGCATCCGCGCCGAGAACCGCGACGGCGGCGGCGCGCGCTTCATCGTGATGCTGCCCTTGGCGCGAACCGCATGACGACCGCGAGCGTCAACATCCATGCGACCTGCGTGCTGCTCGCCCGCGCCGGCCAGCCTTTCGGCGCCACGGCCGATGCCGGCATCCTGCTCCTCGGCCCGAGCGGCGCGGGCAAGTCGGACCTGGCGCTGCGCCTGATCGAGAAGGGCGCGATCCTGGTCAGCGACGATCGCACCGATCTCTGCGTCAAGAACGAAAAGTTGATCGCGAGCCCGCCGGCCGGGATCCGCGGCCTGATCGAGGCGCGGGGGCTCGGCATCGTGGCCCTGCCCCACGCCCACAAGGCGCGCGTGGCGCTGGCGGTCAAGCTCACGGCCAGGCCGCCCAGGCTGCCGGAGCGGGAGGATTACAAGGCGCCGTGGGACTTGCCGGTGGGCGTGCCTCTGCTAAGACTCGCGCCCTTCGAAGCTTCGGCGCCGGCGAAGATCGCGCTCGCCGTCGCGGCATTCGAGCGCAAATTGTTTCGCGAGGGGCTTCAGACATGATCGGCATCGTTCTGGTCACGCATGGAAGGCTCGCGCAGGAATTCATCGCCGCGATGGAGCACATGGTCGGGCCGCAGACGCATCTGCGCGCGGTCTGCATCGGCCCCGAGGACGACATCGAGCGCCGCCAGCGCGAGATCGCCGCGGCCGCGAGATCCATCGATGCCGGAAAGGGCGTCGTCATCGCCACCGACATGTTCGGCGGCACGCCCTGCAACCTCGCGCTGACCTTGCTCGAGCGCGGCAAGATCGAGGTGCTGGCCGGCGTCAACCTGCCCAGCCTAATCAAGCTCGTCGAGGTGCGGGGCCGTGCGACGCTCGACCAGGCGGTCAAGGAAGCGATCGAGGCGGGGCGCAAATACATGCGCGCGGGCTCGGTCGACCTGGCCGGCGGGGCCTGACGCATGCGCCACTGCGCGACGGTCAAGATCGTCAACAAGAAGGGCCTGCACGCCCGCGCCTCGGCGAAGGTGGTGGAAGCGTCGGCGCGCTTCGAAGCGCATATCACCGTGACCAAGGACGGCAACGCCGTCGACGGCCGCTCGATCATGGGGCTGATGATGCTGGGCGCGAGCTATGGCAGCGACGTCGAGCTCTGCGCCGAAGGCGCGGACGCGGCGGAGGCGCTCAAGGCGCTGATCGCGCTCGCCCATGCCCGCTTCGGCGAAGAGGAATAGTCACTCGTCGTCGTCTTCGGCGCCGCCCGAATAGGCTTGCGAGAACTGCGACAGCGCCGCGGCATCGGGGAACATGTAGTCAACCGGCTCGGTCTGCAGATCGTCGGTGGCGGCGATCTCGAGATCGGCCTCCGCCCAGGCTTGCGGCGGCGCAGCGGGACGCAAAAGACCGGCGGCGACGATCCCTCCCGCGAGCACGAACGCCATCGCGGCGCCGGCGCGGAACAGGCGGCGGCGGGCGACGGCCGCGTCGGCGGCCTTCAGAACGCGCGCCGTGAAATCGGCGGAGAACGGCAGCTCGGCACTCATTCGCGATCCTCCGCCAGCATGAGCGATTTCAAATTCTCCCGCGCGCGATGCAGCCGCGACTTCAACGCAGCCATGCTGATGCGCGACAGCCGCGCCAGGTCCTCATAGCTCCGGCCTCCGTCGAGCGAAAGCCTGAGCAGCGCGCGCTGCTCGGCGGGTAGCCGCTCGATCCGCTGGTCGAGAGGAATTTCGCCTTCGGGCTCGGGCGCGGCGACGTCGTGTCCGTCGTCGAAGGACACGAACAGCCGCCGCCACCCCAGCCGCGCGCGCAGATGGTCGCGGCAGACGTTGCGCGCGATCCGGAACAGCCACGGCTCGAAGCTCTCCGGCGCGCGCAGCCTGGGCAGGCCGAGCACCATCTTCACGAAGACCGTCTGGCACAGATCCTCGTAGATCTCGCGGTCGCGCGTCTGCGCAATCACGAAGCGCGCCACGCGCTGGCGGTAGAGCTTGATCAGCGCTTCCTGCGCACGGCGGTCGCCGGCGCCCGCTTGCGCGACGAGCGCGCAGACGTCTTGGGGCGCCGGATCGTTCACCGGCTAGTTGTCCATGTCCTGGCCGCCACCGCCCATCAGGCTCTGCACCTGCATGTGCAGATTGTGGAGCTTGCCACGCACTTCGGCGAGCTTGGCGACCTGCGCCGGCGTGAGCACGTTGCGGATCGCGAGCGCGGTCTCCGCCTTGCTCTGGTTGAGGCCGGCCTCGAGGCGGGACGCCTTGTCCACCAGGGGCTTCAGATCGACCGCGGTCACCGTGCCCGGCGCCAGCAGCTTGGCCGCGATCTGCTCGTGCAGGCTTTCGAGCTGGCGATAGGTCGCCATCGTCCGCGTCTTGTTCGAGCTCAGGATGAGATGAACCTGCGAGCGCTGGGCCGGCGTGAGGTCCGCCGATCTGATCATCATCATGAACGAGGAATGCATGCCGCCCATCCCGCCATGGCCCTCCATCCCCTGGGCCGAGGCGGGCGCAGCGGCGGCGAGCGCGAAGGCGGCTGCCAACAGCGTTTTGCGAATCATGGAAATGCTCCTTGTCTTGGCTAATCCATGCCTCAAAAGACGGAGCCCGGCAGCCGAAGTTTCGCAGCTGACGTAAATTTCACCCGTTGCGCCGCCGGTCCGGGCGCGCCACTCTCCCGCCCTGTCGATCGGGGGCCAAAGCATGACCAAGGGATTACCGGCCTGGGGCGCCGCCGCCATCGTCGTCGTCACCTTGGCGCTGGCGTGGTGGCTGATCCCGGCGGCGCACAAGGACGATGTGCACTTCGCCGACCTCGTGCCCGCCGACGCGTTTCCCTCGACCTACAAGCCGTGGCCGTCCAAGCCGACCTTGATCAGAGGCGCGACGGTCCTGACCGGCACCGACCGGGAGATCGCGAACGGCGACGTGCTGATGCAGGACGGCAAGATCAAGGCTGTCGGCCGAAACCTTTCGGCGCCCGCCGGCGCCGTGGTCGTCGACGGCAAGGGCAAGTTCGTCACGCCGGGCGTCATCGACATCCACTCCCATCTCGGCGTCTATCCCTCGCCCTCGAACGAAGCGACCTCGGACGGCAACGAGGCGACCAAGCCGACGACGCCGGAAGTCCGCGCCGAGAACTCGGTATGGCCGCAGGACCCGGGCTTCACCCGCGCGCTCGCCGGCGGCGTGACGACGCTCGAGATCCTGCCCGGCTCCGCGAACCTGATCGGGGGCCGCTCGGTCGTGCTCAAGAACGTGTGGTCGCGCACGACGCAAGGCATGAAGTTCCCCGGCGCGCCTTACGATCTCAAGATGGCCTGCGGCGAGAACCCCAAGCGCGTCTATGGCGACAAGGGCGGGCCGCAGACCTGGATGGGCGACGTGGCCGGCTATCGCGCCGCGTTCGCCAAGGCCGAAGCCTATCGCCAGGCCTGGATCAAGGCCGGCAAGAACGCGGCAAAGACGCAGGACCGCGACCTCGGCATGGAGACGCTGGCGCTGGTGCTCGAGAAGAAGATCCCGGTGCAGATGCATTGCTACCGCGCCGACCAGATGGCGACGATGATCGACGTGATGAAGGAATTCGGCTTCAAGATCGCCGCGTTCCATCACGCCTCGGAAGCCTACAAGCTCGCGGACGAACTCAAGAAGAACGACATCTGCGCGGTCATGTGGGCCGATTGGTGGGGCTTCAAGATGGAAGCCTATGACGGCATCCCCGAGAACATCGCGATGGTCGACCACGCCGGCGCCTGCGCCTCGATCCATTCCGACGACGCCTATGGCATCCAGCGCCTGAACCAGGAGGTCGCCAAGGCGATGGCGTCGGGGCGGCGCATGGGCATCACCATCACGCGCGCGCACGCGGTGGCGTGGATGACGCGCAACCCGGCCAAGGCGCTCGGCATTCTCGACAAGACCGGCACGCTCGAAAGCGGCAAGATGGCCGACGTCGTGGTTTGGAACCGCGACCCGTTCAGCGTCTATGCCCAAGCAGAGAAAGTGTTCGTCGACGGCGCGCTGCTCTACGACCGCGACAATCCGCAGCTCAGTCCGCGCGCCGATTTCGAGCTCGGCCAGGAAGACAACGGTCACACCGGGGGAGCAGGACAATGAAGAAGATCGCCGCCGCCCTGCTGCTCACTTGCGCGCCCGCTTTCGCGCAGCCGCATCTGCCCGTGTCCGGTAGCGTCAACGGCACCTTGATCAGGCACGGGCACGTCTACACCGTCGGCGCGGCCGGCACCTTGAACGACGCCGACGTGCTGATCCAGAACGGCAAGATCGCGCAGGTCGGCGCGAACCTCCCCATTCCTCCGGAAACCAAAATCATCGACGCGCACGGCAAGCCGGTGACGCCGGGGCTGATGGTGTCGTGGACGCAGCTCGGCGTGCTGGAGATCGACCTCGTCGCCGAGACCAACGACACGACGCCGAACCAGGCGGTCGACAGCGCCGCCTTCGACGTCGCCGACGCGATCAACCCGAACTCGACCTTGATCCCCGTCGCGCGCATCCGCGGCGTCACGCGCTCGCTGACGGCGCCGGAGGATTGCGGCAACGTGTTCTGCGGCACCGCGGCGGTGATCCATCTGGGCCAGGGTCCCGACCTCATCGTGAAGAACCGGGCCGGCGTGCTGGTCTCGCTCGAGCCGACCGGCGGCCAGGGCCAGAAGAATTCGCGCCCCGATCTCTGGGCCAAGTTCCGCGAGACGCTCGACGATGCGCGCGAATATTGGGCGCAGCGCGGCGGCTATCACCGTCCGGGCGGGAGCCGCGACCAGAGGAGCGCGCGCATCGACCTCGACGCGCTCGGCCCCGTGGTGCAGGGCAAGGAGCCGCTGATCGTCCATGTCGAGCGCGAAGCCACCATCCGCCAGGTGCTGAAATACGCGGGCGACAACAAGCTCAAGCTCGTCATCGTCGGCAGCGGCGAGACTTGGCGCGTGGCGAAGGAGCTCGCAGCCGCGCATGTGCCGGTGATCATCGACAACAATCTCAACCTGCCGGGCAGCTTCTCCGACCTCGGCGCGACCTTGAAGGCGGCGGCGCGGCTCGACGCGGCCGGCGTGACGATCGCCTTCCAGCCTCAGGCCGACGCGCCGTCGCACTATGCGCGCACGGTGACGCAGATCGCGGGCAACGCGGTCGCCAATGGCATGAAATGGGACCGAGCGCTCGCCGCGATCACCAGGAACCCGGCCGAGATCTGGGGCATCGCCGACAGCTACGGCACGCTCGAGCCCGGCAAGGACGCCGACGTCGTGATCTGGGACGGCGATCCGCTCGACGTGACCAGCGCGCCGACCGCCGTGTTCATCAAGGGCGAGAGCATCCCGATGGTCTCGCGCCAGACCGTGCTGCGCGACCGCTATCGCGACCTCAAGAAGGCGCCGGCGCTCGGCTATCGTTGAGTGAGACGCTTCTTCGCCGCGCTGTGCCTCGCGCTGCTCGCGCTCGCGCCGGCGCGCGCGGACACGGTCGTCGCCAGGATCGCCGCGCATCCGGCGCTGTGGACGGTGCACGGCGCGAAAGGCACGGCCTACCTCCTCGGCTCCATCCATCTCCTGCCGACCAACGTCGATTGGCGCAGCAAAGAGGTCGCCGGCGCGCTCGCCAAAGCCGATACGCTCGTGTTCGAGATCGACATGAAGGGCGACTTCCAGGAACGCATCCAGCAATCCGTCCAGGCGCGCGGCATGCTGCCCGAGGGCAAGCACCTGCACGACCTGCTTTCGCCCGAAGCCAAGGCCGAGCTCGATGCCGAGCTGAAGACCACGTCGCTGTCGCCCGTCGTCATCGACCGCATGCGGCCCTGGCTCGCGGCGCTGACGCTCGAGATGGCCGAGATCCGCAAGGACAATTACGGCGTCGGCGTCGAGATGGAGATCGTGGCGTCCGGCGACAAGCGGCCGACGATCGCGCTCGAGACCGTCGATCAGCAGCTTGCGATGCTCGTGCCCGACGACCCCAAGACCGAGCTGCAGGAGTTCGAGGCGTCGCTCAAATCCTCCGCGCTCGAGAAGGACGCCGGCCAGATGGGACCGATGGTCGACGCCTGGACGCACGGCGACACCAAGGCGCTCGACCGCCTCACGGGGGCCGAGCTCGACAAATATCCCCAAGCGCGCAAGCACCTGCTCGACGACCGCAACAGAGCCTGGACAGAGAAGCTCGCCCGCCTTCTGGCCGAGCGAAAGACCTATTTCGTCGTGGTCGGCGCGGCGCACCTCGTCGGCCCGCGCGGCGTGCCGGCCCTGCTGCGGGCGAAAGGCTTCAAGGTCGACGGCCCGTAGCCCCCGGCCCCCTTCACGCTGCGACCGCAGTCGTGACCATGGTCACGGCAAGGCCTTTGCTTGACTTCAATCCACGAAAATCAGATATTTCTGTTATGACAGAAATAACCGACCGAGCGATGTCGAGCGCCGTGGAGCGCTTCGTCCTGCATTGGGGCGAGATGGGCGGGCAATGGGGCGTCAACCGCTCGGTCGGACAAATCCATGCTCTGCTCTATCTGTCGGACAAGCCGCTCACCGCCGAAGAGATCGCCGACACGCTCGGCATGGCGCGCTCCAACGTCTCCAACTCGATCAAGGAACTGCTCGGCTGGGACCTGATCCGTCGCGTGCCGGTGATCGGCGAGCGCCGCGACCAGTTCGAAGCCGAAACCGATCTGTGGGAGATTGCGCAACGCATCGCCGCCGGCCGCAAGGCGCGCGAGATCGATCCCGCGGTCGCCGCGCTCAAGGCCTGCGTCGCGGCGGCCGAGAGCGATCCCGCGACCAGCGCGACGCAGCGCAAGCGCCTCGCCGACATGCTCGATTTCACCGCGGGAATGGCCGGCTGGTACGACCAGATGCGGGCCATCCCCAAATCCAAGCTCGCCGCGCTGTTCAAGCTCGGCGCGAAGGTGCTCAAGATCCTGCCGGTCAAGCGCGCAGCCTAGGAGATCATCGTGGGACGGATGCCGCGTGTCGCCGAAGACTTCTCTCACGACGCGGCGCCGCTCGGCGATCTGCGCTTCCGCAAATTGCTGAGCGATGAGGACTGGTTCTCGCTGCCGCCGAAGGTGCGCGCGCGCTTCTCCAAGCGTCTCGGCGCGGGCGACACCGCGGTCTATGTCGGGCGCATTGCCGAGATGCGGCTCAGCCTCGCGGGCCGCGTGCTCGTCGAGCTGCTGCGCCTGATCGGCGGGCCATTGCCGCTCTCGACCGACACCGGCACCGCGAGCGTCGTCGCCGTGACCGAGGATTCGCGGTGCGGCGGCCAGGTTTGGACGCGGCTCTATGCGCGCCGCCGCGGCATGCCGCAGGTGATCCACTCGACCAAGCTGTTCGCCGGCCCCACGGGCCTGGAGGAGCATGTCGGCTTCGGCATCTTCATGCGGCTGATCGCGAGCGCGGAGGCCGGCGCGATCGTGTTCCGCAGCGCGGGCTATTTCCTGGGGAGGGTCCGCCTGCCCGACTGGCTCACGCCCGGCGCGCTGACCGTCACCCACGCCGAGACGGGGCCGGAGAGCTTCGTCTTCACCCTGGAAATCGTCCATCCGCGGCTGGGACGCCTGCTTTTCCAGGCTGTGGAATTCCACGCATAAAGACATAAAGATTTCTTTATATCATTCTTGCGGGCCCGCCGGACCCCTGCTATATCCCCCGCGCTTTCAACGAGGATTCCCCCATGTCCGCCGCTCACGATTATGCCGTCAAAGACATTTCGCTCGCCGAATTCGGCCGCAAGGAGATCTCGATCGCCGAGACCGAGATGCCCGGCCTGATGGCCACGCGCGAGGAATACGGCGCGTCGCAGCCGCTGAAAGGCGCGCGCATCGCGGGCTCGCTGCACATGACGATTCAGACCGCCGTGCTGATCGAGACCTTGAAGGCGCTGGGCGCCGATGTGCGCTGGGTGTCGTGCAACATCTATTCGACGCAGGACCACGCCGCCGCCGCCGTCGCCGCGGGCGGCACGCCGGTCTTCGCGATCAAGGGCGAGAGCCTGAAGGATTACTGGGACTACACCGCGAAGCTGTTCGACTGGCATGGCGGCGGCTTCCCGAACATGATCCTCGACGACGGCGGCGACGCGACCATGCTCGTCCATCACGGCCTGCGCGCCGAGAACGGCGACACCGCCTTCCTCGACAAGCCCGAGAACGAAGAGGAAGAAGTCTTCTACGCGCTGATCAAGCGCCTGCTCGCCGAGAAGCCCAAGGGCTGGTTCGCCCAGGTCGCGGCCGCCATCAAGGGCGTGTCGGAAGAGACCACGACCGGCGTGCACCGCCTCTACATCATGGAGAAGGAAGGCAAGCTCCTCTTCCCCGCGATCAACGTCAACGACAGCGTCACCAAGTCGAAATTCGACAACCTCTATGGCTGCCGCGAGAGCCTCGTCGACGGCATCCGCCGCGGCACCGACGTGATGATGGCCGGCAAGGTCGCCATGGTCGCGGGCTTCGGCGACGTGGGCAAAGGCTCGGCGGCGTCGCTGCGCCAGGCCGGCTGCCGCGTGCTGGTGAGCGAGATCGATCCGATCTGCGCGCTCCAGGCCGCGATGGAAGGCTATGAGGTCGTGACGATGGAAGACGCCGCGCCGCGCGCCGACATCTTCGTCACCGCGACCGGCAACGTCGACGTGATCACGCTCGAGCACATGCGCGCGATGAAGGACCGCGCCATCGTCTGCAACATCGGCCACTTCGACAGCGAGATCCAGGTCGCGTCGCTGAAGAATTTCAAGTGGAACAACATCAAGCCGCAGGTCGACGAGATCGAGTTCTCCGACGGCAAGCGGCTGATCCTTCTCTCCGAGGGCCGCCTGGTGAACCTGGGCAACGCCATGGGCCATCCGAGCTTCGTGATGAGCTCCTCGTTCACGAACCAGACGCTCGCGCAGATCGAGCTGTTCAAGAACCAGGGCAAATACGCGAAGAAGGTCTACACCCTGCCCAAGGAGCTCGACGAGAAGGTTGCCCGTCTCCACCTCGACAAGATCGGCGTGAAGCTGACCAAGCTGTCGAAGAAGCAGGCCGACTACATCTCGGTCCCCGAGGCCGGCCCGTTCAAGCCGGATCACTATCGCTACTGAGCTGCGCGCGGAACGAGACGGACCTCCCCGCCATGGGGAGGTCCCGTCTTTACGACCGCATCGCGACCGGCGAAACTCCTGCAGCCACCAATAGAAGTTGCGGGGACAGGGCGTGGTCGCAAGACCCAAATATCCGGTCATGTTGTCGGGCACCTACAAGGAGCTCGTGCCTCATCGCCAGGCGCTTCGGGACGCGCTGCTGGGGCAGGACCTGTTTCCCGTCGCGATGGAAAACGACGCGGCGCTGCCCGATCACGACCTGATCAGCGCCTCCCTCGCCAAGATCGACGAGGCGGACGGCTATGTCGGCCTGATCAGCTACCGCTACGGCCAGGCGCCGGCCGATGCGCGCAATCCGGATGAGCTTTCGCTGACCGAGCTCGAGTTCCGGCGCGCGCTCGAGCGCAAGATTCCGATCTGCATGTTCATCATGCACGACGATCACGCGGTGCCGCGAAGCGCCGTCGACGCGGAAAACGACGCGCAAAGGGCCAAGCTGAAGGCTTTCGTCGAGTTGGCCCGGAAGGACCGCATCTATGCGGAGTTCCAATCGGTCGACGATCTCAAGGCCAAGGCCGTCCAGTCGCTGGTCAAGCTGCGCCAATCCATCGAGACGCGCGCGTCCGGTCCCGCTCCGGCGCCCGAGCCGGCGAAGCCCGCGCCCAAGCCGATCGAGGTTCCGCCCGGATGGGAAATCGTCGATCGCGAGGCGCTGGCGAGAATTCGCGCGAACCCACCCTCGCTGAACGAGATGGTCCAGTTCTTCGACGGCATCCTGCCGACCTGGCAGTTCGTGCTGGCGCATGGCGTGCAGTCGCGCGCGATCGCCGGGCGGCTGACCGGCCGACTGCGCGCCATCCATGACGGCGCCGCCAAGCCGCAAGTGGTGCTGGTCGCAGGCGCCGGAGGCGAAGGCAAGTCGACGGCCGTCCTCCAGGCCGCCGCGGCTCTCGTCGAGGACGCGCAGCAGGCATGGACCTGCTTCCACCGCCGCGCGACCAATGCGGAGCTGCCCGAGGACGCGTTCGCCAATCTGCCCGCGATGCCCAACCATGCCTGGGTCGTCGTCATCGACGACGCCGACAATATCGGTCCCGCGATCCTCGCCGCCGTGAAGAAGGTCGATGCGCGCACGGACGTGCATCTGCTGCTGGCGGCGCGCGACGCCGAATGGCGCCTCAAGCGGCTCGTGCCCGGCTTGTGGCAGCCCTTTGCCGATTTTCACAACGAGCCTCTGGTCGGCCTCGACGACGAGGATGCCCGCCGGATCGTCGCCGGCTGGGCCGGCTGGGGCGACAAGGCGATGGGAAAACTGAAGGGCCGCAGCGAGGCCGAAGCCGTCGTGGCGCTGCTCGGCCACGCCCGCGACTTCGCGGCGCGAAAGGAAGACGGCGAATTGCTGGGCGCGCTGCTGGTGACCCGACAGGGCCAGGACATGCGCGCCCATGTGCGCACGCTGGTCAACGGCCTCGGCCGCAAGCCGGTGATCAAGTCGCACAGCCTGCGCGACATCTACACGATGGTCGCCGCCATGCATGCCGAGAACCAGCTCTATCTGTCGCGCTCCGTGCTCGCCGCCGCGCTGGGTTCCGACGTCGACGAGCTGGAGCGCAAGGCGCTTCTGACCTTGCGCCGCGAAGCGATGCTGGATTCCGGCGACGTCTACGTTCTCACGCGCCACCGCCGCATCGCCGAGGCCGCCTGCGCGGTGATGCGGGAGGATGACGACGACGTCGACCGTTGGTTCCCCGTCCTGGCGCGCGCGGCAAGACGCGCCTTCGCCAAAAGGACCTTCGACGTTCCCGAAATACGCCAATGGACGTTCGACCTGGCGCGGCATTTCGCCGAGATGGATCCGCGCTGGTGGACGGTCGCCCGCAATGTGGCGCGATCGGTCTACGAAGCGGACCCGGCGAACGTGCAGAGCCTCACCGCGCTCGCTTCCATCCTTCGCGATACCGGCAGAGCCGCGGAAGCGTTGGCGTTCCTGAAGGCCACCGGCGAAAAATTCCGCAACCATCGCAACGTGCTCAGCGAATGGGGCACTGTCGGCGGTAAGGCGGGCGATCATGGCCTCGCCGCCTGGCTCGGCGGACGCGCGCTCGCCGATGGCGGCGAGGAGCTCACGCCCAAGAGCTGCATGATGTGCCTGCGCGGGCTCAGCGTCGCGTTCCGCGAGCTGGAGAAGAAGCACGGCGTTGCGGCCTTCGCCACCGCGACCGTCGGCTGCGGCGAGATCGGCGTGCGGCTGCCCGAGCTCGGCGCGCAGGCGCAAGAAGGCTTCGAGAAGGACCGCGCTTACACGCACAACCCCGCCGGCCTGCCTCTGGACAAGGCCATCGAGGCCATCCGTCAAGCCGTGATCCTCGGCGCGGACGAGGTCGACCCGGACAACGATCCGGTGTTCTTCGAGAAGCTGCTGGGCGACCCCGGGGGCTATCGCTACACGGCGCTGCTTCGTGTGGTCGCGGCCCCACAGCAGCACAAAGGCCGGCGTGGCTAAATCTCTACAATCGGTGGCCCCGCGCACCGCATTTGGCTTTTTACGATTTGTTAACCACAATAGCTATGCGGACTCAGCCAATGTGAGTATCGTATTGATTCCACAGTGATTCGCGGAAGATGCGACGGGAATCGGGGGTAGCGCGGCAAGGGCTGACGGGGACGCTGGTCGTGGCGGCCGCGACCTTTGCCGTGCTCACGCCGGCGGCGGCGGCCGACCTGATGCCCGTCCTCGGCGAGCGCGACATGGTGCTGGCGGCCGTGACCACCGGCGCCGTGGCGCTGGCCATCGCGGCTGGCCTCTGGGCCGTCGCCGAGCAGAAGATCAGCGGCAAGCTCAAGCGTGCGCTGCGCGTCACTGCTGCCCGCACCCGCGCCGCGGTGGGCGAGCGCGATGCGCTTCTCTCGGCAGCCAAGGAAGCGCTGATCGTGTGGGGCCGCGACGGCTCGGGCCCCTATTCCTATGGCGGCGCGGAGGCCGTCGTCGATTCCTGCCTCGCCGGCGCCGACGCCATCGATCTCAGCCGCGCGCTGGACGGCTTGAGCGAGCGCGCCGAGCCTTTCGCGCTCTCGGCGCACGACAAGCACGGCCATCTGATCCATTTCCGCGGCCGCGCCGTCGGCGGCATGGCGGCCGTGTGGCTCGAGCCCGAGCAGGCCGTCGCGCAAGACACCGGCGTCGACTACCGCGAGGTGCTCGACACGCTGCCGATCCCGGTCTGGGTGCGCAATCGCGCTCTCGCGCTGGTGTGGAGCAACCACGCCTTTACCGAAGCGACCGCCGCGGGCGAAGCCACTCTGGAGAAATCCGAGCCCGACCTCGCCGCGATGGCGCGCAACAGCGGCCAGGCGCATGAGGCGCGCCGCTTCGCCGTGATGGGCGGCCAGCGCCGCGCGCTCGCCTTCACTCACCAGCCGATGGACGACGGCAGCATCGTCGGCAGCGCCATCGACGTCACCGAGAACGTGCAGGCCGACGCCAAGCTGCAGCAGCATCTCGACGCGCATGCCGACACGCTCGACCGGCTGGCGACGGCCGTCGCGATCTTCAGCCGCGAGCAGAAACTCACCTTCCATAACCGCGCCTTCGTGCAATTGTGGAACCTGCCCGAGACCTGGCTCGATACCCATCCGAGCGACGGCGAGATCCTCGACCGGCTGCGCGAGAGCCGCAAGCTCCCCGAGCAGCGCGACTACCAGGCGTGGAAGCGCGAGCGCCTGAACCTCTATGGCTCCGCGCAGGAATATCTGCCCGAGGAATTGTGGCACCTGCCCGGCGGCAAGACCTTGCGTGTCGTCGCCCAGCCGCATCCCTTCGGCGGCCTCACCTTCCTCTACGAAGACGTCACCGCGCGCATCGCGCTGGAGAGCTCCTACAACACCTTGATCAAGGTGCAGTCCGCGACGCTCGACACCTTGAGCGAAGGCGTCGCCGTGTTCGGCCCCGACGGGCGGCTCAAGCTGCACAACGCCTCCTTCGCGCGCATCTGGGAGCTTCAGCCCAAGGACCTCGCGGGCGAGCCGCATGTGCGCGCCATCGCCGCCGCCTGCGCCGACAAGTTCGGCGACGCGGAAGTGTGGGAAGGCCTGATCCAGGCGATCGTCTCGGGCTCGCCGGACAAGCGCGACCTGGGCGAGATCGAGCGCAACGACCGCACCATCCTGTCGCTCGGGCTTTCGGCGCTGCCCGACGGCGCGATCCTGGTGACCTTCGCCGACGTCACCGACCGCTTCCGCATCGAGAGCGCGCTGCGCGACCGCAACGACGCGCTCGAAGCCGCCGACCGGCTGAAGTCGGACTTCATCAAGCACGTCTCCTATGAATTGCGCACGCCGCTGAACACCATCCTGGGCTTTGCCGAGATGCTGGCGAGCGGCGTGCCCGGCACGCTCAATCCGCGCCAGGAGGAATATGTCGGCGACATCGTGGCCGGCGCGAACACCTTGACGCGCCTCGTCAACGACATCCTCGATCTGTCGCTGATCGAGTCCGGCGCGCTGCGTCTCGAGCTCACGCGCATCGATCTCGCGGCCTTGCTCGAGGACGTGGCGGCGCATGCGCGCGAATGGGCGGCGAAGGTCAACCTCACGCTCACGGTCGACGTGGCCAAGGACGCGGGCGAGTTCCTGGCCGACGACCGGCGCGTGCGCCAAATCGTGTTCAACCTGCTCTCCAACGCCTTCAAGTTCACGCCGCATGGCGGCACGATCACCTTGTCGGGCCGCATCGTCGGCGAGGATGTGCAGATCGCCGTCGCCGACAACGGTCCGGGCATCGCGCCCGAGGTCAAGGCGAACGTGTTCGAGCGCTTCGCGTCGAAAGGCCGCTCGGGCCAGCGCGCGGGCGCGGGGCTGGGCCTCGCCCTCGTCAACCGCTTCGTCGAGCTGCATGACGGCTGGGTCGAGATCGAGAGCAACCGCGGAACCTTGGTGCGCTGCCACCTGCCCCGGCGCATCCATGGCGAAGGGCCGTCGGACGCCAAGCGCAGCGCCGCTTGAAGCGAGCCATCCCGCCCCGGCATGGCTGCCGCCCGCTTGCCAACTCTGCGTGAAACTAGCGGCGCGCTCCTATCTTTCTTCCCGAGCCTCCGGAGAAAGACCCATGCGTTTCGCCCTGACCGTCGCCGTCCTTTCGCTGACCGCCGCGCCTGCACTTGCCACCGAGGCGGTTTCGGTCGGCCATTTCGAGCAGATCCAGCTTCGCGGCGGCGGCCATGTCGTCGTGCGCCACGGCGCCGCCCAGAAGGTCAGCCTGCTCAAGGGCAGCTCGGCCTACACCAAATTCTGGATCCGCGACGGGCGCGAGCTCGTCATCGACGCCTGCAACGACAACTGCCCGCACAGCTACGACCTCGACATCGAGATCGTGACGCCGGATCTCGGCGCCGCGTCGATCGACGGCGGCGGCGAGCTGGTCGTGCAGGGCGGCTTCCCGAACCGCGACCATTTCGCCGCGGCGGTCAATGGCGGCGGCGATCTCGACGCGCATGCGGTGAGCGCCGCGAGCGTCTCGGCGGCGGTGAACGGCGGCGGCGACATCGAGGTCACCGCGCTCAAGCAGCTCTCCGCGGCGGTCAATGGCGGCGGCGACATCACCTATCACGGCGACCCGCAGGTCAGCGAAGCCATCCGCGGCGGCGGCTCGGTCGACCGCGCGGACTAAAGCGCGACGCCGACGGTCGCTTTCGCGGTGTAGCCGTCGGCGACGCTCCCCTTCATGCGGGGCGTCATCGCGGCGAGCTGCGCCGGCGTGTCGTCGCCAAACACGCTGTCGGTCTGAAGCGAGATGTTCTTGAAGTTCGCGATGCTCGCCTTGTAGCCCTTGGCGTTGTCGTAGACCTCTTTGCAGGTAGCGGCGGGCAGCGCGAGCTGCGTGGTCGAGACGGCGGCATGGCCGTTGGTGGCCGCGGCCAGGCTTTCGAAGATCTCGAGATGGATGTGCGGGTAGCGGCCCGGATAACAGGCCGGGAAGATCGTCTTGAAGACAAGCTCGCCGTTCGCGTCCGACACCTGCACGCCGCGCAGATAGGACTCGTCCTTGATCGTGTAGAGCGAGTACTTGGCGTCGCGGTCGCATTGCCAGGCATAGACGGCGTAGCCAGCCAGCGGCGCGCATTCGGCGCTCGAGTTGACGATCGTCAATTTCAGCTTCACCGGCACGCCCTTGGCGCGCGTCGTCGTCGACAGGAAGCTGTAACGGATGTCGCGGCGCACCACGCCCGACTGGGTGAGCACGTCCGAGGTCTCGCCGGGGGCATGGTTGGTGCCGTCCGCCGGATAGGGGCCGGCCGTCTCCGGCGCGTCGGCGACGCAGGTCCCGCCGGCGATGAGCGCGCCGGGCTTGAGCAGCATCGCCCCCGCCCCGGCGCCGATAAGGCCGAGCGCCCGCCTGCGGGCGATGATCGGAAGGTCGCGCTTCAGTCCGCCGAACTCGTCGTGCATGGCAGCCTCTCTAATGCTGGCTCTTGGGCGTCTTCACCACCAGCCCGTCGAGCTCGGGCGTGACCTTGATCTGGCACGACAGCCGCGAGTTGGGCTCGAGCTCCTGGGCGAAGTCGAGCATGGTCTCTTCCATGTCCGATTTGGGCGGCATCTTGTCGAGCCACGCGGCGTCGACATAGACGTGGCAGGTCGCGCAGGCGCAGGCGCCGCCGCAATCGGCGTCGATGCCGGGGATCATGTTCTTGACCGCGCCTTCCATGACGCTCCAGCCCGTGGGCACCTCGACCTCGTGCTCTTTGCCGTTGTGCTCGACGTATTTGATCTTCGGCATGGATGCTCCGTTCAGACGATGGTTTTCATAGGGATGGACATGTCGGCGAGCCGTTCCGGCGCGACGGTGGCGCGCTCGGCGATCAGCTTGCGGCCGACGAGATATTCCGGCGCAGCGTTGACGGCCTCGACCGCCGCGACCACGCCGCCGCGCAGATGGAACACCGCGAACTTCCGCGCGGCCGGATCGCCACGAAGGACGGTCGCATCATCGGGCTTGGCGAGGCCGGCGATCTGGAGCTTGAGGTCGTACTGGTCCGACCAGAACCACGGCACCTCGTCGTAGTCCTTCGCCCTGCCCACCATGGCGAGCGCGGCATGCTTGGCCTGGTCGATGGCGTTCTGCACGCTCTCGAGCCGGATGAGATCGCCGTGGCGGTCGTGATGGCGCGTGCAGTCGCCGGCCGCGAAGATCGCGGGATCGTTGGTGACGCAATTCTTGTTCACCCGGATGCCGTCGTCGCAATCGAGGCCGGCATCGATCGCGATCTCGCAATTGGGCACGACGCCGATGCCGACCAGGGCGATGTCGGCCTCGAACAGCGCGCCGCCGGCGCGCACGCCGCTCAGCCGCTCGCGGCCCTCGAAGCCCTCGACGCCGGTGTTCAGGCGGATATCGACGCCGGCCTCGCGATGAACCCTCTCGTAAAACGCAGAGACCGGCTTGGACACGGCGCGCGCCATCACGCGGTCCAGCGCCTCGAGCACGGTGACCTTCAGATCGTATTTGCGCGCCACCGCCGCGACCTCGAGTCCGATATAGCCGCCGCCGACCACCGCGAGATGCTTCGCTGTCTTGAACGCCGGCCTGAGCGCGTCGACGTCGGCGATGGAGCGCAGATAGTGGATGCCCTGCAGGTCGGCGCCCGGCACCTTGATCCTGCGCACCCGCGTGCCGGTGGCGATCAACAGCCTGTCGTAGCCGAGCACCCGCCCGTCGGCGAGCGAGACCTCTTTCGACGCGCGATTGATCGAGACCGCGGGCACGCCGTAGATCGTCTCGCACCTCGCTTCGGCATAGAACGCGTCGGGCTTCAGGAACAGCCGGTCTCGCTCCATCGTGCCCATCAGATAGGTTTTGGACAAAGGCGGCCGCTGGTATGGCGCATAAGCCTCGTCGCCCACCATGACGATCGAGCCATCGAAGCCCTCCGCCCTCAGGCTCGCCACGGCCTGGCAACCGGCCTGACCGGCCCCGATGATCACGATGCGCTCCAGCATCCGTCCGGGCTAACACGGGGGGCGGCCAAGCGCAAACCGCGCGTTGAGGGCGGACGGGGGAGCCGCTACAAGAGCGGCAATGATTCAAGCTTCTCAAGGTTTTGAATGGGAGGGGGACCTGGTTGACGGAACGGCAACCGAGGCGCTGGGCGCCCGGATCGCGGGTGGGCTGGCGGTCGGCGACGCGGTGGCGCTGGAAGGCGATCTCGGCGCCGGCAAGACCACCCTGGCGCGCGCGATCCTGCGCGCCCTGGGCGTCGCCGAAGAGGTGCCGAGCCCGACCTTCACCCTCGTCCAGCAATACGACACCGAGCGGCTGACCGTGCGGCACTACGATCTCTACCGCCTTGGCCACGCGGCCGAGATGACCGAGCTCGGCCTCGACGAGGCCCTCGACGAGGGCGCCGCCCTGATCGAATGGCCGGAGCGTGCGGGCGACCGCCTGCCGCCCGACGCGCTGCATGTCGTCCTCACCATCACCGGCGAGACTTCGCGCCGGGCGCGCCTGACCGGTCCGGCGAAATGGGCGGCCCATGTCTGAGCGCGACGAACAGCGGCGCGCCTTCGTCGAGAGCGCGGGCTGGCGCGGCGCAACCATCGTGTCGCGTCCGGGCGACGCGTCGACGCGCAGCTACGCGCGCGTGAGCCTCAATGGCCGCAAAGCGATGCTGATGGACCAGCCGCAGATGGCCGAGACGCCGCCGGCCTCCGCCGACGCCTCGCCCGAGGAACGGCGCGCGCTCGGCTACAACGCCGTGGCGCGGCTCGCCGGAGCCGATTGCGCGCGCTTCGTCGCGGTCGCGGACTATCTGCGCGGCCTGGGGCTTTCGGCGCCGGAGATCTACGCCGCCGATTGCGGCCAAGGCTTCGTTCTGATCGAGGACCTGGGCGACGACCTCTATGCCGATGTCCTGACCGAAGGCGCGGACGAGCGCGCGCTCTATGAAGCGGCGGCCGAGGTGCTGGCGGCCGTGCATAGCGGCGGCGCGCCCGCCGACATGAGCGGCAAGCCGCTGCACGCCTATGACGAGACGGCGCTGGTCGCCGAGACCGATCTGATGACCGAGTGGTTCCTGCCGCATGCGCTCGGGCGGGACGCGCGGCCCGACGAGGTCGCGGAGCATCGCGCGCTGTGGCGCGACGCTCTCGCGCAGATGCGCGACGCGTCGCCCGTGTTCGTGCATCGCGACTATCACGCGCAGAACCTGCTTTGGCTGCCCTCTCGCCGGGGCGTCGCGCGCGTCGGCTTGATCGATTTCCAGGACGCGGTCGCCGGCGCGCGCTCCTATGACTTGATCTCGCTGATCGAGGATGCGCGCCGCGACGTGGCGCCCGAGATCGCCGACGCCACCGCGCGGCACTATCTGGACGTCACCGGCCTCGATGAGGATGCGTATCGTGCGCAGATGGCGGTGATGGCGGCGCAGCGCAACGCCAAGATCGCCGGCATCTTCGCGCGGCTGAACAAGCGCGACGGCAAGCCTCGCTATCTGACTTACCTGCCGCGCGTATGGGGCTATCTGAACAAGGACCTCGACCATCCGGCGCTGGCCGGCTTGAAATCGTGGTATGACAGGACGATCCCGCGCGACGCCCGCGGGGACGCGAAGGGAGCGGGAGCTTGAGGCCCAGGAAAGTCACGCGCGCGATGGTGATGGCAGCGGGCCTCGGCACGCGCATGCGGCCCTTGACCGACGACCGGCCGAAGCCGCTGGTCGAGGTGCGCGGCAAGGCGCTGATCGATCACGCCATCGACCGCCTGGTCGCCGCGGGCGTGACGATGATCGTCGTCAACGCGCACTACATGGCCGGCATGCTCAAAGCCCATCTCGCCAAACGCAAGGATGTCGAGATCCGCGTTTCCGACGAGCATGACGAGCTGCTCGGCACGGGCGGCGGCATTCTGCGCGCGCTGCCGAACTTCGAGGGCGAGCCGTTCTTCGTGCACAATTCGGACTCGGTGTGGGTCGAAGGCCTCGGCCACGCGCTCGACCGCATGCAGGAGCGCTGGAACGCCGACGAGATGGACGCGCTGCTCCTGATGGCGTCGATGGTGACGGCGCTCGGCTTCGAAGGCACCGGCGATTTCAACATGGACTCGGAAGGCCATCTGTCGCGCGTGCCGCCGCTGCGCGTTTCGCCTTACGCGTATCCCGGCGTGCAGATCGTGCATCCGCGCCTGTTCGCGCAGGCGCCGGGCACGTCGTTCTCGATGAACAAATTGTGGGACGTCGCCATCGAGCAGCAGCGTCTCTACGGATTGCGCCTCGACGGCGTGTGGATCCATGTCGGCACGCCCGAAGCGGTGCGCGAAGCCGACGACTATCTGAGCGACCTTGTCGCCTGAGCGCCCCAAACTCGTCACCATCGCGGCGAGCCTGCCTTTCGCCGAGACGCTGGCGCGGGGCCTGATCGCGCGCCTGGGCGCGGAGCGCGATCCGTTGGCGCTGGCCGAAGCCACGATCTATCTGCCGACGCGGCGCGCGGCGCGCAATTTCGCCGACAGCTTCGCGCGCGTGCTCGGCGGCGCGGCGCTCCTGCCCGAGTTCAAGCCGCTCGGCGACGTCGACGAGGACGAGTTCCTGTTCGACGCCGACAACGACGCGCTCGAGCTGGCGCCCGCGATCGCGCCGATCCGCCGCAAGCTGCTGCTCGCGACCCTGGTGCGGCGCTGGGACGAAGCGCGGCGCGACGGCGCGATGGGCTTCGCGCAAGCGGCCGCCCTGGCTGGCGGATTGGCGCAGCTGATGGACGAATTGGAGACGCGCGGCTGCGATCCGGGCAAGCTCGATACGCTCGCGCCCAAGGCGCTGGCCACGCATTGGCAGGACGTGCTCAAGCTGCTCGACGTGCTGCGCCACGAATGGCCGAACCTCCTGGCGAAAGAGAAGCGCGTCAATCCCGCGGCGCGGCGCAACGACCTTCTGCGTGCGCTGGCCAAACGCTTGGAGGCGAATCCGCCCAAAGGGCCGGTGATCGCGGCGGGCTCGACGGGCAGCATCCCCGCGACCGCCGAGCTGCTCGGCGTCATCGCGCGGCTGCCGAACGGGCTCGTGGTGCTGCCCGGCCTCGACCGCGAATTGGACGATGAGAGCTGGCACAGGCTCGATCCCGGTCATCCGCAATTCGGCCTCAAGCAATTGCTCCAGCGCATCGGCGTCGCGCGCGACGCGGTCCAAGACTGGGACGGCGCACCGCCCTCAGCCGCGCGCGAGAAGGTGCTGCGCGAGACCTTGCGCCCCGCGCCGACCACCGACGCCTGGCGCGCGCTGGCCGAGCGCGGCGGCGGCGACGTCGCCGAAGGCTTGCGCGGCCTCTCGCTGATCCATGCCGCCGATCCGGCGGAGGAAGCGGCCGTGATCGCGCTCGCCTTGCGCGAAGCGTTGGAGGCCGAGGGCCGCACGGCCGCGCTGGTCACGCCCGACCGTGCGCTGGCGCGGCGCGTCACCGCGGAGCTCGAGCGCTGGAACATCGCCATCGACGATTCCGCCGGCCGGCCGCTATCGCACACCCCGCCGGGAACCTTCCTCAACCTGCTCGCCGAAGCCGCCGATGCGCGGTTCGCGCCGCCGGCGTTGCTGGCGCTGCTCAAGCATCCCCTGGCCTCGTTCGGCGATGCATCCGCCTTCCGCGCCCAAGCCCGTGCGCTCGACATCGCGCTGCGCGGGCCGCGTCCCGACGCCGGTCTCGACGGCATCCGGCAGCGCGCGGGCGGCGCGTGGCTGGACAAGGTGACCGACGCCCTCGCGCCGTTCGGCGACGCGCTCGCCGGCAAGAAGCTCGACATCGCCAGAGCCGTGAAGCGCCACGTCGAGGCTGCGGAAAAGCTCTCGACAGATCTGTGGCGCGGCGAGGCGGGCGAGAAGGCCAAGCTGCTCATCGAAGAGCTGAATGAAGCCGCCGCCGGCATTCCACCCATCGAGGCGAGCGCCTATGCGCCGCTGTTCCGCGATCTCGCGGGCGCGGTCGCCGTGCGCCCGCCTTATGGACGCCATCCGCGGCTGGCGATCCTGGGCCCGCTTGAAGCGCGTCTGCTGAGCTTCGATCTCGTCGTGCTCGGCGGCTTGAACGAAGGCACCTGGCCGCGCGCGGCGTCCGCCGATCCGTGGTTCTCGCGGCCGATGCGCGAGGCGCTCGACCTGGACTCGCCCGAGCGTGCCATCGGACTCGCCGCGCACGATTTCGCGACTCTCGCGGCCGGCAAGGAGGTGCTGCTCACCCGCGCCGCCAAGTCCGACGGCGCGCCGACGATCCCGTCGCGCTGGCTGCAGCGCCTGACGCAGCTGACCGGCGGCCTCGAGCTCGCGCACCGGCTCGATCCGGCCGTGAACTATCGCGGCATCCACGCAGCGCTCGAAGAGCCCAAGCCGGCGGCGCGCCTGCAGCGCCCTGCCCCGCGCCCGCCCGTGGAAGCACGGCCGCGCGCGCTTTCGGTCACCGAGATCGAGACCTGGCTGCGCGATCCCTATGCGATCTATGCGCGGCGCGTGCTGGGCCTGGAGCCGCTCAAGCCCCTCGACGACGAGATCGGTCCGCTCGAGCGCGGCAGCGTGGTGCACAAGGCGCTCGAACGTTTCGTGCAGGAATTCCCGCGCGATCTTCCGCCGGGCGCCGAGCTGCGCCTGATCGCCATCGCCGACGAGCTGTTCGAGAACATTCCCAAAGCGACCCTGGCGCTGTGGCGGCCGCGCTTCCTGAACGCCGCGCGCTGGTTCGTCGGCGTCGAGCGCATGCGCCGCGCCGACATCGCCGCCTCGCATCTGGAGATCAAGGGCGAGCTGATGTTCGGCACGTTCAAGCTCCATGGCCGCGCCGACCGCATCGACATGCTGAGCGGCGGCGGCGCCGCGATCCTCGACTACAAGACCGGCGCGCCGCCCTCGGACAAGCAGGTGAAGGAGCTGCTCGCGCCGCAATTGCCGCTCGAAGCGGCGATCCTAGAAAGCGGCGGCTTCGCGGAGGTGCCCAAAACCGATGCGGCGGCACTCGTCTATCTGCGCTTCGCAGGCGGCGCCGAGCCGGGCGCGTTGCGCGAGGTCAAGGTCGACGCGCATGCCCTCGCCGCCGAGGCGGCCGAGAAGGTCGCGCAACGCATCGCCTTCTTCGACGACGAGACCACGCCCTATCATTCGCGCGTGCGGCCTTTCCGCGCCGACCTCGCCGGCGACTACGACCACCTCGCCCGCGTGCGCGAATGGTCGCTCGGCGGCTGGAGCGAGGCCGACGAATGAGCGCGCGCGACGCTTCGCTTCAGGCTTCCGATCCGGCGCGCTCGGCCTGGGTCGCCGCCAATGCCGGCGCCGGCAAGACGCACACGCTGGCCAATCGCGTGACACGCCTGCTGTTCGCGGAAGCCAAGCCCGAGCGCATCCTCTGCCTCACTTACACCAAGGCCGCCGCGGCCGAGATGCAGCACCGCCTGTTCGCGCAGCTGGGCGCGTGGTCGATGCTGCCCGATGCGGCGCTGGCGGCGAAGATCGCCGAGGTGGGCGCCACAGCCAAAGGCCCCGAGGCGCTGCGCAAGGCACGAAGGCTGTTCGCGCAGGCGCTCGAGACGCCGGGGGGCTTGAAGATCCAGACCATCCACGCCTTCTGCCAGAACCTGCTCTCGCGCTTCCCGATCGAGGCCGGCGTCGCGCCGTCGTTCCAGGTGCTCGACGACCGCACCGCGCGCGACCTGCTCGCCGAGGCGCGGGCGCAAGTGCTCGAACGCGCCGGCAGCGGCGACGCGGCGCTGGCGTCGGCGGTGGCGCATCTGGTGACGCAGACGAGCGAAGGCCGCATGCAGCAATTGCTCGACGCCGCGCTCGGCAACGACCGGCGCAAGCTCGACCGCTTCTTCGCCTCCGGCCTGCTGACGGAGCGCCTTCGCGCCGCGCATGGCGCCGAGGCCAAAGACACGCCGCACGGCATCGCCGAAGGCTTCGCGCCCGATCCTTGCCTCGCCGAGATCGCATCATGGCTGGCCACGGGCAGCAAGACCGATGCCGACCGCGGCGCGGCGCTCAAGGCGGCGCTGGCCGAAGACGACGCGTTCTCGCGCTTCGCCCTGCTGCGCGACGCGTTCCTGACCGGCAAAGGCGAACGCTATGCCAAGCTCGTCACCGTCGGCCACGCCAAGTCGCGGCCCGACCTCGCCGCGGCGCTCGAAGCGATCTGCAACGATTTCCTGTCCGCCGAGCAGCGCCATCGCGCCGCCCATGCCGCAGGCCTCGCCGAGGCGACGCTGGTGGTGACCGACGCGGTGCGCAAGGTCTATGCCGCGTCCAAGCGCGCGCGCGGCGTGCTCGACTACGACGACCTCATCGCCGAGACCCTAAAGCTGCTGTCGCGCGGCGACGCGGCGCAATGGGTGCTGTTCAAGCTCGATGGCGGCCTCGACCACATCCTCATCGACGAGGCGCAGGACACCAGCCCCGAGCAATGGCAGATCGTGCGCAAGCTGACCGAGGAGTTCTTCGCGGGAGCCGGCCAGCGCGAGGGCGCGCGCACGGTCTTCGCGGTGGGCGACGAGAAGCAGTCGATCTTCAGCTTCCAGGGCGCCGACCCGACGCAGTTCGAGGTCAACCGCGCCTATTTCAAGTCGCGCGCCGAAGCGGCCGCGCACGACTTCGCCGACGAGCGGCTCGAGACCTCGCGGCGTTCGGCGCCGGAGATCCTGCAATTCGTCGATGCCGTGTTCGCCGATCCCGCGTCGCGTGCAGGGCTCACCTCGCAAGACCTCCCCATCGCGCACACGCCGCTGCGCGAAGAGGCCAAGGGCCGCGTCGAAGTGTGGCCGCCGCTCAAGCCGTCCGCGGCGCCCGAGCCGGATGTGTGGCGGCCGGTCGACGTCGAGAGCGAAACCAGCCCCGTGGTGCGGCTCGCGATCAAGATCGCCGACAAGATCAAGCGCTGGATCGACGGGCGCACGCGCCTTCCCGGCCGCGATCGCGCCATCGGCCCCGGCGACGTGATGATCCTTCTGCCGCGCCGCGAACCCTTCGGCAGCGAGGTGATCCGGCGCCTGAAAGAGCGCGGCATCGCGGTCGCGGGCGCCGACCGCATCCGCCTGACCGAGCAGATCGCGGTGATGGATCTGATCGCGCTCGGCCGTTTCGCACTCCTGCCCGAGGACGACCTCAACCTCGCGGCGCTCCTGCGTTCGCCGCTGATAGGCCTCAGCGAGGAAGAGCTGTTCGCGCTCGCTTACAAGCGCGACGGTACGTTGTGGCGCGCGCTTGGCGAGCGCCGCGACGAGTTCGCGAGTGCCTACGAGCTTCTCTCCGACATCCGCGGCATGGCCGACTACAAGCCGCCGTTCGAGTTCTTTGCTCATGCGCTGACCGTGCGCGGCATGCGCAGCAAGCTGCTCGCGCGATTGGGCGGCGAGGCGGCAGACGCCATCGACGAGTTCCTCTCCCACGCGCTCGCCCACGAAGCGGCGAATACGCCCTCGCTCGAGGGCTTCCTGCACTGGATCGAGCGCGGCGGCGCCGAGGTCAAGCGCGACATGGAGCGCGGCCGCAACGAGGTGCGCGTCATGACCGTGCACGGCGCCAAGGGCTTGGAGGCCGACATCGTGGTGCTCGCCGACACCACCACGCTCCCAGAGCAGCCCGGCAAAAAGGGTCATCTTCTGTATACGGACGACGCGGCTTTGTTCCCCATGGCCGACGAGGCGGCGCCGGAGCCCGTCAAGCGCGCCAAGCTCGCCGCCGCCGAGGAGACCCTGAGAGAGCACCGGCGCCTCCTCTATGTCGCGCTGACCCGCGCGCGCGACCGGCTCTATGTCGCGGGCTTCGAGAACAAGAAGGGCGTGCGCGAAGGCTCGTGGTATGCGCTGTGCGAGCAGGCCGCGAAATCGGTCTGCGCGCCGGTCGAGCGCGACGGCGAGACTGTCCTGGCGCTCGGCAGCCTCACCGAGGAGGATGCCGAGCCGATGCTGCCGCTCGACGCGCCGCCCCTGGCGCTCGCGCCCTGGGTTCGCGCAGCCGCGCCGGCGGAACGAGTCCGGCCGCGCTTCATCCGCCCCTCCGAAGCGAGCGGAGAAGAAGAGCCACCCCTGCCGCCGCCGCGCACCAACAAGCGCTTCCGCCGCGGCCAGCTGGTCCATGCCCTGCTCGCGCATCTGCCGGACGTCCCGGAGGAGAAGCGTCCCGACATGGCGCTGCGCTATCTGACGGCGCACGGGGCAGAGGATGCGGAAGCGCTCGCCGCGCAGACGCTCCGTGTACTGAGCGACCCCGCCTTCGCTGCGGCCTTTGCCCCCGGCAGCCGCGCCGAGATCGGCCTGGTCGCCGACCTGCCGGAGCTCGGCGACGGCGCGCGCGTCAACGGCCGCATCGACCGGCTGGCATTCACAGAAAGCGAAGTGTTGATCGTCGACTTCAAGACCAACCGCCCGCCCCCCAAGCGCGAGGACGAGCTCGCCCGCATCACCCGCACCCAGATGGCGCTCTACCGCGCCGCCGCGGCCCGGATATTCCCCGGGCGGCGAATCGCCTGCGCGCTGGTCTGGACCGAGGGACCCAGCCTGATGCCGCTCTCCGACGCCCTTCTGGACGCGGAAATGGCGCGGATCTGGGCTCTCGAGGCGGCGCGGCGGCGCGATTGATTTCGCGCTCGCGCGTTCCTAGATTCAGGGTCAGCTAGAAACCAGGGAAATACCGTAATGCAGCCGATCAAAGTCTCAGACACTTCGTTCCAGAACGACGTCCTCAACGCCAAGGGGCCGGTGGTGGTCGATTTCTGGGCGGAATGGTGCGGCCCGTGCAAGATGATCGCGCCGGCGCTTGACGAGCTGGCCTCCGAGATGAACGGCAAGGTCACCATCGCCAAGCTCAACATCGACGAAAACCCGCATGTGCCGCAGAAATACGGCGTGCGCGGCATCCCGACCATGATGATTTTCAGCCAGGGCCAGGTCGCGGCGACGAAGGTCGGCGCTCTGCCCAAGTCGAAGATCAAGGAATGGATCGAAAGCTCGATCGTCGAGTCCAAGGCCCAGTCCGCCTGAACCGCGGGAAAATTCTACAAGACGGCGCCCCCTGCCGCGGCTAGCCTTGTGCCGAGCCGTTTCAGGGGGTTGTGATGTTGAGGATGGTTTTGAGCGCCGCCGGCAGCGTCGCGACCTGGATGATTGCCGTCACCGTGCTGAATTTCGGCCTGAGATACGGCTGGCCCGCCTATCACGCCGCCGAGCCTGCCATGACCTTCACCTTGCCGATGATGATCGCGCGCCTGACCGAGAGCACGGTCGCGCTGATCATTGCCGCCATCGTCTGCGCACGGGCGTCCGGAGGCAGGATCGCGGCGTCGTGGCTGATGGGTCTTGTCCTGCTCGCTGTCTTCGTGCCCTTCCACCTCAGCATCTGGGAGAAGTTCCCGGTGTGGTACCACCTCTTCTTCCTGATCTCGCTGCCGGTGGTGAGCGTCGTGGTGGGGATGATGACCCGCAACGCCCGCGAACCGGCGGTTTAGATCTCTCGCGATCCCGGCCGTTATCAGCTACCGTTCCGCCGCGCCGTGGACGCTTGGGGGGAACATGCGAACACTGATCTTGGCCGGATTGGCGACTCTTGCCGTATCTGCCGCGTCCGCGGACGACGCGGACATGTGCCGCGACGTCCTGGTCTATGCGGCCCACAACCTGTACCAGAACCTGTCCACGCATTCGATGCAGTCGGACCTGCGCGACGCGATGTGCGCGTCGCAGGGCTCGAGTTCCGGCGGCTCTTCGTCATGGGGCGGCGGCATAGAGGTGTTCGGCTATGGCGGGCTCAATGCCGACAGTGCCAAAAGCCAGTACAGCGCCGTGCAAAGCAATCTCTGCAAGAGCAGCGGGTCGAAGCTTTCGAATTCGGATTACGATTTCGTCCTCAAGAACATCGTCGATCACGATTCCGTCGACGCATGGCGCGATTGCACGAGCCAGGGCGGCAAAGGGCTGCGCGGCAAGATCGAGCTCAACGACACCGACCTGATCCTTTCGGTCTGGTGGAACGCCGGGTTCGACGTCGCCACCACGACCGCCACGTCGAGCTCGATCAGCGGGGTCGAGGGCTGCACCATGCCCTGGCCCGCGTCCGGAACGGTGATCGGCAGCGCCGAACAGACGATGGTCTGCAAGCGCAAGGGCGACGAAGCCGTGACCTACGCGCTCAATTCGAGCAAGGGATCATTGGTCCTGAAGCTGCCGCGCAAGCTGGCGCCGCCCGTGATGTCCGCCTTCGAGAAATGTCTCGGCGGCGACAAGGATGCGTGCGCGACGGCGGCGTTGGAGCAGAACAAGCTCTGCGTCGCCGAGAACGCCGCGTGCAAGGCCGGTGCGCAGGTCTGCGGCACGAAGCTGCGCGACTGCCAGGCCAAGCTGACGTGCGTGGGCGATTTCCCGGCGGCGCTGGACGCGCAGGAGACGTCTTGCGCCTCCGCCTCGGCCGCCGCATGCACCGAGGCGCACAATCGCGTCGAATCGGAGCGCCGGATGTGCCGCATCGGAGCGGCGATGATGCCGGCGCCGCCGCCGCAAAATCATTGACGCGTCAGCTGTTCTCGCTCAGCACAACGCCCGCCAGATAGAGCGAGCCGCAGACGAGGATGCGCGGCGCAGGCTCCTTGGAATGCGCGCGCGCCCAGGCGGCGATCTGCAGCATCGCGTCCTCGACGTCCTCGGCCGGCGCGGCGTCGAGGCCCGCCGCCCGCGCGCGGTCGTAGAGCTCGCCGGCGCCGAGGCTCATCTCCTCGCCGGGGATGGTCACGGTGGCGACGTGGCGCGCGAGCCCGCGGAACGGCGCGAAATAGCCCATCGCGTCCTTGGTGCGCAGCATGCCGCAGACGAGATAGAGCGCGCGCTCGCCGCGCTCCTCGAGGTCGGCGATGGCCGTCGCGACGGCGGCGGCGCCATGCGGGTTGTGGCCACCGTCGAGCCAGACCTCCGCACCCTTGGGCGCCAGCTCGATCAACGGCCCACGAGTCAGCCGCTGCAGCCGCGCCGGCCAATCGACGGTGCGCAATCCGCGCTCGATGCCGGCGTCGGCGCTCCAATCCGGGCCCGCGCGGCGCAACGCAGCGATGGCGGTGGCGGCGTTCTCGATCTGGTGGCGGCCGATCAGCCTGGGCAGCGGCAGGTCGAGCAGACCGTCCGTGTCCTGATAGACCATCCGCCCGTGCTCCTGATGCGCGAAGAAATCCTGGCCGAAGACCTGGACCGGCGCCGACAGCGCATCGGCGCGGCGCAGGATCACGTCGCGCGGGGCGTCTTCCTGCGCGCCGACGACCAGGGGCACGCCGGGCTTGACGATGCCGGCCTTCTCGGCGGCGATGCCGGTGATCTGCTCGCCCAAGAATTCCGCGTGGTCGAGGCCGATCGGGGTGATCACCGTCACCCGCGGCCTGGCGACGACGTTGGTCGCGTCGTACTTGCCGCCGAGCCCGACCTCGAGCACCAGCGCGTCGGCCCGGTGGCGCGCGAAGGCGAGGAACGCGGCGGCGGTGGTGATCTCGAAGAAGGTGATCGGCCGGCCGTCGTTGACGCGCTCGCATTCCTCGAGCGTGTCGGCCAGCTCTTCTTCCGAGATCAGCGCGCCGCCAAGCCGGATGCGCTCGCGGAACTCGACCAGATGCGGCGAGGTATAGACGTGAACCTTCAGCCCCTGCGCTTCGAGCATCGCGCGGCTGAAGGCGCAGGTGGAGCCTTTGCCGTTGGTGCCGGCGACGTGGATCACCGGCGGCAGCTTCTTCTCGGGATGGCCGAGATCGGCGAGCAGGCGCTGGATCCGGTCCAGCACCAGGTCGATCTTCTTGGGGTGTAGCGTCAGCAGCCGCGAGAGGACCGCGTCGGTGTGGGCGACGCTCACGCGCGGGCCGCCGTGGCGTTGACCACCGCCGGCGGCGGGGCGGTCTTCTTCGGCCGCGAGCGCCGCATCAACAGATGCACCACGCGCGACAGCGTCTCGCGCATCTCGTGGCGGTGCACGACCATGTCGAGCAGCCCGTGCTCGAGCAGGTACTCGGCGCGCTGGAAGCCTTCCGGCAGCTGCGCGCGGATGGTCTGCGCGATCACGCGCGCGCCGGTGAAGCCGATCTGCGCGCCGGGCTCGGCGATCTGCACGTCGCCCAGCATCGCATAAGAAGCGCTGACGCCGCCGAAGGTCGGATCGGTGAGCACGACGATATAGGGCAACCCCGCCTCGCGCAGCATGTCGACGCAGATCGTCACGCGCGGCATCTGCATCAGCGACAGGATGCCTTCCTGCATGCGCGCGCCGCCCGACGACACGAACAGGATGAAGGGCCGCTTCTCTTCGACCGCCGTCTGCATCGCGCGCACCAGGCCCTCGCCCACGCCCATGCCGAGCGAGCCGCCGAGGAAGTCGAAAGGCTGCACCGCGACCATGACCGGCATGCCGTCCAATGTGCCGCGCGCGGCGGTCAAGGCTTCCTGGCGCGCGGTCTTGGTGCGCGCCGATTTCATCTCGTCGGGATATTTCTTCTCGCCGCGGAACTTGAGCGGGTCGGCCGCGACGGTCGGCGGCGCGAGCTCTTCATACTGGCCGGCGTCGAAGATCGCCGCGAAGCGGTCGGCCGGGCCGACGCGCAGGTGATGGCCGCAGGACGGGCAGACGTTCTGCGCCGCGACCAGATCGCGGTGGAAGATCATCTCGCCGCAGGACGGGCATTTCTTCCAAAGGTTCTCGGGCGTGTCGGTCTTCGGCGAGCCGCCCATCAGGCCTTTGATCCGTGGGCGGACGAAATTGGCGATCCAGTTCATATCCCGATCCTACACGTTCTTTTCCCGGGCCGCATGCACGGAATTCGCCAGCCGCGCGCAAAATTCCGCCACATTGGCGGCCGGATCCGCGGAATTGAGATTCTCGCAGACCTGCGCCACGATGGCGGTTCCCACGACCACGCCATCGGCGAAACGTGCGACCTGGGCCGCCTGTTCCGGCGTGCGGATGCCGAAGCCGACGGTCACCGGCAGCCGGGTGCGGGCGCGCAACGCGGCGACGGCTTCTTTCGTCTCCTCGGCCGAGATGACCTTCGTGCCGGTGATGCCCGCCATCGACACATAATAGAGATAGCCGCTCGCGCCATCGAGGATGGTGTCGAGGCGCCTCTCGTCGCTGGTCGGCGTGACGAAGCGCACGACGTCGAGGCCGTGCAGCGCGGCCGGCGCGCGCAGCACCTCGTCCTCCTCGGGCGGCAGGTCGACGATCAGAAGTCCGTCGATGCCGGCCTCGGCTGCGTCCTTGGCGAAGCGCGCGGTGCCGTAAGCGTGGATCGGATTGTAGGAGCCCATCAGCACCAGCGGCGTCTTGTTCTCGCTTTTGCGGAACCTGCGCACCATGTCGAGGACCTTGGGCAAGGTCATGCCGGCGGCAAGCGCGCGCAGATAGGACGCCTGGTTCACCGGTCCGTCCGCCATGGGATCGGAGAACGGGATGCCGAGCTCGATCAAATCCGCACCCGCGCCGGGCAGCGCCTTGAGCAGCGCCAGCGCCGCGTCGAAATTCGGATCGCCCGCGGTGACGAACGGCACGAAGGCGGCGCGGTTGGCGGCTTTCAGCTCCGCGAAGCGCTGGGCGATGCGGCTCATATCTTCTCACCCAGCGCGCTCGCGACCGAGAACACGTCCTTGTCGCCGCGTCCCGACAGGCAGACCGCGATGAGCTTGTCCTTGTCCATCTGCGGGGCCGTGCGCATCACATGCGCGACGGCATGCGCGGATTCGAGCGCAGGGATGATGCCTTCCAGCTTGGAGAGCAGCGTGAAGGCTTCGAGCGCGTCCTTGTCGCCGGCGGAGAAATATTGCACGCGGCCCTGGTCCTTCAGCCAGGCATGCTCGGGCCCGACGCCGGGATAGTCGAGCCCCGCCGAGATCGAATGGGCTTCCAGGATCTGCCCGTCGCGGTTCTGCAGCAGGTACGAGCGCGCGCCATGCAGCACGCCGGGCGAGCCTTTCGACAAGGTCGCGGCGTGGCGCTCGGTGTCGAGGCCGTCGCCGGAGGCTTCGACGCCGTGGATCGCCACGGTGGCGTCGTCGAGGAACGGATGGAACATGCCGATGGCGTTCGAGCCGCCGCCGACGCAGGCGACGACGAGATCGGGAAGCCGGCCCTCGCGCGCCTGCATCTGCGCGCGCGTCTCGTTGCCGATCACGGTCTGGAAATCGCGCACCATCGCAGGGTACGGATGCGGCCCCGCCGCCGAGCCGATGATGTAGAAAGTGTCGTGGACGTTCGCTACCCAGTCTCGCAGCGCCTCGTTCATCGCGTCCTTGAGCGTGCGCGAGCCCGATTTCACCGGCCGCACCTCGGCGCCGAGCAGCTTCATGCGGAAGACGTTGGGCTTCTGCCGCTCGATGTCGACCTCGCCCATATAGACGACGCAAGGCAGCCCGAAGCGCGCCGCCACCGTCGCCGTCGCCACGCCATGCTGGCCGGCGCCCGTCTCGGCGATGATGCGCGTCTTGCCCATGCGGCGCGCGAGCAGGATCTGGCCGAGGCAGTTGTTGATCTTGTGCGCGCCGGTGTGGTTCAGGTCCTCGCGCTTCAGATAGATCTTCGCGCCGCCGAGATGCTGCGTAAGCCGCTCGGCGAAATAGAGCGGGCTCTCGCGGCCGACATAGTCTTTCAGCATCGCGCCGAGCTCGGCCCGGAACGCGGGATCGGCCTTGGCCGCCTCATAGGCGCGCTCGAGGTCGAGCACCAGCGGCATCAAGGTCTCGGCGACGAAGCGCCCGCCATAGCCGCCGAAATGCCCGCGGTCGTCGGGGCCGCTGCGATAGGAATTGGATAGGATGCTCATGCGCGGGCCTGCCTCACGAATTCGCCGATCATCCGGGCGCTCTTGATCCCGGGCGCGGTCTCCACGCCGGACGAGACGTCGACGCCCGGCGCGCCCGACGCGCCCACCGCGCGCGCGACGTTCTGCGCGCTCAATCCGCCAGCGAGCAGCCACGGCCGCGAAAAGCTCCGTCCACGGAGCAATTGCCAGTCGAACGCGGCGCCGTGGCCGCCGGGCCGCGCGGCGCCGTCGGCCGGCTTGGCGTCGAACAGCAGCATGTCGGCATCGTAGCCCGCGATACAGGCAAAGTCGGACGGCTGGGCGATCGCGAACGCCTTGATCGCCTTCACGCCGAAGCGCGCGCGGATGTCGGCGACCCGCGCCGGCGGCTCGCTGCCGTGGAGCTGCACGAAATCGGGCTCGACGAGCTTGATCGCGGTCCCGATCTCGTCGTCGGCGGCATCGGCGAACAGCGCGACCAGCCGCGTGCGGCCGCGCATCCGCGCGCTCAGCGCGCGCGCCTGGTCGAGCATCAGATTGCGCGGCGATTTGCTGTAGAATACGAGGCCCGCGAAATCCGCGCCCGCGCCGCACGCGGCATCCGCCGCTTCGACGCTGTTGATGCCGCAGATCTTGATCAGAACGCCCATGGAACGCGGCTTATCGCCCCCGCCGGGGGCGAAATCAACCGCCGCGTCTCAAGGGACCAATTCGTAGACCGTGCCGCCATGGTTGCCGTCGCTGTGCTTGCCGCCGCCGCGCGTCGTGCCGAACAGGCTGCCGGACGCATCGCTGACGGGCGCGCTGGGATTGCGTCCGTCGGCACAGCTCGCCTTCGCGCAGAAATCATAGCCGTCCAGGATGGCGCCGGCGGACGAGAACTTGGTCACGTTGCCGCCGCCGGATGCGCCGCCCATGCTCGCGGCGGCGAGGATGTTGCCCTCCGCGTCCAGCACGACCGGAGCGACCGGCACGGAGCCGTCCGCGCAATCGGCGGCCGAGCAGTAGGCGTGGACGACGGTCTCGGTGAAGGTGCGCGCGCCGCCGGGCGTGAGCTTGTAGACGACGCCGCCATGCTGCTCAGTGGGCCCACCGAACTCCGTCGTGCCGTAGAACGCGCCTGTGCCGTCGGGCACCGGCGGCGAACCCGGCTCATAGCCACCGCAGCTCGGCGCCGAGCAGAAATCATAGATGTCCGTGTACGACCAGCGCTTGCCCTGGCGCGCGAGCTCGAAGGCATTGCCGACGCCGGTCGCGCCGCCGAGCGATATCGTGCCGTAGAGATTCCCGCCGCCGTCGATGGTCAGGCCGGGATTCATCTCGCTGGCGTTGCAAGACTCGTCGGAGCAGACCTCGTAGATCGTCTTCAACTTCCAGCCTCTGTGGGCGGGAGACAACGCGAACGCGGTTCCGGCATCGAACTGGCCGCCCCCGAACGTCGTGCCGTAGAGCGGCGACGTGCCGTCATAGGAAGCGCCGCTCGCCGCGCCGTCATAGGTGAGCGTTCCCCACGGCGCCGCGCCTTCGGTCGTGCCGCAGGCGCTCGGGCAGAAATCGTGAAGCGTCTTCAGCTTCCAACGGCTCCCGTTCGGCTTGAGGACGAACACCGTGCCGTACCCGAACGCGCCGCCTTCGTTCGTCGAGCCGTAAAGATTGCCCGATGCATCCATGACCAGGCCGCCGAGCGGCGTCGCGCCGTCGGAGCAGAACGCGTCGGAGCAGAAGCTGTGGAGCACGCGATGGCGCCATTTCGTCCCGTCGCGCTCCAGCTCGAACACCGTGCCGCCGGGAGCGTTCTCGTCCAGCGCCTTGGTGCCCCCGCTCGAGGTCGTGCCGTAGAGATTGCCCGCGCTGTCTTCCAGAAGCGCCGCCGCCGGAGATCCGCCATCGGCGCAATGCGCCTTCGCGCAAAAGGAGTAGAGCGTCTTCAAGTGATAAGCCTGGGCCGGGGCGGCGACAGCCGACGCCGCAACGACCGCGAACGCAACGCACAAGCTCGAACGCATGCCGCATCTCCCTTTGCGGCGACGTTATCGCGGCGCCGCGACCGCGGCCAGCCCGTCAAGGTCTCGCCTCATTTCCGCCACCGAACGGCCTTGGGGAACTTGCGGAACCGGCTGCGGCAGAATCCGTTGTCTGAACACGGTTAAGCGGCTGGCGGACAAAAAAGGGAGACGACACGATGCTGAAATATTCGCTTCTTGCCGGCAGCGCGCTGGCCCTGATGCTGACGGCGGCGCCCGCCTTCGCGCAGGATTACAACGACAACACCGACAACGGCTACGACCAGTCCTACAACAACGGTCCCGAGACCATCGAAGTGATCGCGCCGCGCTTCAACTTCGAGCGCCGGCCGGTCGGCGCGCCTCCGGGCCGCCTCTCGCTGTCCCAGGCGGTGAGCTACAACGATCTCGACCTGCGCACCCGCAGCGGCGCGCACGAGCTTCGCATGCGCGTCCGCGACACGGCGCAGGAGGTCTGCGCGCGCCTCGCCGAGGAATATCCGGTGAAGCAGGCGCCGGGCACGAATTGCTACAAGACCGCGCTCGACGACGCGATGGCGCGCGCCGACACCGCGATCCGGGACGCGCGCAACTACACCTATGCCGGCTACGAGGAGTAAGGCGATGAAGATCGGTAGCGCCACTCTCGCGGCTTTCGCGCTGCTCACCACTGCGGCGGCGGCGCAGTCATATGGCCCCGTCGAGCCGCCCAGCGGCACCAACGAAGTGGTGACCGTGACTGCGCCGCGGCCGCACGAGCGGCAGCGCAGCGAGATCGGAGCGCCGATCGTCAAAGTCTCGCTGTCGCGCGAGGTGCGCTTCGACGATCTCGATCTGCGCACCGCGCGTGGCGCGCATGCGCTGCGCAACCGGGTGCGCGACACGGCGCGCGCGCTGTGCCACCAGATCGACCAGCAATATCTGGTGACGGATGACGACACGCATTCCTGTATCCGCACGGCGACGCAAGACGCCCTGGCGCAGGTGAACGGGTCGTACTGAATAGAGAGCGCGCAGCCAAGGGTTGCGCGCTCTTTTCAGATCCAGCCCTGCAAGCCCTCGCGCGCATGGGTCTCGCGATAGGAGGGCATCGCACGCAGACGCTCGACATAGGCCCTCAGATGCGGCCAATCGAGGGCGGTGCGCTGCATGTTGCGCGACCAGCGGGTCAGCATGCCGAGCAGGAAATCGGCCGCGCGCATCTCTTCGCCCAGCAGATAGAGCCGTCCGTCGGCGAGCTGGCCGTCGATCCGTGCGAACACCTTCTCGATGCGCGACGCGGCCTGGGCCTTGGTCGCCTCGACGTTGCCGGGCCCGGCATCTTCCTCGGCATAGAAATAGAGCCGGAACGCCGGCATCAGCGTGTTGGCAAGGATGATCATCCATTGCAGGTAAGCCGCGCGATCCGCGGCGCCGATAGCGGGCGCGAACCCGCGCTCCGGATGGCGCTCGGCAAGAAGCATCAACAGCGCCGCGGTCTCGGTATAGGCCGTGCCGTCGACGACCAGCGCCGGAACGTGACCGCTGGGATTGATCTTGAGATAGTCGGCCGCGTGCTGCTCTTTCTTCGCGAAGTCCAGCGTGACGAATTCGAACGGAACGCCGAGCTCGATCAGCATCCAATGCACGCACAGGCTGGCGGTGCCCGGCGCGCCGTAGAGCGTGGTGCTCATGCGAGCGACCCGGCGATGGCGCGCGCGGCTTCGGCCGGATCGGGCGCACCTGTGATCGGGCGGCCGATGACCAGGATGCCCGCGCCCGCATCGGCCGCCTGGCGCGGCGTCATCACGCGCTTCTGGTCGGCAAGGTCGCTGCCCATGGGGCGGATGCCCGGCACCGTCAGAAGGAAGTCCGGCCCGCAGGCGGCACGGATCGCCGCGATCTCATGCGCCGAGCACACCACGCCGTCGAGGCCGCTCGCTTGCGTCAGCTTCGCCAGCCGCACGACCTGCTCGGCTGCGGGCGCGCGCTGGCCGACGCTGCCCAGCACCGCGTCGTCGAGGCTGGTGAGCACCGTCACTGCGATCAGCGTGAGGTTGGGGGCGGCGTCTCTGGCGGCGCGCATCATCGCTTCGCCGCCCGAGGCATGGATGTTGAACATCGCGACGCCGAGCTTGGCGATGGCGCGCGCGGCGCCGGCGACGGTGTTGGGGATGTCGTGGAACTTGGTGTCGGCGAAGACCGGCCGCCCGAGGTCGACGATGCGGCGAAGGCCCTCGGGGCCCTGCGCGGTCAAGAACTCGAGGCCGACCTTCAGTCCGCCGACATGCGGCCCGACGCTCTTCGCCAAAGCGAGCGCGCGGTCGAGATCGGGCGTGTCGATCGCGACGAAGATGGGATTGGAGAATCGCTGGGCTCTCATCGCGCGCGCGTCTTAAGCCGCGCAAGGCCCGCGTACAAGCTCTATTCCGGCCCTTTGCCGTTCATGTTGAGGCGCTCGCGCAATTCCTTGCCGGTGCGGAAGAACGGCGCGCGCTTCTCGTCGACCGAGACCGGCTGGCCGGTGCGCGGATTGCGGCCCAGCCGCGACGGCCGCGTCTTGACCGAGAACGCGCCGAAGCCGCGCAGCTCGACGCGATGGCCCGCGGCCAAGGCATCGGTGATCTTGTCGAGCACCGTGGAGACGATCCGCTCGACGTCGCGGTGATACAAGTGTGGATAGCGCTCCGTCAGTCGCGCAACCAATTCCGATTTGATCATCCCCTGCCCCCGAACCGGGACGGCCTCCCGCGCACCCGCACCCCAAATGCGAGTCCGTACAAGGTTAACCTGTCAGAGCGTGTGCGGGCCGTCAACCGGAAGCCACTGAAACCGCAGGATTTTCTTAAAATGTGACGCAAATCACGCAGAATCCTGCTATCCCGCGCCGCCGTCCAAACAAAGGTTGTCCCGCCATGTCCCACGATCCCGCCCTGGAAGCGCACGAGCACACCGAGCACGCGCACCACGCGGCCCATGACGCCGACCCGTTCGTCGCGCGCGTCGCGATCACCGTGGCGGTGCTGGCCGTGCTGGCGGCTGCCGCGACCAGCCTGGAGACGGTCGAAGGCGGGCTGGCGATCACGGCGTCGAGCGAGGCCGTGCTGGCGCAGGACAAGGCCACCGATTCCTGGAACGAGTACCAGGCCGACAGCCTCAAGAAGCATATCTACGGCATCGCCGCGGCGCAGGGCGGCGCGCATGCCGAGGAATGGGCGAAGGAAGCCAAGGACCAGGGAGCCAAGCAAGGCCCGATCCGCGAGCGCGCCGAGGAGAACGAGAAAGAGCGCGAGAAGCTCATGGCCGAGAGCGCCGGACACGAGAAGCGCCATCACTGGCTGACCGGCGCGGCCACCCTGATCGAGATCGGCATCGCGCTGTCGACCATCGCCATCATCACCAAGCGCCGCCCGTTCTGGCTGGGCGCGGTGGGGCTGGGCCTTCTAGGCGCCGTGCTGGGCGGAATCGCGTTCGGGTAACGGCCGCGCGGCGAGGTAGGCCTCGCGCATGCGGCGCTTGAGGTCGCGCGCCTCGGCGCCCTCGACGTCCGGCGTGGTCGCGGGCGGCAGGCCGGGCTCGGCGTCCGCCGGCAGCAGGTCGCCGGCCAGGCTGCGCGCAGCGGCGAGCGGATCGTCGCGCATCGATTCGTAAGACAGGATCCGCGGCCGGATCGATTCGCGCGCGAAGAAGCGCCGCCAGCCCTTCTCCTCGCCGCGGATCATGGCGACGGCTCGGTCGAGCGCCTCGATGTCGAGCAGGTCGCGCGCGCGTTTCGCCGTTGTCGTCGCCACGCCGTCGACGCCCCATTTGCCCGTGGCTTCGGCAAGGCGGAACGAGATCGCCTGGCCGAGCAGATCCTCGCGATAGAGATAAAGGAAGCGCGCATTGTTCAGGAACACAGCGCCGGTCGGATTGTCGAGCAGGCGCTCGTACTGCCAATACTGCAGCTTGGCCGCGAAGACGAAGTTGCGCGTGCGCATCCGCATCAGCGCGGCGAGATAGGCCTCGAGCGCGCGCAAATTCCGCGCATGGCCGAGCCGCAACCAGGCGGACGGCTTCACCCGTTCGGGCATGGCCAGGGCCCAGCGGCGCGTGAGCACGCGCATGGTCGGCGGATTGAAGTATTCGTGCGGCACGCCGAGCCCCAAGCGCCGCATCGCCTCGCAGAGCAGATAGCTTCCCGTGCGCGGCGACGAACAGAGGACGACTCTGCGCAGCGGCACGCCGCCCGGCGCATCGTGGCGCGCGCTGTCGAGATCGACGATGGAATAAGAGAGCGTCATGCGAGCGCGTGACGCAGCACGTCCGAGACCAGCCAGTCGCGGCGCGCGATCTCCTCCACCGTCATGCCGGTCAGGATCGAGCGCCGATCGGTGAGCGATTTGTTGCTCATCATCACCATCAGGCAGTCCTCGACGATCTTCGCGGCGCTGCCGGATTGCGAGAACGCGTCGACATTGTCCCAGGTCACGGGGCAGATCGTCTCGAAGGGCAGGAACTTCACGATGTTCCGGTTTTCCATGCACACCGCATGCAGGATGTCCGAGCCGATCTCGTTCCATTCGAAGGTGGTGCGCGGAAGCTTGGCGTGCTGGCGCCGCATCCATTCGCCGATCACGCGCCCACCCGGCCGCGACAGGAAGCAGTTCACCCGCACCTTGGCGCGCCAGAAGCGCAGGCGCTCCGAGCTGCGGAAGGCGACGAAATCGTAGTCATTGAGATAGTCGAATAGACGGTCCAGCGGCTTGAGCACAATGGCGTCGGAGTCCAGCCACATGCCGCCGTGGCGGTGCACCAGCATGGCGCGGATCATGTCGGCCTTGTGCGCGAGCTCCTCGATGTCGCGGATCGCCGAGGGCATGTCGGGAAGCTCGGCGTCGAGGGTCTCCGGCGTCACCAGGGTCAGCGGCACCTTGCCGTTCTTCGCGGCGATCTCGCGCAACCCGTCGATATAGGCGGGCTTGGTTCCGCGCGTCTCCCAGTACTGGTAGATCATTCGAACGAATAGAGACAGAAATAGCGCTTGTCGCCGGTATGGCTGCACGCCTTCTCCTCGACGCAGCCCGCGAGATGCGGCGCGAGATCGAACGGCGCGATGTCGAGATTGATCTTGTGGAAGCCCCAGCCCTCGATCGGCATGTAGGACTGGATGTTGGTGTTGCGCGTGACGCCCGCGAACGACGTGGTGGCAAAGAACCGGCAGGCGCCGCGGATGCGCTTGATCATCCCTTCGACCAGCGTCATGTCGATGTGGAACAGCACATCGCGGGCGACGATCAGTTCGGCGTTCGGCAACGGCTCTGTCGTGATGTCCTTGACCTTGAACGACGTGTATTCGTTGCCGAACTCCTTGTCGAGCTCGGCCACCATCGGCTCGCTCGCGTCCCAGCCTTCGTAGTGGACGGGGTTGCCGCCGGTCGGCCGCGGCAGGCCGAGCTTGCGCATCCAGTGCCAGTCGCCGCAGCCGAGATCGAGGATCGAGCCGATATCGTGCTCGGCGATGACGCGGCGCAGGAAGTCGAGCGCCTCGGCGCTGGCCTTTGCCGAGCTGCCGGGGCCGGATGCCGAATCCCGGCGCCCGGCCGCCTTTTCCTTCAATCCGAATTCGGCGAAGCGGCGCGCGGCGTCGAAATTGCTCGTGGGTTTGGGATCCATTCCCCAAGCATAAAGAGCCGCGCCGCCAGCGTCTAGTTCAGCACATAGCGCATGGTCACGCCGACGACGTCCTCGCCCTTGTTGCGCACCGCCGTGTTGTCGGCCGGCGAGGCAGGGAACAGGTTGCGGCTGTCGTCGTAGAAATTGTGCTGATAGCCGACCGAGCCCACCAGGGTGTTGGGCACGAAGTGATAGTTGAACGCGACGCTCAGATCGGTGAAGTCGCCCCCGGTCGAGATGTGGGTGAGCCCCGTGTTGGAGTTGAACACGGTCGCGTTGTTGGCGAAGGTGTGGCCGATTCCGGCATTGATCGAGGCCGCATCGTCGAGGCGGAGCTGGGACTCGAGGCCGAGCGTATAGTTCCACAGCGCGTCGGTCGTCGAGAATCCGCCAGTGGTCGTGTTCACCGTCTTGCGGCCGTCGAAGTAGTTGGCGTCGAACAGCGCCGCGATGGTGAAGTCGCGCGTCTGATGGCCGATGGTGGCGCCGAGATCGACGCCCTGCCCGCCCCGCGCGATGGTGCCTTCGTCGTCGGCGGTCGCGCTCTTCGACGGGAACGCGTCGGGCGAATAGTCTGCGCGCAGATCCAGGCTGAACGGCCCGCCGTCGCGCTGGTCGATCGCGCGCCAGGTCACGCCGAAGCTCGGATCGGTCCAGCCCGAAGCCGAGCGCAGGATGTCGGTGCCCGTCACGTCGTGGCGGCTGACGCTGCGCCAGTCGTAGCCCCAGTCGAGGCGCAGCGCGAGGTCGTCGCTGATGCCGTATTGGAATTGCTGGGCGAGCGAATTGCCGGTGGACTGCACCGACGCCGCGCGCGCGCCGGTCGCGTCGAACACGTCGTCGCTCGCCGAGCTCCAGCGATAGGCGGACTGGCCGTAGATTTGTCCCTCGAGCGGCAGGTAGAGCGGATCGGAGACGATGCGGGTCGTGTCGGGCGTGTCGGGCGTGTCGTCGAGCGCGTAAGCTTGGGAACCGGCGGCAATGACGCCCGCCGCGGCGAGGATGGTGGTCCACCGCATCTTAGATACTCCTCCAACAAATGTTTCTATTCGTCCGCAGACTTCCATTCGTGCGGCGATGCATGCGCCCACGCGCGGACATTTCGATAAACGTGCGGCGGAGTTTTTCCGTTGCGAGGCGCGCCTAATTTTTGCGTAACGCGAAGGACATGCGCCATATCATCTGTATACGGATCGTCAGCCTGCGGCGCGATATGCGTGACGCGGACGCAAGAATTGAGGCAACTCGTCGCCATAAAAACTTCACAAATCGGCTTGGCGAATGGATCGCGTCGTGCCGCCAGGCCCCGCGACAAAAGGCGCAAAACCGCGGGCTCCGGCGCGGTTCCCGCGGTTTTCGGCAGCCCTTGCCTTGCGCCCCGGCCCGCGCCGCTTGTACAAGGACGCGCGCGGTCGATTGTTTCGGCGATATTGCCGACCCCGCGCGCCCGCAACGGAGAACGGAAGATGAGCCTCACCCGATTTGTTGGAATCCTGACGCTCGCGCTCGGCGCGGCACTGGCGGCGGCTCCGGCCTCCGCGGGCACCCTGAAGGTGCTTCACTTCTTCTGTCGCGACGCGGGTTGCCCGGACGGCGGCCATCCTTCGGGCTCGCTGATGATGGATTCGTCGAAGAGCCTCTTCGGCACCACCGAGATCGGCGGCCGCAACAATGCCGGCGTCGTCTTCAAGATGACCTACAACTCGGACAAGGACGGGTACTTCTATCATCCGATTTATCAGTTCTGCGCCGCGACGAGCTGCGCCGACGGCGGTCACCCGATCGACTCGCGGCTGATCCAGGACACTTCCGGACGCCTCTACGGCACCGCGAGCACCGGCGGCACGACGCCCAACGGCGTCGTCTACGTGCTGACGCCCAATGCCGGCCACACCCGCTACACCCAGAAGGTGATCTACAATTTCTGCGCCCAGTTCAGCGACTGCTCCGACGGCGCGATGCCGGTGGGCGGCCTCACCTATGCCGGCGCCTCGACCGGCGCGGCCTATGACGGCACCTCGCCGCTCTATGGCGTGACCCGCGCCGGCGGCCTGCGCAATCTCGGCATTGTGTTCTCGCTGACGCCGAACAAGAACGGCACGTGGTCGCAGAAGACGCTTTATTACTTCTGCGCGCAGGGCGGACTGGACACCTGCAGCGACGGCAAGCTGCCGAACGCCGACATCGTCGTCGACAAGAACGGCAACATCGTCGGCACCACCGAGCAGGGCGGCCTCGACAATGCCGGCCTCGTCTTCAAGCTGACGCCGACGCAACAGGGCCATTGGGCGGAGACGCTGCTCTACCAGTTCTGCCAGGACGACAATTGCGCCGACGGCGCGACGCCGAAGAGCGGCGTGATCATCGACTCGATCGGCAACATCTTCGGCACCACGACGGCCGGCGGCCACGTTGCCCATCGCTGCGGCAAGCACAACATCGGCTGCGGCGTGCTCTACAAGATCGCCACCAACGGCACCGAGTCCACCTACTACAATTTCTGCTCGCAGCAGCCGAAATGCGAGGACGGCTGGGCGCCGGCGGGGATCATGATGGACTTCAGCGGCAACATCTTCGGCTTCGCCAATGGCGGCGGCGACGATAAGTCGGGCGTGATCTTCGAGAAGAACGACGCCTATGTCGTGCTCGACAGCACCAAGTGCAACGACCACGCCTGTCCACAGGGCAAGACCTATACCGGCGCGCCGGTCGAGTCGGCCAATGGCGACCTGTTCGGCACGCGCTACGAGAGCGGCCGCTACGAAGGCGCCCAGGGCGTCGTGTTCCAGTTCACGCCGACCGAGTAAGCGGGAACTTCGCGCTAACGGCGAACGGCGGGTCCGAAAGGCCCGCCGTTTGTCATTACAACCTTCTCTTGATCGCAACGTCACAGATGCTCTACGTAAGCGCCGCCGGCTGGAGGATTTGAGGCTTGGATCCGGACGATATCGACGACGACGCGGAATCCGGCTCGCCCAAGCCCGAGCTTTCGGACGCGGAGAAGCGCTATCGCGCCACCGACCGGCGCCGCCGCAGCGACGCGCTCGACCTGATCTACAACCACAAGCTTCCCCAGACCCGCGTCGCCACGCGCGACGATCTGTGCGACTTCGCTCTCTCCCAGCTCGGCGACGTGCCGATGACCTTCCTCGAGTTCGGGGTGAAAAGCGGCCGCGGCCTGACGCGCATGACCCAGCGCTTCTCGCACCCCCACGCCAAGTTCATCGGCTTCGACAGCTTCGAGAACATGCCGCAAGAGTGGAAGCACCTGCAGATGGGCATGTTCACGACGGGGAGCAAATCGCCCAAGCATCGCGACCCGCGGGTGAGCTACGTCAAAGGCTGGTTCCAGAACACGCTGCCCAAGTTCCTCGCGGAGAACGACGTCGCCGAGGCCGAGCCGCTGTTCGTGCATTTCGACGCCGACCTCTACGGCTCGACCTTGTTCGTGCTGACGCAGCTGTGGGAGCGCGCCAAGGACTACTACTTCATCTTCGACGAGTTCATGCAGGACGAGGTCGTGGCGCTCTACGACTTCTCGCGCGCCTACCCGGTCGAGTTCGAGTTCTACGCTCAGACCACCACGTCGACCTTCAAGCAGGTCTTCGGCCGCATGCGCCGCGTCGAGTTCAAGCCGCCGGCCAAGACGGGCTGATTCCGGATTCCACCGCCGCGTGATAACCTTCCTCGACCCAGAGGGAGATCGTCATGCGCAAGCTTTCGTCGTTCCTGATCGCGTTGGCGGCGGCGGCATTGCTCGCTGTTCCGGCCCAGGCCGCGCAATTCCACCGCCTCTATTCCTTCTGCGGCGACAATTGCGGCCTCACCGGCGGCGACCCCGACGGCGGCCTCGTGGCGGATGCGGCGGGCAACCTCTACGGCGCCACGTCGATCGACGGCGTACATGGCCGAGGCACCGTGTTCGAGCTTAGCCCCCGCGGCGCCACCGGCAAATACACCTTCCGCACGCTCTATCATTTCTGCGCCAGGGTCTCGTGCACCGACGGCGCGCGGCCGGAAGGCGCGCTGGTCATCGACACCGCGGGCAATCTCTATGGCACGACCCAGCAGGGCGGCGCCGCGGCGGAGGGCACGGCCTTCAGGCTCTCGCCCATTCCCGACACGCACAAATTCACCTATTCCGTGCTCTACGATTTCTGCAGCCGCGACAGCTCGTGCCCCGACGGCATCGGCCCCATGGCGGGGTTGAGCTATGCCGGCCAGCTGAGCGGCCTTCCCTATGACGGCATCTCGCCGCTCTACGGCGTCGCCGGCAGCGGTGGCCGGTACGCCGGCGGCACCGTGTTCTCGCTCAACCGGCGCAGCAACGACACCTGGTTCGCGCGCACGCTCTATGCCTTCTGCGCGATCCCCGATTGCAGCGACGGCCGTTTGCCCAGCGCGGTGATCGCCGATGCCCTGGGCAATCTCTACGGCACCACGCGCATCAGCGTGGATTTCGCGAGCGGCGTCGCGTTCAAGCTCGTCAAGGGCACGAAGGAGTGCTGCTGGAACGAGACCGTGCTGCACAGCTTCTGCAGCGGTTGCTCCGGAGGCTACGCGCCCCAGGGCCTTACGATGGATGGGGCGGGCAATCTTTTCGGCACCACCCTGAGCGGCGGCGTCGTGAACAGCGCGTGCCAGTCGTCGACCTGCGGCGTGGCGTACAGGATCGCGCCGGACACCACGTTCACCGTGCTGCACGAGTTCTGCACCGTGGGCGATTGCTTCGACGGCGCCAATCCGAGCGGCCCCCTGCTGCTCGACTCTTCGGGCAATCTGTTCGGCACCGCGCAGAAGCTCGGGCGCTACAATGGCGGCACCTTGTTCGAGATCGCGAGCGGCGGCGGCGTCGCCACGCTGCACGCCTTCTGCCGCGAAGCGCAATGCGCGGACGGCCAGGCGCCGATGGGGGCGCTCGCGACCGATCCGTCGGGCGCGCTTTACGGCGTCGCCAATCGCGGCGGCGACAGGACCTTCGGCAGCGTGTGGAAAGTGACGCCGTGAGCTTGCCGAAAATCCTTTGCCTCGCGGCACTCGTTCTGCTCTGCGGGCCCGCTTCGGCGGCGAAGTTCAAGACGCTCTATGCCTTCTGTCCCGAGGAGAACTGCCTCGACGGGAAATGGCCGCAGGGCTCGCTCGCGATGGACAGCGCCGGCAATCTCTATGGCACGACCTACAATGGCGGCGCGGGGCTTCAGGGCGTGGTGTTCCAGCTCCGCCCCAACGCCAAGCGCACCAAATGGCGCTATCGGACGATCTATACGTTCTGCGCGCATGACGCGTCGTGCCGGACCGGCGGGCTGCCCGAGGGCCGGCTGATCGTCGATGCAGCGGGCAATGTCTACGGCACGGCGCAAAGCGGCGGCCATAGCGGGGTCCGCGGTGGCGTGGCCTACGAGCTGATGCCCAGCGACACGGGCAAGAAGTGGAAGCTAAAGGTTCTCTACAGCTTCGGCAGCCACAGCGGCGACGGCACGCAGCCGCTCGGCGGCCTCACCTATAGCGGAGCGGCGAGCGGCGCCGTCTATGACGGCATCTCGCCGCTTTACGGCATGACGCATGCCGGCGGCGGGGCCGATGACGGCACGGCCTATGCGCTCGATCCGCCGGCCTCGGGCGGCGGCGATTGGAGCATGCGCGTGCTGCACAGCTTCTGCTCGGCCACGGATTGCGCGGACGGATATTTCCCGAACGCCGGCCTGACGATGGACGGATCAGGCAATCTGTTCGGTGTCGCCGGCGCAGGACTGTTCCGTCTGTCGCCGGACGGGACGCAGACCATCCTCTACACGTTCTGCTCCGAGGGTGAGTGCCCCGACGGCAGCGATCCGCAAGGTGCGCTGACCCTGGACGATGCGGGGAACCTCTACGGCACGACGCGGGCGGGCGGTCAGGGCTTCAACAGCAATGCAGGCGTGGCGTTCAAGCTCGCGCCCGATGGGGCGAACTGGACCTATTCGGTGATCCATGATTTCTGCTCGCAGCGCGACTGTGTCGACGGCATGGTCCCGTCCTCCGGCCTGACGCGCGACTCCCGCGGGAATCTCTATGGCGTCACGCGCGACTGCCTGATCAGCCCCTGCTACGGGACGCTGTATCGGATCGGGGCAACATTCAGCGTGCTGCACACCTTCACCGGCGACGACGGCGCCCAGCCGATCGACAATGTGATCCGCGATGCCGGCGGCAGTCTCTATGGCGTGACGATGATGGGTGGCGCCTTCAGCGACGCCGGCACGGTCTACGAGCTGCGCCGGTAGTCCAAAACAAAGTCGCGCGGGGGCTGGGTCCCGCGCGGCTGTTGGCTTCAGACAGCCCAGCGCACGATCACCACGCCGGTGCCGCCCGCGCCGCCGGGAAGGCCGACATACTGGCAGCCCATGCCGCCGCCGCCGAGCACGCCGTTGTAGTTGTTGATCGTGCCGGTGTGGCCGAGCGGATTGCCGCCGCCCGGGACCGTGTAGCTCCAGTACCCGATGCCGCTCCACGGAAACACCGTGCCCTCTTCCGCACCGTAGTTGAGGCTCGCGGCAAGCGTCAGTCCCGACGCGCCCGCGGCGGCGGTGAATGCGCCCGCGGTGCCCGCGACCATCGTCCCGGCGGTCTGGCCGGGAGCGCCGCCGCCACCGCCCGACTTCGCGATGGTGACGCCCGAGAAGACCAGGCTGGTCGTTCCGCCGGTGCCGCCGGTGCCGCCGCCGAAGGCACCGTTCGCGCCACCCGCGCCAATGTTGACGGTGACGGTCTGGCCGGCCGTGAAGCCGCTGTAGGACGCGAAGCCCGCGCCGCCCGATCCGCCGCCCGCGGCCTGGAAGATGCCGGTGGAGCAGCCGCCGCCACCGCCGCCGCCGCCGATGACGGTGAACTCGAACTCGGTGCTGGCTGCGGCCGTCGCCGGAATGGTGAAGGTGCCGCTGCTGTTGAAGACCAAGGTGTGCATGCTGACGGCCCACGCAGCATCGCTGAACATGAACGCCGCGAGCGCCGTTGTCAGAAGAAGTGTCGGTTTCATCGTGCCATCTCCATCTTGAGGAGAGGTGACGATAATTCAATCAAAGAGGGATATCGGAATCACGTTTATTTGCACGCTCCGGTTTAGGCATCACTTTTATTTGCGCGCTGCGCGAAGTCACGTCTGCGTGCGCAAAAGAAAAACCGCGCGGGACTCACATCCCGCGCGGTTCTTTTTCACGTCGAGGCGACGGGGATTACTCCTCGTCTTCGTCCTCTTCCTTGCCCTTCTTGGTCGCCTTCTTGAGCGCGGCCCCGAGGATGTCGCCGAGCGACGCGCCGGAGTCGGACGAGCCGTATTGCGCAACGGCTTCCTTCTCTTCCGCGACTTCGCGCGCCTTGATCGAGAGCGAGATCTTGCGGCTCGCCTTGTCCATCTGGGTCACCAGCGCGTCGACCTTGTCGCCCTTGCCGAAACGCTCGGGGCGCTGGTCGTTGCGGTCGCGCGCGAGATCGGCGCGGCGGATGAACGACTTGGCGCCGCCTTCCAGCGCGACCTCGATGCCGCCGTCATTGACCTCGGTCACCGTGACGGTGACGACGCTGCCCTTGCGCAGCGGGCCGGCCTTCTCGATCGGATCGCCGGTGAGCTGCTTGATGCCGAGGCTGACGCGCTCTTTCTCCGCGTCGACGTCGAGCACCTGCGCCTTGACGACCTGGCCCTTGGCATAGTCGCCCACGACCTGCTCGCCCGGCTTGTCCCAGGAGAGGTCGGAAAGATGCACCATGCCGTCGATGTCCTGGTCGAGGCCGATGAACAGCCCGAACTCGGTGATCGACTTGATCTCGCCCTCGATCGTGCTGCCCGGCGGATGCGCCTTGGCGAAGGCTTCCCACGGATTGTCCTGGGTCTGCTTGAGGCCCAAGGAGATTCGACGCTTGTTGGAGTCGACCTCCAGCACCTGCACGTCGACTTCGGCGCCCGGGTTGACGATCTTGGACGGCGCCACGTTCTTCTTGACCCACGACATCTCGGAGACGTGGACGAGGCCTTCAACGCCCGGCTCCAGCTCCACGAAGGCGCCGTAGTCGGTGACGTTGGTGACCTTGCCCTTGAACTTCGCGCCCACGGGATACTTTGCGCCGACGCCTTCCCACGGATCGGTCTGAAGCTGCTTCATGCCGAGCGAGATGCGCTGGGTGTCGTGGTTGATCTTGATGATCTGCACGGTGACGGTCTGACCCACCGAGAGGACCTCGGTCGGATGCGAAACGCGGCGCCACGCGATGTCGGTGACGTGCAGCAGGCCGTCGACGCCGCCGAGATCGACGAACGCGCCGTAGTCGGTGATGTTCTTGACCACGCCTTCCACGACCTGCTTCTCGACCAGCGAAGCGACGAGCGAGGTGCGCTCTTCGGCGCGGCGCTCTTCGAGCACGGCGCGGCGCGAGACGACGATGTTGCCGCGGCGGCGATCCATCTTCAGGATCTGGAACATCTGCGGCTGGTTCATCAGCGGGCCGACGTCGCACATCGGGCGGACGTCGACCTGCGAGCCCGGAAGGAACGCGACCGCGCCGTCGAGATCGACGGTGAAGCCGCCCTTGACGCGGCCGAAGATCACGCCTTCGACGCGGGTCTGGTCGTTGAACGCGCGCTCGAGCTTGATCCAGCTCTCTTCGCGGCGCGCCTTGTCGCGCGACAGCACGGCCTCGCCCATCGCGTTCTCGACGCGCTCGAGATAGACCTCGACGGAATCGCCGACCGCGACCTTGGCCGGCTGGCCGGGCATCGAGAATTCCTTGAGGGAGACGCGGCCTTCGGTCTTGAGGCCGACATCGATCACGGCGAAGTCGTTCTCGATGGCGACGACGGTGCCGGTGATGACGGAGCCTTCGGCGGGCGAGCGGCCCTCGAAGCTCTCTTCCAGCATCGCCTCGAAATCGGCGCGGCTGGGATGGAAACTGGCAGGGTCCTTGTGGGCGACTACGGTCTGGCGGGCCATGAAATTCCTAAGACGTGGATGCCGGCCGGCAAATCTGTCGGCGGACTTCCCGCGCGTTCCCGCACGGGCGGATTGGCTTCGAGAGGATGTTCGGGGCCCGATAGCGCCGCCGGGTCTCCTTAACCCCTTGGCTGCGCTGCGAGCGCCGCCCTCACCTTCGGTTCGACCAAAGCCAGGGCTGCCGCGAACGCGCGGTCTATACCCAAATCGGTGGTATCGAGCAAGTCCGCGTCGTCGGCCCGCTTCATCGGCGAGATCGGCCGTTCCCGGTCGCGCTTGTCGCGGGCGACGAGCTCGGCCACGAGCTCCGCCTGGTCGCGCTGGATGCCCATCCCCGCCAGCTCCAGCCAGCGCCGGTACGCCCTGACCTCGGGATGGGCGTCGATAAAGAGCTTGGCCGTGGCATCGGGCGCGATGACGGTCCCGATATCCCGGCCGTCGATCACGGCGCCCGGCCACTGGGTGGCAAAGTCGCGCTGGAACTTGAACAGCGCCGCGCGCACCTCGGGGATGGCGGAGACTTCCGATGCCTTCCTGCCGACCAGGTCGCTGCGGATCGCAGCATCGCCCGTCCGCGACAGGTCGATGGCCTGCGCTGCCGCGACCGCGTCCACGCCGGTCTCGATCACCGCCAGCGCCACCAGCCGGTAGAGCGATCCGGAATCCAGATGCGCGAAGGAGAAATGCCGCGCCAACAGCTTCGCCAGGGTGCCCTTGCCCGAGGCGGCGGTTCCGTCGACGGCGATGACGATGCTCATGTGAGCTCCGCGCCGAGCCCGCGCATCAGCTCCTCGAACTCGGGAAAGCTGGTCGCGATCATCGAGGCATCGTCGACCGCGACCGGCTCGCGCGATGCCAGGCCCATGGTCAGGAACGCCATCGCGATGCGGTGGTCCATATGCGTCTCGACGGTGCCGCCGCCCGCGACCGCGCCACGGCCCTCGACGACCATGCCGTCCTCGGTCTCCTCGACTTCGACTCCGTTGGCACGAAGGCCGGCAACGATGGCGGCAAGGCGGTCGCTCTCCTTCACGCGCAGCTCTTCCAGCCCGCGCATCGTGGTGCGCCCCTCGGCAAAGGCGGCGGCGACGGCGAGAATCGGATATTCGTCGATCATCGAGGGCGCGCGCCCGGCCGGCACCTCGACGCCTTTGAGCGCGGACCCGCGCACGACGAGATCGCCGACGGTCTCGCCGCCGCTCTCGCGCTCGTTCGCGACCTGAATGTCGGCGCCCATCTCTTTCAAGGTCTCGATCAGGCCGGTGCGGCGCGGATTGAGCAGCACGCCGGGAATGGAAATCTCCGAACCGTCGACGATCAGCGCCGCGACCAGCGGGAACGCGGCCGAGGACGGATCGCGCGGCACCTCGATGGCGCAGGGCTTGAGATCGGCCTCGCCGGTGATCAGCACCGCGTCGCCGTCGATCGCGATCTTCGCGCCGAAGGCCTGGAGCATCCGCTCGGTGTGGTCGCGCGTCGCGATGCGCTGGACGATGCGGCTGGTGCCCGGCGCGTTGAGCGCCGCGAGCAGCAGCGCCGATTTCACCTGCGCCGAAGCGACCTTGACCTCGTGCTCGATGGCGACGGGGTCGGCGGCGCCTTTGAGCGTCAGCGGCATCAGCCCGTCGCCGCGCGCGTCGTATTCGGCGCCGAACAGGGTCAAGGGGTCGAGCACGCGCCGCATCGGGCGGCGGCGCAGGGAGTCGTCGCCGGTGAAGACCGCGCTCATCGCCGTCGTCGCCATCGCGCCCATCACCAGCCGCGAGCCGGTGCCGCTATTGCCGAAATCGAGCACGTCCTGCGGCTCAGCCAGCCCGCCCACGCCCCGGCCCCAGACCCGCCAGGCGCCCTCGCCGTCGCGCAGCAGATCGGCGCCCAAAGCCGCCATCGCCTTGGCGGTGCCGAGCACGTCTTCCGCCTCCAAAAGGCCCAAAATCCGCGTCTCCCCCACCGCCATCGCCCCAAGGATCAGCGCGCGGTGGGAAATGGATTTGTCGCCAGGGACTTGGGCGGTTCCCTTGAGCGCGCCCGAGCGGGCGGCCCTCAGGGGTCTCGGCGGCGACGTTGGTTGCATAAAACCTCTTTGACAGGCCGGGCCGAAAGTGGCAAACGACCCCCCTTTTCGAAACCGAATTCACGCGGGAAGCATCACCTTGGTCAAGGCGGATCTCGGCATCAAGCGCGTTTGCCCTCAATGCGCCGCACGCTTCTACGACCTGCAGAAGCGTCCGATCGAATGCCCGAAATGCCAGTTCACCTTCGAGCCCGAGTCGCTCTACAAGCAGCGCCGGACGCGCCAGCCCGAGCCCGTTGCCTCGGTCGTCGCCGTCAACGAGAACGAAGACGAGGACGAGACGGAGGAGAACGAGGAGGCCGAGGGCGAGGACATCGTCGAGGCCGTGCCCGATGAGGCGCCGGTGGTGATGTCCGAGGACGACGACGAGGTCGTCGAGGAAGAACCCGAGCCCGAGAGCGCCGGCATGTCGGTGGTGGACTCGGACGAGGACGGCGACATCGCCGACATCGAGGTCGAGGACGACGAGGACGAAGCCGACGATACCTTGCTCGAGGAAGTGGAAGAAGACGAAGACGACGTAACCGATATCATCGACGCCGATATCGAAAAGGACGAGCGCTAGAGTTCTTGGCGCCCGCCCTGTCCCTCCTACCCTGAATTGGGGGCTGTAGCTCAGTTGGGAGAGCGCGTGAATGGCATTCACGAGGTCAGCGGTTCGATCCCGCTCAGCTCCACCAGCCTTCGCTCCCGCTACGCGGGAGCTACGGCTCGGCAAGCCAGGGCTTCGCTCGGAACGAAATGCAAAACGCGTTACCATGTAGCGGGAGCTAAGGCTGCCGCGCCGTAGCCCGAAGGGCGAAGGCGGGGCTGGCGGTCGAGGAGGCGCGGTGAAATACGTCTACATTCTGCGCAGTACTGAAGACGAACATTATTATGTCGGCCTGACCGACGACCTTCGTGCCCGCTTGCAGGCGCACAATGCCGGTCAGGTTCCGCATACGCAGAAGTTCAAGCCTTGGCGGATAAAGACCTATGTCGGCTTCAGCGATGAAGCGCAGGCTGTCGCGTTCGAACGCTATCTCAAAAGCCCCTCCGGCCGCGCCTTCGCCCGGAAGCGCCTCTAGTCCCCGACATACTCCCAACAAGACTTTGACCTTGCCGTCGCGCTAGCCTAAAGCTCCGGCGTCCCGGGGGCCTTTTCGAAAGGCGGATTTTGAGCGCGTTCATCGACGCCCGCACGGTTCCCGCGGGCACGACCATCGACACCGACCTGGCGATCATCGGCGGCGGCCCCGCCGGGATTTCGCTGGCGCTCGCGCTGGCGCCCTCGCCCGTCCGCATGGTGCTGCTGGAGAGCGGCGGCATGCATTTCGACGGCAAGACCCAGGACCTGTATGCCGGCAGCGAAAGCGGCTATCCCTACCTCAAGCTCGAGGGCTCGCGCCTGCGCTATCTCGGCGGCAGCACCAACCATTGGGGCGGCTGGTGCCGGCCCCTGAGCGAAATCGATTTCGAGGCGCGCGACTGGCTCGCCCATTCCGGCTGGCCCTTCGCGCGGAGCGAGATCGAGCCCTATTTCAAGCGCGCCCAGTCGCTGGTCGAGGCGGGAAGCTGGATCTACGACGACGGCGACGCGGCGACCGAAACGATGGGCGCGCCGCTGAAGCTGGGCGACGGCGGCGTCTACACGAGCTGGTTCCAGTTCAGCAAGATGCGCGGCTCGGTGCTGCCGACCCATTTCGGCCATCGCTATGCCGACGATCTGAGGCGCATCCCGCGGCTTAGCCTTTATTCCAACGCCAATGTGACGGGGCTCAGGCTCGCGCCCGATGCCGCGAGCCTCGACCGTCTCGACGTCGCCACGCTCACGGGCAAGCATTTCACCGTCAGGCCGCGGATCACCGTGCTCGCGGCCGGCGCGATGGAGAATGCGCGGCTGCTGCTCGCCTCCAACGACGTCGCCGCGCGCGGCGTTGGCAACGACAACGACGTCGTCGGCCGCTACTTCGCCGATCATCCGATCCCGCGCGACACCGCGACGCTCGTCGTGTTCGACGGAAAGCTGGCGCCGTTCTATCTGACCAATGCGACCACCAAAGGCGCGATCCTGCGCGCGACCTTCTCGCCGAGCGAGGACTATCAGCGCAAGCGTGGCGCGCTCGGCTCGCTGACCACGGTCGAGGGCCAGGTCAAGCTCGACGAGACCGGACAGGCCGCGGTCGCCGCGACCGCGAGCGCGCTCGGCATCGATGCGACCGGCGCCAAGGCGTGGTCGATGGGCTGCGGCCTCGAGCTCGCGCCCGATCCGAACCGCCGCGTGACGCTGGGAACGGAGCGCGACGCGCTCGACATGCCGCGCCTCAAGCTTCAGAACCGCGTCGCGGATTCCAACTTCGCGCATTACCGCGAGACGATGAAGGAACTCGGACGCCAGCTCCTCGCATCGCGCACCGGCATGATCCGCCTCAACCAGAAGAGCCATGCCGACTGGCTGAGCGTGATGGACTGGGGCAACCATCACATGGGCACGACGCGCATGAGCGACGACCCCAAGCAGGGCGTGGTCGACGCCGACAGCAACGTGCATGGCGTCGGCAATCTCTATATCGCGGGCAGCTCGGTGTTCCCGACCTATGGCGCGTCCAACCCGACGATGAACCTGGTGGCGCTGACGCTCCGGCTGGCGGCGCATCTACGGAAGCAATTCGCATGAGCCCTCCGCCCAAGCTGTCGCGGCGCAGCGTGACGATCGGCGGCATCGCGGCCGCGGGCGTGGCCGTCGTCGCGGGCGCGGCCTACGAGCTGCCCAAGCTCTTCAAGCATCGCGCGCATGGCGAATATGCCGACCTGGTGAACCGCCTCGACGATCCCGACCAGGCGGCGCTGCTCGGCAAGCAGGTCGCCGATGCGGCCGACGGCGCGCTGCGCGAGGCGGCGAGCGATATCCGCACGCGTCTGGCGCATACATCCCTGCCCGATCTGCTTGCCGAGGACGCAGCCTCAGGTCGCGTGAACGAGATCGACGGCTGGGTGCTGCCCGAGAGCCTGGCGCAGCTCTGCGCCATGGCGGCGCTGGCGCAATAGCTTCGTTCTGCTACGCTCGCGCCACTTGCAGCGGGAGCATGTTCACATGCGATTTGATCTCATTCCGGTCGCGGCCGCCGCGATCCTCGCCGCGGCGACGCCCGCGCAGGCCGCGCTCACCATCGGCTGGGGCGCGACGATCAACATGCACTGCAGCGGCGGCGTCTGCATCTCGACCAACAGCGACGCGGTGATGGGCGTCAAGGACCTCCAGCGCCGCCTCGCGCTCGGCAAGCTCACAATCGTGGCCGACACGCTCGCCAACGACATCGTCGTGGAGGCGCCGTTCAGCTGGACGAGCGCGAACGGCCTCGAGCTGTTCGCCGCGCATTCGATCCGCATCGACAAGACCGTCGACGTCGCCGGCCCGGGCGCGCTCACGCTCACCACCAACGACAGCCGCACCGACGGCACGCTGTCCTTCGGCGCGCACGGCAATTTGCATTTCTGGAGCACGAGCAACAGCCTGACGATCGACTATGCGACCTACACCTTGGTGAATTCGGTCGCGGGGCTGGCCAGCGCGGTCGCGGCGCATCCGGCGAACAATTTCGCGCTCGCCGCCGATTACGACGCGACACCGGACGGCACGCGCCACGCCGCCGCCGTCACGACGACCTTCACCGGGAAGTTCAACGGCCTCGGCAACGCGATCTCGCACCTGAAGTTCAGGTCCAATCCCGCCAGCAACTCCTCGCTCGGCCTGTTCCGGCTGAGCATGGGCGGCACCATCGCCAACCTCAAGCTCAAGGCCGAGCAGATCTTCAGCCATTTCAATGACACCGTCGGCGGCATCGTCGCGAGCAATCAGGGCCCTCTGACGGGCAGCTCCGTGCAGGGCACGTTTCAGCTCGGCAACGCCGTGGTCGGCGGCATCGCGGGCATAAATTTCGGCACGATCCGCGATTGCCACGCCAATATGCGCTTCGTCGGCCATGACGGCTCGGTGGGGGGCATCGTCGGCGGCAACGGTTTCGGAGGCAACAACCAGCCGGGCATCGTCGAGTTGTCCTCGTCCGAAGGCACGATCAACGTCACCGGCGCGGTCGACGCCGGCGGCATCGCGGGGACGAATTCGGGCACGCTGCGCGCGTCGTGGTCGTCGATGGCGGTGACGGTGGGCGCCGCGCCGCCGGGCCCGAACGCGCCCGAAGCGGGTGGCCTCGCCGGCAGAAGCTATATCCAGTTCAATATCGCGACGGTTGGCGACTCCTATGCGACCGGCGCGGTGACCGGCGGCAATGGCAGCTTTGTCGGCGGACTCATCGGCGCCTTCGGACGCTCGACCTTGAGCAGCGCCTACTCGACCGGCGCGGTCAGCGGTGCCGGCGCAACCCGCGGCGGGCTGATCGGCCGCGTCCTCGACACCGCCACCATCGCGGACACCTATTGGGACACCACGACCAGCGGCATCGCCAGCGCAAGCCAGGGCGCGGGCAACGTGTCCAACCAGCCGGGCATCACAGGCCTCACCGACATCCAGCTCAAGAGCGGATTGCCCGCGGGCTTCGGCAGCACCGTCTGGGGCCACGACTCGGGCATCAACAGCAGCCTGCCCTATCTCATCGCCAATCTGCCGAACTGAGGAGAACGACGATGCGCAAGGAAATCCTCGTCCTCGCTGTCCTCGCCGCTTCGGCCGGGAGCGCGCAAGCCGCGCTCACCATCGCCAACGGCCCGACCAGCAATGTGAGCTGCGTCGCCGGCGTCTGCACCGCCACGGCGACGAACGCCCAGCTCGGCGCGCACCAGCTCAAGGCGCTGCTCAATGCGCGCGACGTGACGGTCGTCGCGGGCAGCCAGGCCAACGACATCGCCGTCGAAGCCACGATCCACTGGACGAGCAGTCGCGGCCTGACGCTGGATTCGCGCCATTCGCTGCGCATCGACAGCACCATCGACGTCGCGGGCCCGGGCGCGCTCACGCTCACCACCAATGACGGCGCGCAGGGCGGCACGCTTTCCTTCGGCGCGCATGGCAACGTGCATTTCTGGAGCACGTCGAACAGCCTGACCGTCAACGGCGCGTCGTACACGCTCGTCGACACGATCGCGGCGCTGGCAAGCGCGATCGCCGCCACGCCGTCGGGGAACTACGCGCTCGCGGGCGCCTACGACGCGACGCCGGACGGCACCTATGCCGCGGCGCCCATCCCGACGACGTACACCGGCACCTTCGAGGGCCTGGGCAACGCGATCGCCAACCTGCGCATCGATACGCCGGAGAAACGCGCCGGGCTGTTCGCGATGATAGGCACCGGCGGGGCGGTCGAGGACCTCGTCCTCAAGGCGGCCAACGTCAGAAGCACAGTCCATCGCTTTCCGCAGGTCGGCGCGCTGGCCGCGGTGAGCTTCGGCCGGATCGAAAACGTGACGGTGCACGCAGCCGTGTCGGCCACCCGCTTCGCTCATGTCGGCGGGATCATCGGCGACGGCTTCGGCGCCAGCATCATCGGCTCGAGCATGCAAGGCATCGTGCGCTCGGACCATGGCGGCGAAGTCGGCGGCCTTGCCGGCAACATGGGCGGCTCCCCCAACACCATCGCCAATTCGCATTCCTCCGCCACGATCGCCGGCGCCGTGGACTCGTATGCCGGCGGCCTCGTCGGCGTGTTCACGGGCCTCGTCACCAAGTCCTGGGCGAGCGGCGCGGTCAGCGTAAAGGACGAGAAGAATACGGGGCCCATCGCTTCGGCGGGCGGCATCGTCGGCTATCTCGTCGGCTTCACCACCAACAACTCGATGGTGCTGAACTGCTATGCCAGCGGCGCCGTGAGCGCCGGCGCGGGCGCCGCTGCGGGCGGATTGATCGGCCTCTATTTCGATCAGGCCCCGACCGACGGCCCGATCGTCTCATCCTATTCCACCGGCACGGTCAGCGCAGGCGGCTTCGCCGGCGGCGCGATCGGCTATCGCCAGCAATATCTCGGAACCCAGAACATCTATTGGGACACCGACACCAGCGGCGTCACCGACCTGTCGAAAGGCGTCGGCAACCATGCCAACGATCCGGGCGTAACCGGGCTCAGCGACGCGCAGCTCAAGTCCGGCCTGCCGGCGGGCTTCAGCGCCGCGGTGTGGGCGCAGAACCCGCACTACCTGGGCGGTCTGCCGTTCCTGATCGCCAACCTGCCGGAGTGACATCCATGCTTGCACGCTCCTTGCTTAGCGCGACGGCTCTGGCGGCGCTCGCCACGCCGGCGCAAGCCGCGCTCGTGATCTCGTCGGGCGCGACCGCGAACGTCTCATGCACCTTCCATGTCTGCAGCGCGACCGCGGCCAATGCCGTGCTGAACCTGCGCGATCTGAAGGCGCAGCTCGCCACCGGCGACACCACCGTGAGCACGACCTATGGCGATCTGGCGCTCGAGGGTTCCCTCACCTGGAGCGACACGCGGCGGCTGACGCTGTATGCGTTGGACTCGTTGCACATAGACCGCAGCATCGAGGTCACCGGACCGGGCCAAGTCTGGCTCTCGTATAGAAACGGCACCAGCGGCAGCAACGCCACCCTGTCCTTCGGGCCGCGCGGCCATCTCCATTTCTGGGACCTTTCGAGCCAGCTCACGATCAACAACTCGCCCTTCGCGACCACGCCCTACACCCTGGTCGGCGACATCGCGGGTCTGGCCTCGGCCGTCGCGGCAAATCCCGCCGGCCATTACGCGCTCGCGGCCGACTACGACGCGACGCCGGACGGCACCTACGCGACGGCTCCGGTGCCGACGCATCTCACCGGTGCGTTCGAAGGCTTGGGCCACACGATCTCGCACTTGAGGATCGTCACCGCGTCGCACGGCAATTACGGGCTCTTCGCCTCGACCGATGCCGCCAGCAGCATCGAGAACCTCGCGCTGACCGACGTCTTCATCCGCGGCACGACGACGATGTCGGCCGGCGGCATCGTCGGCTCCGCCGCGGGATTGCTGCAGAACGTCTCGGTGAAAGGCACGCTGATCGGACGGCGCAATTCGATCCTGGGCGGCGTCGTCGGCATCGGGACCGGCTCGATCACCGCGGCGCAATCGAGCGGGAGGATCACCGGCACGGCGGGCGGCTTCATCGGCGGGCTGGTCGGGAACATGACGGGCCCGATCGAGACGTCCCACTCCACCGCCGTGGTGGTTGGCGGCGTGGCGACGGTGGCCGGCGGCCTGATCGGCGGCTATACGGGGGACATGCGAAAGTCCTGGGCGAGCGGCGCGGCGACGGTCGGCGATCAATACGTTCCGCGGCTGCAACCGGCCTCTGCCGGCGGGCTCGTGGGCACGATCCAGAACGGCGCCATCATCGATTGCTACGCGACCGGCGCCGTGCAGGCCGGCAATGCGAGCTATGCGGGCGGCCTGCTCGGCAGCGTGCGGCAATCCCGGATACAGACCTCGTATTCGACGGGCGCCGCCGTGGCGGGCGCCGGCGGCATAACGGGCGGCTTCATCGGCTTCGAGCAGCAGGCCGGCACGTACGTCAACGATTACTGGGACCTCACGACCAGCGGCATTTCCGATCCGTCGAAGGGCATCGGCAATGTGAGCAGCGCGCCGGGCATCACGGGCCTTGCCGACACGCAGCTCAAGAGCGGACTGCCGACCGGCTTCGACGGCACGATCTGGGCGCTCGATCCGGCGGTCGCCGGCGGGCGGCCGTTCCTGCTCGTCAACCCGCCGAACTAGAGCCGGTTGTTTTCGAATTGGCGCGATAAACTCGATGTCATGGCCCGCGAATGCGGGCCACCCAGCCGGGCCTTGCACATCGAAGCCAAAATCGCTCGGAGTTTTTTCGATGACAAAAGCAACGTCACCTGGGCGGCCCGCATTCGCGGGCCGTGGCAATCTTGTTCGTGATTCCAATCGATAACAATCGACATTAGACGGTTTCGAGCAGGGGCACCGCTTCGATCAAGCCGCGCAGCGAATTGCCGAGCAGCACCTCGCCTTCGGCGAGATCGCGCGGCATGAGCGCGGCCTCGCGGCAACGCCCCTCTTCGATCAGCACGGCGCGCAGCACGCCGTCGAGCACGCCGGCATCGAGCGGCGGGGTCAGCAGCAGGCCGCCGCGGCGGACGAACACGGTGCTGCGGCTGCCCTCCGCGACCTCGCCGCGCTCGTTGAGGAAGATCGTCTCGTCGACGCCGGGCAGAGGTTCGAGATGCTCGCGCCAATTCGTCTTGTGGCGGGCCAGCGCATCGCTGCCGTTCACGCGCCTGGGCGAGATCGCGTAAGTCCAGCGCGTTTGCGCCTCGCCCAGCGGCGCCACGGCCACCTGGAACGCGCCGCTCTCGTCGAGCGCGACGCGCACCCGCGACGGCTCGCGGCACGCGGGCAGCACGAGGCGCGCACGGTCGAACGGGATGCCGAACGCCTTGGCCGACGCCGCCATGCGCGCGAGATGGCGCTCGGTCCGTCCGCCGTCGGAGCGGAAGGTCTCGATCAGCGCGATGGGTCGCCGCGCCGCCTCGTAGTAGCGCGCCTTGAGCAGGCATTCGTCGAACTCGGCTTGCGCGCTCGAATCCTGCACCACCGCGCCGCCGATGCCGAGCTCGCCTTCGCCGCCCTGGATCGTCAGTGTACGGATCGCGACGTTGAGCTTGGCCGAGCCGTCGGGCGCGAACATGCCGATGGCGCCGCAATAGATCCCGCGCGGGCTCGCCTCGAGCTCATGGACGATCTCCATGGCGCGGATCTTGGGCGCGCCGGTCACCGAGCCGCAGGGGAACACCGCGCGCAGGATCGTCGCCGCGTCGGCACCGGGCCCGAGCCGCGCCTTCACCGTCGAGACCATCGTGTGCAAGGTCGGATAGGTCTCGATCGCGAACAGGTCCTCGACGCGCACGCTGCCGATCTCGGCGATGCGCCCGAGGTCGTTGCGCAAGAGGTCGACGATCATCAGATTCTCGGCGCGATCCTTCTCGCTCGCCGCCAGCGTCGCGCGGGTAGCCGCATCGGAAACGGGATCGGCGCCGCGCGCGATCGTGCCCTTCATCGGCCGCGCGGTAATGTTTCCGTCGGCCGCAAGATCGAAGAACAGCTCCGGCGACAGCGACAGGATCTGCCGCTCGCCGTCGTCGATATAGGCGCCGTAGGCCGCGTTCGAGCGCGCCCTGAGCCGCGCATAGAGCGCGACCGGATCACCCGCAAACGCAAAGCGCGAGCGGAAGCTCAGATTGGCCTGATAGATGTCTCCCGCTTCGATGTAGCGGCGCACGCGCGCGAAGCGGGCATGGTAGCCTGCCGCGTCCCATTCGTGCCTCAGCGGGCCCGCATAGGCCCTGCCGCGGGCCTCCAGCCCATCCTGCTCGACCCGCTCGAACACGCCCAGCCAGATCAGCGGCACGGCGCGGCGCGCAGGCAGCAGAGGCCCGAGCTTCGGCTCCAGGAGAAGCCCCAGCTCATAGGAGAAATACCCCGCCACGAAGCGGCCCTGGGCGCGTTCCCTCTCCACGGCGGCAAGCGCCGCCGGAACGTCTTCCGCTTGTTCTGCCCGAATGACGCCACAATTGCCCGCGAACCGCAGGCATTTCTCGGCCCCGGGCGTGGCGTCGTCGAGCAGGACCGTGGGAGATCGATGAAAGGTATGGTTCATGACGGCAACGACAATACCTTGATTGCAGGGGTCGGCACCCCCACATTGTATGCAGAGGCGGTGCCCATCCGGGGCCGCCCGGTAACCAAAGCCGCTTGAAGGAGGGCTTTGAGATGACGCGAAGCGCCTATTTCAACAGCCCGTTTCTTCTGGGCTTCGAGCACCTGGACCGGCTGCTCGAGCGCACCGCCAAGGCGGCGGGAGACGGCTATCCCCCTTACAATATCGAGCAATCCGGCGACGACAGCCTGCGCATCACGCTCGCGGTCGCGGGGTTCTCGCCCGACGAGCTGAACGTGACGGTCGAGGACCGCCAGCTCGTGATCAAGGGCAAGCAGAACGAAGCGTCGGATCGCACGTTCCTTCATCGTGGCATCGCGGCCCGCCAGTTCCAGCGCTCCTTCGTGCTGGCGGAGGGCATCGACGTCACCGGCGCGGAGCTCCGTAACGGATTGTTGACCGTGGAGCTGACGCGGCCGAAGGCGGAAAGCGTGATCCGGACCGTTGAAATAAGGACGGGCGACAACAAGTCCGCAAACGGCGCGACGATGCGCAGGAGCGGGGAAGGAGGTCAGTCATGACCGAGGATTTCGATTTCGACGATCGGCCCGAGGGCGCGGACGTCCAGGCGCGCATCGCCTATATCAAGCCGACGGGTTCGGAAGAGGCGCATCGCCTCGGCATCATCCCTCCGGGGATCGAGCTGCCTCCGGGCGTCAAGCTCTACGTGCTCCACGCCGTCGACGGCAGCGTGCTCGGCTACACCGACGCCTATGCCTCGGCTTACGGCGCGGCCGTGCAGAACGACCTCACGCCGGTGAGCGTGCACTGAAGGAGTGAATCAAGCGGCCCGGGAGCTCGCGCCGTTCGCGGTCGGCTCGGTGAGGATGGCGTAGAGCGCCTCGGGCTTGGTGGCAGCGCGAAGCTTCTCGCAGGTCTGCTGATTGCGCAGCAGGCGCGAGACGCGCGCGAGCGCTTTGAGGTGATCGGCGCCGGCGGCATCGGGCGCGAGCAGCATGAACACGAGATCGACCGGCTGCTTGTCCACGGCATCGTAGTCGATCGCGCTTTCGAGCCGCGCGAACGCGCCGACGATGTTCGTGATGTCCGACATGCGGCCATGCGGGATGGCGATGCCCTGCCCCACGCCGGTCGAGCCCAGGCGCTCGCGCTCTGTCAGGATCTCGAAGATGCGGCGCTCGGCGATTCCGGTGCGCTGGGCGGTGCGCGACGCCAGTTCCTGCAGCAAATGCTTCTTGCTCTGGACCTTCAGCGAAGCGAAAACGGCGTCCGGCTGAAGCAGATCGGAGATGTTCATCGATGACCTTTTGGTGACGGCAGGCGCGGCGAACGGACCATCATTTCACAGTCTTCACGCGCGTTTTCGAGACACCCTCCGCGCGCGCCTTCATTCGCAAGGCGGCGGGTACTTAGGCCTGCCCCCGGGGAATGTCAACGCTTGCAATTAACCTAGTCCCGCGCCAGCCGATTCCCCGAATTTCAGGCGCCTTCTCTCGACCGAAGACGGGATGCGCATCGCCTCGCGATACTTCGCGACGGTGCGCCGCGCGATGTTCACGCCGTCGGCGGTGAGCAGCGAGACGATGCGGTCGTCGGAGAGTATCTCGCGCTTGCCCTCGTTCTCGATCATCTCGCGGATGCGGTCGCGCACCGCTTCGGCGGAATGCGCTTCGGCGCCGTTCACCGACTGGATCGACGCGGTGAAGAAGTATTTCAGCTCGAAGGTGCCGCGCGGCGTCGCGATGTATTTGTTCGAAGTGACGCGGCTGACGGTGGATTCGTGCATCGTGATCGCGTCGGCGATGGTGCGCAGGTTGAGCGGCCGCAAATGGCGCACGCCATAGGTGAGGAAGCCGTCCTGCTGGCGCACGATCTCGCTCGCGACCTTCATGATCGTGCGCGCGCGCTGGTCGAGGCTCTTCACCAGCCAGTTCGCGTTGTTGAGGCAGTCGGTGAGATAGTTCTTGGAATCCTTGTCGCGCGCGCCCACCTGCACCTTGGCGTAATAGCGCGAATTGACCAGCAGCCGCGGCAAGGTGTCGGCGTTGAGCTCGATATGCCAGGCGCCGTCGGGGCCTTCCTTCACGAACACGTCGGGGATCACGGGCTGCACCGGCTCGCTGCCGAAGGCGAGGCCGGGCTTGGGCGTCAGCCCGCGGATCTCGCCGATCATGTCGGCGATGTCCTCGGCATCGACGCCGCAGATCGCGCACAGCGCCATCGTCTCGCGCCGCGCCACGAGGTCGAGCCGCGTCAACAGCGCCGCCATCGCCGGGTCGAGCCGGTCCAGCGCTTTGAGCTGGATCGCCAGGCACTCGGCCAGATCGCGCGCCGCGACGCCGACGGGATCGAAGCCCTGGAGGATCTTCAGCACCTCGCAGACCGCATCGCGCGACGTGCCCAGACGCTGCGCGATCTCGTCGAGATCGGCGCGCAGATAGCCCGCCTCGTCGACGGCGTCGATCAGCGCCAGGCAGATCAGCCGCCTCTCGGGCGCCAGCGCCGCGATGGCAAGCTGCCCCTCGAGATGATCCTTCAGCGTGCCGCCCGCGGCGACCGAGGATTCGAGGCCGTCGTCCTCGCCTTCGTAGCGCTGCGCCCCCTTGACCGTGGTCCAGTCGGTGAGCGGCGCGGCCGGCATCTCGGCGCCGTTGTATTTGTCCTCGCCCGCCGCATCCATGTCCTCGGACTTCGAGAAATCCTCGCGCGCGAGCGCGGTGTCGAGGCGCTCCGCCTCGCCGCTTTCGCGCTCGACATACTCCTCGCCGGAGCGCTCGCTGTCGTCGCGCTCGAGCAGCGGGTTCTTCTCGAGCTCCTGCTCGCAATATTCCGCGAGCTCGATGTTCGACAATTGCAGCAGCTTGATCGCCTGCTGCAATTGCGGGGTCATCACCAGCGATTGACCCTGCCGTATCTCGAGACGCTGCCCCAACGCCATAACGCTTTACGCCCTGTTCACAGTGAGAATTTTTCGCCCAGATAAACCCTGCGCACGTCGCGATCGCTGACGATCTCCGCCGGCGTGCCCTCCTTCATCACCTGGCCTTCGTGCAGGATGTAGGCGCGGTCGATGATGTCCAGCGCGTCGCGCACGTTGTGGTCTGTGATGAGCACGCCGATGCCGCGGTCCTTCAGGTGCTTGATCAGGTCGCGGATCTCGCCGACCGCGATCGGGTCGATGCCCGCCAGCGGCTCGTCGAGCAGGATGTACGAAGGATGCGTCGCCAGGGCGCGCGCGATCTCGACCCGGCGCCGCTCGCCGCCGGACAGCGCGACCGAGGGCGTGTTGCGCACGTGGTTGATGCCGAACTCGGCGAGCAGCTCCTCGACCATCGCCTCGAGCTTGCCCGGATCGGGCTCGACCAGCTCGGCGGTGGCGCGGATGTTCTCCTCGGCCGTGAGCCCACGGAAGATCGACGCTTCCTGCGGCAGGTAGCCGATGCCGAGCCGCGCGCGGCGATACATCGGCAGCCGCGTCACGTCGGTGCCTTCGACCTCGATGGTGCCGGCATCGGCCGCGATCAGCCCCGAGATGATGTAGAAGCAGGTCGTCTTGCCGGCGCCGTTGGGGCCCAGCAGGCCGACCGCTTCGCCGCGCTTCAGCGCCAGGCTGACGCCGCGCACCACCGGGCGCTTGTTGAAACTCTTGCCGATGCGGGTGACGACGAGGCCCTTGCTGCCTTCCACGACCCGGGGTCGGGCAGGCGCCGGCGCGGCAGCCGCGGGCGCAGCAGAAGCTGCCGCGGCCAGTTCGGCAGCGCGCTCGGCGCGCCGTTTTCCGGGCTTTTTCGGGGGCTCAGTCGTCATGGGCAAAAACCATGCCTAATCGTGTTTAAGGAACCGTGAAGCTTTAAGGATTTGTCTTCGGCGATTGTTGGGGCGATTGCTGCGGCGGCGGCGTGAACAGGCCTTGGACGCGCTGTCCGGGCAGCGACTTCGCGCCCAGCTGCGCCTGTCCGGTGGCGAGGTTCACGGTGAGCGTCGAGCCGCGCATCACGTTCTTGTCCTTGGTGAGCACCACGCGGCCCGAGAGCGTGATCAGCCGCGGCGCCACGTCGTAGACGCCGGCGTCGCCGCTCGCGTTCCCCGACGGCGCCTGGAACACGACATTGCCGTTGGCGAAGATCTTCTCGGGTTTCCCCGACACGACGTTGACGCGAACCTTGTCGGCGCGCAGATGCATCTCGCCCTGCTTGACCAGCACGTTGCCGGTATAGGTGCCGGTCTTGGAGTTGAGGTCGGCGTCGAAGCGGTCGGCCGAGACCTCGATCGGCGCCGCCATGTCCTTCTGGCTGAGCCCGAAGCCGCTCGTCACCTGCGCCTGCGCGGCGCCGGCCGAAAGCACCAGGAAGGCGAGCGCGAGCCGCGTCATTTATGTTTCCTCGGAACGTTGAAATTCGTCTGCACATGACCCTGGAGCCGCAGGGCGAGCCTGTTGCGGTCGTATTCGAAGCGGTCGGCGCGCATCGAACCGAACGGGCCGTGGCCGGTGACCGCGTCGGGGCCGTGGAACAGGCCTTTGCGCATCTCGGCATCGACGCGCTGCGTATGCAGCTCGTAGCCGGCGTCGGAATACATCGCGATGCCGCCCTCGAGCTTGAGCAGCCCCGCGTCCATGTCGAAGAAGCCCTGCTCGGCGGTCGCGTTCAGCCAGCGGCCGTCCTTCATCGTCATGTCGGCTTCGATCTTCAGCATGCGCGCGCGGTGGAGGTGCTTGGGGTCCTGGAACGCGACGTCGGCGGTGACCACGAACGGATTGCCTTCGTCGTCGGCGCCGGTGAGCTTGGGCTTGATCATCGCCAGATCGTTGGCGATCGTGCCCATCTTCTGCGCGGTCAAGGTGATGCGGTCGGACGGACGCGGCAGGAACGAATAGACCAGCACCGCCGCCAGCACCGCCGCCGCCGCGATCGGCAGCGCGCGCTTCATCAGCGACACGAACTGGCTGTAGCGCAGCGCATCGAGCGCCGTGCCGCGCGTCCTGGCCGCCCAATCGCGCCGCTCATGCGGCACCTTGAGCGGCTCCGCCGAAGGCTCGCGCGCGGCGGCCATCTATTGCAGCCCCGCGCGCAGGCAGTCGTGGACGTGCAGGATGCCCTTCGGCTTCTTCGGCTTGTCCTTGGGATCGAGCACGAAGAGCTGGGTGATCTTCTTCTCGTTCATCAGCGCCAGGGCCTCGGCCGCAAGCTCGTCCGGCGCGACGGCCTTGGGATTGCGCGTCATCACCTGCGAGGCTTTCCGGTTCAAGAGGTCCGGGCCCATATGGCGGCGAAGGTCGCCGTCGGTGACGATGCCGATCAGCGCGCCCTTCTTGTCGACGACGCCGACGCAGCCGAAGCGGCGCTCGGCGATGGCGACGATCGCCTTGCTCATCACGGTGTCGCCGCCGACCAGCGGGATCTCGTCTCCCGTATGCATCAGGTCCGAGACGCGGATCAGCGCGCGCCCGAGGCTCCCGCCCGGATGGAAGTCGCGATACTGGTCGGCCGAGAAGCCGCGCCGCTCCATCAACGCCACCGCGAGCGCGTCGCCGAGCACCAGCATCACCGTCGTCGAGGTCGTGGGCGCGAGCCCCATCGGGCAGGCCTCGCGCACGGGCGGCAGCACCAGCGCCACGTCGGAGGCCTGCAGCAAGGTCGACTCGGCGTTGCTCGCCATGCCGATCAGCGGGATGCGGAAGCGCTTGGCGTAAGTGATGAGATCCGAGAGCTCCGCGGTCTCGCCGCGCCAGGAGAGCATCAGCAAAGCGTCCTGCCGCGTCAGCGCGCCGAGATCGCCATGGCTCGCCTCGGCGGGATGGATGAACTGCGCCGGCGTGCCGGTGGAGGCGAGGGTCGCCGCGATCTTGCGCGCGATGTGGCCGCTCTTGCCCATGCCGCTGACCACGACCCGGCCTTTGACCGAAAGCAGGACGTCGACGGCGCGCGAGAACTCGCCGTTCAGCGTCTCGCTGAGCGCGCGGATCGCCTCGCCGGCGGTGTCGAAAACGCGCCGCGCTGCTGCGGCGTCGCCGCGCGAATGGTCTTTCGGCAGGGTTTTGATATTGGCTGGCATCATACCGATACGCGAAATTCGTGCCAACTCTGGCGTAAGCCGCAGAGTCGTTCAAGCAGCGCAAAACGCCGCGGTAAAGCTGGGATTAATGCGCGAAAATGTCGGTGTCCGGCCAGCCGGCGAGATCGAGCTCGACCCGGGCGGGCAGGAAGTCGAAGCACGCCTTGGCGAGCGCCGTGCGGCCCTCGCGCGCCAGCATGCCGTCGAGCGCCTCCTTCAGCCGGTGGAGATGGGCGACGTCGCTGGCCGCGTAAGCGAGCTGCTTGTCGCTGAGCTCGGACGCGCCCCAGTCGGAACTCTGCTGCTCCTTCGACATGTCGACGCCCAGAAGCTCCTTCACGAGGTCCTTGAGCCCGTGGCGGTCGGTATAGGTGCGCACCAGCTTGGAGGCGATCTTGGTGCAATAGACGGGCGCCGTCATGACGCCCAGATGGCGGCGGAACATCGCCATGTCGAAGCGTGCGAAATGGAACAGCTTGATCGTGTTCGGGTCGCCGAGCATGCGCTTCAGGTTCGGCGCCGCGAAGCCGCCGGCCGCGAACTGCACCAGATGCGCCACCCCGTCGCCCGACGACAGCTGCGCCAGGCACAGCCGGTCGCGATAGGGGTTGAGGCCGAGCGTCTCGCTGTCGATGGCCACCACCGGCCCGAGGTCGAGCCCGTCGGGCAGGTCGTGTCTGTGGAGCTTGATCTTCATGGCTCATCCATACATTCCGCCTAGCCTATCGGGGAATAGGATTGAATTCCATGGCGCTGAAGCTTCGGCTGGCCGTGCTGATCGACGGCGAGAACATCTCGGGACATATCGCCGACGCACTGTTCGCGGACATTGCCGAGCGAGGGAAGGCGCGCCTGCGCCGTGTCTACGGCGATTTCACCAATCCGTGCGTCAAGACGTGGATGGCTCCCGTCGCCAAGCACGCAATCGTCGCGCGGCAGGTTTTCAACGTGACGAAGAACGCCGTCGACATCGCCTTGATCATGGATGCCACGGAGCTTCTGATCAGCAATCAGTTCGACGGCTTCTGCATCGTCTCTTCGGACGCGCACTTCACGCATCTCGCCAACCGAATCCGGGAAAAGGGGCTGGTCGTGTTCGGCTTCGGAAATCCCAACACCACATCCGAATTCCGCGACAGTTGCACGAAGTTTGTCGAAACGAGCGAGCTGCAACGCGACCGGATCGCTGTCTAGCCCTCCACCGCCCTTCGCAGCGTCTCCAGCTGGTCGTGCGCGGTCTCGAGGTCGTCGCGCTTGGCGGCGGCGCGGAGGTCGCGCAGGCGCTCCAGGGCCTTGGCGAGGACGGGGAGCGGCGGGCCGCTGGCGGTGAGCTGCTCGTGATGCTTCTCGTCCAGCGCGTCGGACATCTTCACGATGAAGCTGTCGAAGAGCTGGTTGTGGTGCTGGATCGCGGCGAAGCCGTGCGCATCGCAGACCGCGAGAAAGGCCTTGGCGTTGTCCTGGAACCATTGCTTGTCCGCGGCCTGCGGCAGCGCGTCCAGGAACTGATCGAGCAGCGGCACGTAAATCAAGCATGCACGCAGGCTCTTCTGATCCTCGGGGATCATGAACAGCATCTTGTCGATCAGGAGCTGCGAATAGCTCGGATCGTTGGCGCGGGCCAAGCCCAGCAGCAGGTCTATCTGGTTGATGCCCGAGAAGTCGCCGGCATTGGCGCCGCGATATTCCTGGCGCCCGACGCGATAAGGCTTGTAGTAGGGCCGGACGCTATAGAAGAACCGGTCCTTGTCGAGACGCTCGAACAGGACCCGGTTCGTCGCCGCCACGTCCTTGAGCGCGTCGCGCGCGTTCTCGAGCAGCATGCGCGTCGACCGGTTCGAGATGCCGAGCGGCGGGATGCGCATCAAGGCATCGGCCGCGCGCTTGTAGGCCAGGATGCCCATGGTGTTGTAGTCGATGAACACGAACTCGTCGGCGAGCGACGTGAAGCTTTTCTGCACGCCGTCGATCGCGCGGTTGTGGGTGGCGAGATGCGCGGTCGCGAAGCGCGGCGTCACGCCCAGCGAGGCGCCGATGTGCAGGCCGAGCGCCGACGCCTCGTGGAACGGCGACGCGGTCTCGCGCGCCGGGTTGGTCAGCTCGTGACGGCGCAGCGCCGCCATGAACAGCCCGAGATTGCCGAGCACGTCGAAGGCGCGGTCGAAACCTTCATTGGTGTTGCCTTCGGCGGCGAGCGGACGGATCAGCGCCCTGCCCTCCTCCGCGAGCCGCGCCTTGATCGCGTCGCCCACGCCTTCGACGTTCGCGCGGTCGGTTTGCGCGAAATAAAGCTCCTCCAGCTCGGTGTTCATCGCCACGAAGGCGCCGCGCATCCAGCGATCGAGATCGTCCGCCGCTTTGCTCATGACGTCGTTTCCGCGAAATAGCGCGCCATGCGATCCAGCGCCGCCTCGATGCGCTCATAGGGCTCGGCGCCGAAGCAGACGCGCAACCGTCCCTCGCCCGCCGCGCCGTAGAAGGTGCCGGATTCGGTGACGACGTGGCAGCGCTCCAGGATCTCGTCGGCCACTTCTTGCGAGGACTTGCCCGTCGCCGAGATGTCGGGGAAGGCATAGATCGTGCCCTCCGGCGCGTCGCAGCGCACGCCCGACATCTGGTTCATGCGCCGCACCACGAGGTCGCGGCGGCGCTTGTCTTCCTCGACCATCGCGACGACGGCGTCCTGCACGCCCTCGAGCGCGGCGCGCGCGCCTTCCTGGATGAACACGTTCACATGGGCGACGTCGTTCATGGTGATCTTCATCAGCGCCGGCATGAAGCGCGCCGGCGCCGCGAGCCAGCCGATGCGCCAGCCGTCCATCGCATAGGCCTTGGTGAAGGCGAACAGCGAGAAACTGCGCTCGAACATCCCCGGCAGCGATGCGATGGAGATGTGCCGGTGGCCGTCATAGACGATGACGTCATAGACCTCGTCCGACAGGATGAGCAGGTCGTGCTCGATCGCGAGCGCCGCCAAAGCCTCCAATTCGGCGCGCGCATAAACGCGCCCGGTCGGGTTCGCCGGATTGACGAGGCAGATCATCCTCGTCTTCGGCGTGATGCGCGCCTCGATGGCTGCGGCATCGATCGCATAATTGTTCGCGGCATCGAGCGGCGCCAGCACGACCTTGCCGCCGGCGAGCTCGATCTTGTTGACGTGCTGGGGATAGTGCGGCGACAGCAGGATGACCTCGTCGCCCGGATCGATCGCCGCCATGAACGCCGCATAGGAGGCATGCGTCAGGCCGTTGGTGACGAGCACCTCGTCCTCGCCGACGGTCAGCGCGTTGTGCGCGGCCAGGCGGCGGACGATGGCGCGGCGCAGCGCGAGGTTGCCGCGGAAATCGCCGTAATGGACCATGCCGCCTTCGAGGGCTGTGATCGTCGCCTGCTTGATATGGGCGGGCGTGTCGAAGCTCGGCATCCCCACTTCGAGATGGATCAGGTCGGCGCCGGCCGCCATCAGCCTGGCGGCTTTCTCGTACATGCCGAAGCTCTTGGGCGACGAGGCGCTGATGCGGGTGGCGGGCCATTTCATGGCGCACCCCTTAGCGCAACGGCCACGGAAACGCTATCATCCCGCCATGCGAGCTTGGACGATTCCACCGGACTGGGCCGACGACCTCCTCGACGCGCGCGTGCTCGAGCAGGTCGGCGAGATCGTGCGCTGGGCCAGGCATCAAGACAGGCTCACGGTGCTGTTCGACGGACCCGGCCCCGGCAAGCGGCTGGCCGCGGCGCTGCTCGGCCAGGCGCTGGGGATCGCGGTGCGCCGCATCGATCTTTCGAAGCGGCCCATCCTGAAGCGAATCGTCTTCAAGAAGGGCGCGATCCTGTTCTTCGACGAGGCCGACGCGCTGTTCGCCAAGCGCAGCTCCGACCGCGCCGCGAACCAGCAGACCGCCTATCTGCTGCAGCGGATCGAGGACTTTCCCGGCATCGTGATTCTGGCGACGAATCTGCGCTCGCAAATCGACGAGGCGTTCGCGCGTCGCTTCCGGGCGGTGATCCATTTCAAGGGCCACCTCAAGGAGCAGGCATCGTCGCGCGCACGGTCCGGTCGCCGACCGTCCCGCGGATCGTCGCCACCGCGTCGACATCGCGGTCGTTCCAGGACGCCTTGAGCCTGGTGTTGCCGAAGGCGAGATCGGCCCGCACCGAGCCGTCGCGCTGATCCCACACGGCCGTGCCGGAGACCGGCAGGTCCTTCGTCCAGAGCACGCCGGTGAGCTTGAACCGCGCCACCCAATCGGGCTGGCGATAGCTCCAGCTTCCGCCGCGCAGCCCCGCGCCATGGCCGCTGTAGTTGATGTTCCAGCGCGCCAGCACGTCACCCACCGTCTGCACCGCCGCGGAGACGATAGAGAGCTGGTGCTTGCTCGCCGTGTTGCCGTCCTTGGGCGCGGCCGGGATCGCGTCGGCGGCGCGCTCGGCGAAGAACGGGACCAGCCGCACGGGATGGACGTTCGCGGCGCACGTGACATCGCCCGGATCGAGCGTCGTCACGAAGCGGCGCACGATCTGCTGGGCGCAATCGTTGGGGTCGAACACCGCGTCGACATGGAACGAGTTCGCGACGACGATCTGCCGACCGTTGGGATATTGCGCGGTCACGATGGCGCCTTCGGCCGCCGTGGTCAGCATGTCGAGCTCGCCGTTGAGAACGAGCGTCGGCGCGGCGGTGAACGGCTTGCCGTCGGGGATCGGCTTGCCCGGCGCATAGGGCGGGTTCCCGATCGGCCAGTCGATGCACAGATTGAGCACGCTGATGTCGATCGGCACGGTCTGGAACTCGGCAATCGACAGCGGATCGTAGATCTTGGGATCGCTCTGCCGCTGCTCTTCCAGCGCGAGGCGGCGCTGGTCGCGGCGCGCACCGGGAAGCGAATTCATGTCGTAGATCTGCTGGTAGTCCATGCAGCTGACCGCCGAGAACAGGCCATAGCTGTACTCGTTCGGATCGGTCGGATCTTCGTTGGCGTTGCTCTCGGCGACGAGGCGCAGCAGCGGGCGGCGGTCGCCCGCGTCGAGCGCGCGAATCGCAGCGTCGAGGTCGCGCGTGTTCACCGGACCCGATGTGCCGGCATAGAGGATGTTGCCGATGCTGCCCGGATCGGCGGTGACGCTGCGCCTGCGCCCTTCGCCATCGGGTGCGCGGCCGCTGATCGGCGCATCGTGCAGCCGGCGCACCAGCCCCCGGATGCGGTCCAGCGACGAGCCCGGAAGGCCCGCGCAATAGGGCGCGCGCTTGCACGCGTCCTCGAAGCCGCGGCGCACGACCTTGCCGGCGTTGGTGTACCAGGGCGTCTCGCCGATCACCGGATAGGCGCTGTCGAGCACGACGCTGCGCAGGCGCTCCGGATAGAGCGCCGACAGCACCTGTCCGAAGAATGTCCCGTAGCTGTCGCCGTAATAATCGATCTTGTCGATGCCGAGCGAATCGAGCACCGCGATCATGTCGTCGACCGCGAGCCGGGTGCCGTAGAGCACCGAGGCGCCCTTGAGCGCGCGCCCGCACTCGCCGACATCGCGCGGCGTGCGCATGGGCGAATGCTGCACGCTGCGGCAGCGGATCGCCGAGGAGCCCGTGCCGCGGGCATCGATCATCAGCAGGTCGTGATCAGCGAGCAGCGGCTCGAACAGCAGCTTGTAGCCGAAGCTCGAGCCGATGGAGGCGAAGCCCGGCCCGCCCTCTTGTGCCACAATGGTGCCGGCGAATTTCGCGGTCGAATCGCTGTGGCGATAAAGGCGCCAGGCCAGCCGGACCTCGCCCTTCACCTCGCCCGACGGATCGAGCGGCCGCGCGACGCTGCCGCAGATCGCGGCCTTCGGACATTTCGTTTCGTCGTCGTCCGGCGAGGACGGCTTCGCAAGCGCGGCGCCGGCCAGCAGCAGAGCTGCGCCCAACGCCAGACATGCCGCTTTCGTCCCGCCCATGCGCGCGAGCTTAAGCCGACAAATGCAATTGCGGCAACCTTTTGGCGGACGGAACGTTCTAATATCGGACTCGCATGTGAGTCGTACGGAGCTCGCAGATGTTGTCGAAAGCGGTGTTGCTGATTTCGGTGTTGGTGCCTTTCGCAGCATTCGCGCAATCGACCGACGCGACGCCGGCCATCGCAACCACCACCGATTCGTCCGCCTCCGCGCTCGACATGCCGATCGAGAAGATCGCCCAGACCTCTCAGGGCTGCGCCGTGCTGGACAAGGACTTCCCGGGCATGCGCGAGCATCCGATGTACGGCTCGTTCAAGCACATGACCTTGAACCAGATCGCGGCGATGTCGCATGGCGAGATCACGCCCGAGATGCTCGTCCAGGCCAAGACCGATCTCTCCGCGCTGCCGAGCGCGCCCAACACCACGACGCCGGTGACGCTCAGCGCGAGCGCCGAGCCCTAGGCGGTGTGGACACTTATCTGATCCATAGGATTATGGCTGCGATCGTGATGACGGCGAGGAAGTTTCTGGCTGTTTTCTCGTATCGGGTTGCGACGCGTCTGAACTGCTTGAGCTTTGAGAAGCAACACTCGACCAGA